>CAVYEY010000001.1:0-44647 GCA_963767435.1 uncultured Alphaproteobacteria bacterium
ATTGTCATTTAGGGAAGCCTAAAGCTGCGACGAAGCCATTGCCCACGCCGGAGGGGCCGTGTCTGTGTACAGTGGGCCGCTTTGCTTCAAGACCTCGACCGGCACAGCGAGGCGCTCGCCAGTTGCAGCGAGGCGTTGGTGCTTCTGATTATTTTGAGGCGCTGAGCAACCAGGATCCTTGTTCAGGGCGCTCAAGCGTCCCGAGCTCGTCAAGTTGCTGTGCATCAAGCCTGCAGCCTCCTGATTTTTGAGAATGCCTTGCGCTTGCGCATCAACCGCGCGGAGGAAGCGCTTGCAAGCATCGCCGAGGGCGGTGACGCTTAAACCCGGTGATGCCGAGGCCCAGCCAATATACGTTGGTTTCGTCTGGCTGTCGGCGAGGCGAGCCGCCGCTATAGCAGGCCATCGCCTGAGCTCAGGTGGGGAATGTTTATATCAGCCTTTGCGAATGCTGCCAGCTGGTGCCTGGTGATTCCCTGATTGCTGCCATGCTGAAACTAGCGGAGCATGGCCTCGGCTCGATGCCAAGGAGCAGGCCTTATCCTGGATTTCGCCTTAGCCAAAGTCTTGGCTAATGGGGCAATCCAGACCGTTCGTGCGAGGAGTCAGTTAGCAACGCCGAAGCGAGCCCAGGTGGTCTACCGGCGCCTGGGGGTGTCCTGGAGCGCACCCTAGGCTTTGTTCACCAGGAAACTGATGCGATTAAAGCGGCAGGCCACCGTCGCGCGTGTCCGGTTTTCATTATCGGATGCCGTGTTTCTGCAGAGCTTTGTGAGCAAAATGCGGCTGCAGCTACCCGGGCGCATCTGGTGTTGAAGAAGCTACTTCTTCGCCAGACCGCGGTGGAAATCTGGGGCCGAACTGACGGTAGATTCCACTGGTATTCCGTGCTGCAGGAGTGGCCGTGCGGCGCGGCTGAAGGCCGCGAAGCTCATGGTGGAACGGGTTATCGACAAGACGCTAGAAAACTTCCGCCTTGCTCGGGGCTCATTCACTGGCGCTGCCCAATGCCGCAGCCCACATTCCTGCTGCGATCCGCTCGCACACTGTTTCTGCTTTTCGAAGTCGTTCGCCGATGGCCTGCATGTAGGTCACAGGATCTCGGTGGAGCTCGGCTCACGCCACCGCGCTTATGAGGCTCATGGTGCACTGGCGCGAGGTCTTGCCGGGAAGGCGTCATGCTGGCCTGATCTGAGGAAGCTGTGGCGGATATCGAGGGGCAGACGCTGCGCATCCTCGCCCATCGCGGTCTCGTATTGGGATGAAACTGCCTTGAGCTTTGAGAACTCACGGAGCGCCTCAGGGTGCGGACAGCCAGCAAGGTTTCAGAAGTTTGCCAGCCGCTTTACCGGAATTCAGTTGGGCACCAACTTTTGTTCGAGGCCCTGTTCGGGCCTTTGCTCGATGCGCTGAAGGGCTGAACGCCAAAAAAGCATGCGAGCTGTGATATGAAGGGAGCAAGCGCCATGCCGGTCTCAAAAAAGAGACCATGGCTAACATCGGGCCCACAGTCCGTGTCTATTCCATCCCGGTACCGCTGGGTCATTGTGCGGCCGGCGCTCGTAGCGGACCGTAGAAGCCGGATTAGCATGAAATGTTTAATGCAAAGGTGGTTAATTCGGGACCGGCATGTCTGAAACAGGCCGGATTTTAATTGCTCGTTTAGTCTGTTTTTGGCTTTCAAAAATACATGTTATATATTGAGGTTATCCTTCCCCCCCCCCCGCCGCCCCCTTCGCACACAGTACTGATGCATAGATAAAATTGTGCAATATCAACTGATTACACAGAGCTCAAATTTTTAAGACGAAAGTGCTATACTGTTTCAATATCGAAAAGCACTCTCCAATCGCCCCCAAGCGGCCTGCGCCGGAAAACACTAATGAGAATTTTAACTTTGGGTCTGGCGGGCCTCAGGACTTGCCCCGAGGCGGAGTCCTCGCGCCGTGCGCGCTGCGAGGGTGCACCTCAGTGAAATCCACGCGATGACGTCCTCCGAGCGCCGCGGCTTCGGTGGCGGGCCGGACCATTCGTGGAGGTGTTACCGCTTCTCCGCCGCACCCCATGAAACGCCGCCGCACAGTCAGGCCGCCGCCGAACTGTGGGGCAGCAGGAGGAACAGTGCCAGCAAGTCGGTGAAAAGCTGGGATCATGTGAACAGCATGCTGCTAAGAAAACCGAGTGCTGTCGAGCCTCGGTGGGGTGTTCCTGCTGCATCGCCTCCAGGGCCCGGCGCCCACTCATCAGGCTTGCGCGGATCGAGAACATGCCGAAGCTATACGCCTGGCTAAAGACAAGGTTGTGACGGCCACGAACCTGCCCACCCAGATCGAGAAGGAGACCCCCCCGACGACTACAAGGAAGAAGATGAATAATGGCATCTGGCCGCGCCCAATTGGCGCCACGCCCCTTGGGCCTATCTGGAGTGCATATGGTTATTTGAAGAACGCCACCCAACGAGGAGGAGAACTAGACGCGGTGAAGGCCTTTATGGTGAAAGCGCGCCGCAACGGGCTCTTTGCGGGTATGGGCGTTGAGCCTATAGTCACATGATATCAATAATTGTTATTGGTCGTACAACTTGTGCTAAAATAGGCATGGAGCGCGTACCGCGAAACAACCTGCGCTCAAAGAGCGCGAAGCGCGGTAGCGCACCAACTAGAGGGTGCCAGGCTGGAGGGGCGGATTTGCAGACGGAGCGAGATCTCTTCGATGGACAATATTTTTGTGGAAATTTTGCGGCTCCTCTCTCGTTCCCGGAGCCGCTAGGCCGCAAGACAGGGAAGCAGCGGCCGCGCTTCGACCCTGACGCCGCGCCGCACAGTCCGCAGGACTGCGGCACAGCAATGTCGTTCCGAATTGCCCCGACGCCTGTAAGGACTGCTTCTGTTCGGCTCAAAACGCAACAAAGAGCGTCGATGAGTGCCTGAGCGGCTTACCGGCGGAAAGCCCGGCGCTGCCGCCGCGCCGCTGATATCGCCACAGCGGATCAATCGTTTGAGACCCACAGGGTTTTTAAAGGCGCAAAGGCCGCCGCGTCCGCCTCACTGCATACGCCCATGGCGACCGGGAACGCGCGGCGCTGCTCTTGTCGCCCGAGGTCTACGACAGCTTCAATCGGGTTATCGCCGAGTGCGGAATCAGGAAGAGACGATGAGTCAAGTTCGTCGGCATCCTCTCCGCCGATACAACGACGCGAGCCTTGCCGGGCAGATCGCGCGCGTGACCGTCCAGTTCGTAAGCGCTTGCCCAGCCGCGCGCCACGGATGGGGATGTTTGTTGAGGTGACGCAAAAATGGCTCCGCCGCGTTACCGATCTTTGCTCGAACGCGATGTGCGCTTGCCGCACCAACCGGCCGCTGGTCGCAACCCATTGGTCCGAAAGCTGAACGCCCGCGAACCAGCCGGTCGCGCTGGAGCATGCGAATCGCAGGCCGCGCAGCCGGGCTCGGCGCCGTGGAAGCTTTAGCGAAAATGACTGGCTGGGACGATCACCAGCTGCATCTTGCCTGCTACCTGGCGCATCCGCCGTACTGACCGGGCAGCCTGTTTTCCGGCTGCGGACAAGGCGCAAGCCTTGCCACAATCTGAAAGTGTGTGGGCATTCTTCGGAGGATCGCCGCCTTCGGACTTCAGGTGCTCAGGTGCTGATCTTCCTGATCTCGAAATCCTGCTCAAAGGCTCGCGCAAGCAATCGGCGGCGTATCCATAGGGCCGGGAATCGCTTGCTCTTGCCGGGCCATCCCCTGAGGGCGCGCAAGGTTTTATGCAGGTGGAAGTGCAAGCGGTTCGAGCTAGCCGGTCACGACGGCTGCGAAATCGAGGCGGTGCACTTGCCTGCAGGCCTAACTGCTTTTCGTGGCCGATCCGCTGAAGCTCTCCGTTATGATGAGGGGTTCCAACCGCCATCGGAGCTTGACGATGGCAGCACCACCCGGCTTACCTTCACCTACAACTATTTTTATAGTTCGGTTGCCAAGAGGGCCGCCTGAACCTAGAAGCGCATCGGCAACGCTCGGCTGGCTGCGTGCCCAGCCCGAATCTGCGGCCTTTCCTCAACGGAAACAGATTGTATATATTTTTCAAGGAGGAGCTAGGGCTTTTGAGCAGGCCCGCGCGGCTCTTGCCGCCGTGGACGACGCCTGGGGGTGGTCGGCTGCGATCCGCTTCTCACCACCCGCCCGGGAACTCCGGTATGGGTGGCCGCACCCGCGCTTGAGTTTGAAGGAGGCCGGCTCCGGCGTCCTCGCCGTTCAGGACACAGGCTCGGCAATCGTGGACCGCAGCCGCCGGCCGACATCTTTGCGGAAACTGCATGCCGCCGTCCGCCTTGCCGCGCGGCACAGTTGCGAATTCATTCGTATCGCGGCCCACTGTGCGAGGAAGTGCGGTGGCGGAGAAGAACATGGAGTACCCGCAAGCGCGGACGGTTCCCCTCGAAGAGGAACTAACGACGGCGAAGGTCACACGCCACTCACGCCGAACCGCCGCGCAGGCGGCGTGCCGTTGCCGATGAAACGGTGCGGTTCCCTGCGCACCGAGAACTGCCAGTCCCAGGCCAGCCGCGCAGGTGTGGCAGAGGCACCGGCAGTGCAAGCGCCGGCGGTGAACGGAACAAGCGCGAGCTACCGCCGGGAGCCGCCTCCGGCGGAGCCCTCGACCCGCGGATGCTGAAATGCTTTGTGCGCGGACGCCATCCAATCGAGCGCGGTGGCTCGACCTCCACGGACTGCTAGGCCGCACGGCCACGTAATACTGCGTCACTTCATCGCGCGCTGCGAAGCGAGGGACAGCGGCACGTGCTGGCATTATTACCTGGGAAGCACCACCACCAGCCGCCGCTGCGATTTTGGGGTGTCGGAGGGAGCGCGGCGTCCTGTGTCTGCCTTTTGTGCACTGGCTCAGCGAACCGTCCTTGCGCATGCATGTTGTCAGCTATACCTGATATCACCGGCGTGGACGGCGGTGTGTCTATGCCACAATCGCAAGTGTCAGAGACAAGGCTAGGCCGTCACCTCCCGCGTGCGCGGTGCGCCAAGTCTTGCAAGTGCTGTTCCTTCTGCTGGTTGTCGTAGATTTCTCAACTCGTCCCAGAGCCGCGTTCGGCACGGGCGGGCGGGCCGCGTGGGGCGTGCGCCTGCATCCGCGCCTGGGCGTCCGCCGAATGCGAGCATCCTCCGCCGTGGGGCGGCCAGCCGCGGACTGCGCCTCGACCTCGGCCTCCTCCAGAGCTTTGACCAGACCGCCGTGCCTCGGGTGGCTCCTGTGCTCTTTCGCCAGCCGGTTCTGCATATTCGGGTTCAACATCAGCCGGCGACCTCTTCGCGTGTCGGCTGCTGCAAGGACCTTATCACCCTGCGGGCCCCCAGATTCAGCCGGGTCGCAGACAGTGCCCAGCGCTGACATCGTCATCGGCGTGCAGCTTGGCATTGTGAGCTTGTGGAGGATGTTCTTGGAGTGTCTTGACCTCCTCTCGCCGTGTGCCATTTGGATTCCTTCGGGGATCGATCTGTTCGGAAGGCAGAGCTTGCGTCGAACTGGCTGGTCATTGCGATGCTTCCTTCCAAGAGGCAGCGCCAGAGGCGTGGAGGGGATTGTAAACCTAACCGTGCCGACATATTACGACAGCTTTGCGTCAAAGTCAAGCCTGCGAGCATTCGTAACGCCCGGCGCGGCGGAGGGTCTCCGCCGCGGAGCGTTCCGCAGCGCTTACACTGCGCCGCATCCATCTTCCCGGCAAATTTGGGGAAGTTGTTCTGAATTACTGTGCAACTTTTGCTTAAGGAGCAAGCGCAGCGGCTCATCCGTGATATGCGGGAAGGCGGCTTTTCGCCACGGGATAAACCAATCCCTGTTGGCGTGGCCGCGAAACTTCGATCATTTTACGAGCTTCAACACCATCCTTGCAGGTTCTTAAGAACTGCGCCCAATCAGTTTCACTTCTTCTTTTCGAGCCTGGTTCGTGCCGCTGCCTTCATCGCATCGAGGAACTTCTTCGCCTCCTTCCCCGCAAGCGTCCCTATCGTTCTGCTCGTCCTACATCGCCTTTGCAGTCCGTATCGCGGTACTCGCGGATGCTTCTTCGTCTCTCCCTTGCCTTGATCTGTCGGCGAAAAGTTGAAAGGGGCTGCCGCCGCTCCTTCATATTGAGGTGGAAACGGAGCCGTGGCTGTTGTTTGCCGCGAAGCGTGGTGCCGAAAATCCGGCAGGGCGCGATCATGGATTGTGCGCAGGAACGCGCGCGCTCGTTGCTGGCCTTTCCAGGATTTCTCGTATCGCGATGCGCTTGTGGTCCGTCTCACGAACTCGCTGACACTAGCGCGTTGACATAGGTGTGCTCGCTGAGCCGCTTTGTTCTAGCGCGAGTGAATCGAGGATGCTACTGTCACCCATGCCCCCACGTTGAGAGCTTTCCTGGCCTCGGGCTGCACCACCTCCGCGGCCAGCGGTGCAGCGCCTCCGTCAGACTGCATGAGACTACTGGCTCAGGTCGAGCGTCAGCGCCGCCCGGCCCCTGATACTTGAGCTCCAGCTGTACAAGGTGTGGGGCTGTGTCCCTGCACATGCCTTCCTTGATGGCTGAGCGCTTCGGAGCACAGCGCCCCCAAAGCTGCTTTGTGCAATGGGGCGCGGGCAGCATCGACCTCGGCGGTGTCGATTTTTCTGGGGCGGCGGTGGACCTGCGGGCTCCGGCTTGTCGCTTTGGAAGAGAAAACTCCACAGTGCCTAGGACCAGCGCGCAACCGCCTATGGAACGGAGCCCGCGCACTTCTCGTCCTCTCAACTTCTTCGCCTTCGCCGTGGCAAGAAATGCACCCTCCGCCTCAAGATGCTTGAGCGCGTCCGGCAAGGCGGCCATAGGCCCAGTCGAGAAGTTGCACGGTATGCACCACGCAGCTGCCACACCCCCGCCTGGGTAATGCAGCCGATATTGTGGGGTGTCATGTATTGGTTCACCATGCCGATTGCCGTGAGCTTGCGTTCTTCCAGTTCAAACTGTGAGCGGCTGGAGGAGGACGATGGAGCCAGCCGACCCGTATAGATACGACTCTTCGGGAATTTTGAGCACCAAATCTGTGCCGCGAGGAGCTGGCGGACGCGCTGGCCGTGCTGCAGCGAGCAGGCGGAATGGTAGGTGATGCGGACGTTCGCTCCAGCCTTGCGGCGAATCGAGCCCCTTTTCCTGCTGCGAATTCGGTGATGTCCTTTGCCAGCGAGAAATGAATTTGGCCTTGCTGGAAGTAAATGGCCGTAGTCCTTGACCCTGTGGTTCCGCAGCCTGAGGCGTTGATGATGGTGTCGCAGCTGCTGTGCTCTTGCGCTGCAATTTGAGGGGTATTTGACGCCCGCCCGCGCCAGCTCCTTCGCCTCTGTCTTCCTTGCCATATGCAGCGGAAGCGCGCGCAGCAAGCCACGCCGGTCGGGGACAGAATAACGGTCGTAGCCTATCCGGTCAGCAAGCAGTGGGTGGAAGTTGTCGATCTCCGGCCGGACAACTTCTGGGCGCAGCCGATGAGCAGGGCCACCCGCCGCGGCGCGGCCTTGCGGTTTTGTAGATGTATGTGGTGCGGCAAATGCTGTGTGCCCGGCTTCCGTGGAGCCAGCTCAAGCATCGCCGTGAGCCTCGGAAAGCGGCGTGTGCCCAGGAGCTTGCGGAACGGGTTCCACTGCACTGGCCCTGCTAGCAGGGCCCAGATGGAGCGGCCCGGATGGGTCAGAACATCCCCGCCACGCACTATCGCCGGGGTGCGCATCGGAATGCTTGAGGTGCTGGCGCGCGTACGGGAGAGGTGCATGTAACTCACCGCTGGGGCAGGTGGTCATGCAGGAGTAGCAGGAAAGCAGCGGTCGGAGACTGTGGTGCACCGTTGGCCGGACAGTGTCGAGCATGGCTTTTGGAATGAGAGACGCGCCGCGCGGGCTGTCGCGTTCGTCGCCCAGGAGGAGGAGGAGGGTGGGGAGGCTCGCCCGCTAGAGGCTGCAATGAACGCAGTGCCTGCAGGATTTCCTCGCTCCGCCCAGCTGGGGTTCCTCGAAGCCCGCGCTTGAAAAAAAAAAAAAAAAAAAAAGTGTAGCTCAAGGATTTCCCGGCTCAGCGAGGCGGAGGAAATCCTCAGGCGCTGCGTTCATTGCGGCCTCTGCACGGCAACCTGCCCCACCTATCTCCTGCTGGGCGACGAACGCGACAGCCCGCGCGGGCGCATCTATCTCATCAAAGCCATGCTCGAAGGCGCTATTCCGGCCAAACAGGTGCGCCCGCATCTCGACCGCTGCCTTTCCTGCTACTCCTGCATGACCACCTGCCCCAGCGGGGTGGATTACATGCACCTCTCCGATTACGCGCGCCAGCACATCGAGCATTCCGAGATGCGCGGCCCCGGCGATAGCTTCATGCGCAGGATGCTGGCGGGGATCTTGACCCATCCGGGCCGCTTCCGTCTGGCCCTGCTCGCGGCCAGTGCGGTCAAACCGTTCCGCAAGCTCCTGGCACGCGCCCGCTTTCCGAGGCTCGCGGCAATGCTTGAGCTGGCTCCACGGAAGCCGGGCGGGCACGCGGCGTTTACCGCGCCGCATACGTACAAAACCGCAAGGCCGCGCCGCGGGCGGGTGGCCATGCTCATGGGCTGCGCCCAGAAGGTGCTCCGGCCGGAGATCAACGACTCCACCGTCCGCTTCCTCAACCGGATGGGCTACGACGTTATTCTGTCCGACCGCGTGGGCTGCTGCGGCGCGCTTCCGCTGCATATGGGCAAGGAAGCAGAGGCGAAGGAGCTGGCGCGGCACAACATCGATGCCTGGAATTTGCAGCGCGAGCACGGGCCGCTCGACGCCATCATTATCAACGCCTCGGGCTGCGGAACCACGGTCAAGGACTACGGCCATTTGCTTGCCGGCGATCCTGCCTATGCGGGCAAGGCCAAATTCATTTCTGCGCTGGCAAAGGACATCACCGAATTCGCAGCGGAAAAGGGGCTCAATTCGCCGCAAGGCTGGAGCGACATTCGCGTCGCCTACCATTCCGCCTGCTCGCTGCAGCACGGCCAGCGCGTCAACGATCAGCCCCGCCAGCTCCTGCGCGGCGCGGGATTTACGGTACTCGAAATTCCCGAAGGGCATATCTGCTGCGGGTCGGCTGGCACCTACAACATCCTCCAGCCGCAGCTGGCAGCGGAACTCAAAGAGCGCAAGCTCGCGGCAATCGGCATGGTGAAGCCCGATTGCGTGGCGGCCGGCAATATCGGCTGCATTACCCAGCTTGGCGGTGGGCCGGTGCCGGTGGTGCATACCGTGCAACTTCTCGACTGGGCCTATGGCGGACCTTGCCCGGACGCGCTCAAGCATCTTGAGGCGAGGGTGCATTTCTTGCCGCGCGAAGGCGAAAGCGTAGAGGACGAGGAAGCCGATGCGGCGGCGTAGGCTGCTGCGTTCCATAGCGGGCTGCGCGCTGGTCCTGGCGCTGTCGAGTTTGCTCTTTGCGGGCGACAAGCCGGAGCCCGCAGGTCCGCCGCCGCCCCCGGAAAAATGGACCGCCGCCGAGGTCGATGCTGCCCGCGCCGATTGCGCGAAGCGGCTTTCGGGGGCGCATGTGCTCTCCGAAGCGCTGGGGCCGATCAAGGAAGGCATGTGCGGGACGCCCGCACCTTTGCGGCTCAAGGGCTTCGAGTATGGGGCCGGGCGGGCGCTGACGTTCGAGCCTGAGCCGGTGGTCTCATGCAGTCTGACGGAGGCGCTGCACCGCTGGGCCGCGGAGGTGGTGCAGCCCGAGGCCGGGAAGCTTCTGCAAACGCGTATCGTGGGCATGGTGACGGTGGCGTCCTACGATTGCCGCTCGCGCTACAACGACCAGACAAAGCGGCTCAGCGAGCACGCCTATGTCAACGCGCTCGATGTCAGCGAGTTCGTGACGGAGAAGGGCGAGCGCATCGCGATCGAGAAATCCTGGAAGGCCGGCGACGAGCGCGCGGCGTTCCTGCGCGCGATCCATGATGGCGCGTGCCGGATTTTCGGCACCACGCTTGGGCCGGAGGCGAACGACGCCCACAGGAACCATTTCCACCTCGATATGAAGGAGCGGCGGCAGCCCCTTTGCGACTTTTCGCCGGAGCAGATCAAGGCAAGGGAGGAGGCGAAGAAGCATCCACCGGTGCCCAGCGATGCGGATTGCAAGGCGATGTGGGATAAGGCGGGCGGGAACAAGGATGGGACGCTTGCGGGGAAGGAGGCGAAGAAGTTCCTCGATGCGATGAAGGCGGGCGGCACGAAGCCGGGCTCGAAAGAAGAAGTGAAACTGGATTGGGCGCAGTTCTTAAGAACCTGCAAGGATGGTGTGTTCAACTCAGTAAAATGATCGAAGTTTCGCGGCCACGCCAGCGAGTGGACGGAATTGCTTTATCCCGTGGCGAAAAGCCGCCTTCCCCCCGCTTTGGGTTCTCGCGGTAGGCCGCTGCGCTTGCTCCCTTAAGCAAAAGTTGCAGCAGTAATTGCGGACAACTCCCCAAAAAATACCGGGAGGTAACGGATGCGGGCGCAGTGTAAGCGCTGCGGAACGCTGCCGCGGCGAGACCCTTCGCCGCGCCGGGCGTTACGAATGCTCGCAGGCTTGACTTGACGCAAACTATAGTGATGTTCAGGCACGGTTCAGGTTACAATCCCCTCCACGCCTCTGGCGCTGCCTCTTGGAAGGAAGCATCGCAATGACCAGCCAGTTCGACGCAAGCTATGCCTTCAACGGATCGATCCCCGAAGAGATCCAAATGGCGCACCGCGAGGAGGTCGAGCGCTCCAAGAACATGCCTGGCAAGCTCGCCAATGCCAAGCTGCACGCCAATAACGAGATGCAGCGCTGGGCGCTGTCTTGCAACCGGCTGATCTGGGGCCCGCAGGTGAACGGTCCTTTGCGGCCGCCGACACGCGAAGAGGTCGCCTGGCTGATGGAGCAGCTGAACCCCGAATACCAGAACCGGCTGCTGCACGAGGCACGCCAGGCCGCCGAGGCGCGGCATCTGGTCGAGCTTCTGGAGGAGGCCGAGGTCGAGGCGCATGCGCGGCTGGCGGCCCAGCGGGCGGAGGATGCTCGCATTCAGGCGGACGCCCAGGCGCGGATGCAGGCGCAGCAGGCCCACGCGGCCCGCACCCATGCCGAACGCGCGCTCTGGGACGAGTTCGAGATCTACGACAACCAGCAGAAGGAAGCGCGCTTCAAGGCTTGGCGCACCGCACGCGGGAGGTGACGGCCTAGCCCTTGTCTCTGGCGCTTTTGCGGATTGTCACATAGAGCGCGCCGCTGCCGCCGTGGCGCAAGTGGGATTCGGTGTAGCTGACGACGTGCATGCGCAAGGACGGTTCGCTGAGCCAGTGCGGCACGAGGCGGCGCAGGACGCCGCGCTCCTCCGACGCCCAGAAATCGCGGGCGGAATGGCGCTCGGTGGTGGTCCCTTTGCCGGTGATGATGAGCACGTGCCGGTGTCCCTCGGCTTGGCAGCGCGCGATGAAGTGACGCAGTGCTGCGTGGGCGTCCGCCTGGCGCATGCCGTGGAGATCGAGCCGCGCATCGATTGGATGGCGTCCGCGCGCGAGGCGTTTGGCGTCCCGCGGGTCGAAGGGCTGCGCCGGAGGCGGCTCCCGGCGGTGGCTCGCGCTTGCTATTTTGCCGTTCACCTCGGCCGGCGCTTGCACTGCCGGTGTCTCTGCCGGCACCTCGCGCGGCTGGCCTGGGACTGGCGGTTCCGGTGCGCGGGAAGCGGCAACTTCATCGGCAACGGCACGCCGCCACTGCGCCAGCGGTTCGTCGTGGCGTGTGACCTTGGCCCATAATTCCAGTTCCTCCTTCGAGGGGAACCGTCCGCGCTTGCGGCTACTCATGTTCTTCTCCGCCAGCCCGCGCTTCCTAGCACATGGGCCGCAATACGATGAATTCGCAACTGTGCCGCGCGCGGCCGGCGAAGCGGCGGGCATCGGCGCCCATTCCCGCAAAGATGTCGCCGCGCTGCGGTCCCACGATTGCCGAGCCTGTGTCCTGAACGGCGAGGAGCCGCCGGAGCGGGCCTCCTTCGAACTCAAGCGCGGGTGCGGCCACCCATACCGGAGTCCCCGGGCGGGTGGTAAAGCGGATCGGCGGCCAAGCTACGCCCGGGCGTCAGTCCGGCACCGCTAGAGCCGCGCGGGGCCGCTACAGAGCCCTCCAGCTCCTTGAAAAATATATAGGATCTGTTTTCGTTGAGGAAAGGCCGCAGATCGGGCTGGGCACGCAGCCAGCCGAGCATTCCTTCGAGATCGGCTTGCTCAAGGGTCAGGCGGCCCTGCTGCACTAGCAGCTTGGCAACCGAACTATAAGGATGCCCGTTCTTGCCGTCGAAGGTGAGCCGGGTGGTGCTGCCATCGTCAAGCTCGATCAGGCCGGAACCCTGCACATGCATGACGAAGGCTTCCAGCGGATCGGCCACGAAAAGCAGTTCCAGGCCCTTGCCCGCAAGTGCGCCCGCCTCGATTTCGCCGCGTGTATAGTAGGGCTCGAAGCCGCTTGCGGTTTGCCGGCCTGCCGTAAAACCTTGCGCGCTCAGGGGATGGCCCGGCAAGAGCGGGGCGAGATCGTCCGGCCTGCGATAGAGGGGGACGGGATACGCCGCCGATTGCTTGCGCGAGCCTTTGAGCACGGGTTCGAAATAGGAGGTCAGCAGGCCTGGAGCGCCTAGAATCCGGAAGGCGGCGAATGTTTCCTCGAAGAATGCCCGCGCTTTCTGCCGGTCCTGCAGCAAGGCTTGCGCCTTGTCCGCAGCCGGAACGGGCTGCCCGGTCAGTACGGCGGATCGCAGGTAGCAGGCAAGTGCGGCTGAGTGATCGTCTGCCGCCCAGCCTTCGATTTCGCTAAAGCTTACAGGCGCCGAGCCCGGCTGCGCGGCCTCGATTTGCGCATGCTGCCAGCGCCAAAGCCCGGCCTGCAGGTTCGCCGCCACGGGCGTTCAGCTTTCGACCGAATTGGTTGCGACCAGCCGCCAGTTCGGGTTCGGCGAGCGCACATCGCGTTCGAAAGTCCAAAGATCGGTAACGCGGCGGACCGATTTTACGTCGCCTTCAACGACATTGCCCATCCGGTCGCGCACGGCTGTGACAAGCTCGCTTACGAACTGGACGGTGACACGCGCGATCTGCCCGGCAAGGCTCGCGTCCGTTATATCGGCGGAGAGGATGCCGACAAAGCTGAACTCCGTCGTCTCTTCCCTGGATTTCGCGCTCGGCGATAACCGAATTGAAGCTGTCGTAGACCTCGGGCGACAAGAGGCCACGCAGCGTTTCCCGGTCGCCATGGGCGTATGCCGTGACGACGGTCTCGTAGGCGGCCTTTGCGCCTTTGAAAAACCCTGTGATCTCGAACGATTGATCCGCTGTGGCGATATCGCGCAGCGGCGGCAGCGCCGGGCTTTCCGCCGGTAAGCCGCTCAGGCGCTCATCGACGCTCTTGCTTGCGCTTTCGGGCCTCGATTCCGGCATCCTTACAGGCGTCCGGGGCAACGGAACGACATTGCTGTCGCGGTCCTGGGATTGAGCTGTGCCGGGCGCGTAGGGGTCGAAGCGCGGGCGCTCTTCCCCTGTCTTGCGGCCTAGCACGCTCCGGAGGCGGAAAAATATGAGGACCGCAACCCCAATAAGCAAAATATTGGTCAGATCGAAGATGTCGCTCGTCTGCAAATCCGCCCCTCCAGCCCTGAGGCCCTTCTAGTTGGTGCGCTACCGCGCTTCGCGCTACTTGAGCGCAGGTTGTTTGCGGTACGCGCTCCATGCTATTTTAGCGCAAGTTGTACGACCGAATAACAATTGATATAAGCCCTTCAGGCGGTGCTGACTATAGGCTCAACGCCCATACCCGCAAAGACCCCATTTGCGGCGCGCTTTCGCCTCATAAAGGCCTTCCGCCGCATATTAGTTGCCTCCCTGCATTTGGGTGGCGTACTTCAAATAACCATATGCGCTCCAATAGCCCCAAGGGGCAGTAGCGCAAACAACTGGGGCGGGCGGCCAGATGCCATTCCTCATCTTCTTCCTTGTAATCTCGCTGCCGGTGATCGAGGTGGCCTCGATTGTCGAGGTGAGCCGCCTGGTGGGGCCGTTCGCGACCTTCCTGCTTTTGGCCGGGGGCGTAGCCTTCGGCATGTTTCTCATCCGCACGCAGAGCCTGATCATGGGGCGCCGGGCCCTGGAGGCGATGCAGGCCGGAACGCCGCCCGAGGGAGCGCTGCTCGACAGCGGCTCGGTTATCTTCGCGGGCGTGCTGTTCATGATCCCGGGCTTTTTCACCGACTTGCTGGCGCTGCTCCTGCTGCTGCCCGTTGCGCGGCGCCTGATCTGGGGCGGCATTTCCTATGGGGTGCGGCGCAGGAGGGGGGCGACGCAGACCCACGAATGGTCCGGCCCGCCACCGAAGCCGCGGCGCTCGGAGGACGTGATCGACGTGGATTTCACTGAGGTGCCGCCTGAGGCAGGAGACGGCACGGGGCGCAAGGACTCGCCCTGGGGCAAGTCCTGAGGCCCGCCAGACCCAAAAGTAACGTCTCATTAGTGTTTTCCGGCGCCGGCCGGGCTCTTTGGGGGCGATTGGAGAGTGCTTTTCGATATTGAAACAGTATAGCACTTTCGTCTTAAGGAACCGTTTATGTGTAATGCATTGATATTGCACAATTTTTATCTATGCGTCGTACTGTCAAGGGGGCGGCGGGGCGGTTAACGGATAACCTGCCAATATATTTAACTGTATTTTTGAAAGCCAAAAAACGGGCTCAAACGAGCAATTTTAGACAGAATCCGGCCTGTTTGAGACATGCCGGTCCCCGATTAACCACCTTTGCATTAAACATTGCAGACGCTAATCCGGCTTCTACCGTCCGCTACGGGCGCCGGCCTGCGCGATAGACCGGCATACGGGATGGAATGCGAGCACGGACTGTGGGCCCGATGTTAGCCATGGTCTCTTTTTGAGACCGCATAGCACTTGCTCCCTTCATATCACAGCTCGCATGCTTTGCGTTCAGCCCTTCAGCGCATCGAGCAAAGGCCCAAGCTGGGCCTCGAACAAACGTCCGTGCCCAACTGAATTCCGGTAAAGCGGCTGGCGAACCTGAACCTTGCTGGCTGTCCGCACCTGGCGCTCAGTCTTATAAAACTCAAGGCACCTTGCATCCCAATCGAGGCCGCAATGGGCGAGGATGCGCCGCGTCTGCCCCTCGATATCCGCCACAAGCTCCTCGTATCGCACCTCCAGCATGACGCCTTCCGGCAAGACCTCGCGCCAGTGCGCCATCAGCGCCTCATAAGCGCGGTAGTAGCGGCCGAGTTCGCCGAGATCGTAAGTATAGTGCAGGCCATCGGCGAACGACTTCGAAAAGCAGGAAAAACAGGTGTCGAGCGGATCGCGGCGGATGTGCAGGATGCGGGCATTGGGCAGCGCCAAGTGAATGAGCCCGGCAAGGCGGAAGTTTTCTAGCGTCTTGTCGATAACCCGTTCCGCCGTGGGGGCCAGGGCCTTCAGCCGCGCGGCACAGGCCGCTCCTGCCCGGCGCAAAGTCTCCGGTGGAATCTGCCCCGTCAGTTCGGGCCCCCAGATTTCCACCGCGGTACTGGCGAAAATGCCAGCTTCTCCAACGCCGGATGCCGCCGGGTGGCTGGCGGCGATTTGCTCCACGAGCGTGCTGCCGGAACGCGGCATGCCGATAATGAAAACCGGAACGCGCGACGGATCGCCCTGCCCCGCTTTAGATCGCATCAGTTCCCTGGTGAACAAAGCCTGGGTGCGCTCCAGGACGCCCAGCGCCGCCGCCTCGCGGTAGACCACCTGGCTCCGCTTCAGGGCGTTACCGGCTAAAATATGCTGGCACGAACGGTCTGGATTGCCGTTCGCCAAGACTTTGGCTAAGGCGAAATGCAAGTAGGCCTGCTCCTTGGCATCGAGCGAGGCCATGTCTTCCGCTAGTTCCAGCATGGCGGCAATCAGGGAATCGCCGGGCACCAGCTGGCAGCATTCCGCAAAGGTATAGTAAAACATTCCCCGCCTGGGCTCCAGGGCGATGGCCTGCCGTATGGCGCGGTTCGCCTCGCCGAAGCGGCCAAGCTCGCAGAACAAAACCGACATATTGGCATGGGCCTCGGCATAGCCGGGTTTAAGCGTCACCGCCCTGGCGATGCTTGCAAGTCCTTCCTCCGCGCGGTTGAGATCGGCAAGCGCAAGGCCCCGGTTGTTCAAAATCTCGGGACTGTCAGGCTTGATGGCCAGTGCGCGGGCAAAACTGACAAGCGCCTCTTCGGGACGCTTGAGCGCCCTGAACGAGGTCCCCTGGTTGCTCAGCGCCTCGAAATAATCGGGAGAGAGCGCCAACGCCTCGCTGCAACTGGCGAGCGCCTCGCTGTGCCGGTCGAGGTCTTGAAGCAAAGCGGCCCGGCTGTTACGCGGGACGGCGGCCTCCGGCGTCAGGGCAATCGCTTCGTCGCAGCTTGCCAGGGCTTCCTCAAATCGCCCAAGATCCCTGAGCGCTATGGCGCGATTGTTGAGCGCCTCGGCATAGCCGGGCCGGACCGCCAACGCTTTATCGTAGCAGAGCACAGCCTCGGCGGAACGGCGCAGCAACCTCAGCGCGTCGCCTCGCGTGTGAAGCGCTTCGGGATATTCCGGCTTGAGCGCCAGCGCTTTGCCGGAGTGTGCCAAAGCGTCTTCGGGAAGCATCGATGCTATACAGAGGGCCGCCAGGTTGGACCACGCCGCCGCATCGGCCGGGTTGACCTTCACGGCTGCGGTGAAGTGCCGGAGCGCCTCGCCGGTACGGCCTTGCCCGTGACGGAGGAGCCCAAGCTGGAACAAGGCTACGTAATGAGCCTGCTGGCTTGCAAGAATAGTCTCGTAAAGTGCCGTGGCTTCTTCGAACGATCCTTGCCGCACCAAGCCGGCTGCGCGCTGCAGCGTCTTGGCGATTGCCCGGTTTTTCTTTCGTGGCAGCGGCGGTACCGGGCATTGCGCCGCCGTCTGGACCGATTGACCCTGCGCCGGGAAAGCGCAGACGGGGCGCGCACGCGATTTCAAGCCGGACGAAGACATTTGGCCTCACCTTCAAACTCTAGCGGGCCACAGCGTTGCAGTTGCAGGCTTTCACCAGACTTGCTTCAGTGCCGAGAAAATTGGGCCGTTGGTAACAACCTTAAGCGCGCGTTATTCTTGAATTCCAAGCATCCACTATACTAAAACGCGCAACAATCGTCTAAGAATCAATCGGATAACAGGCCGGTTCATGCGAATAAAGGTGGTGCTGGCCCGGGGCCGGCGAAAATCTCCGGTAGATATTGTTACATTTTTTGCTTCTACATTGGGCTCGATTGGGAGAGGCCAAGCTCACGATTCCACGCCGGGCATAAGAGGAATTTCCGGCTTCTCGCGCTGTGCCTGCAACCCGCACAGCTCTCGAAGCTGCTCTATACCTTGTACTCTTTTGGGTTGTACCTCACCCAACTCATAGCTACAGCGTGCACCTGTGCGGGAGACGCGCCGCTTGCCTAAGCTGCCGCTTCTTCAGCGTTTGCTGAGCCGCGGAGCGAGAAATCTCTCCCCGGCGGTTACAGGAACGGACCAAAATGGCTACATCAATGCGCCTATGGCGACGGTCTGCCGCGCCCGAAGCGGCTTATGCCCGGCTGCTTTTCCGCTTGGAAGGAACGAGGATGCCGCCGGCCCGGACGCCGGTTCTCCGCCCGGGACATCCGGTGCGCGGGGGCGTGCTAAGGACCGCCTGGGCAGTGGCTATCGCGGCCGCACTGGCTGCCGCCGCACCGCCCGCACAGGCTCAATTCGCCAGCATCACCGGCTTTGGCGATAGCTATGCGGATACCGGTTCTGCTCCAGGAGGGGCGTTCCGCATTCTATCTACTTTAGGTGTTCCCGGCGTCTATAATCCTTGTCCTGCACCATTGTACACTTGCCGGTTCACCGGCAGCACGAACTTCGTCGAACTCGCTGCAATCGATCTATGGGCTGCCCGCCGCGACAAATTATTCGATCGGCGGTGCGCGAACCGATAATTCCAACACCATAGCCGCCCTCAACACCAATATTGGCTACGGTTTCCAGTACGAACTTGAGCAATTCGCAGCCAGCCACACGCAATTCACCTCCAGCGACCTCATCGCGATCTCCATCGGGGGCAACGATTTGTCGGCCGTCGTTCCAAGCGGTTCACCCGCTCAACAGATCACGCAGATCGAAGAAGCCGCTACCGCCTCGGCGGTGAGGGCCACCGCCGGCGTCGAGCAACTTGTGGCAGCCGGTGCTCGCAACATCACTTGGCTCAGCACAGGCAGTTCGAAATGGTTCCCCGAGCCGCCCAGCGGCAACACGTTCAGCACCACGCTGCGCGACACCTGGGCCGATACCTATTACCAGCAGACGGAAACGCTGCTCGCGCCGCTAGCGAGGTCGGGCGTCCGTATCTTCCTGTTCGACTTCGGCATACTGCAAGAGCGCGTGGCAGCCAATCCGGGCCTGTACGGCTTCACCAATGCCACCAATTGCGAGGCCGGGCCGGGCACGAATGTGACTCCAATCGGCGTACAAGTGAATTACGCGGGTTGCTTCTACGAGAACTCGGTCCATCCGACCGGCCCGGCAATGCTGCTGATCGCGCGCTATATGGCGAACCAGATCGACGCGCCAACCACCGTGGTTCCGCAGGGCAGCATCGCGACGAGCCTCGCCAGCGGGTTCACGGCCTCCGTGCTTGGCCGCCTCGACGCGCAGAGGGGGCTGCCGGCCCTCGCTGGGAGCTTTAAGGACGGCGACGCGGGAAGCGGGTGGTCGGTCTATGGCGATGTCAATTATGGCAGCGGCACCCTTGACCGTCAGTTCTATTCCGCAGGCTACGATTACGGCGCAACCGGCGGTTTGGTTGGTGTCGATTACCGGGCAAATCCGCAGTGGGTGCTCGGGGCTGCGTTCGGCTACTCGAACTCGACCGTCAGCCTCGGCGTGGAGAATGCGCGCGACCGCGTCGATTCCTATCAGCTCGCGGGCTATGGCTCGTTCACGGGCGCCCATTTGTTCTCGGACGCTCTCCTTGCTTATGGCCGCCACGAGTATAATCTCGACCGCCAGGGGATCATCGATACCGTTCACGGCAGCACCGCCGCCGATACCTTCTCCGCGGCAGCCAAGGCTGGCTACCTCCTGGACGCCGGTCCGGTACGCGCCGGACCAATCGCGGGGGTCAACTACACTGGCGGCGTTATCGGGGCCTATACCGAAACCGGGGACAGCCTCCTCACCTGGATGGTGAACCAGCAAACGTTCGACAGCTTGACCGGCAATGCCGGAGTTCAGGTGCGCTTCCCGTTCGAGTTTGGCGGGACGCTCTATAGCCCGTTCGTCGACGTGACGGCCGAGCATTATTTCCCTGGTTCCGCACGGACGGTGACAACCACCCTGGTGACGGCGCCACTGCTTCCCGTGCTCACCCCGGTTGCCGGCGAGGGCAGCACCTATGGCAAGGTCGCCGCAGGCGTTGCGGCGAGAATTGCCGGGAATGTCAGTGCCACGTTTAACGCCGAGACCACGTTCGCGCATGAGGGTGGAAACGGAGTTTTGGTCAACGGCGGGATTAAGGTGGGATTCTAGACGGAATTGCCGGCCGCTACGGCGCGCGCGGGCGGGTTGTGCCATGAACGGAGGGCTGTAACCCCTCACCCCAGCCCTCTCCCAATGGGAGAGGGAGTCCCGCTGAGCCGGTGTTAAGGCGTCCCTTCTCCCTTAGGGAGAAGGACAGGATGAGGGGTTACAGCCCTTCAGCCAATGCAAAACCGCCCGTTCGAATGCTCTCTTGGACAACGATGCGGCTTTGAGTTGCGGGCCTTCTACTACTTCCAGCCATGACGCTAAACCGGCCACCGGCATCACTCGATGCCGGGGATACGCGGCAGGAATTTCCGGCCCTCCTTCAGCACATACTGCCAGAAGGCCAGCGGCGCGGGGGCAAGCTCCTTGTCCTGGCGGTGCATAAGATACCATTCGCGCATTGCCGGCAGGCCGCGGATGTTGAGGATGGCGAGCCGTTCCGTCTGCACCTCAAGCTCGATGGTGTGCGCCGAGATGAAGGCGAGGCCAAGCCCCGCCATGACGGCCTGTTTGATCGTCTCGTTCGAGCTGATTTCGATGCGGATCGACGGTTCGGCCGGCACGATGCCCGAAAACAGGCTTTCAAACAGCAGGCGCGTTCCCGATCCCACCTCGCGCACCAGCATTTTCTGGCCCGCGAGCCGCTGCCGCTCGATTGGAGCGCATTCGGCCGTCAGCGGGTGGCAAGGCGGCGCGATCACGACATGCGGATGCGGGCCGAAGACGGCCTCCTTGACCGGCACTCCCTCTGGCGGGCGGCCCATGATGGCCACATCGATCTCATAATTCCTAAGCGCGGAAACGGTCTCGGCGCGGTTGCCAATGCGCAGTTGCAGCTCGATTTTCGGGTGGCGTTCCGCGAAGGCCGCGATAAGCCGCGGCGCGTAATATTTGGCGGTGCCGACGACGCCGATGGTGACGCGGCCGCCGGCCAGACCTTTCAGCGCGCGCAATTGTTCGGCGCTATCGGTCAGAAGCGCCTCCATGCGCGCCGCCGTTTCCATGAGCTGCAGACCCGCATCCGTAGGCTTTAAGCCGGCCCTGGTGCGCTGGAACAGGCGCAGGCCAAGGCGGTCTTCGAGCAGCTTCAGCTGCTCCGTCACCGCAGGCGGCGTGAGGCATAACTCATTGGCCGCGAGGGTGATTTTGCCCGTTCGCGCGATTGCTGCCACAGCTCGCAGCTGGCGGATCGTGACGTCCCGAAGGTTCACCAAGAAGGTTTTTCCGAATGAGTCATGAGGTTTATTCTATTATGCTTAATTTACGCCATCCTGCATTCTTTCCCGAAAGAAGAACGCGGCAAAACGCCGCATCATAATATGCGGCACGTCGTCGCAGAGAGCCGCGGCAAACGTGGCCACCACAGGGGGGTAGGATTGACGCAGGCATTGCGCTTCGCTTCGCGCGTTGTCACGAAAGCACGCCCGCTCGCGGTCCGTTTGACTGCGGGCGGGTTTATGCTGATCGCGGCATGCGCCATGAGCATGTCCCTAGCATTTGCCGGGGACAAAATCGAGCAGCCCATCGAATTTCCGCACGACGTGCATGCGGGCAAGATGGGCATCAACTGCCTGTACTGCCACACATATGCGCGGCGCAGCGCAGTTGCGGGCATTCCGCCGCTGCAGAAATGCATCGGCTGCCACGAGAACATCGAGTCCGTGAAGGACAAGCCGCGCATCAAGAAGCTGTTCGAGTATTGGGAGACGAAACAGCCGATCCCCTGGAAGAAGATCCACAACCTTCCGGACTTCGTGCGCTTCAATCACGAACGCCACATCCAGCGCTTTTACTTCCAGCAGGGACAGCCGATCCAGGAAGTCTGCGCGCTTTGCCATGGCGACGTGAAGACCATGACCGTGGCCGAAAAAGTTACGCCGCTGACCATGGGCTGGTGCGCGTCCTGCCACGAGCAGGATCACAAGGTGAATGCGGCAAGCGCGCAGACCACCAACGGACCCAACGATTGCTCCTACTGTCACAAATGATCCGCGAGCAAAAAACAATGAACCTAGGGCACAACCCCTCACCCTGTCCCTCTCCCTGTGGGAGAGGGGACGCCCGAATATCCGCTGCGGGTTATTTGAGGGTCCCTTCTCCCTGAGAGAGAAGGACAGGATGAGGGGTTACGGGCTTCGTTTGGGGGCGGACGGGAAGATGAACAATATCGATCGCAGAAATCTCTTGAAACTGCTGGGCTGGAGCAGCGCGTCGCTTAGCCTGGCGGCTTGCGGCAACCCGCCGGATGCAGGCACGGAGACGGTGGAATCCTATTCCGAGCCGCGCGATTTCATGGTGCCGGGTGTCGGGGTTTACTACGCTTCGACCTGTACGCTGTGCGAAGCGGGTTGCGGCATCAAGGGCCGGGTGCGCGAGGGGCGCATCCTGAAGCTCGAAGGCAGCCCTGAATCCGCGATCTCCAAGGGCCGGCTGTGCGGCCTGGGGCAGGCGTCGGTGCAGCATCATTACAATCCGGACCGGCTCAAGGAACCGCTCTTGCGCCAGGATGGCCAGCTCAAGCCAACCAGCTGGGAGAAGGCGCTGGGCCTGATCGCGGAAAAGACGAAGGATGCGGGCGGCAAGTTCGCCTTCCTGACCGGCCCCATGAGCGGGCACCTCAAGGTTCTGGTCCAGAACTATACCGAGGCGCTCGGCTCGAAAAATCACTTCGTCTACGATCTCCTTGGCTCCAGGCCCAATCAGCTGGCGGCGGAAAAGGTATACGGCATTGCCAATCCGCAGTTTCACATCGCCAAGGCCAAGCTGATCCTTTCCTTCGGCGCCGATTTCCTGAACTGCTGGGGCTCCCCGGTCTATTTCTCCGCCGAATACGCCCAGTTCCGCAAGGCGAACGATGGCAAGGCGCGCGGCGTGCTGATCCAGGCTGAGCCCAAGATGACGCTAACGGGCGCGAATGCGGACCGCTGGATCGCGATCAAGCCGGGCAGCGAAGGCGTGTTCGCGCTAGGGCTGGCGGGTGCGCTGCTTGAAGACGCGCGCTATGCCAAGAACGTACCGGCTTCCGTGAGCGATGCCGTGCGCAAATACGATAAGGCGCGGGTTGTCCGCGAAACCGGCGTCAGCGAGGAAGTTTTCGGCCGCGTGCTGACGGCCTTGCGCGAGCACAGCCCGAGCCTCGTGCTTTCCGGCCCTTCGGCGGAGGGGCATGTTCATGGGGCGCAGAACGCCGCGGCCATCATGCTGCTCAATATTGTGCTGGGCAACGTTGGCAAGACGATTACGGCGCCTGCGAAAATCCCGTTCCCGCAAATGGTGCCGGCCGGCGGCGATACCTCGGCACTCATCGCTTTCAACGAGGCGCTTGGCCAAGGCCGCTTGCAGACCGTGTTCACCTACGATGCGAACCCGGTGTTCACCGCGCCGGGCTTCATGAAGCTGCGGGAGAACTTGGCGAAGGCGGCGTTCAAGGTCGCGTTCGCGCATTACCGTGACGAAACGGCGGAGGAGGCCGACCTCGTCCTGCCGCTCGATTCCGCGCTCGAAGACTGGGGGACGCACGTCGCGGCCTACCAGCCGGAGGGCGTACAGGTCCACATGCAGCAGCCGCTGATGGAACGGCTCTACCCGGAAGGCACGCGCTCGCTGGGCGATGTCCTGCTTGCGCTGCTGAAGCAGCAGCGGCCGCAGGAATACGGTTCGTTCCCAGATTATTACGCCTACCTCAAGAGCGCGATGATCGGGAACAAGGCCATGTTCCAGGATGCCGCCGCGGACGGTGAGGAGTTCTGGTATCAAACCTTGAGCCATGGCGTTCTGAACGCCGCCAAGCCGGAGCCCCAGCAGCTTTCGCCCAATCCTGCCGCGGTTGATCTCGATTTGCCCAAGCCGCCTGACGAAGACCCGCATTATCCGTTGCGGCTGGTTCCCTCGGTGCGCGCGAGTTTCCGCGATGGCCGGCACGCCAACCTGCCGTGGCTGCAAGAAACGCCCGATCCTCTGACCACCATCGTCTGGGATTCCTGGCTCGAAATTCACCCCAAGACGGCTGAGCGCTTAGGGATAGCCGAAGGCGACATCCTGGAGGTTGTCTCGAAGAGTGGCACGCTCAAAACGCAGGCCTATCTGTTTCCGGGCCTCGAACCGGGCACCGTCGCCATTCCCATTGGCAACGGTCATGACGCGATGGGCCGCTATGCGAAAGGCGTTGGCGTCAACCCGCTGAAGATCCTCGATCCCGCTTTCGAAAAATCCACCGGCGATCTGGCGCTCTACGCCACCCGCGTGACGCTTCGCAAGACAGGCGAGCGCCGGACCGTGGTGAAGGACGAAGGCTGGCGGCCCGGCGCCGTCAATACGCAGTTGGGCCGCAAGATCGTCGCGACCGTCGCGGCCGATAAAGTCAAAGTTTTCGCGGAGGAATAATGTCGATCACGCGCATGTTCCGGGACTGGGACAAGTTCCGCGAAACCGGCCCGGCAGGCGATCTTGAGAAAGATCACCCCGAATACAAATGGGCCATGGCCATCGACCTCGACATCTGCACGGGCTGCAATGCCTGCGTGGTGTCCTGCTACGCCGAGAACAACGTGCCGACCGTCGGCAAGGACCGCTTCGAGCACGGCCAGACCATGCACTGGCTGCGCATCGAGCGCTATTGGAACGAGGAGGACGTGGAGACGCCGAGCCAGGGCGCGCAGTTCATGCCGATGATGTGCCAGCAATGCGCGGCAGCCCCTTGCGAGACGGTGTGCCCGGTGGGGGCGACCAACCAGACGCCGGACGGGCTCAACTCGCAGATTTACAATCGCTGCATCGGCTCGCGCTATTGCTCGGCGAACTGCCCCTACAAGGTCCGCTACTTCAATTGGTACGACTATCCCGAGCAGGAGGTGGCCTGGCCAGAGCCGCTGCCGATGCAGCTCAATCCGGACCTCACGGTGCGCAGCAAGGGCATCATGGAGAAGTGCACTTTCTGCATCCAGCGCTTGAGGGCCGCGCAGAGCACTGCGCGCACCGAAGGCAGGCTCGTGCAGGACGGCGAGGTCTTGCCGGCCTGCGCGCAAGCCTGTCCCACGGGCGCAATCGTGTTCGGCAATCTGGCCGATCCCTATTCGCAGGTGGCCAAGCTCTGGCGGCAACAGCAGGTCGAACTGCACAAGGACAGCCAGGACAAGGACGCGGCCGGCGATAATGGCGGCGTGCGCGGCTACCGCGTGCTCGAAGAACTGCGGGCCTATCCGTCGGTCATGTACCTCGAACGCGTGCGCGACACCAAGGCATGATGGGAAAACCGGCCGCGATTATCCCGAAAAGCCTCCTCACCCCAGTCCTCTCCCGCCGGGGAGAGAGGAGTCTGGGCGTCGAGGGGGCGTTCCCCTCTCCCCTCGCGGGAGAGGGGACAGGGGGTGAAGGGCTTTCAAAAACCCAGTTCCCCGATAGGGCGTAAGAAGAAACTTCTGCTGAGGAAACGCTGGGATGCCCGATTTTACAAAAAGCGAAGAAAAAGATATCCGCGACGATATCGCGTGGGCGCAAATCAATGGCGACGTTCTGAGAAGCCTTTCGAAGCCGCGCTTCGCGTTTTGGGCTCTATTTGCATTTGCCCTCTCCCTGTTCTCGATTGGTGTCGCTTGCGAAGTCTACCAATGGAAGCAGGGGCTTGGCGTTGCCAACTTCGACAACCCGCATGTGTGGGGGCTCTACATCTCGACCTTCATCTTCTGGATCGGCATGAGCCATTCCGGAACGCTGCTCTCCGCGATCCTGCACATCATGCATGCGGACTGGCGCAAGCCGATCTACCGCTTCGCCGAGGCGATGACGACGTTTTCGCTGATGACGGCGGGGCTGTTCATCCTGGTGCACCTGGGCCGGCTTTGGAAGTTCTACTACTCGCTTCCTTATCCGAGCGAGCGCGGGATTTGGCCGAATTTCCAGTCGCCGCTGCTCTGGGACGCGATTGCGATTTTCACCTATCTCACGTCGTCGGTTCTGTTTCTCTATGTCGGCGCTATACCCGATTTTGCGATCTGCCGCGACCACGCGACCGGATGGCGCAAGCCCTTCTATAGCTTGCTGTCGCTGGGCTGGATGGGCACGGACCGGCAATGGCGCAATTTCCGCGTCACCTATCTGACCATCGCGTGCTTTCTGATCCCGCTTGCGGTGTCGGTGCACTCCATCGTCGCCTCGGATTTCGCGATGTCGCAGCAGCCGGGCTGGCACGTCACCTCGTTCCCGCCCTACTTCGTGGCGGGCGCGCTCTATTCGGGCTGCGCGGCGATCATCACGCTCTTCATCGTGCTGCGCTATACCTTCCGCTTCGAGGAATACATGACCATGCCGATCCTCGATAAGGTCGGACGGCTCACCTTCGCCATCGCGATGGTGTGGACCTACCTCAACGCCGTCGAGTACGCGTCGATCTGGTATGGCGACGACATGTACGCCAAGGATCTGCTGATCCAGAAGGCCACCGGCCCCTACTCGCCCTTCTGGTGGGGAATGAATTTCTGCGGGTCCGTAGTCCCGCTTCTGCTGATCTCCAAAAGCGTACGCGGCAGCCTGACCGCGATGATGATCGTCTCGCTCCTGCTCAATCTCGGCATGTGGCTTGAGCGCTGGATGATCGTCGCCCCCACGTTCAGCCATGGCTACTACCCCTGGACCATGGATCACGACCAATGGCCGGGCTTCGTGCAATGGGGAATGGTGCTGGGAAGCTTCGGCTGGTTCGGCATGCTGTTCATGATGTTCTGCAAGCTCGTGCCGTCTGTCTCGATGTATGAGGTCAAGGAAATGGTCTATCACCGCACGCTCGCGGAAAGACATGCGAGGGAAGCATGAGCACCGTTCGAATACTTGGGCTGTTCAACGATTTCGATGCCGCCTCGATTTCCATCCGCGAGGTCCGCGACGGACATTTTCCGGCGCTCAAGATGGACGACGTGACGATCAAGTCGCCTATCGAGCATCCGGACGTGGAGGGACTCCTCGGGCACCGGCCTGCGCCAATCCGCAAATACACGCTCGCGGGCTCGCTGCTTGGCGGCATCCTGGGCTTCCTCTTCCTCGCCTCGTCGCAGGGCAATTTCTTCGCCCAGCATAAGGGCGGCAAGCCGATCATCCCGCTCCCGCCGGACCTGGTGCTCACCTATGAGCTTCTGATCCTGGGCGGCGTGTACATCACGGTGCTGGGATTTCTGATCTGCGCGGGGCTACCGGCGCGCATGCGCAGCGAACTCTACAACACCAAGATTTCCGAGGACCAGATCGGCGTGATGGTGAAGTCCGACGCGCATACCGTCGCGGAGATCAAGAAGATATTCGAGAGGAACCACGCGCTTAGCATCGCCGAGGAGGTTGTGGAATGAGGGGGCGAGTTTGCCGATGGGTGGAGCAAAGAACGAGGGTACAACCCCTCACCCTGTCCCTCTCCCTATGGGAGAGGGGACGGTGTTGCACGCTCCAAGCACTATTCAGGCGTCCCTTCTCCCATAGGGAGAAGGACAGGATGAGGGGTTGTACCCTTCGTTATGACCGCGCATGGGCCGCCGCGTGTGTAGCGTTAGCGCTGCTAGCCCCAGCCCCCGCGAACGCGTGGTCGATTTGGACGGAGATGACGGAGCAAATCAGCACCAAGCCGCAGGAAAAGCCCATGCCCTTTCCGCAGCGCTCGGTGCCCGTGCCCGCAACGGCGACGATGCGCGTTCCAGACCAGGAAACCGCCACGGCATTCGTCAATCCGGTCAAGGCCACGGCGGAGTCGGTCAACACCGGCAAGCAGCTCTACGGGATCTACTGCACGCCCTGCCACGGTGTGTCTGGCACCGGCAACGGGCTGGCCGGCGAAAAGCTCACCGTGCGGCCGTTCGATCTGACAAGCGACGGCGTGCAGTCGCTCTCCGACGGCTTCATCTTCGGTTACCTCACCTTCCGCGGCACGGTCATGCCGAGCTACGCCAACGACTTGTCCCCAACGGAGCGCTGGCATGTCATCAATTACCTCCGTCATGGATTGAAGCAGCCCGCGGCGCAGCAGGCTGAAAATCAGGCAAAATAGGGAGCGCCAATGGTTCCGTTCGCGAGCTGGTCGGTATTGACCACAGATTTTCTGATCGTTCTTCACTTGATGCTCGGCGGGGCAGTTTTCTCGGCTGTGCTGGAGATCTCGGGCGCCCGGTGGCACTACGAGTTCCGCCGCGTAGCACTCGCGTTGTTCTCCCTTTACCCGCTGGCTCTTGTTCTGCTCACGGTGGTGCTATCGGCGCCTGAGATAACCTTCCCGTGGTTCGCTTCCGGAGAGTATGCCTCCGCGTGGAGCACCTATTCATTTCCGCTTTTTGGCAAAACCGCTGCGGTAACGCTGCCCCAATGGCACAATTATACCTTCCTGGCCATTCGGGAGATCGGCGGGTTCTTGCTCGTGATGTTCCTTTTCAGCCGCTATATCAAGCTGATGATGCTCATGGGCGAAACCATGGACCATTTGCGGCGCTTCAGGCGGATTTCGTTTTGGGCTCCGGCAATTTATGTCCTGTACGGTACGATGGTTGCCTGGGATTTCGAGATGACGCTGATTCCGGATTGGCACAGCGCGATCTTCGGAATGTACGATTTCATAAGCAACTTCGGAATGTTCATATCGTGCACCATGATATTGGTATATTTTTTCAGCAAGAACGATATGATGGTCAAGCGCGTACCGGAGTACCTGTACAATTATATATCGCAGATACTGCTCGCGTTCACGCTGTTGTGGATCTACACTTTCTTTTCGCAATACCTGACCATCTGGTACGGCAATCTTCCGCATGAAAGAAACCGGATCACGGAAATGGAGAACGGCGATCTGTCCGTGCTGTGGTGGACGATCCTTGCGCTGAAATTCGCGATCCCGTTCGTGGCTCTGATCTTCGACTACGTGCGCCACTCGCCGGGCATGATTGCCGCCGTCGCGTGCAGCATCTTCGTGGGAACCTGGATGGAGCGGTATATCTGGATCGCCGGGTCTTATCCCGCAGGGCCTTACACGCCGGGCTATATGCCTATGACCAGCGTGTTCGATATCCTGGTGACGCTGGTTGTAATCCTGGCCGGTTCTGCGCTGGTCCGGGGGGCGCTGGTGCGCCACCATGTGATATTTTCGGCAGGCACGCCGGCACGCGCTTAGCGCAATGGGTGATGTTGGGAAGCCCCCTCACCCAGCCCCTCTCCCGCGAGGCCCCGGGGAGGGGGTTGGGGTGAGGGGCCTCCATTCATGGCAAAACCTGCCGTTACAGAAACGCGTATGTGCTAAACCGGGCTGTGCCTTATTGTTCGCAGCCAGGGCAATCGGGTGAAAAAGCGCGTGACATGACCGGCGAATGCTAAATCTGTTTTAGGCCTCTGATACCAACGGCCCTAAGTCTCGACCTGTGCCCACTCCCGGGTGGCGATTGAGCGGATGATCTCTGGGGTACGCATCAAGCCGTTCCATGCGTCACAGCACGCATCGACGATAGCTTCGTAGGTTTCCCAGACTTGGAAGCTGAGAGCGTTGCCTCTGAGGTATTCCCAGATGTTCTCGGCGGGGTTCAGTTCTGGCGCGTAAGGCGGCAGCCTCAGCAAAACGATGTTCTCAGGGATTACGAGCTTGGGCGAGCTATGCCATCCGGCCCCGTCCACGATGAGCAGGGCGATTGCTCCCGCACTGACGCATTTCCCGATTTCAGCCAGATGCTTGTTCATGGCTTCGATGTTGACGGTTGGCAGCACCAAACCACTGCCAACGCCACGGGCCGGGCGCGCCGAACAGATAGGCCCAGGTATAGCGCCGGTCGCGGCGCGTGCTGTCGTGGCGGGTGTCGATCACGATGGAGGCGGCGTTCTGCGTCGAGACGCTGGAGGACGCACTGGCGCAGCACGGCAAGCCTGAGATCTTCAACACCGATCAGGGCTCGCAGTTCACAGGCGCGGCCTTCACCGGCGTGCTTGCCAAGAACGGCATCGCGATCAGCATGGACGGCAAAGGCGCCTGGCGGGACAACGTGTTCGTCGAGCGGCTCTGGCGCAGCGTGAAATACGAGGAGGTCTATCTGAGCGGCAGCGTGCCGGACGCACGGGCCTCGATCGGACGGTATCTCGATCTCTACAATCGCCGCCGCCCGCATTCGAGCCTTGACGGCATGACGCCCGATCAAGCCTACTACGGAGCACACAGCTTGCCGCCAATCCGCTTGGCGGCCTAACCCCGGCAGACCTTCCACTTATCGAAGCGGGAAATCTGTCCGAACAACCGGGGCCACCTCAGCAGAAGGGAATCCCCCTCACCGAGTCAAGACTTTGGACCGTTGGTATAAGGCATTGATACTAAGGGGATACACCTAAGAATATATCAATTACATTCCAGTTTTGTGACAACTGGACTTAATTTCGCGACCAAATGCAACCCCGCAAAAATGGGTAGACCTGAGCCGGCCGGTGCGAAAGGGCTGCCGCCCATCCCGCAAGGCGGTGGCAACAAGCGCAAACAAACGCACATCCCATCACGTCCCGCGTGGCTTGGCCCGCGCGGTGGGAGCGGCCGAGGCGGGATCGTCCGGCCAGGGGTGCCGCGGATAGCGCCCCTTCATCTCCGCCTTGACGGCGGCCCACGATCCCTTCCAGAAGCCCGGCAGATCGCGCGTAACCTGGATCGGCCGGTGCGCGGGCGACAGCAGGTACAGGGTAAGCGGAAGCTTGCCGCCCGCGATGGAAGGATGCTGCCTGAGCCCGAACAGCTCCTGCACGCGGATGTGCAGGGCGGGCGCGCCTTCGGTGTCGTAATCGATGGCGTGCCGGTTGCCGGTAGGGGCCTCGAAATGGGACGGCGCCTCTTCTTCCAGCCGCCGTTTCAAGGCCCAGGGCAGCAGCCCATCGAGGGCGGAGCCAAGGTCGTCCGCCCCGATCTCCGAGAGTTTTGTTTTGCCCGGAAGGTATGGAGCAAGCCATTCCGCAGCCGTCCCGGCAAGCGCCTCGCCGCTCAAGTCCGGCCATTCCTCCTCTCCCGCCGCACGCAGGAAATCAACCCGGTGGCGGAGCTGGATTTGCGCCTTGTTCCAAGGCAGGCGGTCAATGCCAAGCTTTGCAAGCCCTTCAGCCAGTAGACGCGCCGTATCTTCGCCGGGCGTCACGGGCCGGGGCTCGCTTGCAAGCACAATGGCGTCCAGCCGGCGGATACGGCGCGCCCTGAGCGCTGCCGCGCTTGCATCGAAGTCGATCTCGTCCCGCTCGCGGATGCGGTTGCCAGCAGCGCCGGCGACATCCGCCTCATCGGCTGCGGCTGCGAGCAGGATGCGCGCCGACGCGGCCGAACCTTGCAGTTCGCCCGCGACCAGGAAGGGCGAGCGCGCTAGCGGGTGTGCCGGATCGAGGCTTGCGCCGCGTCCATTGGCGAGAATGAACTGGCCGGGTGCGCCACGGGATTTGCCGATGCGTTCCGGAAAAGCGAGCGCCAGCATGCGGGCGATTGAGATGTCCTCGCTGGGCTTCTGGCCCGTGCCGGCGATCCGTGCCCAACCGGCGGCAAGCTTCCGCATGTCGCTGGCGCGTGGTCCCCGGTCGCGGCCGAAATTCTCAAGGCGGAGGGCCAGATCGGCATCGTTGCCGCCAAGCCCGCGTTCCACCATGACCGCGGCGATTTCCGCTGCTTCTCCTGCGTGGCCTAATCCGGCGGAAGCAATCACCATGCGGGCGAGCCGGGGCGGCAGGGGCAGCGACCTGAGCCGCTTGCCCATCGCCGTGATGCGCCCGTTCGCGTCGAGTGCCTCCAACTCCGTCAGTTCCTCCCGGGCGGCGGCGATGGCAGCGGCCGGCGGCGGATCGAGCCACCGCAGCGAAAGCGGATCGGCGCACCCCCATTCGGCGCAATCGAGCAACAGGGGGGCGAGATCGGCGGAGCGGATTTCAGGGTCGGCATAGGCGGGGAGGCTTTGCGTTTGCGGCTCGTCCCAAAGGCGGTAGCAGATGCCGGGCTCCGTGCGCCCCGCCCGGCCCCTGCGCTGATCGGCGGAGGCGCGGGACACGCGGACGGTTTCGAGCCGCGTCACGCCAACGTCCGGCTCGAAGCGCGGAACCCGTGCCAAGCCGCTGTCGATGACCACGCGCACGCCTTCGATGGTAATCGAGGTCTCGGCAATCGAGGTCGCCAGCACCACCTTGCGCTGCCCTTTGGCTGCGGGCTGAAGCGCCAAGTCCTGCGCTTTCATATCCATCGCGCCGTAAAGCGGGGCAAGCCCGATGGACGGATCGCTTATGCGTTCGTTGAGCCGTTCGGCGGTGCGGCGGATCTCGGCCTGACCCGGCAGAAACGCCAGGATCGAGCCGGTTTCCGCGCGCAAGGCCCGCATCACTGCGTCCGCCATCCGGTCCTCGATGCGCGCATTCGGATCGCGGCCGGGGTAGCGCGTCTCGACCGGGAAGGCCCGGCCTTCGCTGGCGATGACGGGGGCATCGCCCAGGAGCCTCGCCACCCGCGCGCCGTCGAGCGTCGCCGACATGGGCAGGATGCGTAAGGTCTCGCGCAAACCCGCCTGGCAGTCGAGCGCCAGGGCCAGGCCCAGATCGGCGTCGAGCGAGCGCTCGTGGAACTCGTCGAACAGCACAGCGCCGATGCCGGACAGCTCCGGATCGTCGAGGATCATGCGGGTGAAGACGCCTTCGGTGACGACCTCGACGCGCGTTTTCGGCCCGGATTTCGAAACCATTCGCGCGCGCAGGCCGATCCGCTCTCCCACGCTCTCCGACAAGGTGTGCGCCATGCGCTCCGCTGCGGCGCGCGCGGCGATGCGGCGCGGTTCCAGCACGAGGATCTTGCGGTCCTCAAGCCAGCTTTCGTCCATCAGCGCCAGAGGCACGCGCGTTGTCTTGCCGGCACCGGGCGGTGCGACAAGAACGGCCGAAGCGCGCGCGGCCAGGAGGCTGCGCACCTCGTCCAGGACGGCGTCGATGGGTAGCGGCGTGGCGAAGTTCATGGCGGCTGCATCTAGCAGAGTTGCCGCGCTTCGCCAACAAATGACCGGGGTCCGGCCATTTCATGGAGCTATGGTCAAACCCATGCTTGCTCCCACGCGATGGGGCGATAGCTGAAATACTCGATTTGAGTATATCTAGGCAGCTGAACCTCTGGAACCTGACTCCGCATCAAGTGCCTCCCAGACAGTCTGCGCCACTTTAATTGAACACCGCACCACTCCAGCGGGTCGCAGCGCGAATGCCACCCTTATAGCAAAATTCTGGTCGCAACTTCATTACTACGCACTTAGGCGTATCCATGCATCAGCATCTACGATAGTGTTCCTGGCTATAGTCTATGGGGATGCTGCATGCGATATTCGTGGTGCCTTGTTGCCGTCATGCTCTCCGCATGCGCGCCGGTTGCGCAAACAACCAGCTTGAACAAGCCGGTTGGCGCACAAGCTTATGCCAGCGTGGGCGATATTGTGATACGCGCTGATGCCAGCGAGAACCTTCCGAACGTATTTGGAAAAGCCGATATTTGGGGCCGCACCAAAGAAACCGGATTTTCAGAATTGAGGTACATGGGCGTCAATAAGCGCGGCCAACCGGTATTCCGGCGCAGGGATGTGGATGTGATAAGCAATGCATCTACCATGACGCGCACTCCCATAAGCGCAACCACGGTAAACGCGCAGACTAATGGTAACAACGCTACCGGTACAGCGCTACAAATAAGGTCTTTGCAGGAAAATACTCAAGTACTGCCCGCCGATACGGTCGAGTTCGTGCTCGACTTATCGAAGAGCCACACTGTAACGTTCCGAGACCGCGTGATTGAAGTCGTTGAAGCCAACCAAGCCGGCGTAACCTTCATTCCGAAATAGAAAGGGCTGGCTTCCCCAGCCCGGCTTGGCGCCGCCATAAGGCAGCGCTGGCGGCCCGGAATTACGAAAGGAGTTCGCCGCCGCAATGGCGGAATTGGGCTGGCGGGCAGCCGAAACGGCGTCTGAAGGCGCAGATGAAATGGGCGGAGTCGCTAAATCCCCAGCGGTACGGTTACCGGTCAGCGGATCGTGGTGCCCGGTGCCGGATCGTGAGGCGCCAGGAGAATTCCGGCGCATTCGTGGACGCCCGTTTGCCACGCGGGCAGCCTGACGCCGAAGGTCCGCTCCAGCTTTCCGCAATCGAGCATGGAGTTCGCCGGGCGCGGCGTGCGGGTTGCATATTCCGCCGACGGTATGGCCTCCAGGCTGACAGGAAGCCCGCCCAGCCGTTCGGAGGCCGAAAGCGCCTCGCGCGCCACATCATACCAGCTTGCGGTTCCGTTGCCTGCGGCATGGTAGACGCCCCAGGGTGTTTCCCCGGGCCGCGCCGTCACCTGCCGGGCGACGGCAAGAATAGCGTCCACGAGGTGAGGCGCGTAGGTTGGGCTGCCATATTGATCGTTGACGACTTTCAGGGGCAGTCCCAGCTGTACGCGCTGCAGGATGTTGCTAACGAAAGAGCGGCCGGAGGCGCTGAAGATCCACCCCGTTCGCAGGACGATGTGCTTGGGATTGGCCTCCTGCACGCCAAGTTCGCCGGCAAGGCGCGACTTTCCGTAGGTAGTGGCCGGTTCAGTGGCGTCGGTCTCCACATAGGCGGAGGATTTGCGACCGTCGAACACGTAGCAGGTCGAGATGTGGATGATGGGAACATGCCTTCGGGCCGCGGCCTGGGCCAGGAGGCGTGCGCCCGTGGAGTTAAGCGCGAACGCCAGGTCCGGTTCGCTTTCCGCTCCGTCGACGTCTGTATAGCCCGCAAGGTTGATCAGAACGTCCGGCTCGATATCGCCCAGCGCGCGCTCGATGCTGCGAGGGTCGCAGATGTCGAGGCCGGGCCTGCCGATGGCGAATGCGGAAATGTCGCGGCACCCCGGCGCCATCTGCATGAAGGCGCGTGCGATTTGTCCATGCCAGCCGGCTGCCAGTATCCGCATGATCTATTACCCAGGAGTGGTTGAAGGCGGTTGCTGCTGCCTTGGGTTGATATCGCGTTTTTGCGCCCGAGTGAAGGCAGTCTTGGCGGCGCGGAACGGGCTTGGCAGGAGAGAGGCTCAGGATGCCGGTTCGGAAAAGCGTACCGCGACTGCATAGTATCTTGTTATTTCCTTGACGGATTATCTCTTTTTCCAAATGACAGCAAGTGTAATTCAGTGTTGGCCACACTCTTGCGTGCGTATCTCTAGGGGGTTCATCTTCAAGATGCGCAGATGGTGGGTGCGGCAATTTTGCTGTGCTGAAGATCTATCTTCGGAAACCTAAAAGGTGTCATCTGTAAGGCTTCAACTGGATGCGGCATCGCGTAAGTTGTATTTAGGGGTGGCTGCAATGAAGAAATTTCTCTGCATATTGGCCCTTTTCGTTTCGCAAATGTCCTGGGCGGCGCTCGCCGCGGACAGCCCGGTTCACATCCGCCTTTCCACTCAAACTCCCCCTAACATGCCCGTCATGCATGTTTTGAGGCATTTCAAGGAGCGGGTGGAATCCGAAAGCAAAGGCGGTGTCACGATTGAGATTTTCAACTCCGGCAAGCTCTACCCGGACGATCAAATCGCCAAGGCGGTGACGGCCGGAGCGGTGGAGATGGGCTATGTGAATCTGGCCCAATATGCGAGCATCGTTCCGGGAGTGGACATTTTCCAGGCCCCATTCGTGTTCAATTCCGAAGCGCTTCTCAATGCCGCGCGGGCACCCGGCAGCGGGATACGCAGGATTGTCGACGAAGCGATTGAGACCGATGCCCAGGCTCACGTGCTCTGGTGGGTTTCGCAGGGCCAGATGGTGCTCTTGTCGCGCGGCCCCTCTATCGGCGATCCCGCACGCATCGCAGGAAGAACGATGCGTGCGGCAGGCTCGGTGAGCGAGGCGTTCGTTGCGAGCTGCGGCGGGATTCCCAAGAAGATCCAGGTGACGGATATGCCGCGTGTGTACGAGCAGCACGAAGTCGACATCGGCATGCACGCCGTCATAACCGTCGCCGCCTATAAACTTTGGACGGCATTCGATACGCTCACCCGCACCAATCATGCCAGCGCCCAGTACGTGGTTGTCATGAACGGAAAGTTCTGGCGGGGAATGACGCAGGAGCAGCAAGCCATCGTCGCCGGGGCGGCGCAGGCGGCGGACACCGAGGCAGCCGGTCAAACCGCGGACAACGAAGCGGCCGCTTACCGGGAGATCGCCCGGGATGGCCGTCTGAAAGTTGCGGATCTGACGGACGAGGAACTCATGCTTTGGCGGATCTGCAGCACCGACGTGCTGACCGAATTCATGGAGAGAACAGGGCGGCGCGGCGAGAAATTGATGGCAGCCTATGCGCGGCTCCGCCAGCAGGTTGGCCATAGCGAGAAAAGCAGCGTCGAACCCAATTTGGCGGAGCGTCACGAACCTGGTTTGGCCCAGACGGCGGCAAACCGCTAAGAGTCCGGAGCCCAATCTGCAAGACAAGGCTGTGAATTCTTCGAGCCCGGCCCCGCAAAATCGCCGCCGCGCGGTGCTTGGGCTCCAGGATAGTCATTCGGCAAAGTTCACAGCAATAGTATCTCACTATTCCTAGATCAGATAAACTTCTATCCAAAAATGCCGGGACTGCGGCGCGATTTTCACAGTGCTCAGCTCGAAACCGCGTACTTTTGCGGGCATGCCCGTTGGTTTTTCATCTTCAGGATGCGTAGATGCTGGGTGCGATAATTTTGCTGTGCTGAGTATCTACAATGGGAAATTTAAGAGGTATGGTCTATTAGATTTCAAGAGGATGCGAAATCGTGCAAGCCGTAAGGTGGCAGCCATGAAGAAATTTCTTCCCGTATTGGCACTTTCGCTTTTGCTGATGCCCGGCGGCGCGCTCGCGGCAGACACCCCGGTTCACATACGCCTTTCCACTCAAAGTCCCCCCAACATGCCGGTCATGCAGGTTCTGAGACATTTCAAGGAGCGGGTGGAATCCGAAAGCAAAGGCGGCGTTGCCATCGAGATTTTCAACTCTGGCAAGCTCTACTCCGACGATCAGATCGGCAAGGCGGTGACGGCCGGAGCGGTTGAGATGGGCTATGTGAATTTGGCCCAATATGCGAACACCGTCCCGGGAGTGGACATTTTCCAGGCCCCGTTCCTGTTCAATTCCGAAGCGCTTCTCACGGCTGCGCGGGCGCCCGGCAGCGGGATACGCAAGATTATCGACGATGCGATTGACACCGATGCACAGGCCCGCGTGCTCTGGTGGATTTCGCAGGGCCAGATGGTGGTGCTGTCGCGCGGCCCCTCTATCGGCGATCCCGAGCGCATCGCCGGAAGAACGATGCGCGCAGTAGGCCCAGTGAGCGAGGCATTTGTTGCAAGCTGTGGCGGCGTTCCGAAGAAAATCCAGGTGACGGATATGCCGCGTGTGTACGAGCAGCACGAAGTGGACATCGGCATGCACGCCATCACGGGCGTCGCCGCCTATAAGCTTTGGACGGCATTCGATACCCTGACCCGCACCAATCATGCCAGCGCCCAGTTCGTAGTTGTCATCAACGGCAAGTTCTGGAACGGGCTGACAAAAGAGCAGCAAGCCATCGTCGCCGGGGCGGCGCAGGCGGCGGACCCCGAGGCGGCCAGCCAAATCGCTGAAAACGAAGTAGCCGCTTACGGGCAGATCGCCCAGAGTGGCCGTCTAAAGGTTGTGGACCTGACGGACGAGGAACTCGTGCTTTGGCGGATCTGTAGCTCCGATGTGCTGACCCAATTCATGGACAGAACGGGATCGCGCGGTGAGAAATTGATGGCAGCCTATGCGCGGCTCCGCGAACAGCCAGGCTCTAATCAAAAGAGCAGCCTCGAAGCCAACCCGGCGGAGCGTCACGGACTTGGCTTGTCCCTGGCTGCGGCAAACCGCTAAGAGTCCGGAGCCCAATCCGCAAAACAAGGCTCGGGATTCTTCGCCGGCCCCGCAAAATCGCCGCCGCGCGCGGTGCTGGCTGCGGTCGATTACACCATCTAGTTGTTTTGCTTCTTCGCAAGCCGGCCGAACCTCCGGGTCCGGGGCAGGGCGTCCAGACGGATGCAGATCTGAACCGCATCGCGCGCGACATCGGTTGCCTGTGCTGCAAGCTGCCGCGCTGCGGACTTCACGGCTTCGCTGGCCGCTATTTCGCTGGCCTCCTCCCCCCAGTTTGCCTCTTCTATAAGCTTCAGACCTTTGGCAACCTTGTCCAGCTGCCGTTGCAGGTTCTCCAAATGCCCCAAGGTGCTTTCTGCGGCCATAAGCCCTCTCCATGCGGGCGCCGGCGCGGATAAATATCACGCAGCACGGGCGCAATCGCTAAAACGCCATCGAGTTTATAGTGGGTGGAAGATGCTAACCATATAAATCGGCGTAAACATTTTCTTTTTTGTTAATTTTATTGAATTTTTTGCAAATTATATAAAAGATATAAATTCAACCATTCCTAAAGGGAAACCTTGTAGCGCGTTAGGAGGTGCAATGATGTTGGCGCGAGATCACCGGCTGGTGGCACTGGCTTTGCTAGGCACTTTCCGGAAGGAGGACACTTCCCCCGCTGTGATCGACGATTTCAAGAGCGCCCTGATTGTTGCCTATGAACAAGCATTGGAAAACGGCGTCAGCCCTAGCTACGCCCTGTGGGCCATACTGGACTGGGTCTCGCTCGAATTCAAAAGGTGTGCGGACTTGCCCTCCGCGGATGGCTGACCGGCGGGCGGATCGCAGCAATTCCCGGCGGGATGACGCATTCATTGCGAAATCTGCTAGCTGGCGAGATCGTGGCGAGGCTGCCTGGGGCGAAAGGGAAGCCGTCTAGGTGTCAGTAGCTTAGCTTTGCGAGGCGATGCTTCCGTTCGCGCATTGAAGGGGCTGCTACGCTTGAGCGGGCTTGTGCACAACTATATTGTATTTGTGCACAAGCCTGGAAGTTCCTGCATGGTCATCCACGATCGGCGAATAATCGCGTTTCCCGTTCCTGACGAGACGAAATGCTCGCTGGAAACTGCTAACGAATTGAAGGCTGCCTTGCGCTTCGCCTACGAACAAGCACTTGACAATGGCATGAACCCTGAGTGCGCATTTCAGACGATGCTCGAATGGCTTACACGCGAGCTCCAGAAGGTTGCGGCAAGGCAGTCAACGGAAAGCTGACCCATCCTCCTAGGCCAGACAGCGCTTCCTGCGCCGGTAATGCTTGACGTCGCAGAATGGCTTCCGCTCGCCCGCAGAAATCCCGTGCCCCATCCATGCCCTCCCTGCGCCATACAGCCGCCCCAAAAATTTGGTGTTATTTTTACGAAGCACCTTTATCCATGATGTAATAAAAGGCTAATCGGGCAGGGAAGGGCTGGAAATATTTTTGCTCCATAGCGAGCCATCAGTTCAGTATCGGGGAGCTTTTGCTAATTTGTAGGTGTTTCTGTTAGTGCATTTTGTTGTCAGCGTGTTTTCAAGTAATGATGCGTGCCCGCTGGGCCGAGAGGAACAAATTATCGCTCATCGTCAAGCGAGTAGGCCGCCAGCGCGGCATAATGCGGTTTTCAATGCTGAGTGATTGTGTCATCTTAACAGTCATAGGAATGAGGACGTGACAATGAAAGTGTTTGAGAATGCGTACCGGCCCGGTATCGGAGCTGCAGACGAACTTCAAGTACACTGTAGCTGTGTAAACCAATACTTGGCTGCGCAAGAAGCGGCGCTCAGCCGGCACCCAAAATCAGCATCATGACCAGAATTAAGGAATGCTCCGTCATGTCCGACGCTTACGTCATCGAAGTACAGGGGATTTCCGCTGGAATTATCGTGCGGCAGCACCAGAACGAGGAGAACTACAAGTTCCTGGCTGCGCTGCATGCGTTCAATAGTCTTGAAGGACAGGAATTCCAGGGTCCGTTTCAAGCGGAGTGCGCGGCTCGCAAACTCTTCCGCGAAGCGCCCCACCTTGTGAGGCGCCAGGCTTCCGCAAAGTTCTGATCTGGCGCCCGGCAGGGCAATTCCCGCGCGCAACTGTCTCCTGGCTTCGCAGGCCGGCCAAGCTGCGGGAAGCCGGGAGAACTCAAGCGGGCCAGTCTCCCCGTCCGGAGCTGGCCCGCTTTTTTGTGCCCGGATCGTGAGGTATGTCTGTGCGGGATTGTAGTTGCGGGCGGCGCATGAAAAAAGCCGCTGAACCATGGGCGTGGTGCAGCGGCCGGTTTAGGCGCCGCGTCCGTTAGAAGGGCCGCAGCTGAGCCATAGCTAGGCGATCCGGCTTGAGCGGAGCTGGCGGGATCGGGACGGGCTGTTTGTTTCCCCAGCCGCCGCTCAGCTCCCGGATTGGGGAGGCTGGCTTGCTGGAACCTTTCTACATGGCTTGCGCGGCCCGATTACCGCCCGCAGCCGCGCCACTCGACGCATTCATGGAATCTACGGCGCGACCAGCCGTAGCGCCTGCCACATTTGTAGTGGACACGCTGGCAGCGCTCGCGGCGCCTGTGCCAATAGTGGCGCTCACGCCAGCTAGTGTGCACCTTGACGATGCCGTTCTGGGAAACCGCCGCCACGGCTGGGGGCTGCAGCGCGCTGGCCGGTGTGCCCGATAATGCGAAGGCGGACAAAGCAAGGGCGAAGCCTAGCCCCGCGGATACAAACAATTTCATGGTGAGACTTTCCTACTGAAGTGAGTAATTCGCCGCCCGATCTTGCAAGGCGATTGCGTACGGATCGTGGCGCGATAGGAGCTACTTTGGTCCCGGTGTTCGCAACTCGCGGTACATGGGGCGGGCAAACGCTGCGGCTAAGAAGAGCTCGCAAAAGTGGCCTTCCCGGTTTTGCGAAAAAAATCCGCGAAAACAAAGGAATCTAAGCAGGCATTCGTTGGCTAACCAACGAAAGTCTGCTTACTCCGGCTGGCTTGGTTGCGCGTTGGGCTGCCCGGGGGGCGGACCGGCCTCCGCGAAGGTCTGGCCGATGCAGCGCGCGAGCCGCTTGGCATCTTCATCAGGCAGGATGGCGATCAGCGCTTGCTTGGGGCGCCCCCAGTTTTGCAGGGCGGCCACGTCTTCTTCGGAGGCGGCAACGCAGCCGTCCGTGCGGGCCTGGGGCGAGCGCCAGACGTGGATGAACAGGCAGGAGCCGCCGTGTGCGGCCCGGTTGGTGGTGTAATCGATGAACAGGCCCCGCCGGTAGAGGCTGACAGCGCCTATGTCCTCGCCTGTTCGCAGCCCTGTCCACTTCTAGCCCGGCGCATCCGATTGCAGACGTGCAGCCGCGTCAATCGTATTCGCGGATGATGGTCTCCTGCAGGATCTGGAAGTCCATGGGGAACTTCCCATCGCTCATGGCCACATCCGAAACGATGAGGGTGGCGCCGGTCCATGTCAGCTCGGCGATGCGCTGCGCCGCCTCTTGCGGGACTTCGATGCGGTCGAGCGCATGCGCCGCGGTCTCCGGATAATCGGGAGCGGCAGCGCTGGTCTGCTCCTCGGGAACCACCGGGTGCCCGCGCCGGCTGGAATGGCGGCGGATGTGGATCTCGGCGGCCGCCGGCGGCGTCAGGCTGACCCAGCGCACCGAAGTGCCATCGTCTCCTGCGCGCGACGCGATGAAGAGGTGCGTGCCCAGTGGCTTGTCTGCGTCGCGGATGGTAACTGGCATATCGAACAGCGGCACGGTTGCCTGCCGCACGTAAAGCCGCCCGGTCTTGCGGCTGATGAAAACCGACACCGGCTCCAGGCGGCGTTCAGCTTGCTTGGCCTCGGCCGCGGCTTCGGTGGCTGCCGTATCGGCGTCGTGAAGGGCAGTCTGCGCGTTCAAAAGATCCTGGTCCTTGGCGTCCTTGACCTCTTTGGCCTGCTGGACCTTGGCATCGGCCTCGGCGAGCTTGGCTTCGGCAGCGGTCTTCCGCTCCGCAGCCTTCTTGGTAGCCTCTTCGCCTTCCGCCTTGGCGGCAGCCCGCGCTGCATCCTCGGCCTCGTCATGCACCCGGCGCTGGGCGTATTCCGCCACCTCCAGATCCCTGGAGGCGGCATGTGCTTCTGCCGGCTTACTGTAGAGGAGCGCCTGCGCGGCCTTTTTCGCGGCGGCGGCGCTCTGGACTTTGGCGGCAGCCTCGGCCTTCATGGCCTGCGCGAATTCAAACGGGTTGACCGGCTTGGCTTCCGCCTTCGGGTCCAGCGCCACCGGCTCAACCGCTGGATTCTTGCTGGCGCTACCGCCATCCGGGCCACTTGAGCGCGGGTTGCCCGCCTTCTTCTCCGGAGCCGGCACAAAGGGCGGTATCCGCAGCGCAGGCACGGGCAGACGCGCATGCACGATATCGGACGGCTTCACGTCCTCGGGCGAAATCACCACGCGCTGTCCGACGCTGGTTACGCCCCATATCTCCTTCGCAAATTCGGGCTGCATGCGGATGCAGCCATGAGACGCGGTCTGCCCCGGATGCACCACGCCTTCATGCATGGCCACGCCGAACCAGGCAAGCCGCTGCATCCAGGGCATCGGTGCGCCGCTATAGATGTTGGAGTTGTGCCACCGCTCCTTCTCAAGGATGGTGAAGAGGCCCGCCGGCGTCGGATGCCCCGGAACGCCCGTCGAGACGAGGCCGCGCGCATAGACGCCGTTGCCATCGTAGAAGGTCACATGCTGGTCCGCGAGCGAAACGATCGCATACATTGGGCCGAAGGGCTTCTTGACTGCCGCCTGGGCCTTGGGCGCGCTTTCCGGTTCTTCGTAATGGCGGCGGTAGGAATGGCGCCGCGCATCCGCGCTATCGAATGTTCCTGCCAGGATCGTCATGCCGGCCAGCGCCGTTAGAAACATCCGCAGGGAGAAGGGCCGTGAGCCGCAAGGACGCGGGTCGCAATTGAGTAAAGCGCAGTGCCGCATGTTGGTGATATCGCGCGTGGAGGTTGCCGGAGTGCCCAATATATCCCGCCGTTCATATCCGCAGGGTGAAAAAGAGCAATAAAATAAATTGCTGTTGGTTGTGGCGTATCTGGGGCCATTTAGCGGCAGGCGGCAAAGCTCGCCTCTGCCCTGCCGCCGCAATGCGCGCGGCCCGCGCTACTGAGCGCGGCGAACTCTATAAATCGCCGTTGTTATTTGAGCCCATCGATCAATGAAATCGCCCCTATGATCGTCTGGCTCGCAAGGCTTGCATAGTCGATCTTGCCGGCGCCCAGGCAGGGCAGTTCCGGCTTATGGATCACCTGCCGGGGGGCATGAAGCTCGGAGAAGCCGCTTTGCCGCGTGGCTTCATGCAAGGCATCGCGGGTGAGCGCCGGGTCGGTGGTGACAAGCAGGATCTGCTCGCCCTTGCGGGCGTCCTGGATAGCAAGCGCCGCGTGCATGCCGTCGGGGCACAGGTCGCGGGCGAGATCCTCGACTACGGCGAGGGACACCATCTCGCCCCCGATTTTCGCAAAGCGCCGGGCGCGTCCGCGAATGGTCAGGTAACCCTCGCCGTCTATCGATACAATGTCGCCTGTGTCGTACCAGCCGTCTTCGGGCCGCTGCAGCCCGCTATCCGTCAGATAACCGAGCATGACATTCGGCCCACGGACGAGCAGCCGGCCGCGCCCTCGATCCCCGGCACCGGAGCGAGAGCAGTCTCGATGCCATCGAGCGCCCGGCCAACGGTTCCCGGCCGGTCGCCGTCCAGAGTATTCACGGCAACGACCGGCGACGCCTCTGTAACGCCATAGCCTTGCATGATCCGAATTCCAAACCGGTCGAGGTAGAGCCGCCGCGTGTCTTCCTGCAAGCGCTCAGCCCCTGCAATGACCAGGCGCAGGCTACGGAAATCCTCCCGCTGCGCCACCCGGGCATAGCCGCGCAGGAAGGTATTGGTGCCAAACATCATGGTGGCCTGGGATTTGCGGATTTCCTCAGGGATCAGGTGATAATGCAGCGGGTTCGGGTAAAGGAACACGCGCATTCCCGAGAGCACTGGAAGAATAGCTCCACCCGTCAGCCCGAAAGAATGGAACAGCGGCAGCGCGTTGAACAGGATATCCTTGGAGGTGAATTCAACCCGCGCCGCGCATTGCCGGACGTTGGAAATAATATTGCGGTGCGACAGCACCACGCCCTTGGGCGTGCCTTCCGAGCCCGAGGTGAACAGAAGCACCGCCGGGCCGCCGGGGCTGGGCTGCGGGCTTGGCGTGCGGTCGAAATAGCTGTCCCTCAGGACGCGCAGCTTGTCCGCGAGGGTCATGGAATCGCGAAGGTCTTCGAGAAAGACGATTTGACGCCCCCGTTCGAGAGCGGCCAGCGCCGTTTCAAGTCCCGCGGCTTCGATGAAGGCTTTCGACGTGACGATAACCCTGACCTTGGCCAGGGCGCAGGCGGCACCCATGATTTTCGGGCCGCCGAGAAGTTCAGCATCGCCGGCACGCGTCCGAACGCGGACAGCCCGAAGAATGTCACCAGGAGCGCGTTGACGTTGGGCAGCAACACACCCACGTGTTCGCCGGGGCGCGTACTGGCGGCCAGTTTGCGCCCAAGGGCGAGACTGCGCCCGATCAGGGCACCGTAGGTGAGGCTGGCGCCGGTTGAGTCCCGGCTATAACAAACCGGCGTCCATACCGCCGCGCGGCGTCCACCAATCCCGTGAAGAGCGTGTCAGGCATGACGATGGCATCCATAGGCTATGCGAAAAGCCAACGGATTATCTTTTAGCATAAAAGAGATAACGCCCAAGTGCACTAGCGACGCAGCGGGCGCGGCATGGCGGAAGTAGGCATCAAGTAAGATGCCGGGGTGGCTCCTATTCACGGCGTATTTCAAGGCGTAACGTTTCCGTGATGACGGTTCCGGGCATCATTTGTCAAAGCGGGGCTGGCGAAGAAAAGCGAGCGCCTGTTGCCACGACGCCACACCGGTTGGATCGATGCGCCGTAAGAGCCTTTTCGTGTGTGCATTTCCGGAAGCGTTCCTGGTCCCGCGCTGGGACCGGGGACTCGCAGACATAAGACAGCAGCCTCGGAGCCATGCGGAAAGTTTCACGCGCTTGACTTGGCTAAGCAAACGTCCTGGCTTACCCAACGAATGCCCGGCAGCCCGTTATGG
>CAVYEY010000002.1:0-55565 GCA_963767435.1 uncultured Alphaproteobacteria bacterium
CCGAGGGAGAGGGACAGGTGCGTTTTCCGGATTGTCGGTTCCGGTCGCTAGTACAGCCCGAGGCAAGTTTGCCACCCCCATCTGCCGGGGGCGCCGCCAAGCGAACTTGCATCGGATAAGCTGTACTAGATCAATAACTTGCTAGGACGCCTTGTCCGCGGGAAACCCCGTGCGGGCGTGCGGCAAATGGGCGGGATTTCCCGCGGGGCGTACGAGTGAAGGTGCCTCATGGCAAGATCGGTTCCGCAAGTCCTCCGGCACAGGTCCACCAGCACCAAGCTGCAGGTGGTTTGCGATTCCGCCACCGGTTTGGAGGACTTCGCTGCCATCGAGAGGAAGGTGATTGGCGGTTTCGAGCGGCGCGGTTCCTGGCCGCACCAGCAGGTCAACCTATTCGTGTTCGAGACGTTGCAGCCGCTGGTCGAGCAGATCAAGCAGGCCACGGCGCCAGCGCGCGGCAAGCAGAAACCCGGCGCGCTGGGCAAGGCGCGGGCGGAGGCTTCGCGGCACATCGAGGAGCTGGACCACAAGCCGATGGTCCATATCTACAATCTCGCGAACCTGGCCGAATGCTCGATTTTCGTAAATCGCCGCCGGATGATAGCGCTGGGCTTGTGGGACGACGAGCTGGCGCTTGAAGCCCTGCTCGCACACGAGCACGCGCACCCGCTTGCGGAAAACGGCACAACGCGTGCCGCGCGCGGGCTCAAGGCGCTTGTGCAGGTGGAGCGGTTGCCGGAATTGCTCGAAACCCAGGAGAAACAGCTCTGCCACTCGGTGGAGACGATTATCGAGGAGCTTTGCCTGCACGCGCCGCATGAGGTGCTGGCCAACGAGCTGGCCGTTCTCGCCGGCTTTGGCGAAGCCCTTCTGCACCTCAACCGCCTGAGCCTGACCGGCGGCCGGGCCGGCATCGCGGAGCACGCTGCGCTCAAGGCCAGGCTCACGGCGGAAGTCAAAGCCGGCCGGGCGAGCAAAAAGGGCATGGCGCTCATGCTCTCCATGGCCTCCATCGAGGCGCATGTCCGCATGGCCCTGGAAAGCGCGGCCTTCACGCGGGCGGGCGACCTGGTACGGGCTCGTACCCTCGATGGCCTGATGGAGGAGGAAGTGTTCAAGCACATCGAGCCCGAGGCCGGCGCGCTCTACCGCTATTATTGTGCCCGCTATGCCACCCTCAAGACCGATATGGATGCAAACGGCGCAATTGCCTGGATGCGAGAGGGCTGCGCACCGCTGATCGATGCGCTCCACAAGCGTGGCGCCAGTTTCAAAGTAGACTTTTCCCCAACAGGGGAATCACATGAGCAACGAGCACAGCGCGCTACCCAAAAAGCAGACTAATCCCAGCCCGGCGAGTCAGGAGTTGGCGCGCAAATACCTTTATTGCGTGATCCGCAGCAAGAAGCCGTGCACCTTCGCCGTGGCCGGTGTCGTGGGTCCGTATTATCCCATTTACACGGTGCATTTTCGCGACCTCGCCGTGGTTGTCAGCGACACGTCCGAGAAATCCTACGATAGCACCCGCCTGAATATGACCACGCATATGCGTGTGCTGGAAGCGGTGATGAAGGAGCACACCATCCTTCCGCTTAAGTTCAACAGCATCGCGGCCTCGGAGGAAGCGGTGCTCAACCAGTTGCTGAAGCCAGGCTACGACGAACTGCTCACGCGGCTGGACGCAGTGGCGGGGCGCGTCGAGATGGGCGTCAAGGCGTTCTGGCGGGACGACGTGCTCTACCAGGAGATCGTTGCCGAGAACGACGAGATCCGCCGCTTGCGCGACCGGATCGACGGCCGCAATCCGGATTCAATGTACAAGGAACGCATCAAGCTCGGCGAGCTTACCGAAAAGGCGCTTCTGGCCAAACGGGAGCGCGAAAGCGAGCAGATGCTGGCGCGCCTGCGGCCCCATGTGGAGGATGTCCGCATCCGCGAGGCTGCCACGGAGCGCATGGCGCTTAACGCTGCGCTGCTCGTAAAGAAGACCGAGCAGGCCGCGTTCGAGGAAAGCCTGAGCGCGCTCGACCGGGAGGAAGGGCGCCGCATCATGCTGAAATGTGTGGGTCCTGCACCGCTTTACAATTTCGTCCAGCTCACGCTGGGCTGACCGGCTGCCCGTTCGGCACTGACGAACTGGCCGCCTCAACGAGGGAAGAGTCGATGCTGACACGAGTTCTCTCATTTCCGCTAATGGGGCCTTTGAATATGACGATGTGGCTCGCGCGAACCCTCGCGGAGCGAGCCGATGCGGAGCTCTACGACGAGGGCAAGATCAGCAAGGACTTGGCCACGCTGGAACTCTCCTTCGACATGGGCGAGATCGGCGAGGACGAGTACCAGCAGGCCGAAGACGATCTCATGGAAAGGCTTAGGGAAAGCCGGAAAAGAGCGGAGGCTCAGGGCCGATGACAAAATCCATCCGCAGCCGGAAGAAGGCCGGCCCAGGAGAAGACGCTGTAGAAAATGGCGTGGCGACGAATAGCGGAAACGTGAAACAAACCGTCGGCCAGCTCATGAAGCTAGCCGCCGACGAGTTCTCGGCGACGCAAGCCGCACAGGAGCGGATTTCGCAATTGGCCGCTGCCGACAGCAATAACGAGAAGCACTCATCCGACGTTCGCGCGTTTCCGATGAAGCAACGTTTCTCGGCACCTCAGGCCGCGCGGGAGGCCGCCAAGCAACTCGCCGAGCTGACCAACCTGAAGTTCGACAGCGTTTCGGCCGTCGATAAAAAAGAGACAGGCTGGCACGTCACCGTCAACGTTGTAGAGCTTTCGCGCATCCCGCACTCGACGGATGTGCTTGGCGTTTACGAAGTGGACCTCGACGCGGAAGGCAACCTCGAAGGCTATCGCCGCGGCCCGCGCTATCTTCGCGACCAGACTGGGGATTCCATATGAGCCACGTTAATCAATCGCTGCAGGCGACCAACCTTGCCGACATCCTGGAACGGGTGCTCGACAAGGGCATCGTCATCGCGGGCGACATCAGCATCTCGCTGGTGGATATCGAGCTTCTGACCATCAGGCTGCGCCTGCTTATCGCCTCCGTCGACAAGGCGAAGGAGATGGGCATCAACTGGTGGGAGGCAGATCCTACCCTGAGCACCAGGGCGATCAGGGCCACGGAGCTGGAACAGGAAAACCGCGTTCTGCTTGAACGGTTGGAGCGTCTTGAAGCGCGAGTGGGGGCAGCAGCGTGAGCGACAGAACGAAAGCGCACCGCGCAGCGGGCTCCAAGGCCCAGGAACCGGTGGAAGGGGTATTTCGCGTGGCCGAGGCGCCGTCGCGGGATGTGGGCCGCGGGCTTATCCGCTTGCATCCCGTAGACATGTCGGCGCTGGGCGTCGAAACCGGCGACGTGGTGGCGATCACGGGCAAGCGCTCGACTGCCGCCCGCGTCATGCCGGCGCAGGCGGACGAACGCGAACCTGGCCAAATCCAGATGGACGGTATCGTGCGTGCGAATAGCGGCGCGGGCCTCGACCAGCAGGTGAACGTCCACGCCATCGCGGCGGGAGCGGCGCGGGCCGTGGTACTCTCGCCGGATCGCGCCGCGCAAGGGGCCAAGCTCGACCGGCGTTATCTTGCTCGCCTTGTCCAGGGTTTGCCGGTGGCGGCGAAGGACTTGGTGCGAATCAACCCGGCCGGCGCGCAGATCTATAGCTATACCGTGGCAAAGACCGAACCGGCGGGGCCCGTGGTGATCGAGCCCAGCACGGTCATCCGCGTCGAGGGCGGGGGCGCGCGCGAAAGCGCCGTTACTTACGAGGACATCGGCGGGCTTTCGCGGCAGGTGCGGCGGGTCCGCGAGATGATCGAGCTGCCGCTCATGCATCCCGAGGTTTTCCTGCATCTGGGCATCGAGGCGCCGAAGGGTGTCCTGCTCTATGGCCCGCCCGGCACCGGCAAGACGTTGATCGCGCGTGCCGTCGCCCATGAGGTCGGCGTGCAGTTCTTTCACGTGAACGGCCCGGAGATTATCGACAAGCTATACGGGCAGAGCGAAGCGCACCTGCGCAACATGTTCAAGGAGGCGGAGGCTGCGGCGCCCGCCATCATTTTTATCGACGAGATCGACGCCATCGCGCCGAAGCGGGGTGCGCTCTCGGGCGACCGGCAAGTGGAACGCCGCGTCGTTGCGCAACTCCTGGCGCTGATGGATGGGCTGAAGGCGCGCGGCCAGATCACGGTGATCGCCGCGACGAACATGCAGGACGAACTGGACCCGGCGCTGCGGCGGCCCGGCCGTTTCGACCGCGAGATCGAGATCGGCGTCCCGGACGCGGAGGGGCGCCTCGAAATTCTGGAAATCCATAGCCGCGGCATGCCGCTTGCCGAAGAGGTCAGCCTTCAGGACATGGCGCGGCGCACCCATGGCTATTCCGGCGCGGACCTTGCGGCGTTGTGCCGGGAAGCGGCGATGAGCGCGCTGCGGCGGCTTCTGCCAGAGCTTAGCTCCGGCGAGGACGGCATTCCCGCCGCGAATCTCGAAGCACTCAGGGTTGAGCGGGCCGATTTCGAGGATTGCCTCACCGAGATCCAGCCTTCGGCCCTGCGCGAAATTTCGGTCGAGGTGCCGGATGTGCACTGGGACGATGTCGGCGGGCTGGACGATGTGAAGGCGCTGCTCTCCGAGGCGGTGCTCTGGCCGATCCGCCACCGGGACTTGTTCGCTGCGGTGGGGGTGCGGCCTTCGCGTGGCATTGTGCTGCATGGTGGCCCCGGCCTGGGCAAGACCTTGCTGGCCAAGGCCGTTGCCGGTGAGACGGAGGCCAATTTCATCGCGATAAAGGGGCCGCAGCTCGTCAGTATGTGGGCGGGCGAAAGCGAGCGTGCGGTGCGCGAGGTGTTCCGCAAGGCGCGTTTGGCGGCTCCAGCCATCATCTTTTTCGACGAGATCGACGCGCTGGCGCCCGAGCGTGGCGGCGGTGCCTCCAATCAGGTGAGCGAGCGCGTCGTTGCGCAATTGCTAACTGAGTTGGACGGAATCGAAGAATTGAAAGGCGTATTCGTGCTCGCCGCGACCAACCGGCTCGACCGGGTGGACACGGCGCTGCTACGGCCCGGCCGCTTCGACTCGTTGATCGAGTTGAAGGTGCCCGACAAGCAAGGACGCCTCGCCATTCTCAATGTGCATGCACGGCGCATGCCGCTTGCCGCCGATGTCGACCTTAAGGCGATTGCGGCGGAAAGCGAGGGGCTTTCCGGTGCGGATCTCGAAGCGATTTGCCGTGAGGCCGCCTATGGCGCGATCCGCGAGGTTGTCGCGGGCGAGGCGAAATCGAAGGCCAAGACCCGGAACGGTGCAACACCGGCGCCGAAGGTGCGTATGCAGCATTTCCTGGAGGGCTTGGCGCGTGTCGCCGGTTAGTTCCGGTGACGGTGGGGGCTGTGCACTATACGAGGTTCCGCCCCTCACCCCAGCCCTCTCCCTATGGGAGAGGGAGTTGCGGTGAGCCCGTCGAGAAGGCGTCCCCTCTCCCGCCAAATCCGCTTGCGGATTTGGCCACTTTAGATGGCAATCTCGCCAAGGCGAGATTGTGGGGGGAGAGGGGCAGGGTGAGGGGGAGATTCCTGCGCGATTTAGCAGTTCGCCTGCGTATACGGGCACCTACGAATTGGCTCTAACTGCCGGATTTGAAATGACTAATACGCTTTATCTCTATGGCATCGCAGGCACGGCCCAGCTGCCGCTCGACCAAGTCTCTGGAGTAGAGGGTGGCGTAACCCAGCTGGAGCATGGCGGGCTCAGCGCTATTGTTGGGACGCCGCCGAAGGGAGGCCTCCGGGAGCTTTCGCGGGAAACGGCCGTGCGGCTGCTCCTCAGCCATCAGGAAGTGCTTGAAGCCGCCATGAAGCGGACTACCGTACTGCCGGTGAAATTCGGCACGGTTGCGCCCAGCGAAGCTGCGATACGGAGCCTCTTGCGGGGGCAGCGCGACATGCTCGCAGGCATGCTGGCGGAGTTCAGCGGCTGCACGCAGATGGAAATCGTAGTGCTGTGGCAGCTGGAAACCGTTTTCGCGGAAATCGCAACTGAGCCCGGCATCGCCGCGGTGCGGAAGGAAGCCCAGCTTGGCGCAAGCGAGACTGCGGCGGTAAGAATTGGTCAAATGGTTAAGGCTGCGCTGGACCGCCGGCGGTTAGCCATGCAGACCCGGCTCAACGAAGTGCTTGGCCCTGCCGTTATGGACATCGCCTTCAACGCACCGATGGACGACCGCATGGCCGCCAATCTGGCCGTTCTGATCTCCAAGACCGATGCGGGTAAACTCGATCATGCGCTCGAACGTTTCGATGCGGAATTTGGCGGCCGGCTGACCTTGCGCTGTGTAGGCCCTTTGCCGCCGTCGAGCTTCGCAACTTTGCAGGTGACCTTCCCTTCCGCGCAGGCAATCGCCCGCGCCAGACAGGCCCTGGAAATCACGGGGCCGCTCACGCAGAAGGATATCAGCTCTGCATTCCGGCGGCTCGCACGGGAGCACCATCCGGATTTGGCTGCGGCTGGAAGCCAGCCGGAAGACGGGCGCATGGAGGAACTGACCGCGGCGTACCGGCTCTTGCTGGCCTGTGCGAAAGCTCAGAGGGGGGGCGGCGGGGATGGCCTGGACGAGCCCGTTCTGCTTGAGGTTGCCGGCCAGAGAAGGGTTGCGTCCCAGGAACGGGAGAGAGGCGCGGCATGATAGCGGCGGCGCTCGCAGCGAACGATCACATCTACGTCTATGGCGTGGCCCGGGCAGGTTCCGGCGGCGGGGCGTTGCCGCGTGCGGAGTGCGAAGGTGTTGTGCCAGGCCGGCCGGTGGAGCTTGTGCGGTTTCGGGGCCTGGCGGCAATCGTCAGTGCGTTTCCTGAAGAGGCGGCGGCGCCCGAAGCAGGCGCCGATCAGGAGGAGTGGGCCAGAAGCCGTGCTGTGGCGCACCATCAGGTTTTGGCGGAACTGGCCAGCCGTTTTCCGCTGGCGCCGTCGAAATTCGGAACCATCTTGCGCAGCCTCGAGTTGCTTGCCGCCTTTATCGAGCGGCATGAAGCCTCGCTTGAGGAGACCCTGGACCGCGTGGCCGGATGCCGGGAATGGGGCCTGAAGCTGTCGGGCAACGTCAACACCGCGCACGCCGCCGCCGAAGCCGTGCCATCGCTGGAACCCCTGAGGGCGGAGCTGGCCGGCGCTTCGGAGGGCATGGCCTTCTTTATCCGCAAGAAGATGAAATCGGCCATCGAGGCGGAAGCGCAGGCGCTACTGAGCGCAGGTGCCATGGAGGTTCACCAGCAGCTCGATGTGCTGGCCCGGCAGAGCGTGCACATCCGCGCCTGTGGGAGCCTCTCTTCGGCAGACAAGAGTGGGTGGATCAAGGTGCTCAACGCGGCCTATCTGGTCGAGACCCCGGCGGAGGCGGAGTTCCACAACGCGCTGGATGCCATGCGCGGCCCGCTCGCCACGGCAGGCTTGAGCTGTGCGCTGACGGGCCCCTGGCCGCCCTACAATTTCGTATCGCTGCCATCCGGGGAGAATCCGGATGTCTGAGCTGGTTTCGCCAGGCGACGGTTTGGCCCTTTCGGAAATGCTCGACAGGGTGTTGAACAAGGGCGTCGTGATATATGGCGACCTGACGATCTCGATTGCGGGTGTCGACCTGATTTACGTGGGCTTGAAGGTGCTGGCGAGTTCGGTCGAGACGGCAGCTCGCTTGAAATGCGGGCCTCAAGACCGCGCGCTCCCAGCGGCTTCGCAGGATGGCGCGGCGCAGCGCGGAGAAAGCCGTTGCTCTATCTCTACGGGATAACCGGCGCGCTGGCATTGCCTGAAACGCTGCCGCTGGGGCTAGAGGACGGAGCTGTTTCCATGCTCCCGTTCGATGGCATTGCGGCGGTGACAGGGGAGCTGCGGCAGGGGCTGCCTGAGGCGAGCGAGGCGAATTTGCGCAGGCATTTTTGCGTCGTCGAGGCTTTCCTGGCTCACGGCACAGTGCTGCCGGTGCGGTTCGGCACGGCATTCGCAGGGCTGGACGGGCTGCGAAGGCATCTGGGGCAAGCGTACGATGTTTATGCCAGCGACCTGTTGCGCTTGCGCGGCCAGGTGGAGATTAATGTGCGGGCGGAAAGGCGGGAGGTGCCTGCGCTGTTGCCGGAAAGCGAGGCAGACCCCGTTCCAGCGGATGCCGGCCCAGGTATGCGCTATCTCGCGGCCAAACGAATCTTGTCGGCCCGTAGCCTGTCCCGGCAGCGCGAGGCGCGGGAATTGGCGGACATGCTCATAGAACGGCTGGGCGCGCAGGCGAGCCGTGTTGAATGGCACCCCATCACATCGGCTTCGGATGCCGCGGGGGTATCCATCGCGTTCTTACTACCGGCAGAGCGGCTGGATGCTTTCGAAGAGGCGGTCGCCGCAATACGTTCGCCGGAACAGAGCCTGGACATCCTGGCTTCAGGCCCCTGGCCGCCTTACTCTTTCGTCAGTGTGCCGGAGGCGTCCGATGCGCCGTCCGGTATCGCTTAAGGAGCTTCACGATGCAAAGCGCCACGGCCTTAGAAATTGCCGATGCCAGCTACCCAACTGCAAAGGAACTGGCTGAGGCTCAGCGCGTGGCCGGCGCTATTGGTCCGCAAAGAGGCCGGTTGGACCTCGATTCCGACACCGTGCAACACGACTTGGCCCGGCTTGTGCTGAGCCTGGTGGAGGTGGTGCGCCAACTCGTCGAGCGGCAGGCCCTGCGCCGGGTTGAAGGGGGACGGCTTGCCCCAGAGCAAATCGAGAAGCTTGGGCTCACGCTTATGCGGCTGGAGGAGCGGATGGAGGAGCTGAAAGTGCACTTCGGCGTGACGGGCGAGGAATTGCGTTTGGATCTTGGCGGGCTGGTTGAGGAAATCTGATCGGAGGGCAGGCATCCAGCGCTGGGCCGGCGCTAAGATCGATCCTGCGAAGCAGGCCTTGGCGGAGGGGGGGAATAAACTGGCCGCGGAAAAACAACGGTCTAGATTGGCTAACGTCGGATTTTAGCCGTACTGGCTCGTAAGGCGTATTTTACAGATTGGCTAACGTATTTAAGGGGCGCGTTGCGCTCGCAGTTGGAGGACGGATCGCCACCTCATACGCCGGCGGTCTCGGTTGTGGATAAGGCACTGAACCTGGAGGCTCCCCAAAAATGGGCGATTGATGCCGATTTTGAGGTTCAAAAATAGCACAATAACCTGCAAGGAGGTTCCCTGAACCTAGCCTCCTACTTAAAGCCGGGCAACTTCCGTACTAAGTTATTGATTTTAATGGTGGACACGACAGGGATTGAACCTGTGACCCCTACGATGTCAACGTAGTGCTCTACCGCTGAGCTACGTGTCCGTCCAAGGCGGGTTTCATAGCATGCGCCGGCACCCGCTTCAAGCAGGCTTTCGCTGTTAGCAGGCTAATTCGGGCCCGGTCCAGCTTCTTCCGCCTGGATCGCAGCGGGGGGGCCGGGTATCCGGCCGCCTATCATTGGCTGAACTGCCGGCTCCTGCAATAGCAAGTGCACTGTCTTGCCTTGCAAGAAGCGGAAAAGTTGCAGGTTTGGACAAAAGCCGGGATTTTCGTCATCCAAAACATAGCCATCGAGCCAGCGGAGGCACTCGGCGGTTGTGACACAAGCAAAGCAGCGCGTCCGCGCCTCGGTATAAGCCTCGCCGTGGCGCAAACGGATCAGTGTGCCCGGATCGACTTCGAGCCGGCGCATCATCTGCAGCATGCGGGTTGCCTGCCGTTCGACTGAACGGCACGCTTCGGGTTTCATACCGCGCCCCCTCGCACTTTCCTCCATCGGCACCCAAATCTTTCAACACTTTTCTATATTCTAAACACAATAAAGGTGTTCGGAGCGTGGCTTCATCGATTTGGATCAAGCTAGTACGCCCCGCAGGAAATCCTCACCCCTATGCGGCTGGCACCGAAAGGATTTCCTGCGGATAAGGCGTACTAGCAAACTATTGAATTCTAGTACAGCTTGTCCGCCGGAAGTTCGCTTGCGAGCGCGCCGCCAATGGGGTGCGAACTTCCGGCGGGCTGTACTAGTACTTTCGACGCAGGCGTGCCTTTGAGCAGAGATTGGCTATCAACTGCCGGCCCCGCTTGCGATTCTTAGCGGGCGGCTGCTTCCTGCTGCTAATGGGCCGCCAAAACGTGAAACGATGCGCGCGAACCGGGCCGTTGAGAGCACCCGCCGGGCGCGTTAACCATGCCGGCATCAAGCAAGCCACGGACCCTAGCGAAAGTCACTGTCCGTTAACAATCGCAAAGCTCCATCCGCGGGCCGGGGAAAGACCGCTTTTTAACGCGGGTGCGAGGAGTGAGGAGGAAGGTGATTGCAGGGAGGCGGGGGGATTCTGGAAAGGGGGGAGCGGCTTGAGGTGCCCCGCAGCTGCCCGCAGGCCCCCCCCACGAACCCTGCAGGCAGTTGCGGGATGCCCTCTACCCGCCGCGATGGTCATCGAAAATCAGCCAGCCAAGCGCTACGCCGATGAGGAGACAGATAATCGCGAGCGCTTGGATGACTAAAAGCATGATACTAACCCTCGAAGGGGCCCTCTAGCCGATCTTGCGGCCAGAGGAAGGAGACATTCGCTATTATTACGCGAGCGCTTCGAAAGGCAACGCTTAGGTTGCATTAACCTTTACATACACGCGGCTTGGCCGCGCCAGGCGACTGCGATTTCTCCTTTGCAAATCTGGGAGGCATTTCGCCGCACATCGTTTTCGGGGCAGCCGGCGGGGCAAAGCCGGTCGCCGGTCTTGTGAAACTTCGCTTGATACGGCTGAAGCGAGCGCCGGATCAGGCAGAGCTGGGAGTATTGTCCGCACGCCGGTCCAAGGATTTCTCATCCAAGCATTTGGGCTCCGTTCGTCCTTGCTGGCAATTGCGGGCGGTGAATTACCGCACCCCCATTTGTGCCCCCGCGAACAAGTCCGCCATCGTGCAATTCCCGCAAACGGCGCGGGCGAAAGCAGCGCTTGAACTTCGGCGCTTACCGTTTCACATATGCAAGGCGGGCAGCCCCGGCTGGCACCCGCTAAACCCGCCTTGGAGGAGCCGCATGTTTCCGGCCCGCATTCGTCTATTTTCACTGCTGGGCTTCCGCGTCAGCATCGATATTTCGTGGTTCTTCCTTGCGTTCTACCTGGTGCTGACGCTCAGCACGCACGTTTTCCCGGAAGAAGTCCCGCATCAGGGGATGGCGGCCTACCTGGCCATGGGCATTGCGGGTGCGTTCGGCCTCTTCCTCTCCATCATTCTGCACGAACTGGCGCATGCGGTGATGGCGCGCGGTTTTGGGCTGCCGATTGGCGGGATTACGCTGTTCATATTCGGGGGCGTTGCGGAACTCAGGCAGGAACCGGCCACGCCGCGCTCGGAATTCTGGGTGGCGATCGTCGGGCCCGTCGCCAGCATAGTCATTTCCGGGGTCTGTTACGCGGCTTATATTGTGGCGGACGCTGCCGGCTGGGAGATAGGCCGGCAGGTTCTGAAATTTCTCGCGCTCACCAATACCGTGCTGGCGCTGTTCAATCTGGTTCCGGCTTTTCCTCTCGACGGCGGGCGCGTGCTGCGTTCGATCCTGTGGTGGCGTACGGGAAATCTCAGGCGCGCGACCCGGATCGCTTCCATGTTTGGCACCGGTTTCGGCGGTTTTCTCGTGGTGCTGGGGGCAGCCCAGGTGCTTGTGGGCGAGACGCTTGCGGGTACGTGGCAGATCCTTATCGGCTTGTTCCTGGCTGCAGCCGCGTCGCAATCGCGTAACCAGACAGCCACTGCGCTCAGCCTCAAGGGAGCGCTGGTCGCGGATTTGATGGACCGTGCGCCCCTGTCTGCGCCGCCAGGCATCACAGTGGACGAGCTTGTGCGGGACTATCTTTACAAACGGAACCGCAAGTTCGTGATCATTGCCGACGATGGTCAGGCTATCGGCTTTGTGGGGCCGGAGCAGCTCCGGAGGGCGCCGCAATCGGAGTGGCGCGATACCTATGCGCGCGCCATTGCCGCGAGCTTCACGCACGATACGGTGGTAGCGCCCTCCGCACCGGCGGTCGAAGCTCTGCGCAAGCTGCAATCGAATGGGATTGGGCATTTGGCCGTGCTTGAAGGTTCGAAGCTTGCGGGCACTGTGTCCGAGGCGAATTTCGTGAATTTCCTGAGCGTGCGCGAGGAGCTTGCCGCCATCGGGGCAGGGCCGGACGAAGGAGCCGCGCCCGCCAGCGGCCAATAGGGCGCCTATCTGCGCGGCACCAACAGCTACTGCCGCCTTCGCTTAGTCCCCAAGACGGCAAGCAGTCTTCCCTGCCGCGGCAGAAATTTGCGCTTGTCCGCCCTGCAGCACCGTCTGCGCCTCGTAGTCTACCACGCTGGGCAAGGACGCAACCCCGGCCTGATTGGGCGTGCCCTTCATCCGCTTCTCTTCCGCCTTGTAGGGCGCGGCGCAATCTGGTGCAGAGGTCTGCGTGAGCCCCGTGGCCTGCCTGACCTTGGTCCAACAGCCGGCTGGATCGGCATAGAGCGAGCAGCCAGCTTCGTAGACCCTCGTATAGCGCAGCGTGAGGCCGGATGGCGTCAGCTCAACTGCATGCATGGTTTTGGACGTATCGTCGAAAAGCTTCTTGCCGCCCGGCGCGCTATAGATGGCAAAGCCCACGCCGCCATTATGGCCGTCGTCTGCATCGAAAAAGATGTAGGCGCCTTTAACGCCCTTGAAGTAGCCGGACCATTCTTTGGCATCTACCGCGATCTCGCCCGATGCGGCTGCTTCGCGGCACTTGTACGCCCCGGTACCGGCGTCAAGCGGAACGATGGAAAGCTCCGCTCCGATCTCGCCGCGGTCGATCTGTTTGACGGCGAAGTCCTTGAAATGGAAACAAGCAACTGTAACCTTGGTTTGCGGGTTCTGCGGATCGGCGGGAAGCGGAACCTTTTCAGTCTTGAGCGGCTTGTCGAACAGCCCGCCCGCGTCTTTCGCCACGGCGCTTGCAGAGAATACTGAGCATAGCAAGATCAGAGCGAGCGTTCGCATCGTGGCGGAACTCCAGGCTGGCTGCGGAAGAGCAATTCTAGAACTCGGTTGCTTGGCTTCATCCCGGATTTTGGCCATTTTCCGTTCTTACACGGCCACTGCTGCCATTTTGCCGCCAGATTTCGCGCTGGCGGGAGTGCGGAACGCAACGTTGTTCACGCCCGGAAAATAAAAGTTGCTGCCTTCGAATTGAAGCTGGAGCCCCAGAAAGAGAAAAAGCAGCTGGCTGGCTGCTTTTTCTGGCATCCATGGCAGCGGGAATAGCCGCACCTGCTATTTCAAGGGTTCGAGTTCCCGGCGGCCGTTCCAGTGGTAGACGATGCCCATCGTGGTTTCGACCTGATACATCTTGGCTTCAACGGGCTGCGCGCCGTAACCCGCTGGGGTTGTGCCGCTGATCGAAGCCTCCGGCGCATACATTGCCGAGAACTCCACATCCATGTTTTCCGACCAGCGGTACTTGAAGCCGCCAGTAATATGATGCTGAACCGTGGCAGGTGCCAGGATGTTGAACATCATATCGCGGGTATTGAGCGGGCTGTCGTTGTAGGAATAGCCTGGCCCGGAACGTCCATGCCGGGCTATACCGCCATTCGGCGGCGAATTTGTACACGTTTATGTCGCTCCAGCCGAAGCCAGGCCCATTGCTTGAGCCGAATGGAGCCATGTTCGTGGACGGGTCCGCGATGGCGGCGACATCGCCGTAGAAAATGCGCTTGTAGTCGAACATCACAGTGATGCTTGGCCGCACATCGTAGGACACGCCCGCGGTGATCGAGGCCGGAATGTCGAAATTGCCTCCGCCGGCAAACAGGCCCTTATATTGATCGAAGGGGGTCATATACATCTTGGTGCTGCCCGCCACACCCAGGTGGAGGGCCGGAGTTACATCATATTCGATGCCAGCGCGGACGCCGCCGCCGTAGGAGAAAGAGTACCCCCGGTCGGTAAACTGTCCTGGATCGGCGCTAAACCCAGAGAATCCTTGCAGCCCGTTCGCCCTGAAGAGCTGCATCGCCATGGTCGGTGCAACACCCACCGACAAGTTGCCAAAGCGCTTGGATAGCGAAACAGACATGAATGCCTGGTTCAGGTCCACCCCAGTCAGCGGACCGGAGCCCTGATAAACACTGCCGCTATAGCGGGTATTCATGCCGCCATTGCCATACATGCCGATGCCAAGCACGGTATCCGCGTCCAGATGCTTAGCGTAGGCGAAATCCGGAACGGGAAACCAGTTATTGTGGGAGTCCTGGCTGGTGACCGATAGCGCTCCGCCTGCGCCGCCGGCCTCGTAAGAGCGGAACGGCATGAAGATCGCCATACCCGCCACCGTCTGATCGTCCACATGGGTCAAGCCCGCTGGATTCAGTGCAATGGCCATTGCATCCTGGCTGTAGGCGACGCCTGCGCCTGCGAGCGCGGTCTGGCTTACGCCATACCCGTCCATAAAGTAGCCATCGGTTGCGTAAGCGGCTGTGCTGCCTATTCCGGCCACGAGCGCGGCTGCCGCCGCGGAGACTTTCCACGTCATACTACCCTCCCCAAACTCACACTTCTTTTTATTCCGCGGCAGTTCTGCCCCGGACATTTTGTTATTCGAATACGATTATTCTAGCTGGGAAAGCGGAGGCTTACTGTAACGTGAGAGCAACAGTTGGCAGTATTATTTATCGCGCGGGGAAGCATCTTGTCTGTGCTAGTAGGCATTTTCCGTTGCGTATCGCGGCCCTAAGTTTTTCTAAAGATACAGTGGAAAGCATTTAGAAAAGATAAGAACGCAACGCGAAAAGGGCGCCGGTTGGCGCCCCCTATCAGTTCCTGGAAGGTTCACCGGGAGGGGCATTGCGCCGCTCGTCCATGAACTGGTCGAACTCAGCCTTGTCCTTGGCCCGGCGCAGGCGGTCGAGGAAGCCCCAGAACTCCTTCTGCTCGTCTCCCAGCCGTTTCAGCGTTTCGTTGCGGTATTCGTCGAAAGCGGCATTGCCGGTGCTAGGAGCCGCGCTGTAGCCGCCCCATCTCATCGCCCGCCATTCATCGCGCATTGCGCGCCAGCGCTCGCGGCGTTCCCGCCAGCCCGCAGTCCCGTGACATCCGCATCCCATGCGTCCGCTCCCTATCGTAAAAGCCAAGGCAGCCAAGCCTATAGGCCACCAGATCATGAACGAGACGGCCGTCAGCACGATCCAGGCGGGTCTGCCGAAGTCGTCCAGTTTCGCAACCATGTGCATCGCGTAACCTCTATGTAAATGTGAGTTACATTAACATAACTGGGCCATCCCCGGCGATCTGTCAAGTCCGGACGGAAAGTCTTCGCGCGGCCCGCTTACGCTTACTGAGCGATCATCCGGTAAGCGGAAGGGCCGTTATCCGCTTCAAGCACGGCGGATGCCGGGCAGTCGAGGTGCCAGCGCAGCCCCTCCGGCGCAAATTGCAGCCCAGCGTCAGCATCCAGTTCCATCCGGGGCATGATCTCGACGACGATGGAGCCGAAACCGCGGCGCGCGGGCACCGGTACGGGCGGGCCGCCGCTCTCGATCCAGCTCAGGGCGAAGCGCCGGGTGCCGTTGCTGGCTTCTTTCAGGCTCCAAGCAATAGCAATCCGTCCGGAGACGCTCGAAAGAGCGCCATATTTCCCCGCATTGGTGGCAAGCTCGTGGATGGCCATGCCGATGGATTGCGCGGCCGAAGCGGTGACGCGCAGTGGCGGCCCCTTGACCTCGATCCTGCCGCTCAGCAGGTCGCGGAAATGCGCCAGCTGCGATTTCACCAGTTCCTCGATATCGATGCCCTGCCAATGGCTCTTCACCAGCAGATCCTGGCTTGCGGCGAGCGCCCGGATGCGCTCGGAGAATTGGCGGACGAACTCACGCGGCTCCCTGGCAGCCGTCTGCGAGGCGATAGCCTGGACGAGGCTCAGCATGTTCTTGGAGCGGTGATTGACCTCACGGAGAAGGATATTGATCTTCTCCTCGCGCTTCTTGCGCTGCGTTACGTCGCGGATGATGCCCGTGAAGTAGCGCCTTCCGCCAGCTTCCCAGGCGGCGATCGAGAGTTCGGCGGGAAACGCCGAGCCATCGCCTCGCAACCCCTCGACCTCGGCCTGCTGGAAACTTGGAGTTCCGGCTTTTGCCGATGCCGCAATGCGGAGGCGGTGACGCAAGCGGTAGTGCTCGGGCATGAATACGGTGATGTTCTGCCCCACCGCTTCAGCGGAGCTGGTCCCGAACATCCGCTCCGCCGCGGGATTGATGGACTGAATATCTCCTTCGGCATCGATGACGACGATGCCGTCCAGGGCCGTGCCGACGATGGTGCGGAGGCGTTCCTCGCTCATACGCAGGGCATCGCTCATTTTCTTGCGGGTGGTGATGTCGGTCTGGACCCCATCCCATATGACGCGTCCATCCGCCATTTTTTGAGGCCTGGATTTTAACCGTATCCAGCGGATTTCGCCGTCCAGCCTGCGCATAGGCACTTCCATCTCGAAGTCGGAGAGTGCCGCTGCACTCCGGTGCTCCTCCTCCAGAAGAGCAGGCAGGTGCTCCGGCAGGATTCTACTGTGCAGCGCACCGGCATCCCGGAGCACATCGCCGGACTTGATACCGGTCAGCTGCTCGATACCGGCGCTCAGGTACAGAAAGCGGGGTGTGCCGTCAGCCTCGTGCGTGTAACGGTAAACCGCGCTATCCGGCAGGCTGTCCCCCAAATGCCGCAACTGCTTTTCGCTTTCGTGCAGCGCCCGCTCGGTCTGAATGCGGCTGATTGCCAGCGCTACAAGGTTTGTCACCGCCGCCATAAGCTCGATCTCGCGGCTGGCAAATCTTTGCCTGGAGCGGGTGCCGAACGACAATGTGCCGATTACCCGGTCCTGATCCATGAGCGGATGGCAGCAATAGGCCTCGACGCCGCGGGCTTTCATTGCTGCTGTCAGGTGAGAATCGCTGCTTGAAATGTATTCGGCGATGATCCTGCTTTTTGCCCGCGCGACGTTCCCGGACACCGATCCTCCGAAATCCAGAGTTTCGGCCGCGCGTGCTTCGTCTTCGGACATGCCGGCGAAGGCGTTGAGGCGCAGGCGCGCTTCTGCTTCGTCCACGAGAAAATTCAAGAATACGTCGCAGCCAAGAAAGCTCATGATCCTGCGGCAAAGCCCCCGGACTTCGGCTTGCGGATCGCGGGTTCTGAGCAGCCGTGCGGCGACGGCGGACAAGAGCTCGTTGCGCTGGGCGTTCCACTTGGCGGCGTCGCCGGCACGCTTGCGATCGGTAATGTTCCGGCTGACGGTCGCCAGTCCGATGGGCTCGCCTTTGCCGCCCCGGATGAAAAAGATGGTGCAGATCATCCATATGGGCTTGCCGGTCTTGAAGTGCCGGAAGCGGATCTCGAATTCCACCTGCCCTTCGGCAAAGACGCGCGGAAGGTATTTTGAATGGATGAGGTCTTGATCTTCCGGGAAAAACAGATCCCTGACCGATGCCTGCTGGAATTGCCCCAGATCGTCCAGGCCGATCATCTTGAGGCCCGCGCTGTTGATATAGGAAGGTACGAAATCCATATCGCAGATGCCGATGAATTCGGAGCTGTTATCGGCGAGCGATACGAACTTCTTGTACTCGCGCTCCATTCTGCGGCGCGCGGTATTTTCCTGGACCTGCCAGCCCTCGCCGCCGCGTATAAGTGAGAATGCGTGATTGGCCGCGGCGTTTATGATTTCGCCTGGCCCGCATTTGTCGAGAGGGTAGGAGCAGAGCACCAGCATACGCCTCAAGCCCGTCGCTCTGTCCAAATCCTTTTCATACTCGATGAACTCGGGCCAAGCCTCCCGTTCCAGCCAGGAAAGAGCGCCCGTACCCGCTGCACGCAGCCCATCGAGGCCACGCTTGAGCGCGGCGCTCAGTTTATCCACCACCTTGCCTGCATTGAAACTGCCGCTTTCCTTATACCAGCGCTGGCCATCGGCGATCTCGATCCGGCGCTCCGCCAAATAGCGGTCAAGATTAGGAACCGCTTGCCGCAAGGCAGCTTCAGCTTCGGATGTACCGAGTACTGGCGAGGTTACCCACAGGCAGAATTCGTTCGCTTCGAGCCCCGCTTTCATGTAGGGCACGATCGTTTCGAGGAGATCTTCCTTGCTGGCGTAAAACTGGCAGAAGTGCGTGCCCCAGGGAATGGCCCCCACGGCTTTGAGCCCTGAGTTGCGTGTAGCCGCATGCCGGGCACTTTCCTCTGGCACGCTAAAAGAATACATCGCCCCTCCGCTTGAGGCCTAGAATACCACAGGGATGCGCCGAACGTCCCCTATGGCATAGCTGCAACCTAACCGCATTTGCTGTTCCACTTATGATTAGCTTACATACGAAAGCAGAAAATATAAAGAACCCAACGGGGTTGGAAGGGCAAATGTTGCGTTCATCGTTACCCATACCTGCATAGGCCCTATCCTGTGGAGCTCAGGCCGGGCCGCGCCGGCTGTATCGATTCTGGTTGTGTGTTGAGCGGTGCCTCTATGAATGCGAGCATGATTGACATGGAGAAGCGCACAGTGCGCGTGACGATTACTGGCCGCGTCCAAGGTGTGGCTTACCGGGCCTGGACGGAGCGCACTGCGAAGGTGCTGGGGCTTCGCGGCTGGGTGCGGAACCGGCGCGACGGTGCGGTCGAGGCGCTGTTTTCGGGGGCCTGCGCGAGCGTAGAGGATATGCTGCGGCGCTGCCGCGAGGGGCCGCCTGCCGCCAAGGTGAGCGGCGTCTCAATCGTGGAGGAAGGCGGGCCGGCTCCGCAGGTTTTCGAAATATTGCCTACCGTGTAATGCTTGGCGTCTGGATGCGCCCGCCAGAATTGCAACCGGGATGCTTCAGGGTGTAGACTTGCGCGCTTGACGGTGCTGGGGCTCGCCAACAGGGGCGCATCCGCGCGGCGGATTGCGCGCCAAGGAGGATGAGATCATGCAGGAAAGCAGCGTGCACGTCCATGCGCGGCAACTATGGAAAGCGCATGGCCAGAAGGCTATCGCCCAAGCCGCTCACAAGGCTGCCGCGTTCGAAAAGAAAAACGATAGCGAACAAGCTAATCATTGGCGGCGTATCGAAGCAATTCTGATGCTGATACGCGGGCCACGCCAGTCTTAATGCGTGGCAGAAAGAAAGCTCGCATCGCGGTAGAAGGTCTACGAACCGCGATGCGAGCTTAGAGAACGGGTTTACGCCTCAGATGCTTCCTCGGAGCTGATGGCCTCGCGAACCGCTTCGTACAGTTTGCTGATATGCTCAGGGCATTCTTGCAAGATTTCGCTGAAAGCCTCTTCCATCTGCTTTTCGAGTTCCGAAAGCCGGGCGCTCTGTTCTGGAGTTCTCAACCCTGGTTCGTCCAGTTCATCGGCGTAGGAATCGTACTCGTCGGCAAGCGCAAGATACGTCTCGCGTTCCTCCGCCCCTCCAAGGTTCAGGACGATGGTCTCGATATCCCCGGCGACGTCGTCGAGGGCTTCAAGCGTCGAGACGGCCTCAGGGGCAGCTTCATCGGAATTAGACAGGTCTTCGCTTAACATTGGCTATGCTCCAAGCTTTGACCTGCCCGCTGCAGGCAGGCTGTGAAAAATGGCCAGCGGATGGAGGAGGCGGCGCAGCGCCGCCCCGATCCGGCTTAGAGCCTATCCGCTTTCGATTGCATCGAAAGCGGTCTCTAAGTCTTTGTTTCGCCGTGCGTCTTTACCGGAAAACCGCTTCGCGCTTTTCCGGGCGCACTCTAGATGGCCTCGCTAAGATCCTTGGCAGCGCGGAACGCAACCTTCTTGCTGGCCTTGATCTTCAGCGGCTCGCCCGTCGCCGGGTTCCGTCCCATGCGCGCCGGCCGCTTGCGGACCTCAAGCGTGCCAAGTCCGGCGATGCGGATCTTCGCGCCCTTCTTCAGGTGCTCGCCGATCAGGGCGATGGTTGCGGTGAGAACGCTGCTCGTTTGCTTTTGCGACAGCCCCTCTGCCTCGCTGATCGAGACGGCGAGCTGACGGAGCGTGATAAGCTCAACTGCTGCGGCGGCGGGCGCCTTCGCGGCTTTGGCTGCGGCGGCCGGCTTCGCGGCAGGGGCCGCTTTGGGCTTTGCGGCTGCTGGTTTGATTGCCATTTGTTTTTCCCTCTCATTTGGCCCAGGCGGTCCAGGCAATCAGGCTCTGGGCCGCACCATGTAGCTGCGCTAGCTGATTCCACGGCGCTTTGAAACACGCTGAGTCCCGTGGATTCGGTAACGCCGTTCCCCTGTGCCCCCTAAAACACAGGGCTGTCAACACCGGAAGCCCGGAAATACAGGGAAAACCGGGCATAATCCCTATCGCATTCCCCGCAGGCCGGGCGGTGGAGGAGGCTTGCGTCCGGTTGGCCTCTATATGCTTGCAGGATTTTCTACTCATTTTGGGAACTTTAGAGTGCCGATCGATGTTGTAACAATATAGCAGAAAAACGTTGAGGAAAGGTTAGTATCCTATGTTATTGATTCGAATTGGAATATCGATCTGCGTGTCATCCGGTTATAGTTAATCCGCGATCTGGAATTATATTTAACCGTAGTTTTGAAAGCTGGAAATCGGCCCGAAACGAGCGTTTTTTTGAAGAAATCGGCCTCTTGGGAACTCGTGGTCCATCGATTAACCATCCCCGCATTAAGCACGATAGGCGCGTAGGCGATGTAAACGGTTTGTTATGAACTGCGAAGTCCCGTCATCCCCAGCGCGCGCGGCGCAGGCTTGGGGCCGGGGCCATTCGTCACATGACTGTTGCGAAGCTTTGGTAGCCTGCCGGATCGCGAGAGCGCAAGGCTTGCGCGCCCCTGTCACTGGAGGAAGGAATGGACGAGCACACCGCCAAGGCGTTCGACGCGGATCTCAAGGAGATTTCAGGCAAGATCAGAGCGATGGCTCAGCTCATCGAGCAGCAGATCTCGGCCGCCAGCGAAGTGCTGGAGCGCGGAGATAATACCATGGCCCGGCAAGTGGTTTCCGCCGGCGCCGATGTGGACGCGTTGCAGCGGGAAATCGAGGACAAAGCCGTCGCCACTATTGCGCGCCGCCAGCCCGTCGCGGTGGACTTGCGCGAAATCGTTGGCGCATTGCGTATTTCCAACGATCTTGAGCGCATTGGCGATCTGGCCGAAAATGTCGCGAAACGGTCGATGCTGTCGCCGGAAGAGTTCCGCCTGGCCGGCGGCGTGACGCTCAGGCTTCAGCACATGGCCGAACTGGTCCTGGAGCAGCTCAAGAACGTCATTCAGAGTTATGCAGCCAAGGATACGGATGCGGCTGTAGAGGTTTGGCGCGCGGATCGGGAAGTGGACGAACTCAACAATTCCCTGTTCCGCGAGCTTCTGACCTACATGCTGGAGAACCCGCGCACCATTACGTTCTGCGCGCACATGCTTTTCTGCGCCAAGAACATCGAGCGCATGGGCGATCACGCCACGAACATCGCCGAAACGGTCTATTATATCGTGATGGGCACGTCGATGCCGGGCGAACGGCCGAAAGCCGATGTCACCAGCATGGGTACGCTGCCCTCTGCCTGACCGGCGGAACCAGATTGCTTCGGCCTGCAGCCTCGCAATGACGAGGCTGCAGTAGCCCGGGCGAAAGCTATGCTTGGCTTTCGCTGCCTTGGATTCTCCGGTTTCGCGCGGCTTCAAGCACGATCAGTGCATGCTTGATCTTGTCGGCACGCTCGATGCGCTTGCGTTCGAGTTCGTCTTGCTTCTTCAACCAATTGCGCTCGCGCTCTTCCTGGCGCATCGCCAGAAAACCTTGCCAAACGCCAGAGAGGACTTTGGCAGGCTGCAAATTCATGCGCACATTTCCCTCCCGCTTCCACAGCCGTGTGGCTGGAAATCCTAATGACGGATCTGGATTATTGCGCAAATAGATTTACAAATCGGAAACCAAGTTGTTCGCACGGAATCCTGGAGTACCCGGCCGTGTGCCGATGAGCGAGGTTGTCGCTTTTCGGCCCTCGGCTCAGGCTGTTTCGACTGCCTGAACGCTCATTATGTGCAGGCTAATTGAGCGAAACTAGAAGCTTGCGGTAGGCATCCAGCATTTTCATCCCGAGTTTGCCCGAGTTCGCAAGATAGCCCTCCGGGATGTCGGAAGAGCACGACTTCCATGACATGATATCGTCGTCGCTGATGTGCGTAACCTCAACGCCATGACTGGCAATCAGCTCGACGGTCTTCTGTTCCCATTGCGAGACATTGTCCCGGGCCGACTTTTCGGCCACCCGCCCAGCCTCCTTCAGGATGCGCTGAGTTTCGGGATCCAGGCCGTTCCAAAAATGCGCGTTCATGGCGAGAACCCATTCGTCATGGATCGGCCGTGCAACATTGACATGGTCCGCCACCTCCCACAGTTTCAACGACGTAAAAACGTCCAGAGCCGTGACGGTGGCGCTGATCTTTCCGCTTGCGAAAGCGGCAGGCAGGTCCGTCCCGCTGAGCGGTACGGGTATGCCACCGCATGCCTTTATGAAGCCGGGGAGAACGGAGCCGAAAACTCTGACGTTCTTTTGCGCTATCAATTCCGGCGACGTGACCGCGTACCCCTTCGAGGCGAACGTCACGGCCGGAAAGGGAGCCCAGAAGAGGACGCGAGTATTCCGGGCCCAAAGAATATTTTCGTCTATCGGGCCTCTGATCCCGTTTTCGGGTGCGGCGGCCGCTGCCGCCATTTTCTGCTTTGTGAACAGGAAGGGCAAAGAGAAGATGCTCGCCGCAGGTACGGCATCCATATATAGGCTGAGCCAGGAAGCGCCCGCTTCGACAGCGCCAGATTGGACGGCTTGCGGCACCTCGCCCGTCTTGAACAGTTTCGCGGAATGGAAGATCTCGACGTGCACATTGCCGGCACTCAGTCGCTCCGCCTCATCCTTGAAAACCTTCACCGCCTCGTAAATCAAGCTGTCTTCCGGCGGCGCAACCGAAACGCGTATTTGAGTTTCGGCCCAAGCGATATCCGGCACGGCAATGCAGGAAAATGTGAGCATTAATAGGGATATGAACGCAGAAACACCGGGTAGCCACATGGTTGCGCACTTAACTAGGAGTTGAAACAAAAGGCGCACGATATATGTCCCCGCCACTCGGGGCTAGGGCAAGCTCTAATCAATCGCATCATGATAATCAAGGTCAAACGCAACCGGGCGATAGGTGCGGGCGCAGAGCCGGACCCGGTATTCACAGTCCCATGTTTGCGCGCCCTGTTGGGGCTGGAGCTTCAAGCTGCACTATCGCTCGCTCGCCGGGATTACTGGGTCCATGGCATAATTTTTTCTTATTGAAACTATGTGTCATGCTGCTTTGTATTTCTTGGTAAGTACTTAAAGAGAATTGGGAAGCAGGCTCGAAAAAAGCACATAGATAAATATTATTTAAAATCAACGCTAAATCTTCCGCAGTCACTTTTTCTTCTTAATGGGCATTTAACGTGACCCACAAGCAGGCCTGGGAGGCAGATGAGCGGAGGTGGAGGCGGTGGGCAGGCCCCCGAAGCTGACGCGCATTCCGAGGTAACTTGGAAGAGGCAGGAATAGTATTCGTATAGTAGGGGGAAAAATGTCTGATGTTTGTACGCGTATTTTATTGCCAGGAGACGCCAAAAGTCTACGAGAAATTCGCTTAGAGGCCTTGCAGAAAGATGGAGGCCTTTTTGTCTCATCCTATGAAGTCGAGAGTAAATTTCCTTTTGAGAATTGGGAAAGGAAATGCACAGCAGACGACAAGCATTGCGCGATTGGTCTTTTTAATGGCGTTGACTTAATTGGTATTAGTCTTGTTGTCCCGTATGATAAGGATACGAGCGGAAAAACCGGCCTTTTAGGGCAGTCGTATATAAAGTACGAATACCGGGGCAAGGGATTGGGAAATTTGCTCTATTCGGCCAGAATGAAATGGATTTTGGAGAAAAGCAGTTTCGAGAGTGCCGTAGTGTATGCCCGCGATGGCAACGGCGCCTCAATCGCTTTGAACCGCAAAGCCGGGGCGCAATATCTGGAAACGCGGGAAATGATGTGCGGCGACGGTCAACTGGCACTGTGGCATTGGTATAAGTTCCCTCTGGATTCCGCCTCGCGCTCAATCTCGAATACTTCGGACCCATCCCGGTCTTCGGAGCTTCGGTCCGAGACCAAACGTCTGTGGCTCTGGGCACATAATCCCAACGCTCGTCTCCCGTCTCCGGTTTACCGGCCCATTTGCCTCGCGCCCATACGGCGATCCGAAGAGATAAGAGCGCGGTCCGGGCGGCGTCTCGTCTATCTCCATCTTATGGTCATCGCCATCGCAGCACACCAAGCGTGCTGGCCAGGATGAGCAGCACGCCCGCGGCGGTAAAGCCGTCCGGCACCTCACCGAAGAACAGGCTACCGATCAGGCCCGCCCAGATCATCTGCGAGTTGTCGACCGGCCCCACCACGGAGGCCTCGCCGATCTGGTAGGCGCGAAAGATGGCGTATTGAGCCATGCTGCCGAGGAGGCCGACCGCAACCAGTTCACCCCATTGCATGGGGATTGGATCGTGCCACACTAGGACCGCGGGCCCCGCGGTGCCGAGCACGGAAGTGAGCGAAAACCAAAACAGCAGCGTCACCGGGTGTTCCGTGTTGGATAGCTTTTTCACCAGCAACAGGACCACCGCCATCGAGAAGGCCGCATAGACCGCCGACGCCGCGCCGTCCATGCTGATGCTGTTGTTCTGCGCCATGGCCGTTCCTGGATGCAGCAGCACGATCACGCCGCCAAACCCTGTCAGCGTTGCCAGGCCGCGCCGCCAGCCCACGGTCTCGCCGAGAAACAGGATGGCAAGTATGACGAGGAACAGGGGCCGCGTGAAACTGAGCGCCGCAGCCGTGGCCAGCGGCAAGGCCGTCATCGAGTAGAAATTTGCCATCAGCGACGTGATCCCGATGGCGCAACGGAAAAAATAGATGAGTGGCCTCCCGGTGCGGAGCGGTGCGCCGTTTTTGCCCACTATGAATGGCAACAGGGGAAGCAGGCCGAACACGCTGCGGAAGAACGCGATTTGGAATGCATGGATGCCCATGCCGCCGAGGTTCTTGCTGAAGCCGCTCATGGCGGCGAACGTGGCGGCAGACAACAGCAGCCATAGGGCGCCGCGTTGATTCGCGGATAGGCTGTTCATTTTGAAGGCCCAAACTTGAGACGGAAGAAGCCCCGCCCGGCAATCGCCAAACGGAACGCCAATCGGCCAGCCATGAGCCGCAGGACAGCGGGCAGGCCGCGCAGCGCGAACTCCGGCTCGATCCCCGGCCTCGCCTGGCACCACTCCCGGCGCATCTGCGCTGTACACAGGAACCGGCCGGAACCCGGCGGCACCGGCGATTGCCCTATCGACGCGATTGAAGCCCCCGCTACCTTGGAATATCGCCAAACCGGCAATGGTTAATGTCGCTGCCCAGGGCGCCTTCTGTCAAGCCGCCAAAACCGCGCTGCCTGCATTGCGCATACCTCAACCGGCTGAAGCGAACTCACAGTTCCAGCAACACCGTAACCGGCGTATGGTCCGAGGGCTTGTCCCAACCGCGCGGGGTACGGTCGATATGCGCGGACGCGAGCCGCGCCAGCGCTTGCGGCGACAGCAGCATATGGTCGATACGCAAGCCATGATCCTTCTGCCAGGCGCCGGCCTGATAGTCCCAGAAGGTGTACTGCCCGGCGCGGCTGTCGCAGGTTTGCACGGCGTCGGTGAGCCCTAGATTGAGGATGCTCCGGAAGGCTTGCCGCGAGTTCGAGCCGGAAGAGGGCATCTGCTTCCCAGGCGGCGGGGTCGTAAACGTCGGCCGGGCGCGGAATGATGTTGTAGTCGCCCGCAAGCACCAGCACTTCCTCGTAGGCCAGAAGCGTCTGCGCATGCGCCCTGAGCCTTGAGAGCCACGCGAGCTTATAGCCGTACTTCGGCCCGGGTGCCGGATTGCCGTTGGGCGCGTAAATCGAAGCCACGCGGATCGCCCCGCCGCCGGGCAAGGAAATCGCCGCCTCGATATAGCGGGCCTGATCGTCCGCTTCGTCCCCCGGCAGAGCGGTCACGGTTTCGTCGATGGGGAATTTCGAAAGGATCGCCACACCGTTGAACGACTTCTGGCCTTTGACCGCGCAATTATAGCCGAGATCCTCGAAAGCGCCGCGCGGGAACGCATCGGTCTGGCATTTCAACTCCTGCAGGCAGACGATGTCCGGCGCCGACTGTTTGAGCCACTCAACAGCCGCGCTCTCGCGCTGCTTGACCGAGTTGACGTTCCAGGTTGCGGCCTTGAGCACGGCGGCCGCGCTAAACGGAGAAGGAGGTGCCGCAGCCGCAAGACGCGGTTGCGTTGGGATTGTGGATCTTGAACGACGCGCCGATGAGATCGTCCACGTAGTCGATCTCCGAGCCCGCCATATAAGGAATGGAGATAGGATCGATGGCAACGCGCGCCCCATCCTTTTCGATGACGAGATCGTCCTCGTTGGTGCTGTCCACGATCTCGAAATCGTAGCGGAACCCGGAGCATCCCCCGCCCGCCACGCTGATGCGCAACGCGTTTTGTGCCGATCCTTCCGCCATTATTTCCCGGATACGGTTGGCGGCGCTATCGCTAACGCTTATGTTGGCACTGTCCGGCATGAGGTTTCGTTCGCCTGTTTTGAAGCTTCGGTACAGAGTTTGGGAGTTCGCGCGCCAATGTCAACCAGCTTGGCGTCCTGCATTTGCCTGCCACCTTGGCAGTTGGGCCGTCCAAGGCAATTGCGGGACACTGGTGCGAGCCAAGGAGATCGCGCATGTCTGCGCTAGCCGCTTACGCCGTGCGTCCAGAGGAAAGCCGTGGCCGGTTCGTCGAGGAGCCGCCTTGCCCCACGCGCACACCTTACCAGCGCGACCGCGACCGCATCGTCCATTCGACGGCGTTCAGGCGGCTCATCCACAAGACGCAGGTCTTCATCTACCACGAGGGCGACCATTACCGCACGCGGCTGACGCATAGCCTGGAGGTGGCGCAGATCGCGCGCACGCTGGCGCGCGCCCTCAACCTCAACGAGGATCTGGTGGAGACCGTCGCGCTGGCCCACGATCTCGGCCACACGCCGTTCGGCCATGCCGGCGAGGACGCGCTCAACGAAGCCATGCGCGGCGTTGGCGGCTACGATCACAATGCGCAGAGCCTGCGCATCGTCACGCATCTGGAGCACCGCTACGCCTCGTTCCGCGGCCTGAACCTCACCTGGGAGACGCTGGAGGGCATCGTCAAGCACAACGGCCCGCTTACGGATGCCTCCGGCCGGGCCATCGGGCGCTATGCGGAAAGGGGCCTGCCGCACGCCATCGGCGGTTTCGAGAGGGTTCAGGATCTGGGGCTCGACACCTATTGTTCGCTGGAGGGCCAGATCGCCGCCGTTTCCGACGATATCGCCTATAACAACCACGACATCGACGACGGCTTCCGAGCGGGCTACATCTCGGTCGAAGAGATGGAGCAGATTGCGATGGCGGGCCGCGCGATTGCCGCTGCCCGCAATGCCTATGGCGACATGCCCGGCGTAACGCTCGTCTGCGAGATGAACCGGCGCATGATTGCAGCGATGGTGGAGGACGTGCGGGCCGAGGCGTGCAAGCGGATCGCAGGGGCGGCGCCGCGCAAGGCTGACGATGTGCGGGCCTTGAAGGCGCCGCTTGTGGACTTTTCGCCGGCCATGGCGGCCGAAGTCGCGGAACTGCGCGGCTTCCTGATGGAGAGGGTCTATCACCATCCGTCCATCGTTGAAAAAATGGCGAATGCGCAGTCGATGCTGCGCGAGCTATACGATTACTTCTCCGAACACCCCGATGCGATGAGCGCCGATGCGGGGTTGAGCGTCGCGTTTGCGGCGGGGGATGCGGCGGCGCGGCAGCGCGCGGTGGGCGATTTCGTGGCCGGCATGACGGATATGTTCGCGCTCAAGACGCATGCGGCGATCTTTGGTGGCGGAGCAGTGGGAACGTAGGGCCAATCCATTGGGATAGACTGGATCGATTGCATCACATGTCCGTGATAACTGTTAAGCCGGTAATTTTATCAAGAGGAATGATCATCACTTCCAGGGATAAATTGCACTTTACGTCCGTTTGTTTGCAGGTCACTTCCGGGGAGTTGGCAGTAACTTTGTCATTATCGTATATATAAATATTTTTTCTATCCATCAGTATTTCTCTAAACGAACCACGACGCATTTTTTTTGTTCACATTGTCCAGATACATATTCAGTGATCGATCAGAGATAAGAAACTTCACTACAGGCAACCTATTATTCGTAACGGTGTTTTTCGCCTCTTGCTGCGCATAAACACTTGCGTAAAGTATGAGGTTTATTGATGTTTTTATTAAAATTGCAAATATTGCACACAAAAGTAAGGATGTAATTGTGTATTTATAAAGTTCAGATCTTGCGCAAATATGCGATCTAACCCTATCGAATAATGCATAAGCGATCAGTGGTAGCTCCGTAATTATAATAATGTATTCTATATATGGAAATATATATTGATAATGGAAGTTGTTTATATAGTTAAAAATAACAAGTGCACCAAAATGAGCATCCGACATTTGAAAATATGCTACAGCATCAACGTCAATGGCAAGGGTGTCTATGCCAAAGGATAGGATGAATGCCCTTCTATACATCCACCCACATAATATTGTAAATGCAAATGCGGCTCCAAATAAGATTGGTAGCATCTTTAACGCGTTGTCAACTGTGAGCCTAAAAACGGTCATACGTAACTCCATACAATATATGTGTGTATTCTATAATTCCATATCGATTATCGAGTGGCGCCAGCCTTCGTAATCGGGTCGAAGCGATATTTGCAAACCCTTAGCTCTAAATTGTCGTTAGAAATCTGCTTCCATTGACCATCTTCAAAGCATTTTACAATCATAGAACCAAACATCTTTTGTAAAAGTGGCAACCTGCAAGATAGATAAACGCTCGAATACTTGCAAAATCTTTTACAATCAGTATGCGTTAGCCGCCCGCTTTTGTCGAACAAGCAGAGTTTTTTTCCTGAGTTTTCCTGTGCAATGGCAGCATTGACTATGTTGACTGCCATCAGCACGACCACCGCCAAACATGCACTTCTCGCATAGAACAGCATAATTTGAATTCACCACGTTATGGCGGGGATTTACCGGGGGCTTTGGAAGGGGGGGCAACTCGCCACCCGCAATACGTTTACGCAAGATGGCTACAACCTAACGTAGCATAGGGCAATGTATCTTTGCTTTTGTGGCTTGTGGATTTTGGAAGGCGATGCAGTACCGCAACAATTCCCGCGGAGCGGCCGGCCATTTTGGCGGTTCTGTGTAGAACCGCGCGGGCGAATTCTGCCGCCAGGCTGCCCTGGCGCCGGTGATCGCTCAGTGGCCGCCGGCAGCGGCCTCCGGCGCAAGCAGCCGCCAATACGTCCCGTCCTTCGACGTGACCTGCTCGAACTCCTTGGTTCGCTTGTGCGGAGGGCGTTCGCCGCTCAGCATCAGGCGCCGCATGTCGGCAACGAGGGCTGGGCTTGAGGCGTAAAGATCGTGGTTGATGGCAAACAGGCTTGTGCCGGCGCTGGTGACGTCGATCGTATCGACGCCGCGAACGATCAGCGGCTGGTCCTTGCCCATGTAGCCGGCGCGCGCATGTGCCCTAACCCCAAACCCAGAAAACCACAGCGCCCAGTCCCCGTGCGACGCATAGAGCGTAAACTTCATGTTTGCGTCGGGATCGATGGCCCTCATCGTCTGAACATATAGGTCCCGGTCCACATCGGGGGCCGCTTCGATAATTTCGCCGGTCACTCCGCGCAGGTTTGGATTTTTCAGGAATGCATCCTTGAGGGCATACAGCAGCACCTCGTTGCCCATGCTGTGGGCGATGAAGTGAACCTTCTTCACCTTCCCGCCGGCCGCGATTTTTTCCAGGAATTCCGCGAGATGCGGGGCCCCGAATGACGCGCTGTCGGCGTCGGAACCATAGCCGAATAAGCGCCCCCGCGACGGCCAGCTGAACAGGAAAGTGGCGCCATCGAATTTTATGTCATACGCGATCTGCGCCGCGCGCCGGACCGCGTCTTCGAAGGGCACATAGTAGCCGTGTACGAAGACCAGGGCTTGGCCCGCGAAGGTCTTGGCCGTATCGATTTGCTGCCCCGTGGCGTCCGCGATCTGGCTGGCGTCCCTCGCTTCAATGCAGTGCATCGCGAGGCGGCGTGTTTCAGTGACCGCCAAGCCCGCCTTGCTTTGGGCGGACCGGGAGTCCAGAGGCGCCGGCTGGCGAGCCAGTTGCTCCGGCACGGCGACAATGGCCAGCCCGTAGGACAGTTCCATCGCGCGTTCGCCCCCGAACGTCACCGAAGGCTTGCTCATATCCCGCTTGCGGTCGGTGGCAAACAGCACCGGCACTTCGCGCGCCGCCGCCGGATTCAATCTGCGCGCCCGCAAGAAATAGTCTTCCGATTGCGCGCACTTGCCCTGGAGCCGGTAGAGATCGCCAAGCTGCATGCGGGTGTTCGCGATACGGGGATCATTGGCGCCGAGAAACTTCTGCCAGACGTCCAGCGCACTATTAAGAAGCGGCTCGGCTTCGTCCAGCCGGCCCTGGGACTTGTAGAAGCCGCCAAGATTTGAGCGAATCGCCGCGGCGACCGGATAACCGGGACCGAGCGTCTTTTCGCTGGCCGCAAGGGCGCGCTTGAAGAGCGGCTCTGCCTCGGCATAATGCCCTTGGCCCTGATAAAGGGTTGCCACGTTGTTCACGATTGCAAGCGTGAAAGGATGCTCCTTGCCCCATGCCCGCTCGCTCCCTTCGAGCGCGCGTTTCAGAAGCGGCTCGGCCTCCGCATAGCGTCCCTGGGTCACATAGAGCATGGCGAGGAAGTTCATGCTTACAAGTGTGGAGGGGTGCTCCTTGCCCAATGCCCGCTCGTTTGCCTCAAGCGCGCGTTTCAAAAGCGGCTCGGCCTCCGCATAGCGCCCCTGAGCCTGATAGAGCATGCCGAGGGCTTCGACGCTCATAAGTGTGGCGGGTTTCTCCTTGCCCAATGCCCGCTCGCTCACTTCGAGCGCGCGCTTTAAGAGCGGCTCGGCCTCCGCGTAGCGTCCCTGAGTCTGATAGAACATGCCGAGGGCATTGACGCTCATAAGTGTGGCGGGATTCTCCTTGCCCAGCAAACGCTCGCGAGCCTCAAGCGCACGCTTCAAAAGCGGCCCGGCCTCCGCAAAGTTCCCCTGAACCAGATAGAGCATTGCCAAGTTGTTCACGCTTACCAGTGTGGCGGGTTTCTCCATGCCCAGCACGCGTTCGCGAGCCTCAAGCGCGCGCTTCAAGAGCGGCCCGGCCTCCGCATAGCGCCCCTGGAGTAGATAGAGCATGGCCAGGTCGTTCATGCTTGCCAGCGTATCGGGACGGTCGTCCTTGCCCGGCAGCCGCTCGCGAGCTTCGAATACGTACGTAAAGAGCGGGACGGCCTCGGCAAAGCGCCCTTGGTCTTGATAGAGCAAGGCAAGGTTATTCATGCTTGCAAGCCTGTTGGGATGCTCCTTGCCCAGAACCTGCTCGCTTGCCTCTACTACGTGCTTTAACAACGCCTCTGCCTCGGCGGAGCGCCCCAGATCCTTATAAAGCAAGGCCAGGTTGTTTTCGCTTTCAAGCGTAGCGGGATGCTCCTTGCCCAGCACGCGTTCGCTTGCTTCCACTACGCGCTTCAAGAGCGGCCCGGCTTCGGCCAGCCGGCCCTGGTCTTTGTAGAGCATGGCGAGATCGTACTCGCTTTCAAGCGTAGCAGGATTCTCCTTGCCCAGCACGCGTTCGCTTGCTTCCACTACGCGCTTCAAGAGCGGCCCGGCTTCGGCCAGCCGGCCCTGGTCTTTGTAGAGCATGGCGAGATCGTATTCGCTTTCAAGCGTAGCGGGATGCTCCTTGCCCTGAACCCGCTCGCGGGTTTCGAGTGCACGCTTGAAGAGCGGCTCGGCTTCGACTGGCCGGTCCTGTTCCTGGTACAGAAGGGCGAGACTGTTCACGCTTGTCAGCGTGCGGACATCATCCTTGCCCAGCACCCGTTCGGTTGCTTCCAGTACGCGCTTCAAGAGCGGCCCGGCTTCGGCCAGCCGGCCCTGGTCTTTGTAGAGCATGGCGAGATCGTATTCGCTTTCAAGCGTAGCGGGATGCTCCTTGCCCTGAACCCGCTCGCGGGTCTCGAACGCAAGCTTGAGAAGCGGTTCGGCTTCCGCGAAGCGGCCCTGTGTTTCGTAGAGTTCCGCCAGGGCGTTCATGCGGGCGAGCGTATCGGGATGGTCGCCGCCTTTTTCGCGGCGCGTGATCTCCAGCGACCTTTCCGCCAAAGGAATTGCTTCGGCGGGTTTTATGTCCTTTGCCAGTTCCGCGGCACGCTGGTTCAGGGCTGTGAGATCATCCGCCCCTTGCGCTGCCACGGTGGAAGCAGCGGCGGCAGCGAGCGCCGCAATCATGAGAATTTGCGCCGCCATGCGGCTGAGCCATGCCCGCACCATCGATCCCTCCGGCAAAACAGAAATGCGCAATGCGGAGGACTGTGCACGGGCAGCGTGTCTTAAGCGTGACGGCATGCTCCGGGGAAGGCCGGCGTTCATCCGGCGGGCATTTGTGGCGCGATTGTGGCAGAAGGCCTATGGTTCTGTAGCCACGGCCACATTCGTTAAGAATACTTGGTTAACGCGAAAATCGAGTTGCGAAAACTGGCTGAAATTGCCCGCTTTTTAGCTCAAATTGCTCGAATTCGAGCATTGAAAATGCGGTTAAATATTGTGTCTTTACCATAACAGAGCCACCCAACAGTCGATCATTCCCTTACAAATCAATGAGTTATGGATCGTTTTCCGCTTAATCCTTTAGCAAGAAGCATCGGTCATAATAAAATCATATTCAAGAGGTGCTAGAAAGTTATCAAAATGGGTGTTTTTGGATGTGTGGAGTTTCGATGTGGGGCCGCGGCCTGACACGCAGGTTGCTTCCAGCTACGGCCCCGTACGGTAGGCTGGGGCTTGAGAAGCCCCAGCGCAGACGTCAGCCTAAGCGTGGATCAACTCGCCATGCTGGGTGATGTCGAGCCCCTCCATCTCGCAGGACTGCGCCACGCGGAGCGGCATGAGCATGCCCACCACCTTCAGGATCGCGAACGTGACCACGCCGCACCACAGGATCGTGACCACCACGCCTTCCGCCTGCACAAGCAGCTGGTGCGGATTGCCTTCGATAAGCCCCGCGAGCCCGTTTGGCGTATCGGTGCTGACCGAAACGCTTGCCGCCGCGAACACGCCGGCCAGGAGCGTTCCCAGCACGCCGCCCACGCCATGCACGCCGAACACGTCGAGCGAGTCGTCATAGCCCAGGATGCGCTTAAGCTCGGTCGAGGCGAAGAAGCAGACCGCGCCCGCGATGATCCCAACGAGCGCGCCATGCCACGGCAGGATATAGCCCGAGGCCGCCGTGACCGTGCCGAGGCCCGCGACCGCGCCCGAGATCAGGCCCAGCACGGAAGGCTTGCCGCGCAAGTACCATTCGAGCCCCATCCAGGTCAGCGCGCCGGCACTTGCGGCCAGATGCGTGGCGACGATGGCGAAGGCCGCGCGCGAGCCCGCCGCATAGGCCGACCCGCCATTGAAGCCGAACCAGCCCACCCAGAGGAGCCCGGTGCCGACCACCGCCATGGAAAGATCGTAGGGCGCCAGATTGTCGTTTCCGTAGCCGCGCCGCTTGCCGAGCACCATCGCGGCCACAAGTCCGGCCACGCCCGCGTTGATGTGCACGACCGTGCCGCCGGCGAAGTCGAGCAGCCCCATCTTGGCCAGGAAGCCGCCGCCCCAGACCCAATGCGCTATCGGCACATAGACAAAGACGAGCCAAAGCGCCGAGAACAGGAGGAACGCCGCGAAGTTCATGCGCTCGGCCACCGATCCCGCCACCAGCGCCACCGTGATCACCGCGAAGGTCATCTGGTAGATCATGAACAGCATTTCCGGGATGGTGCTGGCGAAGGGGCTCACCGAGTTCATGCCGATGCCGGTCAGGAACGACTTGCCCAGGTCGCCGATATAGGCGCCGTCGCCTGTAAAGGCGAGGTTATAGCCGAAGGCGAGCCAGATGAGCGAGCCCAGCGCCACCGCCGCGAAGCTCTGCGCCATGGTGGCCAGGATGTTCTTCTTGCGCACCATGCCGCAATAGAACAGCGCCAACCCCGGTATGGTCATCATCAGCACGATGCCGGTCGCAACCAGCATCCAGGCCGTATCGGCCGGATCGATCTTCGCCGGTTCGGCCAATACGGGAGTTGCGCTTGCTATAAACGCTGCTGCTGCGAGCGCTGCGCGCTGCCCGAGCCGCGATAATGCCGGTAGTTTCATGATCTCCCCCTGCACGGAACGAAAGTCTGATGGCTGCCTAAAGCGCGTCGCTATCCGCTTCGCCGGTGCGGATGCGCACCGCCTGATCGATGGGCGCCACGAAGATCTTGCCGTCGCCGATTTCGCCCGTCCGGGCGGACTCCGTGATGATTTCGACGGTGCGGCCTACGAGGCCTTCCGGCACGGCGACTTCGATCTTGAGCTTCGGCACGAAGGAAATCTGATACTCCGCGCCCCGGTAGATTTCCTTGTGCCCCTTCTGGCGGCCGTAGCCCTTGACCTCGGTGACGGTCATACCGCCGGCACCTGCCTCCATCAGTGCTTCGCGCACTTCGTCGAGCTTGAACGGCTTGATGATTGCTGTGATGAGCTTCATGGGAAAACCCTCATTGACGCTTTTGGGACACCCGATGCTTTCAATTTAAGCGGTTGCCTTAAGCTTGTGCTGCAGCGGGGGATTTAATGCACAAAATATAACCTCTATGCGAGAAAAATGCTCTATTTTCTTGCGCTGCACTAAGCTTGTGCTGTCGCGGACACCTGCTGCACAAAATATAGCCGGAATGCCTGAAAAATGCGCTACCGGTGGCGAGCCTGCGCCGGCGCTGCCTTAGAACGCGGCGGGATTTCTGTTTTCAGCCGCGCCTGTCCCGCCATAAAAGCTGTTGAATGTAGTGCTCGGGAATTGCTATGCGAATGGCGTTGCGTTTCCTCTATTTGCTGCCCCAACGATCCTGCGCGCGGAGAACGGTCCATGGCGAAGAACGGCGACATCGATTTGAAAGCGCTGGTGCGCTCGATCCCGGATTATCCCAAGCCCGGCATCCTGTTCCGCGACATCACCACGCTCATCGGCCACGCCGAAGGCTTCGCGCTCGCCATCCGCAAGCTCGCCGCACCGTTCCATAACGAGCGCATCGACGCGGTGGCGGGCATCGAGGCGCGCGGCTTCATCCTGGGCGGCGCCGTGGCCGACAGGCTTGGAACCGGGTTCATCCCGATCCGCAAGAAGGGCAAGCTGCCGTGGCGCGCCATCGGGCAGGACTACAAGCTCGAATACGGCACCGACATCATCGAGATGCACGAGGATGCCGTCCAGCCCGGCGAGCGCATCCTGATCGTGGACGACCTGATCGCCACCGGTGGCACGGTGGAAGCTGCGGTGAAACTCGTCCGCCGCGTGGGCGGGCATGTCGTCGGCGCGGCCTTCGTGATCGACCTGCCCGAGCTTGGCGGCACGGCTCGGCTGGAGCGCGAGTGCGGCATCCGCTCGCATATCGTGATGGATTTCGAGGGGCATTGAGCGGTTTTGCCGCCTGGGCGCTTAGCGGCGGGTGGCGCAATGAACTGAGATTATAACCCCTCATCCTGTCCTTCTCCCTCTGGGAGAAGGAACCCTCGAACTACCCGCAGCGAGAATTCTGGCGTTCCCTCTCCCAGGGGGAGAGGGACAGGGTGAGGGGTTACAGCCCCTCGAACATGGCAGAACCCCTCAATACGGAAATTCCAGCACCATCCCATCGTAAGCCGGCACGATATTGGGCGGAAGCTTCGCCGCGAGCTCATCGTAATCGATCTCGATATGGAGGTGGGTCAACACACCCTGCCGTGGCGCCATGCGCTCGATCCAGCTCACGGCCTTGTCCACCGAGAGGTGGCTCGGATGCTCCGTATAGCGCAGCGAATTCAAAATCCAAGCGTCGAGTCCCTGCAAATGCGGCAGCGCTTCCTCAGGCAAGTCGTTGAGGTCGCAGGAATAGGCGACGCCCCCGACCTTGATGCCAAGCGTTTCGATATTGCCGTGGAATTGCCGGAAGGGCTGGAAGGTGAGGTCGCCGCCGGGGCCGCTTATCGTGACGGGGCTGTGGTTCTCAATCGCATGCCCGGCCAGGATTGGCGGATAAGCCGATCCGGGCGGCGTCTCGAAGCAATAGTCGAAGCGCTGATTTAAGAGCCTCAGCGTGCGCGGGTCGGCCCAAATGTCGATCTGCTTGCGTTGCATGTAGCAAAGGATGCGCAGATCGTCAATTCCATGCGTGTGGTCGGCGTGGTCGTGCGTGTAGAGCACTCCATCGAGGCGCGTCACGCCCGCGCTCAGGAGTTGCTCGCGCAAGTCCGGCGAGGTGTCGATCAGCACCGCCGTTACGCCATCCGGCCCAATTCTTTCGGCGAGGATCGAACTGCGCCGCCGCCGGTTCCTGGGGTTGGCCGGATTGCACGCGCCCCAGTCGTTGCCTACGCGCGGGACGCCGGTCGAAGCGCCGCAGCCCATGATCGTGATGCGCAAGGTCATTGAGCCTCCCCCAAGGCGGCGAAGGTTGCGGAAAATCGCAGAGGGAATCTCCCCTCATCCTGTCCTTCTCCCCCTGGGAGAAGGGACCCTCGAACTACCCGAAGCGAGAATTCTGGAGTTCCCTCTCCCACAGGGAGAGGGACAGGGTGAGGGGTTATAACGTATGTGAAAACCTCAACCGCGGTTTCCATCATGCGGCATCCGCCGCAATTTTAGCCTTCGAGAACAGCGTAAAGAAGTTTGCCGTCGTCACCTTGTCCACCTCCGCCTCGCTCACCCCCTTAACCTCGGCAAGAACCTTGGCGGTTTGGCGGACGAAGGCCGGCTCGTTGCGCTTGCCGCGGTTGGGATGCGGGGCAAGGAACGGCGCGTCGGTTTCGACGAGCAGGCGCTCAAGCGGCAGAGCGGCGGCAATCTCGCGCAAGCCGTCAAGCTTGGGGAAGGTCAGGATGCCCGAGAACGAGACGTAGAAGCCAAGCTCGATACCGGTTTCCGCGAGCGCCCGGCTGCCGGTAAAGCAATGCAGCACCGCCTTGAACGGGCCGCGCTCCATCTCCTCGCGCAGGATTTCCGCCGCGTCGTCATCGGCATCGCGGGCGTGGATGACAAGCGGCAGTCCGGTCTCGCGCGCGGCCGCGATATGCGTGCGGAACACGGCTTGCTGATCCTCGCGGCTGCTCTTCTGGTAGAAATAATCTAGGCCCGCCTCGCCGATGGCCACCACGCGCGGATGCGCCGCAAGCTCGATGAGTTGCTTGGCTGAGACCTGCTCCTTGCTTGCCGAGTGCGGGTGTGTGCCAACCGAGCACGTCACCTGCGCGAAGCGTTCGGCGACCGCAAGCACCTGCGGGAATTTGCTCACCAGCGTGCCGATGGTGAGCATATGGCCGACGCCCGCATTCTTCGCGCGGGCGACGGTTTCCTCAAGCTCCGGGGCGAAGTCCGGGAAATCGAGATGGCAATGGCTGTCGACTAGCATTCTCAGGCTCAAAAATTACGGCGCACAGGCGCTCAAGCTGCCCCACTTTGTCTTCGCCCTAAAGTGGGGTCTCGAAAGCTGGGAATTAGGGCGGCACGGTACATTTTCGCAGCCCCCGGCGCAAGCCGGCCGCCGCTCGCTCGAACCGGCAGACCCCACAGGTTGCGGCGATAACGATTCCGCAGACTTATGGGACTAGCGTCTTGTAAGAGAAGACCGTGTGTTTCAACAACGTTCTGGCAGACCGCCTCTCACCATCCATTACACAAAGAACAGGATCGCCCATGCCCGGCAAGGAACTGGCGTTTTTTCGTATCGTCTTCGTCATCGCGGCGCTGTGGAACCTGGCCGGCGGCCTGCCAGGGTATTTCAACTCGGCCAACATGTTTCACAGACTGTTTGACCGGGAGCTTACAGATCCGTTGATGATGGCGATCTATAAAGGCAGCTGGGGCACGACGTTCCTGTACTTTTTTGGCTACCTGCTGGTCGCCTATAACCCTGTCAGGCATACCGGCGTTGTAATTCTTGGCACGATCGGCAAGGTCTTCTTTGCCGCAGGGTTGGTGAAGGCCTACCTGTCCGGCATGGCGACCTCTTTCGCGCTTGTGGTGATCGTTGGCGACTTCATCTTTACCTCGCTATTCGCCGCCTATCTCATCAAGATGAAGCGCCGGCCCGAGGGTCTTTTGTAGAATTGGAAGGCAAGAGGCGCCGCCGGAACGGCGCCCCGGTCCGTCATTCCGCCGCGCGGGATTCATCCTCGACGTAGCGCGGGAAGACCGGCTGCGGCGTGGCAATCTTGGTGCCGGGCTTCAGCGCGATATCGGGGCCGAGCGCGGCGAAATCCCGCTTGTCCGGGCTGGAGCCCAGCTGATCCAGAAACTTCACCGCCGACTCCGGAATATAGGGCTGGCTCAGGATCGCCACGCGCCGCACGATCTCCGCGGTTACGTAAAGGATCGTACCCATGCGCTTGGGGTCGGTCTTCTTGAGCGCCCACGGCTCCTGTGCGGCGAAATAGCGGTTCGCGGCGCCCACCACCTGCCAGATCGCCTCGATGGCCTTGTGGATCGCCTGGCGGTCCATCGCCTCGCGGCAGGCTGGCAGCAGGCCAAGGGCTGCCTCCAGCAGCGGCGTCTCCGCGTCCGTGAAGTTCCCCGGCTCCGGGATCTGGCTGTCGCAATTCTTCGCGATCATCGACAGCGAGCGCTGGGCGAGATTACCGAAATCGTTCGCCAAGTCTGCGTTGATGCGGTTGACGAGCGCCTCGTGCGTGAAGCTGCCGTCCTGGCCGAAGGGCACCTCGCGTAAGAAAAAGTAGCGGATCTGGTCGGCGCCGTATTCCTTGGCCATGTCGAGCGGGGCGATCACATTGCCCACCGACTTCGACATTTTCTCGCCCTTGTTATACAGAAACCCGTGGCTGAACACGCGGTCCGGCAGCGGGATTTTCGCGCTCATCAGGAAGGCCGGCCAATAGACCGCGTGGAAGCGCGTGATGTCCTTGCCGATGACATGCAGCGACGCGGGCCAGCGTTCCTTCCATGCCTTCGAGCGCACCTTGGGGAACCCCGAGGCGGAGATGTAATTCGTGAGCGCGTCCACCCACACATACATGATGTGCCCCGGCGCATCCGGCACGGGAATGCCCCAGTCGAAGGTGGTACGTGAGATGGAAAGATCCTGCAAACCGCCCTTGACGAAGTTCACGATTTCGTTGCGCCGCTCCGCCGGCAGGATGAAACCGGGCTTCTCCTCGTAGAGCTTGAGCAGCTTCTTCTCATACTTCGACAGGCGGAAGAAATAGGTCTGCTCCTCCGTCCACTCGACAGGCGTGCCCTGCGGCCCAAGGCGGATGCCATTGGCGCCCAGAACCGTCTCGCTCTCGGCATAGAACGCTTCGTCGCGCACCGAGTACCAGCCCTGGTAGCCGTCGAGATAGATGTCGCCCGCCTTCTCCATCCGCTTCCAGATTTCGGTCACGGATTCGAAATGGCGCTTCTCGCGCGTCGAGATGAAATCGTCGTAGGCGACATTCAGCCCGGACAGCATGTCCTTGAACTTCGCGGTGTTCTTCTCCGCAAGCTCAAGCGGCGTAATGCCTGCCTTGTCCGCCGTCTGCTTCATCTTAAGGCCGTGCACGTCCACGCCCGTCATGAAATAGACCGGATGGCCGTCGAGCCGCTTGAAGCGGGCAAGCGCATCCGTCGCAATCGCCTCGTAGGCGTGCCCGATGTGCGGTTCGGCGTTCGGATAGGAAATCGCGGTTGAAATGGTGAAATGCGGTTTGGCTGCGGGTTCGGTCATATCTATTTGGGGGTAGTGGCGTTCATGCCGGGGGAATGTGCGCGATTTTACGCACCATGCTTTCCATATCGGAAAATGCGCCGAGTAGGAAGGCTCCTTTGTCGAGATTAAGGATGTCCATATCTGCGCGGCGCTGCCGGAAGTCTTGCCAGGCCCGAGCCCAGCCAGCCGCCTTTGCCGCATCCGCAACCCCTTCGAGCGCTTGGCGCGCGTTGGCCTCCAGCCGTTCCTCGATCAAATCGCAAAGCCTGTCAAAGGTTTGCGCGTTGCGGGCGCCGCTTGTGGATTGGATGAGACTGTGCACGAGGGCATAATCGGTGCGCGGCAGGCTCTTGAGGATTTTGTCCACCGTTCCGGCGAGCGGCAAAAGACCGCCCGCCAGGAATTCCACAGCGCGCCCCGGCGCTCCCCCTGAAATCCTGTGCAAGTTCTCAAGTGCCGCCGGTTCCGGCTCGTCAAGCCCGCCCCGCTCGCATGCGGACGAAACCGCTCCCGCGAAGCTCCCGGCATCGAGCGGGCGAAGGCCAAGCTTCACGCAGCGCGAGCGGATAGTGGGCATCACGGTCGAGGCGCCATGGCCGATCAGGAAGAATACCGTGCGCTGCGGCGGCTCCTCCACGGCCTTCAGCAGCGCATTGGCCGAAGCGATGGTGAGATCGTTCGCCGGATCGACGATCATGGCGCGCCAGCCGCCAGGGCTGGTGAGGCCGAGGAACGAGCGCAGCTTGCGCACTTCGTCCACGCCGATGGAGGCCTTATCCGCCTCGCCCAGCACAAAGAGCGAGGGATGCGCGCCGGCCGCGATTTGCCGCGCGGCGGGATGGCTTGCCGGAACGGCGAGGCTTTGTGCGGGGGCAGGCCTTGCGGCGTCGCGGCTCAGGAGGAAGCGCGCCGCGAGATAGGCGAAAGTTGCCTTGCCGATGCCGCGCTCGCCGGTGACGAGCCAAGCATGATGCAGCGTGCCCGCATTAAACGCGCGCAGGAAGGTTTCCTCCGCCGCCGCGTGGCCCAGGAGCGCATGCGTATGCCGGGAATGCAGAGCCTGGGCTTCCCCTCCCTCTTCCTCGCTCTTCGTATCGCTGGACTTGCGCTTAGCCATTCTGCCGGACCGCTGCCGATTTGCTTCGGCTTCTTCATAGCAAATACGCCCCGCTGCGTAACCCGCAAAGGGCATCCCGATGCTTGCGCGGGAGAGGGACCGCACATTCGAATGCGCAACCTGGCTCAGAGCACCGGAACCCGGCTCGACAGAATGAGGCGCAGAAGTTCCGTTTGGCGGCCGGTGCCCGTCTTGGCGAGGGCATGGCTCAAATGATTGCGGGCGGTCGCCTTGCTGATGCCCAGCCTTTCCGCAGCCTCGTTCAAGCTGTCGCCAGCGGCAACGGCGGCCACGACCCGCCGCTCGGCGCCGGTTAACCCATAGGCCGCCAGGATGTCCCCAGCCTGACACTGGCCGCCCGCCTCCGGATCGGTGACGAACACGATGGCGCGGGCCGCAGCCTCGCCTTGGGCTTGGGCATGCCCTTCCGGCAGGGGCGACACCCGCACGGCCAGTGGCTTGCGCCCGTCCCCGCGCTGCACAGTCACGAACCCGCCGCGCCGGCCGCTGCCCGTCAGCGCATCGCGGATGGCGGCATCGAGCGCATCTTTTCCGGCCGCTCCCGCAGCATAGAGTTTGCCGAACACCGCATACAGCCCATCTTTGCGGCGCAGCAGCGCAACCGCAGCCGCATTGGCGTGGACGATGGCGCCCCGGCCGTCGAGCAGCAGCACGCCCGTTTCCAGCCGGTCCAGCGTTGCGCTCATGGCTTCCGTTGTGGCTCGTAGCGCGTCGAATTGGCGGTTTATGTCCAGGGCGCGCTGAAAATGCGGAGTGAGCCGCCGCAAGAGCGCAAGTTTTTCTTCGGGAAAGGGCTCCGCGCGCCAGCCATGCACGATGCCGAGGCACGACTGGTAGGGACCATCGCTGCCCAGGATCGCCGTCGCCGACCCGCCCATATCGTGCCTGCGGCCGTAGTCCCGATGATATTCCGACTTGAGCATGGTCTCCCGCGGCAGGAGCGCCCGGTCGGAGACCACGGCCCCCGCGGCCACGCGCGCCAGCGGCGCGATCAGCGGATTGATCTTATAGGCATGCTGGACGTACTCCGCACAAGCTGCGGGATCGAGATTGTAGCCCGTGTCGAAGGTGAAGGATGTACCCGCCATGCTATGCACATGCAGTGCTGCGGCTGAGCCCGAAAGGAGTTGCGTCACCTCGCGCAGCACGTCCGCCCAGCCGTGCGGCTCGGCTGCGGCGGCGTAGATGGTGCCGATCAGGTTTTCCAAGTTTGTCCGGGACATTGTTTTAGGGCTGGCTGGGCACATCATCTGGGGTGTTAATTGGGGAGGTACTCCTAGGTGTTGTGTGCGTCGGGGTCAATACATTCCAGCCGGGGGCGGAAATTCCGTAGGCGGTCAAAGGCGGCCAGCGCCGGGCGGTGCCGGAACTGCATGTCAAGATAACGTGCCACGCCCGTTGTTGTTCCGGTTATGCTGCGTGGGGCCGCGCCATGGATGTTGAACGCACTATTGCGAACTTCGCTGACAAAGCGATTTGGGCTGCTGTTATCGCAATTGCGGGTATTATTGGGGCTGGTGGAATCGGGCGACGCGCCGTGGGAAATCGCGAGTTGGCGCTGTAGCCGCGCACGCGGCGGTGCATGTTGCGCCCCAGCCGCTATCTCCCCCGAGCGCAGTCGAATTCGCCATCCTCGCCGGCGGTTAACGCCCCCGCGCTACGCCGGCACCGGCATTACTGTTTGAAGGCGGGTTCGCCCAGATAGGTCCGGAAGGAAGCGATGTTGGCTTCGATCACCTTCTTCTTCTCCGGCGTCATGGCAAGGAAGCAAGTCATGATCGAAAGCTCGCACACCAGGGAGCGCACGAGCTCCATGACTTCCTCTTCGGTTGCATCGAGAAAATTTATACGGTGGGGCAGCGAGCCTATGGACGGTTTGAAACGCTTCATTGTAATTCTTGCGCCTCCTGCTCACCCGCATCGGGAAAGCAATCCGGTGAAAAACGCTATAATGGCTTGGCCCCCTTCGCGGCGTGCGCAGGCGGGCCCCGGAGGCTTGGAAAAAGGCGCAACGGCTTTAGGCCGCTTGCCGCTGCGCCTGCCCTCCTGAAGCGCCAGGAGGCCGATGATACCCCCTTGCGCAAAATGAAGCATAATCGGCAAAACTGTTTCTAGAATGAGCGCGGCGAGACGAATTGTAACGCTGTGTTACAACACTCATGTGGCGCAAACGGCCGCGCCAGTTTATGACTATTTTTTAAAGTGGTATGAAGTTGTGGGGCTCCAATTGGGCGGAACGCTCGCCGTTTCCGGGCGCAAGCCGCACGGTCAGTAATGCGTTTCAAAATCCGGATACCTATGCCAAATACGCCGCATGTTTTAGTCACTGACGATGACGGGCAGATCAGAACCAGCTTAGCGAGGTTTCTCGGCGCAAGCGGGTTTCGTGTTTCGGTCGCGGAGGATGGCGTGTCCATGTTCTCCGCGGTCGCACACGGGCGCTTCGATCTTGTCGTGCTCGACATCATGATGCCCGGGGAAGACGGGCTGTCCATCTGCCGGAGGCTCCGCGCAATGAGCAAAATCCCCGTCGTGCTGCTAAGCGCGATGTCAGGGGAAACCGACCGTATCGTCGGCCTTGAGCTCGGAGCCGACGACTACATCTGCAAACCCTTCAGCCCCCGTGAGCTCCTGGCGCGGATTCGCGCCGTGTTGCGGCGTACCGGAGATACGGCGGCCCAAGGGGAGCAGGCCGCCGCCTCCTACGAGTTCGAAGGCTGGCGGCTCGATGTTGTGCGGCGCACGCTGCGCAATCCGGAGGGAGCCCTCGTCGAACTCACGGCAGGCGAGTTCGCTTTGCTTGTGGCGCTTACCGGCCATTCTCAGCAGGTTCTGACGCGCGACCAGCTTCTCGACTTGACGCGCGGCCGGGAGTTGACGGTTTTCGACCGCAGCATCGACGTGCAGATTAGCCGGCTCCGGCGCAAAATCGAAGCCGACCCCCAGGTTCCCGAGCTGATAAAAACCGTGCGTAGTGGCGGCTACGTCTTTTGCGCCGGGGTCCGCACGGATTCGTCTGGGGAAAGCAACTGATGCGGTGGTGTTGGGGGCTGTGTCCGCCTATCCGGCTTTGGATGCGCATTGCCGGCATGATGATGCTTGCGGTTCTTGCCGTCGAGGCTTTGAACACAGTTGTGTTCCTTATCCTTCCTGCGCGCCATCTCACGCTATACAGCGCGCACTGGCTTACCGGGAAGGTGGAAGAAGCCGCGCTATCCATATTCCAAGCGGATGTAAACACAAGGGAGGCCGTTTCCGCCAAAATGGAAGAGGGCAGCCGTTTGCGCATCCGCTGGCAACCTGGACTGGGCGGGACCGCGCCAAACGACGAGGCCGTCATGCGGCCATTTCTCGAACAGGTGCGGACGACTCTCGAAACGGATCTGAAAGGGAAGGTTGAAAAGATAACGGTCAGAGGCTTGATCGGCATTCGCGGAAACCAATTCAAGGTCGATCTGCAATACCATCCGCCCGGTTTCGCGGACCGGCAGTCGCTAACGCCGCTGGAACCAGACGGGGAGGATGTGCCTATTGCCGGGCTGTTCCAATTCGGCATTCAGGGGCTCGATGGCAGCTGGATCCTGGTTGAGCCGGATGGAATGCCGTTCTATCTGGCCCAGCTGCAACCCTGGATCACGACGCTGCTTGGCGCGGCCGTGTTCGTCTCCCTCCTCGCAGTATTGATCACAAGGAGAATATTGCGCCCCTTAGACCATCTTGCCGAGGCTGCCCGCAATTTCGGGCGCACGCGCAAGCCCGTTCCGATCAGCCCGGCGGACTTGGTCGAAGTTGAGGTCATCGGCCAAGCCATGAACAAAATGCAAGAGCGGATCAAGCGCTTCCTAGACGAGCGCACGCACATGCTTGCAGCGGTTTCTCACGACCTCAGAACGGGGCTGACGCGGCTAATTCTCGACGCCGAAGAACTGCCCCAGGGCCAGGCAAAGGACCGCATCATCGAAGGCATGGAGGAGATGGAGCAGCTGATCTCTGCGACCCTGGCCTTTGCAGGCGACGATCTAAAGAGCGAGCCCGTGCAGAAGATCGACCTCGCGGCCTTGCTCATCAGCCTTTGCGATTCCTTTTCCGACCGGAATTGCGCCGCCAGCTACAGCGGTCCGGATCATTTGTTCGCCACCTGCCAGCCGGTGGCGATCAAGCGGGCTCTCACCAACCTCATCGATAACGCAATCAAGTATGGCGGCTGTGCGCGCGTGGCGCTCCGGCAGTCCGGGGGTCAGGCGGCGATTTCAATTGCCGATGAGGGGCCTGGCATTCCGGCGGACAAAACCGAGCTGGTTTTCAAGCCGTTCCGGCGCCTGGACAATTCGCGCAGCAGGGAGACGGGGGGCGTTGGCCTGGGGCTGACGATTGCGCGCGACATCGTTCAGTCGCATGGCGGCGATATCGGCCTTAGCACGCTGGCGCAAGGACGCGGGCTTGAGGTGCGGATCGCATTGCCTTTACCGCAGCCCGTTCCCGCATTGTAGGCGATTTGGCCGGGTACGGTAATTGCTGGCGCTACCGCCCTCCGCCCGGCTTGCCTGCCAGTTCGGCAAAGCGGGCAAGCATCGCCGCCTGGCTCTGCACGCCGTTTTTGAGGCATTTGAGTTCGAACTTCTCGTTCGGGCTATGGATGCGGTCGCCGGCCAGGCCGAAGCCCGCCAGGATTGAATCGAGCCCGAGCTTGTCCTTCAAGTGGCCCACCACAGGGATGGAGCCCCCGCAGCCGACCATCGCGGGTGGCTTCCGGTAGATATCGGTAAGCCCGGCGCGCACGGCCCGCATGAAAGGCCCCCCGGCCGGAACGAGCACGCCCGCCGAAGCGCTCATCTCTTCGACGTTCCATCTGCAATCCGGCGGTAACGATTCGTTAAGGAATTTCTTCAAACTTCTCAATATCTTGGCTGGATTCTGGTGGGGAACGGTGCGGAAACTCAGCTTGGCTGAGGCGCGCGAGGCGATCACCGTTTTCGAGCCCGGCCCCATATAGCCGCCCCAGATGCCGTGCAGGTCGCAGGTTGGCCGCGCCCAGAGCCGCTCCAGCGTCGTATAGCCGATCTCGCCCGCCGAATAGGTGAGGCCCGCCTCGCGCAGGAACTCCGCCTTGTCGAAGGGCAGCCCGGCCCACGCCCGCCGTTCCTCCCGCGAAAGCTCCACAACGTCATCGTAGAAGCCGGGAATCTGCACGCGGCCCTCGCAGTCGTGCAGCCTGCCCAGAACTTCAGTCAGCACATTGAGCGGGTTCACCGCGGCCCCCCCGTAGAGCCCGGAATGCAGGTCGTGCGATGGCCCTTCGAGCGTCACCTCGACATAGACATTGCCCCGAAGCCGGTAGGTGATCGCGGGCGTATCGATGTCCCAGGCGTTGGTGTCGCAAATGACCGCGACAGCGGCCTTGCGAAGCGAAGCGGCGTGTTTGGCCAGGAATCCCGGAAGCGACGCGCTGCCGCTCTCTTCCTCGCCTTCGATCAGCGCCGTGATCGTAACCGGCAGGCTGCCATGCACCGACTTCCAGGCGCGGAAGGCTTCGAGGAAGGTCATCACCTGCCCCTTGTCGTCCGCGGCACCCCGCGCGACCACGCGCTTGCCGTGCGGCCCTTTCACGATGACAGGCTCGAAAGGCGGGCTTGTCCAAAGCTCCAGCGGCTCAGGCGGCTGCACATCGTAATGGCCGTAATAGAGAATATGCGGGGCGCCGGCGCTTTCCGCCTCGTAATGGGCGAGCAGAATGGGATGCCCCTTCGTCTCGTGAAGCTTCGCCGTAAAACCAATCTCCTGGAACTCGCCGCAAAGCCATTCCCCAGCGCGCTTCACCTCGGCCTGGTAGGCTGGATCGGTCGAGATCGAAGGAATGCGTAGGAAATCGATGTAGCGCGAGACCGCCGCTTCAAAATTGCTTTCGACCCGTGCCAAAACCCGCTCAAGCTTCATCATGCGATGCTCCTTGGTGCCTGCAATGCCCTTCGCGTTAATGCCGCCGCCTACTGTTTCTACGCATTTTGAGAGCCAGACGGCGCTTTTCGAATTTAGAATAGTATAGCAGAAAGACGTTTAGCAACCATTAAGCGCTTATGTTATTGATTTCACATAGGAATTGCGAGGAGGGGGACGGTTAATTCAAATCTGCGATTATAATTAACCGTAGTTTTGGATGCTCGAATTCGAGCAATTTGAGCTAAAATTCGAGCAATTTTAGCCGCTTTTTGATATCCGGATTCCGCGTTAACTGTGTTTATATTAACCATAGCAGAAGTTGAACGGTTTTTTAAGAGATTGTGTTGCTGCGCTTTTGCGCCGGAACGGCTTCTTTGGGCGGCTGGGCTTGGTGCACCTTGCGGAACGCGGTTTCCATGTCCGCCAAGAGTGCCGGGAAATCCCTGGTCAGGGCCGCCATACGGCCAATGACCGCATAGTCGAAGCCGGGCCTGGCGAGCGCCGGAAACGTAAGCCGCACCGCTTCCTTGAGCCGCCTGCGCGCGCGGTTGCGGTCAACCGCCATGCCGCGCTTCTTGGGGGCGCTACCGCCCTTCGGGCTACTTGAGCGCGCGTTGCCAGCCTTGCTTTCCTTGGCGACAGCCTTGCTTGAAACGGTGAAACCGAAGCGGGGCGCTTCGGTTTCGTCAGCAGGCCTTTGCAGGCCTTGCAGAATAAAAGCGGGAGTTACCCATTTCCTGCCCTTCTGCACACGCTGAAACTCGGCTCGCTTCTTGAACGTCTGCATGGACTGGAGCGGAGTGCTACTTTTTAAGCGGAAAGCTTCTTGCGGCCCTTGGAGCGCCGGCGCGACAGCACCGCGCGGCCCTGCTTCGTCGCCATGCGCTCGCGGAAGCCATGCTTGCGCTTGCGGCGCAGATTGCTCGGTTGATAGGTTCTCTGTGTCATCGCGGGATATCTTTCTAAATTTCGCTTGGCTGTTTGATGTCATAGATAGGGCGGTTCGGTCCCTGCCGTCAATCGAGGCAGGTCTGGGCAAAGCGAAAACCGCGCGCCCACCGGTGTCCGTTAAGACCATTTCAATGTTGGGTTGAGACGATCAAGTTGGGGCAGCTTCCAGTATGGCTGGAAAGCAAGCCTCAGCCCGGACACAAGTGTCAGGAAAGATGGACACGGTCAAGACGCCAGATTTCAAGGATAATTCTGCGCCCAAATCCGCGTGCTGCAACGAGTTCGCGAGCAGGCTTGCGAGAACCTGGGGAAGCTACCTCAAATTCAAATCCAACTTCAATTACCGGGGCGCCGCCGAAGCCTACAGGAATATGCTTTTCGATACCCTTATAAGGCGCATCGTGATTCTGAGCGGCAGTGAGTTCGGCTGCGCAGGCGAGATTTTATCGGACGAGGATGGCCTCTACCTGAAGATTTCCGAAGGCGGCTTCGTTAGCCTGGGCCGCCGTAGCGATGCGGACGGGTTTTGGGAGAAGAACTTCCATTACGATGCCGAAATCCGCCATCTGGACAACCCGCTTGCCCTGGACCTCAAGACGCCACGGATCAAAATCGTGGACGGACCGGAGCCCCCCGGCCGCGGTCCCTATCTCGTCATCCCGGCCCTGTCCGGCGAGCGGTTCGTGGGGATGGTGATCGTAGCCGGTGCATCGGCAGGCTACACGCAGGAGAATATCGCCCCCACACAGTTGGTCGTTGCGGTATATGCGGGGGTTATCGAGTATTTGCGCGCCGATGCGGCCCGCGCAGCTGCGGAAGAAGCCTCTGTTGCGGGGGAAATCCCGGCCATCGTCTTCAGCTGCGAATTAAATGCGAACCGGATAATAACCCATATCGCGGGCCAGCTGGAGGCCATCACCGGTTATAGCGAACGGGATTTTGCGGCCGGCAGCGCGCGGAATTACGCGTCGTTGATCGATGGCTGCGACCGTGAGCGGGTTCTCCAACTCGTCGCCCAGCGCCTGAAAGACAATAAGCCGTATGAGGTGGAATATCTCATCGTACGCGCGGACGGGATGAAACGGCGGATATACGAACTTGGCGCCTGCGTGTCCGGAGACGATGCAACTCAGCCCATCGTCGAAGCTTGCGCGCTCGATGTCACGGAACAGCGCGGGCAGGAACATGAGATAACCCCGTCCCGTAAGCGGTTCCAGCGGCTGATTGAGGAACAAACGAAGGTTTACGTCGCGCAAAGGCGAAAAGCCGAGGCCGCGGCCAAGGCGAAGTCCGAATTCATGGCGAACATTTCGCACGAGTTGCGAACGCCCATGCATGCAATTTTGGCCTATTCGAAAATGGGCATCGAAGATTGCGGCAACGTAAGTGCAGAGGTGTTAAGCAAATATTTTGCAAGAATACAAAGTGCCGGCGGCAGGCTGCTCTCGCTTATTAATAACCTGATCGATATTTCCGCGATGGAAGCCGGAAAAATGGTGTTCATGAAGGTGCAAGCGGATTTCCTGAAGGTGGTGGAACGGACGCTGAGCGATTTGGCCCCGCTTATGGAAGGCAAGCACATTCGCGTGGCAACGGAGCAAGAAGCGGCGAGCGCCGATGCCTTTTTCGACGAAAAGCGCATCACCCAGATCCTGGTCAACCTCATTTCGAACGCGGTGAAGGTCTCTCCAGCCGGCAGTACCATGAGTGTGCGTATCGCCGATGACCAGCTGCCCGGCGGCGGCGAAGCTCTCCGCTGCTCTATTGCGGACGAGGGCGCAGGCATCCCCGAAGGCGAGAAGGAAGAAGTGTTCGGCAAATTCGTACAGAGTAGCAAAACCAAGACTGGCGCGGGTGGCACGGGGCTTGGACTTGCAATCTGCCGGGAGATCGTCGAGGCCCATGGTGGAAGGATCTGGGTGGAGAACCGGCAGCCCAAGGGCGCCGTTTTCAGCTTCACGATCCCGAAAAGCTCCGGCCTGCAGGGACGTTAACCGTATCTCAATCCTGACTTGCAACTATCGCGCAGTACACGAGGAAGTTGGTGCGTGCCCCGATGAACTGTCTGTACCCGCGTCTGTTCCTTTCGTTTGCCATTGCGCTGGTGTGCCGCCACGCACTTGCCGAGCCCGGCGTCACCAAGGATAGGATCGCTTTCGGCCAGATCGTTGCGCTCCGGGGGCCCGCTGCAGCTATCGGCAAGGCTATTCGCGTTGGCATTCTGGCTGCCTTCGAAGAAGCGAACAGAACCGGCGGTGTGAAAGGGCGCACGCTCGCACTCGTTTCGCAAGACGACAGCTACGAGCCGCCGAAATCCATCGAAGCGGCTAAGGAACTGATAAGCAGCGGCACAATTTTTGCGCTGATAGGCTCGATGGGAACCGCGACCTCGGCTGTCATCGAGCCTTTGGCGTCGGAAGCGGGGGTGCCGTTCGTGGCGCCGTTCACGGGGGCGCAGTTCCTGCGCGAGCCCTTCAACCCGAATGTGGTGAACATCAGGGCCCCTTACACTGTTGAAGCCGAGGTGATGATCGAACGGCTCACGAAAGACAGGGGGGTCTCCCGCTTCGCCCTGCTGTATCAGGACGATGCCATGGGCAGGGCCATATTGCCGGAGGTTCGGCAGGCGCTGGAGCGGAGGGGAATAACAACAGTAGCAGAGGGGACATTCGAAAGGAATACTGTTGCGGTCAAATCGGCATTGCTCAAAATCCAAAGGGGCAAGCCCGAGGCAGTCATCCTTTTGGGAATGTACAAGCCTTGCGCCGAGTTCATCAAGCTTGCCCGCCAGCTCAAGCTGAATGCGCTGCTGGTGATGGGGTCCTATAATGGCGGTAACGCCTTGCTGGAGGAAGCGGGGCCTGCCGCAGCCGGCGTAATCGTTACACAGGTAGTTCCTCCGCCGGATGATTTGAGGTTTCCTGCCGGCCTTCGTTTTCAAGCCGCCTTGAAGGCAATCGCCCCCTCGGAGAAGCCAGGATTTCTGTCCTATGAGGGTTATCTGGCCGGGCGCCTTGCCATCGCAGCGCTCGAAAAAGAGCAGGGGGAGCCTGTGCGGGGGGACTTCCTGAAGACAATTCTTTCTAATTCTTTCGATCTGGGAGGGATAGTCTACACGTTCCGTCCAGACAGCAATCAGGGGTCAACCGCCGAATTTCTTACGGTAATACAGGCGGATGGAACGTATAAATTGGTGGACGGCCTCGGTGCCGCCGGCAGCGCATGGTAGGCGAATGGGCCATAGCACGTTTGAACGGGACGCTGCGGCTTGGCCCGATTGCGTGGCCGTGGCTCGCGAGCGAGACGCATGAGCCGGCACACAGGAAGTGGCGCGGCAGCATCCAGACCAAGCTTCTTCTCGGCTTCGCGATCATTACGAGCTTCACCTTTCTGGCAACGAGTGCTGCTTTCATCACTTACAGATCGCTGGCCAGGGAATTTTATCAAATCGAAAGGGAACGCCTTCCGCCCGTCATGGGCCTGCTCGGCATAACCCGGCAAACAGCGGAACTTTCCGGATTGCTGACCAATATCGCCCGGGCCGAAAATGGCGCGGAACTGGAAGATGCCATGACCGCCGTAACCGGGCTCAGGTCGGCGATGATCGCCAGCCTCGAAGCCATACCCGGAGGGCGCCAGCGTGCACGCCAGCTGAAGTCGCTAAGAACCTTGATAGAGGCCTTGTGCTTCAGCGGCGTTTTACTCGGAAACGCCACGTCGGAACGCATCAGCCTTCACTTCGAAGGACTATCGCTGATGGCCGATGCGCTGAAAACACATGAGAAGATTTTTGCGACGCTTGCCCCTTTGGCGGACGACGCGAATTTCAACCTGACGATGATGCTCAGGCAGTATGCCTCCGAGGGCAGGCCGGCGGACGGAAGCCGGGCAGCATCGCTTGCAGACAAAGAGCTTCCAGCCCTGGTTGCGTTCACCGACCTGCGATCCGAGACGAACCGCATAATCGGTATTCTTGGCGAGGCTTCCCTTGCCGCCGAACATGTTCAATTCGTGCCGTTGCGCGACAGGCTGCAGGCGAGCACCGATCGTGTTCGCACGGCGCTGAAAGAGCTTTCGGGCTATCCTCGCATCAACGAGATCGCTTCGCTGGTCGAGAATCTGCTCGCCTATGCCGGCGACAGCCTAATCATAAGTGTCCGCGACCGGGAACTTTTGGCCGGCGAAAGAGGCTGGAAACTGGTGCACGAGGGCCGCAAATTGGAAGGGGAACTTGCGCTTGCCGTTGAAGAGGCTGCGTCGCAATCCCGCGAGGCGGTTTCTCAATCGGTCTCGGATTCGAATAGAGAGATCCTTATTGGAAGCGTATTGCTCGCGTTGCTGTCGGTATCCAGCATTGCCGCTCTCGCCGCAGCATATGCCTTTATCCGCTGGCACATTACCGGCCGGCTTAGTGGCTTGCGCAGCGCCATCGTAGCTGTGGCCGGCGGAAATCTCGAAGTGGCGGTTCCATCCGGCGGAAACGACGAGCTGGCCGATATGGGAACTGCGGTCGAGACGTTCAAAGCCAATGCATTGAAGCTCAGAGAGCTTGAAGCCGAGCGTACCAGAAACTTCGAACGTGCAAACGCGGCGCTGAAGGCAAAGAGCGAGTTCCTATCGAACATGTCTCACGAACTGCGTACGCCGATGCACGCGATATTGAGTTATTCCAAGCTAGGATCATCATCCGTCGCGGATGGAAATTTACCGGAGCTTGAGAAGTATTATAAAAATATCGGGAAAGCGGGCGCGCGCCTTCTCAGCCTGATAAATAACCTGCTCGATCTGGCTAAGTTGGAATCCGGCAAAATGCCGTTCAGCAAGTCGGCTGGCGATTTTGCTGCCGTTTTGGAGCAGGCGCTGCTCGAAATGGAGCCACTCCTGAAAGAAAAGTGCCTGACGGTTTCGACGGAGATATCCGCGCGCAATACGGAGTTAATGTTCGATAAACAGCGAATGATACAAGTAATGATTAATCTCCTTGCCAACTCCGCCAAATATTCACCCAAGGGCGGTAGCATCGATGTGTCTGTTCAGGACGACAAGCTGCCAAACGGGGAGGAGGCGCTTTGCTGTTCCATTGCAGACAGTGGCACAGGCATTCCCGAAAGCGAGCTGGAAATCGTGTTCGATAAATTCATGCAAAGCAGCAAAACCAAGACGGGCGCAGGCGGCACCGGGCTCGGGCTTGCCATCTGCCGCGAGATCGTGGAAGCGCACGGCGGAAGGATATGGGCGGCGAACCGGCAGCCCAAGGGCGCCCAATTCAATTTCATGATCGCTAGAAACGCGGGACGGCAGGTGAGTTGAGCGATGTCAGTCAGAACCAAGATCCTCGCCGTCGATGACGAGGAATTCAACCTCGATATTATCGAGCGCCACATGGTCAGGGCAGGCTACGAAGTCGTCCTCGCCGGGGACGGGGCTACCGCGCTTGAGCGCCTTGAAGAGAACCCCGACACCGCCGCCATCGTGCTCGACCGGATGATGCCGGTAATGGATGGCATGGAATTCCTGAGCCAGATCAAGGGCAATCCCAAGTTCCGGGATATTCCGGTCATCATGCAGACCGCGGCCGCCGGGAGCGAGCAGGTGCTGCAGGGCATTCAAGCGGGTGTCTATTACTATCTCACCAAGCCTTATGACGACGTTCTATTGCTGGCGATCCTGGAAGCGGCGTTGAAAGACGCCAAGTCCAAGAAGGAAATGAAAGAGCAGGTCAGCAGGCAGCGGCGCATGCTTGGCCTCATGGAAGAATCCATTTTCCGGTTCCGCACCCTGGAAGATGCCAAAACGCTGGCCTTCTACATCGCCAATTGCTTTCCCGAGCCTGAAAAGACGGTTTTCGGCTTGAACGAGCTTATGATCAACGCGGTGGAGCACGGAAATCTCGGCATAAACTACGCGGAAAAAACCAAGCTGGTGCTGAACGGAACCTGGATGCAGGAAGTGCAACGCCGCCTGGAGGCCGAAGAATACAGGAACAGGTTTGCGCGGCTCACCTTCAAAGCGATGAAGGACGCAATCGTCATTACCATCAAAGACCAGGGCGCCGGCTTCGATTGGGCCAATTATGTCGAGCTTTCGCCCGCCCGTGCAACCGATCCGAACGGCCGGGGGATAGCAGCGTCGCGCCTGATGTCGTTCGACAGCGTCGAATATCTGGGCACCGGCAACGAAGTGCTATGCAGGGTCTTGCTGGACCGGGCAAATAACTAAGGGCTCGATACGAAATCCGCTTGAATAATTCCGGAGCGGTCATCCCGGAAGCCGCTCGCGGCTACCCGGGATCTAAGCAAACATTCCTGGCGTGCCCAACGAATGCGCAGCAGCCTGCTATGGGTCGAAAGCGGCTGTGCGGGTTTTCTCGCGAGCCCTGTGCGCCATGGCTGCTTTCTGATTTTAAAGCGGCCCACTTCCGTAAAGCCGAAGTCAATCCGACACCATGACCCGAAGGAGACAGAGTTCAAATGCGAGTTAATAATTATCGCGGGCGTCCGACTTGCGTTCTCCATTGTTTTGGCAATCGCCTAGTCGAAGTGATCCATCAACAGTCGGATGGGACAACATTGAATTCGGAAAGCTGTGCACCTGTCTGGCCCTGTTCATAAACTATATGAAAGCGCAAACCGCGGCGAACACTGTCTCCAAATCCAGAACAGACATAACCCTTAACTATATCGTGGGTTTGCGGAATGTTGGCGCGATAAAAACTTTCGAAAGCTGGTACCAGAACGGCGTAGCGCTGCTCCACGGTTCCATCTTTAGCATCAAGCTGCTTGAGCGTGACGCCCCGCTGAGTTTGTTTGGCCTTTTCCTCTTCAGATCGAAGTTTTTTGACCGCTTCGCTTGCCATGAGAGCCAACTCAGCCGGGGTGGCAAGCTTTACTGCGGCGAGTGAAGCGCAGGCGGAGGCGTCAATTGTGTACTCCATTCGGTCAGATTTATCAGCAAGTTCGAGTATGTAGGTTAGCGAAATGCCTCGCTTTAATACAACGGTCTTTTCAGGATTGCGACAGAACGTGTAAGCCATCGTTTCTCGCATATGGTCTAGCCCGGTTTCGCTTTTACCAAGAATGCCGCGTCGTTGATGGTGAAATGTACGATGACACTCGTGCCGAGTGCGGTTGCGCCGTCAAACGAGAGCGGAGCGCCCGGCGAGCGGGCCGTGCTGACATCGATCGTGCGCGCGACGGCGCGGGCCAACTGTTCCAGCGGCATCGTATTCAAATCAGGTGTATTCTGCGCCAAAGCTTCTGGCATTACAAACAGCAGCGCGGTGGCGGAAACAAATCCAGTGATGTGATTTTCTGGCATGGTGCGCTCCCAAAAGGTCGTAACGATCCGCTGAATTAAATTATCAGCATTCGGAAGAACCGCAACCGTCGACTTCGAGCCGCGAATGACCGCACCTGTGGCCCAGGTTCTCCGTCGCTGGGGCTGCCGCGATTTTCCCGCTATTTGATCAGAAAGCGGGCATGGCCGGTCGAGCATTTTTCCAGGCCCGTTTCGTCTGCAA
>CAVYEY010000003.1:0-14401 GCA_963767435.1 uncultured Alphaproteobacteria bacterium
TGGCAGCCTCGCCGCCGCGCTGGCTGGCGCATTCCTGGCAACCCCATTTGCTTCCGGCACCGCCCGCGCAGCAACTGACGCCGCAATGGACGGCACCGGACTCAGCCTCTTCTGGGGGCTGCCATTCGCAGGCATACTAGGCTCGCTGGCTCTGGTGCCAACGCTTGCGCCCCATTTCTGGCATCGCAGGCAAGGCTTGGTGGCCTTGTTCTGGGGGCTGGCATTTCTCGCGCCGTTCGCAGCCATTTCCGGAACCGGCGCTGCGTTTCACGAACTCGTCCACGCGGCACTCCTGGAATACATCCCGTTTATCGTATTGATCGGCACGCTGTTTGTGATCGCAGGCGGGATATATATTGGCGGCGATCTCAAGGCAACGCCCGCTCTCAACACCGCCATCATGCTGGCCGGCATGATCCTCGCGAACTTCGCAGGCACGACCGGCGCAGCGATGATCCTGATCCGGCCCTTGATCCGCGCAAACGCCAGCCGCACCCATAATGTTCATACCGTGGTGTTTTTCATTTTTCTCGTCTGCAATATCGGGGGTGTCCTCACGCCATTGGGAGACCCGCCGCTGTTTCTCGGCTATCTCCAGGGCATCGGGTTCTTCTGGCCGCTGAAATTCCTCTGGCCGCACGCACTCGTTCTCGGTGCCATCGAACTTGCCGCGTTCTTCGTACTGGATACCTATTTCTTCGCAAGGGAACACACGCCGGAGCGGCAAGCCTCAACAGCCGCCCCATTTGTGCACGGGCTGGTGAATGTGCCCCTTCTCGTGCTCGCGGTGGCCGCCGTCGCGTTCAGCAGTTCGGAGATGTTCGGCACCGCCGATATATCCGGCACCACCGTTCGCTGGATGAGCCTGTTGCGCGACGCCGTCCTCATCGCTCTTGCCGCGGCGTCTTTGCTGCTGACACCCCGCGACTGCCGGGAGGGCAACGAGTTCAGCTGGGCGCCATTCTTGGAAGTCGCCAAGCTGTTCGCCGCGATCTTCCTCACCATCGTGCCCGTGATCGCGATCCTGAAGGCCGGACCGCAAGGCGGCTTTGCAGCCCTGTTCGGCCTTCTGGGCGATCCGGCGGCCCCCAACGCCTGGGCCTATTTCTGGCTGACCGGCCTGCTGTCGAGTTTCCTCGACAATGCTCCGGCCTATCTCGTGTTTTTCAACGCGGCCGGCGGCGATCCTGGAACGCTCATGGGGCCGATGGCGCAAACACTTGCCGCGATTTCGGCCGGTGCCGTGTTCATGGGCGCAAACACCTATATCGGCAACGCGCCCAATTTCATGGTCAGGGCCATCGCTCAGCAACTGGGCGTGAAGATGCCGGGCTTTTTCAAATTCATGGGTTGGTCCTTCGCTTTTCTGCTCCCGGCATACCTCCTCCTGACGGTGGTTTTCTTCCGCTAAAGGACGGAGCGGCGTCGGCCGCTGGGGCAGTTTTTGCTGTTTTTGCCCAGCGCGACTATATGGAGGGACGGGTAAGCACAGGGAGGCGGACCGGGCGGCATGCGGCTTCTGCTTGTTGAAGACAATGAGGAGCTTTCGAAGCTTCTGGTGAAGAGCCTGGCGGCCTCGGGGTTCGACGCGGACACCGTGACGTCGGCTGCCGATGCGCTGAGCGTGCTCGGCACCACGCATTATGCCGCCGTCATCCTCGACCTGGGCCTGCCCGACGCCGACGGCTCGACCGTCCTTCGCACGCTGCGCTCCCGCCAGAACGCCGTACCCGTCCTGATCCTCACCGCGCGGGATGGCGTCAACGACCGGGTCGCAGGGCTCAGGGCCGGAGCGGACGATTATCTAGTGAAGCCTTTTGCAATCGAAGAGCTGGTCGCGCGCCTGGAAGCCTTGCTGCGCCGCCCCGGACAACTGCTCGGCCGCTCCCTTGAGCTGGGCAACCTCGCGTTCGATACCGTAGGCCGCCAGCTCTTCGTCGATGGTCAGCCGCACATGCTCTCCGCCAGGGAGCTTGCGGTACTGGAGATCCTGTTGCGCCGGACTGGCCGCGTCGTCTCCAAGCGCGTGGCCGAGGATCAGATTTTCGGCATTTCGGGCGATGTGGGCTCGAACGCGGTCGAAGTATACGTGCACCGCCTGCGCAAGAGCCTGCAGGATTTGGGCGCCACCGCACAGATTCATACCATAAGGGGCGTCGGCTATCTCATCACCGCCGCATGAGGCTCGGAAGGCGCCATGTACTTTTTCAAGTCCATCACCCAACGCATCATCTTTCTGCATGTTGCCGCGATTTTGATTACTTCGGTATTCATGCCGGTAGCCCTCTACCTTTTGCTGCGCTCCGCGGCCGAAGACCTGCAGCACCGGTCTTTGCGCGAGAATGCCGCACTTATTGCAGGCCACCTCTCCCAAGACCCCGGCGGCCGGATCGCGCTGAATTTGCCGCCGGAGCTTTCAACGCTGTTTTCGGATGCTTATGGCCGCTATGTGTACTCCGTTGCCGATGCTTCGGGGCACGTGCTCTTTTCCTCGTTGCCCGGCGGCAAGGCCGTCTTCGAAGACACCGGCCGGGGCCCCGATCCCGAATATCTCCAGGCCAAACGGCGGGATGCCATTCTCTCCGGCGCAAGCATCCCGGCGAAGGCAGGCACAAGCACCGTCTATGTGCAGGTGGCGGAGGATCTGGAACACCGCGACGTGATCGTCGACGACATCGTGCGGGAGTTCTTCGGCCGCGCCGGCTGGATTACCATTCCAATTCTGCTGTCGCTGCTCGTCATCGACGTCAGCATCTTCCGCAAGGCATTGAGCCCGCTCTTGAAGGCATCCGAAATGGCCGAAGAGATCGGGCCCGAGCGCACCGATGTGCGCCTTCCGCTCGAAGCGATGCCAAGCGAAATCCGGCCGCTGGTGCAAACCATCAACGGGGCGCTGGACCGGCTGGAGCGGGGCTTCATGGTGCAACGCGACTTCACCGCCGACGCGGCCCACGAACTGCGCACCCCCTTGTCGATCCTGCAGGCCAGGATCGACACGATCCCGGACAAGGCCACCGCGAAAGAGCTGAGCCGCGACATCGCACGCATGAAGCGCATCGTGAGCCAGCTCCTCGACATCGCCGAACTCGAAGCGTTTTCGGTCGGTCATGAGGAAACTGCGGACCTTAAAGCGGTCTGCGTCGAGGCTGCCGAATTCGTGGCGCCCCTTGCGGTCTCGGAAGGCAAGCAGATATTGCTGGAGGCTCCCGAAACGCCGGTCCCGGTCAACGGCAACGGCGAAATCCTTTTCAGAGCGGTGCGCAACATCGCCGAGAACGCAATCCGTCACACGCCAAAAGGAACCACAGTGACGATAGAGGTCCAGCCCAATGGCCAGGTGTCCGTCACGGACGAAGGGCCGGGGATACCGGCGTCGGAACGCGAACAGATTTTCCAGCGTTTCTGGCGCAAGGATCGCCGCGGTTCCTCGGGCGCGGGGCTCGGCCTTTCCATCGTCAAGCGCATCATGGATGCCCATAATGGCGGGATCGTCATCGGCAACCAGGACGGCGGCGGCTGCGTATTCACGTTGAAGCTACGAGTAATGCGGCCGTTCCCGTTGCCTGGAAAAGCGCGTAGCGATAAAGCCCAAGGTTCCTTGCCGGCAATAGCCAAAGAGGAAAGCGGTTTAAGCCAAGGAGGCAAAGCATGAGCGGCGATTGGAAATTCCAGATACGCATCGATCTTCCGGAAAGCCTGTCGGAAGCTGTACGCAGCGATCCAGGCGGCACCGCATTGAAGCCGGTTCAGGAGGTTCTGGCCAGGCACCGCGCCACGCTCAAATGCGTCTACGAGGCCTTCGCGGGTTTCGTGGCGGAGGCGGAAAAGGCGGGCGAAACGGACAGTGCGCTTTACCGCTGGACGAAGGCTACAATCGAAGCCCCGGCCAAGAAGGAAAAATACCTCAAATCCTTCACGCTCCATGTGGACGGGGAAGAGGTCTACGGCAAGGCCGCCGCCGATGCGCTGGAAGCGGATTTGCAGCCGCTTGCCGATGCCGGGCTCATCGTTCGCATACACAAGAACGATACCAATCCTGCAAACAACCCGCAGGCGCCCCAGCACTTTCATTGAGTGCGGAGGAGCCACACCATGGTGACTTGAACTCCACGCAAAGCTGTGCAGAATCCGAAGGTATGCCGTGCCTCGCGGCATTGCGTGTGTTCTAAGTCTCCAACTGCCGGACCAGCGTTATCGCTGGCGTGCCCCAACCAACCAGCAATAGCCCGTTTCCACATATGACACCGATAAAGCTGCTCCTTCTTCCCGGCGATGGCATCGGCCCCGAAGTTATGGCCGAGGTCAAGCGCACCGTTTCCTGGCTCGAAAACGCTGGCCGCGCCAAATTCGAGGTCGAAGAAGACCTGGCTGGCGGTTGCGCCTACGATGCGCATGGCGAGGCGATCTCCGATGCCACGATAGCCAAGGCCAAGGCCGCGGACGCCGTTATGCTGGGCGCGGTCGGCGGCCCGAAATGGGACAAGGTTCCCTACGCCAAGCGCCCGGAAGCCGGGCTGCTGAGGCTCCGCAAGGACCTGGGGCTGTTCGCGAACTTGCGGCCGGCCATCTGCTACCCTGCGTTGACGGAGGCGTCGAGCCTTAAGCGCGAGGTGGTCGAGGGCCTCGACATCATGATCGTGCGCGAGCTGACCGGCGGCGTCTATTTCGGCGAGCCCAAGGAGATCGTGACGCTGGAGAGCGGCGAGAAGCGCGCCATCGACACACAGATCTATTTCGAGCACGAAATCGAGCGGATTGCGCGCGTGGCCTTCGACCTGGCGCGGGCGCGTGGCAATCGCGTAGCCTCGGCCGATAAGCACAACGTTATGAAAACCGGCGTCCTTTGGAAAGAGGTCGTAACGCGCGTCCACGGCGCCAGCTACAAGGATGTCGAGCTGTCGCACATCCTGGCCGACAATTGCGCCATGCAACTCGTGCGCAATCCCAAGCAGTTCGACGTGATCGTCACCGACAATTTGTTCGGCGACATCCTCTCAGACCAAGCCGCGATGGCCACCGGCTCGCTCGGCATGCTGCCCTCCGCCTCCCTTGGCGACAAGGACGCAAACGGCCGCCGCGCCGCCATGTACGAGCCCGTCCACGGCAGCGCGCCCGACATCGCGGGCAAAGGCATCGCCAACCCCATCGCCACCATCGCAAGCTTCGGCATGGCGCTCCGCTATTCCTTCGGCATGGGCACGGAAGCCGATCTGCTCGACCAGGCAATCGCAGGCGCGCTCGCCAAGGGCTTGCGCACCGCCGATATCATGCAGGAAGGCATGACCAAGGTGTCGACCTCTGGCATGGGCGAAGCGATCTGCGCCGAGCTTGAACGCCTGTCGAAATCGTAGCGGCTAGCGGCGGCAGAGGGTCCGCTGAAGGGGAGTTGGGGTGATGGCGGATCACTTCGGGGTCATTGGATTTAAGGCAGGCTCGGCCGGGGAGTTATCCGCGCTCGTCAGCAGCATGCTGGAAAGGGGCGGCGACAAGCAGCCCTGCGGACCCGGCTACTATCACCGGCTGCCTTCGGCGGCCGGGGCCGAGCTTTGGGTCCATATGCAGAAGCTGGACGAGCCGGAACCTGACTCCGATCCCTACATCGCCGTCGGCATTACCCCCTTCTTCCAAGGCGAGGGCCGGGCGCCGATCCGTGTCCGCGCCATGCGCCAGCGCCCAAGCGACAACCCCTTCGAGGGCACTTTCTACGTCGAGCTTGGCCCCACCATCGCGCTGATCGACGTGGTGGATTTCGCCCGCTTCGAAGGCAAGGCCGTGCCCTTCATGGCTATCGCACAAATTGCGGCGTTCCCCCACGAGGTTGCGGTCTACGAGAGCGAAGCGGCATTCGAGGCGACCCAGGCGGACAAGTCCGTCAAGATCACGCCGCGCTCGTTCCTGGCGAGCGGACTTTTCACCGGCGGCGCCGATGGCGTGGTGTTTCTCGACCCCGAAGCCGAGGATTTCAGCGCGCCAGCCCGCGCCTTCATGACCGGCGTCGTGCAGAAGACCGAACGCCGCCGGAACCCCGAAACCGGGCAGGACTTCATCTGGGTGCTGCTCGCCACCGCCGGCGGCACCTTCGACTTGGTCGCCAACGATGCCGTTTTACCCCAGGCGCTGGCCCCTGGCATGGTCGTCGAAGGCGAGTTCTGGCTCTGCGCACGGCTTACCGAAGCCTTCTGAGCCAACCGGCACGAAACTACATAAGTTGTGACTCCTTTGCGTAAGGCTGCCCGGCCGCGGCGGTGCGGTGCGGTGCGGTGCGGGCTTCGCTCTCCGCCCCCAAAGCGCTCATTTTGAGCACCAACGGGCATCCTTCGAATTTGAAATAAGTATAGCATGGGCGCTTTACTAAAAGCTTAAATTAAGAATCGATTGCAAGCGATTGATATCTCCGGGAAAATCGATTAACGCATGTCGCAATTATGGTGAAGACACAATATTTAACCGTATTTTTCAATGCTCGAATTCGAGCAGTTTGAGCTAAAATTCGAGCAATTTTTGCCAGTTTTGCGTACCCGCAATTCCGCGTTAACCTTGTTTTCTTAATACATATGGCGGCGGCTACGGACCCCTAGGCGTGGCCGCCACAATCGCGCCACTTTTCCCCCGCGCCCGGCCTTCATGAGCCTGGGAAGCCACCGCTGCGTTGAGCGAAATCACCCCGCAATCGCTTTTCCGCTCATCCGAAGTCCACACCCCCAAGAGACTCTGCTTTGGGGTAGCAATGAGCCCCTATTCGTGGCCTGCCGCTACCCACGGATCTGTTTCATCGCACGATGAGCGCCGGTTTGACCGTGCCTCCATCTGAGGCATCCCCGGCGGTACGGCTCTGCAATCCCGCCTTACCTGATGCAAATCCAGGTTCCATGGGGGCCGGGAACCGCTTCATGACCGGTATGCCGCAGACACCACGCCTGATTTTGGCCGCCCCAGACGCACCGGCCCGCCCAGTTGCGATGGCCGTTCGGACCGCAACCGCCTAGCGCGAGCGCCGGTGTGGCAGCTAACGATACTGTGGCGACAAGGATCGCAAGTACAACTGATACAATTTGATACACTTTCATGAAGTTCTCCTGTTGTCAAATGACTGCTTGGCGACTTTCTGGCGAAAAACGCTCAGATAGCCCACGAATGACCTTAGTATCGCAAGGATGAACCGAACATGAACGGCGCGTGATACCAAAGCCGCGGTTCCATGAGCATGGAGCAACCTTGATATGGTCAGCATTTGTTTTATTTATATCTGCCGAGCTGCGCTGGTTCCAGCCGGTGCTCTTCGGCGCGCATGCGCAAACGGCATGGGACGCCGGAGCGGCGGGGAGGCAGCGCAGTACCTTGCGTTTCAGCGGAGCGGCGATTCGTAACCACCGGCCGGGCCAGAAGCGAACGCTCGTGGCTCCGCCAGCGTATGGGGACCATCGCACCGGCTAGGTGAACGGTGCCCAATATGAAGGGTGGCGCTCATATGGCTTGCTCCACTTATCATCCTGTCCGAATTTGTGGAGCCACCTCTGTGCCTGGCTGCTAGCAAAACCACCAGATGCACTGCATGGTCCAGCCTGGGAGCAGCGCTGCCTCCGGCGCGTAATCTGTACCGCATGCGCCACATCGCCCGTTTTTGTGCTGCCTCCACCTAAGGTAGCTGGCGGAATGCATCTCTTCTAATTAGATATCCCCACGAACAGAGCCCGAAGGGCCCTGTGTTTGTTTGGCATTGGGGGTAGTCATGTTTCGCAGGATAGTGCTCGGTTTTGTGAGCGCAACTGCTCTGATATCATCCGCAAACGCGGCAGATCTCGGCGCGGGCAACTATAAAGACGGTTCCTATGTTCCAGTTTCAAGTTGGAGCGGCTTTTACGTTGGCGTTAACGGCGGCTACGGCTGGAACTCCTCCGATCAGACCCTGACCATAACCGACGACAAGGTAACATCGACGGCTGTTGGGCAGTTCACCGCGCCTCAGAGCAGCGGCGGCTTTGGCGGCGGCCAAATCGGATATAATTGGCAAGGCGCCTTTCTTGGTCCGCGTGTTGTTCTCGGCCTGGAAGCCGACATTCAGGGAGCAGGTATCGGCGGCAAAAATAATGTCGCCACCACTTCGCTATATAACAACAACGTCGCTAGCGAAAGAAATCTCGATTGGTTCGGCACCGTTCGCGGCCGTTTAGGTTACGCCTTTGACAGCACGCTCCTCTATGCAACCGGCGGTTTCGCCTATGGTGGCGTGAGTAATCACTTCGTCTCAACAAATCGTGGAGACGGCGCTTATGTTACGCTAGGCCGCCAGGATACACAGACCGGTTTCGTTGCCGGTGGTGGTATTGAGCAGAAAATATCACCATCTTGGTCGGTTAAAGCTGAATATCAATTCATCGGCCTCGACAGCGAGGGATTGACAGGAACGTATGTTCCCTCGGGGCATCACGTCACTTTATCTGATGTTGACGACCAATATCATACGGTCCGCCTCGGTCTGAACTATAAGTTTGGGCCTGACAACGTTTCACTAAAGTAGCCGAACAAGTTCGCGGCGCCCTCGGGCGCCGTTTTCTATTATTCTTCGCCTCTAAGTAAACAGCGGTCGAGTGCAGCGAACGGGCTCCGGCGCTTCTGGTACAACCGCCACATGCGTTGGTTCTGCCCGGCGGAGGCGCGAAAGGGAGATTGATGCGTACGATATTGTCGTAGCTCATGCTCCAGGGCAGGCCAGATGGAGAACCTCTGGCCATTCCCGATTTTCCGCTTATTTCAGTAAGCAGTCATTGAGCGGATGCCTTAATGAACGGGGCCGCTAGTTCTCCTTCTGGCCCACTGCGTTAGTCAAGAACGCTTGGCGCGGATCGCCCGCTATGAGATCCAAAAGCAAGCATCGCGGATTGAGCAGTTTTCGAAACCCGCCTCTTCCGCTCCCGGCCTGAACTGCCGCTTGAAGACCCTCCAAACGTTTGCGAAGCTTGGCAACTTAGCTGTGAGGCTTTCATAGACATCGGCACGAGGCTTCCAATGGTCCAAACGCAATCCACGTTGACCTGCCCGGCCTGCGGCTTCCAGTCCACCGAGACGATGCCAACGGATGCCTGCCTGTATTTCTACACCTGCAAGAAGTGCGGGCTGACGATGAAGCCCCGCCACGGCGATTGCTGCGTGTTCTGTTCCTATGGCGATGTTCCCTGCCCGCCCATCCAGGAGGAACGCGGCGGCGAGGTCTGCCGTTGCGGTAGCCGGACGCCCGCCTCCTCCGCCTCTCGCGCCATTTTCCCTTAGAATCTTCCCGCATTGCTCCCCAAGGTGCGGCCCTAGGTTTTCGCACGTTTGGGGCGGTTGAGGCATGACAGGCACGGGCCAGCAATTCATCATGGTGGGCGAGCGGACCAACGTCACGGGGTCCGCCAAGTTCCGCAAGCTCATCGAGGCCGGCGACTATGACGGCGCGCTCTCAGTCGCCCGCGAGCAGATCGAAAGCGGCGCCAACGTCCTCGACGTGAACATGGACGAGGGCCTGCTCAACTCCGAAAACGCGATGACCACCTTCCTGCATCTCATCGCGTCGGAGCCCGATATTTCGCGCGTGCCGGTGATGATCGACAGCTCGAAATGGCCGGTGATCGAGGCGGGACTCAAATGCGTGCAGGGCAAGTCCATCGTCAATTCGATCAGCATGAAGGAGGGCGAGGAGGCATTCCTTGCCCATGCGCGGCTCGTTTTGCGTTATGGCGCGGCGGCCGTTGTGATGGCGTTCGACGAGGCGGGGCAGGCCGACACGGAAGAGCGCAAATTCGCGATCTGCCAGCGCGCCTATAAGCTCTTGACGGAACGCGTGGGCTTCGCGCCCGAGGACATCATCTTCGACCCCAATGTGTTCGCCGTGGCGACCGGCATCGAGGAGCACAACAACTACGCGGTGGATTTCATCGAAGCCACGCGCCGCATCCGCAGCGAACTGCCGCATGCGCATGTCTCGGGCGGCGTGTCGAACCTGTCCTTCGCCTTCCGCGGCAACGAGCCCGTGCGGCAGGCCATGCACACGGTGTTCCTCTATCACGCCATCAGGGCTGGCATGGACATGGGCATCGTCAATGCGGGCCAGCTGGGCGTCTACGACGACCTCAGCCCCGAACTGCGCGAACTGTGCGAGGACGTTGTCCTGAACCGCCGCCCCGACGCCACCGACCGGCTGCTAGAAGCGGCGGACCGGTTCAAGGGCGGCGGCTCCAAGAAGGCCGCACCCGATCTTACCTGGCGGCAGCGCCCCGTTGCCGAGCGGCTCAAGCACGCGCTCATCCACGGCATTTCGGATTATGTCGAGGCCGACACGGAGGAAGCGCGCCTTGCCGTGGCACGCCCCCTGCACGTCATCGAAGGCCCGCTCATGGACGGCATGAACGCGGTGGGCGACCTGTTCGGCGCGGGTAAGATGTTCCTGCCGCAGGTGGTGAAGTCCGCGCGCGTGATGAAGAAATCCGTAGCCTACCTGATGCCGTTCATGGAGGCGGAGAAGCGGGAGGCCGGCATCGAGAGTGCGCAAACGGCGGGCCGCATCCTGCTGGCGACAGTCAAGGGCGACGTGCACGATATCGGCAAGAACATCGTGGGCGTCGTGCTCCAGTGCAACAATTACGAGGTGATCGACGCGGGCGTGATGGTGCCGGCCCAGATCATCCTCGACAAGGCCAAGGAGGTGAAGGCGGACATTATCGGCCTTTCCGGCCTGATTACGCCGAGCCTCGACGAGATGTGCTTCGTCGCCTCGGAAATGGAGCGCCAGGGCTTCGACGTGCCGCTGCTCATCGGCGGGGCGACCACGAGCCAGATCCATACGGCCGTCAAGATCAGCCCTAACTACAAGCGTAATCAGACCGTCTACGTCACCGACGCAAGCCGGGCGGTGGGCGTGGCTTCGAACCTGCTTGGAGAAGGCCGCGACGCCTATGTGGCGCAGATCCGCGAAACCTACGCGCAAGTTGCGGCGGCTCACGAGCGGGGGCGGGCGGCCAAGTCGCGCCTGAGCCTCGCCGCAGCCCGCGCCAACAAGCTCAAGCTCGATTGGAAGGCCTACCAGCCGCCCAAGCCAGGCTTTACCGGCACGCGGGCCTTCAGGAATTACGATCTCGCTACGCTCATCCCCTACATCGATTGGACGCCCTTCTTCTCCGCCTGGGAGATGAAAGGCACCTTCCCAGGCATCCTCTCCGATAACCGCTTCGGCAATGCAGCGACGGCGCTTTACGAGGATGCACAGGCCATGCTGCGGCGGATCGCCGAAGAGAAATGGCTGACCGCGAACGGCGTCATCGGCTTTTGGCCGGCGAACACCCACGGCGACGACGATATCGCCCTGTTTGCGGACGAGGGGCGGAAGACGCGGGCCGCGACGCTCTATACGCTGCGCCAGCAAATGGCACGCGAAGGCGGGCGCGCGAGCACCGCACTTGCCGATTTCATCGCGCCGGTGGAAAGCGGGCTTGCCGATTATGTCGGCGGTTTCGCGGTGACGGCAGGTATCGGCGAACCGGAAGCGGCGGAGCGCTTCGCCGCCGCGCATGACGACTATTCGAAGATCCTCGTCAAGGCGCTCGCGGACAGGCTCGCCGAAGCCTTCGCCGAGCATCTGCACGCCCGCGTCCGCCGCGAGTTCTGGGGCTATGCCAAGGACGAGACGCTATCGAACGCCGAACTCATCGCGGAAGCCTATCGCGGCATCCGGCCGGCGCCCGGCTACCCGGCCCAGCCCGATCACACCGAAAAGGCTACGATTTTCAAGCTGCTCGGCGCTACCGAGGCGACGGGCATCAAGCTCACCGAAAGCTTCGCCATGGCGCCGGCCGCATCCATATCGGGTCTTTATATGGCGCACCCCGAAAGCCACTACTTCGGCGTTGGCAAGATCGAGCGCGATCAGGTGGAGGACTACGCCAAGCGCAAGGGCTGGCCGCTGGCCGAGGCCGAGCGCTGGCTCGCGCCCATCCTCAATTACGAGCCGCAGCGCACCGCGGCGGAGTAGCACCCGGCGATTTTCATCCGGGCAATCGCTGCTGAAGTCTTGACGCGCTTTCCCATTTTAATTGAATGCTTTGATACCTGCCCCGCGATCTGGCACGCAACTTCCGTCGAAGGAGGACGTGTCTATGGCCGGTGGAGAGGTTTCTTTTTTACTATGAGCCTGAGGTGGCGGCGAAGCCGTTTGCGCCGTCAGGATAGGGAGCTTATTGAAGCCGCCTTTTGCGATTGAAAATCGGCGGTTAAGGCCGATAACGGAAGTGGCGGGTCTCGAAAAATGCTTGGCCGATCATGCCCGCTTTTGGATCACATTGCGGGCAATTCTTTGGGAGGCCGGAAAGAGGCCTAGGGCACTTCCAGCGCTGTGAGGACCGGGTTGCTGCCTATTTTTGTTGCCGTTCTTGCCAATCGACATAAATTGCGTTGGCGACCATCAAGATGCGATCACGGCCTGCATCAGTTGCGGCAAAATGCCTGGCAGCAGGGAGTGCTTGGGCCAGTTCGGCAGGCAGCGGGGCTTCAACTGCCCAACCAAACTTAACAAACTCTGCCCAAAGATCGCCATGTGGTGTGTTTGCTACGGTCGCTAGAAAGGCGCCAGGCTTTTCGGCAACTGCTTGTGTGGTAGAAATATCTCCAAGCGACATGCCGCGGCCGATATCTCGCAGTTGGCGTTCCTGCCAATCTCCATAAATGGCGTTAGTCACCATCAAGATGCGATCACAGCCCGAATCAGTTGGGGTAAAGTGGCGGGCAGCAGGGAGTGCTCGGGCCAGTTCAGCGGGAACCACTAATTCGACGGCCCAGCCAAGCTTTACAAATTCTGTCCAAAGATGGCCATCCGGCGTGTCTGCTAGTGTTACCCGATTGCCTGTCTTTTTTTCGGCAATCGCGCGCAAGTTTGAAATATCTTCAAGCGACATCCGCCGACCAATTTCGCGCATTGGCGCTACGAGGGCCAAAAGGGTTACTTCATTGATTTCGCCGAGTTCCGGTTGCGATCCGCTCTTTTCTGGAAGAAGAACTCCTGCCCTCCAAGAATTGAGTATTTCTTCTCCTTTGGCTAACTGATCGCGAGAAAGCCGCCACGCAATGGAACAAAGATTGGCGATTGCATTCGCATTCCCAGAGCGCGCAGCAAGTCGAAAGTAGACGTATGCCAACACAGAATCTTGTTCTATCGAGCCGCCACGCAGGTACATGGCACCGGCATTACATTGCGCCGACGCAAAATTCTGCTCCGCTGCTGCGCGATATAATCTCAACGCTTCTCGTGCATTTCGATCTAAGCCCCTGCCATGTTCGAAACACAGCGCGAGATGATATTGCGCCTCCGGTAGACCTTGGTCCGCAGCCTTCTTAAACCAAATAACTGCTTCGGTCAGGTTGCGTTCAACGCCAACTCCGTCGGCAAGAATGGTGCCCAACATATCCTGGGCTAATCCTAGCCCCTTTATTGCGGCAGAGCGAAGAAGGGTGGTTCCTCGCGGTTGATCGACTGGGATACCTTGGCCGAACATGAACATATGACCAAGCCAGTACAACGCATCTTTGTCGCCCTGTTCAGCAAGCGGAGAGAAGCATGCGAATGCAGCGCTATAGTCACCCCGCCGATGTGCCTGGAGGCCTTCAAGTAACTCTTTAGGCATCGACATTTTCCCTATCCTGCAGCGGGCTTTAGCAGCAAGAGCAGCGTATTGTAGATAGCCCCCACAGCCAGCGGTAGTTAGGCCGAGTCCTGGCAGGCAAGGGTTATCGGAATGCCAAATTGGGCGCAAGCTCGGTTGTTGTCTAGGAACGTAAAACGTTGGCAGCTTTAAAATCCGTAACCCGACACGGCGCACTCGAAGCAGTACGAAAGATCACATTACCGCTTACGACCCATCACACCCCGCTCTCTCGTCCAGCAGTTAATTATAATCGCAGACCGGCTAGGCCCCCTTGTTTGGCGCGGCGTTCAAAAACGCCGCCTGCGTCTTGATCTCGTCGAGCACAACGCCTTCCGTGAGGATCTGAGGCAGCACGTGCGGGTTCGCCCCATGCCCCGGATAGAACAGATACAAGGGAACACCGGCCCGTCCGAAGCGCTCCAGCAGCGCGGTGATTTCCGGGTTGGCCTTGGTCCAGTCGCCCTTGAGATACACGATCCCGCCTGCCTGGAACGCACGCGCCACCTCGCCCGATTTGAGCGCCATCCGTTCGTTCACCTTGCAGGTGATGCACCACGCCGCGGTGAGGTTCACGAACACGGGCCGCCCCTGCGCCTTGAGTTCGTCGAGCCGGCTTTGCGTGAACGGCTCCTCCTTCAACACGGAGGACTCGGACCTGACGCTGCGTTTTCGGTCTGCGCCGTCATCGCGAACGTAAGCCCAAGTGCTACGGCCGCGGCACCGAGTACCGG
>CAVYEY010000004.1:0-266780 GCA_963767435.1 uncultured Alphaproteobacteria bacterium
CACCTTCTCAAGCAGACCGATACGCTGCACCCATGCTGAAACGTCTCGACCTTCGTGGCCGCGGGCCCGATTTTCGTGGCACCCTCCCACGACCGAATCTCGTGGACGAGGGCCCGGTCGCGGAAGTCCGCGCAATAGTCGACGATGTTCGGATGCGAGGGGACGCGGCGCTGCGCGAGTACACGGCTCGTTTCGACAGGGTCGACTTGGACGAGATCCGAGTGCCGGCCTCGGAGATCGACTCGGCGCGCGGCCGCTTGGACCCGGCTCTGCTCCGGGCGCTGACGGAGGCCGCTTTGGCCATCGAGTCGTTCCATCGCCACCGGCCGGCGAACCCTGGAACCTTCGAGCGCAACGGGATCTCGGTCGACCTGCTGGAGCTGCCGGTCGCCCGCGCCGGTGTCTATGTCCCGGGCGGACTGGCGAGCTACCCCTCGAGCGTTCTCATGACCGCCATCCCCGCTCGTGTCGCGGGCGTGGAGGCAGTCGCCGTCTGCGTGCCGCCTGCACCGGACGGCGCCATTCCGGCCGAGGTGCTCGCCGCAGCAAGCCTGGCGGGGGTGGACGAGCTCTACCGTGTCGGCGGGCCACAGGCGATCGCAGCCATGGCCTATGGCACCGAAACCGTCGCGCGCGTCGATGTCATCGTCGGTCCGGGGAGCCGGCGCGTGTCGCTCGCCAAGTTGGAGGTCCGCACCGCGGTCGGCATGCCGGCTTCGTTCGCCGGGCCTTCCGAAGTCGTCGTCATCGCGGACGAGTCTGTGCCAGTCGACTACGTCGCAATCGACCTTGTCGTCCAGGCCGAGCACGGCCCCGACGGGCTCGCCTGGCTCATCACCTGGTCCGAGCCGGTACTGAACGCGGTGACGGCTGCCGTCGCCTCTCTCGTCGAACAGTCACCGCGGCGCGGGGCGATCGAGGCGACGCTCGCCGGCGGCGGCTACGCGGTGCTGGTCGACGGGCCCGAGGCGGCGATGGCGGTATCCAACGAGATAGCGCCCGAGCACCTGGAGATTTGCTGTGAGAACCCACGAGCGATGATCCCGCTCGTTCGCAACGCGGGAGCTGTCTTCCTCGGCCCGTACGCGCCTGCATCGCTCGGCGATTACATCGCCGGACCGAGCCACACCCTGCCGACGTTCGGATCGGCGCGCTATGCGAGCGTGCTCGGGGTCGAGGACTTTCTCCGAAGGGTGCACGTCATCTCCGCGGACCGGCAGGCGCTGAGTCGCGCGGCCCCCCACGTCGCTGCGATCGCACGCGCCGAGGGTCTTGCCGCCCACGCGAGCTCGGTGATGCTCCGCTCCGACGACGAACACCGCCAGTGCACATGAGCCCGACGGGGACCAATGGTCCCGCAGATCCCGGCGGGGGCCGTCGTGAGACGGCCCTTCGGCCCGGGTACCACTCGCCTCAGGTCGAGGTCGATGTCAGGCTGAACACCAACGAGTCCCCCGAGCCGCCTCCGCACGCCTTTGTCGAAGCACTGGCCGACGAGTTGCGGTCCGTCCCTTTGCACCGCTACCCCGATCGTGAAGCGACCGCCTTGCGAGCGGCGCTCGCCGCCCACCACGCGGTCGACCCCGCCCAGGTGTTCTGCGCCAACGGCTCGAACGAGGTGATCCAATGCCTCCTGCTCGCGCACGGGGGGCCAGGCCGGCCCGCGATGCTGTTCGAGCCGACTTACGCGCTGCACGCCCACATCGCCCTCCTCACCGGGACGCCTGTGATCGCGGGTCGACGGGATGACGCGTTCGAGGTCGATCCTGCCGAAGTGGCCAGGACGGCCGCAGCCGCGACTCGAGCACACGGGCCGGCAAGTCCTGCGGTCACCTTCCTCTGCTCGCCGAACAATCCGACCGGCGGCATCGAGACGACCGACAGTGTCCGTTCCTTTCTCGCCCTCGTCCCTGGAATTCTCGCCGTCGACGAGGCCTACGGGCAGTTCGCGCCATGGTCGGCACTCGAATTGATCGAGTCTGAGCCGCGTTTGGTCGTGGTGCGCACATTCTCAAAGACCTGGGCAATGGCCGGGCTTCGCCTGGGCTACGCGATCGCGGACCCGGGCGTCGTTGCGTCCTTGTCGAACGTCGCTCTTCCCTACCACCTCGACGCGCTCAAACAAATCGCGGGACGGCTCGCCCTCCGCTTCAGCCACGAGATGCAGGACCGGGTGGCAGCCACTATCGAAGAGCGGGAACGCGTCGCGGAGGCCCTTTCTGACCTTCCGGTCGAACTGTGGCCCTCCAAAGCCAACTTCATCCTGTTTCGCGTGAGCCCGCGCTCTGGCTCCCAAGTGTGGAAAGGCCTGCTCGACCACTCCGTGTTGATTCGCGATGTCTCGGACTGGCCAAGGCTCGAAGGCTGCCTGCGGGTGACCATCGGCACTCGTTCGGAGAACGACCGGTTCCTCTCCGCGTTGGGTGAAGTGCTGTCGGCCTAGGACGGCATCGGGTCAACGGTCCGGTAGGCCGCGCGACTTGCCTCTCCGGTCTGTTCTGCGACCCGCGTCCTCACTCAGCCGAAGCGGCCCTGGATGTAGTCCAGCGTCCTCGGGTCGTCCGGTTCGCTGAACAGCTTCTTCGTCGGCGCCACCTCGATCTGTTCGCCGGCACGGTCGTTGCCCATCAAGAAGAACGCGCACAAGTCTGAAACACGAGCTGCTTGTTGCATGTTGTGGGTGACGATGACGATCGTGACGCGGCTCTTGAGCTCGCCTAGGAGCTCTTCGATGAGGCGCATCGAGATCGGGTCCAACGACGAGGTCGGCTCATCCATCAAGAGCACCTCTGGCTCCACCGCAAGTGCTCTAGCGATGCACAAGCGCTGCTGCTCACCCCCGGAAAGCGTCGATGCGTGCGCCTTCAGCCGGTTCGAGACCGAGTCCCACAAAGCCGCGGCGATGAGTGCGGACTCGGCAGCCTCTTCAAGGACGGACTTCTTGCGTATCCCGTTGAACCGCAGCCCCGAGACGACATTGTCAAAGATCGACATCGTGGGGAACGGGTTCGGCCGCTGGAATACCATGCCGACACGCGTGCGCAGCAACGTCGCCGGGATCCCACCTTTGTAGATATCGGTGTCTCCAAGCCGGATCGAGCCGCTCACGACCGCACCCTTGGTGAGATCGTGCAGCCGGTTGATGCGCGCGCAACAGCGTCGTCTTGCCCGAACCTGACGGACCGATGAGCGACGTGACCTTGTTCTTCGGGACCTCGAAGGCGACGTCGCGAATCGCGGTTCGACCGTGGAAGGTCACGGACACATCTTCGAACCGCATCGAGATCGGCCCCAACCGAGGATCCCCCTCCTGGTCTGACATCTCCGTCGACACTCTAATCATCGTGCTGGGATCCATTACCGCCTCTCTCTTTGTAGCCAAGCCGCAAAGAGGCGGCTGCCTAGGTTGATGACAAGAACGACGAACACGAGGAACAGGGCGATCCCCCACGCCTCTTCACGAAGTGCGACATACGGCGAGGTCGCTGACTGGAAGATCTGGAGCGGCATCGAGGCCATCTCCTTCTTCGGGTTCCACTCGACCATGTTGGAAGCACCGATCACCCACAAGATCGGGGCGGTCTCCCCCACCGCCCTGGAGAAGGCGAGCAGCACGGCGGTGATCAGACCCGGGAGCGCGGTCGGTATCACCACCTTGCGTGCAATGACTCCCCTGCGCGCTCCAAGTGCGAGACCAGCTTCGCGAATTGGGGCAGGGACGCCTCGCAGCGCAGTTTCGGAGGCCTTCATTATGACCGGGATCATGAGGACGCCGATGGCGAAGCTCCCGGCGATCCCCGAGAACCCGATGCCGGGCAGCTTTATGCCCCACTCGTCGAAGCCGATGACGATCATCTGATACGCGAAGATGCCTAGCAGGATCGACGGGAGACCGGTCATGATCTCGGCCGTCGTTCGCAGCATGCTCGCGAACTTCGAGCTCGACTCCGCCAGGAACAGGCCGGCAACGATGCCGATCGGGATCGCGAAGAGCGCCGCGATGCCGTCGATGACGAGCGACCCGATGATCGCGTTCGAGATCCCTCCGATGGCGTTCGGGTCGATCAGCGAGGGGAACTGCGGGACCTTCGTGAAGAAGTCGAGGTTCCACCACCGGATGCCCTTTTGCAGAAGGGAGTACAAGATCGCGAAGAGCGGGACCAGGGCGAGGAGGAGCGCGACACCGCAAAGCCCGACCATCCCCCTTGAAATGAGAATGCGCCGGTCCAGCGTCTTGCGCGCGACGCGTTGCACCATCTCACGGCGCTCGAGGATCGGGTCCGGCGGGATCCCTTCGATCACTCCCATGGTCATATGACACCCGCCCGGAAAGCCGAACCTCTGACGAGCCGGCGCCCGAACCAGTTCACGATCGCTGTCAGTGTCATGAGAATCACTGCGAGCGCGCCGAGCGCGGCCACCTGTAGCGGCGTGGCGTCCTGGAACTGCAAGGCGATGGTCGATGCAAGCGTGGAGGCCGTCGAGAACAACGAAGGCGGAAAGAGCGGGTTCAAGCCGATGACCATGGCGACGGCCACCGTCTCGCCGAGAGCGCGTGCGGTCGCCAACGTGATGGCCCCGACGATTCCGGTTCGGGCGCCGGGCAGCACGACTTTCCGGAGCACTTGCCATTTCGTCGCACCCACACTGAGTGCCCCTTCGAACTGATCGTGGGGCACGATCGCAATAGCGTCTCTCGAAAGAGCCACGATCATCGGCAGGATCATCACGAAGAGCACGCTGCCCGCGAGCAGCAACGAAACTCCCTCAGGCGGAGCTTGGAAGGGGAATCTGCTACCCGTTATGCCCGCGAGGCCCGGTTCCACAGTGTGCTCGAACCACGGGGCCAGCACCAGCAGACCCCATAGTCCGTAGACCACGCTCGGGACTGCTGCGAGAAGCTCGACAAGCGACGACAGGAGTATCCGTAGCCTGCCAGGCAGCACGTGGACTATGGCAAGGGCCGATCCGACACCTATCGGGATGGCAAAGAAGAGCGCAATAGCTGTCGTCGCCAGTGTGCCTGAGATGATCGGGAGCGCACCAAAGGAATTTGTTCCCTGGCTCCACACCCTGCCGTAGATGATCGAGAGACCTGAGTGGCGCCACGCGGGTATCGACGAAGCGACGATGCTGATGATGAACACCGCGCAGATGAGCGCGAACAGTCCGGATACCCCATAGAGAACACCCCAGTGCGCCGAATCGCCCTTGACCGAGAAGCGCTTGGGGTTCTCGGTCAAGGGCAGTTCCGACATTGCCAAAGGCGGGGTAGCCGACACCTCGGGCATGGTTATTGCTCAGCCACCTCGCCGCTCAGCCGCCGTTGGTGGTCAGCAGCACCTGGCCACGTGATCCCGTGACTTTGAGCAGCGTGGCGCGGGCCAGCGCCTGGATGTTGGCCGGAAGTGGAACGTAGCCCTGCAGCGCTGCGACATCCTGCCCGGCGGTCGTGCCGTCGACCGCGCCCGAGTGCGACAACCAGTCGAGGTACTTCACGAGCAGCGCCCCCTGGGCGTCGTTCGTCTGGTTGCTCCTCCAGATGACCGCCCAGGTGTACCCAGCGATCGGGTACGCCGTTGGGCCGGCCTGCCAGTCGATCGAGAAGTTCGCCGCTGTGATGTCCGGCTTGGCAGCCGCGGCGGCCGCTATGCCCGCAAGTGACGGGGTCAGCGCCGTGCCTGCCTTGTTGACGATCGCCGCGACCCCTTTGAGCAGGCTCGGGTTGAGCAGTACGTAGGAGTACTCGACATAGCCGATCGAATTCGGCGTGTTCTCGATGTCCGCCGCAACGCCCGCATTCCCGCTACCCGCGACGCCACCGGTGGGCAGTGTCAACGGGGTCTTTGAGGGTTTGGTCGTCCACACCGTCGGAGCGGCGCTGCGCAGGAAGTTCGTGAAGATGTACGTCGTACCCGAAGAGTCCGCACGGGCGACAACGACAATCTTGCTGTCCGGTAGCTTCACCTTCGGGTTCAGGCCTTGGATCGCGGAGCTGTTCCAGTTCGTGATGTGACCCTCGTAGATCCCGGCAAGCACCGACGCCGTAAAAGTGAGCGGCGTCTTGGCAGTCAGGCCGGAAACGTTGTACGGAATCGCCACGCCGCCGAGAGCGATCGGCACCTGCGACAAAGGCTGACGCCCTGATAGTTGAAGCCGGAAGGCTCCTTTTGATAGATGTCGGTTTGGGACATCGGTACGTCGGTACCGCCCCAGTCGACCACCTTCTTGAGGATGTCGGACTCGCCAGTTCCGGAACCGACTGCCTGGTAGCCGTTGATCGTGGCATTTGGGGTGCGGGCCTCGTGTACGAGGCCTGCGCGGCATTCTGCAGGGGCGCGGCGAAGGTCGAACCTGCGCCACCAATGGTCGCTGACTTGTTCAACCGAGTGTCGGCTGAGAGGTACGGGTCTCCGCTTGTCTTTGCGCTGCGCGTACCCGCGAGCGCCGGCACCGCAACCATTGAAAGGGCCGTGACTGCGACCGCTGTCGTCGTTAGTACAAGCCGAACAGTCCTGTGGATCCTCATCAGTCTCTCCACCTCCGTGGGGTCTCGTGATAGTTGGGGTTTGTGCGGCCACACCGTCAGCCCGCGCCACACGGCGGCCTTATGCGTCCGTTACGACGAAGCTACGAAAGCGAGGTGAACTGAAAATGGCCCCACCATGTGCTCTGTCTGAACTCTGGGCCAACTTCCTGGGAGGCGGGTGAACTGTGGGTGAACGCCTCCCGGGGGGCCCCGAGCGCCTCAGGGTGGCACCACTAGAGTGACCGGAATGAGGATCCTCGTCACGGGGGCAGGCTCCGGCGTTGGCAAGGCCACCGCGACACTGCTTGCCGGCCGCGGGCACGAGGTCATCGCGACGGCCCGGGACCTTGCCACACTCGGAGAGCTCGACGTGGCGGCCCGGCTTCACCTGGACGTGACCGAGGCGGCATCAGTTGACGGGGTCCGCCGAGAGATCGGCTGGGTAGACGGCTTGGTGAACAACGCCGCGATCTCCTTCCATGGGCCGATCGAGCACGTCGCGCTGGAACACGTCCGACAGATGTTCGAGACCAACGTCCTCGGACCGGTTCGCCTGATCCAGGCTTTCGTCCCGGGCATGCGCAGCCGGCGGTCAGGCGTCGTGGTCAACATCTCCTCGGTGGCCGGACATGTCGCCCAACCCCTCAGTGGCTACTACACGGCCACAAAGCACGCCCTGGAGGCGATCTCCGAGGCGCTCTACGTGGAGCTGTCCCATTTCGGTGTACGGGTCGTCATCGTGGAGCCCGGCTTCATCGCCCCGGGAATGAAGGAGCACGCGCCCGACAGCGGGCTCGCAGCTTATGACGAGCTCGACGCCCAGCTGGCTCAGGTCGCGCTCAAGATGCAAGGCGGCGTCCGCCCCGGCCCGGACCTGGTGGCAAAGGCTGTCGCTGATGCCATCGACGACGACGCAGGCCCGTTGCGGCGGCGTGTCGGCGACGACGCGAACCTGATCCTCTCGGCGCGCAGCACCCTCGGGGACGAGGAGTTCGAGAAGGCCATGCGCGAGGTCGCGGGTCTCTCCTGGTAGCGGTTCTTGCCTAGGCTCATACCCGTGAGCTGCCCGTGATCAAGGCCACCAACGCGAGCCCGCTCCCGCATGGCACTCTTTCGACGCCGCCTCGCCCTTGCCGGAAGGCAGGGCCAAGCAGGATCTCGTGCGATCGATGTTCGACTCGATCGCACCGCGCTACGACCTCGTCAACTTTCTGATGACCTTCGGGCTCGACGCCATGTGGCGCCGCCGGACGATCGAGATGTTGCAGTTGTCCCCCGGATCGATCGTGCTCGACATCGGGTGCGGGACGGGCGACTTGGCTCGCAGCCTCCGCCGCAAAGGCCACCGGCCGGTGGGGATCGATCTCTCGTTCGGGATGCTCACTGCCGCACGTGCCGGCGGCGCTCCCCTGGTTCAGGCCGACGCTGCGCAGCTGCCCATCAAGTCCACAGCAGCCGATGCGGTGGTGAGCGGGTTCGCAGTCCGCAACTTTGCCGACCTGACCAGTGTCATGAACGAGCTCGGCCGGGTGCTCGGCCCCGGGGGGAGATTGGCACTGCTCGAAGTCGGCGAGCCGCAGAGCCGGTTGCTCCGTTTCGGCCATCGCGTCTGGTTCGCCCATGTCGTGCCACGACTCGGGGCGCTCTTGTCCGACGGCGCAGCGTACCGGTACCTGCCGCGCTCGGTCGCATATCTTCCCTCATTCCCGGATCTCGCCCGCCTTCTCTACGATGCCGGCTTCACCGACGTCAGGCGTCATCTCATGAGCGGCGGCATCGCTCAATGTGTGACTGCAACCCGATCAGCCTACGGAACCAGGTCATGAGCACTCGAGCGGCCGGGCTCTGCTATGCCGCACGCCCGATCGACGCGGGCACGCTGGCCCGGCTGCGGGTGCACGCGTACGAGACCGGACGCGTCATCGAGCGTGACGGGCTCATGGTTCTCGGATTCGGGACTGCAGCTGCGCTCGAGCTCTCCGGCGGCCTGGCGAACCCCCCCAGGCTCGGGCTCGCGGTCGCTGAGCTTGGGGCGATCCCTCGTCGTCGCAGAGAGCCGATCGGTCGAGGTCGCCGATGAGGTCGGTGACAGCCCGGATGCTGAGCCGGTGCCTATTGCAATCGGCGCACTCCGTTTCGACCGTTGCGCCGATGGCGAGCTGGTCGTCCCTGAGGTGACGGTGATCGCGCGGGCCGACCGCAATCCGTCGGTCGTGGTCGTCGGTTCGCCAGATCGTGTCCGTGAGCTGCTCGAGCGGCCTGCCGGACATCGTCGCGGTTGCGGACGCAACTGAACCGACCTCGCCGCCTGATGAGTTCCGGCTCGCGTCAGCTCGACCTCACCAGGACTTCCTGAACCGGGTCAACGCCGCGTTGGCCGAAATCGCTGCCGGGAGCCTCGACAAGCTCGTCCTTGCCCGTGAGGTGACCGTGCACGCGAACCGACCGCTTCGCCAGGCGGACCTCCTGGGACGCCTCCGGGCGCTTCATCCATCCTGTACCGCGTTCGCCATCGACGGCTTCATCGGCGCCACGCCCGAGCTCCTGATCAGCCGGAACGGTGCACGGATCGCCTCCCTGCCCCTCGCGGGGACAGCGGCGCGCAGTGGGGACCCGGGCTCGGATCGCATAGCCGAGGCAGCGCTCCTCGCGTCCGTCAAGGAACGCTCCGAGCACCGCGTCGTCGTCGATGCGATCACCTCGGCTCTCGCCCCGGTGGTCGAACAGCTCGATGTGCCCGACGGACCGGTCATCCGCGAGCTCCGCAATGTGAGCCATCTCGGCACCTCGATAACCGGCACGCTCGCCAAGCGCGACGGTAGCTACCCCAACGCGCTCGAGCTCGTCGGTCTGCTTCACCCCACTCCAGCGGTGGCAGGGACGCCCGTCGACGTGGCGCTCGACTACCTGGCCAAGCTCGAGGAGCTTGACCGGGACCGCTATGCCGGGCCGGTCGGCTGGGTCGACGCCCGGGGAGACGGGGAGTGGTACCTCGGGATCCGATCGGCAGTCGTCGAGGGAAGCTCCGCGAGACTGTTCGCCGGGGTGGGGATCGTCGCCGACTCGGATCCTGCTGCCGAGCTCGCCGAGACACAGCTCAAGCTTCAGGCGTTTCTCGCCGCCGCCGTCCGTCCCTGAGGCCGGATGCGAGCGCCGAATAGCGACGCACGACCTCGGCGATCTTCTCTGGTTGATCGAACGGGAGAAGATGGCCGCCCGCGATCACGACCAGCTCGGCGCCCGGCACCCGCCCGGCGAGCGACCTGGCCGCGGACACCGGCACCACGTGGTCCGACGCCCCTGTGACGACCGCCGTAGGAACTGCAATGCGACAGAGCGAGCGCTCGAGCTCCGGCGTCTCGGCCAGGAGCGCACGCTGCTCGACGAGGAAGCTCTGCCTCGATCTGCCGACAATGGGGCGGCCGTCGGTCCCGATCGCCGCCTGAACGGTGGGCAGCACCGACACCATGTTCGCGACCCGGGCCCCGGGGTGGCGCTCCGACAAGTGCGTAGCGGCGATCAGGGCTCGCCGGAGGGTGGCGACCCCGGCGCGGAGGATGCCGTTTCCTAGCAGGGGGACCGCGAGCAAACGGTCGAATCCCGACAGCGACTCGGCTACGCCTACCGATCCGACCAGCACGAGCGCGCCGACCCTCTCCGGGTGCTTCAAAGCGAGCTCGAGCGCGACGCCACCGCCGAGCGAGTGGCCCACGACCGTGACAGGGCTTCCCGCCCCTGCATCATCCAGCAGCTCCTCCAGCACGACGGCGTTGGCTGCGATGCCCATCGCGCCACGAGCATCGGAACCCCAGCCGGGACGGTCCGGCGCGAGCACCCGGTGATCGCCCGACAGCAGGTTCGCGAGCGCCACCCAGTCAGCTCCTGCGCCCGGCTGGCCGTGCACCAGCACGACGACTGGCCCGGCGCCGGCGTCGATCGGCGCCATCGATCCACCGGGGGTGGCCTGTGTGCCGCCCTTGCTCACCGCGACGAACGGACCGCGCCGCGGCAAGCGCTGTCCTGCCGCCGCCTCGAAGCCGGCTGGCGGCTCGCTTGGCACCCCACCACGTGACCAGTGCCAAGGCCTCCACGACGGTGTAAGTCGACATCTTGGAGGTCCCCAGCTCCCGGTCGACGAAACGGATCGGTACCTCTCTGACCTTCGCGCCCACGCCGATAGCCCGGTATGTCATCTCGATCTGGAACCCGTAGCTCTCCGCCCGGACCGAGCCCAAGTCGATGCGCCGAAGAACCGTTGCCGCGTACGCCCTGAACCCGGCGGTCGAGTCCCGCACGCCCAGGCCGAGCAGGAGATCGGCGTAGATGTTGCCGCCCCGCGACAGCAGCCGGCGCGGCAGGCTCCAGTTCGGTATCGAACCGCCGGGAACATACCGCGACCCGATGCACACCTCGAATCCCTCGCCGAGGGGCGCAACAACTGCGGGAAGGGCATCGGGATCGTGCGAGAAATCCGAGTCCATCTCGACCATCGCCTCGTAACCTCGCTCGAGGCCCCACCTGAACCCGTCCCGGTACGCGCTCCCGAGGCCCAGCTTTCCCGGCCGGGACAGGATGTCAACACTGCCGAACCTCTCACCGACTTCCGCGGCGACCTTGGCCGTCCCGTCAGGGCTGTTGTCGTCCACGACGAGGACCGACGCATCCGGGAGCGCCTTGCGGACACGATCGAGGATGTTCTCGATTGTGGCAGCTTCATTGAAAGTAGGCAGCACAACGAGAACGCGCACGCTTGCAGCCTATGGCCAAACTGCTGACGAACAGCACCGCTCCACTGCAGGGCCGCCCGGGAGCTCCGGGGCTTTACTGGGCCGGCGTGGAGGCGCCGATCGGCGCTCTCGGCGCGGCGGCCACCTCGTCGGGGGGGTGCTCATCGGCGCTCTGGCCCGATCTGCGCCCGGCCCAGAGGTCCTCGCGATGACTTGGATGGCGCTCGCCGCGGGAACCGCGAGCAGAGCCCCTACAAGACCACCGAACGTGGACCCGACGATCCCGCCCATCTCGACACCTACGAGGATCGCCAGCAGGACCCAGAGGGGGTTCAACCGCACCGTCCGGCTCATCACGACTGGATTGAGGATGTGGTTCTCGAGCTGTTGATAGATCAGGAACACGGCAAGTGTCACGATCCCCGCCGGCAACGAGTGCAGCAGAGCAACGGCCACAGTCGGCACGCCGGCGAGCAGTCCGCCCACAAGCGGGAGGAAGTCCACGATGCCCACCCAGATCGCGAGCACTCCGGCGTATGGGACGCCCGTGGCCCGCAGCGTCACGAAGATGACAACCCCGGCAATCATCGAGGTCGCGAGGTTGCCGAGCATGTAACCGGCCACGGCTTGACCGACGTCACCCAATATCTTGTGAACGCGAACCGAGCGCTCGGGCCGCATCCAGTTGAGAACGCCGCGGATCATCCGTGGCGCCTCGAGGAGGATGAAGAAGGTCAGCACCCCGACTGTGACGAGCGCGACGACGCCGCTGACGACCGTCTTGCCGACGGCAAGGGCGGGGCGGCCGAGACCGCTGATCAAGGTCTCGAGCCGCGGCACGTTCTGCTTGACATAGCTCTCGAGGTGCAGCCGTTTCACGAGGTGCCCGATCTGTCCCTTGCCGTGCTGAGCCTGGCGGACAAGGTTCGGCAGCTCCTTCGCGAAGTTCGTAGCCGACGTGTAGACCGGGTGCACGAGCACATACCCCACCGTCACCGCGACCGCTGCCGAGAAGAAGAACACGACAGCCGTCGCGATCCCCCGGCGGATCCCCCGGCGCTCCACGAAACTGACAACGGGGTGCAGGAGCGCACCGAGGAACAACGACACGACTATCAGCAGGACAACGACCCGGAGCCGCCACAAGAGGGCAAGGCCGATGCCGACGCTCACGACTGCCCCCGTGGCGATGAACGCAGTGCGCGCCACCCGTAGGTCGTGCACGCGCTGGCTCTCGGAGGGATCGAGCTCCCGGTCGGCTCTCTGCTCGGGCACCGCCACAAGTCAACTCCATGCAGGACCGCCAAAGCGTGATCCAGGGACGCACGTCAAGCGGGACCGTCCGCGGAGCACGCCCCTCCCTCGACACGGAACCGGCTCCTGTCGTGAGGCTCGCCACGCGACCTGGTCGCGCCTGCAAGCATGGGGAGATGGGCGACGCACCCGAGCTCGATGGCCCAGTTGCCGGCGTGACCGCGCCGCACCGTCGCCACAACCTGATCGGATGGATTCCAGGGCCGCTACGTCATGGCATCACGATCTTCATCCTTCTGCTGTTCGTCGAGTACGCCCTCATTCCCAGTTTCCTGCACTCCAAGGCACGTTCATCGCTCAGCCAGCTGGGCCGCGTCAATCTCCTGTGGTTCCTCGCCGGCTTCGCTCTCGAAGCGGGAGCGCTCATCGCATATGGGCGCCTGACGCAGTCGGTGCTGCCGAAAGACGGGCCCAGACCTCTCGAGAGTGCTCCGTATCGACCTGTCGACGCTCGCCGTGAGCCACGTGATCCCTGGCGGCACCGCCGGCGGCACCGGGCTCGGCTACCGGCTCCTCACCTCGAGCGGTGTGAGTGGCCCCGATGCCGGTTTTGCGCTCGCGACTCAGGGAATCGGCTCGGCTGTCGTCCTCAACGCGATGCTCTGGGTGGCTCTCGTGGTATCCATCCCCCTCCACGGCTTCAACAGCGCTTATGTCACGGTCGCGGTGGTCGGTGCTGTGCTGCTCGCCGCCTTCGCCACACTCGTCTTGTCCCTCACGCGGGGCGAGGCCCACGCCACCCGGGCACTGCGAGCCGTTGCCAGGCGGGTGCCGTGGGTCACCGAAGAGCAGATGGAGAAGCTCGTCCAACGCCTCGCCACCCGCTTGCGAACGCTGGCAGCGGATCGCCAGCTGCTGAAGAACGCCGTATCGTGGGCGGCTGCGAACTGGCTGCTCGATGCGGCTTCCCTCTGGGCCTTCGTCGCGGCCTACGGCCATATCTCCAGGCCCATCGACCTCTTCGTCGCCTACGGCGTGGCGAACGTCCTGGCGGCAGTGCCGCTCACTCCGGGCGGCCTTGGCATCGTCGAGGCAGTGGCCGCAACCTCTTTGATCGGCTTCGGCGTCCCTGCGGCCATTGCCTGGCTGGGAGTGATCTCCTGGCGCCTGTTCAACTTCTGGCTGCCGATCCCGGTGGGGGCCGGCGCCTACCTGTCCCTGCGAGTCAGGCGCGGAGCGGGCCTCAAGGAGCGCCGCGACGCGCTCGGGGGCATGACAAGGGCAACATACCCGTCGACTCCGCCGACGGCCGAGACGCCGGCCATCAAGCCAGACCGGCCTCCTCGCAAGCAAGGGCCTGCATCTCCTCCGGCCCCGTCGGCACCACCTCAAGGCTGATCGGGACCTCGAACAGCTCCTGGAAGAGCTGCACCTTGCGCTGGAGCATCCAACGCTCGAGCTCAGCGTCGCCGCGCGCGCTGACGACGATCTCCACGCGCGTGCCACTCAGCTCGACCCCGACGTGGCCTATGACCGAGTCGTGCGCGGCGTCCAGCCCATCTGCGATGCGCAGCAGGGAGAGCATCCGCAAGACGCGGATCGCGGTCCTTGCGCTCCAGAGTCTCCCAAGCCTGAAAGGACTCCCTTGGACGTCCCCTGACGTGGTAGCGCCCGAGGCACGACAGCAGCTGGATCTCGACGGGCGAGAAACCCCGCAAGTCGCCGTTCTCGATCAGGTAGGCGCTGTGGCGCGCGTGGCCGTCGTGGCTCACATGCTCACCGATGTCGTGCAGAAGAGCCGCCAGCTCGAGCAGCTCCCGATCCTCGCTGTCGAGCCCGTGCAGTGCAACAGTCGAGTCGAACAGCTCGACTGCCAACCGCGCGACCTGGCGGGAATGGGTCTCAGGCCACCTGGAGCGGAGGCACAATGACAGGACGGAGGCTTGGCGGATCGCCCGCGGGTCATTGCTGAGCTCCACGCGGTCGTGCTTGGCGATCGTGGAGATGATGATCCCTTCCCGGAGCCCCCACTCCGACACGGTGAGCTCGCGCATCCCCGTTCGCTCCATAAGGACCTCGGTCACAGCGACACCAGCCGGTAGCAGCTCCGCGCGCCGGGCTTCGATCCCGGCGAGTCGTCCACGTTCCCAGCTCGGCAGCTCGTAGATGATCTCGCCGAGAGCGGCGAGCTCCCGGGCCGTTACCGTCAGCTGGTTGACAGACGGAGGCACGATGCCGTCTCGCCTTGCCGCGGCACCCCTCGCGAGAGCACAGAAGGTGCCCGAGGTCCCGATCAAGAGCTTCGGTCCGCAAGCGAGGATGTCCTCGAGCACCTCGTCGAGGGACTTGGAGATCTGCTCTCTGAGCCGCGCACGGTCCTTCTTGGTCGGCGGGTCCGTACGCACGTACTCGGTCGTGAGCAACCCGACGCCGAGGTGCAGGCTCGTCGCATAAGTGAGACCGAACCGGTCGCCGACCGAAAGCTCGAGGCTCCCGCCGCCGAGATCCGCGCAAAGAGCCGGGCTCGGATCGATCAGCACGCTCGCCCGCACGGCCTCGAAGATCAGCTGCGCTTCGCGGATGCCGCTGACGACCTGGATAGCGACACCTGTTGCCGCTTCGATTCGCTCGGCGGCCTCCGGCCCGTTGGCGGCCTGGCGCATCGCCGCGGTCGCCATGGCGACGATCTCGTCATAATGCTGCACGTCTGCGATCGTCTTGAGCCGCCGGATCGTGTCGATCGCCGCCTCGATCGCCTCGTCGGTGAGCCGGCCTTCCCGTGCGACCACATCCCCGAGGCGCAGCATCTCCTTTTCCCGCGCGAGCGGAACGAAACTGCCGTCCCGCCGAGTTTCGACCACCAGCAGATGGAACGAGTTGCTGCCCAGATCCAGCGCGGCGATCCGCACAGCCAGAGCTCAGCCCAGCGGCTCGGGCGAGCGACGCCTGCGGGCGCGCTCGACTGCGAGCTCTTGAAGTCGCCGTTGCGCGCTCGAGGCCGAGCACGGGTACCACTCGCGTCCAGGTTCCGTCCGGTCCTAACTCCCAAGCATTCGTGTCGTCGGCGAGATTGAGCTGGAGGGTCTCTTCGAGCCGAGCCCGCAGCTCCGGGTCGAGAACCGGGACGAGGACCTCGATCCTGCGGTCCAAGTTCCGCTCCATCAAGTCGCCGGAGCCGATCGTGTAGCGCACCTGGCGCTCACCGCCAGGATCGCCGAAGCGGAAGATGCGGGAGTGCTCCAGGAAGCGCCCCATGATCGAACGCACCGTGATCCTGTCGGAGAGCCCCGGCACCCCGGGCCGGAGGCAGCAGACACCTCGCACCGAGAGATCGACCCGGACGCCCGCCTGCGAGGCGGCATACAGACCGTCGATGACCTCAGGGTCGGTGAGCCCGTTCACCTTGATGGTGATCCGGCCTGCCTCCCCTGCCGCCGCCTCTTCGGCTATCTGGCCGAGAACCCACGGCCGCATGCCTTGGGGAGCCACCACGATGCGGCGGTGCGTGACCGGCCTGCCGTAACCGGTCAGATGGTTGAACAAGTCCGTCAGGTCCTCACCGATCGCGGGATCGGCAGTCAGCAGACCGAGATCCTCGTAGACCTTCGCGGTCTCGGAGTTGTAGTTGCCCGTCCCGATGTGGCAGTAGCGACGGAGCCCGTCCTCCTCGCGTCGCACGACGAGAACGATCTTCGAGTGGGTCTTCAGCCCCACGAGGCCATAGACGACGTGCACGCCCGCCCGTTCGAGCTGACGTGCCCAGACGATGTTCGCCTGCTCGTCGAAACGGGCCTTAACCTCCACCAGCGCCGCGACCTGCTTGCCCTGCTCGGCAGCCCGGACGAGCGCCGACACGATGGCTGTGTCATCGGAGGTGCGGTAGAGGGTCTGCTTGATCGCGAGCACGTTCGGGTCGTCGGCGGCCTGGGTGATGAACGCCTCGACCGAGGTCGTGAACGAGTCGTAGGGGTGGTGAACGAGCACACTGCGCTCTCGCAGCACCGAGAACAGGTCAACGGGCCCGTCCCCGGCGGTCGCCAGGCGCGGTTGGGTCATCGGGACCCAGGGCGCCTCATGGAGATCGGCTCGGTCGATGGCATGGAGTGCCCAAAGCTGGCCCAGACCAAGGGGGGCCGAGCTCTCGTAAACGTCGTCCGTCCCGAGCTCGAGCTCGGCCAAGCAGGAGGTCGCGAACCGCCGTCGGCATGTCCCGGTCGACCTCGAGCCTGACCGCGCGGCCGAAACGGCGGCGGCGCAGCTCCGTCTCGACAGCGGCGAGGAGGTCGTCGGCCTCGCTCTCCTCGAGGTCGAGGTCGGCATTGCGCGTCACCCGGAAGGCGTGGTGGCGCCCTATCTCCATGTGCGGGAATAGCCTGGGCAGGTTCGCGGCAATCAGCTGCTCCAGGGCCACAAAGCGAGCCCCACCATTCAGCGGCACGAAACGGGGCAGAAGTGGCGGCACCTTTACCCGCGCAAACCGCTGCTCGCGTGTAATGGGATCCTCGACGAGCACCGCCAGGTTGAGCGAGAGGTTCGAGATGTAGGGGAACGGATGGCCGGGGTCTACCGCCAACGGCGTGAGGACCGGGAAGATCTCCTTCTCGAAGACGCCGAGGATCCGTGCCTTCTCCGTCGCATCGAGGTCGTCGATGCTCGTGAAGTAAAGGCCGGCGCTGGCAAGACTTGGCACGATCGACGACTCGAATACTTCATCGCTGCGCGCCATGAGGCGAATGCACTTGACGCGGACGTCCTGGAGCTGCTGTGAGGCGCTTCGCCCATCTGCTGATCGCGCACGAAGGCCAGCCGCCACATGGTCTTTCAGGCCGCCGACCCGCACCTGGAAGAACTCGTCGAGCCCCGAGGAGAGGATGGCCATGAACTTCACACGCTCGAGAAGCGGAAGCGACGTGTCCGCTGCCAGATCGACGAGGCGATCTGCGAAGTCCAGCCAGGACAGCTCCCGGTTGAGGAACCGGTCCGGGCGCGCCATGGAGCTACCAGGAGTTGTGACAGCGACTTTCACAACCCAGACGCTACCGTGAAGTCGTGCAGCCCCTCGCAATAGGACCGAGGGTCAAACAACGTCGCCGGAGCGAGCTCGGCTTGTTGCTCGTCGCTGTCGTCGTGATCACGCTCGCGTACCTCCTCGCGGCCCTCGGCACACGTAACGCGCTTCCTCCCAACGCTTTGGGTTTCATAGGCGTGATCGCAGGGCTGGCTCTCGTGGTCCACTTGGCCAATCGCTTCCTCGCCCCGGAAGCGGATCCGGTCATGATGCCGGTTGTCCTGATGCTGAACGGCATCGGCTTCGTCATGATCTACCGGCTCGACGTGTCCCCGCAGATGGCCGCCAATGCGCCCTGGCACTACCAGGCGGCCTGGACAGCTCTCGGTGTCTTCGCATACGTCGTCACGTTGTTCCTCGTCCGCCGGTCGCGTGACCTCGAGCGCTACCGCTACATGCTCGTGTTCGGCGCCCTGGTCCTTCTCGTGCTGCCGCTCGCTCCCTATCTCGGAAGGACTTCCGAGGCCCAGCTGAACGGGGTGAAGCTCTGGATTCACGTCGGGCCCATCACCTTTCAGCCCGTCGAGATCGCAAAGCTCATGCTCGTGATCTTCTTCGCTTCCTACTTCGTGGAGAAGCGGGAAATGCTCTCACTGTCGACCCGGCGGGTGGGCAACCGCCTTCTGCCGGACCTTCGTCCCCTCGGTCCGATCGCGGTCGCCTGGGTCGTCGCGATCCTCGTCATTCTTCTGGAACACGACATCGGCTTCTCGCTCCTGCTGTTCGTGATGTTCATAACAATGTTGTGGGTCGTCACCGGGCGTTGGACCTATGTAGTGGGTGGACTTGTCGCTTTCGTCGTGGGCACATACCTGGCCGCGCACCTGCCATTCGCGAAGACGCTCATCGACGAGCGCGTGTCCGCATGGATCAATCCCTGGGTCCACTACAGCTCCTACGGATATCAGACAGTCCAAGGAGAGCTCGCTCTCGGTCGAGGCGGTCTGACGGGATCGGGGCTGGGTCTCGGCACTCCCTATTACATCCCCGTCGCGTACAGCGACTTCATCTTCGCAGCCATAGGCGAAGAGCTCGGGCTGCTCGGCACGACGGCGGTGGTCGTCGGCTTCATGCTGATGGTCGGCGCGGGAATTCGAGCCGCGATGCGGGCTCGCTCCGAGTTCTCGCAACTCGCTGCTGTCGGCTTCACCGCGATTCTCGGGTTCCAGTCGTTCTTCATCATGGCCGGCGTGGTTCGCCTGCTCCCGCTCACCGGGGTGTCACTGCCCTTCATCGGCTATGGCGGCTCCTCTCTAGTGGCGAACTACGTCCTGGTGGCCTTGTTGATGCGCATCTCCGACGAAGGAGCCACTCCACCAGGAGTCGCCATCGGGCTGAGCCATCCAGCGACACGAATGCGACGGCGTTTCCTTGTTGCCGCACGCGCCGCTCCCGCACCCGTCGGTGCCCCCGCTCCGGCGGGCGGAGTCCGCAGTTCTCCCGTTCCGGCTGGCGAGGTGGGCAGTTCCCCCGTTCCGGCGGGCGGAGTCCGCAGTTCCCCCGCTCCGGCGGGCGAGGTGCGGCGGCATCACCGTTGCCCCCACCGGTGCCTCTACGACAGACGGGACGGGCCAGATAGGCACTAGCTCGGACCGACATTCCGCCTCCACCAACGAGCCAACAGCAGACGAAGGTGGCTTCTCGGAGGGTGGAATTCCCTGCAGTTCGCGCCCATCGGGTCGGTGCCGGCCACCTCCAACACAGTCGGCTCGACCATGATGGGCACTGGCAGCCGGTGGCGAAGCGCTAACGCGATCGCATCCGAGGGGCGGCAGTCGATCAAACGTGTCCCCAGCCGACCGGAGATGACCATCTCAGCGGTGAACGCGGTTCCGCGCACTTCGGTGATCCGGACAACATCGAGCGTCATCCCAAATTCCTCGAGGACACGCGTGAACAGTTCGTGAGTAAGTGGCCGCGGGGTCGCAAGCCCTCTTGCCGCGTAGCTGATCGCAATTCCCTCGGCACCACCAACAGGGATCCGCAGCTCGCGGAAAGGTGCATCCGCCTCCTGAAGGACGACGACTGGGTGAGTCGCCGGCAGGAGCAGCACGACGTCGACAAAAACCATCTGAGACATCTCACGAGGCGACGTCCAGCGGCTCGAACCCGAGATCCATCTCAGCGGCGGGCTCGTCCAGCGCGGCGGGCTCGTCCAGCGCGGCGGGCTCGTCCAGCGCGGCGGGCTCGTCCAGCGCGGCGGCTCGTCCAGCGCGGCAGGCTCGTCCAGCTTGTCTTGGTCCTCTGTCACCGCGGGCTCTGCGAATTCCTCTTGCTCGCCGACGCCCGGGTACTCCGGGTCGCTCCCCGAACCAAGCCGTGGCTCATCGGTTGCGCTTGCCACTTCAGACGTCGCGGCCTCGGACTCGTCGGGCGCGTCCAGCCCGGCGACCTCGTTGACGCCGGACGTCCAGGTCGCCTCGGTCACAGGAGCGACGCCGTTCGCGAACGCCGAACCGTCACCGTCGGCGCGAGTCATTGACTCCGACCCGGGATCGGCTTCAACAGCATCCTTGTCGGTGCCCATGGGACTCATCGCCGGGTCGACCGGCGCATTTCGACATTGACCACGAGCCCGACCGTAGCGAAGAAAACGATCATGGCGGAGCCACCGTAGCTCACGAACGGAAGCGGGATACCGGCGATGGGGATGAGACCGATGGTCATCCCGACATTTTGGAAGACTGAGAAGGCAAGCAACGCGAGCGCCCCAGAGCACAACATCCGACCGAGGGGATCCCTGGCGATCTGTGCGGCTCGCAGCAGTCGGAACACGATCAGTCCAAACAGGGCAATGACCAACACACCTCCCGCGAAACCGAGCTGCTCGCCCACTGCCGTGAAGATGAAGTCGGTCTGCTGAGCCGGGACAAAGCCGCCATTCGTTGCGGCGCCATGGAAAACGCCAGTCCCGAAGGCTCCGCCTGACGCGATGGCCAATATCGACTGGGCGAGATTCCAGTTGGCACCGCTCGTTGCAGTGTTCTGGTGGAGAAACGATGTGAAGCGCTGAAGCTCGTAGGCGTGGATCAGTTTGAAGTGAATCGCCGCCGCCAAGCCTGCGATGCCTGCGACGGCCAGGACCACCAGGTACCTGAGCCGCGCGCCCGAGGTCACGATCATGACCGTGAGCACGACAACCATGATCAGAGCGGTCCCGAGGTCCGGCTGCTTGTAGACCAGCAGGATCGGTACCCCCGCGAGGGCCAGTACGACCACAAGGTTCCTAGGAAACATCGTCTCTTGGCGGCTGCAGTACACCGCGACCACGACGATCAGGGCGAGGGCTGCGAATTCCGACGGTTGAACATCGAGAGGTCCGAGTGCAAACCAGCGCTGCGCCCCGAGCGAGACATGACCGAAGTGAGTGAGCACCGCGAGCAGCGACATGACGATGAGGCCATAAAGGACATAAGCCCACTGCTCGAGCCAGTGATAGTCGATCAGTGCCACGACAACCATGACGACCAGCCCGATCGCAAGCCAGACGAGCTGGCGCTTCAAGTAGAACTTCGGATCTCCCCCGGCGGCGGTCATCTCGACACGCGTCGCGGAATAGACCATGACCGCGCCAATGAGCGAGAGCAGCACGGCACTGCCGACCAGGATGAAGTCACATCGGCTCAGCAGATCCCAAGCCGCGTGCCTTTCCCTGCGATCGCTCCACCGCGCCGGCACGCTCGGGTAGTGGGCGGCCATGATTGGCAAGAATAACGGGGACAGCCCGTCAACTCTCTGCGGCGTCGCCAGCCCCCTACGACTCGAGCCACCGGCCCCTTTCCCGATTTGCCTCGCTCGCTACGCCTGGCTGAGCGGACGGTGCGGACGATGCGGTCCCTCCGGGGCTCCTCTCATATCTCCCCGTGTATCTCCCCGTGTTCCCTTTTCGCCTGTACTAGGAGCATGGGTCAGAACCCCCTGAACTAGCCCAGCCGCGTGCTTCCCCATCTCTGTGATGCGGCGAAAATCACGATTTCCCCGAGTACCGACAAGACTTTGTGCCATGGAGAACGTCACAGTTGACGACCAGCTGTTCGAGGTAGCGGTCGGCCCGCGAAAGACGGCGGCGACGCCCTCTGCGGTGACGGCCAAGACTTTTCCGCCACTACGACCCGTCCCAGTGCTTCCTCCTGCCCCCGAGCCTGGACGACTGGCTGCCCGAAGACCATGAGGCACCAGGTCCATCTCCGAGGCCGTCGAGGATCTGTTGGAGCTGTAGGTGATCTACGCCTCCTATGCGACGGCCGACGGGGCACCTGCCTATGACCCGCGCATGATGCTGAAGCTCCTGCTCTACAGCTACTCGATCGGCGTGACCTCCTCACGCGAGATGGAGCGGCGCTGTGTGACCGACGTGGCCTTCCGCTTCCTAAGCGCCAACGCCACACCGGACTACCGCTCGATTCGCGTTTTCGCCGCCGCCACCTCACCGCTCTCGACGACCTGTTCACCCAGGTGCTCGTGTTGTGCGCAACAGCCGGGCTCGTGCGAGCTATAGGATCGCCTTTCGGGGTGATCTCGTTCACCTCGCCGGAGAACACCCGAGAAGGAAAAGCGTCGGACCGGATCAGCACCTTCTGCCCAACCTTCACAAGCGGGATGTCCTCCTCGTCCACGTCGGCAGTGATACGCAGCGGCGCACCGGCCTTGGCCAGATAAAACACCACCTGATTGACCGGAATGAAGTCGCCAACTTCGCCGTCGCGCCGGATGACCGTTCCGTCGACGGGCGTCCTAAGCTGCATGAAAGTCATCAGCTCGTTTGCACGCCGCGCCGCGTGCTTTGCCGCTTCCATCTCGGAGCGGGTCTGATCGAACTTCTCCTTCGCCGCCCAGCCCTGCTTCAAGAGTGTGCCCACCCGATCGAATTCCTGCGCGGCGTAGGTTGACCGGGCTTCCAGCTCGGAAACGGAGGCACGCACATCGCTGTCGTCAAGGCGGGCCAGCACGTCGCCGGCCTTTACTGCCTGGCCCTCGTCGGCCTTCAGCTCGGCGAGCGCCGGCCACCTGCGGCGCGACGCGGATAGTGATACTCGCTTCCACAGTTCCCGTCGCATACACAGCCTGCACCGCGGCACTTCGCACCGCCTTTACCACTGTAACGGTTTTGGGTGCCGCCAGCCACCAGCCCCCTGCCACGAGTGCCGCAAAGCACGCAAGCGCGAGCGCCGGACGAAGCAGCTTGCGCGGCTGTTCTTTGGCAACAACAGGGTTGTCCTGCTTCATCGGGGCCTCAAGAAACGCAAACGTAGCCGGGTATTCCTTGCGGCGGCTTCGGAGCCTTAAGCCGCAACTCCGCTTAGTAGCTGCGCATGGCGCAAACTTGGCACAAGCCTGCGGCATCTCCGTTCGTAGTCCGGAAAGTGGTGCCTGGGAAAGCCCCGCTAGAAATTCTTGCGCCGTCCGGGCTTGCCCGTCTTTAGCCGCAGCGGAATGGACAATATCCTAAGCCAATGCCGGATAACACGAAGTTCTTTTCAATGCGCGTCATATTGGCGGCGAAAGCGGGTCCGTTTCCCCAGTCTGAAGCACTCCAAATATCCGGGCATCCGGTGGCCAAGATTGCATACATACAACCGTAGATCGGTTGTGGGGGCATACGCCCGCGTGATATTCAACGATATCGAATAAGTCCAATACTGTGGTTGCGATAATGGCATTCCCTAGGTCTCTAGACGGCTTTACCGCAAACGGTGCCCTTGCCAAACACCCTTCATTTGTGCGGGCAGGATCAGGCATGAACGGGATGCAGTCATCTCTTTCCGCGCCAGCGGAATGCTACCGCCGCCAAGAATTGCAACGAAATTCTGGGCTGCAAGCAAGGCGCGTTCGCGATGCCACGTATTAGCCTGGCAGCATTCGGCGCTGCTTTTCCAACTGCCTTCTGCTAGCGCGGAGGGAGCAAAAGTTTGCGTCTACGTTCGTTCCGCCTGGGCCTTTGCAACAATTCTGTGTATATCTGTATAACTATAAGCAAAATAACTACCGCATATTGCAGACGCATCCGAATTGACCGAAATGCTATGTAAAAAAATCCAGGAGACAATTTTTGTGTTGACGCATTTTGAGACATAGAACTAATATATACACTATAAGTATCCGCAGTTTGCGATAATATTGTGTAGAGGTAGTGGGTATCATGTTTGGACACAATCGGCGGCCGGTACATCCGGCACTATTTGAAGGGTTCAATAGGGACGAACAGTCACCTGAAGCGCTGGATGAATTTAAAAGCGCATTGATTGTTGCCTACGAGCAGGCACTTGAGGAGGGAATAAGCTCATGCGCTGCTCTTGCTGCAATGCTCGACTTGGCAGCAGCGGAATTGAGGCGCAGCACGCACTTGAACGGCTGAGATGCCGTTTTCCAGATTTTTGAAGGCGGAAGCGCCGCTCTACGGCGCGGTGACAGTAGCAAGAGCGGCTCCCAATGCCCATCGAGTAGGAACGGCTGATGCCAGCACAGAAACTTATCTGCCTCGCTAAGGAGGCGTGGTCTCTTATGGCCTTCTGCGAAGAGAGTTTGTTGTTAATTGGCAGGCAGATGGCTGCCCGGGCCACTTACGGGGAAGGCGCGATCCCGCCGGGCGGGATCGGCATGAAAAGCAAACCTTCGGAGACACGCGTAAACCGCGAAACAGCGGAGTTGACCCGTGCTCTCGCTGAGGATGTCAGGGATCCGGAGGTCCGGCGCCTGCTACACGAACTAGCGGACAGATACGACAAGTTGCGCTCAAGTAGTGCGGGGCATTGCGGTGCCAACAATATGATCACGCCAGATGGCAAACACCTGCCGCTCGACGTCTGGAAATAGCGAGGTTGCGCAAATACTTGCGCCACATCCCCTGGCGGCCCCCCGCACCGCCAGGGGTTTTCTCTCTTCCCCCTGGCGATAACAGGTCGTGGAACCGTCAAATAAAACTCCGCTTCGGCCCGGCTTTAAGCTGACTGGAAAAGCCCCGGCGTTTCAAGTGCGGGTTCGTCATGTACTTCCGGGGTCTGGGACGAACCTACGCCCAGGAAGGAGAAGAACCGCCGGCGCCGCTGCTCTTTCTGCTCGCGTTCCTGCTTTTTGAGGTGTTGCGCGAGCGCAAGATAAGGATTGGCAAGAGCGCGCTCGTCCGCTGTCCCCCTCGAAATGCGCCGGCAGATGATGCCAAGCGGACGGCGGGTTTTGACCTCAATGGCGCCGATCACCATGACCGCGATGAAAGGCAGCATGCTCTGCAGCGCGCCAACTTCGATCGGCAATACCTTAGCCCGGTTCTCGATGATCTTGTTTACGCGCGCTTCCCGCACGAATAGGAAGCCGAGCACCCGCGCCCCTTCCTGGAACACTTGGCCATGCCCGAAGATGCGCGCATCGTCGAGAAAGCGGTCGTATCGCCGCGAACCAAGAAATTCCAACACCGACAGCAAACCCTCTGGAGTTTGCGCCCGTTTCTCGATGGCCTTCGCCATAGGCGGGATGAAATACCGGACGGTCTGCGCCATCAGCTCTTCGCTGAAGCCGAAAACCTGTCCCATGTTCGAAAACGCGCGTGCCCCTTGCGCGCTTGCGATTATTTGAAAGAGCTTCATGGCTCGCCTCGTTCAGCCTGCTAGGCTTCGAGGCTGCTGCGCCTCCTAAGCCTGTCCCCCAGGTATACGCGCCCTACACACCACGCCACCTTTCCGGCCATCGAACTGGAAGCCGAATCACTCAGCACTATTAGATTGTAGACAGATTTGACGCTGCGCGAATGGCCGCGACCGCAGTTTGCCTCAAATCCATCACATCCGTGGCAAAACTGCATCATGATAACTGGCGAGGTATTGCCATGCTTCGGCTTCCCGAAACTTGCGGCCCTAAAGATTAACGGCGCGCAGGCAACCCCGCTTCCGCGATTCTAGTCCTGGCCGTAAGTTCGAACGCGGCGGCTGGCCAGGACATCATTACGGTCAGAACGACCACTCACGCGATTTCGTGACAAGGAAGTCGCGGAAGGCATTGACTCGTTTCGTATCCTTCAAATCTTCCGGATATACGAAAAACGTGTCGAAGACCGGCATCTCCAAATCGTCCAGGAGATTGGTGAGGGCCGGATCGTCTTTTGCAAGATAGTCTGGCAGGACCGCAATACCGACGCCATGCGCAACGGCTAGGTGAAGCGCAACCAGACTATTGATGCGAAGCGCCGGCTCGCGCGGACCCTTGCTGTCGCGATTCACGGTCTCCAGCCAATTCATCTCCTTGAATGGACTGGGCACCGGCCCGCCATAAGTCAGGATGCGATGATTGTCGAGGTCTGCCACGGTCTTGGGCTTGCCATGCCGCTTCAGATACTCGTGCGAGGCGTAGATATGATAGTGCGCGGTGAACAATTTCCGGCGGACGAGATCCTGCTGCGTTGGCGCGCCAAACCAGATCGCGACGTCCGCTTCCCGCATTGTGAGATTCAAGGTCTCGTCGCCAAGCAGCAGGTTGAGCTGGATGTCCGGATAGAGCTTCATGAACTCGTTGAGCCGCGGCGTGAGCCAGCCCGTTCCGAATGCCTGCGTCGTCGTGACCTTCAGCTCGCCGCTAGGCTTACCCCTTGAATCCGCAAGCAAAATTTGTGTCGTCGCGAGCTTGCTCAACACATCCTGTGCCGTGCGGTAGAGCAACTCGCCCTGCTCCGTCAGCACAAGCCCGCGCGCATGCCTGTGAAACAGCGGTACGTTCAGATCGCGTTCGAGCGCGCTGATGTGCCGGCTCACCGCGGACTGGCTGATGCTCAGCGTCTCGCCCGCATGCGTGAAGCTGCCCGCCTCGGCGGCAGCGTGGAAAATTCGCAGCTTGTCCCAATCCAAGGGCACGGTTATCAACTCCTGGAATGCATTAGGCCAGGCGCTTCCAGGCTTGCCAGATAGCGCTCGGCATCCAGAGCCGCCATGCAGCCCATGCCCGCAGCGGTAACGGCCTGCCGGTAAATATCGTCGGTAACGTCGCCCGCGGCGAAAACGCCCGGCACATTCGTGGCGGTCGATTTGGGGGCGGTCACGATATACCCGGAAGGCTTCATCTCCACCTGTCCCTTGAAGATCGCAGTAGCAGGCGCATGGCCGATTGCGATAAACACGCCGTCTACCGCCAGTTCGCTCAAGGCCCCGGTCTTTACGTCACGAAGCTTCACTCCGCGTACGCTCTTCGGCTCCCCGGCTCCCAGAACTTCCTCAAGCACGGCGTTCCAAACCACCTTTACCTTTGGGTTGGCGAACAGGCGGTTCTGCAAGATCTTCTCGGAGCGGAAGAAATCCGCCGGTGGATCACCGTCACGGAACTGGCGAAATTGGTCAGGAACAGCGCTTCCTCGACCGCGGAATTGCCGCCGCCGATCACCGCTACATCCTTGCCCCTGTAAAAGAAACCGTCGCAGGTAGCGCAGGCCGACACGCCGTGCCCCTGGAATTTCTGCTCGCTCGGCAAGCCAAGCCACCGGGCCTGAGCGCCCGTGCAAATGATGACCGCCCCGGCACGGTAGACGTCCCCGGAGTCCCCCTGAAGCACCAAAGGGCGCCCCGCAAAGTCCACCGAGACGATGGTGTCCTCCACGATCTCCGCGCCCACATGCAGCGCCTGCGCCCGCATCTGCTCCATGAGCCAGGGCCCCTGGATCGCCTCGGCAAAGCCAGGATAATTCTCGACATCGGTCGTAATCGTCAGCTGACCGCCCGGCTGTATCCCCTCGATCAGAACCGGCTGCAGCATGGCGCGCGCGGCGTAGATCGCCGCCGTATATCCCGCTGGCCCCGATCCTACGATCACAAGCCTCGCGTCGCGCTCCGTCATGGCGCCCTTCCCTCCCGTTCTTTTCTGTTGCGATGCACAAATAAGCTAATGAGCCGAATTTACAAGAAGAACCGGTCAAGCTGCGGCTTCAGGGCGCGCCCTCCTGTGCCCGGCTCCCGCTCCGCGTGGGAAAGATTCCTTCTTAATTTGCATTTTTTGATCTTAATCATTTTTTATCCTGCTGTAGTCGGATATTAGAATAGGTTTAGCCTAAAGGGTAACCATGGCCTCTACCCGGACTCTTAAAGACGTGAACGCGAAACTCGACACAACCGACTGGCGAATACTGTTCGAACTGCAAAAGAACGGCCGCATAACCAACGTTGAGCTTGCTAACCGTGTGGGCCTTTCGGCCCCCCCCTGCCTCCGCCGTGTCCGCGAACTGGAACGCTGCGGCGTTATCGCAGGATATCATGCGGCGTTCAACTTGGCTCGCCTTGGATTCCACTTGACTGCTTTCGCTTACGTGAAACTCGAAAGCCAATCCGAAGCCGATCTTTCGGCCTTCGAATCGCGCACGCGCCACTGGGATATCGTCCGCGAAGCCCACATGCTCTCGGGGGAAATCGACTTCCTGCTGAAATGCGTGGCCCCCGATGTCGTGACCTTCCAGAACTTCATCATCCGCGACCTGACCGCGGCGCCGAACGTCAACTCGGTCAAGACGGCAATCACGATCAAGACCGCCAAACACGAACCGGGCGCCCCGCTGGAGTAACCTGCAGCCGGATAGCTTCCTACGGTTTGTACAGGACTGCTGCGTGCTGCAACGCGATGCCATGCGGAAACTCCCAACACCCCAAAGCGCCCATTTTGATAGCCGGCGGGCCTTTTTCGAATTTGAACTAATTATAACATTTGCGCTTTACTGAAAGGTTAAGAGGGCGTACGCCGTAAGTGATTGTTTTATATAGGAGTACTGACCGCTGCACGTCGCGGTTATGGTAAAGACACAACATTTAACTGTATTTTTGAATGCTCGAATTCGACCAGTTTGAGCTAAAATTTGGGCAATTTTCGCTAGTTTTGCGCGTCCGCGATTCCGCATTAACCTTGTTTTCTTAAGGAATATGGTGGCGGTGCAGGCCAATAGCAGCCTCCGCCACAATTGGGACACGATTCCCCCCGGTACGGCAGGCAAATCCCTAATATTTGGAGCATTCGAATGGGCGGTTTCGCCATGAAGAGAGGGCTGTAACCCCTCACCCCAGCCCTCTCCCCATGGGAGAGGGAGTCCCGGCGTGCCCGTTGTGAGGGCGTTCCCTCTCCCTGAGGGAGAGGGACAGGGTGAGGGGTTACAGCCCTCCCTTCATGGCGCAACGCGCAGGGATGGCCCCACTCACCGATGCTGCACCTGGAGGCGGACCCAGCCGATGGCGGAAGTATTCAAGCGGCTGCGGATCACCCCTTGAAGACGACCTTCAATATCTCATACGACCGGGCGCCGCGCGGGGTGTTCACCTCGACCGAATCGCCCGCCTTTTTGCCGATAAGCGCGCGGGCGACTGGCGAGCCGATGGAGATCCGCCCCTGCCTGATATCGGCCTCGAATTCGCCGACGATCTGGTACTTCACCTTCTCCTCGGTGTCCTCGTCCACCAGCGTCACGGTCGCACCGAACTTCACGGTGTCGCCGGATAGCTTGGAAATGTCGATGACGTCCGCACGGGAAAGCTTGTCCTCGATATCGGCAACCTTCGCCTCGTTCATGCCCTGCGCTTCTTTGGCGGCATGATACTCGGCGTTTTCAGAGAGATCGCCGTGCGACCGTGCCTCCGCAATCGCCTTGATGATACGCTGGCGCTCGACCGACTTCAGGTATTTCACCTCGGCCTCAAGCGCTGCATGCCCTTGTGCGGTCATCGGCACTTTCTCGGTCATACCAATCTCCCTAGATCCAGAAACTTCTGGAAAACTTGCAATGGTTTTTAGCGGAAGTCGCAATAGCAGCACGCGCCAGACACACGATCGGGCGCCGGCTCGCAGATTTTAGGCGATATATTTCTGCAGGGGCTGAACTTCAAGGACACCCGCGCGCATTGCTTTGATTGCTCTCGTAGCAGCCAGCGCACCCGCGATGGTTGTGTAGTACGGAATCTTGTACATCAGCGCCGTTCGCCGGATTGTCGAACTGTCGGCAAGCGCTTTCGCTCCCTCCGTCGTGTTGAATACCAAGTCTACTTCGCGGTTTTTCATGGAATCGACGATGTTTGGCCGCCCCTCCAGCACCTTGTTGATCTTGGTGCATGGTATGCCGTTAGCTTCAAGGTACCGGACGGTGCCGCGCGTAGCAAGTATCTTGAATCCGAGACTTGCGAGTTCTTTGATAGGCTCGATGATCCTGGGTTTGTCCGCTTCCTTGACCGAGACGAACAAAGTTCCCGACATGGGCAGCCGGCTGCCGCTCGCAAGCTGGCTCTTGGCGAAGGCGAAATCGCCGCTCTTGTCGATGCCCATGACCTCGCCGGTGGACCGCATCTCGGGCCCCAGTACGGGATCGATTTCGGGGAAGCGCTCGAACGGGAACACGGCTTCCTTGACGCCGGTATGCTGCGGATTAGGCCGCGTCAAATTGAAGCTGGCGAGCTTCTCGCCCGCCATCACCCGCGCCGCAATCGCGGCCACCGGCTGGCCGATGACCTTGGCCACGAAGGGCACGGTGCGGCTGGCGCGCGGATTGACCTCCAGCACATACACGTCCTTGCCCTTGATCGCGTACTGGACGTTCATGAGCCCGATAACGTTCAACGCCTTCGCAATGTCCGAGGTTTGCCGCTCAAGGAACGCAAGCATCTCCTGGTCGAGCGAATGCGGCGGAAGCGAGCAGGCGCTGTCGCCCGAATGGACGCCTGCCTCTTCGATATGCTCCATCACGCCCGCGATGAACACGTCCTGCCCGTCGCAGATGGCGTCGACGTCCACTTCGGTGGCGTCGCGAACATAGGAATCGAGCAGGAGCGCGTTCTTGCCAAGGACGGCATTGGCCTGCGCGCGCCTGTTGCCCGCGAAACGGTGCTGGATGTCCTGCGGCACGAACGCCGCAAGCGTCGTTTCGAAATAGTCCCTAAGCGCCGCCTGATCCGCGATGATCGCCATCGCCCGGCCGCCCAGCACATAGGACGGCCGTACGACGATTGGAAAGCCGATTTCTTCCGAAGTCAGAAGCGCCTGCTCCACCGAATACGCGATGCCGTTCTTGGGCTGCTTGAGCTTGAGCTTGTCGACGAGCGTCTTGAAGCGGTCGCGGTCCTCGGCCAAGTCGATGGCGTCGGGCGAGGTGCCGAGAATGGGCACGTTCTCCGCGTCGAGCGATTGCGCAAGCTTGAGCGGCGTCTGCCCGCCGAACTGCACGATCACGCCCTTGAGTTTGCCGTTCGTACTTTCCTTCTCGATGATGGCAAGCACGTCCTCCGGCGTCAGCGGCTCGAAATAGAGCCGGTCGGAGGTGTCGTAGTCGGTCGAGACCGTTTCGGGATTGCAGTTGACCATGATGGTCTCGTAGCCCGCCTTCGACAGCGAGAAGGCCGCATGGCAGCAGCAATAATCGAACTCGATGCCCTGCCCGATGCGGTTCGGCCCGCTGCCGAGGATGACGATCTTTTCGCGCGCGCTCGGATTGGCCTCGCAGTGGACCTTGTCCCCCAGCGGCTCCTCATAGGTCGAGTACATGTAGGCCGTGGGCGACGGAAACTCCGCCGCGCAAGTGTCGATGCGCTTGTAGACCGGAAATACCCCAAGGCTCCGGCGCTTGCCGTTCACCTCGGCTTCCGTAAGCCCGGAAAGCGTCGCAAGCCTCGCATCGGAAAACCCCATCGACTTGAGCCCGCGGAAAGCCCGGTCGCTGTCCGGCAAACCGTGCGCGCGGACCTTCGCCTCCGCGTCGACGATGGCCTGGAGCCGTGCCACGAACCACGGGTCGATGCGGCAGAAGGAACAAATCTGCTCGTGATCGAAGCCGAGCCTGAGCGCCTGCACGACCTTCAGGATGCGGTCCGGCGACGGCGTGCCGAGTGCTGCGCGGACCACATTCTTATCGTCGCCCTGCCCTAGCCCTTCGAACGTATAGTCGTCGAGCCCGGTAAGCCCCGTCTCCATCGAGCGCATCGCCTTTTGCAGGCTTTCCTCGAAGGTGCGGCCGATGGCCATCACCTCGCCGACCGATTTCATGGAGGTGGTGAGCGTCGTCGGCGCGCCGGGGAACTTCTCGAAGGCGAAGCGCGGGATCTTCGTCACCACATAGTCGATAGTCGGTTCGAACGATGCGGGCGTGGCGCCCTTGGTGATGTCGTTGTCGAGTTCGTCGAGCGTGTAGCCCACGGCGAGCTTGGCCGCCACCTTGGCAATCGGGAAGCCCGTTGCCTTGGACGCGAGCGCCGAGGACCGCGACACGCGCGGATTCATTTCGATGATGACGAGCTTGCCGTCCGCCGGGTTCACCGCGAACTGCACGTTCGAGCCGCCCGTCTCCACGCCGATCTCGCGCAAGACCGCGATGGAGGCGTTGCGCATGATCTGATATTCGCGGTCGGTCAGCGTGAGCGCGGGCGCCACCGTGATGCTGTCGCCCGTATGCACGCCCATCGGATCGACGTTCTCGATAGAGCAGACGATGATGCAGTTGTCCTTTTTGTCGCGGACAACCTCCATCTCGTACTCTTTCCAGCCGATGACGGATTCCTCGATCAGGATCTGCGCCACGGGCGAAGCTTCGAGGCCGCGCTCGGCGATATGCATGTATTCTTCGCGATTGTAGGCGATGCCACCGCCCGTGCCGCCCAGCGTGAACGAAGGCCGGATGATGGCGGGCAGTTGGACGTATTCCAGCGCCGCGGCCGCATCGGCTAGATTATGGGCAAGCTTCGAGCGCGGCGTCGCGAGCCCGATCTTGGTCATGGCATCGCGGAAAAGCTGCCGGTCCTCGGCTTTGTCGATGGCTTCCGCGGTAGCCCCGATCATCTCGATGCCGTACCGGGTGAGCGTGCCGTCCTGGAAGAGCTTGAGCGAGGTATTGAGCGCGGTCTGCCCGCCCATGGTCGGCAAAAGCGCCATGCGCTCGCCTGGGTGGACCGCCCGCTCGCGCTCGATGACCTTGGCCACGAATTCCGGCGTGATCGGCTCGATATAGGTCGCGTCCGCCAAGTCCGGGTCCGTCATGATCGTCGCCGGATTGGAGTTGATCAGGACGATCCGGTATCCCTCGGCCTTTAGCGCCTTGCACGCCTGCGTGCCGGAATAATCGAATTCGCTGGCCTGGCCGATCACAATCGGGCCAGCCCCTATGATGAGGATGGAGTCAATATCGGTGCGTTTGGGCATGCTCGTCCGCTCGGGTTTCCGGCGTTATAAAGGAAGTGCCGGGCGTTTCAACAACAGCTTGAGAGGAAGGGGGGTGAAAAGGCCATAGGCCAGCAAACTGTGGCGCGGCTTTGGCGGCCGGCAACGCGCGGCAAATCGGGAAACGCCCCGTCCGTTTCCGGCCGCGCCAATTCCGGGCGGCTGCAGACCCAATACTATCTTACGGCTGCTCTGTCATCGCTGCTTTGCCGCAAAAGCGCTGGCGCGGATTTCCAAGGCACGGTAAGAGGTAACACGCTGCACAATCCGGACTTTGGTTAGGTTGTGGACGTCTCCCGTCCCCTCAACTATCATTTATCCCCATGGATCACTTTTCTCTTGCCGCTGGCTTTCCCCAAGCGACCGAAGCTGAATGGCTTGCTCTTGTAGACAAGGCATTGGCGAAGGCGCCGTTCGACACGCTAAGGACCAGGCTTCACAAGGGGCTCACGACAGAGCCGCTTTACCGCCAGGCCCAATCCCGGCCGCCGCTCTTCGGAGCGCGGGGCTGGCATGTGGTGCAGCCGCTTGAACCCGATGCGGAGCAGCATGCGCAAGCTCTTAAGAGCGGCGATTGCGCCTGTTCGATCGATTTCGACGCGGGCCCCGATGCCCGGAGCGCCGCCATCCTGAAGCTTCTGCCCGGATCGGACATCCCTTATTATCTCGTGCCCGGCTCGCCCATCGCGGACGGTGCTCTCGTGCTGGCCGCAAGCGGTGCCGCGGGGCTTAAAGGCTCGGCCGGGTTCGATCCGCTGACGGCCTTTGCGGTGAGCGGCGAGCGCCCGGCGCAAAAAGCCGCCCTCCTGACCGATTACGTGGACGCCGCCTTCTATATCCGCGAGCATTCCCCGGCCTTCGTTCCGTTCCTTGCGAGCGGCCATGCCTGGGACGGTGCCGGCGGCTCCTCAACCGAAGAACTTGCCTTCACGCTTGCGGCAGCCGTGAGCTACTGGCGCGCGCTGGCCGAAGCGGGCATGCCGCGCGGCCCCGCCGCGGACTGCATCGGCTTCTCGCTAAGCGCAACCGCGGACATTTTCCTTACCATCGCCAAATTCCGCGGCCTGCGCCTGCTCTGGGCCCGCGCGCTTGAGGCCGCCGGAGAAAAGCCGCACGCGACCTTGCTGCTTCTGGCCAGGATGCCGGAGCGCATTCTCACCGCCTACGACCCGAATGTGAACCTGCTGCGCGGCACCGCGGCTGCCTTCGGCGCAGCGATTGGCGGCGCGTCGGGCATCGAAATCCTGCCGTTCGACAGCGCCAGCGGCAGCCCGGCCGGCTTCTCGCGCAGGCTTGCCCGCAATACGAGCCTCATCCTCAAGGAGGAGAGCTACCTCGCCGCCGTGGCCGACGCCGCCGCAGGTTCGGCTTACCTCGAAACGCTGACGGAAGAACTCGCAGCCTCCGCCTGGGCACTGTTCCGCAAGGTTGAAGCCAAAGGCGGACTGGCCGCCGCAATCGAAAGCGGCTTCATCGAGAACGAACTGCGCGGCAAGGCAGGCCAGCGCGAGCGCGCCATCGCCTGCCGGCAGGCCAAGATCACCGGCGTTTCGGTCTTCCCAAACGCGGCGGAACGGGCGCCATACCCCGACATCGTCGCATCCCCGGACACCGAAAGCCTCCATCCCTTCGCAGGAAGGCTGCCGGCCCTTCCCGCAGCAGGCAAAGGCGAACGCTTCGCCGCCCTGGCCGAAGCCGCCCGCGCAGGCGCCGGCCTGCACGAATTGCGTAACGCCTCCCGCCGCGTCGCCAGCGTCGCCGCCCCGGCCCTCGAAATCTCCATGCGCGACGCCGAGCCCTACGAAAACCTCCGCCAGCGCGCCGATTTCGCCCTTGAGGTCATCGGCTCCAAGCCGCCCATCTTCCTGGCGCTGCTCGGCAAGCCCGCTGACTATCTCGCCCGCGCCAATTGGGTGCAAAGCTTCTTCGCGGCCGGCGGCATCGAAGCGATCCTGCCCGACCAAGGCTTCGAAAGCCTCGAAACGCTGGCAGCCGCCTTCAAGCGCAGCCCGGCCCCCGTCGCCTGCCTGTGCTCGTCCAACAAGGTCTACGCCTCCATGCCCGGCGCGGCCTCGGCGCTCAAGAAAGCCGGCGCTGTCGCCGTCTATCTGGCAGGACCCGCCCAGATCCTCGAAACCGCCGATCCAGCCGACGCCATCGCCATCGACCGCCTGATCTACGAGGGCTGCAATGCGCTGGCGATCCTGGAGGAGGCGCAGTCCGCTCTAAAGGTGGCGGAACTGGCAGCCGCCGCTGGGGAAGAGGAAGTCGAGGAAATCTTCGAAGTTCACACCCACATTCACGGCCCGGATTGCGGATGCTGCTAGGCCAAGTTCAAATCGCTAGGGGAATCTCCCCTCACCCTGTCCCTCTCCCAGCGGCTACGACGGGACTCCCTCTCCCACAGGGAGAGGGCTGGGGTGAGGGGTTACAGCCTTCACATGGATGAAAAGGGCGCAATATGACCGCCATACCGGATTTCTCGAAGGTCGAGTGGCAGGCTCCATCGCTCGCGGCCGAAACGGCAGGCGCGGCGGCCGAAACGCCCGAGGGCATCGCGCTGAAGCCCGCCTATGGCCCCGCCGACACGGGGGGCCTCGACTTCCTCGACACCTATCCCGGCCTGCCGCCATTCCTGCGCGGGCCCTACCCCACCATGTACGTCCAGCAGCCCTGGACAGTCCGCCAATATGCGGGCTTCTCGACGGCCGAAGATTCGAATGCCTTCTACCGCCGCAACCTGGCTGCCGGCCAGAAGGGCCTCTCGGTCGCCTTCGACCTGGCCACACATCGCGGCTACGATAGCGACCATCCCCGTGTCCGCGGCGACGTTGGCATGGCGGGCGTGGCCATCGACTCGATCTACGACATGCGCACGCTGTTCGACAGCATCCCGCTCTCCGAAATGAGCGTATCCATGACCATGAACGGCGCCGTTCTGCCGATCCTGGCACTCTTCATCGTCGCAGGCGAAGAACAGGGCGTGCCCCCGGCCCAGCTCTCTGGCACGATCCAGAACGACATTCTCAAAGAATTCATGGTGCGGAACACCTACATCTATCCGCCCGAACCCTCGATGCGCATCATCTCCGACATCTTCGCCTACACCAGCCAGAAGATGCCGAAGTTCAATTCGATCTCGATCTCCGGCTACCATATGCAGGAAGCCGGGGCGACCGCCGACCTGGAACTAGCCTATACGCTGGCGGACGGCGTGGAATATGTGCGCTCCGGCATGGCGGCCGGCCTCGATATCGATGCGTTCGCGCCGCGCCTTTCCTTCTTCTGGGCGATTGGCATGAACTACTTCATGGAAGTCGCCAAAATGCGGGCCGCCCGCGCACTCTGGGCGCGGCTTATGCGCGACCTTGGCGCCAAGAACCCCAAGTCGATGAGCCTGCGCGCCCATTGTCAGACCAGCGGCTGGTCGCTCACCGCGCAGGACGTGTTCAACAACGTCACCCGCACCTGCGTGGAAGCCTTCGCCGCGACCCATGGCGGCACGCAATCGCTGCACACCAACGCGCTCGACGAAGCCCTGGCGCTGCCGACCGACTTTTCGGCCCGCATCGCGCGCAATACGCAGCTCTTTATCGAATACGAAACCGGCACCACGCGCGTCATCGACCCGTGGGGCGGCAGCTATTACGTCGAGCGGCTCACCCACGATCTGGCCAAGAAGGCGTGGGACCACATCCAGGAGGTCGAAAAGCTGGGCGGCATGGCGAAAGCCATCGGCCTGGGCCTGCCCAAGCAGCGCATCGAGGAAGCCGCCGCCCGCACGCAGGCGCGCATCGATGGCGGCAAGCAAACCATTGTGGGCGTCAACAAGTACCAAGTGCAGGACCAGGCGCCCCTCGACGTGCTGAAGGTCGATAATTCATCCGTTCGCGCCCAGCAGATCGAGAAGCTCGCGCGGCTTAAGGCGGAGCGCGATCCCGTCGCGATTGAGGCAGCCCTTGCCGCGCTGACCAACGCCGCCGCGACCGGCACCGGCAACCTGCTGGAGCTGGCCGTGAACGCGGCGCGCGCCAAGGCGACCGTTGGCGAAATCTCGATGGCGCTGGAGAAAATTTACGGCCGTCATCGCGCCGAAACGCGCGCAATTTCGGGCGTCTACCGCCAGGAGATCGGACAGATGGACGAGAAGGTCCGCCGCGTCATCGGGCTGTGCGAAGACTTCGAGAAGAACGATGGGCGGCGGCCGCGCATCCTTGTGGCCAAGGTTGGGCAGGACGGCCACGACCGGGGGCAGAAGGTGATTGCGTCGGCGTTTGCGGATCTGGGGTTCGATGTGGATATCGGTGCGCTGTTCGCGACGCCGGCTGAGGTCGCGCGGCAGGCGGTTGAGAACGACGTGCATATTATCGGCGTGTCGTCGCTGGCGGCGGGGCATCTGACGCTTGTGCCGGAGTTGAAGGCCGAGCTTGCGCAGCAGGGGCGGCCGGATATCCTGATCGTGGTGGGCGGCGTCATTCCGCCGGACGATTACGCCGCGCTACAGGAAGCTGGCGCCGTCGCGATCTTCGGCCCCGGCACCAATATCGCCGAGGCGGCGGCGGATTTGCTCGCCAAGCTCAACGCTCATCTCGGCTACGCGCAGCCCGGCGCGACGGAGTAGGAATTACGCCACAGTCATTTCACCGGATAGCCTTAGTAATAACTTCCGCTCCTGGTCTCGTAAGATGGCTCGGTTTTTCCGCCTCTCGCTGGTCACGCTGCGCTTTAAATTTAGGCATTTCTAACAACTCCGTGATGCGATAGGCCGGCACGACCGTTGCCATGCTACTTGGAATATCAATAGTCTCACCTTCTTTGATCGGGTCTCCGCGCCGCTCTGCAGATAACGATAGTTCCACCTTTAATGGCTCACCAAACTGGGCTGCATGCGCGCCTAGAAGCATTAGAAATCTGTTGTGCCTCGTGTCGATATTTCAGCCTCTACTAGTAGTATTACTTATATCATTTGTAGGTGTTCTGTAAACAAAAACAGGAGAACCGGAAAAGCCGGTTCGAGACCTTACATCCACAACATGGCAGGGTCTCTCAATACGGTTTTCCTGCTTAATCAAGGCGTTTTCATTTGCAACAAGGCAAAGATTGCCAAAACGCGCCATCGGAACATTAACATTTTCGCCATGATGCCGAACAAACAATCCTATCATAAAAACATCTTCGCCAATCCCGAGGCTATGGCCATCAATAAATGGCTGCGTGACGAAACTATATTCCCCGATACAGGAAAACTTATCTGTTCTTAAATCCAGGAAATCTGTGAGGTCGATAACTGCCAAATCATCGGAATCTGGCAAGAACTCCCACTCCGATGAATCTAACTCGATGAAGCGACTTTTTCCATCTTGGGTATTAATACGGATAATAGAGGCACCAGTCTGGCACGCCACATGCCAATTTGTAACTCCATAATAATGCCGACGATTGTCAAAAAGAGGGTTATAGCGTTCCACCAGAAACCCCGTGCCGCAAGGTCCATCAAAGACATCCGGTTCTGCTGTGTGGCGATACAAGAAAAAGACAGAATTTGGAAGAGACGGATCTAGTCGCGGCATATCAACCTCGATGAATGCTTTCTTTTCTTTAGAGACAATCGACGCATAGCAGTCTCCCACGCCTATCCGTTGTCGAGTTCGTCGCCTTGCTCCGGCGTATTGCCAATGCCGGCCCGCTTGAGGATATCCAGCGCGCGCGGGATATCGGCGCGGGCCGCGCGCTCCCGGAAATAGGCTTCCGTCCGCAGCGCGGACAGCTTCTCCGCCACCGCCACGTTGATGAACTGGTTCAGCGCCACACCCTCCGCCTCGGCCACCTTGCGCGCCTCATCGAGCAGCGACTGCTGAAGCCTAAGCGCGAAATTGCTCTTCCTCATGTCTCCGCCTCCAATCGCCTCAGCGCCACGCCGGGCGCGAGAACTTCAATTCCAAATCCCTCCGCCGCGTTGCCGAAATCGCGGATATTAAACGTCACGATAGCATCGGCGCGCCCATTTACTGCCGCTTCCAGCACCATGTCATCGTCCGGGTCCGCGGCGGCGGGCCGCCATAGGAATGCAAGACGCACTGGTTCCGCAACTGCTGCCACGGCATCCAATAGCACCTCCACATCCTCCGCGGACAGCCGGGACGCTTCCAGATGCTCCGGCCGCGTCATCACAGCCTGATATTCAATCATCAACGGCACCGAAACGGACAGCATCAGCCGCCCTTCCAGTCCTGCCACCAGCAATTGGCGCGACGCGCCCGCATCGCTGCGAATCGCGGCCACCATCACCGACGTATCCAGGATCGCACGCATACGCCAATATTGGCTATTACATGCGATATTGCAAGTGGCCGCCTCAAGTACACCGCATACGGCGTTGACACCGAAACATGGCAGTGTGTATGATACACACCAATGAAGAGCGCAGACCTGATCCGCCTTCTTGAAGCCGATGGCTGGACCCTGGACAGGGTTCGGGGATTGCACCACGTTTTCAGGCATCCGGCCAAGCCGGGTATCGTCGTGGTTCCCCACCCCAAGAAAGATCTTGGAACAGGTTTGGTTGCCGCAATCCGCAAACAGGCAGGTCTATGATGCGCTACCCAGTCCTGATCGAAGAAGGCACCGAGCACACGGCGTTCGGCGTCGCCGTGCCCGATCTGCCGGGTTGCTTCTCGGCTGGCGATACTCTGGACGAAGCCATGGAGGCCGCGAAGGAAGCCGCTGCGGCATGGATCGACGCGGCACTGGATGCGGGCCTCCCCATTCCTTCGCCTTCGCCGTTAGCCGAAGCGCGCGCGTTGTCAGGATACGAAGGCTGGAGCCTGGGCATCATCGAGATCGACCCGGCGCTGTTCGACGACAGTATCGAGCGGGTCAACATTACACTACCGAAGCGCGTCCTCCGCCGCCTGGACGATCTCGCAACCGCCCGGCACATGAGCCGGGGCGCTTTCATCTCCGAACTCACCATGCGGGCGCAGTCCACTGCCGATTGAGGCTCGCGAGGCGATAGCAATGCTGGACGAGGCCGTTTCCCATCATGAAAAGGAAGTCGCGGAGCTTCGCGCGGATCGCGAGCTTGCCGTGGAATATCTGAAGGCCGCGATGGAAGCGCTCGAAGACCCCGAAGCGCGCGGCGGGGGCCTACTCGCGCTGCGCACCGTAGCGGAAGCCTATGGCGGACTTGGCGCTGTGGCGGCGGAGGCGGGCATCAGCCGGGAGTCGCTCTACCGCACGCTGTCGCCCAAGGGCAATCCTACCCCCAAGACCCTGCTCGCCGTTCTCAAGGCGGTAGGAATGCGGCTATCGGTAAGCGACGCCCGCGCCCCCGCCTGAATCTGGGCGGTGTCAACTCCTCTCACGCGCTGATAGACGCAAACCCACATTTGTAATAATGTGGGAGTCAGCTTTCGCCAGAGGATCGCCATGAGCCGCCTGAGCATCGACATCACCGAGCAGCAGCACAAAGCGCTCAAAGCCATGGCGGCGCTTGAGGGCAAGACCATCCGGCAATACGCACTTGAGAAGCTGTTTCCGCCTGCGACAGACGAAGAGCAGGCATGGGAGGAATTGAAGACTCTAATCGAGCGCAGGATTGAAGAAAGCGCCGCCGGCGCGGTTTCCAGCAAGACATTCGACGAGATCGTTGAGGAAGAGCTAGGCGCGGGCGAGGGGGCGTGAGCGCCGCCTTCGCATTACATCCCGCAGCGGAAGCCGAACTGCGGGAGATTGCGCGTCACACCCGCAAGGAATTATGGCGCGCCCCAAATAACGGCTGAATTAGAGATACGCTGGACGAAGCCATGGAGGTGGAGGTGGCGATCTTCGGGCCGGGCACGAATATCACGGAGGCGGCGGCAGATCTCCTCGCGAAGCTCAACACCCATCCCGGTTACGCGCAAGCCAGCGCCCAAGAGTAACGCCAAAGGCAAAACCGTCGCACGCAACGCCTCTTAATCCGCTCTGGAAAACTGCACAGAGATAGTGGACAGTTAGGCCTTCGATAAGTTAAACCCTAGATTGGGCAACACCAGCTTCTCGCGCAACAGGTACCATCCTGCTTCGAGAGAGCGCCGGCGCGTGTGGTCCGCATTGGTGCTGCCATTCCAAGTAATAATAGTTCAAGGATTGCGATATGGGGAAGTTGAGAGCACTCGCAAAGCGTTTGCCGCTGGTTCCAGATGCATACAGATTTACAAGGAGAGGGCTGGAGAATTATCGGCTCTCGCGGATGGCTCCCGAAGCTATTTTTTCTGATATATATGTGCAAAGGGCATGGAATGGGCAGGAATCCGTCTCTGGTCCCGGTTCAGATTTACATCAAACCAGAACTATCGCAAAGGCTATCCCAGAAATTCTGTCGGAGTATAAACTAAAATCAATTTTGGACATACCATGTGGCGATTTCAACTGGATGAAAACCGTAAATCTGGAAGGCATCGAATACATTGGTGCAGACATAGTTCAAGCCATCGTGGACGGCAATAATGAAAAATACGCAAGAAAAGGCGTAAGTTTCGTGAAGGCCGATTTGATAAACGACCCTTTGCCGGATGCCGATCTTATATTTTGCCGCGACTGCCTTGTTCACCTCTCGCAGGCCAACATATTCAAAGCCTTCAAGAACATGCGCCGCAGTACCGCGAAATACCTGCTGACGACAACGTTTCCGGCCAGATCGGAAAACCGGGATATTCCTACAGGGCGATGGTCTGCCCTCAACCTGGAGTTACCACCCTTCAGGTTGCCCAAGCCGCTGAGGGCGATCACCGAAGGCTCGACGGAAGACAACGGCCGGTATGCAGACAAAACGCTGGCCTTATGGGAAATAGCTCAGCTCAGCGAGACACGCCGCTGATTACACCCGGCAGGATTTCTGCAATGCGGCGCCAAGCCGGCAGCCAGCATGCTATAGCCCCCAAAGCAGTTTGCGCGTTCAGAAGGCGCCGTTGGGGGCATTGCAAACGTTCAAAATCGGGGTTCCCAATCATGCGGCGGCGGGAAGCGCCTCGATGACGACAAAGGCTTGCGCCAGCGGGTAATCGTCGGTGATGGTGACGAGGATCTGCGCTTCGTAGCCCTCAGGCACCATCTCCCTGAGCCGCTCCGCCGCGCGCCCCGTGAGCTGCATTGCGGGCTGGCCGCTGGGCAGGTTGACCACGCCCATGTCGCGCCAGAACACCCCCTGGTCCAGGCCCGTACCGAGCGCCTTGGCGCAGGCTTCCTTGGCCGCGAAGCGCTTGGCGTAGGACGCCGCGCGCGCCGCCCGCCCGTCCGATTTGGCGCGCTCGGTTCCGGTGAAGATGCGGTTCAGGAAGCGGTCGCCGTAGCGCTCGATGGACTTCTCGATGCGCCGGATGTCCACAAGATCGCTGCCGATGCCAACGATCATGCGATCCTCCTGGGCACGGCTATTGCTGCTGCTGTTGCTGGGCCTCGCCGGCGGGCGTGCGAAACGCGACCCCCTTCGCGATGGCCTCGCGCATACCCGCAATCGCCTGCTTGAGGCCCACAAACACGGCCTCGCCAATAATGAAGTGCCCGATATTCAGCTCGCGCACCTGCGGCATCGCCGCGAGATGAGCGGCCGTCTCATAGTCGAGCCCGTGCCCGGCATGAACCTCGATGCCCGCCTCCCCCGCCAGCCGCGCTGCGCGGGCGAGCCGTTCCAGCTCATGCTTGGCCGCGACGGCATCGCCGGCCAGCCACGCTTCGCAATACGCCCCCGCGTGAAACTCCACCACTGGCGCGTGGAGCACAAAGGCCGCATCCACCTGCCGCGCCTCGGGGTCGATAAAAAGCGATACGCGGATGCCTGCGTCCAAGAGGCGCTGCACCATCGGAGCGAGCGCATTGTGGCCGCCCGCGGCGTCGAGCCCGCCTTCGGTGGTGATCTCCTCGCGGCGTTCCGGCACGATGCAGCAGGCGTACGGCCCGGTGCGGACCGCGATTGCCGTCATCTCGGGCGTTGCGGCCATCTCAAGGTTCAAGGGTGCTGCAACCTCGGCCATGATCCGCTCGATATCCCCGTCGCGAATGTGGCGGCGGTCTTCGCGCAGATGCGCGGTGATGCTATCGGCCCCCGCCTCGATGGCAAGCCGTGCCGCGCGGATGGGATCGGGGCGCAGGCCGCCTCGCGCGTTCCTGAGCGTGGCCACATGATCGATGTTCAGCCCGAGACGGACAGGACGTTCATTCGCTGTCATGAAATCTTACCGGTTCGCTTCGCTTCCGCGCTTGGCGGCGCCCGCGGCTGTGCGCACCCGTTTCTGGGCGATCACGAGCTGGCGGACAAGGAAATAAGTCACGATCGCGGTAATTCCCCCCAAAGGCAGCGAGCCCAAGGCCATCGGCTTGAGGATCGGCCACAGGCCCTGTACCGCGTTGGCGACGCCATCGGGGGACACGTCCCTTATGGAGCGGCTGAGCGCTTCGGTTCTGTTAGATAGCGTGCTGATTTCAGCGCTGGCCGAGCTGTCCAGCAGAAGGTTGCCCACCGTGAACGTCGAAATCCAGATCGCCGGATAGGTCAGCGGATTGCCGACGAAGGAGCCAGCGGCGGAAGCCAGCACGCTGCCGCGCAGGGCCACCGCGAGCAAAGCCGCGATCATCATCTGGAAACCGAGGAACGGCGTGAAAACGGCGAAAACACCCACCGCGCAGCCCATCGCGATGCTGTGCGGCGAGGCCTGGATGCGCAAAAGGCACAACGTCTGGTAGCGGAAGGACCGCCTGAAACTCCGGGCGGGCCACAGCGCATACCGCAGGCGCATGACAACGGAAAGCGGTTTCTTGCGTTTGAAAAGCATATCTTTCAGCTTACCGCAGACCTGCGGCCAAAAGCCAGCCCCTTAATGTCCACTTAAGAATTGTGATTAACCTTTAGGCCTTCAAGCCCCGGCTTCCAGGTTTCACCGCAGGTATGCCCTGCAAAGAAGGGGGCAGTTGATCGGGCGGAAAGTGCGGAATGTCAAGGGCGATAAGCGACGTGAACGGCACGGGAAGGGCAGCCTTGCCAGCCGACCGGTCCGCGAGCGAGGCCGCCGCGACGACGTTTGCCCCAAGCTCCTGCGCCGCCTCGATACATTCCCTTGAAGATAGCCCAGTCGTTACAACGTCTTCCACCATCAGGCAGCGCTGTCCGGCCTCGATTTCGAACCCCCGGCGCAGCGCGAATTTGCCCTCCACGCGCTCGAAGAAAATCGCTGGAACCCCAAGCTGGCGGGCCATTTCATAGCCCACGACCACACCCCCCATCGCAGGAGAGATGACCAGGTCCAACCCCTGGGCCATCCCCGCATCCCTGAGCTTGGCGGCCAGTGCGGCACATAGCCGCTCCGCCCGCTTAGGGTCCATCAGCACGCGCGCGCATTGCAGGTACGCGCTCGAATGATAGCCGGAGGTTAAGATGAAATGGCCTTCCAGCAGCGCGCCCGCGTCCCGGAATTCCTGAATTGCGGCTTCTTGTGTCAGCATGAGCGTTGTCTAAAGCAAGCCGGCGCCACCGGTCAACGCCCGTGCGCACCGTGCCTCAGTTCACAGCCGCCGTTTGCGTCTGCGTTTGCGTTTGCGTCTGCGTCTGCGATTGCGATTGCGACTGGCTCTGCCCGCCGGCCTCCGCTTCCTTGGCGTAGCCGAAGAACGCCTGCCCCAGCTCGTTCGTAACTTGGATCAGGCTCAACTGCACCCAGTCGTTAAAACTGTGCAGATTTTCGAGCAGGTGCTCGTCCCGCTTGGCGGCATCGAGGCCCATGATCGTGGCCTCCACCTTCTCCGCCGCGGCAGCCGCGTTCCGTAAACCGAAATTGCGGCGCAAGATTTCAATCATACCCTGGATCTCGAAAAGGCAGGCAGCGAGCGAGCGCGGCATGCGCGCGTCGAAGATCAGGAAGCGCGCGACTTCCTTCGGATCGATGTGGCGGGGGTGGATACGCCGGTAGGAATGATAGGCGGAAGCCGCCCGCAGGAGGATGGTCCAGAACGTGAAATCGTAGCGGCCCTCATCCCGCGCGAGCCCGGTTTGCAGTTGCGCCGAGCGGACATCGAGCAGCCGGCTGGTCTGATCGGCGCGCTCCATGAACTGGCCCAGCCGGAAAAACGGCCAGGTCTCGTCGCGGTAGAAGGTGCTTTCGGCCGCGCCCATCTGCGCATAGCAACCGCGCTTGATGGCATCGCAGGTTCGCGATAGCCGCACCTCGGAGAAGTCGGACGGCCCAAAGGCGCAGATCCGGTTGTAGAAATCGTTAAGCCCGTACCATAGGTCGACGGACAGCATCGGCCTAAGCGCCCGGGCGTTTTCGCGCGCCGACCGGATCGACGCCAGGATCGAGCCGGGGTTGTCCACATGGGCCATGTAGAAGCGGATCACGTTTTCCGCGTTCGGTTCCTCGAAGTCTTCCGCGAAGATCTTTTCGTCCGAGTAAAGCGCCACGATCCAGGCCCAGGAATTGTCCTCGCGCCCGCGCTGGAACGACGTCTGCGTTTCGAGCACGCGCGCCAGACTTTCGGCCCGCTCGAAATAGCGCGCCATCCAGAAAATGCTCTCGGCGTGACGGGAAAGGAGGCTGCTCATCTTAATCCTCCCTCAAAACCCAGGTGTCTTTGGTACCGCCGCCCTGGCTCGAATTCACCACGATCGAGCCCTTGCGGAGTGCGACGCGGGTCAACCCGCCCGGCAAAAGCCAAGTCTCCTTGCCGGTAACGGCGAAGGGCCTGAGGTCCACATGCCGCGGCCCCACGCCCTCCTCGGAAAGCGTCGGAGAAACCGAAAGATCGATCATGGGCTGGCTGATATAGTTCGACGGATCGGCCTTCAGCGCCTCGCGGGCCGCCTCGATCTCGGACTTCGACGCTTTCGGCCCCACGCAAATGCCGTAGCCGCCGGATTCGCCCACAGGCTTCACCACCAGCTTGTCCATGTTTTCGAGCGTGAACGCGACCCCCTCCGCCTCGCGGCAGATATTGGTTTCCACGATGGGCAGGACCGGCTCTTCGCTTAAATAATAGCGGATGATGCGGGGCAGATAGGCATAAACCGCCTTGTCGTCACACACGCCAGTGCCCACCGCGTTGGCGAGCGTGACCGTCCCCGCTCTCACCGCGCGCATGATCCCCTTGACGCCCAGAACGCTTTCGGGCCGGAACACCTCCGGATCGAGAAAATCGTCGTTCAGCCGGCGGTAGATCACGTGAACCGGAGACGGGCCGTATACGGTCTTCATGAAGACCTTGCTGTCTTCCACGAACAGATCGCGGCCCTCGACCAGGGGAATGCCGATCTCGCGCGCCAGGAACACGTGCTCGAAATAGGCCGAATTGAACACGCCGGGCGACAGCAGCACGACGTTGGGATTGGACACGCCCGCGGGCGCGACTTCGTTCAGCTTTTCCCCGAGCTGCTCGCCATACTCCGACACGCTCTGAATGGCGAGGCCCTGCATCAGGTCGGGGAAGGCGCGCTGCATCAGGTGCCGGTTCTCGACCACATACGAAACGCCGGACGGCGTGCGCGCATTGTCTTCGAGCACGTAGAAATCGCCCTTCGGATCGCGGATGATGTCGGTGCCGGCGATGTGGATGTAGGTGCCGCAGGGCGGATCGTAGCCCACCATTTCCGGCCGGTAGTTCGAGTTGCCCAGCACCAGCTCAGCCGGCACGATGCCATCCTTCAGGATCTTCTGCTCGTGGTAGACGTCCCAAAGGAAAAGGTTGAGCGCCTTGATCCGCTGTTTGAGGCCCCGGTCGAGAACGCACCAGTCAGCGGCCGTGATCACCCGGGGTATGACATCGAAGGGCAGTATGCGGTCGATTGCCGTGCGGTCGCTGTAAACCGTGAAGGTAATGCCAAGCGTGAAAAGCTCGCGCTCTGCATCTGCCGCGCGCTCGCGAAGCTTCGCCAGCTCGATCCCCTGCAGGCGCTGCCACAGCGCGGCCAGATGCCGGTTCCGGTTTTCGGGGGAGCCCTTCAGTTCGCAATAGAAGTGGCGTGGATCGTATCCGTCGAGAATTCCCGCGGCGGCCGGTTTTTCCAATGTTGTTATCGTCGCCATTTTCATTCAGCGGCCGCATTGACCGGCCGCCCCCGCCGTTATGTCCCAGGCCGGAGCACATCCTCGCAAATCACTATTAAGCCTAGCATATTAACATCCTGAAACCGTACATGAATTTCAGGCAAAAATATTGAGCAGGCTGCACGCGATTTTGCACAGACTTTGAGCACGTCCAGCGGAATAACGGCCGCCAGCCGCACCATGCCTACAGAATGGAGACCAGCACCGAACAGACGGGCTTCTTGCCCCAGACGAGCTTCATCTCGGCGCGGATCGAGCGCCTGACGGCATCGCGGATCAGTTCGCGGTCGCGGCGTTTCCCGCGCGGGATGCTCTCGACCGCGTTGAAGACCGCGCTTAGCGCGCGCTCGCCCATATCGCTGCCCTTTGCATCGCAGATCGGGATGCCGTTCACGTCGATCTCCGGCTCGGCGGCCATCTCGCCATTGCGCTGGATCACCACCGAGACGGCGATATGGCCATTCCAGGACAGCCGTTTGCGCTGAACGATTGCCGGGTCGCCCGCCTGCAGGATCAGGTTGCCGTCCCGGTAGAGGCGGCCGACCGGCACGTCAGCATCGGTCAAATGCGGATCGCTGGGGCCCAAATGGAACATCCGCCCGTCGCGCACGCCGCGGATTACCATGATGCCATGCGCCTCGGCGAAGGCGGCGTGGGCTTCGAGGTGACGCGGCTCGCCGTGCATCGGCAGCACGTACTGCGGCCGCGCGAGGCGGTAGAGGCGCGTCAGCTCGCCCTTGCGCGGATGCCCGGAGGCGTGGATCGGACCGTCCGGCGCCTCGGTTATGATGGCAATGCCGCGCTCGGCAAGCTGGTTCTGGATGCGGATGACCCCGTCTTCATTGCCGGGGATGGTCCGCGAGGAGAAAATAATGCTGTCGCCGCGGTCGAATTTGACCATCGGGTGCTCGCCCTTTGCGATGCGAGCGAGCGCCGCCATCGCTTCGCCTTGGCTGCCGGTGACAAGGGCGGCGACCTTATCGCGCGGAAGCGAGGCGAAGCTGTCCTGGTCGAGATAGGTGAGATGCTCAGGCCAAAGCCCGGTATCGCGCGCGGCCTCCACGATCTTGTGCATGGCACGGCCGACTAGCACAAGCTCCCGGCCGGCGGCCCGCGCAGCCTCGGCAATAGCGGTAAGCCGGTTCACGTTCGAAGCGAAAGTGGTAATCGCGACGCGCCCTTTCGCGCGGCCGATCACGGACTTCAGGTTTTCGCCGACGGCTTCCTCGGTGGCGCTTTTGCCTTCGACCAGCGCGTTGGTGCTGTCGCAGACGAGCACGCGCACGCCTTCGTCGCCGAGACGGGCGAGCTTGGCTTCATCGGTCGGATCGCCAAAACCGGGCGTGTCGTCGAACTTCCAGTCTCCCGTATGAAGCACGTTACCTGCGGCTGTGCGCAGGAAGACCATGTTGCTTTCCGGGATCGAATGCGAAACCGTCACGAGATCCACGTCGAACGGCCCGATATTGAAACGGGAGCCCTGGGCCATCTCGATAATGGGCACTTCGGCTCCGTAGGAAAACTCCTGAAGCTTGCCCTTAAGCAGATGCGCCGCGAATTTGGTCGCGTAGACCGGCGCGCGCAGGCGCGGCCATAGCTCGGCCACCGCGCCGATGTGATCCTCGTGCGCGTGGGTGATGAGGATGCCCGCGAGGCTTTTCCGCTCTTCCTCGATGAAGCGCAGGTCGGGCAGCACCACATCCACTCCCGGTTCGGTATCGTCGGGGAAGGTGAGGCCGCAGTCGACCATCAGCCATTGGCGGTCCTCGGCGGAGCCGATGCCATAAAGGTAGACGTTGAGGCCGATTTCGCCGATTCCGCCTAGAGGCAAGAACACAAACTCGGTGCTGGCAGGCGTTCCTGTCTTTGGCATGCTTATCGCGGTGTCCTGCTTTGCGGAATTGCTAAGTTTTCAATTAGTTAATCAGCTTTGGGCGGTGGGATATATGTCGCCCGCATTGACCGTTATGACAACCCCTGCGTCCGTCTCAAGCTGCAGGGCGCCGCGTTCGTCTACGCCCCGGAACCTACCGCCAATCGAGGCGCCATTCAAACGAACGTTAAGGGGTTCTCCCCTTACATGTGCGCGCGCTAGCCATGCTTCGCGGATGGCGGGGAAACCGCGGGCCTGGTCCCAGCGGGCGAGCCAAGTTTCGAACGCGCGGGCAAGCGCTTCGAAGACAGCGGCGGAACCGCCGGCGCCCAGGCCGAGAGTGGCCACCGCCTGGCCGGTGCCGGCGGGAGCGGAGGCGGCGTTGATGCCGATGCCTACGACAACCGCAAGACCCGTCCCGTTTGAAGCCATGACGCTTTCGATTAGAATACCTGCGAGCTTGGCGCCGCCGAGCAGAACGTCATTCGGCCACTTGAGGCGCAAAGCCGCGAGTTGCTCCGGTGTCAGGAGGCTCGCGGCGGCATCGTACGTGGCGAGGGCTGCGGCAAAGGACAGCTGGGTGGCGGCGCTGGCGCTTACGCCGGGCCGCAGTGCCAAGGTGGCGTAGAGGTTCCCTTTGGGCGAAGTCCAATGCCGCCCGGCGCGGCCGCGTCCATGGCTCTGCTCATCCGCGACAACCCAGAACGGCGTGTCAGCGCCCGAAGCAAGCAGGCGCAACGCCTCGGCATTTGTCGAGTCGAGCCTTTCGAAATGTAGAACGCGGTAAGCAGCTTGTTGCAGGGATGCGCCTCAGAACAACGAGCGCGCGGCCACGTCGGCAGCTGCCTTGAGAGTGCCTGGCGCAAGGACGAACAGGATCACCAGCGCCGCCGAGACGGCAAGGGTGAATTGCACCGTTGCAGGGATTGCGTCGAAGGTTGCGCCCTTCTCGTCGAAATACATCACCTTGACGATCCGCAGGTAATAGTACGCGCCCACGACCGACAGGACAACGCCGGTAATTGCCAGCCAGTAAAGGTGCGCCTGGATCGCGGCGTTGAAGACGTAGAACTTCGCGAAGAACCCGGCCAGCGGCGGCACGCCTGCGAGCGAGAACAGCAACATCGCGAACAGGAAGGCGAACAGCGGCTTCTCGCGCGATACGCCGGCAAGATCGGGGATGTACTCGCTGATGAACTGGCCGCTGCGCATCGAAAGGATGCAGGCAAAGCTGCCCAGCGTCATGGCGAGGTAAATGCTGAGGTAAATCAGCACGCTAGAGATGCCCTCGACCGGGGCACCGTTGGGTGTCGCCGCCGCGAGGCCGATCAGCGCATAGCCGACATGGCCGATGGACGAATATGCAAGCAGCCGCTTGATATTCTGCTGCCCGATAGCGGCAAACGCGCCCAGCGCCATCGAAGCAACCGAAATCGCGACGACGATCTGCTGCCACTGGTCCGCGGCACTCGGGAAAGCGCCAAGAATGATGCGGATGACCATGGCCATGGCCGACATCTTGGCAGCCGCCGCGAAGTAGGCCGTAATGGGCGTGGGCGAACCTTCATAAACGTCGGGCGTCCACATATGGAAGGGCACCGCCGAAATCTTGAACGCAAGGCCCGCCATCACGAAGACAAGGCCGAAGATAAAGCCGATAGGGGCGCCATGCAGGCGGACGGCTTCGGCGATTTGCGGGAACAGCGTGGCGCCGGTATAGCCGTAGATCAGCGACGAGCCGTAGAGCAGAAGGCCGGAGGACAGCGCGCCCAGCACGAAATATTTGAGGCCGGCTTCGGTCGAACGCAGCTTGTCGCGGCGGAAGGCGGCCAGCACGTAGAGCGCCAGGCTCTGGAATTCGAGGGCCAAGTAGAGCGAGATGAGGTCGTTGGCGGAAATGGTGAGCAGCATGCCCGCGGCCGACAGCAGGATCAGTACCGGATATTCGAACCGGGCCAGCCGCTCGCGCTTCATGTAGTCGAAGGAGAGCAGGATCGTGAAGGCAGCACCCGCCAGCGTCAGGATCTTCATGAAGCGCCCGAAGCTGTCGTTCACAAAGGCGCCGTTGAAGAGCTGCTCGGTTGGCTGCGGCTGGGTAGCGATCAGGAACGCCGCGCCGCCCAGCACCAGGATCGAAACGATGCTGATGGTGAAGGCCGCCTGGCGCTTGTGATAGACACCCCAGAGCAGGAGAACTATCGAGGCCAGCAGGATGAACAGCTCTGGGAAGATCGGAGCGTAATCATTGAGCATAGGCGCTGGCCTTGTTCTGAAGTTGTACGGCGGCCGCCGCGGTTGCGGCCTGGTGCGCGCCGATGGCTTGCTGATAAGGCGCTACCATCGCATTGACGGCGGCGGAAGAAGTGTCGAGCACAGGCTTTGGATAGAAGCCGAGCAGGATCGTCAGCACCACGAGCGGGGCCATGATCGCGATTTCGCGCGCGTTCATATCGGCGATGGTGGCGAGCGACGGCTTTTCGAGCTTGCCGAAGACGACGCGCCGGTAAAGGGACAGCGCATAGACCGCCGAGAAGATCACGCCGAAGGTAGCGAAGAAGGCCGCGACGGAATTCGCCTTGAAGGTGCCGATCAGCGACAGGAATTCGCCGATGAAACCGCTAGTACCGGGCAGCCCGACATTGGCCATGGTGAAGACCATGAAAATGAAGGCGTAGACCGGCATCCGGTCGGCAAGGCCGCCATAGGCCGCAATTTCGCGGGTGTGCATACGGTCGTAGACGATGCCGACGCAAAGGAAGAGCGCGCCGGAAACAATGCCGTGGCTCACCATCTGGAACACCGCGCCCTGCACGCCGGCCTCGGTACCAGAGAACACGCCGATGGTGACGAAGCCCATATGCGCGATGGACGAATAGGCGATGAGCTTCTTCATGTCCTTCTGCGCGAAAGCGACCAGCGAGGTATAGATGATCGCGGTGATGCCCAGCACGAACATGAGCGGCGCATAGGTAACGGACGCTTCCGGGAACATCGGCAGCAGGAACCGGATGAAACCGTAGCCGCCCATCTTCAGGAGGATCGCCGCCAGAAGCACGGAGCCCGCGGTTGGCGCCTCCACGTGTGCGTCGGGAAGCCAGGTATGAACCGGCCACATCGGCAGCTTCACCGCGAAGGACGCCAGGAAAGCGAACCACAGGAAAGCCTGGAACTGGAAGTGATGTTCGCCGGCAAATTTGATGAGCGCCGGGATCTCGGTCGTGCCAGCCTGCCCGTACATCGACAGAATCGCCAGCAGCATCAACAGCGAGCCGAGCAGCGTGTAGAGGAAGAACTTGAAGCTCGCATAGACGCGCCGCGCGCCGCCCCAGATGCCGATGATGAGAAACATCGGGATCAGGCCGCCCTCGAAGAACAGGTAGAACAGCACGAGGTCGAGCGCCACGAACACGCCGATCATCAGCGATTCCAGCACCAGGAACGCGATCATGTATTCCTTGACGCGCACGTCGATGGACTTCCAGCTCGCCAGAATGCAGATCGGCATCAGGAAGGTGGTGAGGATCACGAAGGGCAGCGAAAGCCCGTCGGCGCCGACATAATAGGTGATCTTGTCGCTAAGCCAGGGATGATGCTCGACGAACTGGAAGCCGGAGTTCGACGGATCGAATTGAACCACCAGCACCAGCGAAACGCCGAAGGTTATCAGCGTGGTCCAGAGCGAAATCCAGCGCGCGTTCCTTTTTGCGGCTGCGTCGTCTCCCTTCAGAAGAACGAGAAGCAGGGAGCCAACCAACGGCAAAAGGATGATCGTGGTAAGAATTGGCCAGTCCTTCATAGCTTGAACAGCGCCCCGCGGAAGAGATAAGCGAAATAGGTCACGATAGCCGCCACGCCCACAAGCATGACGAAGGCGTATTGATAGACGAAGCCGGTCTGTAACCGGACCGCACGCTTGGCGATCTGAACCACACTTGCCGAGATGCCGTCAGGGCCGAGCCCATCGATCAGCGCGCCGTCGCCGTAGACCCAAAGAATGCGGGCGATGAAGCGAACAGGCCGCACGAAGATGAAGTCGTAGAGTTCGTCGAAATACCACTTGTTATAGAGGAAGGCGTGGATCGGCTTAAAGGTGCGCACGGTCCAGCCCGGAATTGCCGGTAGCGCGATATAGGAGATATAGGCCAGAACGAAGCCGCCCAGCATCATCAGCGTAGGCAGCCACTTCATGAGGATCAACTCTACGGCGTGGCTCTCGGCGAGAATGGAGTTATCCGGCAGCGTGAACAGCGCCGTGCGCCAGAAGTGCGCGTAATGCTCCTCGACGAAGTAGGGCGCGAAGAAGAAGCCCGCCGCCAGCGCGCCAAGAGCCAGCACCATCAGCGGTACGGTCATGACCAATGGCGATTCATGGGCATGCTCGAAGGCGTGCTCGTCGCGCGGACTTCCGAAGAAGGCCATGAACACCAGCCGCCAGGAATAGAAGGAGGTGAGGAACGCGGCGATGATCAGGGCCCAGAACGCATATTCGGCGCCGGGCACATGCGCGCCGCTCGCGGCGTGCGCAACCTCAATAATGGTGTCCTTCGAGAAGTAGCCCGCCGTGTAGGGGAAGCCGGTCAGCGCCAGCGTGCCGGCGAGCATCATGAGGAAGGTGATCGGCGCCGCCGTGCGCAATCCGCCCATCTTGCGCAAATCCTGCTCGCCGGAAAGCGCGTGGATGACGGAGCCAGCGCCAAGGAACAGGAGCGCCTTGAAGAATGCGTGCGTAAACAGATGGAAGATGCCGGCGCTATAGGCGCGAAGCCCCAGCGCTGCGAACATATAGCCCAGCTGAGAGCAGGTGGAATAAGCGATCACGCGCTTGATGTCGTTCTGCGCAACGCCAACGGTTGCCGCAAAAAACGCGGTGGTCGCGCCGACGATTGTGACCACCCAAAGTGCCACCGGCGAAAGTTCGAACAGCGGCGAAAGCCGGGCCACCATGAATACGCCGGCCGTCACCATGGTGGCGGCATGGATGAGGGCGGAGACAGGGGTCGGGCCTTCCATCGCGTCGGGCAGCCATGTATGCAGCATGAATTGCGCCGACTTGCCCATCGCGCCCATGAAGAGCAGGAGGCAGATCACGGTGAGCGCGTCTTCCTTGTAGCCGAAGACATCCAGCGTCAGGTTCTGCTTCTCGCGCGCGGCAGCGAATACCGTATCGAAGTTCACATCGCGGAAGACGTAGTAGATGGCGAAAATGCCCAGCGCGAAGCCGAAATCGCCGACGCGGTTGACGACGAACGCCTTGATAGCGGCCGAATTGGCAGAGGGCCGGTGATACCAGAAGCCGATCAGCAGGTACGAAGCGAGGCCGACGCCTTCCCAGCCGAAGAACATCTGCACGAAGTTGTCGGCGGTCACGAGGCTGAGCATTGCGAATGTGAAGAGCGACAGCTCGGCGAAGAAGAGCGGCTGCCGGTCGTCATCGTGCATGTAGCCGATGGAGTAGAAGTGCACGAGGCCGGAAACGGTGTTCACCACCACGAGCATGACGGCGGTCAGCGTATCGATGCGCAGCGCCCAGGAAGTCTGCAAGTCGCCAACGCCGATCCAGGGAAAGAGGGTGATCCGCGGCACGTCCTCGCCCAGGATGCCAACCTGATAGAAGGCATACCAGGAGAGAACGGCGCCCGTAAGCACGAACACGCTGGTCAGAATGCCGGAAATTCTGTCGCCCAGGATGCGGCCGAAGAACCCCGCAATGATGGCACCGGCCAGGGGAAGGAGGACAATCGCGTGATACATCGTGCCTCAGCCCCTCATTGAGTTGATGTCGTCGACGGCGATGGAGCCGCGGATGCGGAAGTAGATCACCACGATTGCCAGGCCGATGGCTGCCTCTGCCGCTGCGACCGTCAGCACGATAAGCGCGTAAATCTGGCCGGTGAGGTCGTTCAGATAGGCCGACATCGCCACGAGATTGATGTTCACCGCGAGCAGCATCAGCTCGATGGACATCAGGATAACGATGACGTTCTTCCGGTTCAGGAAGATCCCGAACACGCCCAGCGTGAACAGGACTGCTGCCACGCCCAGATAGTGCTGCAAGGTGATGCCCGTCGCGGCCTCGATGGGAGAAATAACATTCATGGCGTTCAGGAAATCCCCTTCCCGGTTTCCACATGGACCACTTCGATCGCGTCCTCGCGCCGGCGCCCGACCTGCGTGGCTACGTCCTGCCGCTTGGCAGTGCGCTTATGACGGAGCGTCAGCACGATAGCCCCGATCATCGCGACCAGGAGAACGGCGCCGGACAGTTCGAAGTAGTAGACGTATTTCGTGTAGAGAACGGCGCCAATGGCGGCCGCGTTTGAAACCTGCGGTGCGGCAGCCGCCTGCATGGCGCCCGGAGCCGAAAGGAAGGTGGCCGAGACCATGAGCAGCTCGAAAAGCAGAATGCCGGCGACGAGCAGCCCAGCCGGAACGTACCGGCCGCTACCGGCGCGCAACTCGGCAAAGTCCACATCCAGCATCATCACCACGAACAGGAAGAGCACGGCGACCGCGCCCACGTAGACGATGACCAGGATCATGGCCAGGAACTCAGCGCCCAGGAGCACAAACAGGCCCGCGGCGTTGAAGAAGGCCAGGATCAGGAACAGTACGGAGTGAACAGGGCTGCGTGCGGTGATGACCAGGGAACCTGAAGCCACCAGCACGAGAGAGAAGAGGTAGAAGAAAAACCCTGCGATGGTCATGCGCGGCCGATCCCGATTTTTACGGCGTGAGCCGTTGAAGAACGAATTGAACCTGTGAAGTCCGCTGCCCCCCGGCAAAGATATAAGCAGCGGGCGCTCGCAGAACCCCCGCAAGGCTCTCCTGGCGGATAGCTCGCGAAAGGCGCACCGGCTTTTCGGTTTAAGGGTTAGCTGTAGGCTGCGTCCAATTCAAGGATTTTGTAGCCTTTTGCCTCAATAGCTTCAACAGACGTGTTGCCTTGTGCAAGCCCAGGTAGCAATGCGCACGAAGCGTTCGGCGCGAGTTGCCGCTTTGCGGAACCCGGTACCGGAAATGGAGCTTGGGGCGCTTGTGCGCCTTACGTGCCCGCTACGGGCGGCTTAATCGAATCTCAACTTCTGAAGGGACATTTTGGGTATTTTTTGCCGCGGGCGAGGCGGTTTGCGCTCTCGATTTGGCGCTGCGTGAAACTTGCGGTGCCGCCGCTCCGGATGCTCATGTTGTTGAAATGACGTGATTATTCTCTTCCAGGCAGGGCGGATTTGTGGTTATCAAATCTGCGATCATAATTAACTGTAGTTTTGAGAGACGGAAATCCGTAAATTCCAGGAAATTTTTAGCAGAATTCAAGCAATTTGAGCCACATGGATTCCGCGTTAACCATATCCGCATTAAGTGTGCCCTCGTGGCGCACGTTAATATCAAATGCGGGTGGCACTAATTGCTATAATTTTGCGAAAAATGGACCGGAATTTGCGGAATTCTAGCATCCTAAACTACAGTCAAATATGATCGCAGATTTGAGCTTAACCTTAGTGGCTTAGTGCTTCCGATTGTATATCAATATCGTACCCAGCCCGGCGTGTACCGCCGCGGCTGTCCCGTTGCATTATTTTACAGCTGGGGAGCGCCCTCCGGGCTGGCGAAAATGCCCAAAATGAGTGCCCAGAGGTTAATTTTCCGCTGCGCCCGGAGCGCGCGCCGGGGGGCCCCGCCTTTGGCCGTGCTCCACCCGAAACGGCGTTCACACCTCATAAATTCTCGTGTAAGGTGCGGCGCTTTCTTTACCTTGGGAGGGGCTAGTATGAGTGGTCAGCTCAAATACGTTCTGGACGAAACGCAGATCCCTAAATCCTGGTACAACATCGCAGCGGACTTGCCGGTGCCGCTGCCGCCAGCACTCCATCCGGGCACCCAACAGCCCGCAGGTCCCGGCGACTTCGAGCCGCTGTTCCCGATGGCGCTGATCATGCAGGAGGTCTCGACCGAGCGCGAGATCGAAATCCCTGAGCCGATCCGCGACATTTACCGCATGTGGCGGCCCTCGCCCCTATGCCGTGCGCGGAATCTCGAAAAGGCGCTCGGTACCCCGGCAAAAATCTACTACAAATACGAAGGCGTCTCGCCCGCCGGCTCGCACAAACCGAACACGGCTGTGCCGCAAGCCTGGTACAACAAGGAAGCGGGCGTAAAGCGGCTTTCCACGGAGACCGGTGCCGGCCAATGGGGCTCCTCGCTTGCCTTTGCTGGCGCTCTGTTCGGCATGGAAGTGACCGTCTTCCAGGTGCGCGTCTCTTACGACCAGAAGCCGTACCGCCGGGCTCTGATGGAAACCTATGGCGCGCGCTGCATCGCCTCGCCCTCCAACGAAACCAACTCCGGCCGTGCCATCCTGGCGCAGCACCCCGACAGCCCCGGCTCGCTCGGCATCGCCATTTCGGAAGCCGTTGAAGTGGCGGCGAAGGACCCCGCGGTGAAGTACTCGCTGGGTTCGGTGCTGAACCACGTGCTGCTGCACCAGACGGTAAATGGGCTCGAAGCCATCAAGCAGTTCGAGATGGCGGGCGACGATCCAGACGTCGTCATCGGCTGCGTTGGCGGCGGCTCGAATTTCGCCGGCATCGCCTTCCCGTTCCTCGGCATGCAATTGCGTGGCGGGCGCAAGCGCCGCTTCATCGGCGTCGAGCCGGCGGCGTGCCCAACGATGACGCGCGGCCAATACGCCTACGACTTCGGCGACACGGCCCACCTGACGCCGCTCGTCAAAATGCACACGCTCGGCTCGACCTTCATCCCGCCGGCGTTCCATGCGGGCGGCCTGCGCTATCACGGCATGGCGCCGCTGGTCTCGCACGTCCACAAGCTGGGACTGATCGAGGCGCGCGCCTACAATCAGATAGCCTGCTTCGACGCGGGCGTGCAGTTCGCGCGCTGCGAAGGCATCGTGCCCGCACCGGAGGCGACCCATGCGGTGCGCTGCGCCATCGACGAGGCGCTGCGCTGCAAGCAGGAAGGCAAGGCCGAAACCATCCTGTTCAACATGTCGGGCCACGGCCATTTCGACATGGGCGCCTACATCGCCTATTTCGAGGGCAAGCTCACCGACCAGACTTACGACGAAGGCGAGCTGGCGATGGCGCTGTCAGGCCTGCCGAGCGTCGCGGCGTAAGTCCATTAGCTGCGCTATCGCGCTTCGCGCTACTTGAGCGCATTCATTGAGGCCGGGGCACACTGCTCCGGCTTTTTTTTGTGGTGCGCCCAGCATGGGCGCACTCTTGCGGGTACAAGTCCCGCCGTGAGCTGGTCACAGCAAGCGAAGTGAAGCGCAACTGCATGAGGGCAACCGAGTGGGGAGGAAGCGTGGATCGAAGCTGCGGGCCGATGAACAAGAACCGGATATGAGGCGCTGTGAACCAGGGCGAGCGGGCCACAAACCGCGAAGCTCTTGTGACCAAAGGGAAGTGGTGTAGATCCGGTGGCCGTGCGGTGAAGGAGTGCGCTTTTACCCGATAATTTCTATCCCCCTCGGCGCAGCTTGCGGCACGGGCTGGGCTCCGATGACCTGCAAGGACGGCCAGTCCGTTTGCAAATCGCTTCATGAGGGGCAGTGGTCCGGTTATTTGCCGTTGAGGCGCCGCGAAGTGCCAGATCCTCATACCGCGCCGGCTCGCCGCTCACAAGGGCGAAGCCATGCGGCCCGATCCTCAAAGGGGCTGTTAAGCAGAGTCCAGGGGGCAGACCGGCCGCTGTGCCAATTCTGCGGTCTTCTGGGGCGTGACGTTCCGCCTGGAACAAACATCGGCCACGGAATGGTTTCATACCGCGCAGCGTGAAACTGGAGGGGCGAAGATGCGCTATTCCGAGGAAGACCTGCGAGCGGCACAAACGGCCGGCATCATCGGGGCGGATGACCTGAAGCGGCTCATCGCATTCCTGGCCGGGCGCCGGCAGCTGGGGGCGCACAGCGGTGCCGCACCCCGCTCGCAATTCGATGCGGCGCATCTGCTCTGGTACGCAGGCGCCTTGATCGTGATGGGCGGCATGGGCATGTTCTCGACCCTGGCGTTTTCGCAGATGGGCGGCAAGGCGCTTGCTGTGACCGCCATCGTCTATGCCGCCGCCTTCACCGCCGCTGGCGATTATCTCTGGAAGCGGGATTTGAAGGTGCCTGGCGGGCTATTGATCACCATCGCGGTGACCATGGCGCCGCTGGCCCTCTATGGCATTCAGGAGGAACTGGGCTGGTGGGGCAAGTTCGGCCAGCCGGGCGCCTACAACGGCTATTACGAATGGGTCAAGGGCAGCTGGATATTGATGGATAGCGCCGCAATCGTGGCCGGCCTCGTGGCGCTGCGCTTTTACAATTTCCCGTTCATCGTGTCGGTTATCGCCTATGCGCTGTGGTTCATGTCGATGGACCTCGTGCCGTGGATCTTCGGCAGCAGCTATATTACCTGGGAGGAGCGCCGGCAGGTTTCGGTCTGGTTCGGGCTCGCGGTGATCGCGGCCGCCTGGGCGGTGGATTATGCGAGGATGCCGCGCCACGCCTTCTGGCTCCATCTTGCCGGGCTTGTCACGTTCTGGGGGGCACTCAGCCTGAGCAGCAGCGGGAGCGAATTGGGCAAGGCGCTTTATTGCCTGCTCAACATCGGCCTGCTTGGCGCGGCTGTTGTTCTATCCCGGAAGACTTACGCCGTGTTCGGTGCGTTGGGCGTCTCCTTTTACCTCGGGTATCTCGCCGAATTGGTGTTCCGCAACTCTCTCCTGTTTCCGTTTGCGCTGTCCTTGATCGGGCTTGGGGTGCTGGGGTGCGGCCTGCTCTACCGGCGCAAGCAGGCTGAGATCGAGGCATGGATCGCTGCCAATGTGCCCGCAGCGATCCTGCGGCTGCGGCCGGACCACATAGCTTAGCTGGGCGCGCCCTCCAGCAGGCGCCCGATCAGCCGCCAGCCTCGATCAGCCGCAGCTTGCGCAGCGCCTGTTCCTCGACGGCGGTGGCGCCCTCGAAGTCGAGCCCTTCGATTTCGGGCAGCGAGCGTCCGGCGATGCCCTGCATGTCGCCCCACATGCCGGCCGTGGCCTGCACGATGGTCTGAATCTGCTGCTCGCGCTTGGCCCAGGATTTCTGCATGGCCTTGCGCTCCTTTTCGAGGTCGGCCTGCATGTCCTGGAACTTCTCGACGATGGCCTCGACCCGGTGGCGGAAGCGCGGGCCGGTGAGATAGCGGTACATCGACTCCATCTTGCCTTGCTGGCCTTCGCCGGACTTGCGGGCCAAGGCCACCTCGATCAGCGCGTGCCGGATCGCCGTCGCCACCGCCACGGCGCATTTGGGCGAAGTCACCCACACGCCATCGATCTGGCCGAACACCTCGATGGACTTGGGAAGCGCTTGGCTGACGAGGATCGCGGCGTCGGCCTTGGCCGCGCGCTGGTCGTCGCGCAGCTTCTGCAGCCAGCCGTCGCTCCAGTTCCGCGTGCGCTTGGATTCCCAGAGGATCTTGCCGCATTCCTGGCCCAGCGGCCCGCTCACCTGCTGGATCGCGTCGCCGCCGGACTCGCCCTTGGCCACGGGCGTGATGCCGTCTTGCGGAAAGCTCGCGCGCAGGAGCCCCTCAAGCTGCAATTCCTGCACCTCGCCTTGCAATTGCTGCGACCCCTGCTCGGCCTTGCGCTTCAGCTCCTCGATCTGCTTTTGCATGCCGAGGATCATCTTCTCCCTTTCCTGGAGCTTCAGCTGCATCGACTGCTCGGCGTCGAGCTTCGCCCGCTCCTGGATTTCCGCCTGTTTCTCGCTGACGCGCTTTTCAATCGTAAGGTCAAGCTCGCGCTTGGCGTCATCCAGTTCCCGTGTCTTCCGGAGCGCCTCGGCCTGCGCCTTCTGGGCCTCCTCAAGCTTAGCGGCGCGTTCGCTGGCGAGCTTCGTCTGCTCCTCCAGGAGTTGGTCTTTTTGCTGCAGTTCTTCGGAGAATTTGGCCGCAGCCTTCTTCGCTTCTTCCCCGGCGACTTTCTTGCGCTCCGCCTTCAGCCGCTCCGCGATTTCCGCGTCGATTGCCTCGGCCTGCGCGCGCATCGCAGCCTCGCGCCTGGCGACCTCCGCCTCCTTCTGGCGCAGCTTCGCGTCGGCATCGCGCTTCACCGCCTCGATCAGCGGCGCGGCGAGCGTCTCGGTGAGCTTGATTTCGGTCCGGCAATTCGGACAAACGACAGACGGCTCCAAGCGCGATCCTCCGTAAAGTGGGCGGACTCGATTGTGTCTGAGTCGCCCAAGGATTGCATTTCCCCTGCTAAGAAGGTTTTCGCAGGCTCCCCAACGGATGAGCACTCTTGTGGCGCTTAAGCCCGGAAACCGCCCGCCCGGCCGCTGGCGTCGCCGTTTCTATACCTGGGAACATGGCGGCCATCGCGAACGGGCTTTTCATGTCCCGGAATGGCGCGCGCAGATGCCCCGCTGTGCATGGCGCTGTCATATGACCAACTTTTCAAAGAGCTCCGCAGGTATGCCGCCGCAATGTTTGGCGGCGTTGAAGTTTTCCGCGGATGGCCAAGGATTGCGCCAGACCGGCTGCTGCACAACCCGAGCGTGCAGTTTTACACAACTTTGACGAAATTGTTGAAAAAGAGCCGCGCTAAGATTGCGCAATGCGGCGCGCCAAGGCCCACGTAAGCCCCGCCGAAATACTGAAAGAACACAGACAAGCCTGCGTCCCAGGCGATGGGGCGTCCAGTTTTTGGGCGGATGTGGAAGAGCAGGTATAGAGTTATGAATGAAACTCAGTTATGCGCGATTACGGTTCCCGTTACGCGGCTCAGCGAAACGCCGGCGCGCCCGGTTTTGCCTATCACCGGCGTGAAAGGCCGGTTGCGGAAATGCCATGTCTCGAAAATTGTTCGAGCTACAATGTTTACAGGGGAACCGGCTCTTCCGCTCCCCCCGCAGGCTTTTACTTTCGCCACAAGGAACGAAATACCCAGGCCACCCGTTGACCGCCAGGCATGATACCTAAGCGTTCGGCATCGACCTGCACGGCGTGAGGCCGCGGCTTTTCTTCGCCTCTGCAAGCTTTGCGGGCTCTCCCTTGCACCGGGACTTATATTCTTTCCGCTGGGCCTTGAACTTCCTGGCCGCCTCGCGGCCGATGGCGTTATCGATACCATTCGGCGACATCTCCAAGAGGCAACCGAGCCGGTAATTCGTCGCCATGAACTCATCGAGCGTGCCGCAGCTGAACGCCTTGAGCTTTTGCGGATTTTCTTCAAGGAAAGCCTTATCGGACCCAGCCGCCGCCGCTTGCTTGGCCGCCGGCGCTGGTGCGGGCGATTCCGCAAAAGCGCCCCCGAGGCATACGCACGCCAATGCGATTGAAATGGTAAGCCTGCCTTTGAACATCGCGCCTCCAGGCCACAAACGGCAAATCTTGAAGCGCGTCAGCACGGCGATGCCCTGTTCCCGTGCCACCAGAATTGACAGCAACCTTCGCGGGCATAGCTTACGCTGCAGGCGCAAGATCCTGCACACGCGCTTTCAAAGCGTTGGATGCACCGAACATGGGCAATTTGTGGCGGCCCGGAAAATAAGTGCCAACAAAGAACTTTCTGGCAGAACTATCCCGGAGCAGGCCGCGTTCCAACGCTAAGCCCGGTCAGGCCCTGGGCGCTACCAGATATGTATCCGCGAAAAAATGTCATCGCTGGCGGCATCGCCGGGGCTGGCGGGTTTATTCTTGCCCTGTACCTTCCGTTTCCTAGCCTTGTACACGTATGGCAGCCTGGGCTTCGCGGCAGGAATCTTACCGGCAGCGAGCGCTTCCTTAGGCTGGCTAACCAACGGCCGGACGGGCTCGGATTGCGAAACGAGCGTGGTAAACGCTGCTGGTGTCCCAGCGGCAACCTTCGTCCACGTCCGCTCGGAACAAGGCATGATCTCAAGATTGCAGCTTGCCACCTCAAGCGCGGTGTCGCCGGTCAGATGCAGCGTGCCGTAAACGGTGGCGCCATCGAGCGGATTATAGGCGGAGCCGCTCCACTGCAGCGGCGCGGTTTCCTTCGCGTGGCGCCAAGTCTCGATGCCCAGGATGGGCCGGTCCCGCAAGGCGGGATTGGGGTTTTTCACGTCCTTGGCCGTTGGATCGGGCGCCGACACGACTTTGGCGCAGACGGAGCCATCGCAAGGGTAAATCTGGATGAGCGCGCCGCTATCCGGCTGCCGCCAGACACCGTAGATGTCCTGCGGTCCGAAAGCCATGGCAGGGCCCTCGCTCAGAAAGGCCGCCGCCCCGATTACCGCTAATGTAGTAAGGCGCATAGGCCTCCCTAAACTCGTTATGCTTGCCACCCCAGGGCCAGACAATAATACAGGTATACAAGTTTTTTTGTGGCCCTGCTTTGGCAGAACTTGGGCACAATCTGCAAAATGGTTATAATCCGTCTTCCGGTGCGAGCGGCACTCATATTTTAAGGTGAGGACGAACCGGGTTACCTGGAGTGTCTATATTGCAGATCCAAATATCCTTTCGAAATCTGGACTTTTGGCGTCTATTCAGGCTCTTCCTCAGCAGCCGCAGGCGATACACCCAGCTTTTCCACTACCTGAGCGGGCACTGTTTAACTTTATTTCCACATGTCTTGGAGCCGCACGAACCGGCGCGACCGGCACAACCGTGCCCCGGCTAACTCACCTGGATCACGCCAGGCAGCGTTTTCAACGCCGAAAGCTGCCGAGCCGAGACCGAGAAGTTATTGCCCAGGCTGAACTCCACCACCTTCGCCTGCTCGCGGATTTGCACGGCGAGCTTGATCTCAAGGTTTCCCTCGCGGCCCAGATTCTTGATCAGGCCGGCGATCTCCAGCTTGTCAGTGGCTGTAATCGCGATGTGCTTGGCGCCCTTGCCCAGCACCTCGTCGAGCGACTGCACGGCCTGCACGCGCACCTTGACCGTCTCGCCCTCGGCTTCACCCTCGATATTGATGATGACGTTCTTGCCGGGCTCAAGCTTGTCGCCCGCCAAACTCAGCGTGTCGGAAAAGACCACGGCCTCGAACTGACCGGTGGGATCGGAGAAGCCCGCGAAGGCAAATTTGTTGCCGGTCTTGGATTTGCGGACCTGGCACTGGGTCACGGTCGCCGCAAGGCGGGCTTCGGCGCGGCCGTGGGCCTGAGCGCGCTCGGCGAAGGCACTCCAGCGCATCACGTTGAGCCGGCCGAGCTGTTCCACGAAATCGTCCAGCGGATGGCCGGAGAGGTAGAAGCCCGCGGCGGCAAGTTCCGCATCCAGCGTTTCGAGCAGCCCCCAGGCGGGCGCATCGGAGAGCACAAGCTGTGCGGCACTTCCCTCCGCCGCACCGCCGAACATATCGCCTTGCCCCGCCTGTTTGTCTTGCGCGAGCCTCCCCGCGAATTCCGCGAGCCGGTCGAGGTTCTTGGCGACCTTGGCGCGGTTCTTCTCCAGATCCTCAAGCGCGCCCGAGGCGTTCAGCGTTTCGATGGCGCGCTTGTTGACCGTCTTCGGATTGATCCGCGACATGAAATCGGCAAGATCGCGGTAGGGCTTGCCGCCGCGCTCCTCGACGATATGCTCCGCCGCCGCCTGCCCCATGCTCTTGAGCGCGCTGAGCGCATAGCGGATGCCGCCCTCCTCTGGCAGGAACTCGGCCGCCGACTTGTTCACCGATGGCGGCAGAATGGCAATGCCGAGCTGCTTGGCCTCGCGCGTATAGCCGTAAAGCTTGTCGGTGTTGCCCATATCGAGCGTCATCGAGGCCGCGATGAACTCCAGCGCATGGTTCGCCTTGAGATAGGCGGTCTGGTAGGCGACGAGCGCGTAAGCCGCCGCGTGGCTCTTGTTGAAGCCGTAGCCCGCGAACTTCGCAATCAGCTCGAAGATGTAGCGCGCGCGGGACTCCGGGATGCCCTTATCCTGCGCGCCCTTCACGAAGCGCGCGCCTTGCGCATCCATCTCGGCCTTGATCTTCTTGCCCATCGCGCGGCGCAGCAGGTCCGCTTCACCGAGGCTATAGCCCGACAGCACCTGGGCAAGCTGCATCACCTGCTCCTGGTAGATGATGACGCCGTAAGTCTCCTCCAGGATCGGCTTGGCAAGCGGATTCAGGTAATCGGGTTCCTCCAGGCCGTGCTTGCGGTTGCAAAAGCTTTCGATGTTGTCCATCGGGCCCGGCCGGTAGAGCGCGTTCAAAGCGATGATGTCGCCGAAGCGGTCAGGCTTAAGCTTCCGGAGCGCCTCGCGCATGCCCGTACTTTCAAACTGGAACACGCCGCCCGTATCGCCTCTAGCGAATAGCTCCCAGGTGGGCTTGTCGTCGAGCCCCAGCGTGGCGAGATCAATCGGCTTGCCTGCCTGCTCCAGAAGCTGGCACGCCTTCTGCAAGACCGTCAGCGTCTTGAGGCCCAGGAAGTCGAACTTCACGAGCCCCGCCTGCTCGACCCACTTCATGTTGAACTGGGTCACGAGCATGTCGGAGCGCGGATCGCGGTAGAGCGGCACCAGCTCCACCAGCTCGCGGTCGCCGATCACCACGCCCGCCGCGTGGGTCGAGGCCTGGCGGTTGAGCCCTTCGAGCTGCTGCGCCGTATTCAAGAGCTGCGCCACGATGGGCTCGGCGTCACGCGCCTCCTGCAGCTTGGGCTCGCCCTCGATGGCCTCTTTCAGCGTGACCGGATTGGCCGGATTGTTCGGCACAAGCTTGCAGAGCCGGTCCACCTGCCCGTAAGGCATTTGCAGCACGCGGCCCACGTCGCGCAGCACCGCGCGCGCTTGCAGCTTGCCGTAGGTAATGATCTGCGCGACGCGGTTCGCGCCGTACTTGTTGCGCACATACTGGATCACCTCGCCACGGCGGTCCTGGCAGAAGTCGATATCGAAGTCCGGCATCGAGACGCGTTCGGGGTTCAGGAAACGTTCGAACAGCAGACCGAAGCGGATTGGATCGAGGTCCGTAATCGTAAGCGACCACGCCACCACCGAGCCAGCACCCGAGCCGCGGCCCGGCCCCACCGGTATCCCGTTCGCCTTCGCCCATTTGATGAAGTCGGACACGATCAGGAAGTAGCCGGGGAACTTCATCCGCGTGATGACGTCCAGCTCGAATTCGAGGCGCTTCTTGTAGTCCTCTTCGCCGGCGCCACGCTGATTTTCGGGGATCGCGGCGAGCCTTCGCGCAAGGCCCGCCTCGGCCTGGGAGCGCAGTTCCGCGGCTTCGGCCTGCTCGGCGTCCTTGGCATCGGGCACGAACCGCGGAAGAATAGGCTTGCGCGGCCGGGGCCTGAAGGAGCAGCGCCTGGCGATTTCGAGGGTGTTTGCCGCAGCCTCGGGCAGGTCCGCGAACACGGCCTCCATTTCCGCCCGGGGCTTCAGCCAATGTTCCGGCGAAAGGCGGCGCCGGTTGTCTTCCGCAACGTAGCGTCCATCGGCGATGCAGAGCAATGCGTCGTGCGCCTCGAAGGTGCCGCGCTTGGGAAAATATGCCTCGTTCGTGCCTACCAGGGGCACGCCGCGCTCGTAGGCCCAGCGCAAAAGCTGCGGCTCTACCAGCCGCTCGCGCTGAAGCCCGTGCCGCTGGATTTCGACGTAAAAGCGGCTTGCAAAAATCCCAGCCAGCGTCTCAAGCCGTGCCTCGGCCACGGCCGCGTTGCCTGCAGCGAATGCCCGGTCCGCCGGTCCATCGGGGCCGCCGGAAAGCGCAATCAAACCGGCTGCGTGCTTCTCAAGCTCTGCAAGTGTCACATGCGGCTGGCTCGCATCGCCATGCTCGACATAGGCGAGGCTCGAAAGCCGCATGAGGTTGCCGTAGCCTTGGGCATCCTTCGCGAGCAGCACCAGGGGGCCATGATGGGCGGGGGCATTGGCGCCGGGCCGCGATGTTTCCTCGGGCGTAACAGGAAACGCCAGGTTGAGCGCGCAGCCAATAATCGGCTGGATGCCTTCCCCGGCCAGCGCCTCGGAGAATTCAAGCGCGCCGAAGAGATTATTCCGGTCGGTAATCGCAAGAGCCGGCTGTCCATCCGCAGCCGCCAGCTTGGCAAGCGCCTTCACCGGCAGCGCGCCCTCCAGCAGCGAATAGGCGGAATGCACATGCAGGTGGATAAAGCCCGGCCCGGTCATAAGCTCCCCTCGGACAAATCGCTGGCGCGAAAGGTTAACATAACGCAAACAGGCCAATTCGCGAGGGGGCGTATGGTGTTATCCAGGCTAGTACAGCCCGAGGCAAGTTCGCACCCCATTTGCCGAGGGCTCGCAAGCGAACTTGCCTCGGATAAGCTGTACTAGAATTCAATGAGCTGCTAGTACGCCTTATCCGCGGGGCGTACTAGTTTGCCCGCGCCAAGCACCAGCTGGCAGGCGCGGCGAATCGTCACGAGCCTTGCCGCTTATTCCCGGAAACAGGCGCACCTGCGGCAATCTAGCCGCGCGACCTTTCACCGCTTCCTCCTGACATTCACGTAATTGGTTCTGATATCATGCGAAGCTGGGGGATGAAGAGTTGAGGATATTTGCTGCTGCCGGGCGCCGCAGCTCCTTTGGATTCATTGAAAGTGACCTGGAACCGGAAAATAGATTGCTCGGGGAAGAAGCGTTCAAGCGCAAGCGGCAGGCATAAAAGGGTACACAACCGCCCGTGCCGCAGCATCCGGAGCAATGGCAATGGCTGAGCGATCCTTCATAAAGGAGGGCGCGGCGCTGCGTCTTGGTGCCGGCGAGGAATTCCGCGGCAGCACGGCCCTTGCGGCTGCCAAGGCTCTGCTTCAGTCCGGCGTCAGCTACGTCAGCGCTTATCAATGCGCGCCTGTTTCGCGCCTGACCAGCACGCTCGGCGCCGCCCGCGCGATCCTTGAGGAATATGGCGTCAACCTCGTCACGAGCGTCAACGAAGCCGCGGCCACTGCTGCGCTCGCGGCATCTGTGAACTATCCGCTGCGGGGTGCCGCGATCTTCAACGGCCCGGCCGGTGCGGCCAGTGCGGCAGGCGCGCTTGCCAATCTGGCTTCGAGCGGTGTTGCGGGCGGCACGTTGATTATCCTCGGCGAAGACTACGGCGAAGGTACTTCCGGCGCGCAGGAACGCAGCCTGGCGCTTGCGATGAAGTCGCAGATCTGGCTCCTCGATCCACGGCCCAGCCTGCCTTCCATCGTTTCCGCCATCGAGCAGGGCTTCGAGCTTTCCGAAGCGTCAGGCACGCCTGTAATGCTCACGCTCAGAAGGCGGGCCTGCAATCTTTATGGAACCTTCGAGGCTAAGGATAATGTGCATGCGGGATTGAGGCCCGCCGATGCCTTGAACGCCCCGCACCGCAGTGCCGGCCGCATCGTCTTTCCTCCGGCGAACTCTTTGCAGGAGCGGGAGAAAATCGAGGAGCGCCTGCCGGCGGCGGTGCGCTTCATCGAAAAGCACCGGCTGAACGAGATTTTCGAGGCTGCCGGGGCAGCGGCGGACACCGGCCTGATCGTCCAGGGCGGGTTGTACAACACGCTCATCCAGGCGCTGCAAGCGCTGGGGCTCGCGGACGAGTTCGGCGCAACCGGGATTCCGGTATACGTCCTCAACGTCTGCTATCCGCTGATCGAAAGCGAGGTCTTGCACTTCTGCGAAGGCAAGCGCGCCGTGCTCATGATCGAAGAAGGGCAGCCCGAGTTCATCGAGCAGGGCTTGCACACCATCCTTGCGCGCGCCGGAGCCCACGTCCACCTGGAAGGCAAAGGCATGCTGCCGCCGGCCGGCGAGTACACCGGTACCGTCATCAAGGCGGGTGTCGCGCGCTTCTTTAAGGCGCACGGGCCGGAGCTTTTCCCGCAGGAGCTGGAGCGCCCCGCAGAACTTGCGGCACGGCGCGCGGCGCAGACCGCCGCCGCCCATGTGCGCCCGCGCCCGCCAACCTTCTGCGCGGGCTGCCCCGGGCGTCCGGTCTTCACCGCCGTCAAGCTAACCGCGCGGGAGCTGGGCGATTTTCATGTCAGTTGCGACGTGGGCTGTCACCTTCACTCGACGCTGCCGCCCTTCAACACTGGCAACACCACCATGGGCCTGGGGCTGGGCGGCGCCAGCAATGCAGCGCTCCGGCCCAAAGACGCAAAGCCCGCCATCTCGATCCTGGGCGACGGGGGCTTCTGGCATAGCGGCCTACTCTCCTCCATCGGCAATGCCGTCTTCAACAAGACCGGCAACGTGCACATCGTCGTAGACAACGGCTACGCGGCGATTGGCGGCGGCCAGGAAACCCTTTCCTCCCCCTCCGCCGGCAAGCCGCGCGACCCCGCGCGCAGCCCCATCGAGGACGCCTTGAGGGCAATCGGCGTCCGCTGGGTCTGGACCATGCCGGACACCTACGATGTGAAGCGGATGCGTGCCGCACTCAAGGAAGCGTTCGCGACACCTGAGAGCGGTCCCAAGGTCATCGTCGCGCGCTCGGAATGTGCCCTGGCCTGGCATTACCGCGAAGATCCGCTCCAGGCTTCCAAGCTGAAGGAAGGCCAGCGCGTGGTGCAGCGCCGGTTCGGCACGGACCCCGATATCTGCTCTGGCGATCATACCTGCATCAGGCTTTCAGGCTGCCCTTCGCTTACCATCGCGCCAAATCCCGACCCGCTCAATCCCGAGCCGGTTACGGCGGTGGATTTCGTCCTGCACGGGCTGCGGGCTTTGCGGCGAGGCCGCGCATGCGGGGGTACTGTGCCCGTCCTATTTCCGCGCAAAAGTCATTCATAACCCGTCCATGCGCGACCGGGCCTTCGCCTGGCTGCGCCTGCGCGTTATCTCCTATTTCCAGCGCCGGCTCGACAGGCCGTCTTGCTCTCTTGCGGGGAGCAGCGGATGAGCGAGTTGAAGCCGCTTAAGATCGTCATCATGGCGCTGGGCAACGAAGGCGCGGGCGGGCTCGCCGCGTGGCTTGCAACAGCTGCGGAACGGAGCGGCTACCTTGTACAGGCCACCTCGGAATCCGGTGCTTCCGAGCGAAGCGGCGCTGCCATGTATTACCTGGAGCTTTTCCCCAAGGCCCGGGCGGCGGAGCGCGGAACGGCGCCCGTTCTTGGCCTGACACCCTTGCCGGGGCACGTAGACATCGTCATCGCCTCCGAACTGATGGAGGCAGCGCGGGCCGTAGCGCTTGGCCTTGTAACCCCGGACCGCACCGCGCTGATCGCGTCCACGCGCCGGGTCTTGACGATGGCGGAGAAGACGGCCCCCAGCGATGCCCGCGCCGATTCGAATGCGCTGCTTGCGGCCTGCCGCGGTGCCGCGGCCAGCTTCGCGTGCCTCGACACAGGGGCCATCGCGGCAAGGCTTAAATGCCCGGCAAATGCGGTCCTGCTCGGCGTTGCCGCCGTCTCGGGCGCGCTTCCCATTGCCCCAGAGGTTTTCGAAGACGTCCTTCGCGAAAGCGCCGGCGCGCTGGCACTTTCCGGTTTTGCGGCAGGCCTCACCCTCAAGGATGAAGCTCCCATCGCGCCGCAGCCGCAGCCGGCGCACAAGCCGCGGCTGCCCGGTTCGCTTGTCGAAGAAGTCAAGCGCTACTCTTGCGGCGATGCTTTTGGCCTGATCCTGGCTGGGCTCGAACGCACCACCGATTATCAGGACGGCAGCTATGCCGCGCTCTACTGGGAGCGGCTCCTTCCTTTCGTCACGCTGGCCAGCAACCGGGGCAGCGACGAGCGCGAGTTGCTTTCCATCGCCGCCCGCCAGATCGCGCTGGCCATGACATATAGTGACGTGGTCCGGGTTGCCGAGCTCAAGATCCGGGCTTCGCGTTTCGCCAGGGTGCGCGAGAGCATCGAGGTGCCGGACGGCGATATTCTCGAAATTGCCGAGTACATGCATCCGCGCGTCGTGGAGATCGCCGATACCATGCCCGCGGGCCAGGGCAGGCGCCTGTTCAACAGTAGAATTGGCCAGGCTTTTGCGCGGAAGCTGACCAGGGAAGGCCATCTCGTCCACACCACGTCGATCCGGGGCTTCCTGCTGCTTTATTTCATCGCCTCGCTCAAACCCTGGCGGCGCGGTTCGCTGCGCTATGCGCGGGAGACGGAGAGGCTTGAAGAATGGCTCGACCTCGTTTGGGCCGCGGCCAAGCGCGATCTCAAGCTTGCGGTAAGCCTCGCCCGCGCGCGAGGCCTGCTCAGGGGGTACGGCGCAACCCTCGACCGCGGCTACAAGAAATTCGAGGCGATCTGCGAATTCGTGCGCAACGCCCGCTTCTCCGTTCCCGCTAGCAGTGTGGACGCGCTGATCGCTGCTGCGCAAGCCGAGGAAGGAGCGGACGCGCTGGAAGCAGCGCTTGCGAAACTCAAAGCCGAGCCGCGGCCCGTGGTTGGGTATTTCTCGGCTGCGAAGTGATGCAGCGCTGTAACCCCTCACCCCAGCCCTCTCCCTATGGGCCCTATGGGAGAGGGTGTCTGCTCGCAGCCGTTGTTAGGGCGTCCCCTCTCCCATAGGGACAGGGTGAGGGGTTGCAACCTCTGCCTATGGCACAACCTGCCGTTATGTTTGCCCATGGGAGAATCTCCCCTCATCCTGTCCTTCGCCCGCACAAACTCGCTTTGGCGAGTTTGCCTCCAAAGAATGTCTGCATCCGCAAGCGGATGGAGATTCTCCTCTGTTCAATCCGGCACTTAGCGAAAACCGTATGGCCTTCAGGCGAGCATTTCCGATCCTCCCGTTCCTAACCGCGTGCCTCGCCTCCTGCGCAGCGCTTGCGGCAAGCGAAGCGCCCGCGGGCTGGGAGATGGTCTTCGGCTTCCTCGTGCAGGATGTGTGCATAGACACCCAAAGTCAGGTGCTGCCGGGTGTCAGCCCCATCGACGCCGCCTGCACGCGCCGCCGCGACATCCGCATCGGAGAGCGGCTGCCCTATCACAAGCACGATTGGGCCTCCCTGGACGCCCGCTCCCGCCTGCCGCTTGGCTGGCAGCGCAGCGATTCTTTTCCAGTAATCGCCGGTGCTTATGGCGTGGCTGTCGCGCAGATCTGGGATTTCGGGGACAGCCGGCGTGCGTTCGGGCGCTTCGATGAGGGTGACGGCGGGCAAATCGCGTTCTTCTCGCAAAAGTCCGCGGCGTTCGGGGTGACGGAGGATGGCGGCGCCGGCCTGCAATTCTTCATCGGGCCGGATTGCGATCTCTTCGACGCCTGGATCGTCGCCGATAGGACCTTTGCGCCAGACAGGCCGGGGCAGACGCTGGCGCGGCTGACAAGGCGCTCCTATGCGTGCCCGCTTTGGATGAATGACGCGTTCACGCGCTGGCATGTGCAGCCGCTGACATTCGAGGTGAAGTCGCAGGGGCGCGAAGGGCGGAAGAGTTTCGAGACGCTGGTTTCGGATCATTTCGGCGGAAGCGATGCGGACAGCGCCGGACATCTCGAACGCATGTACTTTACCCGCGAGCTGGGCCTGACGCGGTGGGAGCGCTGGCAGAACCTCGGCGTGAAGGAAAGTGCCGGCGGCCGCGAGAAGGCGGCGTACCTGGCCAAATCCGGCCGCTGCGAGAATTTCAACAATGGGCCGGGGCCTGGGAAGCCTGGCCTTGGCGAACCCGGAGGGCGGCAGTTCCGGCAATTGGGCGATGGTGGATTGCCGCCAATGGACGAATATCGCGCCGCCGCAGGAAAGCCAGGGCGATTTGCCGGACTTCTGGGTTGCGGACCTGCTCAAGCGCCCGGAAGCGGGACGGCTGCTGTCGCGTTAGCCAAGCATTCTTGGGTTCGCCTGCGGATGACGGCGTCGGGCGAGTGCGGGACTTGACATCAGGATGGCGTGTCCAGGCGCTCGGTACAGTTCATGTTGACGGAGCAACGCGGCCACGGATTGTGGAGACGCCGAACGGCTCGCCCCTTTACCCAATTTTGCATCGGTTCTATAAACTCACTAGTACAGCCCGCCGGAAGTTCGCACCCCATTGGCGGCGCGCGCCGCCACGCGAACTTCCGGCGGATAAGCTGTACTAGCAACAAAGATCTGCTAGTACGCCTGATCCGCGGGAAATCCTGTCTGCGCCAGCCGCATATGGGGCAGGATTTCCCGCGGGGCGTACTGGGATACCCGTCCTTCTCAACACCAGCTTTAACAACAACGGCGAGCCGATGGTACTATCACCGGATCAAGTGATTGCAACGTTCTTTCGCAGTGAGCCTGATTTGTCCGTCTTCGAAGATACTGCCTTGCGTAAGAATAGATAACGATGGGGAATGGGCATGACGCCGACACACAGTGCCTGTTCACGCGCGCAGCTTGAAAAATGTTTAAAAGAAGGTCAGAGACGATTTCAAGACCTTGATTTTTCTTCCTGCGATTTGTCACGTATCGACCTAAATGAGGTAAATTTTCTAAATTGTATTCTTAACGATACCAACTTTACCGCAGCTCAGCTTGAGAATTCACAATGGGAGAAATGCCGCGCACAAAAATCTAGCTTCAAATCCGCATATCTCACAGATGCAATATTTAGCGGATGTAATCTTACCAGCACAAACTGGTATAGAGCAAACCTTACATCGGCTGTTTTTAGAGAGTGCAAGTTAACCGGTGCGAATTTTGAAGAGAGCAAGCTTCTTGGAGCCATATTTCCAAGAAGTATTCTTGTTAGTGCCATGATGCGAAGCGCGTCATTCCGCAAAATGACACTTGATGCTGTCGATTTTAGCGACGCAGACCTTGGTGGCGCTGACTTTAGAGATTGTGTAATGGACAGATGCCGTCTCAGAGGCGCTTCTTTACGGGTAGCTCGATTTCAAGGGGCCGATCTTCGGTCTTGCGATCTCGGCCCTCTTAATTGGCAAGAGGCCGGCATATTTAAGGGCGCTGTTATATCCAGAGATCAGGCGGATGAACTATTAAGGGGATTGGGCCTCACGGTGATGTAACTACTGTCGCGATCATTCGATCGGGATCGCCCGCTTCAGTGCAGCGCCCAAGCTTGCACAAGGCCCGGGTTCCAAAGCGCCACGATTGAGGCGGCGGCGGCCTACCTACACGCCGCCATACTCCTTAAGAATACAAGGTTAACGCGGAATTGCGGGTGGCAGAAACTGGCGAAAATTGCTCGAATTCTAGCTCAAACAGCCCGGATTCTGGCATCCAAAAATACAGTTAAATATTGTGTCTTTACCATAACCGAGCTGGGTATTTGCGTATTGTATGTTTTATATCAACAACTTACGCCGCATCTTTCTTTAACCCTTTAGCAAGACGCATCTGCTACAATTAGCTTAAATTGGAAAAGCGCCTTTCTCTTATCAAAATGGGCGTTTTGGAGTGCCAGGAGTTTTGCGATGGCGGCAGTGCGCGGGGCGGGTTTTTCCACCTGGATTTCGGACGAGGGCAATTTCGATCAGTTGCGGGCCGAGATCGGCAAGGCGGCTGCGCTTGGCATGGAATTCACCGAGATCCCGTTGTTCATGCTGGACCTGATCGCGGGCGGACGCGTGCTTCCCGCGCAGGTGCGGCGGCTCAAGGAGGTCACGGCCGGCCAGGGAGTGGGGTACACGGCACATGGGCCGATTGCGCTGAATTTGGCGGCGCCGGCGGACATGCTCCCCCGGCATATGGCCGTGGCGAAGGCGACAATCGAGGTGGCGGCCGAAATCGGCGCGGTCCATCTCGTATTTCATTCCGGCCAGGTTCGCGGAGAGGGCGTGGACGCGGCCGGGATCGAGGCGGCCTACGCCCAGCAGCGCGAGTGTCTGGCTTCGCTGGGAGATTTCGCCGCCAGCCATTCGCTCATACTTGCGGTCGAGAATGTGTTGCCGCTGGAGCGCGGATGCACCACGGCGCTGCCGTCGCGGGTGGCCCGCGAAATCGAGACCATCGGCCATCCGAATGTGCGCGCCTGCCTCGACGTTTCGCATGCCGCTGTCTTGTGCACGGCCGAGGGGGCGGACTTTTTCGCCGAGGCCAAGGCGCTGGCCCGCGTTGCCCGGCACGTTCACGTCCACAATTCCTTCGGCGATCCGGTCCGGCTGTTCACCTTCGTGCGCGCGGAGAGGGTGGCGTTTGGCCTGGGCGATCTGCATCTTCCCATCGGCTGGGGCAACCTGCCCTGGCAGGAGCTGATGGACACGCTCGATTTCGAGGCGGATGTCATTTTCAATCTGGAACTGCCGGGGCCTTACCGGATTGCGCTCGGCGAAAGCATCGAGGCCATGTGCGGGATGATTGCCGCCTATAGCGCGCGGCAGGGCGCGGTCAAGCCCGGCCGGCCGCGTCCGCGTTGAGTTGAATGCCCTTGTGCTTAGCCTTGTGCGCGGGCTCGATATGGATTGCGACGCGGGCTCCCTCGATCCGGTCCTTGAGCGTATGTTCGATGCGGTCGCAAATTTCGTGCGCGGCGGCTACCGTCATGGAGCTTGGCACGATCAGGTCGAACTGAATGAAGGTCACCGGTCCTGCGTGGCGCGTTCTAAGGTCGTGTGCCTCGATCGCGCCTTCCCCGGTGGCGGCGATGCACGCTTCGATGGTTGCCAGCGTTTCCGGGCTTGCCGCCTCGTCCATCAGGCCGCTCACGCTCTCCTTGACGAGCTTCCAGCCCGACACGAGGATGTACACGCCGACTGCCCCGGCAACCAGCGCGTCGAGCTGAAGCCAGCCCGTGATCACCGTTGCAAAGACACCCGCGACGACGCCGGTCGAGGCGACGGCGTCGGCAAGAACGTGCTGGCCGTCCGCGTCGAGCGCAGGGGACTTTGCGCGCCGGCCGATCTTGATCAGTTGTATGCCCCAAACGGCGTTGATGATCGAGGCGGTCACGTTGACCGCGATGCCGAGCGCTGGAGCGTCGAGTTGCTTGGGGATGAAAAAGTGGAGCGCTGCCTCGCGGAAGATTGCCAGGGCGGCCAGCGCGATCAGGGCGCCTTCGAGGACGGCGGAGAAATACTCGGCCTTGTGATGGCCGAAGGGGTGCTTGTCGTCGGGCGGCGTCGAGCTAACGCGCAGCGCAACCCAGGCGGCGCCCGCGACGACGACGTTGATGATGCTTTCGAGAGCGTCGGACATGAGGGCGACGGAGCCGGTCACCCAATAGGCGGCGGTCTTCAGCGCCAGGACCAGCAGAGCCACGCAAAGGCTCAGGATCGCGAAATAGCTTGTAGGCCTCATTCAATCCCCCTTTCACTCCCTTCAAGGGATCAATGAAAGGGCTTTCGCGAAACTTACAAGCAAAAAGGCAGGGAGGGGCGGATCGCCTGTGGAGGTTACGATTTTATTGCTGTTCCTCGCTCTTTTTCGGACGCTTGCGGCCGCGTAGTGTATCGCGCGCCCGCTCCACCGCTTCGCTTTCTTCCTTCATCTGTTTGAGGCCGTCACGTATGCCGTTCAACTTTTCGAGGATGTGTTCGAGATCGCCGATCACGGCTTCTAGTTTGCTCATTGGGACACCTATTACTCAGCGATCGGGAATATATGTGAATCCTCTTGGGATAAAAAGCTGAAGTATTATATAGGCTTAACCTATAAAACTGTCAAAGAACCCAATCATTCGGTTTAGGCGTTTTCAACTCAAATTGAACGTTATCCGCATACCGGGCGCGGGGCGGCGGCGCGGCGCAGCCGGTCGTTGATGGCTTCGCCGAGCCGGAAGGCTGGGATGGGCATGACGGCGATGCGTGCAGGGCCTAGCGCGTCCAGCTTCCGGAGGTGTGCGAAGAGGTTTGCGGCGGCTTCGCGCAGATCGCCGCTGGGGCTCAGGTTGAGAGCAGCTTCGGGGGCGCCCGGACCGAAGGCGAGGAGAAGTTCGCCCGGTTCGCAATGCGTGGCATCGAGCCTGAGCGAGGCGCGCGGTGCGTAGTGGCTTTCGAGCTGGCCCGGCGCGCGAACGCCTTCCTCGCGGTAGTCCTGAAGTTTGCAGCCAAGCGCGGCCTCGATGTCCTCGCGCGCCAGTCCGCCAGGGCGGAGCAGGATAGGGGCCGGCGCGAAGCTGACGATGGTCGAATTCGAGGCCCGCCTCGGTGGCGCCGCCATCGAGGATCGTATCGGCCGCGCCGCCTAGGTCTTGCTCGACGTGTTGCGCGGTCGTCGGGCTGACGCGGCCCGAAAGGTTGGCGCTTGGGGCGGCGATGGGAACACCGGCGGCGGCGAGAAGCCGGCGGGCTACCGGGTGTGCGGGCACGCGCACGGCAAGCGTATCGAGGCCGGATGTGACGAGTTCGCTGATATTGTGTGGCCCGCCGGACCGTTTGGGCAGGACCAGCGTTAGCGGCCCCGGCCAGAAGCGTTCCGCCAGAGTCAGAGCGGCTTCGCTGAACTCGACGAGGCCGCGTGCGGCATCCAGGCTCTCGACATGCGCAATCAGCGGATTGAAGCGCGGCCGGCCCTTTGCCTCGAAAATGCGCGCCACCGCCTGTCCGTTCGTGGCGTCCGCGCCCAGGCCATAGACCGTCTCGGTCGGGAATGCCACGAGTCCGCCGGCGCGCAAGATGCGCGCGGCATTGGCGATCGCGCCGTCATCTGCCTTAACGATCATGGCCGGTCCCGGGATTGCGTCTCCTGAAGAATTGCGGAGAAGCAGGCTAGCCTGCTCCGGTTCACGCCTTTGCAGATAGCCGTTCAGTTGCATGGTGTCTACATGCCCGTTCCTGGCGGCGTCCGCGGAGAAGGGTGGGTGGACGGATTGCAACGGCAATGCTGCTGTAATGACACCGCTGCATAGCTGGTTACGGAGTGTACAAACTCGTTTTACGCGGAGAATTTTCGGATTAATGTTACGCACGTGCGCCGGGCCGCCATGGCAACGGCGCGTTCGCATGGATACAAGCCTTTTCAGGGAGGACCGATGACCTATCGCGCGCCCGTCGCCGATATCGCCTTCACGCTCAACCACATCGCGGGACTTTCGGGCGTCGTCGAGCGCGGCCTGTTCGAAGATCTGGACTGGGATACGGTCAACGCCATTCTGGAAGAAGCAGGACGCTTCGCTACCGAGGAAGTAGCCCCTACAAACCGGGCAAGCGACACCCAGGGCGTGAAGCTCGTGAACGGCGTGGCGGTGATGCCGGATGGAGTTACCGAGGTCTACCGCAAATGGGTAGAGGCCGGCTGGGGCAGCGTCGCCGTACCTAAGGAGCATGGCGGGCAGGGTTTGCCGTATGGCCTTGGCATGGCTGTGTTCGAGATGTGGAGCAGCGCCAGCATGGCCTATGGGCTCAATCCGCTGCTCACGCAGGCGGGCGTGCATGCGATCATCGCGCATGCCTCGCCGGAACTGCAGCAGAAGTATCTGCCGAAGCTCGTGTCGGGCGAATGGACCGGCTCCATGCAACTGACCGAGCCGCAAGCCGGCTCCGATCTCCGCTTCCTGAAAGCCCGCGCCATACCCGTTGGCGACGGCACCTACAAGCTCACCGGCACCAAGATTTTCATCACCTATGGCGAGCATTCGCTCACGGACAACATCATCCACATGGTGCTGGCGCGCCTTCCCGATGCGCCCGCCGGCAACAAGGGTATCTCGCTATTCCTGGTGCCGAAGTTCTTCGTGAATGACGACGGATCGCTTGGTGGGCGCAACGACGCCTATACGTCCAAGCTTGAGCACAAGCTCGGCATTCACGGCAGCCCGACGGCGGTCGTGAACTTCGGCGACAATGGCGGCGCTATCGGCTGGCTCGTGGGCGAGCCGCATGGCGGGCTCAAGGCGATGTTCACGATGATGCTCGAAGCAAGGCTCGGCGTCGGCATCCAGGGCGTGGGCATTTCGGAGCGCGCATTCCAGCAGGCGCTGGCTTATGCGCTGGAGCGCAAGCAGGGTGCGGCTGAAGGCGGGGCGCCGGATGCGTCCGTTGCGATTATCGCGCATCCGGATGTGAAGCGCATGCTCTTGAACATGAAGGTGAAGACGGCCGCGACGCGCGCAATTTGCTACACCACGGCGGTGGCGGTGGACCTTTCGCATCACTCGCCGGACGCGGACGAACGCAAACGGGCGCATGCCAAGGCGGCGCTGCTGACGCCCATCGCCAAGGCGTTTTCGAGCGATGTCGGCGTCGAGGTAGCCTCCGAGGGCATCCAGGTGCATGGCGGAATGGGCTTCGTCGAGGAAACCGGCGCTGCCCAGCATTACCGCGACGCGCGCATCGCCACGATCTACGAGGGCACGAACGGCATCCAGGCCATCGACCTTGTGACGCGCAAGATCGGCTCGAATGGCGGCGAGACGCTGGCGGCGTTTCTCGCTGGGCTCAAGGAGACCGTGCGTGAGGTGAAGGCATCGAACGAGCCTGCTTTCGGGCACATGGGCGAGCGCCTGGAGGCGAGCGTTGCAACCTTGGAGGAGACGAGCGGCTGGATGCAGCGGCAGCTCGTGGAAAACAAGGCGGCGGCGCTCTCCGGAGCAACGCCGTACGGCCGGCTGTTCGGCCTTGCAACGGGCGGCGTGCTGCTAGCGCAGGGTGCGCTCGCGGCGGCGCGGGCCGGCGAGGGCGTGGATGCAGGTGCGCGCGCCCTTGAGGCCCGGCATTTCGCCGGGAACCTCATGTGCGAAACCGATGGCCTCAAGCATGCGGTTACCCACGCACACGAGACCGTGATGCAGGCCGATTCCCTGCTGGGGGTTGGCTAGCATGAGCGGGCATCATGTCGAGGTTGCCGTTCAGGGCGCGGTTCAGACGATCAGGCTAAACCGGGCCGATAAGAAGAACGCTCTGACCGGCGAGATGTACAAGGCGCTGGCGGAGGCGCTCAAGGCTTCCGATGCGGACGATGGCATTGCTGTCACCGTGATATCCGGCCAGCCCGGCATCTTCTGCGCGGGCAACGATCTGGTGGACTTCCTCGCCGCGGGCCAGGGCGGCGGGGGCTCACTGCACGGCTTCACCTTCATCCAAACGCTCGCGGAACGCGAAAAGCCGCTGATCGCCGCGGTGGATGGTCCGGCTGTGGGCATCGGCACGACGCTGATGCTCCATTGCGACCTGGTGTTCGCAAGCCCCCGGGCGGTGTTCCAGACGCCCTTCGTCAACCTCGGACTTGTGCCGGAGGCGGCCTCCAGCCTGCTCGGTCCGCAACTGATGGGCCACGTGCGGGCCTTCGAACTGCTGGTCATGGGCGAGCCGTTTACGGCGGACCGGGCGAGAGAGGCGGGGCTGGTCAATCACGTCGTGCCGCCCGAGGGGCTCGAAAGTGCGGCGATGAAGGCCGCGGAAGCGCTGGCTGCCAAGCCGCGGGAGGCGGTGAAGCTTTCGAGGCGGCTGCTCAAGGGCGATCCGGCTCCCGTCAAAAAGCGCATGGAAGAGGAGATCGCCCTCTTTTTGGAGCGCATGAAATCGAAGGAGGCTATCGCCGCGTTCGAGGCGTTCTTACATAAGGGCACCGGACAAAATAAGTGAGTCGGATGGCGTAGGAAATCTTGTCCGCCTGTAAGGCGCAAAAAGGGGCGCATATCCAAGATATGTAACCCTTTTTGCACTGCGGCAGGCGGGCAAGAGAACAAGCCAAGCGGCGCAGTTATTTTGACCGGTGCCCTAAGACGCAGAAGGCCTAATAAGGAAGCCCCAACGCTCTGTTCCTCTCTCACAGAGGGCAAGGGGCTTCCACAAGGAAGACTGGGAATGGGAACGCTGAACAAGAAGACGCTCTTCATTACGGGCGGAAGCCGGGGCATCGGCCTGGCTATCGCTCTGCGTGCGGCGAAGGACGGGGCGAATATCGTCATCGCCGCAAAAACCGCCGATCCGCATCCGAAATTGCCCGGCACCATCCACAGCGCCGCCGCCGAGATCGAGCAGGCCGGAGGCAAGGCGCTGCCGCTCGTTTGCGACATCCGCTTCGAGGATCAGGTGCAGGCGGCTGTCGACGAGACCGTCAAGCGCTTCGGCGGCATCGACATTTGCATCAACAATGCGAGCGCGATCAGCCTGACGCCGACCCCGCAGACGGACATGAAGCGCTACGACCTGATGCACCAGATCAACGGCCGCGGCACGTTCCTCGCCTCCAAGACCTGCATCCCGCACCTGATGAAAGCGGAAAACCCGCACATCCTGATGCTGTCGCCGCCGCTGGACCTCAATCCGAAATGGTTCGCGCCAAACGTCGCCTACACCATCGCCAAGTACAATATGAGCCTCTGCGTTCTGGGCATGGCAGCCGAGTTTAAGGCGCATGGTATTGCGGTCAATGCGCTTTGGCCCAGGACAACCATTGCGACGGCGGCCATTGCCAATCTCCTGGGAGGCGACAAACTGATGCGCGCCAGCCGTAAGGCCGATATTCTGGCGGACGCCGCGCATGTCATCCTGGGCAAGCCCTCGAGCGACTTTACGGGCAATTTCTGTATCGACGACACCCTACTCTGGGAAAACGGCAAGAGGGACTTCGACCATTATCGTATAGACCCAAGCGAAGATTTGGCCCCTGACTTCTTTGTGCCGGAGGACAGCGAGCCCCCGGTTTCCCTTAAAGCCCTGGTTAGCAAATCTGCCGGTTGAGGAATTCGATTCCATGTCGACGCTCTACATTACTCACGATGCCTTCCTGGAGCACGACACCGGCGAATGGCATCCAGAGCGTCCGGAGCGGATCAAGGCCATCGACAATGTGCTGTCGGGCGAGACGTTTCAGAATTTGCAGCGGGTCGAGGCACCGCAGGCGACGCGCGAGCAGATCGTCCGGGCGCACCCCGGAAGCCATTACGAATTCCTGGAGCGCGCGCAGCCGAAACTGGAGATCATTCCACTCGACGACGGCGATACCGTGATGTCGCCCGGAACCTGGAATGCTGCCCTGCGTTCGGTGGGGGCTGGTATCCAGGGCGTGGACGAGGTGATGCAGGGGCTGGCCGCGAACGCCTTTTGCCTCGTGCGTCCGCCGGGCCACCATGCGGAGCCAACGAAACCCTATGGCTTCTGCCTGTTCAACAACGCCGCCATCGCTGCATTTCATGCGCAGGCGGTGTATGGGGCCGAGCGCGTGGCCGTGGTCGATTTCGACCTGCACCACGGTAATGGCACGCAGGCGATGTTCTGGGCGAAGCCCGATTGCTTTTACGCATCCACCCACCAGATGCCGCTGTTCCCAGGTACGGGCAGCATCGCCGAGCGCGGCGAGAAGGGCAATATCGTCAACGCGCCTCTCAGGGCGGGTGATGGCAGCATGGAGTTCCGCGAAGCCTACGAATTGGTCATTCTGCCTGCCTTGCGGGCGCACCGGCCCGATCTGATCGTCATCTCCGCAGGGTTTGACGCCCACCGTGCAGATCCGCTCGGGAACCTCAACCTCATCGACGACGACTATGGGTGGGTTACCCGCAAGTTGATCGATGTGGCGCGGGAACGCTGCGGTGGACGTATTGTTTCACTGCTCGAAGGCGGGTATGACTTGGCCGCGCTCGCGCGGTCGGTAGGAGTGCACGTTCAAGCGTTGCTGGAAGCATCTTAAGGAACCGTCATGCAAAACAATGCAACCAGGGAGCCGTCCGCGCAAAAGCCTGCGCGCAGTTCCTTCCCGGACATCAAGGGCATGAGTTTCGAAGCGGCCCTCAAGGAGCTGGAGCAGATCGTGACGCGCCTCGAAAGAGGCGATGTGGACCTTGAGCAGTCCATCGAGATCTACGAACGCGGCGAAGCGCTGCGCGCCTATTGCGACCAGCTGTTGAAACGTGCAGAGGCCAAGGTCGAGCGTATAACGCTCGGTGCGCAGGGAATTCCGCAGGGTACAGCACCGCTCGATCCGGGAACGAACGGCACGTCAGGGGCTTGATCCCATTCAATTAGTTGCGTATCGTTAAGTATCTGGCAGTTTAGCGCAGGAACCGGCGCCGCCTTTCAGTCGCAGCCTGCGCCAATTTTCGCCACGATTACACGGATGATTGAATCGGTGAGCGGACTTCTTGGCCCTAGAGTCCGTAAACATAATTTTGTTGCACTGTTGCATTCTTGACTGGCAAGTTGACGTTTCCGTTTTTGCGGCCACAATCCGGTGTCCCCGGTGTAGGCTGGCGAGCGCGAATACCGAAGGAAAGAGTTGAAGTGAATATCAGCAACCGCACCCCCCTTCTCGATACTGTCAAGACCCCCGAGGATCTTCGGAAGCTCGATCCGGATCAATTGCCCCAGCTGGCGGACGAATTGCGCAGCGAAGTCATCGATGCAGTGTCCGTTACGGGCGGCCATTTGGGTGCCGGGCTGGGTGTCGTCGAATTGACGGTTGCTATTCATTATTTGTTCGATACGCCAAACGACCGCCTCATCTGGGATGTCGGCCATCAGGCCTATCCGCATAAGATTCTCACGGGCCGCCGCGACCGTATCCGCACGCTGCGCCAGCCGGGCGGGCTCTCCGGTTTCACCAAGCGCTCGGAAAGCGAATACGATCCTTTCGGCGCGGGGCATTCCTCGACTTCAATTTCGGCCGGGCTCGGCATGGCTGTGGGCGCCGCCCTCAAGGGCGACGAGGGCCGCAATGTCGTCGCGGTGATCGGCGACGGCTCGATGACCGCCGGCATGGCCTACGAAGCGATGAACAATGCGGGCGCGATGGATAAGCGCCTCATCATCATCCTGAACGACAACGACATGTCGATTGCGCCGCCCGTAGGCGCCCTGTCGGCCCATCTTGCGCGCATCACCTCATCGGAAACCTTCCTCAAGATGCGCGGCATCGGCAAGCAGATTGCCCATAACCTGCCGGGGTTCATTGAGAGAGGCGCCGCGCGGGCCGAAGAGTTTACCCGGCACTTTCTGTCCGGCGGCAGCACGCTTTTCGAAGAACTCGGCATGTACTATGTCGGCCCGATCGATGGCCACGATTTCAACCATCTCCTGCCCGTGCTGGCGAATGTGCGGGATGCGGACGTTGGCGCGGTGCTCATCCACTGCGTGACGCAGAAGGGCAAGGGCTACGAGCCGGCGGAAAAATCGGCGGACAAATATCACGGCGTGACGAAGTTCAACGTCATCACCGGGGCGCAGGATAAGGCCAAATCCGCCCATCCGAGCTTCACCAAGGTGTTTGGCGAAGCGCTCGTGGAGCAGGGCCGCAAGGACGAGCGGGTCGTGGCCATCACCGCGGCCATGCCTTCGGGCACGGGTCTCGATGCTTTCGCGGAGGAGTTTCCGGATCGCTATTTCGACGTAGGCATCGCCGAGCAGCATGGCGTCACGTTCGCGGCGGGCCTTGCCGTGGAGGGGATCAAGCCCTTCTGCGCCATCTATTCGACCTTCCTGCAACGCGGCTACGATCAGCTCGTGCACGATGTCGCGGTGCAGCATCTGCCCGTCCGTTTCGTGCTCGACCGCGCCGGGCTCGTCGGTGCCGACGGCGCCACACATGCGGGCTGTTTTGACTTGGCCTATCTTTCCTGCCTGCCGGGCTTCGTGATCATGGCTCCGTCGGACGAGGCGGAGCTTAAGAACATGGTTGCGACGGCGGCAGGCATCGGCGACGGGCCAAGCGCCATCCGCTATCCGCGCGGCGACGGCTACGGCGTCGAAATGCCGGCCGAGGGGATGCCGCTTGAGATCGGCAAAGGCCGCATCGTGCGCGAAGGCAGCGCCGTTGCCATACTCTCGCTAGGCACCCGGCTTCAGGAAAGCCTGAAGGCCGCGGATAAGCTTGCCGCGATGGGCCTGTCCACGACCGTGGCCGATGCCCGCTTTGCCAAGCCCCTGGACCGCGATCTGATCCGCCAGCTTGCCCGGCATCACGAGGTTCTGCTCACGGTCGAAGAGGGCTCTTCCGGCGGCTTCGGCAGCCATGTGCTGGAGTTCCTCGCGCGCGAAGGCCTGCTCGACCACGGGCTCAAGGTGCGCCCGCTCGTGCTGCCGGACGCATTCCTGGATCACGGCAAGCCGGAAGCCATGCTGGAGGCTGCCGGCCTGAACGCAAGCGGTATCGTGAGCGCCGCTGTCAGCGCGTTCGGCATCACCCAGGCGGTCCCGCAAAACGGCCGCGCCTGACCGGCGCGCGCCTCTGCAAGGGGGCGCCTGGTTCGATCCTCCTGAACGGTTAGGGCTCGATGCGAAATAAAAGCGTCGGATTGCGCAGGATTTTTGTTTGTCCGCCAGGCGCGGAAAGGGGCGCATAGCGGGATATGTAACCGTTTCCGCAACGCCGCAGACGGACAAAAAGACAAGCAAGGTGGCGCGTTTATTTCGCATCGAGCCCTTATTTCCGGGTGCTTTGCGCCGGTCTTGGCGGGCATTTGTAGCCGATGCCGCGCAAGGTCAGCGAGTTGCCGCCCGCCGGAATGACTGGGCCGCCAACCTGAGACTCCGCCGTGACCACCACATGCGTAGCTCCAGCTTCGCCCATCACGTTGCGCAGGTTGTTCATCGCGTACTCCTCGAAGAAGGAGCGGCCGTAGCCCGTGGTCACATAGTCGCAGCCTTCCCAGGGCTTCTCGATGACCGTCACCTTGGCGCCGCCCATGTCCAGCGGCGCCATCGAGCAGGCGCCGGCACCCAAAGCGCAGCACAGCAGAGACAAGCAAGACACCAAGCGCATGACGGTCTCCTAACAAGCGAGGAACCGGTTCACCTGAAGCAGATAGGCGAATCCGGTATCCTGGCTGAACGCGATTTCTACCGTATTGGCGCCGAGTTCCTTGGCACGCTGGCGCAGCTCGACATCGTGCTTTTCCTTGACCGTGCCCTCCATGTGGAGAATATCGACCCCAAGCCTGGAGACGAGTTGGCGGAAGGAAACCGCCTCGCCTACATACCGGCATTTCCCGCTTGGCGTCTGTTCGACGATCTTGATGTAAGCCGTGTCCGCCGCAACCTTAGGGTCGGCCTCTATGTTCTGCAGGGTGCAGCCGGCGCTTGCAAACGCAAGCAGCAGCGCGCCCAACGCGGGGCTCCTCAACACTTTACCGCCTCCGCTGTCAGCGTTGTGTTGTACCAGTCGAAGCCGGGGCCGGTGTGGGCGCCCCAGCTGCGCATGCCTTCGCTCACTCCATCGCGGATGACGATGCGGTTGGCGCCGAGTGCCGCGGCTTTGCGCTTCAAATCTTCGAGCGGCGACGGCTCGACGATCCCGCTGACCGGGGGCACGTTTTTCGGAAAGCTGTGGACCGTCCGGGGCGGTTCGAACGTTGTCTGGACAAGGCCCTTGACGGTGCAGCCCTTCGAGGAGGCGCCAACGATGACGCCTTCCGCTCCGCAGGCGCCCGCCCCCGCGAAGAACACGATGGCCGCGCACAATACGCGGTGAAGCCTCATAAGCTCCGTCCCCCATTTACAATTTGCCCAGCCCCCGATCCAACTAATCATTGCGGCCGGACTATGTCGCCGCTGCAAAATCCAGGCAGGCGGCGGGCACGGCTATTTGAGCTTGAAGCGGTTCTTCACCGCGAGCAGGAACAGGAAGATCAGCGTGGCGGAGACCGGGATTTGCGCGAGCGTCTCCACGAACGTCACCGTGGGCGGGATGTGCGGCTGCTCCGCGCTGCCATTATAGAGGCAGAGATAAGCCTGGTTCACCCGCGCGTCGCGCGTGCCGCCGAAGATCACCAGCGCGTTCTTCACGGATAGAAACAGCGCCTGCACCGCCGCACCCCCGGCCTCGGTGCAGCGCGCCTCCACGCCCGCCGCCACCCGCTGCCAGTAGAACGCCGCGAACAGGAGGATGCTGGCGCACCAGGCATTGGCCGGCCGCACGATGGAGCGCCCGCAATCGGCGACGGCGTCGTAGAACAGGCCGATCCATGTGCCGATGGATCACCATTTGTCCACTGTCCAGCGCCGCGCGCGCAGCTCGCCCTTGTAGGCCATCTGCTCGCGCTCGTAATCCGCGCCCTGGATCGCCATCCGCCGGAGCGCCCGATATTTCGGGACAGGCCCCCCCTGAGCCTTCGTCAAGCAGCCCTGTGCCTCCGCGCCAAAAACGCGGCAGCGGAAACGTCACATCATCGAGATCGGTTGCTTGCTTGAAATCCGCTTGATTGAACGCGGGCACTCTGGAAAAGCCAGCATTACTCAGGTTAAAAGCACGTTCGACTTTGATGGCGGGAAACATTGCATCGGCGGGCGCCTCTTTGAACCCAAAGGCGGCGTCTCTAAAGCGCGCAGCACCGAGGAAAATTGCGCTGTCGAAGTTTACAAGTCGAGCAAAAGTAACATTATCAAAATTTGCTTGTCCCCTAAGCCGGACAAGCCGGAACCAAAAAGGTAGCGCTATTATACCGTGGGGCGCAGCCAATTGGCGAGGGGGCCATGGCGGAGGGTCTTGCTGAACGCTACGACGGGCGGATTGCAGGGGTTCTTTCTTGTTACGACCGGATTGTCATCACCGGCACGCTGCCTGGGGTCTGCTACGCCAAGGGGATGACATCGTTTCTTTATGCGAACGGCATCCTTATTTTCGATTATCCGAAGTTCGCGGCCACGCTGCGCGATAAGGTGCGGGAGAACGCGGCGAAGGTTGCGGAAGCCGTGGGCGTTGCCATCGAGCACATTTCGAAGAGCCACATTCGCAAGGAGGACATCGTCGCCAAGGTAATCGCCGGCCGTGGCGAGCACCCTGGCCTGGTGCATGTCATCTCGGCGATGGAAGCGTGCGGCGCTTACCAGCCCTGGCACGGCAAGAAGACGCACAAGACCTTCGTGCGGCCGGGACGCCGGCAAATGCCTGCACTACTATTTCTATTTCATCGACGCTGAGCTTGGCCTGATTTACGTCCGGGTTCCAACCTGGGCACCGTTCCGTTTGCAGGTCTATTGCAACGGCCACAGCTGGCTGGCGCGCAAGCTGACCGCCGAAGGCATCGGCTTCACCGCTGAGGACAACGCCTTCCTGCGCATCGGCGATTGGCAGCGCGCTCAGGAACTTGCCGATGACTTCCCGGCCAAGAAGCTTCACCGCATCCTCGACCGCTACGCGGCGCTATGCTGCCCGGTGCTCGATACTTTCAAGCAGTCCTATCACTGGAGCCTGATGCAGGTTGAGTATTCGACCGATCTGGTGTTCCGTTCCAAGGCCACGCTTGCGCCGCTCTACGAGCAGCTGGCCCGGCATTCGGTGCTTACCGTGAAGGCCGAAACCATCGCCACTTTCCTTGGCCGGAAGCTCTGTCCCACTCTTGCCCAGGAGATCGGCAGCCAGTTCTCAACCCGCATCGAAGGCACCTGCATCAAGCACCGCTTCGGCAAGTCTTCCATCAAAGAGCGCTCAAGTAGCGCGCCGTGCGGTAGCGCGCCGCTAAAAATGTACGATAAGTTCGGCATCGTCCTGCGCATCGAGACAACAACCAACGATGTCTCGTCCTTCAAGCACCCCTTGAGGAGCGGGTCCATCGCAAGCTGCGCGCCGTTTGCGGTATTGGCGTTATAGACCGCCAGGAAAAGAACATGCGGCGTCACCGCCAGCGCCGTCCATTTGCCGATGCGGCCGAATTCCTTGAGCCACGCCGGATAGGCATCGAGGCCCAGCCGCCAGAAGAACACGCCCGCAAGCCAGATGCCGCCCGGCCAGCCCGCCACCAAGACCGGCGTCAGCGCGATGCCGGCCAGCATGCCAAGGTACATGATCCATAAGAGGCTCGACGCCCATTGCAGGATGTAGGCCAGGATAACGCTCGGCTTATAGAGCGCCCAGGATGTGCGCGCCTTCTGTTCTTCCGAATAGTTGTAGAGGCGCGCACCCAGCCGGTATGCCGGACCGGCGGGTGCTGTCAGAAAGCGAATGCCGGAATCCAAGGGAGAAAAATTGCTGCCCATCGCAATAGGCCTCCGCGCCCGTTACGCCATGGGGGCGGGGCCGGTGTGCGTCCGGCGCGTTCCCCCTGGCAGTGTTTACTTAGGCGTGGCGCAGGATTTGGGCGCTAGAGTGTCCCGCCTCCGAATTACCGCCCCGTTTACCGGACGCTCGCACGGTAATTCGGAGGTATAAGGGACACTCCAGCAAAATCAAAGCGCTAGTGTGGCCTATGTCTCGCAATTGCCTTCGCGAGAACTGCCGCAAAGGGGTAGGCAATTGCGAGACGCCACACTAATGCGTCCAGGTTCCGATGCGGCCGAACTTGAAATTGTCCGAGTACGACTTCTTCGACATCGCGCGGGGGTGCGGCTCGTACACGCGGTAGGGGATGCCGTTCTTCTCCGCGTAGGCGACGGCCTCTTCCTTGGTTGCAAACCAGAGCTTGACCTGCGAGAGCATGTCGCTTGAGCCGGTCCAGCCCATCAGCGGCTCGACCTCGCGCGGGGAGGCCGGCTCGTAGTCGAGCAGCCAGTCCTTGGTCTTGGCCAGGCCCGATTGCATGGCGGTTTTCGCCGGTCTGTAGATGCGTGCAGACATGGAGCCCCCGGTGCGTTGCCGTTTTCCCCGGCGAATTTGACGCAAGCGCGACGGCTTGGCAATGGCAAAGCGCGATGGCCCGCGATAGTCCCTGCCGCTTTTCGTCCGCAAAACGATTGAATTGCAATCGCTGGATAAAGCACCGGTCTTGAGCGGGGCCGGGCTTGCCTTCCGCAGGGTACAACGATTGTGGGTATACGAAAATGTTTAACGTGAGGACTTTCCATGCCGCTGCGGCGGCGCTTTGCTTGGGTCTTCCGTTCACAGCCGCCGGCACGCGGCGATGCTTCGTTTCCTTTTATAGCGAGCAGGATCCAGACCAGCGCATCTATAACAGCGTCACCGAAATCGCCCGTATCGGGGATGGCTGGTACCTGAAGTCCGGCCTTTGCAAGAACACCGGCGATCAGGGCGGCGCCAGGTCCGCCTACTGACTGCCCCAGTCAAGCAAACATTCTTGGAGCGCCTTGGTGCGCCGTGCTGCACAATCTTGACGTGACTATTTTTCAACAATTTCGTAAAAGTTGTGCAAAACTGCACGCTCGGGTTGTAGGGTAGCCGGTCCGGCGCAGTCCTTGGGTCATCCGCGGAACGCTTGAACGCCGCCAAACATTGCGGCGGTGTACCTGCGGAGCTCTTTGAAAAGTTGGTCATAGGACAGCGCCATGCACAGCGGGGCATCTGCGCGCGCCATTCCGGGACATGAAAAGCCAGTTCGCGATGGCCGCCATGCGCCAACCGGCCTCAACCTGCGATTGGTCATGTACTTATTTGTAAGGCCGCCAAGCACCAGCGAAAATGCCCAAGCGTTGGGAAAATCAGGCACTCTTGCTTAGCCCCGGCCGTGCGTCAGGCACAAGCGGACGAGAAGCGCAAAGGGCAGAAATTGGAGTACGGCATGTGCATGCACCATTGCGCCAACATATCTTTCAATTGCAGCATGAGCGGCGGCCGTAGCGGTTTTACGGGCATTCCCTGCATTTCATCGCAGATCGCCTGCGAGGCCGGCTGCACGCCCCCGCATTGAGGCGGTATGCGTGCTGCGGACGTGCCCGGACAATGCCCCGCTTACGCCCTAACCGCGCCGCTTGGAACGCGCCTGCCCTTTGCCGCGGCCCTGCTGCCGCTGTGGGCCGCCCTTCCGGGCGGAGACCGCTGCCAGCGCTGCTTTCGACGCCTCAGCCTGCGATGCTGGCTTGGCCGTACCGTCAGCCTCGTCCTCGCCGCCGTCTTCATCGGCGAATGGCAGCACCTCCTCCGGTGCCGGCCCAGCGGACGCAGCGGCGGGCTTCTGCCCGGGCTTGCCGCCCTTCTCCAGCCCGCTCCAATCGCGCTTGACGCCGATCAGGATCAGGAAGGGAGCCGCGATATAGACCGACGAATAGGTGCCGACCAGCACGCCGAACAGCATCGCAAAGGTAAAGCCACGGATCACCTCGCCGCCGAAGAAATAGAGGGCGAGCAGGGCCATGAACACGGTGCCCACCGTCATGATCGTGCGCGACATGGTCTCGTTGACCGAAAGGTCGAGCAGATCGTTCAGCGGCATGCGCTTATAGCGCCTGAGGTTCTCGCGTATCCGGTCGTAGATCACGACGGTGTCGTTGATCGAATAGCCCAGGATCGTCAGCAGCGCCGCAACGATGGTGAGGTCGAAATCGAGGTGGAAGAAGGCGAACACGCCCAGCGTAAACATCACGTCGTGGATCAGGGACACGATGGCGCCGATGGCGAACTGCCACTCGAAGCGGAACCACACATAGACGAAGATGCCCAAATTCGTGAACACCAGCGCCCAGATCGCCGAGTTGATGAGTTCCTTGGAAACGGTGCTGCCGACCTGCTCGCGCCGAAGCTCCTTGCTGCCCTCCGGGATCGCCTTCAACACCTTGCCGGCAGCAGCCTTCTGGGCTTCAGGCCCGCCCGGCTGGTCCGGGAACCGGATCAGGAACTGGTCCTTCGAGCCGAACTCCTGAAGCTGGATCTCGCCAAGCCCAAGTTCGGACAGCTTGGTTCGCAAATGCCCGGCATCGGCCTCCGTAGGCGTCTGGATCTGGATCAGCGTTCCGCCCTTGAAATCAATGCCGAAGTTCAGGCCCGTGGTCGAGAGCAGAACGATGGTCCCAAGGATTGCGGCAATCGAAGCCCCGATGCAGAGCTTGAAGTACTTCACAAAGTGAAGGTTCATTTTCTGCGACAGGCGGAAAAGCGGCTTCAGCATCATGGCTTAAATCCGTGGGCTAAATTTCGAGGACGGCGGGACGGCTGTAGCGCAGCCACGTCGAGACCATCAGGCGGGTCACCGTGATGGAAGTGAAGAGCGAACTGACGATGCCGAACGACAAGGTTACGGCAAAGCCGCGGATCGTGCCCGAGCCAAAGGCATAAAGGATCAAGGCGGCAAGAAGCCCGGTCAAATGCGAGTCGATAATGGTCGAATAGGCCCGGTCGAAGCCCGCCTCGATGGAGGAGATTATCCCTCTCCCCCCTTTCATTTCCTCGCGGATGCGCTCGTAGATCAGCACGTTGGCGTCCACCGCAACACCCATGGTGAGCACGATGCCCGCGATGCCCGGCAGCGTCAGGGTCGCATGGAACAGCGAAAGGCACGCCATGATGATCGCGATGTTCACCACGAGCGCGATCACCGAGAACAAGCCGAAGAGCCCGTAGCCTCCGACCATGAGGGCCGAGACCGCGACGAAGGCGACGATGCCGGCGTTCTTGCCAGCCTCGATCGAATCCGCGCCAAGGCTCGGACCGACCGAGCGCTCCTCGATGATCGAGAGCGTCGCGGGCAGCGCGCCCGAACGCAAGAGAAGCGAAAGCCTGTTGACCTGCTCCAGGCTGAAATCGCCGGTGATCTGGCCCCGGCCGCTTGGGATTTCGCCAATGATTCTCGGCGCGGACATGACCTTGTTGTCGAGGATGATGGCGAAGGGCTTGCCGATATTCTCCCGTGTCACGCGTGCGAAGGCCACCGCCCCCCTGGTGTTCAGCTCAAAATCGACCGCGCGTCCGCCGCCGGCTCCGCCGTGGCTGTCGTATCCTGCATGAGCGTCCGCGACATCGTCGCCGCTGACCAGCACTTCCTTGTGCACGAGCACGCTATGGCCAGGGTGTTCCGCGTCCGGCAGCAGTGCGTCGTCCGGCGGAACGCCGCCGGCCTGCGCCTCTTCCGCGGACATCGACTGATCAACAAGCTGGAACGTCAGCTTTGCCGTCTCACCGATCCGCTTCTTCACTTCCTCAGGCGCCAAGCCGGGAACCTGGATCAGAATGCGGTCCTCGCCTTGAGACTGGATGGTGGCTTCCGTCGTTCCCTCGGGATCCACGCGGCGGCGGATCACTTCAATGGACCGCGAAACCGCATTATCCACCCGGTGCAGTATGCCGGGCTGCGTCGGTTCGATCACGATCACGCCGTCATGGCCAGCGACCGACAAATCGAGGCCATTGCCGCCCCGCCCGGTCAGGGAGGCCGAAACGGGCTGCGCGAGCTTTTTGAGCCGTGCCAGCGCGTCTTCCATCCTTGCGGGATCCTTGAGGGTCACGCGAACCTGATTTGTGGCAATCAAAACGCCGCTGTGACCGATCTTCTCCTCGCTCAGCGCGCGCCGGGCATCGGTTTGTATCTGTTGCAGCCAGTCCTTGCGCAGCTGTGCCGTATCGATCTGATAGAGAAGGTGCGTGCCGCCTCTAAGGTCGAGGCCGAGCGGCATGCGCGGCAGCTGCAAGTAGGAGGGCAGGGTTTCGTAAATCGAAAACGGGATCAGGTTCGGCAGGGTAAAAACCAACGAAGCCAATGACAGGAAGAGCGTCACCCCAGCGCCCCAGCGCGAAAAATGTAGTGTGAATCCGAACATGAATCCGTTCCCTTATGGACTTGTGCGCCGCTTGCCTGAGGAAGCCGCTTTAGGCGGCCGGCTGCGTGCCGCTATCCTCGCCGGCCTTATCCTTGATGGGCTCGCCGCGTCCGCGCACGTCGGTGAGCGTGCTCTTCAACACCCGCACGTTCACGCCTTCGGCGATTTCTACTCTAACCTCGTTGTCGGTTCCAACCTTGACAACCTTCCCGATAAGGCCGCCGGCCGTCACCACGGTGTCGCCGCGTTTCACCGCGCCGATCATCGCCTGATGTTCCTTGGCTTTTCTCTGCTGCGGCCGGAAGACCAGCAGGTAGAAGATCCCGAAGACGATAATCATCGGGAACAGGAGCTGGAACATATCGCCGCCGCCAGCGCCACCAGCCGTTTGGGCAAATGCAGGAGTAATCATCGAAAGTCACCGTTGTGTGCGGAAAAGGGTTGCGCGCCGGAATCGCGGCGCGGCCGCATGCGTGCCTAGTCTTATAGCGGCTTACTTGAAGTTCGCAACTTTTCGAGAGCGGACGTTTGCGCGAATGGTAAAATAGCGCATAGTGCGGCTGTATGCCAGTGTCCTGGCTCCACTTTTGCGTGCATCCTTTTCAATCCCCGTCCAGACCGATCCGATGACCAGCCCTTCCCCCGCATTCCATGCCACCCTGCTCCGCATTGCCGAGGCCTTGGAGCGCCTGTCGCCTCCGCCGCCGTCCGCGCCTGATTTCGCAACGGCGGACGCGTTCATATGGCAGGCGGAGGAGAACCGGTTCGCCCCCGTGGCCCATGTCAACCGCATGCCGCTGGCGCTGCTCAAGTCCGTGGACCGGATGCGCGACACGCTGCTTGCCAATACGCTCAACTTCGCGCGCGGGCTTCCGGCCAACAATGCGCTGCTCTGGGGCTCGCGCGGCATGGGCAAGAGTTCGCTGGTGAAAGCGGTGCATGCGGAGGCAGTGGCCGGGCAAAGTGCGGCGGGAGCCGGACATTTGAAGCTCGTCGAGATCCATCGCGAGGACATTGCGAGCCTGCCGCGCTGTCTGACGCACCTGCGAGGCAGGCCTGAGCGCTTCATCCTGTTCTGCGACGACCTGTCGTTCGACGCGGAGGACACCTCGTATAAATCGCTCAAGGCGGTGCTGGAAGGCGGCATCGAGGGCAGGCCCGAGAACGTGGTCTTCTACGCCACTTCGAACCGGCGCCACCTCATGCCCCGCGACATGATGGACAACGAACGCGCGACCGCCATCAACCCTGGCGAGGCAATCGAGGAGAAGGTTTCGCTATCGGACCGGTTCGGCCTGTGGATCGGCTTCCATAACTGCAGCCAGGCCGATTACCTGGAGATGGTGCGGGCTTATGCGGACCACTACGGGCTTTCCGTACCGGCGGAGCAGCTGAAGGCCGAGGCCCACGAGTGGGCCATGACGCGCGGCTCACGCTCGGGCCGTGTGGCCTGGCAGTACGTCCAGGATCTGGCAGGCCGGCTTGGACACGCGCTTCCAGCCGCCTAACCTAAGCCGGACAAGCCGGAACCAAAAAGGTAGCGCTATTATACCGTGGGGCGCAGCCAATTGGCGAGGGGACCATGGCGGAGGGTCTTGCTGAACGCTACGACGGGCGGATTGCAGGGGTTCTTTCTTGTTACGACCGGATTGTCATCACCGGCACGCTGCCTGGGGTCTGCTACGCCAAGGGGATGACATCGTTTCTTTATGCGAACGGCATCCTTATTTTCGATTATCCGAAGTTCGCGGCCACGCTGCGCGATAAGGTGCGGGAGAACGCGGCGAAGGTTGCGGAAGCCGTGGGCGTTGCCATCGAGCACATTTCGAAGAGCCACATTCGCAAGGAGGATGTCGTATCCAAGGCGATCGCCCGGCGTGGCGAGCACCCCGGTTTGGTGCTGGTCATCTCGGCGATGGAAGCGTGCGGCGCTTACCAGCCCTGGCACGGCAAGAAGACGCACAAAACCTTCCTGCGCCCGGACAGCGGCAAATGCCTGCACTACTATTTCTATTTCATCGACGCTGAGCTTGGCCTGATTTACGTCCGGGTTCCAACCTGGGCACCGTTCCGTTTGCAGGTCTATTGCAACGGCCACAGCTGGCTGGCGCGCAAGCTGACCGCCGAAGGCATCGGCTTCACCGCTGAGGACAACGCCTTCCTGCGCATCGGCGATTGGCAGCGCGCTCAGGAACTTGCCGATGACTTCCCGGCCAAGAAGCTTCACCGCATCCTCGACCGCTACGCGGCGCTATGCTGCCCGGTGCTCGATACTTTCAAGCAGTCCTATCACTGGAGCCTGATGCAGGTTGAGTATTCGACCGATCTGGTGTTCCGTTCCAAGGCCACGCTTGCGCCGCTCTACGAGCAACTGGCCCGGCATTCGGTGCTTACCGTGAAGGCCGAAACCATCGCCACTTTCCTTGGCCGGAAGCTCTGTCCCACTCTTGCCCAGGAGATCGGCAGCCAGTTCTCAACCCGCATCGAAGGCACCTGCATCAAGCACCGCTTCGGCAAGTCTTCCATCAAAGAGCGCTCAAGTAGCGCGCCGTGCGGTAGCGCGCCGCTAAAAATGTACGATAAGTTCGGCATCGTCCTGCGCATCGAGACAACAACCAACGATGTCTCGTCCTTCAAGCACCACCGGAAGGTAGAACACCGCAAAGGCCCGTCAAGCGCGGGCTTCGCTCCTATGAAGAAGAACATCTACAGCCTTGGAGACTTGACCGGCATTCTCTTCGCCTGCAACCGGCGTTATCTTGCTCATCTCTCGGCCCTCGACGATTTCTCCGCAGGCGTCCGCCTGCTGGACCGGGTTACGCGCCCGCGAAAGGTCGAGGGTAAAACGGTCAAGCTGTTTTAGAAGCGGGGACAGATCGGCGCGGCGGACGCCCGCGATGTTGAACTTGGGGTTCTGCAACGCCCAGCAGGGTGCGTTCGGTAGGATTGAAGAAATCCACGCCCAAGGCGGCCGACTTTGCCACGGCGAAAAAGACCAAGTCAGAACCACTCATTTTGGCTGACGCAGGCCACTAGCCTTCAACGCTCTCGCGCCAGCTCCGCCGCTTGCGCCTCCTCGGCCTCATCAAACGCGCCGCCAAGACCTACCGCTACTACCTCACCTGCGCCGGAAGAGCTGTCATCGCTGCCGCTTCCCACATCACCGAATACGGCATCGTTCCCGCACCCGCGTGACGGATTCCGTGCGCAAAGTGACAAGATTTGGTTGGTAAGGGACTAAAACCCCTGCCGGGGTAATTCACGGGGAGGATGGGAATGGCGCGGCCGGTAAAACGTATTCAGGCGGATGCGGAGTCGGTCAAAGAGTTGCAGCGCAGGGCGAGGCCACCCGGCCGCCGGAGGGCCGCAACCGCTGGAGCGTGCGCCACGCAGGCATGTCCCACAGCACGGTGCAGCGCATTTGGGCGAAGAACGAGTTGAAGCCACTCTCGAACGATCCCAATTCGAGGAGAGTTCTGGGACGTGCGATATCGAAGCCTATCTCACCCTGCGCAATGCCAATCCGCGCCCCTATAAATGGAAGGTGGAAGGTGCCGCGATCCTTGAGAAAATCAAGCGCGCCCGCGCTGCTCTCGAAAAGGCGCAGGCTGCATGAGTTCTTGGGTGGCATTTGCGAGTCGGGACACGAGTTGCCTGCGAAGCTCGACAGGTATGCTATTGAAAAATAGCGTGTTTAGGCTCTCGATGTATGCAGGTTTTGGGCCGCTGCATCTCATTGCCTCAAGCCGGGCCGCCGCCATCACCACGGGAGGGCATGTCAGCGCACGCTAACTTTCCACTCCAGCCCCTCCAGCAGCAGGGCACGGGTTGCCGTTGCCTGCAGCCGGCAATATTCCGCTGCGCCTGCAACCGCCTGCGGGTCGAGCTTATCGAAAACCCTGCATAGCTCGACGGACGATCCCCAGGCTTTCTGAGCATTAGCAACCGACAGACCCAACCTGGCATCGGCGAGCGAAATTGCCGTCAGCGATTGATCGAGCCGGGCAGCCCAAATCTCCCGCTCCTGCGCCGCGCACTGCCCGGCCTTTCCGGTTGCTCTGCCTTCGCTGGCCGCGCTGATGCACGGGCGAGCCAGAACGCCCACGCAGTGCCCAGGATAAAGGCCCGCCTGCCGCGCAGCCTCGATGCAAACGTGGATTTTCTGTTTGCCTTCCAAGGCGGACTGCGCCGCCGCCGGATTGAGGCTCACAGCAAGGCTCAGACCGGAAAATAAAATCGCTAACTGGCGGTTACGCGGCACGTCCTGCTTCCAGCGAAAAAGGCTCCGTGCCGAAGTGTACCCGGCCGGCACCATTTACGCGAAAGCAAATAAACATTTTCAACAGTTTTTACAAGACGTACGCTAAATGCATACCGGCGCACAATTTGTCCAAATCAGGAGTGAGCGGCATCGTCAAGCTCGATCACATCGAGCGGCGCATCTCCCAGCAGGTGCCCGCCCTTGTCACGCTTGGCGGCCAGATAGGCAGCATTGTGCGCCGTCTGCCTCGCAAGCACCCGGTGCGTCGACACCACATCGAGCCCCGCGTCGCGCAGCGCCGCCACCTTGCACGGATTGTTGGTCATCAGGCGCACCGAAGTAAAGCCGAGCTGCTTCAGCATTTCCGCCGCAAAATCGAAGCGCCGCTGATCCTGCCCGAACCCCAAAATCTCGTCCGCATCATAGGTATCGAAGCCCTCTTCCTGCAGGCAGTAAGCGCGGATCTTGTTGGCGATACCGTTGCCGCGCCCCTCCTGGTCGAGATAGAGCACGATGCCCCCGCCCTGCTCACTCATGGCCCTGACGGTGCCGCGCAGTTGGTCGCCGCAATCGCATTTGAGGCTTCCGAAGAGGTCGCCCGTCAGGCAGGCCGAATGGATACGCGCCAGCACCGGCCGCTTGGGGTGCGGACTGCCGACTATTACGGCGATCTGATCGCGGAACCCGTCCCCGCCGCGGAAAACAACGAATTCGCAAGGCCCCGCGCCATCGAGCGGCACCTGGGTTCGCGCGATAATCTTGAGCGAGTGCGCTTCCCGGTCGCGGAATGCGATGATGTCCTGCGCATTGGCTGCAAGGATCGGCGCACGCTCCAGATCGGTTTCGCTCGCGTCCGCGGCGGCCACGGCTGGCAACAACAGCGACAGGTTGGCAAGCGCCAGTGCCGCAAATTCGGCGCGGCTTGGCGCCGAGAGCACCGGGCGGTACGTGCCCGCTCCGTTGGCCGCCAATTCATGGTGATGCCCGATATAGTCCTCGATGGCTTCAAGCGTGATGGGGTGCAGATGCACAGCAGCTGCCTCCTCTTCCCATACGGTAGCGGATCTGACCTTTTGCCCCGGAATAATAAGCCGTGCATTGCGTCCGGCCCCCTGCAGGAACGCAATCTGCTTTTCAGTCAGCCCTTCGGCGGGAAAGGCAAGAACGAGCAGATCCCCCGACCTGATAGCCACCGGCCGCGCGGCACGGAACTCCGACAGCGCACGCTCGACGGCAATCTGACTGGCATCTCCGAAACAATTCAAGGGCATCTGACTTCCATTGGCCTTTCCTGCGGGGCTTCCAAAGCCCGCCGGCTTGGGGATAAGCTCCGCTGCGGCTGCAAACTCTACAGCCGCCATCATATAAGCGCGATAAGGCAGAGGTAGAACGGATTTCGCAATCGTGCCAACCTGCCGCCCGGCGCAGTTGGATGTCAAGGTAGCGCTATTCAGGGCGAATTGGGAGAGGACATATGATATCGACACCAAGACTGCGCCGCAGGAGCGTTCTGGGCCTTGCAGCGAGCGCTGCGATGCTACCCGCGCTGACTCCCGCCAAGGCCGCTGGGTCTGCTTGTACGGGCTGGCTTGCGATTCTCACGGTAGGAGGATTGGTTGGCGCACCCAACCGGGGGCCGCTCGATCCAGACCGCGACCGCCTGCTTAACCACAACAATCTGACCTTCCAGAAAGCACGGGTTTTCACCGCAAGCGAACTGGCGGGCCTGCCGCAAAAGACCGTTACGGCCAACTCCTACGGCCACGATATGGTAGCAAGCGGCCCGCTGCTGCACGATGTGCTTGCTGCAGCGTCCCCTGAAGCCGCCGCCAAGACGGCCCGCCTGTCGGCCCTCGATGGCTATGCCGCGGAGATTCCGCTAGCCGATGTGGCCGCCCAGCAATGGATTCTAGCCATGGAAGACAACGGCCAGGGCTTCGCCATCGGTCAGTTCGGCCCGCTTTATGCAATGCGCCAGCTTGGTCCCGACGAGAAGAAAACTGAGGACGAGGAAGCGAAGTGGGTCCACTCCCTCTATTACATCGAGCTCGTGGCTTGACTTTCCTTGGCATGCTATGCGCAGTGCAAACGGCGACGCCTGAGGGACGGATACGGCGATGACGAAATCGGTACTGGGAATTATCGGCGGTTCGGGACTTTACGATCTGCCTGGGCTCGAAAACAAGCGTACTGAGGCGGTTGCCTCGCCTTGGGGGCAGCCCTCATCGGACGTGCATCTGGGCGAAATCGGCGGGGTGCCGGTCGCCTTCATGCCCCGCCACGGGGCCGGCCACGTCCATTCGCCTACGGATATCAACTACAGGGCCAATATAGATGTGCTGAAACGGGTTGGCGTCACCGATCTCATCTCGGTCTCCGCCTGCGGCTCCCTGCGGGAGGACCTGCCGCCCGGCACCTTCGTCATCGTCGATCAGTTCATCGACCGCACCTTCGCCCGCGAGAAAAGTTTCTTCGGCTCAGGGTGCGTTGCGCATGTGGCGCTGGCCGACCCCATAAGCCCCAAGCTCGCGGACCGGGTCGAAGCCGCAGCTAAAGCCGAAGACATTCTCTGCTCCCGTGGCGGCACCTACATCGTCATGGAAGGCCCGCAATTCTCCACGCGCGCCGAATCCTTCCTCTACCGGTCTTGGGGCTGCAGCGTGATCGGCATGACGAACATGCCGGAGGCGAAACTCGCCCGCGAGGCGGAGATTTGCTACGCGACGGTCGCTATGGTCACGGATTTCGATTGCTGGCACGATGACCATACTGATGTCGACATCGCCGATATCCTGCGGGTGATGAAGGAGAATTCGGAAAAGGCCGGCCGCCTCGTGGCCCGCCTTGCAGCCGATTTCCCACGAGAGCATGAACCCTGCCCGATTGGCTCCGACCGGGCGCTGGAACACGCAATCATCACCGCGCCCGCCACTCGCGACCCTTCGCTCGTTGTCAAGCTCGATGCTGTCGCCGGCCGCGTTCTGAATCGCTCTTAAGCAGCCAGGTGCGTTTCGACCGCGCGCTGCACGGCGCGGATGCTGAACGGCTTCGATATAATCAGGTCGCGCTTTTCGCCCTGGGCGGCGACGGCTTCGGGATGCGCGGTGACATAGATGACGCTGGCGTCTATGCTCTGGCGGATGGCCTTCACCACGTCCACGCCGGTATCGCCCTTGAGCTTGTAGTCAGCCAGGATGATCAGCGGCTTCGACTGCCCGGCGATGCGAAGCGCCTCCGCCCGGTTTTTGGCCATGCCCGCCACAACGAGGCCAAGCCCGGTGACGATTTCCTGCAGTTCGCGGGCGATCAGCGCCTCGTCCTCGATGATGAGCACCGCCGGAGGCCTTTTCCGCAGCAACAGAAGCGAGAGAGCGTAAATCCGCCGCACCCGGGCTTCCCTCATATCCAGGATCGATGCCACTTCGGCGCAAGGCAAGCCGATGACGCCGTGCAGAACCGCCACCTGCCGCTGTTCCTCGGGAAGGCGCAAAAGGCGGGCGTGGAGGCCGCTTGTAACCGCCGCGGAGACATTGTTCGCCTGAAAGCAGGTGCGCGCGGCTTGGGCGACTGCCTTATAGAGCCTAAGGCGGAAAGCGGGATCGCCGGGGGCAGGCTTTGCCTCTGCTGCGAAGGCTTGGAGTGCAGTGCCCACGGCGCGATCGCCAAGAACGCGGTTTCCCAGCAGGCAAAAAGCATACCGCCGCAGGTTTCGAAGCTCGGAGTGCGCTAGGATTTCCAGCATAATGCAGCGTCCCTTGGTTCTGCTACGTACATCTGGTACAAATTGCTTCCCGCCGCAGAAGGAGCTTAACCGTACAGGAGCTAGTTGGGGCCTGAAAAAAGGAAACACTAGGGCAATGCCGCCGAAGCTTCCGGCCAGTAGCCGTTGCCGATGAGCAGCCTTCATCAAGCCTTGGTCAGGCAGGTTTCCTTCGGCGGCGGCCGTTATTGCTGCTCCGGAGCCGTGGAATCCGGCTATTGGCGCGCCTCATCCGGTCCCAATATTGTTGAAACCGCGCTGGGCGATCACTAAAAATTTAACAATCCCCGGCTTGCGCCGCGCGGTTGCCGCCAGAACCTATCCGGCCTTCGCGAGCCGGTCGAATTCCAGAAGCTCGCGCATGAGCCCTTCCAGCGAAGCAATCGGCAGCATATTCGGCCCGTCGGAGGGCGCACTGTCCGGGTCCTGGTGCGTCTCGATGAAGAGTGCGGCCACGCCCACAGCCACCGCGGCGCGCGCAAGCACCGGTACGAAGCGCCGCTCGCCGCCGCTGGCTGTTCCGCGCCCGCCGGGCTGCTGCACGGAATGGGTGGCGTCGAACACGACGGGGCAGCCGGTCTCGGCCAGGATGGGAAGCGCGCGCATGTCGGTGACGAGCGTGTTGTAGCCGAAGCTCACGCCGCGCTCGGTGACGAGCACGTTCGGATTGCCCGCGGAGAGAACCTTGGCCACCACATTCTTCATATCCCAGGGGGCGAGGAACTGGCCCTTCTTGACCTTCACCACGCGGCCGGTCTCGGCCGCCGCGATGAGCAGATCGGTCTGCCGGCACAGGAACGCCGGGATCTGCAGCACGTCCACGGCCTCGGCTACGGCTGCGCATTGGCTGGCCTCGTGAACGTCCGTCACAACGGGCAGGCCCAGCGTTTCGCGGATCTCTGCGAAAATTGGCAGCGCCGCCTTGAGCCCGATCCCGCGCGCGGCTCCGGCGCTGGTGCGGTTTGCCTTGTCGAACGAGGTCTTGTAGATCACGCCGATACGGAGCTTGTCCGCGATCTCCTTCAGCGCTGCAGCCATCTCGAGCGCATGATTGCGGCTTTCGAGCTGGCAAGGCCCGGCGAAAAGCGCAAGCGGCAAGCGGTTGGAGATGCTCACGCTGCCGATCTTGACTACGGGATTGGGAGATAGAACTGCGGATGTCTGCTGGCTCATGGCGTGGCTTTCGGGCGGAAATGCTGGCGAAGGTCCGTGTCTAACACGGCATCCCCGCCAAGGCCAATAGCGCTGCCGGCGTTCGCAGCCACAGCCCGGCAGTTTCAGCCCTGCTAGCCGAGACGGGAGTAGTCGTTATAGATCGAGACGCGCCAGCCTGGCTCTTCAGACCCCTTCTCATACCGCATGACCGTCAAAGCGGTGTTCTCCACGGATGCGAAGTGCTGGAAGCGTCTGAAGGTTTCCCCGGTAAGCAGCCCGCCTAGCACTGCACGGGCTATCATCGACCGCAGGAAATAGCCGTGCGTCACGGCAACAATTGAGGTTTCGCAGCGATTTTGTAGATAGGCCAGCGCCGAATCCGCCCGCGCGATCAAGTCTTCGAAATTCTCGCCCCCGCCGACGCGAACGCCGGGCAGGTAGAAGCTGCAATTCCATTCGGTCCAGATCGCATGGGCCTCCTTGTCGGAGACCGGCTTGCCGTTGACCGCCGGCGGCTTCATGCGCTCGACGAAAAATCCCGAATATTCGGCCTTAAGTCCCGTGGCTTGCGAGATGGCGCCGGCCGTTTCCTTGGCCCGCTCATAAGTGCTCGACACAAGCGCCTGCAACGGAAGCCTGGCAAGGCGGGCAGCGATGCAAGCCGCCTGCTTGCGGCCTCTCTCGCTCAGCGGCGATTCGGGCGGCTGAAAGATTGCCCCGGCGTTGGCTAGGCTCTGCGCGTGCCGGACAAAGTAGACAGTCTTATCCATTTTTATCGCCCGCTGGCCAGCATTGGACGCAGCGTGCCTGCACCTGCTTGAGCCAGCCTAAACCTGCTTCATGGAAGCGCAAGCTTACACAAGCCGGCTCTGATGGACCGCTGCTCCAATGAATGAAGCGAACAACGGATGCGGGTCGAACGGCCTCGATTTAAGCTCGGGGTGGAACTGCACACCCACGAACCAGGGGTGTCCCGGGATCTCGACGATTTCCGGCAGCCTCTTGTCGGGAGACATGCCCGCGAATCGCAAGCCCGCCGCTTCGAGCCGCTCAAGGTAGTTGATGTTCACCTCGTAGCGATGGCGGTGGCGCTCGCTGATCCGCGTGCGGCCGTATATTTGCGCGACCTGGCTGCCCTCGGCCAGCACGGCCTCGTAGGCTCCAAGCCGCATGGTGCCGCCCTTATCGCTTTGCGCGTCGCGGTGCACCGGGGCCGAGCCGCTGATCCACTCGGTCATCAGGCCCACCACAGGCTCGGCCGCTGGACCGAACTCGGTGGAGTTCGCGCCATCGATGCCGGCCACATGCCGCGCCACCTCGATGACCGCAAGCTGCATGCCAAAACAGATGCCGAGATAGGGCACTTTGCGCACGCGGGCATAACGCGCGGCCTCGATTTTGCCCTCGGCCCCCCGTTCGCCGAAGCCGCCGGGCACGATGATGCCGTGGATATTTTCAAGATGTGCGCTCGGGTCGCCATGTTCGAACAGCTCGGAATCGACCCAGTGGATATTGACGCGCACGCCCTGGGCAATGCCGCCATGGGTGAGCGCCTCGATCAGCGATTTGTAGGCGTCCTTGAGGACCGTGTACTTGCCCACGATGGCAACCGAAACCTCGCCGTCCGGATGGGCGATGCGGTGCGAGATCTTCCGCCACACATCGAGCTGGGGCGGCGGTGCGCCGTTGATGCCGAAGGCTGCCAGCACCTCGCGGTCGAGCCCTTCCTCGTGGTAGGCCAGCGGCACATCGTAGATGTTGGCCACGTCAAGCGCCTGTATCACGGCACTTTCGCGCACGTTACAGAACAGCGCGATCTTGGCGCGCTCGCTCTTGGGCACCGGTTTCTCGGAGCGGCAAAGCAGGATATCGGGCTGGATGCCGATGGAGCGCAGTTCCTTGACCGAGTGCTGCGTCGGCTTGGTCTTAAGCTCGCCGGCAGCCTTCACCCAGGGCAGCAAGGTCAGGTGGATGAAGACCACGTCTCCGCGCGGCAACTCGTTGCCGATCTGGCGGATGGCCTCGAAGAACGGCAGCCCTTCGATGTCGCCGACCGTGCCGCCGATCTCGACGAGGACGAAATCGGCGTCCTCGTTGCCCGTCAGGACGAATTCCTTGATGGCGTTGGTAACGTGCGGAACCACCTGGACCGTACCGCCCAGATAGTCGCCGCGCCGCTCCGCGGAGAGCACGTTCTGGTAGATGCGCCCGGTGGTGATGTTGTCGTCCCGCCTAGCCGAGACGCCGGTGAAGCGCTCGTAGTGGCCGAGGTCGAGATCGGTCTCGGCACCGTCGTCGGTTACGAACACCTCGCCGTGCTGATAGGGGCTCATCGTGCCCGGATCGACATTGAGATAGGGGTCGAGCTTGCGCAGCCGCACCGAATAGCCCCGAGCCTTCAGGAGCGCGCCAAGCGCTGCTGAAGCGAGACCCTTGCCCAGTGAGGAGACCACGCCGCCGGTAATGAAGATATATCGCGCCATGGACTCAAAACCTAACGCTTCGCGGCTTCAAGCGAAAGTGAAAGCTCCAGGTTTTCAACGGCCGCATGAAGCAGCCGCGCCGCTCCGCCGCCGCAATTACTTGGATTGCGGCAGGGCCGGAGCCGCAGGCGCGGCTGGTGCCGCGGGCTTCTGGGTGCGGATCGAGATGTCGGGAAGGGCAGCCGGGGCAGCTTCGCCAGGAGCCGAAGCAGGAGCGGTCTGCGTGGGCAGGCCCACCGCGGAGGCGGGTCCAGCCCGGTGGCTCAGCACGCCAAGGCTAAGGCTGGTCACGAAGAAAACGGCGGCCAGGCCACCGGTCATCTTGGTCAGAAGGTTCGCCGCAGCCCTGCCGGACACGAAGCCGCCTCCGCCGCCGCCCATGCCGAGCGCGCCGCCTTCGGAGCGCTGCAGGAGGATGAGCACGATCATCGAGAACGCGGCCATGATATGGATGACGAGAAGGACTGTAACCATCGAAGCTTGTCCAGACGGAATTTCGGGAAAACGGCGCTATCGCGCTTCGCGCCGCTTGGCGCAAGTTTAAGCACTACATGACCGCTTTTCGCTCCAAGATCAAGCCAGCAAATGCCGGCCCGCCTCCGCACAGCGCAAAAGCGCCGGACAAGCGCAGTCAAAACCGCACAACAGGCCGGATTGGTTAAGAGATGTTACCGGCGGGGACCGCTTTCCGGATGGAATAAATTCCGGCAAAAGCGGGGCGAACGAGCAGCCCGCACGTGTAAACGATTGAATATCATTGATAATTTCCAGATTTTCGCGCACCCGCCTTGGTTAATTCAAATCTGCAATTATATTTAACCGTAGTTTTGGATGCCGGAATCCGGGCAATTTTGGCCGCTTTTCCGCAAATTCTGGCCAATTTTGCGCACCCCGATTCAGCATTAACCACGTCTGCATTAACCATGCCGCGCGCGCTTACGGCCTTCACCCATTTTTAACAGCTCACCGGACGGCGCAAAACCCATGGGCGACATGACCGGCAACAGGCGAAGCAGCGGTGGCACGAAGCGCATGACCGCGGGTTCCGGCCGGAATCGGCCTGAATTCGGTTGAATTGGACGCATTGTCTGCAACCGGTTTACCATGACGCAAGCCTGCCCGCCTATGGTGTGCCCAAATTTCTAGAAAGGGCATTCCATGCTGAAGCACCCGAGCGCCGCCGCCCTGGCGATTGGCATTTTGTCCGCAACCGCCGCCTTCGCCGGAGCCGTGCGCATTGGCGGCGTTGCCGCGCGCAAATACGCCCAGGAGGCCGGGAAGAAGGGCGCCGAAACCCTGCGCGCCGCCGGCATGGCGGCCGTCGCCAAAATCGGCCGCGAAGCATTCCTTGCCGCGCTGAAGCCGGCCCATGCCAAGTTCGCCGGAAAGCCCTGCGCAAAGCAGATCGGACACATCCGCTATGCGCAATAGGACCGGCCCGGTGGAAATTGGAGACCCATCATGGCAAGCTTGCCTTTCCCATCCCGGCTGGTGAACGCCTCCGGCCTATCCGTCCGGGCCCGGGTATTTGGCGGCTTCGGGATCGTCCTGTTCCTGCTTGCAGCGGTGGCGGCTGTCGCCGGAATCAGCGTCGGCGCCATTTCAGCCGGAGTAGCACCCGTCGAAAACGCCACCCGCGTTCTCGAGGTTGTGAACGATCTGGAATTCCGGCATTTGGAAACCTGCAAGCAAATCAACCTGTATTGGGCTACCGGGAGCAGCAGCGAAGCCGGATTATTGAAACAGCGCGCGGACACGCTTTCGGCGGCGTTCGAAAAGTTCAAGCTGCTTCCCCAACGCGAAGAGGAACGCGCGCTGACCGGCCAGATATCGGCGGCGCTCGGCAGCTATCTGGAAATCGTCGGAAAGACAATCCCGGTGGTCGGCGGCCGCAGAATGGCTGGAGACGAAGCCGGCGCTACCGGCATCGTCATGACGAACGCCACCAGCGCGCTGTTCAGCCGCATCGAAAAAGAAAACCGGCTCGATCTCGCTTCCGGTGCGATGCACCTGGTGCAAGCCGTCGAGTCCGGTCTTCAAAATACCTCGCGCTTCATGTTTACGCGCAACCCCGCGGACGAAAACGAGGCGGAAGCAGCGTTTGAGCGCGCCGGGCGCGAGCTTGGCCCGCTCAAGGAAGCAGCGGCTGGCAGCGATGCTATTCTCCACCAGATCGGCGTACTCTCCGGGACGCTTCCTGCAATCCGCAAAAGCGTCGCGGACATCGGCAGTGCAACTGCTGCCGTCGAGGAAGTGATAAAGCAGCGCAGAGAGGTGAGTACCAAACTAACGTCTGCAATCGGAGAACTGCGCCGCAGAGCCGCAGCACAGCGCGAAGGCGATCTGGGCTCGATGTCTTCAACCGCGGCCTGGGCCGGGCGTCTCAGTCTTTTCCTTTCCGCCGTAGCTTTATTAGCCGGCCTGGTGCTGGCTGGGTTCATTGGCAGCAGCATCGCCAATCCTATCCGCGGCATGACAACGGCTATGAAGGAACTGGCAGCGGGCAACCACCAGCTCGACGTCCCCTATTCGGCACGCGGCGACGAAATTGGCGAGATGGCGCGCACCGTCGAAGTCTTCCGGCAGAAAGGCCTGGAGGTGCAGCGGCTCGAAGCGGAAAAGGAACAGAAGCTCAAGACCGAGCAGCAGCGCGCCCAGACGATCGGCACGCTGACCAAGAACTTCAAATCCACTGCTCTGGGGGTCGCCGAAATTGTATCCATCGCCGCGAATGGAATGTGCGCGAATGCTCAATCCTGGTCGTCCGGCGCGGGTACTGCGGCTCAGGAATCCCAAACCGTTGCGATGGCTTCGGAACATGCAGCCACGAATGTCGAAACCGTTGCGATGGCCACGGAGGCATTGTCCGCAACAATCGCCGAGATCGCTCAATTGGTGGGAAAGGCATCCAGCATGGCGGGGGATGCAATGGCCCAAGGGGCACAGACGACGGCGATTGTGCAGGATCTCGTTGCAAGCGCCGGACGTATCGGAGAGGTCGTCTCGCTCATACAGGGTATCGCTTCCCAGACCAACCTGCTTGCCCTTAACGCGACCATCGAAGCCGCGCGTGCAGGCGATGCCGGCAAGGGCTTCGCCGTCGTGGCAAACGAAGTTAAATCGCTCGCCGCCCAGACTGCAAATTCCACCGGACATATTTCGGCGGAAATCGCCGGAATCCAGGAAGCGGCAGGTAAGGCCGCTGCGGCAATCCAGCAGATCTGCGCAGCCGTCGAACTTGCTGAACGACATATCGGCGTCGATTGCCGCGGCAGTTACCGAGCAGGGCACTACGACCCAGCAAATCGCCCGTAACGTCCAGGAAGCTGCGGCCGACACCAAAAAGGTGTCGAACATCGTCAAGCAAATGAGTGAAATCGCCAAGGCGAGCGGGCAGGCGGCATCGCTTGTGCATTCCTCTGCGAGCGAACTGTCGTCGCAAGCCGAGCAGCTGTGCGGTCAGGTCCACGGCTTCCTCGCCGGCGTCCGCGCCGCCTGAACCTGCCTCCTGCGAGCAAGCGTGCGAAGCAATTGGCTGGTAGCGGCAGAAAGCCCGCAATCCGGCCCGCGGCGCCGGCCCCGCGAAAGCGCATGCCCGGCAGGTTGTGCCATGAATGGAGGGCTGTAACCCCTCACCCCAGCCCTCTCCCTATGGGAGAGGGAGTTCCGCCGCAACCGTTGTTAGGGCGTCCCTTCTCCCATAGGGAGAAGGACAGGATGAGGGGTTACAGCCCTCCATTCATGGCACAACCTGCCCATTCCAATGTGGCGGCAAAGCCGTCCTCCCTGCCGGCAACCCCCAGTTCGTTACAGCTTCTGACCTGCCACCCGTGATTCCCAATTCGCTGAATATGGGCTCGATACCCGCTGGTCCAGCTGCTAACGGGCCGGTTTTTCGAGCATCCGGGCAACCGCCGCCTCAACCGCGGCAAAATCGAAGGGTTTACTCAGCATGGGCGCATCCGTGAAGGGCGCCTGCAAGGTGCCCTCGGCCTGGCCAGTGGCAAAAACGAACGGAATGCCTAACTCTGTCAGGCGCTCTGCGATGGGATAACCGGTCTCCCTGCCCAATGTGACGTCGACGATAGCCGCGTCCGGCGGCTTGGAGCCGATCAGGGCCAAGGCGGCGGCAACGGTGCGCGCAGGGCCAACGGCCTCGTAGCCGAGTTCGTCGAGCCAGTCCTCCAGCAACAGCGAGATCATCGGCTCGTCATCGGCTACCAGAATGCGCGCCATCGAAGACACCTCTTTTCATTCAAGCAATTGCACTATAACAGTTATACGGAAGCAGTACAGTATTCCCTGGCAGTGCCGGAGCGTGATCGTTTGACCTGGGTTGAGCATTTCGCAAAACTAGAGAAAGGGTTGAGCAGGGAACGAATGCTGCTGATCCCGGCTGCGCTAGTCTTTGCGGCAGGCGTCGCGGCCGTAGCCATGTTCTTTCGCATGTCGGACACCGCAAACCTGATATCCGGCACGCTCGAAGTCCGCCTTGCCGCCAGCAGCCTGCTCAGCCAAATTCAGGACGCGGAGACGAGCGAACGCGGCTACATGCTGACCGGGCAGGAGAATTTTCTTGAGCCCTACCATGCGGCGCTGGCTCAAATCCAGCCGGACCTCGCCAAGTTGCGCCAACTGACCCTCGATAATGCCGAGCAGCAAAAAGCTCTGGTCAGGCTCCGGCCGCTCATCCAATCGAAGCTGGCGGTGATCGAAGAAATCCTGGCACTGCTGCGCGCGGGCAAGCGGGACGAGGCGGCGGAACTGGCTGTGCCCGGCAAAGAGGTGATGGACGAAATCAGGTCGCTGATCGGGGAAATCTCGCAAACCGGGAAAACCGTTCTGGCTATCCAGCAGCGCGCGGAGCGGCGCGACCGGAGCATCCTGCTTTTCCTGATCCTGTCCGGCTTGGCCGGCGCCTGGCTCCTTTCCGCCGCATCCATCCGCGTGCAGGCCCGTCTCGTCAGGAACCTCCGGGACGAGGCCGCCAGGAGGGAAACAGCGGAAGCATCCCTGCGCCAGGCCCAGAAGATGGAGGCGGTCGGCCAGCTCACCGGAGGCGTGGCCCACGACTTCAACAACATCCTCACTATTATCATGGGCAACCTCGATACCATCCAGCGCCGCATTGCCAGCGGTTCCGCCTGGCCCTGAACTGATCCGGCCTCTCGATGCTGCGATGGCGGGAGCCAAGAACGCTGCCAAGCTCACGCATCGCCTGCTCGCTTTCTCCCGCCTGCAGCCGCTCGATCCCGTGCCCCTGGACCTCAACAAGTGCGTAGCGGGCCTTTCCGATCTGCTGATGCGCACCGTGGGAACGCCTGTCACCATCGAGACCGTGCTGGCCGGCGGGTTGTGGCTGACACTGGCCGACGCCAATCAGCTCGAAAACGTGCTGGTCAATCTCGCTATCAATGCCAAGGACGCCATGCCGGAGGGCGGAAAAATCGCCATCGAGACCGCCAACGGCCACCTGGACGAAGGCTACGCGGCAGGCTTTGGCGATGTACCGCCGGGCCAGTACGTCGTGCTAAGCGTGACAGACACCGGAACCGGGATTCCGCCTGAAGTCTTGGAGCGCGTGTTCGAACCGTTCTTCACCACCAAGCAACCCGGCCTGGGCACGGGGCTCGGGCTTTCCATGGTGCACGGCTTCGTCAAGCAGTCCGGCGGCCATATCCGTATCTATAGCGAGGTGGACCATGGCACCAGGGTAAAAATCTACCTGCCGAGGCTGCAGCAGGCCGGGATGGCGTCCGTTCCCAAGCCGGCGGAGCCCGATCCCAAACCGTTCGCCCGCGCCAGGGGGCCGGAGACCGTGCTGGCCGTCGAAGACAATGAAGGCGTGCTGGAATTCGCCTGCCAGGCGCTGGAAGATTTCGGCTATAGCGTCCTCGTCGCGAAGGATGGTCCGGAAGCGATGACGCATCTGGAAAGCGGCGCGCGGATCGACCTCTTGTTCACCGATGTCGTCATGACCAAGGAAATGACCGGCCGCCAGCTCGCCGAAGCCGCGCTCGGCAAGCGCCCCGGACTGCCGGTGCTGTTCACGACGGGCTACTCCCGTAACGCCATCGTCCACCAGAACCGGCTCGATGCGAATGTGAATCTGCTGAGCAAGCCTTACACGCAGGGCGAGCTTCTGCAGAAGGTGCGGGCCGTGCTCGACGAGGCAAATCGCCTGCGCAGCGTGCGCTGAACCGCCCGTGCCAGCATTGAAGGTTTATCCCCTCACCTTGCCGCTTCTGGTAGGGGAACGCCTGAACGCGGTTCATTACTACCCGGCGTTACACTCCGGGAACGGCAGGGACGAGTTCCGCTCCGGTGGCGCCACTGCTGGCGCGGCTAGCCGCGCGCCTGATCGCGGCCTCAAGATCGGCGGTGCCGAACGGCTTGCGAAGCAAGTCGTAGCCGGTCTCACGCAGCTCGAAGGTATTCGGATAGCCGGACATGAGGATAATGCCAAGCGCGCCATCCCTCGCCCGCGCCGCTTTTGCAAGCTCCAGTCCCGAAAGCCCCGGCATAGCCAAGTCGGTCAGAAGAATATCGAATTGGCCAGTAGCGAGGTCGTTCAGCGCCTTCGCCGGAGAGTCCGCCACTATCACGTTGCAGCCAAGCGCCATTGCCATGTTCTTAACGGCCAGCCCGACCTCCACATTGTCGTCCACAACAAGAACGTCGAGGCAGAGCGCGTTCCATCCCGCGGCTTCCGGCGCCGTGGCGAACTCCTCCCCAAGGCTGCGCGGTAAGCGAAGCGTAATCTTGCTGCCGCGTCCCACCGTGGAGTCGATCCCGACGCTGCCGCCGGATTGGGTGGCGAATCCATAGACCTGACTAAGCCCTAGCCCCGTTCCCTGACCTGTGGCCTTGGTGGTGAAAAAGGGCTCGAAAACCCGCGGCAGGACTTCCGCATCGATGCCGCAGCCGGTATCGGCGATGCAGATCTCGACGAAATCCGCAATCCCGGCGCTTACGTTGCGTGCGCTCACGGTGAGCGTCCCGCCGCTGGGCATGGCGTCGCGCGCATTGACGGCGAGGTTGATGAGCGCGACCTCAAGGGAGTTCGGATCGCAAAGGACCGGCCAAATCGCTGCGGGGATTTCGACGTCCACACGCACATCCTCCCGCGCAGAGCGCTTCATGATATCGCGCCATTTCGGCGCTTCGAGGGAAGGGACGACCGTTTTGGCTTCGAGAACGCCCCGGCGCGAGAAGGCCAGCAACTGGCGGGTCAGCGACGAGGCGCGGGCCCCGGCATCGAGAATGGCCTTGATCGACATTTCCCGGAACTGGACATCGTCCGGCCGGCGCTCCATTAGCCGGGCGGCGGACTCCATGATCTGAAGCACGTTATTGACATCGTGCGCGATCCCGCCCGCCATTTGGCCAAGGGCTTCCATCTTTTGCGCGTGGAGTAGCGCATGTGCCATCTCATCGTGGGCGCGGCGGGTGCGCAGGGTGACGATGCCAAAGGAGACGTTGTCGGCGAGTTCTCCCAACAGGGATTGCTCCTCGTTGCCAAAGGCGTTCGCCTCGTCCGCATAGATCGAAAGCACGCCGAACACTCTGTCTTTGTCTTTCAGGGGCGCCGCTATGCTCGAAAGATAGCCCCGTTCCAGTGCCGCCTCGCGCCACGGCGCCATGACGGGGTTGGCTGCCATATTGTTGTTGAACTGCGGTATGCCCGTGCGGATCGTTACGCCGGCTGGGCCGCGGCCCCAAGGGTTGTCCGCCCAACTCATCTTCATCTGTGAAAGATAGCCCGCCTCATGGCCGGCAAAGGCTGCCGGGCGGATCGTGCGCTCCTCATCGTTCTCTGCAACGCCGAGCCAAGCCATGCGGTATCCGCCCACTTCGACGATTACGCGGCACATCTCGCGGTAGAGTTCGTCTTCATCGGCCGCGCGGACCATGGCCTGGTTGCCGGCGCTCATGGTTCTCAAGATCTGGCTGAGCCGCTGAGTTTTCCTCTCTGCCTGCCGCCGCTTGGTAAGATCGTGCAGGTGGACGGCCGCTATGGTCTCCTGTCCCGCGCTGGCTGCAAATACATACGCATCCGCAACGAGCGCTTGGCCCTCGCTGCGCAGAATTTCGATTTCGAAGCTCCTCCTGGGCACGGGACCGCCCGCCTTGGCTTCGCGAATGGTGTCCGCGATGGCCTGCTCCAGATTTTCCGGCAGCCCGCATCCGGCGATACCGCGTCCCAAGATTTCGGAGGCCGGACGCGCAAACAGAGCTTCCGCGCCGGGATTGAACACGATCATTTCCCCGCGCAGGTTTACTCCAGCGAAAGCTTCGAGCACGCCATCGAGGATGGCTCGGAACCAAGCTTCGCTGTTGCGGTCCTCTACCTCTTCCAAGCTCTGGCTCCCGTGCGCAGAAGCCCCACTCGCCTCCGGCAACTTTCGAACCCGCGGTCCAACTAAATGAAATCCGCTTGCAATGGAAGTCAACTATGAAAGTTTATGCCACGCGCCTGTCGAAGGTGGAGATTAGGCCGGCGTTTACTGCGAGGTGGCGTTTTGAGGCTGCGGCGTGCTTTTCTTCGCGGGAGCCTTGGCGGCCTTTTGCTTTGCGCCGGGTGGCGGAGCTGCTTCCTCTTCCTGCCCAGCGGCGGTTTGGCCTTTCTTGGCCTCGCCGCCGGCGGACGGGGCTTGCTTGGCTCCGCCGCTTTCGTCATCCTCATCGTCGAGATGCTTGAGATGGACCAGCGAACCTGGTGCCGAGCAGCGGAACTTCAACTGCTCGTCGAGGTCGATATATTGCCGCACGAGGCTTAGATCGGCATCCGAAAGATTCGAGGCCGCCCAGGCAGGCCCCTTGTCCATCAGCTTGTCGACCTCAAGCATTTTCATGTTCTGCATATCCAGCGTGAGCTTGGCGCAGGCAGCCTTGTCGAGCGGCGCCGCAAGCGCCGGAGGGAGCAGCCCAAGCAGGCACAAACCCGCCCCCATTGCGATCCAGCGCGGCTTGGCGCAAATGCAGCGAAGACTCATCTCCGGCCTCTTCAACGGTTAGGGTTCGATGCGAAATAAGCGCTCCAGATCGCGCAGTTTTTTGGCCGGCCCGCCAGGCGCGGAACGGGGCGCATATCGAGATATGTAACCCGGTCCGCAACGCAGCGGACGGGCAAAAGGACAAGCGAAATGGAGCGCCTATTTCGCATCGAACCCTTAGGACTTCCGGCGCTCCAAGGCCGCCGCTCCGGCCGCGATAATTGCAAGGAACGAGGCCGCCTTCAAGCTCGCTCCGCCAACCAGCACGCCGTCAACCTCGCCGCTCTCGAAAATACCCGCGGCGTTGGCCGGGCTGACCGAGCCGCCATAAAGAATACGCCAGCGCCCGGTGCCGGTTCCCTCGCGCTTGGCAAGCTCCGCGCGCAGCACTGCGTGGATGGCCGTTATGTCCTCTACCGTCGCCTGCAGGCCGGTGCCGATGGCCCAGACCGGCTCATAAGCGATGACGGTGTTCTCCGGCGTGCTTGCCGCGGGCAGGCTATCGGCAAGCTGCCGCCTGCAAACCGCAGGAGCAAGCCCCGCCTCGCGTTCGCCCTTGGTCTCGCCAAGGCAGACGATGACCGGAAGGCCGGCCTTCAATACCGCCTCGGCCTTAGCCTTGACCTCGCGGCTGGTTTCGCTGTGGCCGCTCCTCCGCTCGCTGTGTCCGACGATGATCGCGGCAGCGCCGGCATCCTTAAGAATTGGCGCGGAAAGATCGCCGGTAAAAGCCCCGGAGTCCTTCGCATGGCAATCCTGCGCGCCGGTGAGAACGTGAGTGCCGCCGCTTAAGGCGGCTGCCGCGCTTATAAGCGTCGCGGGCGGGAAAATCCAAATCCCGGCCTTCGATGACGGCGCGCCAGCACGCACAGCCTCAATCTCGGCGAGATCCGCGGCGGTGCCGTTCATCTTCCAGTTTCCAGCGACGATAAGCTCCGGTAGACTCATCAGTATTTCTCCCCAAAAGCGGGTGCGTAGCGTCAATCTTCTGTTGCGCGGCCGTTTTTATCCTCTAAATTACGGCGCAAAGCGGACCCTGGCTGAATTACGCGCCCGAATCAAGGACCGTCTCGGCTTTATGAAGGACTATCGCCTGCCATGATGCAAATGATGAGGAAAGCAGGCGCTTTCCTGCTATTCGGGGTTCTGATCATCTCCTTCGCCATCCAGTTCGGCGGGAATTTTTCGTTCCAGCGCCTGGGCGGGCACTCTTATATTGCCAAGGTGGGCTCAATCGAAGTCACGCCTCAGCAATACAAGAACGCCTACGACCGGATGATCGAAAACATCTCCGCCAGGGCAAAGCAGCGGATCACGGCGGCTCAGGCGAAGGCGTTCGGCCTGCCGCAGCAGACGCTGCAGGGGCTTATCCAGGAAACGCTGCTCAATTCCGAGGCATCGAAGCTCAATCTGGGCCTGTCGCTGGACGGCTTAGGCAATATCATCCGCAGCAACCCTGCCTTTCAGGATGCTTCCGGAAACTTCGACCCCCAGAAATACCGCTTCTATTTGCAGCAGCGGGGATACAGCGAAGCCTACTTCCAGCACGAGCTTACCGAGGACATCGTAAGGCAGCAGATCCAGGGCATCTTCTCTAGCAGCGGCATCGTGCCCAAGACGCTGCTCGACGTTTACAACCGCTACCTCAATGCGCAGCGTACCATCGCCTACTTCACGCTTACAGCCAGCGCCGCCGGAACCATAGAGGCCCCTTCGGAAGAAGCCCTCAAGAGCTTCTACGACGACCACAAGACGCAGTTCATGGCGCCGGAATTCAGAAAGGTCGCGGTGCTCGCTGTGACGCCGCAGTCCGCAACGGCCGGCATCGCCATTCCGGATGAAGAGGTGAAGGCCAAGTACAACTCGCAGCCCGCCAACTACGCGGTGCCGGAGCGCCGGAAAATCTCGCTGATCCCGTTCAAGACGAAAGAGGCCGCCGAGGCCGCGGAGGCACAGCTTGGCGCGGGCAAGAGCTTCGACGAGATTGCCAAGGCTGCGGGCTTCCAGGGCAGCGACATCGATCTGGGTTCTGTTTCAAGAACGGAGCTGGGCGAAAAGTTCGATTCGAACCAGGCGATTCTCGATGCGGCTTTCAGCCTCAAGAAGGGCAAAGCAAGCAAGCCCATCGACGGTCCGCTTTCCTGGGTGATATTGCGCGTGGATGAAATCGTTCCCAGCAAAGAGGAAAGCTTCGACAGCGTAAAGGCCGGGATTCGCGAAAGCCTGCTCCGGGCGAAGGCCAGCGAAGCATCGGCCAAGCTTGTCAAGCAGCTCGAAGAGGAGCGCGCCGCGGGCCTCCCGCTGCAGGACATCGCCAAGAAGCTGAACCTCGCGGTCGACGAGCTGACCCTCGACCGCAAGGGCGAGGGCCTGGACGGCAAGCAGGTACAAGGCTCCGTACCGGCAGCGACGGTCGCCGATGGTGCCTTCAAGTCCGACCCCGGCGTCGAGAACGATGCGCTGCGCCTGCAAGGCGGCGGCTATGCATGGTACGACGTGCTGGACGTGATCAAGGCCAGGCAGAAGCCTTATGAGGAAGTAAAGGCGGACGTGGAGTCCGGCTGGAAGAAGGAGCAGATCCGGGCGAGGCTCGCCGCCAAGGCCCGCGAGCTGGTGGAACGCCTGAGCCATGGCGACAAAATCGCCGAAGTCGCCAAGAGCGCCGGAGCCGCCGTGAAGACCAGCCCGCCGCTCAAGCGCGACGGCTCTGAACCGGGCGTACCGCAATCGGCCATCGCGCAGGCGTTTTCGCTCGCCGAAGCCGATGCTGCCTCAGCGCAAGGTAGCGACGGCGAGTCCCGTGTAGTCTTTCAAGTAGTCAAGGTGGCGGAGCCTGGACCGCTCAACGAAATGCAGTCCAAGTCGCTGGAGCAGCGGCTGTCTTCGCAGATCGCAGAGGACAACTTCGCCCAATATTTGACCGGGGCCGAGAAGACCACCGGCGTGACCATCGACCACAAGAATTTCGCGGCTGTGGCCGGGGGAGGCAGCGTCGATGAAGGTGAATGATTTTCGATGGCGTAGCCGCCGCACAATGAGTGAAGCCTGATCCGCGCGGCCGCTTTACACGAGGGTAGCGGAAAGCCCCTTCATCCTGCTCTTCTTTTCAAGGGGAAGAAGGAACGCCGGCATTAACTGCGGCGGAATGCAGGGAGTCTCTTAAGTGAGGGGCATAACCCGCGAAGCAATCGCCGGATTTGGCACGACCCCCGATAGTCAACGCCAAAAGGATTGCCAAACCAATGAAGGCCGAACCTTCGTTTTCCGAGTTCTCCAAGCGCTACGCCCTGGGCGCAGCCCAGCTCGTTTCCACCAAACTGATCGCCGACCTCGAAACCCCCGTCGCGGCCATGTTGAAGCTCGCCGCGGACCGGCCCTACTCCTTCCTCCTCGAATCCGTCGAAGGCGGCGCCGTGCGCGGCCGGTATTCGATCATCGGCCTCGACCCCGATGTGCTGTGGCGCGCGAACGGCGATCACGCCGAAATCAACGAGAGCCCGCAAACCGATGCCAACGCCTTCAAGCCCTGCAAGGCGGGCACGCTCAAAGCACTGCGCGAACTGCTTGAGGCGTCCAAGGTCGAAATCCCCGAGCACCTGCCGCCCATGGCCGCGGGCGTGTTCGGCTACCTGAGCTACGACACCGTGCGGCTCGTCGAAAGGCTCCCCTCGGACAAGCCCGATCCAGTCGGCGCGCCGGACGCCTTTCTCATGCGGCCCGGCGTGATGGTCATCTTCGACGCCGTCAAAGACGAGATGACCGTCGTCACCACGGTGCGCCCGCAAAAGCGCATTCCGGCCAAGGCGGCCTACTCGCGCGCGCTGGAGCGCCTCTCCCAGATCCAGGATGCGCTCGACACCGGAAATGCCCACGCGCCTTCCGCCGATGGCCTGGACTTCAAGCTTCCCGCCACAAAGTCGAACATGAAGCCCAAGGACTACATGGCGATGGTCGCCAAGTCCAAGGAGTACATCGCGGCTGGCGATATCTTCCAGGTTGTGCTGTCCCAGCGCTTCTCCACGCGCTTTGACCTGCCGCCCTTCGCGCTCTACCGCGCGCTCCGCCGCATCAACCCGGCGCCCTTCCTCTATTTCCTCAACTTCGGCAGCTTCGCCGTGGCAGGCTCCAGCCCCGAAATCCTGGTGCGCGTCCGAGCCGGCGAAGTCACCATCCGGCCCATTGCCGGAACGAGGCCGCGAGGGAGCACGCCCGAAGACGACAGGCGCCTTGCCGCCGACCTGCTTGCCGACACCAAGGAGCGCGCCGAGCATCTCATGCTGCTCGATCTCGGCCGCAACGATGTGGGCCGCGTCGCCGAAATCGGCTCGGTGCGCGTCACCGACAGCTTCTTCCTCGAATATTATAGCCAGGTGATGCACATCGTTTCGAATGTGACCGGCAAGCTCAGCGAAAAGCACGACGCCATCGACGCGCTGATGGCAGGCTTCCCGGCGGGCACCGTCTCGGGCGCGCCCAAGGTCCGCGCCATGGAGATCATCGACGAGCTGGAGACCGACAAGCGCGGCGTCTACGCCGGTTGCATTGGCTATTTCGCCGCCAACGGGGAAATGGATACCTGCATCGCGTTGCGCACTGCTATAGTGAAGGACGGCACGATGTATGTGCAGGCGGGTGCCGGCATCGTCGCGGATTCCGTGCCGGAATCGGAGCAGGCGGAATGCGAGAACAAGGCGCGCGCCCTGTTCCGGGCGGCGGAAGAGGCTGTACGCTTTGCGGGGCAGGCAAGGAGAGGGCAATAGCGGCTGATTGGTGAGGACGTGCCATGAAAACCGTAACGTTGTTCCGCCACGCCAAGTCCGGCCAGAAGGAAAACCCGGATATCGTGGATTTCGACAGGCCGCTTGCGAAACGGGGCGTGAAGGCTGCGCCCCTGATGGGCAAAGTGCTGCGTATAGCCAAGATCGAGCCGGACCTGATCCTCTGCTCGCCGTCCAAGCGGACGCGCGAAACGCTGTCGCTGGCAGCCCCCAGGGCATGGGCCTGCGAACCGGAGGTGCGCTTCGACGAGCGGATTTACAATGCAAGCGCGCAGACGCTGTTCAGGCTGCTGCGCGAACTGCCCGGCGATACAGCCCATGCCATGATCCTGGGCCACAATCCCGGCCTGCAGGAGCTGGCCATAGCGCTGACCCCGCCTGGGAACCTGGCGCGGGAGGAATTCAAGGAGAAGCTGCCAACCGCCTCCATCGTAAGCTTCTTGTTCGATACGGAGCGATGGCAAAGCTTGAAACCAGCCACAGGCGAATTGCAGCTCTTCATGACACCGAATAAGCTCGAAAACGGGCAAGGCTAAGCAAATGATCACCATCATCGACAACTACGACAGCTTCACCTACAACCTCGTCCACTATTTCGGCGATCTGGGCGTGGACGCCCGCGTCTACCGCAACGACGAAAAGACCGTCGCGGAGGTCTTCGCGGAAGAGCCCGAGGCGATTGTCATGTCGCCCGGACCCTGCACGCCGAACGAGGCCGGCATCTGCCTTGAACTCACCAGGAAGAACAAGGGCCGTTTCCCCCTTCTGGGCGTGTGCCTGGGCCACCAGACCATCGGCCAAGCCTATGGCGGGCGGGTGATCCGGGCGCCCATCCTGATGCATGGCAAGCTCTCCAAGATCTACCACGAGGGCACGAGCCTGTTCCGGGGCCTGGAAAATGCCTTCGAGGCGACGCGCTATCATTCGCTGATCGTGGAGGCGGGCAGCCTGCCCGGCTGCCTCACCGCGACGGCGCACACTTCGGACGGCCTCATCATGGCGCTGGAGCATAAGACCGAGCGCGTCTATGGCGTGCAGTTCCACCCCGAAAGCATCGCAAGCGCCAACGGCCACGCCATGCTTGCGAACTTCCTGATTATGGTGGGCGTCAAATGGGAGCCCCGGAAGAAGGGGCTCAAACTCCCCAACCTTGAAGCCGCCCCGAAAGCGGCTGTGGCTTGAGGCGACAGGGAGTGCCGGATGCACAGCCGTGCCACGAACATAGCGCAACTCCCCTCACCCCTGCCCTCTCCCCATGGGAGAGGGGCCGGCCGCAGCCGTTGAGAGGACGTTCCCTCTCCCGCCAAATTCGCTTGCGGATTTGGCCACTCCAGATGGTAATCTCGCCAAAGCGAGATTGCGGGGAGGGACAGGGTGAGGGGCGATTCCCCCGGTTCATTGCTCCATCCGGCGCAAAATTGAAGCGCCTATGGAAGCAATAGAGTAATCAAGTAGGGATTCCACAATGCTCGAATTACAAAATGCGTTCCGTCCTCATTTCGAAAAGGCGGCCTCCGGCAAAGCGCTCTCCGAAGAGGAGGCCAGGGAGGCGTTTCTCTGCATCATGCAGGGCGGCGTCACCGAAATTCAGCTCGCGGCCTTCCTCGTGGCGCTGAAGGTGCGGGGCGAAACGGCCGACGAAATTGCGGGTGCGGTCGCAGCCATGAAAAGCCTCATGGTCGAGGTGGAGGCTCCGGAAGGTGCTGTCGATATCGTAGGCACCGGCGGCGACGCCAAGGGCACCTACAACATCTCGACCGCATCGGCCTTCGTTGTCGCGGGCGGCGGCGTCCCCGTTGCCAAGCACGGCAACCGCGCCGTCTCCTCCAAATCCGGCGCGGCCGACGTGCTGGAAAAGCTCGGCGTCAATATCAACCTGACGCCTGACCGCCTGGCCGCCTGCTTCGAGCAAGCCGGCCTCGCCTTCCTGTGGGCGCCCGCGCACCATCCCGCCATGCGCCACGCCGCCGCCGTCCGGCAGGGCCTCAAGCTGCGCACCATCTTCAACCTGCTGGGGCCGCTCCTTAACCCCGCCCATACCAAGCGCCAGCTCATCGGCGCCTATTCGGAAGCTTGGCTCGCGCACATCGCCGAGGTGATGGACCGCGCCGGCGCCATCCATGTCTGGGCGGTTCACGGCGCCGACGGCATGGACGAACTGTCGACGACGGGGACTAGCTATGTGGTCGAGCTGAAGAACGGCAAGGTCACATCCTTCCAGGTTTACCCGAGCGATGCGGGCCTGGCCCTCGCCAAGCCCGAGGACTTGATCGGCGGCTCGCCCGAGGACAGCGCCGCGGCCCTGCGCGCGCTTCTGGAAGGCAAGAAGAGTGCATACCGCGATATCGTGCTTCTGAACTCCGCCGCGGCGTTCATTATCGCCTGCCGGGCGGAAAGCTTGAAGGAAGGCGTGGCGCTGGCGGAGGCTTCCATCGGGGAGGGCCGCGCCAAAGCCGCGCTCGACGCGCTCATCGAGGCAAGCCAGGGGCAAAAGGAAGGTTCGCGCTGAACGTCCGGAAATTCAACGAGCCGCGCTTGCCTGCCATCTCTTGCGGCGGCAGGCGCGGCGCTTGCGTCCGCTAAACCGCCCCCCTAAGCAGACTTTCGTTGGTTCCCCCAACGAATGCCCGCTTAGATTTTTTATTTTTTCGCAGAGTTTTTTCGCAAAACCGGGAAGGCCACTTTTGCGAACTCTGCTTAGCCCTTTTCCGCTCCCCCGCGCCCGATATTGGCCGCCACGGCGCCGGTCGTGCTACCGAGAATTCCGCCTGCGATGATGTCGGAAAGCCAGTGATAGTCGGCGCCCAGGAGCCCTACGACGACGCAAAGCACCAAGGCTACCCCAAGCCAGCGTGCCTTAGGGCACAGGAACCAAAGCGAGCCCGCAAACGCCGTAATCGCCGTAGTATGCCCGGAAGGGAAGGAAGCGTAGGCCTGCCCCCCGTGGAAAGGAAAAAAGCCGTAGGTGCCGTCGCCGAAATAGGACGGGTTGGCGGGCTTGAGCCAGGTTTCGGGCCACGTGCGGCCGAACACCCATTTCAGCTCTTCCTTGAGCGCCCAGGCGATCAGGATGGCGCAGGAGACGCGCAGGACCGCCTGCTCCGCCGGTGTCAGCGAGCCGCGCGCCATCGCCCGCGCCGCCGCTACGGCCACTCCTATGGAAGCCAGCGGCCCCAGCACGTCCACGACATGCGTAAGCTCGGGGAAAAGCGCGACCCCGCCCGTATAGGGCTTGAGCACCGCCGCAAGTTGCCGGTCGCCGAAGAAGTAGGCCAGCACAACGGCTGTGAACAGGGCGCAATAGATAGCGGCGATCTGCTGCCGGGAAGACTGAGCGTTCATGAAATCCTCCGGTTCACGCTAGCCCGCAAGGCTCGCGGCGATGTTGACCGTAAGTGCCAAGACCGCGGTGTTGAAGAAGAAAGCGACCGTCGCATGCAGCGTCACCAGCCGCCGCAAGGCGCGCGAGCGGATCTCGGTGTCGGAGGTCTGCGAGGTGGCGCCGATGGAGGTGGAGAAATAGAGGAAATCCCAATAGTCGGGGTCTTCGCATTCGGGAAAGCGCAAGCCGCCAACCGTGCCGCCATCGTCGGGGCGGTAATAGTCGTGTGCGTAGTGGATCGCAAAGACGATCTGCGTCACACTCCACGACATAAGGATCGTCGCCGCCGCGAGCCCCGCCAGGATGAGCTTTTCGGTCTGGTCCGTTCCGGGCGCCTTCGCTTCGCCAAGCAGGCCCGCAATGGCCGCGAAACTCGCCACGATGGCAGCCAGGATCATGAACAGGATCACGCCGCGGCCTTCGTCGCGCCGGGCGGCGCGCGCCTTGATCCGGTCCGCTCCGCAATTCAGCATCAGCCGCAGCGCGAAGAACAGGTAGATCAGGCCGCCAATGTCCCATGCCAGCGCCGCCCGCACCGTATGGGGCCAGCCAGGCGGCAGCAGCGCCATCGCAACCCCGCCCGCTACGGCTGCCCCGTAGAACCTCGGGCGGATCATAACCGAGTGGATAAGCGCCACCGGGTTGTACCAGCTTCGCGCCGTTGTCATGTTACCCTCCATCCGATTGCGCAGGCCGAGTCATCCACTTTCCTGAAGCTTGCGTCAATCCATTCGCGTAAATGCTCGGAAGCGAGGCCTTGGCCGGCTGTCGCCATGCCCCACTTCTTCGCAAACCGTCTGAACCCTTGCCCTGGCCTTTTAGAGGAAACGCACGATGATGATGCAATCGGTCCGCGCCCCGCTTTCCCACCCCGTAGATATCGCCAGTCTGAAGCCCACGCAAATGACGATTGGACTGAGGGAAGCGGAAACCAGAGCCAAGAAAATGAAGGAACTGGCAGGAAATGATACAGATAAACTTGTGCGAAAACATGTTATTCCCGTCGTCAAGGGACCGAAAGACAAATATTATGTAATAGACCACCACCATTTATGCCGGGCAATGCCGATTGCCGACCACAAGCAGGTTATTGTCACTGTTGTATTGAACTTGAGCCAGCTTGAAAAGGACGCCTTCTGGGTATTCATGGACAATAGAGGGCTTGTCCATCCCTTCGACGATAATGGCAAGCGCCGCAATTACCGGGATATCCCCAAGGCCATCGAAGACCTGGCCGACGATCCTTTCCGCAGCCTGGCAGGCGCCCTCCGCCGTAAGGGAGGCTACGCCAAGGACACCACGCCCTTTAGCGAATTCCTCTGGGCCGATTTCCTGCGCCGCCGCTTCGACCGCAAGGACGCCGAGAAGGACTTCGAAGCCACCCTCGAAGCCGCTTACACACTAGCCAAGAAGACGAGACGCCGGCTACCTCCCGGGCTGGTGCGGCCCTGTGGACGAGGAGGGATAACACCTGACGGTCCCCGGCCCGCCGCGCCCCCGCGCGGCTCCGGCCTCGAATGCGGTCACCGATTTGCGTCCCAGCAACACTTGGCGGATTCTTGGCGGGCCCCGCCTGCCCCGCCCGGTTTTGCGCGCCTTCCGATAGAATTCGCAACCGCTATTACCAGACATTAACCCTTTCATATTACCACTAAGCAAGACGAACAGGCATGGCGTGCAATTAACGTTGCGGTAAGGAATACAAATGAACAGTAAATCCAATCTCATCTATGCGCTAGCCGCTGTAACGTCGCTCGCGCTCGGTTTCGGCCTGTCGTTCTGGCGCGCCGCCGAAGAGAACTACACGCTCACGAGAGCCAATCTCACGGCAGAATTGGCCCTTTCAGCAGCCCAGGATGAAATGAAGTCCCTGCAAGACAAGCTGCAGCGCGAAACTAAAGCGCACGAATACGCCGAAATTGCCAAGGCAGCCGTTGAGCGTGCCGGGCAGGCTACCCGCGAAAAGCTTGCCGGGGAAACCAAGGCGCATCAAGCGACTGAAGACGCACGCGTGCGCATCGCCGCCCGTTTGGAAGCTACGGACGCCGATCTTTATGCCGCTCATCAGGCGAGGAGCGGCATGGAAACCGCGTTGCAGACGGCCAATACACAGCTAGTGCAAACCGAAGAGGCGCGGCAGAACATCGAGACTGCCTGGCAGCTCGCCGAATACAAAGCGATTACTTTGACAGCCCAGTTGAAGGAGGAGATCTCCGCACGCCAGATCGCGGAAGCAGCACTGTCCAGCGCTTCGCATCGGGCACGGCTGCATAATGCCAAGCACACTCCCGGAGCGGCTCGGGACAGGACGGCGCGGCTGGACCGGAAAGCAAGTCCGGCTCCCCACCGCACGGCTGCCAGCAAGCCGCAACCTGTACGGGCCGATTGATCCCGAACGGAACCCGCATTTTCTGAGCGTGCAAGGCTTGCCCAGCAAAGTGTTCCTTGCACGCCCATACGCTTCGTCTCCGGTCTAAATGGATGGCGAAGCCTTCTGGCGCTATTTCTACCACAGATACAGAGGCTTAGCTCTAGTCCCGGCGGCGCGTGTTGCGCTGCGACCGGCCCATCTCAACCGCAATACCAGATCCGAGCGCGGGCCAGCCTACTTGGAAATGCGCGGAGCCAAGGATTGCAAACGCTCCAGCCGGTCCCCCGCCGCGTAGCGGCTGGCATCGTCGCGCGCATCGTCCAGCGCGGTTTGCGCAAGCTCGATCTCGCTTGCAAGCATCGCAGACGAAAATTCCTCAAGCGGCACGGCGTATTCCGCGATCACGGCGGTCTCGGTTGGGCTTACATCGGCAAAGCCGCCGCGCAGGAAATACTGCTTCTGCTCGCCGCCCTCGGCCTTGGTGGTCAAAATGCCGGGGCGCACTTGCGAAACCAGCCGCGAATGGTTCGCAAGCGCAGCAAAGTCGCCTTCCTGCCCGGGGATCACGACCTCGGCAAGATTGGCGGAGACGAGCAGACGCTCCGGAGAAACGAGTTCGAAGTGAAAGGTTTCGGCCATCGGATCCGCCTCAAGGCGCAAAGTTTAAGTGTAGGAAAAGGCCGGGCTTTTCGCCCGGCCGCAGCTTTGACCGCTTACGCGGCGGCAGCGAGTTCTTCCGCCTTCTTGACGGCTTCCTCGATGGTGCCAACCATGTAGAACGCTTGCTCGGGCAGGTGATCGTAGTCGCCATTGCAAAGGCCCTTGAAGCCCTTCACGGTGTCCTTCACGTCGACGAACACGCCGGGCTTGCCGGTGAACACCTCAGCCACGTGGAAGGGCTGCGACAAGAAGCGCTCGATCTTGCGGGCGCGTGCCACGATGCGCTTGTCCTCTTCGGAAAGCTCGTCCATGCCCAAGATCGCGATGATGTCTTGCAGCGCCTTGTAGCGTTGCAGGATCGATTGTACCTGCCGGGCGATCTGATAGTGCTCTTCGCCCACGATGCGCGGATCGAGGGCGCGGCTGGTGGAGTCCAGCGGGTCCACGGCCGGGTAGATGCCCTTTTCGGCGATGGAGCGCGAAAGCACCGTCGTTGCGTCCAAGTGGGCGAACGAGGTTGCCGGCGCCGGGTCGGTCAAGTCGTCGGCAGGCACGTAAATCGCCTGCACCGAGGTGATCGAGCCCTTCGCCGTGGACGTGATGCGCTCCTGCAGCGCGCCCATGTCGGTAGCGAGTGTCGGCTGATAGCCCACCGCCGAAGGAATACGGCCCAGAAGGGCGGACACTTCGGAGCCGGCCTGTGTAAAGCGGAAGATGTTGTCCACGAAGAACAGCACGTCCTGGCCCTGGTCGCGGAAATATTCGGCGACGGTCAGGCCGGCGAGGCCGACGCGCATGCGCGCTCCTGGCGGCTCGTTCATCTGGCCGAAGACCAGCGCGCACTTCGACCCTTCCGTCGAGCCCTTTTTCGGGTCCTTATTCACGCCGGATTCGATCATCTCGTGATAGAGGTCGTTGCCTTCGCGAGTACGCTCTCCCACGCCCGCGAACACAGAGAAGCCGCCGTGCGCCTTGGCGATGTTATTGATCAGCTCTTGAATAATAACGGTCTTGCCCACGCCGGCGCCGCCGAACAGGCCAACCTTGCCGCCCTTCGAGTAAGGCGCTAGCAGGTCCACGACCTTGATGCCGGTAACGAGCACCTCAACCTCCGTCGATTGCTCGACGAATGTAGGAGCGGCAGCGTGAATGGGGCGGCGCTCGGTGGTCTTGACGGGGCCGGCCTCGTCGATGGGCTCGCCGATGACGTTGATGATGCGGCCGAGCGTCTCTTTGCCGACCGGCACAGCGATGGCCAGGCCCGTGTCCTCGACTTCCTGACCGCGAACAAGACCGTCGGTCGAGTCCATCGCCACCGTGCGAACCGTGCTCTCGCCGAGGTGCTGCGCTACTTCCAGCACCAAGCGGTTGCCCTGGTTTTGCGTCTCAAGCGCATTCAAGATCGCGGGGAGCGGACCGTCGAACTGTACGTCGACGACGGCTCCGGTAACCTGCCTCACTCGGCCAATTCGTCTGTCGCTCATCTCTCTATTCCCTAAAACCTGTCCAAATTCTCCGGATTCGGGAGCAGCGGAGGCTATACAGCCTCTGCGCCCGATATGATCTCGATCAGTTCCTTCGTGATCTGCGCCTGCCGCGAACGGTTATACTTGAGCGTCAGCTTGTCGACCATGTCGCCGGCGTTGCGCGTCGCGTTGTCCATCGCGGTCATTTGCGAAGCATAGAAGCCGGCGTTGTTTTCGAGGAGTGCACGGAAGATCTGCGTGGCGAGATTTCGCGGCAGAAGTTCGTGCAAAATTTCCTTCTCGTCCGGCTCGAAGTCGTAGAACCCGGCTCCGCCCGGCGCTTCCGGCTCCTCGGGAACCGGCAGAGGAATGATCTGCTGGATGCGCGGGCGCTGCGTAATGATGTTCACGAACTGCGAGAAGAACAGCGTCGCTACGTCGAACTCGCCATCGTCGAAGCGCTTGGTGATACGCTGGGCGATTTCAAGCGCATTGCTGTAGCGGAGCTGGCGCACGCCGCGCAGATCGACATGGTCGATCATGATCTTGGCGAAGTCACGCCGGAGTTGATCGGCGCCCTTTCTGCCGATGGTCATGATCTTGACGGTCTTGCCCTCAGCCTGGAGCTTGCGGGCATGATCGCGTGCGAGCCGCGCGATATTCGAATTGAAGGCGCCGGCGAGACCGCGCTCGCCGGATGCCACGATCAAGAGGTGGGTCTCATCGCTGCCGGTTCCCCTGAGCATCGGCAGTGCTTGGGCCGCGGGGGCTGCACGCCCCGCGTGGCTCAAGATCTTCTCAAGGCGCTCCGCATAAGGGCGGGCGGCTTCTGCTTGTTCCTGCGCCCGGCGAAGCTTCGCGGCGGCCACCATCTGCATGGCCTTCGTAATTTTCCGCGTTGCTTTCACCGAGGCGATGCGCGCTCGAAGTTCCTTCAGGCTGGCCATTTAATTCTCCGCAAGCCTAAGGCTTAAGCCGCAAAACGCTTGGCGAACGGCTCCAGGATGGCTTTGAGCTTCTGCTCCGTTTCAGGCGAGAGCTGCTTGGTCGAGCTGATCGCGTCCAGCACATCCTTGTGATCTGTGCGCATGATGGTGAGAAGTTCGCGCTCGAACTCATTCACCTTGGCAACCGGGATTCCGTCGAGGAATCCGCGCGTGCCTGCATAGATCACCACTACCTGCTCTTCGACCTTAAGGGGCGAAAACTGAGGCTGTTTCAGAAGCTCGGTCAGACGCGAACCGCGGGCCAGCAGTTTCTGCGTGGCCGCATCGAGGTCCGAGCCGAACTGCGCGAAGGCCGCCATTTCGCGGTATTGCGCAAGCTCGCCCTTGATGGCGCCCGCAACCTGCTTCATGGCCTTGACCTGCGCCGAGGAGCCCACGCGCGACACCGAGATACCGACGTTCACCGCAGGGCGGATGCCTTGATAGAACAGGTCCGTCTCAAGGAAGATCTGGCCGTCGGTGATCGAGATCACGTTGGTCGGAATATAGGCCGACACGTCGTTCGCTTGCGTTTCCACGACGGGAAGTGCTGTCAGCGAGCCCGAGCCGTGATCCTTGTTGAGCTTTGCAGCGCGTTCGAGCAGGCGGGAATGCAGGTAGAACACGTCGCCAGGATAGGCTTCACGTCCCGGCGGGCGGCGAAGCAGGAGCGACATCTGGCGGTAGGACACGGCCTGCTTGGACAGGTCGTCATAGAAGATGACCGCATGCATTCCGTTGTCGCGGAAGTACTCGCCCATCGTGCAGCCGGTGTACGGCGCGATGAACTGCATCGGCGCGGGGTCGGAAGCGGTCGCGGCCACGACGATGGAATATTCCATCGCGCCGTTTTCTTCGAGCACCTTCACGAACTGTGCGACCGTGGAGCGCTTCTGCCCAACAGCCACGTAGATGCAATAGAGCTTCTGGCTCTCGTCGCCGGTGGCGTTGACCGATTTCTGGTTCAGGATCGTGTCGAGGATCACGGCAGTCTTGCCGGTTTGGCGGTCCCCGATGATCAGCTCGCGCTGGCCGCGGCCGATCGGGATCAGCGCGTCAACGGCCTTGAGGCCGGTCTGCATCGGCTCATGCACCGATTGGCGTGGCAGAATGCCGGGCGCTTTCACGTCTACCCGGCAGCGCTCGGCTGCCTGGATCGGCCCTTTGCCGTCGATAGGATTGCCGAGACCATCGACCACGCGGCCAAGCAACCCCTTGCCGACCGGAGTATCCACGATGGCGCCGGTCCGCTTAACGGTGTCGCCCTCTTTAATAGACCTGTCTTCGCCGAAGATAACGACGCCGACGTTATCGGCTTCGAGGTTCAGCGCCATGCCCCGGATGCCGCCTGGGAACTCGACCATCTCGCCGGCTTGGACATTATCGAGGCCGTACACGCGGGCAATACCGTCGCCCACTGAGAGCACTTGCCCGATTTCCGATACTTCTGCTTCCTGGCCGAAATTCTTGATCTGCTCTTTGAGGATCGAAGAGATCTCGGACGGGCGGATTTCCGTCAGCTCCATCAGTTGGCCTCTTTCATCGCCTTTTCTAGGTTCTTGAGTTTCGTACGCAAGGATGTGTCGATCATCTGGCTGCCGACCTTGAGAATCAGGCCCCCAAGCAGCTTTTGATCGACGGTAACCGTGAGTTTCGGGCTCTTCCCGAATTTCTGCCGCAGCGTTTCGGTCAGGTCTTTCGCCTGATCGTCTGTCAGGGGGTGCGCCGACACAACCTCGGCTTCAACCTCGCCCCGTTCTTTCGCCGCAAGCCGCTTGAAGGACAGGATGACGCTTTCGACGGCGAACAAACGCCGGTTTCTCGCAAGCACGAGCAGGAAGTCGCGGGCCAGCCCGTCGATGCCAAAGGCTTTCAAAACCGAGGTCAAGCCCTGAAGCTGATCCCCGCCCGAAAAGACAGGGCTCCGGACGAAGCGCTTGAGGTCTGGGCTATTGTGCAATGCGTCAAGAAAGCGGCCAAGCTGAGTTTCTGCCTTTTCGACTTCGCTACCGGCCTTGGCGAGCTCGAAAAGCGCGCCAGCGTAACGCTCTGCTATCGTTGATAATTCTCCAGCGCCCGCCACGAGGGTATCTCCCACAGTGCAAAAGCCGCGAGAACGCCATGGCGCTCCTGCGTGCCCTGAAACCAGTCTCAAATGTCCGGATTGCAGTCCGGCTTATGCCTGCGGGGCTTCTAGCATAGGCCCGTGCTGCATTGCAACCCAAGCCAAGGCATTTTTGTCATTTTAAGATGCTGTTATGACTTTACGAACGTTCGATGAGGGGGGCGAACTCGGCAAGCACCGCCTCATAGGAGGCACGCTTGAAGGGGACAACCGATTCTACGGCATCGGTCGAAGTAGCCCAGCGCCAGGAATTCGAACTCCGGTTTATGTCCGGCAGGCTCAAGATCGATTTCGCGCTCGTCGCCGGTGAAGCGCATGGCGAACCACTTCTGGCGCTGCCCACGGAATTTTCCTTTGAGCGCGACGCCCACGGATTCGGCCGGGAGATCGTAATGAATCCAATCCTTCGTTTCGGCCAGAACCTTTACGCTGCGAATGCCGGTTTCCTCATAAAGTTCACGGAGAGCGGCCGCTCTGGGCTCTTCGTCTCCGTCGATACCGCCCTGCGGCATTTGCCAGCGGTATTCATATTCCTTCTCGACCAACTCGCCGATGCGCCGTCCAAGCCAAATCAGGCCTTCCGCGTTTAGGACCACGATGCCGGCGCAGGGGCGGTAGGGCAGCGTGCTGGGAGCTTTTAAGGACATTCGATCAACTCTCTTTCCAGCGAACAAGTAGACGTCCGTTGCGCATCGTCGCGCGGGACATTACCGGACGGGACGCTCCGAGGCCGTGCCATCGCGGTCGGGGAACTGCACCGGGTACCCCGCCGGTGCTGGCGGCGTTCCAGCTTCAGCCCGCCCATCCACGATTGGGTTCGCGGTGTCATCCGGCAGTTGCGATACGATCTCCGGCGGAGGGCCAGCCTTGGGCATCTTGCGCGTGTCGATAGGCAAAGCGAACTTGAGATCGTATTCGTGGCCAGTGCCCGCCACCGAGAAATAGACCAAACTGCCGCCGAATATGAAAATGAACAGCCCTACAGCAATCAGAAGCGTTTTCATTGTCTAACCCCGTTTGCGTGGACAAAGCCAAAAAAGGTCCATGCCTCTGGCATGAACCCTTTGCTCTCACAGCAGGAAGCCAGCGCGTTGACCTAGTTCGGTACCGCTCCCGCAGGAGCCTCGGGCGCCGCCGCGTTTTCGACCTTCTTACCCGTCTCTATCTTCTTGCCGTGCAGAAGGTCGATAGCGGCTTTCAATTGCACGTCCTTCTCTTTCTCCTTTGGCACGTAGGAGACGCTTCCAGTCGACTCGGGTGCGCTGTCGTTCTTCAAATGACCGCGCAAGCTTGCCTCACCCTTGGGTGCAAGCGCTGTCATCTGCGCTTTCATCTCCGCGGGAAGCTCCGGTTCAACCAGGTAGTCCGGGGAGATACCGGTGGCCTGGATCGAGCGGCCGGACGGAGTGTAGTAGCGCGCCGTCGTCAAGCGGAGGCCGCCATTCGCACCAAGCGGGATCATCGTTTGCACCGAGCCCTTGCCGAAGGAACGCGTGCCGATAACGCTTGCCCGCTTATGATCCTGCAGCGCACCGGCAACGATTTCCGAGGCCGAGGCCGAGCCGCCGTTGATCAGTACCACAATCGGCTTGCCTTCGGTAACATCGCCCGCCTTGGCGTTGGCCCGGCTGCTCTCGCTGGCGTTGCGGCCCTTTGTCAGAACGATAGCGCCCTTCTCAAGGAAAGCATCGGAAACCGCGATTGCTTGATCCAGCAAGCCTCCGGGGTTGTTCCTGAGGTCGATGACGTAGCCTTTTAGCTTCGGACCGATGGTCTTCTTAAGGTCGTCCACCGCCTGCTTCATGTATTCGTAGGTGTGCTCGCTCTGGAACGTCTTGATCTTGATCCAGCCAATGTCGTCTTCGGCGCTGTATTTAATCGGGTTGATGCGGATGATATCGCGCACGACCTTTGCTTGAATTGGGTTGGGAACGCCCTTGCGGATGATCGTAAGCGTTATCGGCAAATTTACCGGGCCGCGCATCTTTTCGACGGCCTCGTTGAGCGTCAAACCCTGGATCGATTCGCCGTCGAGATGGGTGATGTAGTCACCCGCCAGCACGCCGGCCCTGTCCGCCGGCGTGTTGTCGATGGGGGAAATCACCTTTACGACGCCCTCTTCCATCGTAACCTCGATGCCCAGCCCGCCGAACTCGCCGCGGGTTTGCACCTGCATATCCTGGAATTCCCGCGGCGTCAGATAGCTCGAATGCGGATCGAGGCCCTGAAGCATGCCATTGATCGCACTCTCTATCAACTTGGTGTCGTCGGGCTTTTCGACATATTCGGACCGCACCCGCTCCAAGACTTCGCCAAAAAGGTCGAGCTGCTTATAAATGTCGGCATTAGCGGCAACGGCCTGATCCCGGCGCGTCGAGTGCAAAATGAAAATGCTGGCTGCACATACCAGCATGATTAGAAACGCACCGAGCGCCAGTTCCGATTTGCGCATATATCTCAACCTTTTCCTCCCGCCGACCACCATGGTGCGGGATCAATCGACTGTTGGTCTCTACGGAATTCGACGTAGAGTGTCGGGCGGGAAGCCGTCTTTTCCCCAGATCTAGGTTCCGCGCCCATTGTTGCAACAGGCTCGCCCATAAGAACAGATTGACCTTGAGTAACTTGAATCCGGTCCATGCCTGCAATCACGACATGATATCCTCCACCAGGGTCGATAATCAAGAGTTGACCGTAGGACCGGAAAGGACCGGCATATAAAACCGTGCCGTCGCAAGGCGAAACGACCTGGGCGCTGGGGCGCGTTTCAATGTGAACTCCCTTGGAAGCGGCCCCGTCGATGCCCGCTTCCCCGAATTTGATCATCAACTTGCCCTGCGCGGGCATGGGCAGAAGCCCCTGCGAATTGCCAAAAGCGATCGTTGCCGCCATCCCGCCGGGCTGCGCAAACTGCATCGCCCCGTCGATTTTCGCCTGAGCTGTGGCCTTTCCCTTTTTGGCAGCGGCATCCAGGGCCGGAAGCATTTCTTCCAAGCTTCTGAGGCCGGCCGAATTGATCTGGCTCGCGCTCTTGAGATTCTCCAGCGTTTCCTCGCCAATCTCCATCTGCTCGCCGTTCTCGATGATCAGCAAATCGATTTGCGCCTTTAGCCGGGCATTCTGGATTTGCTCGGCCTTGCGCCGCTGCTCTTGCTGTTCGGCGTCCTTTTCGGCTGCGTCCAGCCGTTCCACCTCGTCGGATATGTCCTTGGCGCGCTTTTCCACATCCTCATAAAAGGAGGCCAGCACCATGCCGCTGCGGATCATCCTGAGCGCATCCCTGGCGTGGGTGAATAGCACCGGAGGCGGCTGCCTGGCTATCCCCTGCAATAGTACGAACAGCGCGGACATCTGAGCGGCCTTGTCCTCGAATTTCTCGCGCTCTCCCTTGATCTTGGCCCGAGTTGCGGCCAGATGCTCTTCGATCTCGGTAAGCCGCTTTTCAGACAAGGTGAGCGCTTTGGCCGTTTCCTGAAGCCGCGCGTGCATCCTGGCACGATTGGTGGCAAGCGTCCGCTGGTCTTTCGTCAGTTCGTCTTGTTGCGCCCGGATTTGATCGAGCCGCTGCTTGCGCAGATAATAAAGCTGCCGCGCCTGCGCCGCATCGATCTTACCGTCAGCACCGGCAGGGCGCTTTGGAGCGGGCGCAGCTGCGGATGCCGGGTGCGCCGGCTTCGGTGGCTGCGAACGCACGACTGGGGCTGCCGCCGATGTGGCCGGAGCACCGGCGTCATCTTCCGCAAGCGCCTGCTGCGCCGCCAGCTGAATACCCAGAGCCACGCAAAAAACGAACAAATATGCGAGCCGCGAGGCCATGATATTTCCCGCGATCCTTTCCGCTGGATAAGGCCGGTCAACCTGCCGCCTTATAAAGGCAAGCTTCCTCCACGGCAAGGTTCGCGTCACCCATAACTGCCAAAGCATTTCACGCGCGGTCTCACGAATTGGTGAGCACCTGCCTTTTAGTGGATTCCAGCCAGCACCAAGCTATATAAGCGCAAAACTGGCGAAATTCCGGACCAAGGAGAATTGCATGGCTATCGCACCGGGAAGCAAACTGCCGAGCGCGAAATTCAAGACGATGACTGAAACGGGGCCGTCGGAAATCACGGCAGAAGAACTTTTCAAGGGCAAGAAGGTAGCGCTCTTCGCAGTTCCAGGCGCATTTACACCGACCTGCCACGCCAGGCATCTGCCGGGGTTCCTACAGCATCTGGGAGACTTCAAGTCGAAGGGTGTGGACCTGATTGCCTGTACTTCGGTCAACGATGTTTTTGTGCTCGATGCCTGGAGCAAGGCCAGCGGTGCGGATGGCAAGATCGCTTTTCTCGCAGACGGCAACGGCGATTTTGCCAAGGCCATCGGGCTCGACATGGACGGCACAGCAATCGGGTTCGGCATCCGGTCCAAGCGGTATGCGATGCTCATCGACGATGGCGTGGTGAAAACCCTGCATATCGAGACGCAACCCGGCGTCGCTCAGGAGAGCAGCGCCGAACGGCTTCTCGAAGATCTCTAGGCGTTCAGCCCGCACATCCGGTAGATGATAATACTGCCTCCGTAAGCTTCGACGCCCGTTGGCTGAGAACGCTTATGGGGGCTGCTTCCATGTAAACAGCGCCTTTCTTACCTCTGTGGTGCTGACTACCGCAATCGCACCACATTTGCCCGCGCCGGAGCTTTACTCCACACGGCTTTGCAATCTAGAGTATATAGTCAGATCGCTCGACGCCAACCGTGCACATTCAACGAAACCCGTGCCGGCGTGCAGTGTAACGCGATCCAGAGCCAAGGCGCCGATTGAGCGCAGGATCGCCAACCATGGGCTGCCTCGCGATGACGAGGATTACCGCCTTCCGATAGCGAATCCCGTTCTAGAACTGCCAGTGAACGCGGCCGGCAAAGACATTTGCAGGCCCGCGATCCGCATTGTAGGCGGGGTTTTCGACGAACTGGTAGTCGAAGCTCACCTTCGTCGAGCCCGGCAGGGCATAGCTATAATACGCCTCGATAATTTTCTCCCAACCCGGGTCCGGCAGCTTCCCATCGCCCACCAGCACGCCCAGGCCCCCTGCATTGAGGAAGGCGGCATGGATGCCCGTGATCCCGTTGACGACGCCTGCAATCCCCACTGTGTCGCCGGGCCTGCCCCACTGCTTGCCCGTAACCGAGACGCCCGCCGAAGCGGTGCGGTCGATATCCGTGAAATCCCACGGCTCCCGGGTGCCATCGCTCCAGCCCGCACGGGCAAACCCGCCAATATCCTCGCGGACCTGCTGCTCCAGATTGAAGCTCACCCCCGGCCGGCTCTGATATTTGCGAACCATGTTGATGCTCGAAGCGGGGTCCGCGGCAGGATGGCTATCGATGTAGGCAATGGCGTCCGCGAAGCTGCCCATATCGCCGCGCTCCAGGAAGCCGGTCAGCTTGAGCTTGCCAGGCTGGCCCCATAGTTCGTGCCGCTCCTCGATCTCGCCCGCCAGCTCGAAATTGTGGAAGGTAGGGTCGAGAACGCTGCCAAATGGGCTGACCCCGCCCGGAGAGGTCTGCGACAGGTCGAACACGCCGCCGCGCAGCGTAAAGCGCCCCTGATACCATTCTGCGGCAGCGCCATAATTGTAGCCCCAGCCGTCGCCCGCATAGTCGAAGGTGCCCGTATTGATCAGCGACCAGTTGAGAAAATCGGTCTTCGGATTGTTCGCATATTTGTTGGTATCGAAGATATCCGCGATGCCGAACTTGCCAGCCGTCAGCACCAGCCGGTCCTTCGTCGTTGAGCCCGCAAACACGTTGATGTCTTCATCTACTTTCTGCGCTTCGCCGCCGAGTTCCATGGTTTGCCGGAGGAAATACCGCTGTACGCGGGCGTAAGGGTACTCGTCGCCGAGCTTATACGCCTCGCCGCTCACATAGCCTGCCGTGCCGTGCGTATTTCCCACGCCGAAGCCCTGGTCGATCTCCGGATTGACCCAGAATTCGGCGCCCTTCCACGGCCGCACACCCGCGTAAAGCGTGATGTCGGCAGTCTCGCGGCCTTCGCCGCCGCCCGGCAGGCTGTTGGCGCCCTCATAGGGCGACCGGATCGGGCCATAGCCCTGCCAGGTGAATGTAGCCTGCCCATGCAGGCTGATGTTATCCGACGCCGGCGCCGTTGCGGGGTTCTTGGCCGATGCAGGCGCATCGCCGCCGAACTGGTAGTTCAGTCCGAAGCGCACTTCTTGCTGTGCCAGATCCGAGTTAAACCGCTGCGCCGCCGCCGGAAAGGTGACACCGCTGAAGCCATAGTCCTTGAACAGATATTCGAGCCGCGCGGTCCAATGCGGCGCCACCGGCACCTCGGCACCGGCCCCGGCCGCCCAGCCGAACCGCCACGCGTTCTGGGATTCCGATGCCCCGTTCGCCGTTTGCGTCAGCGTGAATTGATCGTAGTTCCAGGCAAAGCCACCCGTCGCATAAAGGAGCCAATTCCCTGGCGCATAGCCGATGCGGCCCCGCAGCGTGCCGGACGAAAGCACGTTCTCGCCATAGCTCTCCGCGCCGCTAAGCAGGGGCGATGTGCCGCCGGTGCCAAGGCCGTTTGCAGGGTCGGGATAGGCCGGAAACGTTACGTCGGCCTCGGCGCCGATGACGAAGCGGCCCGGAAGCATGTAGTTGTAACCGGCTTGAAGCCCTTCGACGAAACTTCCCGACTCCTTGAACGTATCGACCGGTTGCGCAAGGCTGAGCGAGCCCGCGGCAATCGTGCCTCCAGGCACCGCGCCGGTCCAGTTCGAGTTGCCCCACGCGTAGCCGAGATGACCGCCCGCGTAGAACCCGGTCCAATCGAATGCAGAAGATGGTACGTAGGAAGCCGCAGCTTTCTGCCCGGACTCGAGGTCTGCCGCAACAGCGCCGCCACCTGAGAGCAGGCAAAGTGCTCCGGCCGCACAACCAAGCACACTCCGGTGCCTTCGCAGAGAAGGGTTGGGAAAACCGGCGCGCATTCGAACACCCCCCAAGACAGCTTTAAATCCCTGATTTGCTTCAGGCAATATAGATCCAATACCAGTATTCGCGTAGCACGCGAAGCGCGCGGTCGCCTGCGGCCCTGCGGCAGACACCGGCGTATCCTGGGAAAGCGTCTCTGGGATCGCGTAGACCGCGCTCATTACAGGATTATGTCAGGCCAAGCTTCCGCCAGATTTAGGTTTGGGCCAGTCGACGGTAGGAAGAGCTCGGTATGATGTCTATAACAAATACTCATACCGGCGGTATCCTTGGCCAGGAAAAGCCCAATGCGTGTCCGCAAAACCACGGGTGGGTTGCGCGCTCACTCTTTCGCCTGCTTTTTCTCTGCATCGTGATACTTCTGGCGGACCTCATCGATGTCCACGCGAGGCGGTGGCAAGGTCAGCTTCATCGCTTCAAGCGCATCGGCCACGATTTCCGAAATGGCCAGATTCCGGAACCATTTATGGTCCGACGGGATGACGAACCACGGCGCCTCTTCCGTGCTCGTGAGCGAGAGCGCGTCTTCGTAAGCCTTCTTGTATTTGTTCCAGAACTCGCGCTCCGAATAATCGCTTTCGCTGATCTTCCAATGGCGCGCCGGATCGTCGAGCCGCTGCTTGAACCGCGATAGCTGCTCCTCCTGACAGATGTGCAGGTAAAATTTGAGGATGCGCGTGCCATTATGCGCGAGCAGATTTTCGAAATCCCCGATCAGGCCGAAGCGCTTGGACCAGACATGCTTCGAAGTGAGTTTGTGCACGCGCGTGACGAGCACGTCTTCGTAATGGGAGCGGTTGAAGATGACGATCTCGCCGTTGGCGGGCACCTTGGCGTGCACGCGCCATAGAAAATCGCGCCCGGCCTCCTCGCGCGTTGGCGGACCGAAGCGCGCGACCTTGACGCCTTGGGGGTTCAAACCGGAGAACAGATGTTGGATGACCCCATCTTTTCCCGAGGCGTCGAGCCCCTGTAACACCACTAGCAGCGATTGCCCGGCATCCGCATAAAGCAGATATTGCGCCTTTCGCAAGCGTTCTAGGTTCCCCGCAACCTCGCCCGCAGCCTTTTCATGTGATTTCGTGCTTTCCCGTGTAAGACGAATCAATTTCGTCCAAATCCACTTCGGATCGGGGCTCGACCAAGAATTCCTTGCGGTATGCCATTCCTGCTGCTCCTTACACAACAATTCTGGCTTCCGCAGCATATTAGCGCAATACGCTATCGTGCAGCTAACCGGCTTCCGCAGGAGGGACAATGACAAGACCGCGCATGACCGTAGTTCAGGCTCTTGAAGGCATCGTAGAACCGGCGGGCAAAACCATCGTCGATGTGGGCTGCGGAGATGGCGCTCTCGTCCGGCACTTCGTTCGGCTAGGCGCCCGCGCCACCGGCATCGAAGTGAGCGAGGGCCAACTCGCCCGTGCGCAGGCTCAGGCAGGAGACGGCGAGACCTACATGGTGGCCAACGGTGAGGCGCTGCCCTTCCCGGATGCCTCGGCGGATGCCATCCTCTACATGAAGAGTTTCCATCACCTGCCCATTCCGGCAATGCCGGGCGCTCTTGTGGAGGCGGCCCGCGTGCTCGTGCCGGGAGGCCTGATTGCTGCCATCGAGCCACTGCCCGAGGGTAGCTTTTTCGAGCTGACGCGCCTCGTCGAAGACGAAACCGAAGTCCGCGCGGCTGCCTATGCGGCGCTGCAATCCCCGCCCCCGGCCCTGATCCCCGGCCGGGAGTTTTTTTACGACAGCGCCGTGCGCATGCCCAACGCAGAGCGCGTTCTCGAAATGATGGCAGCCGTCGATCCGGCGCGGCGCGAGCGCGTGGCCAAGGCGGAGCCGGAAATCCGGCGCCGCTTCGAAGCCCTGGTGCAAGAGGACGCCGACGGCCCCTTCTTCATCGCCCCCATGCGGTGCAATGTGCTCGTAAGGGCAGCCTGAGCTGAAGGCGGGCCCGTTTGCCCGCCTCAGGCTACTTTTTCTGCCAGGTGAAGATGGCGCTCGCGGAGAAGTTCAGGATCGTGCTCACGGCGATACCGCCGAGCACCGCCAGGTTCAGCACGTACCTGCTCTCCTGCAGGTTCTCGGGAAACCACGACCGCAATTCCGCCGCGAAGGAAACGCTCACGACCGCGCCCACGCTGCAGATCGCCAGGAACGAGAGCAAACCGCTCAATATTCCCCAGCCCCTGAGCCGCTTGTCGCGGTAGGTCAGGACATTGTTCAGGAAGAAGTTGGACGTCGCCGCCACGAGTGTCGCGATGGCAAGCGCCACCTTGAACCGCTCCGCGGGATCGGGCGAATAGCTTCCCGCAGCACCCAGAAGAAGTGCGTGCCGGGCTGCCCAGAACACCACGAAGTTGACGAGAACGCCGGAGAGGCCGACGAGGCTGAACAGGATGAGCCGGACGGGAATTAAGCGCCCGAACAATTTATCCGCGAGCAGCACGAGATATTCCCAGACGGTGAGCGTATCGAGCTTGCTTTCGCCATGGAGCCGCGCCTTGAACGTATAGGGAAGCTCGGCGAACTTGAGCCTCCGTTTGGACGAGGCGAACGTATCTACCAGGATCTTGTTGCCGATACCCGAAAGCCTGCGGATCGAGCCCTCGAACACCTCGCGCTTGGCCATGAAGAAGCCGCTGACGGGATCGCTAAGCTCCGCGCGCAGGATGATCTGGGCGAGCCTGGTCGCGACGAGGCTTGTGATCTGCCGGAAGCGGGTGAAGCCTTCCGAGAGCTTCTTCTCGGTGTAGCGGCTGCCGATGACGATTTCGGCCTCCCCGCTCTTCAAGACCTCAAGCATCTTGGGCAGAAGCCGCTCGTCATGCTGCAGATCGGCGTCAATGATCGCGATGTAGGGAGCCGAGGACGTGAGCACGGCTTCGGCGCAGGCCGAAGTGAGCCCCCGCCTGCCCAGGCGCTGCACGCAGCGCACGCGGGAATCGAGCCGCGCCTGCTCGCGCACCCGGTCCGATGTCCCGTCCGGCGAGTTGTCGTCGACAAAAACCACTTCCCAATGTACGCCCTCAAGCACCGCTGAGAGCGCCTGGATCAGCGGAACGACGTTTTCAGCCTCATTAAAGCTCGGTGCAATAATCGTCAGTTCCGGCCCGCTTTGCGGCACGAACGTTCCCGCCTGCCGCTTCAAATTCGTTGTTTCTAATTGCATGCTGTGTCCCCGTTCGGACTGTCCTTGCAAGAGCCCTCTGTCTTCCCGCCGGAAAGGCCTCCGCGATAACCGAGAAGCAGATGCAGATCATAGGCATCGCGGGAATGGAATCCAGCCTCGCGCGCAATCGTGGTTACGAAGCGCGAATTTTCGTAAAATGCGCTGGCGGGCGGCAGAGGAGACCCCTGGCGCAGAACCAGAAGTGCCGGGCCGCTCTTGAGCTGGGCGTCACCAAGGGCAGGCAGGTTCGCATAGCGGATACGTTCGCTGAGCTGGTAGACGGGCATCCTCTTCGATCCGTAAAAGGCCAGCTCTCCCGTGCTGGCGTACCGGTCCGTCAGGATGTTCGCGGCACCCTGTGCATCCGCCAGCGCTGAAATGTCCGAGCCGAGCTTCGCCCAGCCCTTCAGCCGCGACGTGGGATCTTTGCCTGCATCGATAGGAGCCAGGCCGAACCCGAGTTGCAGGAACGCGACGAGGGTGAAAACGATGCCAAGCCAGGGCGCAAACCGGAAGCTCGTCCGCGTCCACTCCGGCACTGCCCGTTCCCTTGAAACCACGAGAAAGGCATGAACCCCTGCCAGGATCGCGGCGGGGTAAACGAAGCCCGGCCAATTCGCCTGGATCTTATGGCTCGCCGAATGCTCCAGGAAGAACAGTAGAACCGGAGCCGCCGCTCCCCCAAGCAAAAGCCACCGCGCGTCCCGCTGCTTCCATCCGCGGACCAGCGCAAAGAAGCTTCCAAACACACAGAATGCGAAGATCAGAGGCGTCGCGAGCCCCGCCTGGCCGCCCAGGAGTTCGCCAATGCTTGCAATCGCGCTATCGGGCTTGTCGCTGACGCTATGATGGGCCTGCTTGGCGAATGAGACCCAATCGTGGCCGTAATTCCACCAGAAAACCGGCGCTACCGCTGCCGCTGCGATCAGCGCGCCGGCATAGGGTTCGGGCCGCGCAAACCAGCGCCGTCCTTCCGCCGTAGCCAGCATCCAGATGAAGACGCCAGGCAGCAGCAGCACCGCGGTATATTTGCTCATGAAGGCAAGCCCAAGTGCTGCCCCCACTCCGTACCACCAGGAACCCCGGCCTGTCTCTATGAGCCTTGCCAGGGCGAACAGCGCAAGTGTGGCGAAGAATGCGAGCGGCGTATCCGGCGTCGCTATAATGGCTGCGGCATTGCATAGCAGGGTTGCATTCAGCCATAGGACCGCAAGCAGCGCCGCATTCGCATCGCGGAATAGGCTCAAGCTCGCGCGATACAGGAAATAGGAACTGCCAAGCGCACTCAAGAGCGCAACGAAGCGCACGCCGAAGGAGGTTTGGCCGAAGATCTCCGTGCCCGCCCTGATCCAATAGGCGACCATCGGAGGGTGATCGTAATAGCCGCCGGCCAGATGTGTGGACCAGAGCCAATAATAGGCCTCGTCCTCGGAAAGGTCTGCAGTGGCTGCCAGCACCAGCCGGCAGACCAGCAAAAGGCCGATCCCGGCGAGCAGGCCCCGCAGGCCCGCATCGGCTGCAATGCCGCCTGCGCTCAAGCCGGTTACGGACCTGCCTTCCGCCAAAGCCATTCTGCTTCCTTCTTGCCGGTTCTGCCTTCGAAGCGTGCCCGCCTCCACGCGATGCGGCGCTAGCCTGGCTTATGTCCCGCTATTGCCTTCGCGAGGATAGCCACGAAGGTCAAAGGCAATCGCGAGACGCCACACCAGCCCCCCCTCATAGCCGGGCATGTGCCTTCATTCAACGCCAAAGCACATCGATGGCTTAACGCCGCAGCCAGCTTCCCCTGGGCCGCGAGCCGTGCTAGGCCGGAAAAAATCTCAGCCAATAAGCGAGATGCCATGACGGAATTGCGCCCCCATGGGGACGGGAATTACCTCGCCTGGCCGGACCCCCTGCCGGTCTGCTGGTGTTTGAGCGACGGCACGCCAGGCATGGAGAACCAAGCCGTGGGCCTTGCCGAAACGATGGGCCTCACGCCTGTGATCAAGCGCGTGAAGCTCAAACGCCTGTGGCGCATCCTGACCCCGCACGTCATGGCTTTCAAGCGCTACGCAATAAGCGAGGCAGGCGATCGGCTGGAGCCGCCCTGGCCGGATATCACGATCGGCACCGGGCGGCCTAGCATCCTGCCCGCGATGTACGTCAAGGGACAAAGCGCCGGACGTACCTTCATCGTGCAGATCCAGGATCCGGTCCGGCTGCGCCACCGCTACAACCGCATCGTTGTGCCAACGCACGACGGCGTGACAGGTGAGAACTTAATCACCATGGATGGCTCGCTGCATATCATCACCCCGGAAAGGCTCCGCTCCGATGCGCCGCGCTGGGAGAGCCGTTTTGCGCACCTCCCGCGCCCTCGCCTAGCCGTTCTGCTTGGCGGCCCCAATGCCCGTTTCAACCTGGGCGCCAGAGAAATCGCAGAGCTTGCGGCCCAGCTCAAAGCGCTTGCCGCACAAGGCTGGGGCTTGCTCATCACGGGCTCCCGCCGCACCGGCGCCGCCAACATGGAAGCCTTGCGAAATGCGCTGGAAGGCGTGCCGGCCTTTCATCTCGGATGGAACCGGAGACAATCCCTATTTCGGCATGCTCGCCCTTGCCGATGCGTTCATCGTGACCTGCGATTCCATCAACTTGGCCACCGAAGCCTGCAGCACCGGCAAGCCGGTCCATGTGGTCATGCTGCCCAGACGGCGCGGCGATACATCCCGCGACAAATTTTTCCGCTTTCACGAAAGCATGCAAAGGGCCGGCCGCACGCGCCCATTCAACGGCCGGATTGAAAGCTGGTCCTATGAACCCATGCGCGAAATGGAACGCGTCGCGCGTATCGTCAGGGAGGCCTACCTCGCCAGCCGGTGATGCGAACCCCTTTCGAAGGCTTGCGCAAGGGCGCCGAATTGTGCTTAGCCTCAGAACCGACATGGATTCGCGATTCAACTATGCTGCAGGTTCCGCTGAGCAATCGCGGCTGCACGTATGCAGCTCCGGTCTCGCTGCGAAGCTTCCGTAAGATCGCATCCATGGGGCACTAAAGGAGATCCCGAAGATGAAAACACTCTGTGAAAATTGCCGGCGTGGCACTGCTTGCGCTCGGTTTGAGTTCGGCGGCGGAAGCCGCTACCCGTGTTGGCGTACTGCGCTGCCATATTCAGGGCGGCGAGGGCATGGTAATTGGCTCGTCGCGTGAGGCGCGCTGCTTCTTCAAGGGCGACAACGGAAAGCACGAGCGTTATGCCGCTCACATGAACAAATTCGGTGTCGACCTGGGCGTCACCCACGAAAACGTGCTCGTCTGGGCCGTGTTCGCACCGAGCGATCTTGGCCGTCATGCGCTTGCAGGCACCTACGCAGGTGCTACCGCTGCAGTGACCATCGGCATCGGCGGCGGCGCGAACGTGCTCGTCGGCGGCAGCGCCAACACGATCTCCTTGCAGCCGCTCAGCCTGACGCACGAGACGGGCGTCGCCGTTGCGGCGGGCGTTGGCGAGCTTCAGCTGCGCTAAGCGCGCACGCTACTGCTTAAGCGATAAGGGTCTGGGCACTGTCCAGGCCCTTTTTTGTTGCTGCTGCCCTTCGCGCTACCCGGGCTCAGGTCACCGGCAGTTACTGACTCGCGCTATTGCATCGCCACGGCGGGGCTCTTCACCGGTTCAGCCTTCAGCACCGCCTCGCATTCGGCAGGCAGCTGTCCCATCATGAATGGCGGCTTCTTCGGACCGGGACCGGAACCCGCAAGCCTCTCTCTCCATGCCGCGATTTTCGCCCGCAAAGCCGAGAACTTGGTCCCCGGAACGGCTGGCTTGGGCTTCATGAGCGACGCAATCCACTGGTCCAGGCCCTTGCCGCACCCCTCATCGGTCTTGAGCGTCTGGTTCTCGCAACCCGGATTGTTGGGCGGGCAGACAAGCCGCACATGGAAATGGTCGTCGTGGCCCATGATCGGGGTAATCTTGGCGAGGAAGGTGCGGTCGCCCTTCGAATTGTCGCAGAGCCACTTCTTGATTGCCGGGTTCACGAAGATGCGCGCCACCTCGGGATAGGACACCGCGCGGCGCAGAACCTTCTCGAATTCCGGCTTCCAGACCTCGGGATTTACATGGCCGGGGTCGAGCAGGAAGCTCTGCATCTTCATGGTTTCCCGCTCTTCGCTGGTAAGCTCGTGGTCCGGCGCAGGCTTGTACCAGATGTCGACGTCGAGGCCTACCTGATGGCTTGAGTGCCCGTAAGGCATGGGGCCGCCCCGCGGCATGGACAGGTCGCCGACGAGAAGGCCCGGCCAGCCGTCCTTCTCCTTCGCATCCGAGGCGAAGCGCTCGATATAACGGATGAGCGAAGGATGGCCCCAGTTGCGATTGCGCGAGGTCCGCATGACTTGCCACGCGGGGCCGTTCACGGGCAGCGGCTTGCCGCCGGCAAGGCAGCCTTTGGCGTAGAAACCGATAGACTTGGTTGCGAGGTTTGCGGGATCCCTCGCAGCGGCGAACAGTTCTCTGGCGTTGGCCTTCTTGAGCGCCTTTTCCGCTGCCGAAGCGGCAGCTTTGGCGGAAGCGGCAGGCTGCGCTGGTGCGGCGGGAACCGCAGGAACGGCAGGCGCTGCGGCAGGGATGGCCTGCGGCTGCGGCCGCGCATCGGAGCTTGGCATCGCCTGTGCCGACGCAGTCCAGCCCTTGTCATCCGCCCGCGCAGCCTGGAGAAAGGCCGTACACAGAACGGCAAGGGCAGCGCCCCAGACGAGCGCAAGGCCCGCCGTAGCTTTAGCATTCCGCAGCAGCATCCAGTGACTCCTTGCCGTATACGCTACTGGGCCGGACGGTTGCAAGCAAGCGGGAGCGCCCCGCCGGCGGGCAAAAAACAGCTTTTATCCAGCGTTCCGGCGGTAGCCCGGCCGCAATTACCAGGAACGGAAGTTTCACGGGCGCCTACCGATACAATGATTTACACACTCCTTGAAGGCCCGCCCCGCTGGCGCCACAGTTGCGCGCAAATCGACTTCAGCTTTGGCAATCCTTTGTGGAGGAAAAAATGTTCCGTACTGTTATCGCGGCTTTGGCCGTACTGCTGCTTTCCGCCGGTGCATCGTCGGCGGGCGAATGGGTAAGGCTCGGGGATCGCAACGTCGGCTTCCTCAACGACCACGACACCATCCATGTCGGCGGGCATGACGGCCGGTTCGTACGGCTCAAGCTCATCATCCGCCGCAACGACATCATGCTCAACAGCGTGAAAGTGATATTCGGCAATCACGAGGAAGAGGTCATTCCTTTCGAGCAGCATATCCGCGACGGCGGCGAAGCTGTCATCCCGCTGCCGCATGGCTTCCGCGAGGGCCGGTTCATCCGGGAAGTTGAACTGCACTATCATTCGCGTCCCGATTTCCGCGGCGAGGCTCTCGCCGAGCTTTGGGGCAAGGAAGACTAAGCTCGCCGGGCCTTGGGGCCGGGAGGGCTGACCTCTGGCACCTGACTATTGGCGCAAACCCTACGGCCCGCTCTCCTTTACGGGACGGCGGGCCGCTCCGCTTTAGGGCACCGGACAAAATAAGTGAGTTGGATGGCGTAGGAATCTTGTCCGGCTGCAAGGCGCAAAAAGGGGCGCATATCCAGGATATGTAACCCTTTTTGCTCTGCGGCAGGCGGGCAAGAGAACAAGCCAGGCGGCGCAGTTATTTTGTCCGGTGCCCTTAGGCGGCAAGCCGCTCGCGGAGAGCCGTAGCGTATCGCTGTGGCGGCCAGAAAGGCGCAGCCGCGGGCGCTTCCAGGCCGAACGCGAACTCCAGTACGCGGAACAGCCAGAGGATTTCCGCCAGCTTGAAGATGGGCGAAGCGAGGACCGTCTCTGGGACAGTGCCGTAGCCCGCGCAGAAGCTCGCGAAGAGCCCCGCGTCCGGCGCGAAATGGCCATCTGGGCCGAGGCGCGACCAGTGCGCGAGCTTGACGAAATCGAGTTCCTTCGGCGCCACTTGCGCGTTGTCCCAATCGACGAGGCGGAGCGCGCCGCCGGCCCGCGTGACGTTGAGGCAGTGCAAGTCGTTGTGGCACAGCACGAATTCCGGCGCAGCTTCGCGGCCTCCAGTGCAAAGGCGCTCAAGCTTCTCTGCGAGCACTTCTTCGGCAGCGATTATGCTGCCCGTAGCCCGGTTGCGGCGGAGGATCTCGTCTTTCCATTCGCTGAGGATATCTACGCCGCCTGCGTGCGCGCGGTGAAAACTGCCATAGGCGTTCCGGAACTTCATCCGGTGTATCTGGGCAACCAGCTGCCCGAGCTGGAGGGCGCTGGCCGCATCGATGCCCGCACCCAGCGCATCGCCGGTCCATTCGAGCACCGCCCAGGGGCCTGGATAATGCTCCCCGGTGAAGTCGAAGTGGAAGATACCCGCCCCGCTAGGAAAAGCGATCCATTCGCTTGAGCGCTTGCCAGCCAGCAGCTCCCAGCAGCGCGCGATTTCGCCGTCGAGGCTGGCGGCCGGGTTCTTTCCGGAGGCGGACAGCAGCAACGCTGCCAGAACCTCCTTGAACATGCCCTTCTCATACTGGAAGCGGCTTTCATTATACCGCACCCGGAGCGCGAACCGGGACTCTCCGGATCGAACCTGGAAAATCTGATTGATGGAGCCCTTCTTGTAGCCGGTGACAGCCGCCGGCCAGCCGGGAAACGCGGCACTGAACAGCGCCAGCGCCTTTTCCTCAGTGATCGCCGATGCTCCAGGCATTGGACTAAGCGAATCTCCCCTCACCCTGCCCCTCTCCCCATGGGAGAGGGGACGCTCGAACTCTCGCCGCGGGGCATTCTGGGGTTCCTTCTCCCATGGGGCCCATGGGGAGAAGGACAGGATGAGGGGAGATTCCCCCGATCATAATCATAGAGCCGCCGAAGGTGCCGCCCCGCCCGCAAGCCCGAGCCCGCGCAAATAGATCAGCACCGCCGCTTCCAATAGCTCTTCCGCTGGAACCGGCGCCCGCGGTCCGCACTTATTGCGCCCGAACAGCGACGCGACGCCATGCGCCACCGACCATATGTGCAGCGCGACCATCTGCGCTGGCGGACGGTCCTTCTCCGGCAGCTTTTCGATCACCTTTTCCGCCGCCTTCACCAGCACCTCAAAGGCGCGGGCGCTTGCCTCAGTCAGTTCCGGCCCCGGCGTCTGTGGAAGCCCGGTCTCGAACATGGCAGCGTAGTAGGCGGGCTCGTCGCGGGCAAAGGCGAGATACGCCCGCCCAGTATTTTGCAGCGCCTCCAGCGGCGTTGGCGCGCCGCCACGCCAGGCCGTTTCCAGGCAGGCGGCGAAGCGCTCGAAACCCATGCGCGCCACATCGCCCATCAGTTCTTCCCGGTCGCGGAAATGGCGGTAGGGTGCGGCGGGGCTGACACCGGCCGAGCGCGCGGCCTCCGCAATGGTGAAGCCCGCAGGTCCCTTCTCGCCGATCAGGCTCAAGGCAGCCTTGATCAGCGCCTCGCGCAGGTTTCCGTGATGATATCCGCGGCGGCCCGGACCATATTTGCAGCTCATGTGAGACAGGTTTACATGGCGCCGCCGGGCTCTGGCTATCGTTTTGGCGGCAGGAGCCCGCGCTTCTCCATCAGCGGCCCAGGCGATGGGTCGCGGCCCCGGAAGGCGCGGTAGGCCTCGTGCGGCTTCATCTTGCCGCCGGCGGAGTAAACATATTTATGCAGCCGCGCCGCCAGATCCGGATTGAAGATATCGCCGGTCTCCTCGAACGCGCCGAACGCGTCCGCCTCCATGACCTCCGCCCACAGGTAGGTGTAATAACCGGCCGCATAGCCCGAACCTGCGAAGATATGCTGGAAGTGCGGCGGCCGGTGACGCAGCGCGATGGCCTCCGGTACGCCGATGCGCGCCCGCATGGTTTGCTCGAAGGTGACAGGGTCGAGGGCGCCGGGCTCCGCCTGCTTGTGAATGTCGAGGTCGTAAAGCGCCGAAGCGGTATATTCGGCGGTAGCAAAGCCCTGATTGAACGTCCGCGCGGCAAGCACCCGGTCCAGTAGCTCCGCGGGCATCGGCTGGCCGGTCTCCGCGTGGAGCGCATAGCGGCGCAGCGTTTCGGGCTGCAACAGCCAGTTTTCGTAAATCTGCGAAGGAAGCTCCACGAAGTCGCGGTCGACGTTCGTGCCGGAGAGCCCGTTATAGGTCACATCCGAAAGCAGCCCATGCAACCCGTGGCCGAATTCGTGGAACAGCGTCTTGGCGTCGTCGAGGCTTAGCAGCGTTGGCGAGCCTTTAGTGAAGTTCAGCACATTCACAACGATGGGCAGAACTTCGCCGTCAAGCCGCTCCTGGTCGCGGAAGGTGGTCATCCAGGCCCCGCTGCGCTTCGAGGGGCGGGCGAAAAAGTCGCCGAGGAAAATCCCGGTGAGCTTGCCGTTGCGCCAGACCTCGAACACGCGCACATCCGGGTGGTAGACGGGCACGCCGCCGATTTCCTTGAAGCTCAGCCCAAACAGCCGTTCCGCCGTACCGAAGATCGCGGCGATCATGTTGTTCAGCTCGAAATAGGGCATCAGCTCGCGGCCATCGAGGTCGAACTCGGCATTGCGCTGCTTTTCCGCGTAGTGATGCCAGTCCCAGCCAGCGAGCGCCCCGTTCTGGCCTTCGCTCTGGGCGAGCGCCTCGAACACGGCGCGCTCCTCTTCCGCTCGCAGCCTGGCCGGCCCCACACATCCTCCAGGAGCCGCCGGGCATTCGCAGGCGTCGTGGCCATCGTATCGGCGATCTGAAACGCCGCATAGGTCTCGTAGCCCATGAGCTTGGCGCGTTCGGCCCTCAGCGCCAGGATCTCGCGGATCAGCGGACGGTTATCGGCGGAGCCATCAGCCTCGCCGCGCGCGATGTAGGCCTTGTACGCCTTCTCGCGCAGTTCCCGCCGCTGTGAGAACTCCAGAAAAGGCTCGACGCTTGCGCGCGACAGCGTGATGACGTGCTTTCCGGGGAGCCCACGCGCAGCAGCCGCTTCGGCGGCGGCTTGGCGCACGAAGCCGGGCAACCCCTGCAAATCCTCCTCGCGCTCAAGCACGAGTTGGAACGATTTCTCCGCCGCCAGCACGTTCTGCGAAAACGCCGTGTTCAGCTCCGAAAGCCGCCCCTCGATCTCCTTGAGCCGCGCTTTCGCCTCGCCGCTAAGTTTGGCGCCGGCCCGCACAAATCGCTTATGATAATTTTCCAGAAGCTGCGCCTGCTCGCCGTCCAGGCCAAGCATGCCTTGAGCCTCGAAAAGTTTCGAGATCCGGGCGAACAGCTTTTCGTTGGTGAGGATCGCCATCTCGTGGCCGCTGAGCTTTGGCGAAATCTCACGCTCGACTGCCTGCCGCGTGTCGTTGGTGTCGGCGGAGGAAAGATTGAAGAACACCGAAGCCGTATTCCTGAGCCCGTGCCCTGCCCGCTCCAGAGCTTCAATTGTATTGGCAAACGACGGTTCCGCCGGGTTCCGCGCAATTTCCTCCACCTCGGCCAGATGCAGCCGCATCGCCTCCTCGAAGGCAGGCAGGAAATCCTCGTCCCGGATGGCCTCGAATGGCGGCATCTTGAACGGCGTCTGCCAATCTTGAAGCAAGATGTTGCGGGCGCTATCGCCCTTCGGGCTACTTGAGCGCAAGTTCCGGTCCTGCACGCCGCTTCCTTTCGCGCTTGTCGAGGCTCATGGGGAATTCCGGCGCAGACCTGCGCCCCCCGCGGAATGTGGCTGCGGGTAGCGTTTTAGGCAAGATCCGGAATACGGGCGGAGGACTACTGCAGGTTGACGGGATCGAATTTGCCGGTGTCGGTCAGCTGCGTGGCCCACACCTTGTGGCAAGCCTGATGCTCGCTTCTGCTGTAGCCGATCGGAGTGCCAAGCCCAAGTTCGAGGTTGTGCATGTTCTCCAGCGCGGCCACCACCTTCTCGGTATCGACCGCCGGTCCCGCACGCCTTAGCGCCTCGATCAGCACTTGGGCGGCCACAAAGCCTTCGAGCGAAACGTAATCGGGCGCCTCGCCGCGGAAGTATTTGGCAATCGCGGCCCGGTACTGGAGCACCAGCGGCTCCTTGCCGTCCAGCGGCGGCACCGTCTGAGTAATGATGACGCCCGAAGTGTATTTCGGCCCAAGCAGCATCAGCTCGTCCCTGAGAGACGAGCTGCCAACAAACGACACGTTCGTGAACAGCATGTTGGGATAGCCTGGGCGCAGCTTCTCGATGAACTTGGCCGCGGCACGGTAGGTGGCGATCATCACCACGCCTTTGATCGGCAGCCTGTTATACCGGATCTGCGAGACCGCGTTATCGACATCGATGGTGTTGCGCTGGTAGCCCACCCGCAGAGTTGGACCGGTGTCAACGCCGGCGCGCAAGGCCCGCATGGCCTTCTCGACGCCCGCATAGCCGGAATCCCCGAAAAATCCTGCTGGGCGAACACCGCAATCTGCTCGGGCTTCAGCTTGCGCACCTTAGTCAAATAGCGCACGGCCGCATAGGTTTCCTCGGCCTCGCTGGCGCGGTAGTTGAAAACGTAGCGGTCGGGCGGATCGCGCCTTAACAGGCCCGCGCCTGTGAATGCGCCGAAGAACAGCATGCGGCGCTCAAGCGCGAAGGGCGCGGCCACCGCTGCCGTTGGGGTTCCCACATTGCCGATAAAGCCGAATACCTGGTCCCTGTCGTAGAGCTGCCTCATGGTGTCGGCGGTGCGCGCGGGCTCATAGCCGTCGTCCGCCGCGATCAGGCGCAGCGTGCGGCCGTTGATGCCGCCATCGTCGTTTTCCGTACGGAAGGCCGCCTCGACGCCAAGCCGCATCTGCTGGCCCAAATCCCTCGAAGGGCCGGAAAGCGGGGCGGAAAAGCCTAAGCGGATCTCGTCGCTGCTGACGCCCCGGATGGCGGATGGCTGAATGGCGGCCAGTCTGTCTTCGGCCGCTGCCGGGGCCGCAATCCAAGGCGAAAGCAGCGAGGCCAAGGCCCCAAAAATCAGGATATGCTGGCGGCTCAAGCGCTCCTCCTGCATTGCTGCGGCGGGTTGAAGGGTTCTATTGCAAATCGATTGGTTCGAATTTGCCAGATTCGTTGATCAGCGTGCCCCAAACTTTATGCATGCCCTGGTGCTCGCTTCTACCGAAATTGACCTGGGCGCCAAGGCCCAAGTCGAAGCCGCGCATGTTTTCAAGCGCATCCACCAGCTTTTCCGTGTCGAGCTGGGGCCCGGTGCGCTTGAGCGCCTCGATCAGTACCTGTGCCTCGACGTAGCCTTCGAAGGAAGTGTAGTCCGGCGGCTCGCCGGGGAAGTAGCGGTCGAGAGCCGATTTGTATTGAAGGACGAGGCTCGAATAGCCGTCGAGCGAAGGAACGACCTGGGTTACGACGACGCCTGCGGCGTATTGAGGCCCGAGCAGCATCAGCTCGTCTCTGAGCGCGGTACTGCCCGCAAACGAAACGTTGGCGTAGATCAGCCCTGGATACTGGTCGTGCGTTTTTTCGATGAATTTTGCCGCCGCCCGGTAGGTCGAGATCATGACCACCGCCTTGACCGGCGCTCTATAGGACTTGAGCTGCGCTATGGCATTGTCCACGTCCATGGTGTTGTGCGGGTAGCCAAGCCGGAGCACGTAGCCGCCATCTCCACCGCGAAGCGTCCGCATCGCGCTCATTACGCCGCTGAAGCCTGCATCGCCGGTCGCATCCTGTTGGGCGAACACCGCGATCTGGTCGGTCTTGAGCTTGCGGACTTTTACGAGATAGTTGACGACCGCGGCCATCTCTTCGGCATAGCTGGCGCGGTAATTGAAGACATAGCGGTCCGGCGGGTCTTTCCGCAGGAAATCGGCGCCGCTCAGCGCACCGAAGAAAAGCATGCGGTGATCGAGCGCGAATGGAGCCGAAACCAAGGCCGTCGGGGTGCCGACATTGCCGACGAAGCCGAAAATGTGCACCCCCTCGAAAAGCTCCTTCATGTTCTCGTTGATGCGCGCAGGATCGTCGCTATCGTCGGCCACCGCGATGCGCAATGCGCGGCCGTATATGCCGCCCTCGTCGTTCACCGCGTTGAAGGCTGTCTCGACGCCCATCTGCATTTGCAGGCCGAGGTTCCTTGAGGGACCGGTCAGAGGCGCGGACATGCCGAAGAAAATCTCGTTGGGGGAAATACCGCGAAGTGCGCTGCCGGCCGCCTGCGCCGCAAAGGCGACAGGTTTGGCGGAGCCCCCTGGCTGAGCGCCGGGCGTAGAGATGTTTTCGAGGTCGGCAAGCTGGCGCTCGATGGCGCCGCAATCCATCTGCCTCGCCGATACCGAGTGGCTCCCCTCGGCCTGGCTGGAGTTGAGCAATTCGAAAAGCGCCGCTGTCTCGTCCCCCTCGGCCGCGCTGGCCCTGATGACCGCGGTAATTCTGTTCGTTATGGCTCCGATGCGGGGCCGGGCTATGCTAGGGCAGGCCGATGCCGCCCCCAGAACGCGCCCAACTTCTACTGCAAGCCCGCGCAGCGCAGCGCCCCGGTCTTCGCCAGGCGCGGCGCCGGCACAAAGGGTCGACGCAAGCAAAACCGCTCCGCAGACAACTGCGATACATGCGTAACGCAAGCAATCCCCCCTTCCTCCGCCACCCCGGGCGAAAGCGGTCCTTAGTTCCCGTTTCAGAATTGCTTCTGGGAAATGACGGGATTAAGGCGCAAGTGGCCCCCTTTGCCACTAAAATAGCCAAAGCGCGACGTGGCGCCGCAGCCAGTTTTGCACTATAAACCTCTGAACGGCGGATAGGAAGCCTAACGCCAGCTTTAAGAAAACGGCGTAAACGCCAAGCTCTCGCCTCCGCCATATTTGACACATTTCCGCCATATTACTGCGGCTTCCACGCTGCGTTCCCCTGACGAAGGAAATTTGGTCTCCATGAATGCAAGAACCGTGGTCTGCGCCGGCGTTTGCACGATACAGCGGCCGAAGATGCTTGAGAATTGCCTTAGGTCTCTGGCAGCTCAAAAGAATCCCGGCGATATCGATTTCCGGATACTTGTAGTCGATAACGATGCAACCCCGTCTTCCGCAGCTGCCGTGGCAGCGTTCTCATCGGCATGCCCGTTCCCGGTTCACTATTTTCACGAGCCCAGGCGCGGCATCCCGATGGCCAGGAACCGGGTGCTGGAGGAAGCGCTGAAGCTCGGCGCGGACTGGCTTGCGTTCATGGACGACGACGAGACCGCCTACCCGGACTGGATCGAGAAGGCGCTATTCGCGGCACACCGGGATAACGCGGACGCCATCTCCTCTGCAAAGATATACCTTGCTCCCAAGCCGATGCCGTTCTGGTGCACTCACAAGGGCGGCACGGCCGCGGTTGCGCCGGACAGAGCCGATGGCCCCGCCGAAACGCGGCGCCGGAAGGAACTTCCGACGAACGGCGTGCTGCTGTCGGCGCGGCTGATCGGCGCTGGCGGCATGGGCCTGCGCTTCAACGAAAAGCTCGCACTTGGCGGATTGGAGGACGGCGATTTCTTCGAGCGGGCGCGCTTGCAAGGCGCGGTACTGCTCAGATCCTGCCTTCCGGTCGTCGTGGAGGAGGGACACCGCTCGCGCTTTACCTACAGGCGGCAGGTTTTGCGCGGCCTTTCCCTGGGCGGCGCACTGGTTGCGCGCTACAGGCTTTCGAATTCCCGTTCCCAGGCCGCACTCAAATATGGCCTCGTGTCACTGGCCAGGGCGCTGCGCGGCGTAGGCCAGCTCCTGATCTCTCCAATTTTCATCCCGTTTGCCATGCCGCGCTTCAAGTTCACCGCAATCGAGGGCGGCCGCAACCTCTGCGTGGCGGCAGGCATGCTGGGCGGCCTGTTTTCCCTGCAATACGAATTTTACCGGGAAATCGACGGCTATTGATGCAGCCGCGCGCTATTTCTCCTTGGGCGAAAACTCCTGGTCGCTGAAGGCGGATGCGGTTGGCACCTTGATGTTGATAAAGCCGACCTCGGCAGCACTGTGGCAAGCGTTGCAGGCCGTGGTTAGCTCCGCATAGCCCCGCTCCAGCCCCGTGCTGTCCTTGGCCTTGGCCGCCTTCTGCATATCCGTAAGCGGTTTGCCGGCCGCGGCGATAAACTCCACCGGAATATTGCGGTAGAGGATCACCGCATTGCCGAACGCATCCTTGGTCTGCGTGAGTTCGTAGTCCAGGAGATCCCAGTTCCGGTGCTTGATCGCATCCCAAAGCTTAATATGCCTGAGCTGGATTTTTCCCATGATATCGCCCAGCGGGGCTACGTAGGCCTGCGGCTGGCCCGGAACGGGCGGCGGCGGCGCGGCAAAAGGCACCTCACCGCCTAGGGCAGGTGCAGCACCCGCGAGAAGCATTGCAAGGCTTAACGTCAAGAAACGCAGCATGGTCCCCTCCCCTGCCCGTCAGAGGCAATCGAAGTGACATAAGGGGCATTAGAACGGCGTATGTCCAGTGGCTTTAAGGGCATACCAGGCCCCCGCCGCCATCCCGGCGCCCACGGCCAGCAGGAACAGCGTACGGATGAAGCCCCACAAAGAGCGCCCGAAATTCGCACGCACACGGACCTCGACTGCCTGCTCCGCGGTCTGGGATCCGGCCAGTTCCCCATTCGCATTGACGTCCCGCACGAATACCTGGACTGCGAGGGTATGCGAGCCTGTCTCGTTAGGCACGACGGCCCACGACCACGCGCCGAATGGCTCCTCTTCCGCAGGCCCGGGGCGGCTCGGAAGCCATTGCGTTTCCGGCGTCAGGGTTTCGATGAAAAAGCCCCCCTCAGGGGCGGACAGCCTGACCGTGACGGCGCGCACCGCTTCGCCTGCCTGCTGCGGGCGCGGAAATAGCTGGGCCGCCTCGTTCTTGCCGAGCTGGATCTCCACGATCTCGCCGCGCGCCAGCTGAAGGCTTCGGGGGATGTTTTCGAGCGCCTTGGCAAGGCCCGCCGGGGATTCCTTTTGGGCACGGCGTTCCTTCGCACCGGCCTTGCGCCTTTTCTGCTGCGGTTTCTCCTGGGGCTTGTCCGGGATCGGAACCGGGGCTGGCAATTCCAGGTCGAACACAGGTGCTGCGGGCTCGGAAAACCCGGACTGCGAAGCGGCCGCGGAACGCATCGGCGGCGGTTCGAGGCGGGGCGGCTGGCCCTGCCCCGGCGCGGCAGGACGCTGGGGAACATATGAAGGCGGCGGTGCAGGGCGCTGGAGAGCGGGCGCTGGCGGCGCAGATGGATACTGAAGTGCCGGCCCCTGAGGCGGTGGCGGCGGCGGCATAACGGGCCGTTGAAGCGAGGGGCCGTGCGGCGGGGGCGCAGGATGCTGCAGCGCAGGTGCCGGCTGCAATGCAGAGGGGGCCTGAAGTCCCAAGGAAGGCAGCGGTGCTGGAGCGCTCTGCACCATGCCTGCTGCCTCGGCGCGGGGCTGCGCTCTCTTGGGGGCTGCGTTAGGCTGGGTGGCCGCCGGGTTCAGCATGGGCGCCAGCGCCCAATCCTTGCGGTTCTCCGCATCCAGGATGGAGCGGACGCTTGCCAGCATATCCTCCATGAACCTGTCGCCCGTGCCGCCAGACTGCGAGGCCTGGGAGTTGGCATTGGCCGTAGCGGACGCTGGATGCGGCTTGGTGGCGTGCTGCGGTTCAGGCCTGGGCTTGGCCGCCTTCCCGCCCCGCGCAGCAGGCGGCGGCGGAGCCTTGGCCGCGGCAGGCTCTTGTACGGCAACGCCAAGCGCTGCATCGAGAGTCCGCTGTGCCACTTGCGCATTGAAGCCGTTCGCCGACAGGATGGCGGCCGCATCGGTATCGGGGTGTTTGGCGATCTCGACGAGCACAAAGGCACCGTCGATTTCCTTCCGGCCCGCGCGGCTCGCGTGCTTGAATGCACCGGCAAAAAGGTTGTCGAACTTGTAGCTGAAGGCAGGGCTTGTGCCGTTGGCAGACACCAGGGCGGTGTTGTTGTTGATCGCGGTGGCTACCGAGCTTTGGATGATGGACGCCTCGGCGTCGACTGCCTGCAGCAGCTCGGCGGCATCCGGATCGTCCACCAGCGCCAAAAGCAGGTGTTCAAGCGTGACATAGCGGTGGGAACGCTGCTGGGCTGCGTTCCAGGCGCGGCGCAACGTGTTGTCCAAATAGGCGGAACGCGGCAGTTCCGCTTGCCCTGCTGCTGCGGAATGGTCGTTCATGATCTCACTGGCCCTAGGCGCACGGCTCTCAAGCTGACGCGGCCAGCGCCACCATAAGCGCTGCGGGCCGTTCTGAAAAGCCGCAACATGTCAAAAGTTATACGTTGCGGGAATGTGGCGGTATTCCGCGCCTGGTTTGTCTACTTCGGGGCGCTTACCGTCAGCCAGCAGGCAGATACGGCGACCGGGACGCCCCGCCTACATGCCTGAGTAGTTCGGCCCGCCGCCGCCCTCCGGTGTCACCCAGGTGATGTTCTGCGCCGGGTCCTTGATGTCGCAGGTCTTGCAGTGGACGCAGTTCTGCGCGTTGATCTGGAAGCGCTGGTGCCCTCCCTCCTCGATCACCTCGTAGACCTGCGCCGGGCAGTAGCGCTGCGCGGGCTCCGCAAAGACGGGCAGATTGTCGCGCAGCGGCACCTTGGGGTCCTTGAGCGTCAGGTGGACCGGCTGGTCCTCTTCGTGATTGGTGGCAGAGAGGAAGACCGACGACAGGATATCGAAGGTGAGCTTGCCGTCGGGCTTGGGATAATCGATGGGCTTGTGCTTGCTGGCGGGCTCCAGTGCCGCGTAATCCGCCTTGCCGTGCTTGAGCGTTGGCGAAAGGCTGGTCGAGATGGTATTGAGCCACATGTCCATGCCGGAGAGCATTGTGCCCAGCGCCGTTCCGAAACGCGACAAGAGCGGCTTGGCGTTGCGCACGGGCTTGAGATCGCGCGCGATCGCGCCGGTGCGGACGTTGGTCTCGTAGGAGGCAAGTTCGTCGCCGCTGCGGCCGGCCTCGATGGCTTCGAATACCGCCTCGGCGGCAAGCTCGCCCGAGACCATGGCGTTATGCGACCCCTTGATGCGCGGCACGTTCATGAAACCCGCGCCGCACCCGATCAGCGCGCCGCCGGGGAAGGCGAGCTTCGGGATCGATTGCCAGCCGCCTTCGGTCAGCGCACGCGCGCCGTAGCTGATGCGCTTGCCGCCTTCGAGGTGGGGTGCGACGGCCGGGTGCGTCTTGAAGCGCTGGAATTCCTTGAAGGGGCTGAGATAGGGGTTCTTGTAGTTGAGATGGACCACGAAGCCCACGGAGACGAGGTTCTCGCCATAGTGGTACAGGAACGAGCCGCCGCCGGTACGGTCGTCGAGCGGCCAGCCCATTGTATGCTGCACGAGGCCCGGCTTGTGCTTCTCCGGCGCAACCTGCCATAGCTCCTTGATGCCGATGCCGAACTTCTGCGGCTCGCAATTGGCGTCGAGCTTGAACTTTGCGATCAGTTGCTTGGTGAGCGAGCCGCGCGCGCCTTCGGCGAACAGCGTGTATTTGCCAAGAAGCGCCATGCCGCGCACGAATTCGGACTTGGGTGTCCCGTCGCGGGCCACGCCCAGATCGCCGGTGGCGACGCCGGTCACCTTGCCATCGCTATCGTAGAGGATTTCGGCGGCGGGGAAGCCGGGGTAAATTTCAACGCCCAGCGCTTCGGCCTTGGCGGCGAGCCACCTGACCACATCGCCGAGGCTCACGATGTAGTTCTTCTTGTTGGACATCAGCGGCGGCATGAAGTAGTGCGGCAGGGAAATGCCGCCCGTGGACCAGAGGTAGAGGAACTTGTCCTCCGTCACATGCTGCTTTATGGGCGCATCCTCTTGGCGCCAATTTGGAAATACCTTATCGATGCCGATGGGATCCATGACCGCGCCGGACAGGATATGGGCGCCAGCTTCCGAGCCTTTTTCGAGTACGACAACCGAAACATCCTTGCCGGCTTCGGCGGCAATCTCCTTAAGCCGGATCGCGGCGCACAAGCCAGCCGGCCCCGCACCGGCGACGACCACGTCGAATTCCATGGTTTCGCGTTCCGGCAGCTCGATCTGGCCGGTTTGTGCCTCATTGCCCATTCGATCCTCCAACGCCCTGGATTCGGCCCCCGGAAAGGCTTCGTACATGCAAAGAGGCGCTTACGCCACCTTGATTATTTGACGCAGAATGGCAAACTCCCCCGTCATGGACTTCGAGCCTCACAACGCGGCAATTTTACTCGATTGGTACGGAGCGATGGGCGTCAGCGAGGCCATCGCTGGCATTCCGGCCGATTGGTCTGCCGTTTTGCCCGCACCGGTGCCGGCGCAAGCTCCCATGCCGCGGTCTTCCGAGCCGCCCGCCTCGCCGGAGGCCCGCGAACGCAGAGCGCTGCCACGCCTCGATCTGGCAGCGCCGCAAACCCTGCAGGCTCCCGCCACCGCCCCGGCAGCAGACGTGATGGCCGCGCGCGAGTTGGCCCGAAGCGCTGCCGATCTTGACCAATTGCGCGCGCTTCTTGAGACCTTCGACGGCTGCGCGCTCAAAAAGACCGCCAGCCGCCTGTGCCTCTCGCGCGGCTCGCCCCAAGCCCGCCTCATGCTGATCGGCGAGGCGCCCGGCAAGGACGAGGACGCCAAGGGCCAGCCCTTCGTGGGCCGGGCCGGGCATCTGCTCGACCGGATGCTTGGCGCAATCGGGCTTACCGAGGCGGATGTGTATATCACCAACATCGTATTCTGGCGCCCGCCCGGCAACCGCACGCCCACGCCCGAAGAGGTGCAGGTCTGCCAGCCTTTCGTCGAGCGGCAGATCGAGCTTCTGGCGCCGCAGCTCCTGGTCTTTTTGGGCAACGCCGCCGCCAAGCAGCTGACGGGTGCCACCGAGGGCATCATGAAGCTGCGCGGCAAGTGGCTCACTTATAGCGGCATCCGCGCCATGGCCACGCTGCACCCGGCCTATCTCCTGCGCAACCCCATCGCCAAGCGGCTGGCCTGGCGCGACCTGCTCGCCATCCGCGAGGCGCTGGATGCGGGCGGGCGCTCATGAAGGCATGGCGGGAGGCTGCGGCGCTACGCTAAGCACCATCTGAAGTGCGGCGAGATATACCGCAGAGGTCTCTCCGGGACCGGAACGGAGAGATATTCCGTGAGTTGGCCGATTACGTTGACGGCCGGCGGCACGCGGCCAAGCGGGCGTACCGGCCTTTGCGGTGCGCCGCAAAAGGAAGAATAACCCCGTAATCCGGCAAAAGCGGCAGCGGACTTTACAAATGGGCGCAGCCTATCGCCCTGGATGGGTTCCTATTGGGCATCAGCGCAGGTCGGCAAGACCGATGCCAAGGTAATTGTTGCCCGTCCGCTTTTGGACTTCTTCATATTGTTCTATAAAGGCGGCGGTTTTGCTGGCGGGTAGAATGGAAGTCACAAGTTGCCACGTGAGGCACACGCCTGGGCAAACTGAGCTGACGATATCGTGCATGGCAATAAGGCGCGTGTTGTCCTTGACAGCCTGGAAATCCTGAAGGCAGACCGGCCAGCTGTGATCGCCATCGATAAGGCAGAGATCGTGAGGTTGTTTGGCGATATCCTGCCGGAACTCATCCGATGTGCTGGACATAATGTAATAGCTGCAAATGTCCGCGCCGGCGCCGTTCACATAGGATAGAGCTATTTCACTGGGAGCGATGTCGATGGCGATGGCGCGTTTCAGGACACCGAAACGGCGCAAATATTCGACAGTTACGATGAAGGTTCCGCCATGCCTGCAGCCGATCTCCAGGTAGCTGGCAATGTCTCTTTCTGCCAGGGTTGTGAGATATTTGCTGAACTGGTTCGGATATTGCCACGACTTCACGCCATGACCGCACCAGGGATAAAGGTGATTAGGAAACTCGTGCAGATATTCGTTGTTCAGGCCAAGGCTGAGCAAGAGGCTGTTTTCAAGCCAGCTTGCGTCCTTCAGCGAATCGAGCGGTGCACTGCGGATTAAATTAACGGCCTCGCCGATTGTGTCCACGGGGGCAGGGCTGGAAAATTGGTACAAGGTGCTGGCGGTATTAGAGGCGCTTTGCATCGCGGGTTGTTCTCCCATTGCAATTTAGGGAAAACTATGTGGGAGCAAGCTTTCTTGAGGCTGAGGCGCCGCCGGTTATGCATCGGATATTGTGGCCCGCAAGTGGACCCGGCTTCTGCTCAGGCCTCCCTAAATGCAAGCCTAGAAAGAAACTAGCCCTGGCACCCCAGTATCCGGCTTGAACCTGCCGAATTTCCTGGGGCGGCCTGCCGCGCAATAGGGCCTTCGCTTATTAATGCAGGAAGCCAGGGGACTAAACGGCATGCCTCAAGCGAATTCCATGATGACCGCGTCGACAGCGAGGCTGTCGCCGGGCTTGCACTTAAGCTTGGTCACCGTCACGTCGCGGTCCGCCTTGAGCACGTTCTGCATCTTCATGGCCTCGACCACAGCCAGCGTCTCGCCAGCCTTCACCTCCTGGCCCTCCACCACGGAGATGGAAACCACCAGCCCTGGCATCGGGCAGAGCAGCTTCTTCGACGTATCGGCGGCCTTCTTCTCGGGCATCAGCGCCGCAAGCTCGGCTTCGCGCGCGGTATAGACGTAGACCTTGGCGCGCACGCCGCCATAGGACAGGTCGTAGCCGTTGGGCACGGGCCGCACCTGCACGTATAACTCCTTGTCGCCCACGATCTTGCCCTGCCAGAGCGGCTGGCCCGGCCACCAGTTGGAGTGCAGCACCAGCGTCCGCCGCGATTTGCCGTCCGGCTCCAAAAGTTCGACGGTCGTGGCGTCGGCGAGATCACCGCTGACGCGCGTATGCTGCTGCGATTTGCCAAGTTGCACTACGCGGATCTGTCCGAGCTTCAACCCCACGGCATTGGGCAACTGGCCCGAGATGTGGCGGCGGCGGACATTGTTGAGATGGTCGATGGAGGTGGCCACCGCGGCCAGGATATCGCGCGTCTCGCCCTCGGGCTCGCGGTTCTTGAAGCCGTCCGGGAACTCCTCGGCGATGAAGGCGGTGGAGAGATTGCCCTCCCGCCAGCGGGGATGCTGCATCAGCGCGGAGAGGAACGGAATGTTATGCTCGATGCCGTCGATGTAGAACGCGTCGAGCGCCGACGCCTGCGCGTCGATGGCCGCCTCGCGCGTGGGGCCATAAGTGATGAGCTTGGCGATCATCGGATCGTAGAACATCGAGATCTCGCCGCCCTCTTCGCAGCCGGTGTCGTTGCGCACTACGATGCCGCCATAGCGCGGGCCTTCCGCCGGCGGGCGGTAGCGCACGAGCCGGCCGATGGACGGCAGGAAGTTACGGAACGGATCTTCCGCATAGACGCGGCTTTCGACCGCCCAGCCGTCGATCTTGAGGTCTTCCTGGACGAAGGGCAGCTTCTCGCCCGCCGCCACCCGGATCATCTGCTCCACGAGGTCGAGCCCCGTGATCATCTCGGTGACGGGATGCTCCACTTGCAGGCGCGTGTTCATTTCGAGGAAGTAGAAGTTCTTCTGCTGGTCGACGATGAACTCGACCGTACCCGCACTCTCGTAGTTCACGGCCTTGGCCAGCGCCACGGCCTGCTCGCCCATGGCTTTGCGCGTGGCTTCGTCCAGGAACGGGCTCGGCGCCTCCTCGATGACCTTCTGATTGCGCCGCTGGATCGAGCATTCGCGCTCGAACAGGTAGACCACGTTGCCGTGGGCATCGCCCAGCACCTGGATTTCGATATGGCGCGGATTTTCGACGAATTTCTCGACGAACACGCGGTCGTCACCGAAGCTCGCCTTCGCCTCCGCGGTCGAGGTCTCGAAACCTTCGCGCACTTCATCGTCAGAGCGGGCGATCCGCATGCCCTTGCCGCCGCCGCCGGCACTTGCCTTGATCATCACCGGATAGCCGATGTCCTTGGCGATTTGCATCGCATGCTCAGGCGTTTCGATCACCCCAAGATAGCCCGGCACCGTGGAAACCTTCGCCTCGGCCGCCGCCTTCTTGCTCTCGATCTTGTCGCCCATCGCCTTGATGGCCTGTATGTTCGGCCCGATGAACGCGATGCCCGCCGCCTTCAGCGCCTCGGCAAAACCCGCGTTCTCCGACAGGAAGCCGTAGCCCGGATGGATCGCCTCCGCGCCGGTTTGCTTGGCGGCCTCGATGATCTTCTCCATCACGAGATAGGACTGCGCGGCGGGTGCCGGCCCGATCAGCACCGCCTCGTCTGCCATGTCCACATGCACCGCGTCGCGGTCGGCCTCGGAATAGACCGCAACCGTCGCAATGCCCATCCGCTTGGCGGTCTTGATGACACGGCAGGCGATCTCGCCACGGTTGGCGATGAGAATTTTCTTGAACATCACGGGAGATCCTGTGCGAGGCGGGCTTGTTATAGCAGCGTTCGCGCTCTTCTACCCTCAGTGCGCACAAGGTTCAATCCCGCTTTGTGCATAGATGATAAGAGGCGGCTGTGGGGGGGGCGGCATAGGCGCCAGCATTAAGGACGGGCTGTGCTCTGAACCAAGGGAATCTCCCCTCACCCTGTCCCTCTCCCCATGGGAGAGGGGACGTCAGCATATCCGCTGCGGGCAATTCGAGGGTCCCTTCTCCCATGGGGAGAAGGACAGGATGAGGGGCGAATCCCCTCGTATAATCCGTAAGTTGCCAGCCTCCGCTACCCCCGGAAAACGGTTACGCGCCGCCCCTCATCGGGACGGCGCGCGGCCACGTTTATTCCGTTGTATAATAATGAGCGGGTCAGCTACTCGCCCCAGCCGGAGCCGTAGCTTGCCCCGCGGGAGTAGCTCCAGCCCGATGCGTAGCCCGGCCTGCGGTATTCGCCGTAGCCCTCTTCATAGCGCCGCTCGCGATAGCCACCCCATCCGCGCTCATATTCGCGCTCGCGGTAGTACGAGGCGTTGTAGCGCGGCTCGTCGCGCCAGCCTGAGTCCGCGTACCGGTAGGACGGGCGATAGTAGGAGTAATCGTCGTACCTGCGCCCGTAATAATAGGGGCCGCGATCCTCATCGGGGCCGTAGTAGCCCCCATCCTCGCCCGGGCCATCGGCGTAATCGTAGCCACGGCCGTAGTCCGCCCAATCATAATCGGGGTAGTTGGTGAGGAGATAAGGGGGCAAGTAGTTCCGGCCATAGTCGTTCACGCCGCGATCCGGGCCGTAGCCGTTCCCGTTAAAGGGGCCGTAGCGCCAGTCATTATATTCGCGCGTCGCCTGGATTTCGTCGTAGGTGGCGAGCACCCTGGTGTTTCCGTGCGACAGGTCCAGGGCGGGGTAGCCCCAGAAGGAGGGCCTGACCGAGCCGTAGCCCGAATTGAAGCTGCGGTTGCCGTAATCGTAGCCGGAATAATAGTAGTCGGCGCTTGCCGTCCAGGACGCGCAAACCGCCGCAAGCACGGTGGCAGCGAAGGCTAATCCCTTGTAGGACATGCTCAATACCCTCTCGAATGCACAGGGAATGGGGGGACGGTTCCACCGTGCGGAACTTTTCTGATTGGGATTGAACCACTTGCGCCGTGTAGCTCCAAGCATAGCTTTCTATTATGATTAACCTAAAATTGACAGGGACGCGCCGGAGGGGGCGCGGGGCGGGGCGGAATGCCGGCGGGCCGGGGATTGGGCGCTGCTGCGGTAGGCGCTATTTAGCGGAATTGGGGTGACGGGGCGGGCGGGTGCTGCCGGGGGCGATGCCGGTACTTTTCGCGGTAAAAAGTGCGCATTTTGAGCGTCTGGGGCGATTTTGGGAATAATTCCGGGGAGTACCGCCGCACCGGATGAGGGAGGGCACACGGTTCTGTAAGTGATTGATCTGGCGTGCGATATTGATCCGTATACGGCACGGTTATGGTAAAGACACAATATTTAACTGTAGTTTTGAATGCTTGAATTCGGGCAGTGTGGAGCAGAATTCCGCCAAATCCGGCCAGTTTGAACAACGCGGATTCCGCGTTAACTTTGTTTTCTTAGTGGATGTGGCGGCGCTGTAGGAAGCCGTAGGGCCACCTACCACAATCCTGCCATATTTGCTGTCTGCACACAAGCCGTGGAGGTGGAGGCCCGGGGTCGAACGCGGACACGGCGATTTTCTCACGATCCGTTGCGCAGCAGGGCCGCTATGGGATTCGGATGCGGCGCTCATCGAAAAGGTAATTGGATTCTGCCCCTGACACGAGTAAGTGCCTCGAACCTAATGCTTAGTACTCCCGTTTGACACTGGGCAGGTAAGTGGGAGAGGCCACTGAAACAGCAGGAGGGCTCGAATTCAACAATATGGCTTTTCACTCTGGGGAATGATTACGATGGGTACTTTTCCAATTGAAATCCCTTCTTCCTTTACCTCGCCTTTTAGTCTCAGTTCGACTAAATTGTACTCTTTGCTCGAAGGGCCTAGTTTTTGTCGCAGGCGCGAGCAATATGTCTTTAAGTTAATCCTTACGGTATTGCCATCGGCATCAAATTCCTGGGTGACATCGATCTGAGGATGGGGGCAGTTCAATTCGCTGTTGGAGCACCCTTGCGACGTTTCAAAGACAGACCCACGATGCTCAAATTTGCCCGAAATGTCGCCAAACAGTGTCCGCACTCCGTCCGCAGCTCTAGAGCCTTGAGCAGGCCAATATACAATAGTATCATTCTGAAATCTATACTTAAAATCGATCGGATTTAAAATGGCTTTTATACTTTTATCGTGTTCGGCAACTTTGTTTTGTAGTTCGCTAAACTTTGATATTGCGCCAACAGTGATCTCACCTCCAATGGATGATAATGTTTTATCCGAGTAGGTAAGCTCTGGGAATAAAAATTTGGCGACCTGACGGATAGGCAGAAAAAGCGTTTTGTACTCGGCGTTGCCTTGAACTAACCCGATTAGCTGTCCGCGCATAAAAACACCGCCGCCGCTGTATCCACCAATAGTTTTTGTTGAAAGTGATGGATAACCTAAATATTGACCTTGAATTGTCGTTGGCTCTTGTTCGTAGAGCCCGCTCTGTATTATCTTTCCGCCCGAATCCTTGCGAACGGGATAGCCGGCGTAGCACACTGCGATACCCCCGGTCACGTCGGGATCTTCTAGCATAATGTTAAGATCGTGTAATGAGGATACGGAGGCGGGGGGCAACTTCAAGAGTGCGACATCAAAGTTCTCGTCAAATTTTATGAGACGAGCGTGTGGGTATTTGTCCCCAATGTGGATTTCATATTCCAATGGAAGTATGTCGTTTGCTGCTGACTTGAGTACGTGGGCCGCTGTGATCAAGTAGCCTTCGCGACTAAGCAATACCCCGGAACCAAGTGGCTTATCTTTTCCAAAATAGATTGGTAGAATATTACCTTCAGTGACAAGAGAACATTCCGTTGTGTCTGGAAAGGCAGGCCGCGTTGTTGCAGCTAAGAAAAACACGAAAAATAGCAGGAAACCTCTATTTATTATCATTCTCCTCATTGGATTTCTCGCAGTCGCCGTTGCTGTCAGCCAAGCAAAAATAGTATTTTGCGTGATGGCTATTCTTTATCTCCGCGCCGCCAAGCAGCTTTGCGATGTCTAAAAACGTGATGTCTCCGGATGCGTCCTTTTTAACAACGAAATCTTCCTCGTAGATAGCTTGCTTCACTAGGTATGCGTTCATTTCCAACTTACTTAGCCGTTCCTGCAATTTTACTATATGGTTTAATAACCCAGAAGATTGGGAGCTGCGACGAACAAATTGGCTTGCATAATACTTTAGCGTTAGTTTTGACGTAGATATGCGTGAGTAAGCACCGGTGACATCAATGTCTACAATGACGGCTGGTATTTTTCCTTTTAATTCTCCATTTTCGTCGCTTGTTACAGAAAATGTTATTATGGCTTTATAAAGTTTATATCGCGGAGGCTTATAGTTATCAAGTATTTCCTTTGCTTGAGCTAAAGACAACTCGATTTGTTTTGTGATATTCTCTACATCTACCATTGGATAGTCGGTAGAAAACGCAGAGGTTCGAGACAATACCAAGAAAATAACGCAACAGATAGCACGTATCATAGCCTTGCTCCAAATGGCGCATAATTTTGAAACGTAGTACAGATAAAAGCGGGCCAGCGGGCACCGCGCTAGGATTTGGGAACCGGAGCGTACCCGCAGGAAGGGATACCCAATAACTCAATTACCGGAGGTTGAATAGGCCAGATCCAGTGTACCGGGAGTATTGTCGAATAGCTGTGGCAGGGATGTCGCAGCGGGTGCTGGCAGTCTGTGACACACTGCGTCTTCACCGCTAGTGAGGGTCGGTTCGTATACCTCCACGACCTGAGCGAACCTATTGAACTGAGCCGACAATAAACGCTTGTGGAGCAGGCTCGCGGCCCGCAGAAGAAGCACGCTAACATGCTCCGTGACTTTGAGCCTGATGAAAAAAGAAACTGACGGACGCGGAATATGCTCAAATAATCAAAACTGCGATCCGGAGCCCACCTTTGCGGTTCTCACATTCTGTTGGCCTCCTTCGCCATCGCAGGCGCTCCCGCGAATCGCCGCTATGAGATCCCAAAGCACGAATCGCTAATTGAGTACTTTTCGAAACCCGCCACTTCAGCTCCCGACATTTTCCACGTGTTGAATCATACCCGCCCTTTGCCCCAGCGACGGCCTGCCCTTATTCAACCCCCGCCAGCGCCGCCTCCCCACGGCGCGGTTGCTTCGGCGCAAGGATCGTGACAAAGCATTCCCTCAAACTTTCACCAAAACGCATCCCCTCCCGGCACTCCCATGAAATTCACGCTCTCCTGGCTCAAAGACCATTTGCAAACCGATGCCTCGCTCGACGAGATCGCGGCGAAACTCACGCTGATCGGCCTTGAGGTCGAAGGCATCGAGGACGCAGCGGCCAAGCTCAAGGATTTCGTCGTCGCGCGCGTGCTAGAAGCAGCACCCCATCCCAACGCAGACAAGCTGCAAGTGCTGAAGGTCGATGCGGGCGGAGCCCCCCTGCAGGTGGTTTGCGGAGCGCCCAACGCGCGCAAGGGCCTTATCGGCGTATTCGCCCAGCCCGGCGTGTATGTGCCCGGCCTCAAGGTCACACTCGGCAAGGCGTCAATCCGGGGCGTCGATTCGGCCGGCATGATGTGCTCGGAGCGCGAGCTTGAGCTTTCCACCGAGCATAGCGGCATCATCGAGCTGCCCGAGCGCATGAAGGCGCATATCGGCGAGCGCTATGCCGACGCGATGGAGTTGGCCGATCCCGTCATCGACGTGGCCATTACACCGAACCGCCCGGATTGCCTGGGCGTACGCGGCATCGCGCGCGATTTGGCCGCGGCGGGCCTCGGCAAGCTGAAGGAAGAAAACCTGGGCTATGTGGGCGAAGGCGAGTTCGATTGCCCCATCCCGATCGAGCTGCACTTCCCCAAGGGCTCGGAGACTGCCTGCCCTGTCTTCGCCGGCCGCCTCATCCAGGGTGCGGCGAACAAGGCGTCGCCCGAGTGGATGCAGCGCCGGTTGCGCGCGATTGGCTTGAGGCCGATCAACGCCGCCGTGGACGTGACGAACTACGTTTCCATCGACCGCGCGCGGCCTTTGCACGTCTACGACGCGGACAAGCTCAAGGCGCCGGTCATGGCCCGGCTGGGCAAGGCGGGCGAGAGCTTCGCAGCGCTCGACGGCAAGACCTACGAGGTGGATCAGACCATGTGCGTGATCGCGGACAAGGCGCACGTCCTGGGGCTGGGCGGCGTCATGGGCGGCGAGACGACGGGGGCCACCGAAGCCACCACGAATATCTTGATCGAAAGCGCCTATTTCGATCCGGTGCGCACGGCAGCCACCGGCCGCAAGACCGGCATCAACTCGGATGCGCGCTACCGTTTCGAGCGCGGCATCGATCCGAAGTCCGAAATGCTGGGCCTGAACCTCGCCACGCAGATGATCCTCGAATTCTGCGGCGGCAAGCCTAGCCGCACGATTGTGGCAGGCCGCGAACCCGAAGGCCGGCCCTCGATCCGCTTCGATCCGGCGCGCGTGCAAAAGCTTTCCGGCGCGAAATTCACCAATGCGGAAGCCGTATCCACGCTTAAGGCGCTCGGCTTCAAGGTTGCAGGCAAGGCGCCCGCGCTTACCGTGACGCCGCCATCGTGGCGGCCGGACGTGCATGGCGCCGCCGACCTCGTGGAAGAGGTTGTCCGCCTTTCGGGCGCGGACCGGATTCCCTCGACGCCGCTGCCGCGCGAGGCCGGCGCCGCGAAAGCCGTGCTCACGCCCGCGCAGAAGCGTGTTCTTGGCGCAAGGCGGGCGCTTGCAACCCGCGGTTTCGTCGAAGCCGTAACCTGGTCGTTCGTGGCTGAAGCGCAGGCGAGCGCTTTCGGCGGCGGGGCGCCGGCGCTTAAGCTCGGCAATCCGATTTCCAGCGAAATGACCGACATGCGCCCGAGCCTGCTTCCGGGCCTGCTCGCGGCCGCACGCGCCAACGCCAATCGCGGCTTCGAGGATGCCGCGCTGTTCGAGGTGGGCCAGATCTTCCGCGGCGAAAACCCGGAGGACCAGATCAACGTGGCGGGCGGCGTCCGCACCGGCACCGCGCGGCTGGCAGGCGGCGGCCGGCATTGGGAAGGTGCCGCCAAGGCGGCGGACGTTTTCGACGCCAAGGCGGATGCGCTGGCCGTGCTCGCAACCCTTGGGCTCGACCAGGCCAAGCTGCAGGTCACGCGCAACGCGCCCGCATGGTATCACCCTGGCCGCTCCGGCGCGCTCCAGCTTGGGCCGAAGACCGTGCTCGCCTATTTCGGCGAGCTGCATCCGGAAACGCTCAAGACGCTGGACATAAAGGGGTCCGCCGCCGTGTTCGAGGTCTTCCTGGATCAAATTCCTGCCCCCGCCGGAAGGGCACCGCCAAGGGCGCGCTCTCCGCGAGCGGCTTTCAGCCCGTGCAGCGCGATTTCGCCTTCATCGTGGATAAGGCCGTCGACGCCGCTTCGGTGATCCGCGCGGCGGAAGGAGCGGAGAAGAGCCTCATCTCGCGTGTCAGCGTCTTCGACGTATTCGAAGGACAGGGCGTGCCCCAGGGCAAGAAATCGCTCGCGCTTGAAATCACGCTGACCCCGCTCGATCGCACGCTGACCGAAGCAGAGATCGAGGCAGTTTCGGCGAAGGTTGTAGCGCTGGTGAAGAAGACAACCGGAGCGGAACTCCGGAGCTGAATCCATAATCGAACAAGCCTAGGTTGTAGAGGTGCCGCTAATACGCCGCGAATTTTACCCGCAAAAACAGCAATCATCTTTTCGATTTGCGGAATAATCTACATTTCGTGGGAAGGTCTTATAGAGAGTACCGAATATAGATTGAACGCACGGGGGTGTTGCCTATATACTGTAGCCAACGGCCACGGTAACGCTGCGTATGAATCTCTCAAGTTCGCAACCGAATGGAAAGCCTCCGCGTGCATGCAGCCCCTGCTTTCGCGTAAAGCAGGCGGCCGGTTGGCTTTGGCGCAAGTTGATTGTCGATGAGGAGCCCGCCCAGAACGAACAGATACGGCGGAGGCGGATCGATAACATCATGCATAATGTTATCCTTATCGAGGCGATGCGGCGCTGGGAGCTTGAAAGCAAGCACCATGAAGTGTCCAAGCACGGCCCTTTGACCGGAGATTAGCAGGCTGCGGCCTTAGCCGCCGGCGGGGATTGGTTTGGGGGGAAGCGTTGCCCGCCGGCCATAGCAGTGCCGGAAAAGCCGCACTCCTTCTTTGCAAACAGCTTTGCGCGCGGCTATAAGGGCGTATCGGTTTCCACACAGGGTAGAGCACGGCGCGGACATGGAGCTGCAGCATATCCCATTTAAGAAGATGAACGGCCTGGGCAACGATTTCGTCGTGATCGACGCCCGTGCTGGGGGTTTGCGGATGACCGCGAGCCTAGTGCTCGCGATTGCGAGGATTGCGAGGCGCGCGGAGGGAGTGGGCTGCGATCAGGTCATCGTGCTGGAGAGATCGTACGCTGCCGATGTGTTCATGCGCATTTTGAATGCCAACGGCTCGGAGGTGGGCGCCTGCGGCAATGCGAGCCGCTGTGTTGCGGCGCTTCTCTCCCCCGAGCTCGGCCGGGAGCGGCTTACCATCCAGACCCGTGCTGGCGTGCTTCGCGCGGAGGCTCTTGCAGACGGTTTCGTCACCGTCGATATGCGAGCGCCCCGCTTTGAATGGGATCACATTCCGCTTTCGCGTGAGTTCGAGGACACGCGGGCCATCGATCTGAGCCACGTTTTGCCCGATGGCCGCCTTCTGGAGCGGCCAAGCGTGGCGAACGTGGGCAATCCGCATTGCATTTTCTGGGTCGAAGATGCGGATAGCTACGATCTGGCGTCCTTTGGCAGCGCTTTGGAGCATCATCCACTTTTCCCGGAACGCGTGAATGTTTCGCTGGCTGAAGTGACCGGCGAAAGCGCTTTGAAGCTCAGAGTGTGGGAGCGCGGCGCGGGCATTACGCAGGCTTGCGGCACGGGCGCGTGCGCCGCGGCCGTCTCGGCTTCCCGGACCGGGCGCACCGGGCGGAGGGTCGAGGTCACGCTGCCCGGCGGAACGCTTTCTATCGACTGGCGCGAGGCTGACGATCACGTTTTCATGACGGGTCCAACCGAATTCGAGTTCGATGGCGTGCTTGAGTTCGACGGCGATGGCCGCTTGGCGCGGGTGGAGCGGCAGCCATGAGCGTCAAAGTCATCTCATTCGGCTGCCGGCTGAACAGCTTCGAAAGCGAAGTGGCAAAGAAGCTCGCCGAAGAGGCCGGGCTCGACGGGACGGTCATCGTCAACACCTGCGCGGTAACGGCCGAAGCCGTGCGCCAAGCCCGGCAGGCAATTCGCAAGGTGCGCCGCGAGCAGCCGGGCGCCAAGATCATCGTCACCGGATGCGCCGCGCAGATCGAGCCTGCCACATTCGCTGAAATGATCGAGGCCGACCACGTCATCGGCAACGCCGAAAAGACCAGTGCCGCAACCTTCCTCGACATCGCAGGCGGCACGCTCGCGCGCGTCAAGGTCAACGACATCGCCTCGGTGCGGGAGACCGCGCCGCATATGGTAGCGGGCTTTGGCGGCCGCGCACGCGCCTACGTCGAAGTGCAGAACGGCTGCGATCACCGTTGCACATTTTGTGTAATTCCATACGGACGCGGGCCGTCGCGTTCGGTGCCCGCGGGCGATGTGGTGCGCCAGATTCGCGGCCTCGCGGAGCAGGGCTATCGCGAGGTGGTGCTGACCGGCGTGGATCTTACTTCCTACGGGGCCGATTGCCGGCAGGCTCGTCGCTTGGCAAGCTCGTGCGCACGATCCTGCGACTGGTGCCGGAACTGCCGCGCCTGCGGCTGTCATCCATCGATACCATCGAGGCGGACCAGGATCTGATCGCGGCCTTCGCCGAAGAAGAGCGGCTGATGCCGCATCTGCACCTCTCGCTGCAGTCGGGCGACAACCTGATCCTCAAGCGCATGAAGCGGCGGCACTCGCGCGAGGACGCCATCAAGTTCTGCGAGGCGATGCGGGAGCTTAGGCCCGGCATGGTGTTCGGTGCGGACTTGATCGCAGGCTTCCCGACCGAGGACGAAGGCATGTTCGCCAACACGCTGCGGCTCGCCGACGAGTGCGGCATCAGCTTCATGCACGTCTTCCCGTTCTCGGCCAGGCCCAAGACACCAGCCGCGCGCATGCCGCAGCTCGACCGCGGGCTCGTGAAAGAGCGTGCCGCGATGCTTCGGGGCAAGGCAACCGAACGCCTCACCACGCATCTCAAGGACCAGCAGGACAAGGTCTTCGACGTTCTGATGGAGCGCAGCACTTTGGGCCGCACGCCGGGCTTCACCGAGATCGAGATCGCGGGCGAGCGCGTAAGCCAGGGCGCAATCGTAAGAGTGCGCGCAACGGGGCTTGCAAATAGCCGCCTGATCGGCGAGCGTCTTTCGCTATGAGCGAAACTGAAAAGCGAAGCCTGTTCGGGAAGATATTCGGCGGCGGCAATAAGCCCGCCCCTGCGCCTGCCGCTGAAGAAAAGCCTGCCGTAGAGACCGCGGTTCCGGAGCCAGCGCAAACGGTGCCGGCTCCGGCTCCGCCGGCGGCTCTGGTACCGGCTCAGCCGGAACCGGTGGCTACGGAAGGCGAGAAGGAAGACAAGCGGCCGGGCTGGATCCAGCGCCTCAAGCACGGGCTGACCCGCACGTCTTCGCGCCTGACCGAAGGCATCAAGAGCGTATTCACGAAGCGCAAGCTTGACGACGAGACGCTGGAGGAACTTGAAGACCTGCTCATCCAGGCCGATCTCGGCCAGGACAATGCGGCACGCGTTACGGCAGCCTTGAAAAAGTCCCGCTATAACAGCGACATCTCTCCGGAGGAGGTGCGTGCCATCCTGGCGCAAGAGATCGAGAAGGTGCTGGCGCCAGTAGCCAAGCCGCTTGAGATCGAGATGGCGAGAAAGCCGCATGTCGTGCTGATGGTTGGCGTGAATGGGACCGGCAAGACCACCACCATTGGCAAATATGCAAGCCAGTTCGCCAAGCAGGGCCTGAAAGTTATGCTGGCTGCGGGCGACACATTCCGGGCCGCAGCCATCGAGCAGCTCAAGATCTGGGGTGAGCGCTGCGGTGCCACGGTGGTGTCCGGGGAAGCTGGAGCCGATGCTGCGGGGCTGGCTTTCGATGCACTGCGCCGGGCCAGGGACGAGGGCGTTGACGTGCTTTTTATCGACACGGCGGGCCGGTTGCAGAACAAGACCGGGCTCATGGCGGAACTCGAAAAAATCGTGCGCGTGATCAAGAAAGTGGATAGTACGGCGCCGCATTCGGTCGTATTGACCCTCGATGCGACGACGGGCCAGAACGCGCTGTCGCAGGTCGAGCTTTTCGGCAAGACGGCGGGCGTGACCGGGCTGGTGATGACCAAGCTCGACGGCACCGCACGCGGCGGCATTCTTGTCGCCATATCGAGCAAATATGCGCTGCCCGTGCACGCCATTGGCGTTGGCGAAAGTGCTGCCGATTTGCAGGAATTTCAGGCGCAGGATTTCGCGCGCGCCATCGCGGGCGTCGCGTAACGTGAAAGGAACCAGGATGGTGCAGGAAAACGGCAGCGGCAAGAAGCCGGATGGCGCCTCTTTGCTCAAGATTGCGCTCGACATGGGACCGCTTGTGGTTTTCTTCGGCACCTACGCCTGGGCGAAAAACGATGCCGCGGCGGCAAGCGCCACCGATGTCACGCGCATCGTCTATGCGACCGTGGCTCTGATGATCGCGACAGCGATTTCGCTCGTCCTGAGCCGCATTCTCTTGAAGCGCGTACCAATCATGCCGATGGTTACGGGCATCTTCGTCCTGATTTTCGGCGGCCTGACGATCTACCTGCGCGACCCGACCTTTATCAAGATCAAACCGACGATCCTTTACCTGCTGTTCGCGGGCGCCCTGGCCGGCGGGCTCTATCTCAAGAAACTTATGCTGAAGTCCCTGTTGGGCGAGGCATTGCAGATGCAGGATGAGGGCTGGCGGCTTCTGACACAGCGCTGGATCGGCTTTTTTATCGGGCTGGCGATTTTGAACGAGTTCGTCTGGCGGAATTACCCCGAATCGACCTGGGTGGCATTCAAATCGTTCGGTGTTATGCCACTTACGGCTGTGTTCATGGCAGCTCAAATATCGTTGATTATGAAATATCAGACGCCGGAAGTATCATCCGAAAAGTCAGAGGCCTCGTCCACCTAAGTTTTTAGAGCCTTTTTTATATCTTTCGGCAGGCGGCGGAACGTATTGGCCGCCGGATGGGTTTCTGGCTTTGAACGGAGCTTCAAGCTGGCGGCCGGGTGACATGTTGACCTCAAAAGAAACCGTAAGCCGGGGTGGGAAAAGGCGGAAGAAGTCCGCAATCGGACGTTCCGACGCCATCGACCGTTCCATGATCCATCTCTTGCATCGCGCAAGTCAGCGGGCATCGGAAATTTTCGCGATCGAAACCCGGGATTTCGACCTTACAGCACGGCAATATGCCGTACTTACAACGGTAGCTCAGAACGAGGGGCTCAGTCAGACCGGTCTGGTGCGGCTGACCGGTATCGACCGCTCTACCCTGGCCGATGTCGTTCAGCGCCTTCTAAGGCGCGGCATTATCGAAAGAGAACGCACGACGCAGGATGGGCGCACCTATGCTGTGAAGCTGTCCGAGCAAGGCCGTGAGCTGCTCGACGCGATCAAGCCCTATGTCAGGCGTGCGGACCGGATTGTCCTGGCTTGCCTTGGCGAGGAGGACGGGAAGCAGGCCGCCCTAATCCTCAGCCAGCTTTTGAAAAAGACCGCCAGTGAAAACGATTCGGATGCTTATTGATTCGCTGGATTAAATTTCATCAAGATAGCTTGCAGGCTCTCGCTAACTGCAAAATGTGGATGTAAGCTTGTCTTATGGGAGTCGATTTCATCACTTTCAGGCAGGCCACGCCGTCCGATGCCAGCGCTATAGCGGACATCCACGACGCTGCCTGGCGCTCGACTTATCAAGGGGTTATCCCCCATCTTTATCTTGAGCGCATGATCGCCCGGAGGGGGCCCCTGTGGTGGCAGCGCCAGATCCAGCGCGGTTCGCGAATCACTCTCCTCATTTTCGATGGAGTTCCGCAAGGCTATGCAGCCTGGGGGGAAGCGAGGGGAAGCTGGCCCTGGTCCGCGGGCGAGATCTTCGAGCTTTACGTGTCGCCTATTTTCCAGGGCATAGGCCTTGGTACGCGGCTGTTCGCGGCGGCCAGGCAGGAACTGAAGCGGGCAGGCTACGATCGCCTGGTCGTGTGGGCGCTGAAGGATAACGAGCACGCCTGCGCGTTCTATGACGCGCTTGGAGGCGTTGAGCTGGCCACGGTATCGGAGCGGTTCGGCGGTGTGTCGCTGCCTCGCGTGGCTTTTGCCTGGGGCGTCAACGTCAAATCATCGAACACCTAGCAAATTCAATCACATACCTTTCAGGCACGTTCTTCCCTGGCGCGCTGGCCGCGACGCTTTTAGGGCTGGACTTGAGATGCGGGAAGAAGCAAAGGACAAGCCAGAAGTAAGCCTGCGGTGACGCCATGACCTACCTGCTGCTCAAATACATCCACATCCTCAGCGCAACCCTGCTCTTCGGAACCGGGCTCGGCACGGCATTCCACGGCTTCCTGGCGTTCCTGTCGCGCGACACGCGGGTGATTGCCGCGGTAGGCAGCTCCGTGGTGCTCGCGGATTGGCTTTTCACCACGCCTGCGGTGATCGTGCAGCCCGCGACCGGCATCGCCATGGCCCAAATGGCGGGCTTTCCGCTTACGAGCGGATGGATCGGGCTCACGTTCGCGCTCTATGCGATGATAGGGGCGTGCTGGCTGCCCGTGGTTTGGCTTCAGATCCAGCTCCGCCGTATCGCCAAGGAAAGCCTCGCCGCGGGAACGCCGCTTCCGGAGCGCTATTTCCGCTACCTGCGCTACTGGTTCATCCTGGGCTGGCCCGCCTTCACCGGCGTGCTCGCCATCTTCTACCTGATGATTTTCAAGCCTGAGCTTGCGCTCTAGTACAACCTGAGGCAAGCCGCGAACGGGTCAGGATTTTCCGCTGGGCGTACTGATAGCTACCGGCATCAGTGGCGGCTAGACGAAGACGAGCTTGGGGTTGGGGCGCCGGGATTCGCTTGCGGGCTCTCAGCGGTAATCGCTGCGCGAAGCTGATAAGTCTTGATTATGCAGGTATGCTCCGTATCGAGCTGCTGGAAGGCCGGATTGGGTTTGTCCGTCAAATCGGCCAGCGTGACGAAGCCTTTCTTGCTTTCGTCGTAGTAGTCGAAATTGGCCAACAGGAACAGGCGGTCGATTTTCCCAAGCTTGTCGAACTCTTCGCGCGTGAGCTTGCCGTCGCGATTCGTATCGGCGTCCTTGAATACGGAAGCCGCATATTGCTTCCACTCGTCGCAGGTGACGTTGCCGTCGTGATTGAGATCCCAGGTCGCGGCGGCGCGGATGAAGGCGCCGTCCATGCCATCCCGGAGCCCCGGTGCGGATGAGCCGCATCCGGCCGCGGCTAAGCCCGCCATAAGAGCCGCAAGAATGCCCGCGTTACGCAGCGATGTATGGTGCATAGGTTCCGGTTCCAAGCTGATCCGATGCCACTAAGCAGAGTCCGCTTCCGCTGTCAAACGGGGTACATAAGGCCAGCATAGGCTGGCCGGAACTTTCGGTTGACGGGGGCGGTGCGAATACCGTTAAGGTGACGCCTGCACAACCTCACGTAGAAATGGATAAAAATCCCTCATGCCTCTTCGATTGGCCGCCAGCGTCCTGCTTGCATTCCTTACGCTAGCCGGCTTGGCTCAGGCCGAGCCTTGCCCCGGCAATCCGGATGCGCTGGGAACAGCCCGCGTCCTCAAGCTCGACCCGCTGGAGCACCGCCAACTGGGCCTCTTCGACCACGGCGAGGCGCTGGCGCTCGACGACCACGAGGTTGTGCTGACCTTCGACGACGGCCCGATTCCGCCCTACACGTCCAAGGTGCTGGACGCGCTCGCGGCCGAATGCGTGAAGGCCAACTTTTTCGTCGTGGGCCAGATGGCGCGTGCCCATCCGGCGCTCCTCAAGCGCGAATTCGCCGAAGGCCACACCATCGGCACCCATACCCAGCATCATCCCCATATGAACCGGCTGAACGACACCGAAGCCGGCAAGGACATCTCCGATGGCATCGCCTCGGTGAACGCGGTGCTGGGCGGCCCGCACGCCGCCCCCTTCTTCCGCTTCCCCTACCTGGAGGAATCGCGCGGGAAGGAGGGCATCGCGCTGTGGCTCGGGCTTTCCGTCTGGAGCACAGACTTCCATGCCAGCGACTGGACCCGCATCACGCCGCAACAGGTCGCCGCCCTGGCAATGGAGCGGCTGGAGCATCGGGGCAAGGGCATACTGATGCTGCACGACATCCACGAACGCACCGCCCAGGCCCTGCCGCTCTTATTCGCCAGCCTGAAGAAAAACGGCTACCACATCGTGCTGGTGGTGCCCAAGGACGCGGAGCAGAAGGAAGCGGCGGTACGCCCGGCTCAGGAGAGCGGGGAAGCCTCCGGCGAGTAGAAATTAAGGACTCATGACGCGGCGTCCGCTCTTGAGCGGAAATCCGGTGAACGCACCGTGCCCCAGGGCTTCGGGGAAGCGGATCGCGCCGCGCAGGGGTTTCGGGCTCCGGCCGTCCCGCTTTGGCGGCGGGAGGCACGCCCGGACCATCTTCGAATTCAGCCACGATGGCCTCTAAATCCACATCAAACCCATCTTCACGGTAGAAGAATTTACTTCGGAGAGCCGGGTTGTCCAGGCGATGGAAACGCAATTGCGGGCGCCGGTGCCCAACCGATGGTACGTGCGCTTCACGATACCGCATAGATTGCAATACTGCAGCTTATGCAACCTAAGAGAGAATCGATAGCAGGGAAACGGGCGCTTACCCTGCAATGCTCTTTTGAATTGACGCGATTTCTACCTGTCCCAGTGACGCCTTATTCATAGTCGAGATCTTTTGGTAACCAAATGTATCATTATTCTCACACCCCAGCATGAACCACCGGTTGTAGCGCCGTATGGTTTGACAAAAGTTCCCCCGGCATAGCAGAGTAGCGTCAATTACTTTCCGGGGGGGTGTCCGGTGCAGGATCGCGATTGGAATTTCGGGGCGCTGCCAGCCATTTTGGCGTGCACCTTTGCTACGGCGGTACAACTCGCCCTTTGCGTTCCGGCGGCCATGGCAGGCGATTCGCAGCCTATTATCCAAGCTTTTACCCCGGCGGACCGGCCCTTCTGGACCATCGATGAGGTACGGGTTGGCGCGTTCGATCACGGGCTCGAAGATGACGTCAAGGAGCGCGGGATCGGGGCGAATATCGAGGTTCTTGGAGGACGTCTGCCCGGCAATTACAGCAACAGCATCCTTGAAGTCTTCCTCACGCCGCGGCCAAATCTTGGCACGACTATCGGTTTCGGCAGGACCGACGAATTCTACGCCGGCGTTACCTGGGATGTGAAGCTGTTCGGGCCCACCTTCGCCGAGGCAACCTTCGGTGGTGCGGTACACGATGGCCCGCTCGACGCACGCGGGGAATCCTCCTACGGTTGCCGGCTGAATTTCCATGAAGGGTTTTCTCTGGGCTACGCGATCAACGAGCGCTGGCGGGTAATTTCCACAATCGATCATATGTCCAACGGCAATCTCTGCCAGCCGAACCACGGCCTGACAAATGCCGGTCTGCGGCTGGGATACCGCTTCTAAATGTGATATGCAGAAAGACCTCATTCACTAGGTCTTCGGCAGCACAACGGATGGTCGTTCTCACAAAAATCTACACTAAAACCGGCGATGACGGCACGACCGCACTCGGAAGCGGCGAACGCGTGCTCAAGACCGCGAGCCGGATCGAAGCCTATGGCACGGTCGACGAGACCAATGCTGCCGTTGGCATGGCGCGCATGATGCTGGAGGATCAGCAAGAGGTCGCGGCCATGCTGGCCCGGATTTAAAACGATCTCTTCGATCTGGGGGCAGACCTTTGTGTGCCCGGGAGCGGCGATGCTCTTCCATACACGCCGCTTAGAATTCAGGATGCGCAAGCCGGGCGGCTGGAGCGGGAAATCGACGCGATGAACTCTGGGATGGCGCCGCTTGCCTCCTTCGTTCTGCCGGGCGGCTCGAAAGCAGGGGCAGCACTTCACCTCGCCCGTACCATCTGCCGCCGCGCCGAGCGCCGAATCGTGCAGCTCAAGCTGGAAGGCGAGCCCGTGAGCGATGCCGTATGCCGCTATATCAACCGCCTTTCAGATCATCTGTTCGTTGCAAGCCGGTACGTGAACGGCAAAGGCAAGGACGATCTGCTTTGGCAGCCGGGGCAAACTGCGAAGGATCCTACAGGCTGAGTGTTCTGCCCTGTTACGCGGCCCGCAGGCACGGCCGGAAAAATGTAACTTCCCCCCTCGATCGGACCCGCGCATGCTCTTCGTTCCAGTCTGGGACTTAAATCCCCTCAAGTCGGTTAGATACCAGTACGTGACGGTGAGTATCATCGCCATCAACGTGCTCATTTACTTTGGACTGGAGTTCGAGCTTCTTTTTCCCAGAACCCACCGGCCTGGTCGATGCGTTATCTCCCAAACCGAGCCACGTCGTGCCCTTGGGATCGTTTTTGCAGCATCTTCAGGAGCAGTACAAACTCCTTACCTACATGTTCGTGCACGGAAGCGCGTTGCACCTCCTATTCAACATGCTCTTTCTTTTCGTTTTCGGAGACAACGTCGAGGATGCGATGGGCCATGTCCGCTTCATCTTCTTCTATGCACTCTGCGGCGTCATTGCTGCCCTGATCTACAGTTATATCTCCGATGCTCCCGATACGCCCCTCATAGGAGCGAGCGGAGCCGTTTCCGGCATTATCGGCGCCTATCTTGTGCTGCACCCCAACATCCGCGTGTGGGTTCTGGTGCCGTTTCCAAAGCTTCCGGTGGTTCCACTGCGGTTTTCGGCCGCGTTCGTGATCGGCGTCTGGATAGTTTATCAAATCGCCAGCGCGCTTTTCCTGCCGCAAACTGTCGCCTGGTGGGCGCATGTCGGCGGTTTTTTTACCGGCATGATCCTCATTGCTGTCATGAAGCGGCCGGATGTGCCTCTGTTCGATGGATCGACGGGCGAGTGATCCGCACTACGCTAATGTCTAAGCGGGCGCGCATTGACACCTTCGCAACTGCGAAATAGGTTTTGCAACTCCCGGATAGGGTCGCTTGAGGATTGTACGCCGTTAGACGAGTTGACCCGCCGCTGCAGTGCAGCATAATGAACGGGCTAAACGCCAGGGCCGAACGCTATGAAGCTTCTTGTACCCATCAAAAGGGTCGTCGACTACAACGTAAAAATCCGCGTCAAGCCGGATGGCAGCGGCGTGGACATCGCCAATGTCAAGATGTCCATGAATCCCTTCGATGAAATCGCCGTAGAAGAGGCGATCCGCATCAAGGAAGCGGGGCATGCCACGGAGGTGATCGTGGTGTCCGCAGGGCCGCAGAAGGCTCAGGAAACGCTGCGCACCGCGCTTGCCATGGGCGCCGACCGGGCCATTCTCTATAAGACAGATTTGACCCTGGAACCGCTGGCCGTCGCCAAGCTCTTGAAACACGCAGCCGAAAAAGAACAGGCGGGTCTGGTTATTCTGGGCAAACAGGCCATCGACGACGATTCGAACCAGACCGGCCAGATGCTCGCCGCGCTCCTCAACTGGCCGCAGGCGGCTTTCGCGTCCAAGATTACCGTAAAGGATGGAGCGCTTGAGGTTATCCGCGAGGTCGATGGCGGCTTGCAGACGGTCGCGGTGAAATTGCCTGCGATCGTCACCGCCGATCTGCGGCTCAACCAGCCGCGTTACGCCTCGCTACCGAACATCATGAAGGCGAAGAAGAAGCAACTCGACGAGATCGACGCTGCCTCCCTGGGCATCGATATCGAGCCGAAAGTCAAAGTGCTCAAGACCGCGGAACCGCCCTCAAGAAAGGCCGGCATCAAGGTCAAGTCCACGCAAGAACTGGTCGAGAAGCTTCGCACCGCGGGGGTAATACAATAATGGCTGTTCTTCTTGTCGCGGACCACAATAACAAAGCTCTCAACGGTTCTACCGCGAAAGCGCTTACGGCAGCCAAAGCGCTTGGTGGCCCGGTTCATATCCTTGTCGCAGGCGCAGGGTGCGAGGCGGTAGCTCAAAAGGCAGCAGCGCTGAGCGGCGTTGAGAAGGTTCTGCTTGCCGAAGCCGATCATTTGAAAGCGCGCCTGGCTGAAGACATGGCGGCGCTGATCGTGCCGCTGATGGCACAATATTCCGCACTCCTTGCAGTCTCGTCGGCCGCGGGCAAGGACTTCGCGCCGCGGGTGGCCGCACTTCTCGATGTAGCGCAGCTTTCGGATGTCTCCGCCGTGCTGGGTCCGAACCAGTTCGAGCGCCCGATCTATGCCGGCAACGCCATTCAGACCGTCGAGTGCAATCAGGCCAAAAAGGTGCTGACCATCCGCACAACGGCGTTTGCCGCGACTGCCGAGGGCGGTGCTGCTACTATCGAGCGGATACAGGCGAGCGCTGCGAATGGCGTCTCGCAGTTTGTCAGCGAAGAGCTCTCGCAATCGGCGCGGCCCGAGCTGACGGCCGCGAAAGTTGTGATTTCCGGCGGACGCGGCATGCAATCCGGCGAAAATTTCAAGCTGCTCGAAACCATTGCTGATAAGCTCGGCGCAGCCGTTGGGGCGAGTCGGGCTGCGGTTGATGCCGGTTTCGTTCCGAACGACTACCAGGTTGGCCAGACTGGCAAGGTCGTCGCTCCCGAACTTTACATTGCGGTTGGCATATCGGGCGCAATCCAGCATCTGGCCGGCATGAAGGATTCGAAAGTGATCGTCGCCATCAACAAGGACGAGGAAGCGCCTATATTCCAGGTTGCGGACTACGGCATTGTGGGCGATCTGTTCCAGGTTCTGCCGGAATTCGAAGCCGAGTTGGATCGCCGGAACTAGCAGCATACAACCCCGGAGTTGACGATGGTTCCCCCATACACAGCCCGCGAAAATCCTTTCGGTACCAAAGGAGAAGGGCGAGAACCTGTCGTCATCAAGACAGTCGGCGTCATCGGGGCGGGGCAGATGGGCAATGGTATCGCCCATGTGGCCTCTCTGGGCGGCTACACGGTTCTGCTCAACGATTTGAGCAAGGAGCGCTTCGAATCCGCCCTCGTGACCGTCCACGGCAATATGACGCGGCAGATCCTCCGCGGCAAAATCACTGAAGAAGACCGCGACCGGGCGCTGGCCCGGATTTCTTTCGCACCTTCGCTCGATGCTTTCGGCGACTGCGAGATGGTCATCGAGGCCGCGACCGAGGACGAGGACATCAAGCGCAAGATCCTGATCGCGCTTTGTCCCCATCTGAAGCCCGAAGCCATCGTCGGCAGCAACACCTCTTCGATTTCGATTACGCGCCTCGCCGCCGTAACCGACCGGCCCGAACACTTCATCGGCATACACTTCATGAACCCGGTGCCGGTGATGGAACTTGTCGAGATGATCCGCGGCATAGCGACCGACGAGACGACGTTCGCTATCTGCCGCCGGTTCGTCGAAACGCTGGGCAAGAAGGTTACGGTTTCCGAGGATTTCCCGGCCTTTATCGTAAACCGCATCCTGATGCCGATGATCAACGAAGCCGTGTATACGCTTTACGAAGGCGTCGGCACCGTCGAGGCAATCGACCTTGCCATGCGGCTTGGCGCCAAGCATCCGATGGGACCGTTGCAGCTTGCGGATTTCATCGGCCTCGACACCTGCCTGTCGGTTATGCAGGTGTTGTATGAGGGGCTGGCGGATACCAAGTACCGGCCATGTCCGCTCCTCGTCAAATATGTCGAGGCGGGCTGGCTCGGGCGGAAAACACAGCGTGGCTTTTACGACTACCGGGGGGAAACCCCGGTTCCGACACGCTAATTTTCAGGCCTCTGGCCACGCTTTCGTTAAAATCGCCCTCTAACCGGCGGGCAGTCAGCCTCTAAGCAGACTTTCGTTGGTTAGCCAACGAATGCCGCTTAGGTTTCTTTGTTTTTGCAGAGTTTTTTCGCAAAACCGGGAAGGCCACTTTTGCGAACTCTGCTTAGCCCAAGGTAGAACCATGACAGCAACACCCCAAGACGGCGCCTCCGCGTGGGGCGAGCGCCCCTACACAGCCGCGGTTGTGCTGGCCAACGGCTTGATTATCAATGGCTATGGGGTTGGAGCGGCAGGCGATGCGGGGGGCGAAGTTTGCTTCAATACGGCCATGACGGGATATCAGGAGATCCTCACCGATCCGTCCTATGCGGGGCAGATTGTGATGTTCACCTTCCCGCATATCGGTAACATCGGCACTACCCCTGAGGACATCGAGACGGCAAACCTTGCCGCAGCTTCCGGGGTCAGGGGCTGCATCCTGCGGGCGGCAGTAACCGATCCGTCCAATTACCGGTCAAATCAGCATTTCGATCAATGGCTTAAGGCACGCGGCATCGTAGGCATATCCGGGATCGACACGCGTGCGCTGACTATGTTGATCCGCGAGCAGGGCATGCCGAATGCCATCGTCGCCCATCATCCGGATGGCATCTTCGATTTCGATGCGCTGCTGGCTCAAGCACGGGCTTGCCCCAGCATGGAGGGCGCGGAGCTGGCACGGGGCGTTACCACAACGCAGAGCTACGAATGGAACGAGGGCGGCTGGGACTGGAACCGCGGCTTCGCGACGCAGGAGCAGCCGCTATTCCATGTCGTCGCCATAGACTTTGGTATAAAGCGCAACATCCTGCGCTGCCTCGCCTCGGCGGGGTGCCGGGTGACGGTGTTGCCAGGTTACGCCACTGCGGAAGAAGTTCTAGCACGCGATCCGGATGGCGTTTTTCTGTCGAACGGGCCGGGAGATCCGGCTGCGACTGGCGAATATGCACTGCCGGCGATCAAAACACTTGTCAAATCGGGTATTCCCGTTTTCGGGATTTGCCTTGGACACCAATTGCTTGGGCTGGCACTTGGGGGGCGTACCGTGAAAATGCCGCACGGCCATCACGGGGCCAACCACCCGGTCATGGACCATACCACCGGCAAGGTAGAAATTACCTCGATAAATCATGGGTTTGCGGTGGCCCGCGAAAGCCTGCCGCAAAACGTCGAGGAGACGCACGTCTCGCTCTTCGACGGCAGCAATTGCGGCATCCGGCTCAAAGGCCAGCCGGTCTTCTCGGTCCAATATCACCCCGAAGCCTCGCCCGGCCCCCAGGACAGCCACTATCTTTTTACACGCTTCGTGAACCTTATGCGTGAACGAAAAGGGATGAGTACTGAAGGCGAGCTTACCTTCCGCTTGGATTAGCCTTTGGATCTACATAGGCACGAATCGCCCTTGATTTTTATCAACGGACGAGCCTGTGGCACTTTGTAGTGCCTCTAAGCTCTAGACTTTTCTGGAACTTCGCGCCATGATCCCCCAACAGAAGGCGGAAGCCTGGGTATGCAGCCCAGCAAATTCGTCCGGTGCATGGGGCCGCGCCATCCCTCTAAGAGGATAAAGCATGGACTATCAGGGTAAGTTTCAGGAAGCCCTCGACGCATTGAGTGTTGAGGGACGTTACCGCGTATTCGCCGACATCCTGAGGCGGAAAGGGGATTTCCCGAACGCCCTTCACTACACGCCGGACGGTGCGCGGCCGATTACGGTTTGGTGCTCGAACGATTATCTCGGCATGGGCCAGCACCCCAAGGTGCTTGAGGCCATGCACCAGGCGATCGACACGGCAGGTGCGGGCTCGGGTGGCACGCGCAATATCTCCGGTACGACCCATTATCACGTTGAGCTGGAACAGGAACTCGCCGGCCTGCACGGCAAGGAAGCGGCCCTGCTGTTCACCTCAGGCTACGTCTCCAACGAAGCCACGATTTCGACGCTGGTGAAGCTGCTTAAGGGTGCCGTGATCTTCTCCGACGAGAAGAACCACAACTCCATGATCGAGGGCGTGCGCCAAGGCGGCGGCCCCAAGCGCATCTGGCGGCACAACGATCTTGAGCACCTGGAAAGCCTGCTCAAGGAGTATCCCGAGGATACGCCGAAAATCGTGCTGTTCGAGTCCGTCTACTCGATGGACGGCGACATCGCGCCGATCAACGAGATCTGTGACCTCGCCAAGAAATACAACGCTCTGACCTACATCGACGAGGTGCATGCGGTCGGCATGTACGGCCCGCACGGCGGCGGCGTTTGCGAACGCGACGGCGCGATGCACAAGGTCGACATCATCGAAGCCACGCTTGCCAAGGGCTTCGGCCTGATGGGCGGCTATATCGCCTCGACGAAAGCTTGCATCGACGCCATCCGCTCCTATGCGGCGGGCTTTATCTTCTCGACCTCGCTCGCTCCGGCAATCGTTGCGGGGGCGCTGGCCAGCGTCCGGCACCTCAAGGAAAGCCAGGACGAGCGCATCCGCCATCAGGCCGCGGCAGCGCTCCTCAAGGAGCGGCTGGTGCGCGAAGACCTGCCCGTGATGCATACGCCGAGCCACATCGTGCCGGTGCTCGTGGGCGATCCGGTGCAGTGCAAGGCGCTGACCGATGCGCTGATGGACCGCTTCGGCATCTACGTGCAGCCGATCAACTATCCGACCGTCTCGCGCGGCACGGAGCGCATCCGGCTCACGCCTGGCCCGCATCATACAAGCGAGCAGATGGACCGGCTGGTGTTCGCACTGCGCACGCTCTGGACCGAGATGGGCCTGCGCGGCGGCAGGGAATGGTGCACCGTATGGCAGGGCAAGGTAGCAATCGCCACGCCGTTCGACCTGGGCGTTGCTGCCGGCGGCTGATCCGCGCTGCCTGGAAGACGAAATTTGGCAATGGCCGGGGATCGCCCGGCCATTTGCGTTTCCGGGTGCCAGACATGCCGGGAAACTGCGGGGTTGCGGAAGCGGCCGCAAACGCTCCGGCCGTTTTAGGGCCGCCCCGGAGTTCGTCCAGATGGTCCGGCGAACCGCGTCGCTCAGGGCTTTCCATATGGCTTCGTCGAGGCCCGGCATAGACATGGACCATACGATCACATTTTACCTCGTTTACAAAAACGCAACATAGGCCGAAAGACCCGGCCTCTGCTCCGTTGACGCCTCCCGGCGCTGGTGTTACCAATTTTCCGTTGCACACCGGGAGGATACGCACTCATGGGACGGGCGCTGCTATCGTTCTGGACGTGGTTCGAGATTGCACTATGCGTGCTCTTGGCCTTTCCCATTCAGCTCGTGCTGGCGATACTCACTTGGCCGTTCGACCGGCGGCGCGTGGTCACGGGGCGCTGCTTCCGGATCATGGGGGTAGTTGCGGCCCACCTGACACCGTTCTGGCGTTTCGGCGTTTATGGCAAAGTCCCCCGCCGCCGCTGGGGCCCTACTGTGTTCGTGTCCAACCACAAGTCGCAGGCCGACCCATTCCTCATCTCGTTCCTTCCCTGGGAGATGAAGTGGCTATCGAAGGCGTCTCTGTTCCGGATTCCGCTTGTGGGCTGGATGCTGACGCTGGCGGGCGACATCCCGATCCATCGCGGCGAAAGCGGCTCCGCCAAGGGCGCCATGGCTCAGTGCGCGCGGTGGCTGGAACGGGGCCAGCCGGTCGTGATCTTCCCCGAGGGGACGCGCTCGGAAGATGGCAAAATGAGACCGTTCAAGGACGGTGCCTTCCGTCTTGCGCTTACCACGGGCGCCCAGATCGTCCCCATCGCGGTGTGCGGAACCCGCAAGGCGTTGCCTAAGCATTCCTGGAAGTTCGGCTTTACCCGCGCGCTGGTGGCGGTCGGCACCCCCATCCCTACCGCGGGGCGAAGCGTGGCCGATCTGGATGCCATCAAGGCCGAGGCGCGAGCGCAGATCGTGGCGATGCGGGAGCAGATGCTGCCGTTTACGAGTGCCGCCGAGACGCCTCTAGAAAGCTGAAGCTGTTAAGGACGCTTGCCCTCGCGGCGGCCCGTCGAAATTCTTACGGCTTTTCTGCGGGCGGTGGCACCTGGAGGATGTCGGCGTCCGGATCGTCGTCGTCCAGATCGCCCGGCGGCAGGTCTTCATCGCTATAATCGTTTGCATCGGCGGCGGCTGCATGCCCGCAGCCCCCTTCTGGGCAGGAGCGAAGACGGAACGCTTCTGCGCGTCCGTCTCGCCGGCTTGCCAGAACCCTGAACCGCCCCAAACGCAGAATGCCAGAACAAGCGCGGCCACAGTAACCGGGATCAGCAAAAGCGCTCTGTTCCTGCGTCCTAATGTCACTTGCCACGTCCTATCTTGCGGCTGTTCCGCCACCAACTTCATCCTATGCGAATGCCGCTGTTGCGGCGCCTCCTCACTCACCTAAATAATGTGGGAATTTTTCCCACGTCAAGTTATATTTCCTTTGACAGGCATAGCGCTGTGGGAAAAAGTTCCACGGAGCGAAACTAAACTCAGGCCGCAGCGCTTGGGTTCGTGCGAAACGGATGGAGCACTAAGAACTTGACGAAGGCGGCAGGACCAGGAGAACCACCGCAAGCGCTCGTTCAGGCGATCAAGCGGCTGCTACGCCCGCTGCTTAAGGTTTTCATCGCGCATGGTTTCACGCTGCCCCTTCTCACCCAGTTCCTGAAGGAGCTTTACGTCGAGGTGGCAGAGGCTGAGTTTCCGCTGCCTGACCGCCCGCAGACGGACAGCCGCATCAGTCTTCTCACTGGAGTGCACCGCAAGGACATCCGGGTGCTGCGCGGCCGGGGGCGCGCGCTTGACTTGCCCCCGGCCGCGATTTCCCGCAATGCGCAGATGATTGCGCTATGGGCCGGCGCACCCGAATACCGGAATGTTACGGGCGCCCCCTTGGCACTGCCCAAAACGGGCAAGGCGCCATCGTTCGAGAGCCTCGTTCACTCCGTCAGCACCGATATCCGGGCCCGCGCCGTGCTCGACGAATGGCTGCGCCTGGGCGTTGTCCGCGCCGGCGATGAAGGGCTGATCCACCTCAACAACGCGGCTTTCATTCCGCGCGAAGATTTTGCCAATTTGGCTTACTACTTCGGCCGCAATTTGCGCGATCATATCGCGGCAAGCGGGCACAATCTGTCGGGGAACCAGCCACCCATGCTCGAACGGGCAGTTTATTACGATGGGCTCACGCCTGAATCGGCCGAAGAACTGGCGGCGCTCAGCCGCGGCATCGGCCAGAAGGCGCTCGTCGAGGTCAACAAGAAAGCGTTCGAACTGTCCAAGCAGGACGCGGCTGCCAAATCCGCAACTCATCGCATATCGTTCGGAGTATATTTCTTTTCGGCACCTGACGGTTCATCGGACAATTCGAAAGATTCCGGGGGCTAGGCGATGGCGAGGGCGGCCGGCAACAGTTTGAGACGCTGGATCGCCTTTGCGGGCGCAAGCTGGGCTATTCCTGCTACGGCGGCGCTGTGCATCCTTGCATCGGCAGCGTTCGCACAAACGTCCAATACGGGCGGAACGGGTGGAATCGGCGGCACTGGCCACGCGCCTGGAGAGGGCAACGGTATCGGCGGCACTGGCGCGCCTCAAGCCACCATCACCGGCATCTCGGGCACGATTACGGGCTTCGGCAGCATATTCGTTAACGAATACGAGGTCGATTATACGGCCGGAACCCCCGCCAAGTCGGACATTGAGGACAAGTTAGACACCCAGTCTCTGCGCATCGGGCAGGTCGTCGAGATAGAGGCGGAGGGCGAAGGCCAGCATCTGCACGCACGCCGCATCGCCGTCCGCTACGAGGTAGCCCGGCCCCATCGAGTCTATCGACCGCACTGCGGGAACCATCCAGGTGCTGGGGCAAACGGTCGCGCCGGGCTCAATCGAGAACCTTTCCGTTGGCGATACGGTCAGGGTTAGCGGGCTCAGGCGCGCGGACCAGGTTATCGCGGCTTCCCGCGTGGACAGGTCAGAACCTGACGGGCAGGCATGGCTTCGCGGGCGTGCCGGGACATCGCAAGACGGCAGCTTCACCGTAAGCGGCGTGCGGATGGCTTCATCCGGCTTCGAACCGGGCCCAAGGCCCGCGGCTGGCGAAGAGATGGCCGTATCCGGCGCATATTCCCATGGGATGTTCACGCGGGCAAAGGTCACCCGGCTGCCGCAAGTGCCGTTTGGCGGGCGGACGGCGCGCCTCTCGATTGAAGGCTACGTTGCCAGCCGCGCCGGAGGCGGGCATTCGGTTGGCGGCCTGGGCCTCGAAGCAGGCGCCGCCGGCAGCTACCGTCCGGGCGACCGGGTCATCGCCGGCGGAAAATTTCAAAGCGGACGCTTCGTGCCAACAGAAGTGCGGCCATCCCGTTTCCGCGGAGCTGTCAACGGCAAGAAGAGCGAGGCGCATCCCAAGGCCGGCCGCGCTTCGCCCGGCCGCTCGCCTGCCGGTGCGCGGGATATCCACGCCAGGCGGCATCCGGCAATGCGGGACGGAGGCACTCCGCCCCGCTTGCAGCAGCATCGCGACGCTGGCGGCACTCGCCGCACATGGCAAGCGCCGCCGCGGAATGGCAATAAAGCGAAGCACGGCCGGAATCGAAGATGGTGATGCCCTGCCCTAGCCGCCACCGGCTGGTGCAACGAAGCAAATGCGGCAGTTGAAGGTTTACCGGGTGCCGCGCGCGGCTCACTGAGCTTACCCAAGAGCCCTGCGTAACGCCGCGTTTCCCCGTGCCATAATTTAGTGCCTTAATGCCTTTAGTTATTTCCTTGTGGGGTTCGCCGATGATTCGGGCGATTACGAAATGTCTCAAAGCATACCGGAAGAGGTGTGCTTCAGAGGGCCAATACAACTAGCCTTCGCTGCAACATAGGGAAGCGCTGTATCCACAGTATCCGTGCGGTGCATTCGCTTTCGGTTGCACACGTTCCACTTGTACCTGCGTAAGTGCGCCGTCCGAAATTGGGCAAAATTCAGGAGACGAACCGATGCCGGGAGATGTCAGGCAGGCGTCCTTGCGCGCCTTCGATCAGCCAGCCATGAACTTGCGCGCCGCGCGCAGCAATGCGCCAGCCCAAACCGCCGCCAGCAAGGTCTGGGCGGTGCTGCAAACCGCGCTGCTGCTCTTCGGCTTCGCGCTGGCGGGCCTGCTCTGGTTCTGGCCGGCCGTTGGCATCGCCATCATGTGGAACGTCCTGATCCCTGCCGCGCCTGCGCTCGTGACGCTCGCACCTGGCCTGTGGCGCAACATTTGCCCGATGTCCACCTTCAGTATGCTGCCGAAAAAGCTTGGCTTTTCGTTGCGCATGAAAATGCCGGAATGGCTGGCGGCGGGGCTCGTGCTTATCAGCCTGATCGCGCTCTACGCTATCGTGCCACTGCGCCACGTTCTGCTCGATACCGATGGGCCGGCGACCTTCGCCATCCTGGCGGCCGCGGCGGGGCTCGCCTTTGGGCTCGGCATGCTGTTCGAGGGGCGCAGCGGCTGGTGCACTACGCTTTGCCCGATCCATCCGGTCGAGAAGCTCTACGGCACGGCGCCTCTTTATACGCCCAAGAACGCGCGCTGCACCGTCTGCGACTTCTGCACGGTGCCCTGCCCCGACACCACCCCGGCGATGACCCCCGCCGTGACATCGAACAACCCGCTGCAGCAACTCATGGCGGCGCTCTTCATCGGCAGTTTCTGGGGGTTCGTCTTCGGCTGGTATCAGGTGCCGGACTACTACGGGCACATAGGCATGGCAGAAATCGTGGAGACCTATTTCTGGCCGCTCGCCGGAGCGTTCGTCTCCTTCGCGATCTACAATGCCATCGATGCGTGGTTCATCGAGAGCAAAGAGGCGCGCAAACTGTTGCAGGCCGTGTTCGCGGCGGGCGCGGTCAGCACCTATTACTGGTTCCGCATCCCCATGCTCGTTGGCCTGGGCGCGTTCCCAGGCACGGGCCTGCTTTACGACCTCTCGGCCGTGCTGCCGCCCTGGTTCGCGATGGCCTCGCATGCGCTGACCACAACATTATTCTTCTGGTTGCTGGTCCTCCGCGGGCGCAGCGGACTCAGATGGCAACAGCGCATACCCTTTGCGCCGAAGGTGCGTGCCGCGGCGGCCTGAATTTTCGGAATTCACGGTAGCCGGAGAGCGCTCCCCCGCACGCGCTCCCCGTAATGGACCCCGCAGGGGCTGGTCCGGCCCCAAACAAGAGGATACGCTCGCGTATCGCAAGAGCGGGGCCAGCTTAGACTGGGCAGGCTGCTGGAATATTCTGGCAACCTGCCCTTTTTACTATCCTACCTCATCGCCAGCGAAAGCACCCCGCCGGAGACGTTCTTCGCTTTGAAGCCGTGCTGCAGGAGGATGCGCGTTGCGATATAGGAACGCTGCCCCGAACGGCAGACGATATGGATTTCGCGGTCGCGGGGAAGCTCGCCAAGCCGCGCGCGGAGCTGGTTGAGCGGGATGTGCAGAGCGCCGGGGACTTTGATCGCGGCCAGTTCGGCCGGTTCGCGCACGTCGAGCAGGAAGCCGGTATACGCCTCCCCCCAGTGGATCAGCGGCATGTCGCCCTTGAGTGCGTTGGCGGCGGCCATGCCTGCGAAGTTCACCGGATCCTTGGCGCTGCCGAACTGCGGCGCATAGCAAAGCTCGGCCTCTTCAAGGTCGTAGATGGTGGCGCCCATCTGGATGGCCATCGCGATGGCGCTAATGCGCTTGTCGACGTTGTCCTCGCCATAGGCCTGCGCGCCGAGAACACGGCCATCGGACTTGCGGAATAGCACCTTGAGCGCCATGAGCTTGGCGCCGGGATAGTAGCCCGCATGCGAGTTCAGGTGCATGTAGAGCTTCTCGTAACCGGTATCGCTCAGGCGCTTGAGCGTCTTCTCGCTGACGCCGGTCCAGGCCATGGCGGCGCCGAAAAGGCCAACGATAGCAGTGCCTTGTGTGCCACGGAAACGGGAATCGCGGCCTGCAATAACATCCGCGGCGATGCGGCCCTGCCGGTTCGCTGGGCCGGCCAGCGCAACGAGGCTCCACTCGCCGGTGACGAAATCCTTAACCTCGATGGCGTCGCCTACGGCAAAGATATCGGGGTCGGATGTGCGCATTTGATCGTCGACGCGGATGCCGCCCCGGCCGCCAATCTCAAGGCCCGCCGTTTTGGCCAGCGCCGTGTCAGGCCGGACGCCGATGGCGAGGATTACGAGATCGGCCGGGTGAACTGCGCCGGATTTGGTCCGCACATTCACTGCGCCGTTGGCGGCCTCTTCGAAGGCGGCCACGCCGTCGTTGAAAGCAAGTTTTATGCCATATTTTTCGATGTGCGCCTGCACTGCGTGGGCGAATTCCTCGTCGATGGGGGCGAGCACCTGCCCGGCCATTTCCACGACGGTGACTTCGAAGCCGCGATGGATCAGGTTCTCGGCCGTCTCCAGGCCGATGAAGCCGCCGCCAACGACCACGGCGCGGGGCTTGGAATTGCCGGACTTCGCGGCGCCGGTGGCGATCCATTCGTTGATCTGGCGGGCGTCGGGCACGGTGCGGACGTGGAAAATGCCCGGAAGATCGATGCCCGGCAAAGGCGGCCTGATGGAAACCGCGCCGGGCGACAGAACCAGCTTGTCATAGGCGTGCTCCGTCACCTCGCCGGTCCTGACGTCGCGCAGCTTGACCTTCTTCTCCTTGGGCAAAATCCCGATGGCTTCGCAATTGGTCCGGGTATCGATCAGGAAGCGGTCGCGGAAAAGCTGCTCGGTGGCGACCAGCAGGCTTGCCTCCTCCTTGATGACGCCGCCGATATGGTACGGCAGTCCGCAGTTCGCGTAGGACACGTAGGGGCCGCGCTCCACCATCAGGATCTCGGCGCTCTCGTCGAGCCTGCGCAGGCGCGCCGCACAGGATGCGCCGCCCGCTACTCCACCTACGATGATGACTTTCATGGCCTTTGTCCTTCTGCCGGGAACGGCGGCCGGCGCCGGGCTCGAAAGCCCGCTGCCAATTCCGCGGCCGTTGTGATTGCTTCAGGTAGTAAGTTAGACCGTTGTGCCGGCCGTGTATGTGACCTAGTCACAAAAGCGGTGCGGCTAATTGCCGTTCACGCTGTTTGTAAATTTTTCGCCGATTGCGGCACCCAAAATGACACTTTTCGATTTTCGATATATTTCCGCGCAATTGTGGCGCGCGCGGTAGGCGATTTTTATGCTGTTGATTCGCAATCATTTTTAGAACTCATGCCGCCGCAATTGTGGTGAATATCAAATCTGCGCTTATAATTAACTGTAGTTTTGGATGCCAGAATTCATTTTTTTCCGGGCAATTTTTCGCAGAATTCCGCCAATTTGAGCCACATGGATTCGCGATTAACTATGTCCGCATTAAGGATTGTGGCGGCGTAGGCGGCGTTAGCGGATTTTTTACTTTCCGCCGGCCGCGCGAAAGCTCCGTCACTCGCTTTCGATCCCGTAGGCTTCCTTGACACCCGGATGGATGAGGGCCGAATGCAGCGCCAGCAAAATCAGGCTCGCATCGAGGCCATCGCCCGCCTCAAGTGCCGCCTCGATCCGCCGCCCGGCCGCCACCGCGCCCGCTTCGCCATTGGCATCGGCAAAGACCACGGGTCCGAGCACGCAATAGCCGAGCAGCGCCGCCGCGTCGCGGTAATCCGCGGGTGCGGGGTGTTCGCCGTGCGCGTCCTTGATGAGGTTGAGGGCGGCGATCTTGACGGCGTCCGGGGCGAGGGCTGGGTGGAGGCCGCCTGCGCGAAGCGCGTCGTCGAGCGCGCGCAGTTCGCCGGAGCGTCCGAAGACGCCGAATAGTCCGAGGGAGGGCCAGCTGCGCGCCATGATGGGTTCCGCGAGGGGTGTGGCGGGAGGTTTAGCAGGCGGGGTGGGGCGTGCCAAGGGGGCACGAATGCAGGGTGCCTGCGATCTTCTGTCTTGGGTCGGGAGCGGGCTTCACGGTTTTCCTGCAATTACATTGCCGCCATTGCGGCTTGTTAGCCGTTTGCGGACTCTTATCAAGACTTCTCAAGCCATCTTTACATTTTTAGACAAAACCTAAAAATGCTCTGTCAGATCTCTGACTGGGATGAGCAAAATGCCGTGGCGCCACTTCACCGAAGTTTCCTGTTCCAATTCATTAGATATAAAATCAAACACGATTTTCCCGGTATGCGAATAACGTCGCAAACCTTCAATATATAGACCAATTTGCTGTTGTATTATTCAATTTTCAACAAGTAAGCCGGGAAGATACCAAAGGTTGCTTTTTCACGGAAAGAGATTTCAACTGCCTTCGAATTTATCGTGATAACGTCGCCGAGTTTCACGCAATTTTCAATAAGGTAGCTTGAAATTTGAAAGATGCGCCCGCCGAGTTCGCCGAGACCAAGTTTGCGTGTGGGGACGACCTCCAGTTCACGGCCAGCGTAATAAGCAAGGCCATGTGACGCAACAAGCAGCCCATCCTCAGTCTTCTTCGCCATCAAGCGCACCCAGATCTCCGCTGGAGGACGCCCGTCTCGTGCGAAAGTCGTGGCAGCATCAAGAAATCGATCAAGAGGCAACAAATTATCCGAAGCGCACCAAAGCACGCCCATAGCAGGAATCATTCTGCTGACAGCGGCAGTCACCAACGTTTGCGCCCGCGCAGCAAGAATAAGGTCATCCCGGGAGCCAATTTTTTTAGTAACAAGGACACGCGTGTGGCATGTGTGAGTCGCGAGGTCATCTTGTGCGCTCAACCAGAAAAAATTGTGAGATGGGCCATAAACGAGGGTATTGATCGGTAGTGGCACATTCACGGACATAATGGCCATTGGCAGGCCATTCATTTTGAACATCAGGCCTTGACCTGCGCTAGTCCCATGGTGGGATTCAGCGGTGTCGATAACACTTGTAATTTCTGCGTCAGGTTTGAGCTTGCGAAGCTCAACTTCAAGATCACTCAGCTTAACGACCGACGGTGAAAGGCACGGAATGATCGTAGTGAGGTCGACTTGCATCGTGATACTCTTCGTCTACGGAGGACAAGGTTCCTACCCGCAACTGCACCAAAAGTCAATGAAACCGGCATTATTTGACGTTTTCATAGATCGGCCGCTCTGAAATCTAAAAGCAGGCATCGAGGTTTGAGCATTTTTCAAGCCCTACCACTTCCGGAATCGGCCTATCACGCCAGCGGGCTCGCGCTGGCCCTTCGCAGAGCGGCTTATAGAAAACCGTACTCGCATAACCCGATTTCATAACTCGATACCTGCTTCCACATTTGCCAAAAACCCGGCGCCTCACCGCCCTGGGACGCATGCTCGTCCGCGTACTTGCAGTGTGCGCACCAGGCTTATGCCAGGCTTGCCGTGCAACCTATGCAGGAACTTTATCAACATTTTCGTCAAAGTTGTGAAAACTTTCGCGCTCCAGTTGCAATCTGGCGGTTCCGGCGCAATCCTTGGGCCATCCGCAAAACGTCACAGCGCCGCCGAAAGGACGGCGGGGGCGCGTGGCGGAGCTCTTTGAAATTGTGGTCATATCGGAACGCGATGCACGGCAGGGCATGGGCGCGCACCATTCCGGGGACGTGAAAAGCCAGCTCGCGATGGCTGCCATGCTCCCGGTAAGAGACGGTGCCGATGGCGGCGGGTGAGTCTGGACTCGGCCTATTCAATCCGCCAGCCCGCGGTTGCCCGCCTCCCGGCACACTGGGTATACGCCGCAGCATATGCTAAGTTGCACGCATGATTGAGCTCTCTCAAGAAACCGAAGCCCTGGCCCAGCGCCTCGCCGCCGCGCAGCGCCTTTCCGTCGATGACGCCATCCGGCAAGCGCTGGAAGAGCGCGCCCGCAGCACGGGCATCGCTCTCGCGCCGGAACCGCGGAAGCATCCCCGCCGCTCTCCCGCCGAAGTCGCGGCGCGATGGGAACGGATACACAGCCTTACGGCGGAAATCGCCGCTATGCCGGTGCTCTATCCACGTTCCATTGAAGAGATCGTGGACGATATCAACGCGCTATGATTGTCATCGACAGTTCGGCGTCAAGATGAGCGTGCGCTGGGGCCATCTGGGACTGCTTCACGAGTTCCAACAGATCGCCGGGGAACTCCGAGGTCAGGTGCACGCGGCGCCCGGCTCGCTGGAGCAGCGCATATTCGGTGGCCGAAAGCAGCACGAGATCGTCGCCGCCCTGATTGGTGATGAAGATGGGCTCGCGGCACGCGCGCTTGCTTACGTCTCCAATGCAGCGGCGGAATTCGCGGGCTGAAATACGTGCCGTCATGCCCGTATTTTACGAGCGTTCCGTGCAGCCGCCAAGGGGGCTATTCCCGCGCCCCAAAATCGCCTATTCCTTCCCCATGACAACCCAAGGCATCCTCCCATCCCAGGCCATCGGCGCGCTGATCGACACGGGCGCGATTTCGGCCGCGAAGCCCATGCTGCCGGGCCAGGTGCAGCCGGCGAGCCTCGATTTGCGGCTTGGCGGGCGCGTCCACCGGGTGCGGGCGAGCTTCATGCCGGGCCCTGGCGCGACTACGGCGGAGCAGATCGAGCGCTTCGTGCTGCACACCATCGACCTCACCCACGGCGCGGTGCTGGAGACCGGCTGCGTCTATGTGGCGGAGATCGAGGAGCAGCTGGCCCTGCCCGCGGATGTGCGCGGCTTTGCCAACCCCAAGAGTTCGACCGGCCGGCTCGACGTGTTCACGCGCATGATCGCGGACCACGCGCCGGGCTTCGACCAGACCGTGGCGGGCTACCATGGCCGACTTTATCTTGAGATTTGCCCGCAGACGTTTCCGATCCTGGTACGGCCGGGGTCGCGCCTGTCGCAGATCCGGTTCCGCGGCCCCATGGCTGGAGCCTTGCCACACGCTCCAGGCGCTGTTCAGGGGTTCCCTCTCCCACAGGGAGAGGGACAGGGTGAGGGGTTACAGCCCCGCGCATTACACGAAACGGTGCTATCCGTGGACTTGTCCGGCAATGGCGGGCCGGCGCTGATCGGCTACCGCGCCAAGCGGCATACGGGCGTCATCGACGTGGACCGCGTGGGCGCGTACGACGTGGACGAGTTCTGGGAGCCGCTCCTGGTCACGCAGCAGAGGCGGCTGATCCTCGACCCGGACGAATTCTACATCCTCGCCTCCAAGGAAAGCGTGGCCGTGCCGCCCGCCTACGCCGCCGAGATGGAGCCGTTCAACGCGCTGATCGGCGAATTCCGCGTGCATTATGCGGGGTTCTTCGATCCGGGCTTCGGCATGGCGGCGACGGGCGGCGAGGGCAGCCGCGCGGTGCTGGAGGTGCGCAGCCACAAAGTGCCGTTCATCCTGGAGGACGGGCAGCTGATCGGCCGGCTGATCTACGAGCCGCTTACCGCACCGCCGGCCCAGCTTTACGGCCAGGACATCGGCTCGCACTATCAGGCGCAGTCGCTGAAGCTATCGAAGCACTTCCGCCAGGGATAAGCGTTATGAATGCGTTGCCAGCATATTTCGCGAAGTTCGCGCTGTTCGCGGCAATCGTCGCTGGGGCCGCGGGGGTTCAAGCCTCGCCGCAACAGCCGCATGTGTTCACGCCCGTCTGCGCCGCCCCGCCCCATTGCGCCGCGCACACGTGCCTGCGCTCCGGCCGCTGTACGCTCGGTGCCCAGGTGCAGCCGATGGGCTGCCTGATCTACACCTGCAAGAAGGGCGGCGCGCGGTAGCCGCCAGGTATCGAGCCCGCTAACTGGCTGCAATGCTGAAAATTGGGCGCCTGCGTCGGAATAACCGGCGATGCCCGCAGCCTCCCGCCAGCACCGCGCTACATTGCGCTGGAAGCCGGCACTCCTTTGGGTGATTATATAGGTTCCGCCTGCTGGCGGGCAGACAGCAGCTTACCTGACTATTAGCAGCGCGATGCCGTAGAATGGGGTGCATGTGGCTGAAAATATAGATCGCGCCAAAGTCTTAGGCTTTTTTACTTGGACCAGGCAGGAGCTTGGCCCTTTGATTGGCTCAGCCGGCTGCATGGCGGCCGCAAGCTGGATCACTTATTTTGGCGTCAGTATGGCCCTGAAAGACGCTGAAAAGGCTTGGATTCTTGGATATGCGGCGGCCGCCGCCGCAGGAATTCTGGGGATTGCTGTGTTTCTGGCGGTAAAGGCCCTGACAAACGATAAGCGCCTCCCAGAGTTGCATGACGAGGTGAGGAGGGCAAAGCGTTTCGATTTCGCAAGCCTTCTCCTGCGCTCGTTCAGCGGGGCCGGAACCGCTCTCAATAAGCTGCAAGATTTCGATCAGCCCGATCCGGTGGCCAGCGCCGCGGTGCCAGGCCCCGGGAACGCGCAGCTTCTCGAAGCGCTTGGGCAGAAGGCTGTCTTTCTCTGCGGCCAGCGGGGCGACCTGGAATTTCTCAAATTCCACTTCGACGGCAGTTCGGTCGTATTCGAGCATTCGCCGATATCGGTCGCGGTCCTCTATCTGACCAGCTGCGAGTTGATCGCCTATCTTGCCAGCGCCGATATCGTGCGGGGCACCATAGAGGCGGAAGAGGTCACTCGCATTCCGCTGCAGCAGGTGATGAATGTTACCTCTGAGGCGGTGAGCCGCCGCACGAGCCGGGCGGAAAACGAGCGCCTGTTTTTGGAATATGAGAGGGTCATCAAGAACGACCCTTCGCGCGAAATGATCTCCGTCGAACAGTGCGTGCGCATTACCAAAATGGACGGTGAGGACCTCCTTCTACCAGCCGGTTCTCCCGTTTACTGGCGCGGCAAACACCAGAACGCCGATGAGCGTTTCGCGCGCGTAGCCGGCGAAATCTCGCGAAAGGCGCGGGAAGCCAGGGCTAACGGACAAGGCGAATTGCGGCCCTAAGCGGCACCATGCCGCACAGCAGCCAAATAGGCTTTCAGCCATACCGTTTTCATATTTTGGTGCTGTTTCTACTTTTGCCGCTGAGAGACTGAGATACCTGGCGCGCGACATAGACACTTGCTCAGAAACGCCGGCAAAACAGGGCCGGATTCTGGGCGTGGTCTTGGAATTTGTGTTAAGCTTTTTCCAGAATGTACGGGCAGCTGAACCAGCTCAATGTTGGCAAGTGGGGGAGGGGTGTCGGATGGCCAAGGAAAACCCGGAACTAGCCGAAGTTCGAGCGATCCTTTCAAAGGTGCAGCGGCTGGGCCAGGAGCCCGAAGAGACGCCAAATACCGCGGAGCCGGTCAAGCACCTTCAGGCGGTGCCAAGCCGCCCCGATATCGGTGTCTTCGACCGCAAGCGCGCTGTAATTCAAAAAGCCCAGGAGGCGCCGGACACGGAGGGCAGAGGCGCCGCGATCATTTTGGGCGCCATGGGCATGATCGCGGCGGCCGCGGTCATCATGTTTGCCACAGGTGTCTTCAATTTCCAGGCCCCAGCCGTGTCGCTGACGCCGGAAGCCGAGGCCACCCTTTTGACCCAGGTGCACCAGCTTTTCGTACAGGGCGATGTCGTAAGCGCAAGGAACAGTTTGTCGCGGGGTGGGCCTCAGAGCCACCCCAACATTGCGTTTGCGCTTGCACAATCTTACGATCCCAACTACCTGCAATCCCTGCCGAAAGCGAACGGCGGACCCGACGTTTCCGAAGCGGCGCGCTGGTACAAAACGTGGTATGAACTCGCGGTGCAAAGCGGCCTCCAAATGGACCCCGGCCAGCTGCAGCGCATCATCAACGGCCTGCAGAGGCGCTAAAGTCCAGGCTTGGAACGGCGCGGCATCCGTTATTGAGAAAGTCAGCACGCCGGAATTCTGCCGGCGCTTTAACATCGATAGAAGGGGCAGTACCGATGCGCTTGTTCATTCTTGCCGCGGGCCTTGTGGCCGGGCTGTACAGCGCGGTTTTCGCTCAAGGCAGCATTCCCCCGGCCAACCCCATGAGCAGGCTTGTAACCGTGCTGTCGGACGGGCTTTCAGAGCCGTGGAGCCCCGCCTCGCAGGCGCTGAGCGATCTCTCGATTGTGCTGGACCGGGAAAGCGACGTGCGGCTCCTTCCCATCAACGGGTATGGCGGACCCGCGAATGTGCGCGATCTCATCCAGCTCCGCGGCACCGACTTTGCGATCCTCAACAACGATATTTTTACTTATCTCGATCTTACGGCCCCGTTTCCGGATGCCAGGAAAAAGATCAAGATGGTAGCCCCCCTCGTTCGTCAGAAGGTGCTGCTTTTCGCGCGCCGGGACATCAATGCAATCGAGGGGCTGCGCGGCCGTAAGGTGGGAATTCTGGCCAAGCATCCCTCGCGCATTGTAACCGCCAAAACGATTTTCGGGCTTTTGAAGATCGACGCCACGCTGGTGGAACTGGAAGGCGGAGATGCAGCAAAGAAGGCTCAGGAACTCGATGCCGTCCTGCTTTACGAAAGCGACGTACCGGGCTTCCAGGCGTTCGGCGCCGCCTCCGGCACCTACCATCTCCTGCCAATCCCAGCCTCGGGTCCGCTTGCTTCCGTATACGTGCCGAAGAAGCTTGGAAAAGGCGCATTGCCGGGCTTCAACGCAGAGGGGGTGGAAACGGTGGAGGTCGTTTCGATCCTGGCAGCGTTCGATTGGAGCCCGAAGCAGGGCCGTTATCCCGATGCCATAACCTTCGTCGACCGCGTTTTCGCCGTCGCGCCGAAAGTGCGGACGCACAACCCCAGTTCGCCATTCAGCAAGACCGACCTTCGAACCGCGGTGCCGGGCTGGAAATATTTCGGCCCCGCCGAGGTGCTGGCGAAAGCTGCACCTGCCGTGACGGTCAAGGACGATGGCGCTTCCCTGACGATGGTGGCGGCGGTGGAGCCCGCCTCCGGACGGGATGCGGCCGGGCCGTTGAGAATTGTTGCCGTCAACCGGGCGCCGCTCCTCAATTCGCAGGCTAAGGACGGCGGCATCGTGCTGAAGCTCCTGACCGGCGCACTCGACGCCGCCGGGGTTCAGGCTTCCGTTCAATGGGCGGAGAACGAAAAAGAGCTGCGCGACGCCCTTTTTATAAGCAAGAAGGCGGATATTGGCTTGTTCCTGCCGTCGCCGCACTGCGATAATCCTGCCAATCAATCGGTCCTCGAAGCCGAGGTCTGCGACCAGGCGGCTTTGACCGATCCGCTGATGCAGGCGGTTATCGCAGTATTCGCTCCAGCCGATGAACAACCCGGTTCCGGCACCAATCCGTCGCAACCCCAGACGCTATGCGTGCCTGAAAACCAGACCGTACCCGAAGGGGTGATGGAGGAGGTGCCCTGGGCGAAGGCGGGCAACGTCAAGATTGTACGCCCGAAATCGTTGATCAATTGTCTGGTTGCACTTCAGCACCACGATACCGGCGCCATGATCGCCATCGAGCCCGAAGTCCGTTTCGCACTCGACAAGCTCGCGGCCCCGCAATCCTTCCAGATCGCGCAACGGCCCGGCATAACGATTGGCCTGCATGCGGCGGTCGCGAAGGAAAATCCCCGCCAGGCGGAGATACTCCAGACGATCAACAACGCGCTTGAGAAATTCAAGGGCAGCGAGGCCTACTCGGCGATTATGGCCTCGCACATAGCCGACCTCACCGGGACTGCGGTGAAACAGCCTTAGGGCCCGCCGGTCCCAGACGGACTGGCACCGGGAGTTGACCATCGGGCATTCGAATGGTTGGTTGCACCCTGATCGAAGCTTACAACCCCTCACCCCAGCCCCTCTCCCTATGGGAGAGGGAGTTCCGCTGTGCCCGCTGTTAGGGCGTCCCCTCTCCCATAGGGCCCATAGGGAGAGGGACAGGGGTGAGGGGTTGTAAGCTTCGATCAGGGCAAAACCTGCCGCTATGTCAGCGCCTATGAGGAGTTGCCCCGGCTTTCCGGTCATGCAGGCTTGATCGTTACCGCCACGTCTGCCGGCTTTGCGGTGTAAGGCCAGGACGAGACGATCAGACCCGCGCCCGCTTCGACATAGTCCCGCGCGTTCGACGGGCCGATGCCGCCCGCCGCGGCCACGATTGCCGGGCTGGAAGTGTCGCGCGCAAATTTGGCGACGGCGGCGGCTTCGGCCGGCTGCATCTTTTCGAGTTGCACGACGCCGAAGCCCGCCTCGATGGCCTCGCACGCTTCGGCCACGCTCGCCACTTCGATGCCAAGCTTCTTTTCCGGCGCCTCCCGGCGCAGCCTCGCCGCCAGATCCTTGAAACTTGCGCCCGGTAGAAACGCGCGGTGCTCGGCGAAAACCAGGATCGTTTCGGAAAGCCCGAGCCGGTGCGGAATTGCGCCGCCCGCCCGGACCGCCATCGCGGACAGCTGCCGGGTGAGCGGCACGGTCTTGCGCGAGCAGGCGACCTTCACCTCGGGGTTCACAGCTTCAACCGCATCAACGAGCGCCCGCGCCGCGGTGGCGATGCCCGAGAGAATTTCCGTCAGCGTTTGCGCCGCCTTCCAGGACAAATGCAATGCTGCGGCGGAGCCGGAAGCGCTGAGCAGGAGGTCTCCCGCTCCGGCGCGCGCCCCTTGCGGGATCAGCACAGAAGCCTCGCCGCCGGCATATGAGATCAGTTCCGCCGCGATCTCGATCCCAGCCACGGTCATCGCCCCTCGCGCACGGAATTCCATGCGGCCCCGGAGAACGCCTATCCCCAGCGCCTCTGTCGTCAGGTCTCCGTGGGCTGCGTCTTCGCCAAGCAGGCGTTCAATCAACGAAGGAGGGACCGGCATTCTTAAACAGCCTCAGCCGCGAGGGCTTGCATGGGGGCGTCCGTTTCTCCCGCCAGCAAACCAGCGAAAGCGGCGAGCGGCAAGTCAATTCGCTCGATATTGAACTGCTCCAGGAAGCGCGCCTCGTTGCGCGTGGGCGTTTCCGGCAGGACCGCCCAGTGCCGGTCCGATGACCGCTTCATAATCTGCTGCGCGAAAGCGCGCTCGACCTGGGTGGAGAAGCGGCAGCCCAGGAACAGGAAGTGCCGGTCCTTGCGGATATTCTGCACGGGCTCCGGGATCGGCGTCTGGATGTCGATCTCGGTCAGCACCTCGACGAAATCGGAGTCCGAAACCAGGAAATTCGCGGCGGGCGAGACCGATCCCCAAGGTTGATACAGCAGCGTTGGCCAACCGCCGGCATCGGCCCCGCTGGCGCGCGCGCCCGTTTCGCCGTCGAAGTAGTGCACCCATTCCCCGTAATGCTGGGCCTGGCTCACGCCTTGCACGATACCCCAGCCTTTCCGCTCGCTCAGCGCCTTTTGCGGAAGGCCGTCGTACCAGGCATGGACGAGGAGCGGAAGCTTCGCTTGCGCCGCGAAAAAGCGGTGCAGCGGCGCGGGCTCGACGGGGGCGGCGAACGCCTCCGCCATTGCGGCAACGACGGTCTTGCGATGCTTGAAGTTCTCGATGAACTGCGCCGCCGCTGTGAGGTTCTTGCGGATCTTGTGCGGCACGCTCGCCTTGGCGGTAAGCCGGCCCACCAGCGTCTCGGGCGAGGCGGGCAGCGGGCAGTTTTCGCCGGCAAGCGCCAGCACGCCCGGGCCCATATAGGGGATGACAAGGCCGCGGGCGAGGTCTTGCTTGATGGCGCCGATTGCTTCGATAGACAAATTTGCCTCCGTTCCGGCATAGCGCCGCTGCTTGGGATGGAGTCCCATTCGTAGGGCACAACCCCTCACCCTGTCCCTCTCCCTATGGGAGAGGGAACGCCCTAACAACGGGCGCGGCCGCGATTCCCTCTCCCATAGGGAGAGGGCTGGGGTGAGGGGTTGTAGCGAATGTTATGGAGCACCAACCTCCATACTATTCAGCCAATTTCCGCGCTTCGACGGTAATCGGAAGCTTCGTATCCGCAGCCAGCCCCGGCAGTTCCAGCCGCCAGCCATTGGCGAGCGTCACCACGCCGCCCCACATCTCCGGCTTTTCCATCTCGACGATGGGCTCTTCCAAATCCTTCTTCGGCACATAGGCCGACATCCTGCCGTCGGGCATCTTGCGGATCATAACCTTCATCGTTCGCTCCTTGCCCCGCTGGGCGGTTAGATAGGACTGGCTTCCTAAGCCGCGCTACTTGAGCGCAATTCGCCTTCGAGGCAGCCGACCACAAGCCGCTCGCCAAACTCCACAAGGTAGATATACGTGCCGCTCTCCACATGCGTGCCCACCTGCACGATTTCGCCAGCGTCCCCGGCCTTCACGAGGAGCGCGTCCTCCGGTTGCTCCGGAAACGAGCCATCGTTGAAAAGATTGTCCGCCGCGCTGACGCGCTGGCCCCATTGGAATTTCGGCTCTTCAGGAATGTGCATTACACGCCTCCATCGCGGAAACGCTCAGGCAGGGCTTCCACCGGCTCAAGCTCCTCGCGCTTCATGCCCACGCGGTAGCCCGTCGAGATGAACTCCACGCCGTAGATGTAGAATTGCTGCAGGAACGTCCCAATGCTGACGACATAGCCTTCCTCGCCCTTCTTGCAGAGGACATCGCCGATGTCCTTGCCGGGGAACGTGCCGTCGTTGCGGACGTTTTTCAGGCTGCGGACCTTATCGCCAAACTCGAACGCCGGCGGCCCATCCAGTTCGACCACGTCGCTATCGCGGGCAATTTTCATCCTGCCTCCTTAATGCCGTCCGTTTGCCTTGAAGGGCACGACGTTGCTTCCTGCAAGTTGCGGGCTCTCCTGCGCGATCCGTTGCAAGACCAAGCTGCGCACCATCTCGTCTGGATCGTCTTGCATGTCCAGGAGCGCAGCCGCGGGAACGCGCCTTGCCGCCTCGTAGCGGACACGCCAATCCGGATCGCTCCTGAACCTTTGAAGTTCGCCATCCTCCAGCCGGCGCACGGCGGCGAGCCGCACTTCCGCATCCTCGTCCGCCGCCATCTGGTGAAGCCCCTCGCCCTCGATGCGGCTCGCCACCACGCGGCGCACCTCGGCTTCCTCGTCCCCCACCATGGCGGGCAGCATCCCGGACGGAACGCGCCTGGCCACCGTAATCCGCACGCTATAGTCCGGGTCGCGTATCATGGGGCTCAACTCCGCCCCCTCCAGCAGCGAGGCGATACGGATGCGCACCTCGCGATGGGGATCGTTGCGCATGAGCAGGAGATAGCGGCGCGGCAGCCGCAGCACAGCACTCCAGCGCACGGTCTCGTCTGGGTCGGCCAGAAGCGGCGGCAGATGGAACACGTCCGCGGATTTGGCGGCGATGGCGCGGACCTCGAAATAGGGGTGTGCCAGGTAATCGTTGGCGAGCGCCGGATTCCGCGTGAAAAACCGTACGATCCGGCGCGCGTACCGGTCCTGTACGCAGGCATGCTTTAACGCACATAGCCCCGCCGCGAGCAGTTCCAGGTGCGGGCAGGCTCCGCAGTCGATCTCATTGCCCCGCCAGTCGATGGTTTCGTCGATGTCAGCCGTCATCGCCGGCCTCCGCCCGCTCTAAAACCCCGAGCAGTACCTTCGCGCCGATTTTGTCGCTTGGATCGAGTTCGAGCAGCTTTGCCACCATGGCCCGTCCCTGGCCAATATCGCCGAGCCGCATGGAAAGATAGGCCGCTGCCTTGAGTGTAAAGAGATAGAAGCGGGGTAGTGCGGCGCCAACGTCGCTGAATTCAGCTTCGCCGGCGCGAACCCTGCGCCAATCCGCGCAAAGCCCGTTGTCATGGGCGCCCTTGGCCAGACAAAGGTGCGCAACGCCCAAGGCCTCCTTGAGCCGCCCCTTATAGAAGTAGAAGCGGTAGAGGCCGATCAGCACCGCGGCATGCTCTGGAGCAGCGGCTTGCGCCGCCTTAAGGTGCTCCTCGGCGAGTCGTTCGTCGCTGTAGGCGAAAGCAGCGCATTGCAAATGGTGTGCGGCGGCTTCCGGCAAGCCCTGGCCGAAGATAGCCGCGGAGAGCATCCTATCCGCCGCCATCACCCGCTCGTCCTGCTGGAGCGCCGCCACCATCGCCTTACCCTACCCTTTTCGCTGGCCTGGGACTTCCACACCCGGAGCCAAAGACCCGCAGGCGCCGCACGGCCCCTTCGGATCAAGGAAGACGAAGCCGGTTTCGGTGGGAAGTCTCCTTGAAGTCGATGGTCACGCCGTCGAGCAGCAGGTGGCTTTCAGCGGGCAGAAACAACCTGATACCGCCAGCCTCGACCGTTGCATCGCCAGCGCGCGGCTCGGCCTCGACGCTGAATTCGGCCGCAAGGCCCGAGCAGCCGCCGTGCCTCACCTCAAGCCGGAAGCCGCTGGCGGAGGGCCCGCCCATGCGAAGCATGCGGGCGATGAATTTTCCGGCTGACGGCGTGACCGCGATGTCCATCCAGCCCCTCTAAGCGCTGGCCTGGTAGCGCGGAATGCTCTCGTCGATCACGCAGCAATCGTCCACCGGGCAAACCGAGACGCATTGCGGCTGGTCGAAATGGCCTATGCACTCCGTGCACTTCTTGGAATTGACGAGATAAAGGCCGCCCTTTTCCCTGATCGCGACATTCGGGCATTCGGCCTCGCACGCTCCGCAGGACGTGCACTCTGCTTCGAGGATCTTGTATGCCATTGCAGTTCTCCTGTTTCTGAATGTAAAGCCGGTCAGACGGCAGTGAAGGCACCCTGGCGGATCTGCGCGTCCTGGCGCTCCGCAGGCGCGATCTCGCCGCTCTCGATTTTCTTGAGGTAGTCCTTGAAATAGGCGATGGCCGATTGTTCGATGAACTCGTGGGCGTAATGCTCCACGGGATCGATGCCGGCAGCGATCAGCGCTTCCTTGGGACAGGTGCCCACCTTGGCCACGAACACCGCCGTGCAATCGGCGATGGCGCGGATCACTGTGGGAAGCTTGTCCTCGTCGCCGAAGCCGCCCTGGCAGTAGAGATCCACGCGGCGGTGGCCCACGATTTTCGAGCCGCCCGTGCCGACTTCGTAGATCTGGAATTCCTTGGCGTGGCCGAAGTGTTCGTTGATGCGCCCGCCGCCCTTGGTCGCCACCGCGACCAGGATTTTCGTATCGCTGTGCGCGCCGGCGAGCCTGGCCAATTCCGCGGCCTTAGCTTCGGCCTCTGCCTGCCGGTCTTCTTCGACCTTCGCCTGGTAAGCCTTGCGTACGGCGCCGTTGTAGCGAACTTCCATCTGCATGACCTTGGACGCCGTGAACTCGGCGCTGCGGTCCTCGCCCAGGAGGCCCACCGCATCCGCGCGGCACTGCCGGCAATGCCGCATCATGTTCGTGCCGCCCTCGCAGGCGTCCTGCAGCACCTTGAGTTCGCCGGCCGTGGGTCCGCGCTGGCCGACGAGGCCGAAGACCGTGCCGTGCTCCGGCGCCGATATCAGCGGCATGATGTTGTGCAGGAAGGCGCCGCGCGCTTTGACGGCGCGGTTGACCTCGACGAGATGCTCGTCGTTGACGCCCGGGATCATCACCGAGTTGATCTTGCAGAGCACACCGCGCGCGGTCAGCATTTCGAGGCCAAGCAACTGGCGCTCCGACAGTATCCGGGCGGCGTCCACACCCTCGTAGCGCTTGCGATTGAAATAAATCCACGGGTAGATTTTCGCGCCCACCTCGGGATCGACCATGTTGATGGTGATGGTGACGTGATCGACCTTGTACTTGGCGATGGTGTCGACATAGTCCGGCAGCGCAAGGCCGTTGGTCGAAAGGCAAAGCTTGATGTCCGGCGCCTGCCGCGAGACCATCTCGAAGGTCTTGAAGGTCTTTTCGGGGTTGGCCAGCGGATCTCCCGGTCCAGCAATCCCCAGCACCGTCATGCGCGGGATCGCGGCGGCGACCGCAAGCGTCTTCTGCACGGCCTGCTCCGGCGTCAACCGCTCGCTCACCACGCCCGGCCGGGATTTGTTGGCGCAATCGTATTTGCGGTTGCAGTAATTGCACTGGATGTTGCACTTGGGCGCGACCGCAACATGCATGCGGGCATAATGGCGATGGGCCTGCTCGCTGTAGCAAGGATGGTTCTTGACCTTCTCCCAGATTTCGGGGGCCAGATCGCCCTGCCCTGCACTAGTCCCGCAGCTTGATTTGCCGCCTCCGCCCGCCGTGCCGCAGCCCTTTTGCTCCGCGATCCCCTGCAGCAAGGCGTCCAGGGGCTTGTCTTCGTCGCCTGGCTCTTGCAGCTGTTCGAATTCCAACATTGCCGGTCCTCGCTTTGGGCCGGCCCGCTATTCGGCGGCAGATCCGGCCTGCATCGATCCCTGGCCACGCCACCGCGCAGCCCTTTCGGCACGGCTCTCGCAACAGGCGTGCCATGCTGGCAAGTCATGGATTTTATGGGATTATTTTAGAATGCCCGGCATTGCCCTGTACGAACCGCGACAGAGCTGTCTCGCACGGGTGGGGGGTTTTGTTGGAAAGCGGACACTGGCCGCCGCTATGGCTTCCGCAAGGCTCTCCGGCGTCCTGCGCCTTGGCCTTGCGAGCTTTATCCTAAGCCGGCGTCAAGTTCGACTTAAGCGCCGATAACGCTACAGATACTTGATCTGCACTCCACAAACACATCTGACGCTCGTAGTGTGGCTTTATCCAATCATCGATGGCGGCAAGAGTGCCGGAGGGAAAGCAATATGGGCGCGAGAAAAGATCTATTCGCCTAAAAGATCCACTTTGTATATCGACATTTAAAAAACCACCGGTATTATTATGCGTTGTCGTAAGCAGATACGCGATATTTGAGCGCGTAAAATTTTCTAACACAGAAATTGTATCGACATACGACAGGTGAAACAGCAAATCTCGACAAATCATAAGATCAGCCCTTGGAAGAATATCCTTAGTTAAGTCAATATGAACAAATGACACTTTATCGTTCTTGAATCTCTGGTTAGCCTCAATAAGCGAAGAAACGATATCTCCCCCGATATATTGAACATCGACATTAGGCAATAAATGCCTCATCCAATGGAAATCCCCACACGGAGCGTCGAATATTTCCTTAATTGCGAATTTTCTAAACAATTCCGGAAGTTCTCTGCGGAGATTTTCTGTGTAGCGCAGGCTTGAGCCCGGCCCACTAGCACTTTCTGAGTTTCCCCAGAGGTTGTTCTGATGAATTGCGGAAAATCTATCTTCCAATTCAGCAATAGACAGCGCCGCTTTCAACGCCTCTAAACGTCTTTGTTTTCTTAGTGACTTGAACGGGGATCTTGCAAGTTTCGCTATCGCATCGATGACCCGATTGCCTTGAAGTGGACCGCTGAACTTTTTCAACATATCAGTCCCCAACATATCCTCTTTAATAATTCTACAACCACACATCCGATACCTTAAGCGACACAATATCAGAATGCAATCAGATAGTTGTTGGCACTACGGGGGAAACTGGAGCAAGAAACAGGGCACCGCCCATCGTCTGGCGGCAGATCCGGCCTACATCGATCTCTGGCCACGCCACAGCGCGGCCCTTTCGGCATGGCCCAGACAACAGGCGTGCCATGCTGGCAAGTTACGGATTTTGCGCGATTATTTTCGAATGCGCGGCTACACCCTGTACGAACCGAGACAGAGCTGGGTAGGCCGGATGCGATCTTTGTCGGAAAACGGAAAACGGACACGAGCGAAGTGCCTGCAAAGTGCCGCTCCGCTGCGAATTCAACTCTTAAAAAACCATCCTGGGGGCGTTCCCCAATAATCGCTTACGATACCTTTGGCTGACGCAATCATTATTGAAAGGCGCAGGAGGGTAGCCCCAACAACCACGGCAGAGAACATAGCCAAATGCGGCGGTTGCAGCTTATAGACGATTGGAAAATAGAGATAGCTAAACCAGCTGAATGCGATGGCGGCTATCTGGACAATCCGGGAGCGGGAGAAACAAGTTAGCGGCAAGATCCACAATACCCACTGCGGTGAATAAAATACCGAAAACGACATAAAACCGGCGAGCGCAAGCAAGAACGCATCTACCAGAGCCTCGAAACTCCTCGGACGTAAAGCAGCCGCGGCAAGAGCGCAGGTAACCTGAAGTACCTGGCTCAACGGGCGGATTTCGTCTCCCCTGGGTATAAGCGGCGAATTGCCGGAGAAGGTGCGATACCCAAACAAGTAATTGATTGCATCGTAGCTGGACTCCCCATTGAGCGTCCGGATCGCATGAACCTTGAACGCCGCGGTTGCCCCCTCCAGACCTGCGAAAGCGACGGTGCCGAGAAGTGCCAAGGCGATGGGCGCTACGCATAGGAGCCCAACTTTCACCGCGGTCCCAAAATCGCGCCGGTCGATTACGTACACGCAATAGGCCGGCAGCAAGAATAAGGCATAGCCCTTCAAGGCAATGGCGATGCCAAGCCACAATGCGCCCTCATAGTAGGCGGTGCGCCTGATGGCCAATAGCGCCATCAGGGTCGCTAGGGCGGGGTAGATATCGAACCGGTAAACGGCGAAATACGCTGGCGCGGGGGCCAGCCAGGCAAGGGCGGCAATAGGTACTGTATCCTTTGCTATGCGGTAAAATGCGAAAAGAAAGCAAGCCAAGCAAGCGCAATCCAGACAGCGTAAAATCCTAATTTCCCGGGAAAGACCAGGTAACCAAGCACCCGTGCCGCCGCAAAAATCATATTAGCTAGCAATGGATATTCGGAAGGGACTTCCCGATACAGACGCCCACCCTCGACGGCCCAGCTCGACGAGGCGTAGTAAACATTCATATCGTAGGTGTCAGTAACCAACAGAATTCCGAATTTCCATTGCACAAAATACAGAATGCCAGCAGCGACCAAAGCGATGGACGACAAATAAATCGCCGTTGCAAGAAATGAGGCATTACGCCCGAAAAAAAGCTTCTGCACGTCGTTCAATTTAGAACCGCACATCTCAACCTTCATGCGTAGACGCTCCAGCACCTACAATCGAAAGCAATCATTGAGCTTATCCTGCGAGTGTTGGACTCCAGAAAAAGCATCGGGATTTCTAACACAAATCCGGGATGGTTCAGATCCCAATTCCAGATAAGTAGAACATTTTGCGTGCCCGTGACGGGCGTGCCACAGGTATGCAACTATTGCGGTTCGCTATAGCGGAGCCGCTTGCGCATGAAGACTTCGTCCGACACTTCGGTTGCAAGCTTGTCCAAGAGCGCGGCCTCCTCAAAGCCGAAGCGCTCGTAAAAGGCGCGCGCGCGGGTGTTGTAGCTCGTCACGCAAAGCCAAAGCTGGCGCGCCTCCACGCTGCGCGCCTCGCGCTCCATCCACTCCAGGCACGCCAGGCCCAGGCCGCGCCCTTGAAAGCCCGGCAGGATGGCCAAGAGCTGCAAATAGGGGCCGTAGAGGAACGGGAATTGTATACTGACCGTACCTGCAAGCTCGCCTTCGGCTACCAACTCGAACCGGCGCACGCCCGCCGGCCAGTTCTTGAGCGTGGCGACGAGCCGCGAGGCGGGCCAGCCTATCGTTGACCAGGGGGGAATGGTGGCCAGCGCTTCACCAAGCAGGCCGGCATTGGCGGGCGACAGCGGGCGTAGAATACCGCTGCCGATATCGTAGGTTCCAAGCTCGAATGCGTCCATGGGCGCACTATCCGGTCTGGCGCGGCTTGGCGCAACCGCCAATGCTCAAGCTTGCAATTTTCTTCGCCGGGCCGGTACGGAAGTCCGGCCGGGAGAGGGCCGGCCTGCAATTCCACCGGCCTGTCACCAATACTTGGGGTAATTCGCCGTCCGGGTCGCGTTGTTGTAAACGAGCGCGATGGCTGTGACGATGAGCGCGCCTGCAAGCGTGGGAAACAGCAGGAATCCCCAGCCCGGCTGGGAAAGGAATACGATCACCGGATTGGAACCGGCCGGCGGATGGACCGTGCGCGTAACCATCATCGCGGCGATGGCGGTACCGGCCGCGAGCCCCGCCGCCCACCAATTAGGCCCGAAGGCAGCCAGGAACGCGAGTCCGATCAGAGAGCTGATGACGTGCCCCAGCACCACGTTGCGCGGTTGCGAGAAAGGAACGTCGGGATAGGCGAAAACCAGCACGCAGCTTGCACCGAAAGAGCCGAGCACCAGGGGCGTTGCGCTTATCAGGCTCGCCCACGCAACCGCCGCAATAGCAATCGTTCCGCCGAGCCATGCCAGGGCGACGGCCTTTGCCTTCGGTCCCGCGGGAAGCGGCATCTCGCCTCCGGCGAATTTGGCAAACCAGGACTTCTGGCCCCCCGCCGGGGTGCTCTCCTTTATGGCAGTGCTCATTGCGCCTCCCCAGATACATACCAACCGATTGGTATGTTAGCGGGTCCGGAAAACGGTTGTCAAGCCGGGCAAGCATGGCGGGGGCAGCGGCGGCGCGCTGAACTCGCAAGCCTTCCGTTTGCGGCGCATCGTGCGGGAAAAGATACTTCTCTTTGGGGTCGAGAGCGGCTGTGCCGGTTGTCTCGCAATCCGAGGCAAGCCATGGCGGCTTCAAGATCCACAAGCAGTCTTCGCCGAAAACCCACAAGCAGGCCGACGCTCGCTTGGAAGCCTTAGTCATGTAAACTCCCTTTCCAGTTGCGCACGAGCGCTTACGCAACCTATAATGTCTAAAAGACAATCGCAGACGGCTCTTCCAGGGGCTACGGATCGGGGCGAACCAATGGTAACGATTTCAGGTCTTTCTGGCACCACCGCGTATGTGAGCAACGCAACTGTCAGCACCCAGAAAAGCGCGGCGGCGAGTGTAAGTTCCAACACGGCGGCAAGTGTCACTGACAGCGTGGCGGCCTTGACGGGTTCGCCACGGGATACCTCGACGGAGCCGTTTAGCCAGGTGGTTGCCGATGCGAGGGCAGCGCTCGATGCTGGATACAAGCAGCTTGGCAAGACCGGCGATGAGTACACGACATGGGATCAGTGGAATGACACGGTTGGCGTCAAAAACATGGACCGCCGGACGCTTTCCGCCATTGAGAGCAATCAAGGCGGTCAGTTTTCCCAAGCAGAAAGGGATGTTGCGACCCAAATGTTGCACCAACAAGAATGGAACGCCATGAAGGCGGCTAATCCTTCGGGTCAAGATTTCGCCGCAGCCTATAAGGCAGCCATTAACTACCTTGACGCAGGAAGCCCAGACGAAAAGGCAACGTTGCAATGGGCAGAAGGCAGAGGCACCGCAGAGGCCGCCTATCTCATGCAGATGCATGACGAAGGCCGGACACCGGAAAATGTCAGCACTGGTAATCCCGTGGTCGATCTATTCGCAACCGCGAATTTTCAGCTCGGTAAAACCAATGACATGACCGCGAGTGTTCAAAACATGCCGGCCTACAAGCAAGCCACCAAATTGTGGGCAGAATTATACGGCCAAGGTCATACCGTCAGCTTGACGGTTTGAGGTTTACCAAGCCGGGCAGTTGCCGCGCCCGTGTCCTGCGAAGTGAAAAGCGGCTGGAACAAGCGCATCGACCATGGATGATGCGTTGCTGCTGGTCAGGAAGGCGTTGAGGGGCGGAACCATTATCATTCTACGTTGCCAGACCTGCCTTAAGTCTTGGACCAGCTGATAACATAACCATTGATAAATGGATTTGTCCCAATCTCATATTCTTGACTTCCATTGAATACGTTATATACCTTGTCAACGGCTGCCCAGTCGATATTTCCGCCAAGGCTATTTCCAGCGATATGGCCACTGCCGTCCCTAATTACAGAGCTTTTATCTTGGCAGCTGATACTAGGGTCTAGAAGTGAGACCTGAACAGTACCTGTTTTGACTGCGCCAAGAAGACTATAAAAAGATGCAATCTGAGCTTTGGACTCGGACTCAAGATAGTTGTCTCCCGTAGCAATCGCTTGTGCCAATATCGACTTGTTTTGGTCGATCATGGAATTTATATTATCGACGGTATTTGTCTCGTAAAATTGGGACTTAACCTCATCGAGTGTCTGAGGAATGCCTTCCTTATACCACAAATACTCATCGGTAGGCATGGTCACGGACTTAGTGGAGTTCAGCGGCGTAAATGTCGTCGTCCCCGTTGCGGTATACCAGTCAGGCAGGCTTTGACTGCCCTGTGCTGCGGCGCTGGCGGCGGTAGATGCGGATGAAGCGGGTGTTCCGCCCTTTACGAGCGCTTGAATGGCGGCGATGGCGGCGCTTGTGACCCTATTGGCGGAAGAAGACGTGGATGAAACGGAAGGCGTGGCGGTGCTGACGGTCGCTGTCCCGGTGTCCTGGGAGGGCAGCGGCGCGAACAGTGCGTTCACCATCGACGAGGCGTTGCTGGCGGTCAGGAAAGCGCTCAGGGGCGAAACCATGGCGGGCTCCAGGTTCCGGACACGCGAACTGCTATCATGAGCCGGCATCCAGGCAATCGCCCCAGCTACACGCCGGGGAACAACTCAAGCATGCACTTCAGAACTGAACCGAAGCTTTACAGCTGACTGACAATTCGAGGAGGGAAGCCGCGAACGGCAAAAAGGTCCACCCTCACCACCTGAGGCTCAATCCATGGCAGTCTGCAAAGCGATCAGAAAGCGGGCATGCCGATCTAAAAAAGTTTCTTACCCCGCTTGGTCTGCTCCCGGCCTAACCTGCCTATTAAAGCAACAGCCCAAACGGCATGCTGGGAACCGCGCTTCGATTAAGTGGCAGCCCGTTTGCGGCTCCCGAGCAGACCGGCCAGCGTCGCGTGCTGCCGGCGCAGCGGCTCGATGCTCCCGGCGATCCGCTGCATCATGATGCAGCCATGAACGGCGGCCACGGCATCCGCCGCAAGCTTTGCCGCCTGCGCCCGGGAATGATTGCGCTCGAAAACCTTCGCGTAGCAGCGCTGCCAATCGGCGAAAAAGCGCCGGATGCGGTCCCGGAACAGTTCGAAGCCGGTTCCCATCTCAAGGCTCAGATTTGCGAGCAGGCAGCCATCCGGGTGGGAAAGGAAGAACTCTTCGATGGCCCGGTTGAACGCCTTGAGTTCCGGGGCGCCCGGTTCCTCGGCGGCAGTCACAAGGCTGAAAATGCAGTCCGTGAAATAGGCGTGGACCTTGTCCATGGCAGCCAGGCCCAGTTCTTCCTTGCTCTTGAAATGGTAGTAGAGGCTTCCCTTGGTGATACCGCACGCGCTGACGATTTCATCGATGCTCGTCGCGGAATAGCCTTTCGCGCGGAACAGTTCGATGGCGCGGTCCACGAGCGCGTCTTTGCTGGCAAGTTTCGGCATCGCTCCCGCCTTTCCTGACATCCCAACCGTACGGTATGCCGGGACGGTAAACAATTCCTCGCTGGCCGCGGGTTCTTCACTTCGCAGGGATCGCGTGCCAATCCCCGGCGAGCATGCCGGGCGATGGCGGCGAATTATGCAAGGGGCCGGGGAGGAAAGGAGCACCGTAAGCATCCATATCCGTCAGCGGGCGATGAACGTTCCGGTTCGCGCGCAGCGGAATGGGTGCTGCCAGGGGCGGCAGGTCCGCGCTTCGAGGACCGCCGGAATTTCCTCGCGCAGACGGGAAAATGCGCTGTCCATGACCGTTTCGGCTTGGGGCACATCGCAGGCGGCGGCGGCAAGAACACTGTATGAGAACCGGCAATTGCTGCGGCCGATGCCGCTTCCCAGGGAAAGCTGGCTCTTCACCGCCAGAAGACCGTCAGGTGGACAAGCCGCGCATTTGCTGGGCCCTGGCGACCACGCCGAGAAGCTGCCAAAATCCCAAGCCCCCGAGACGCCGGCGGTATCGGGCGAGGAGTGCGTCCATTTGCGATGGGATTTGTCATTCCAGCCGATCTGCCCGAAACGGACATATGCCTGGTTGGGGACGCCGGTATTGCGCGTATCGATCTGGTGCATGCGCAGCGATGTCCGGCCGCGATCCGAGGAAAGGAGCGGCGTCAGGGCGGGCGCGAGACTTTGCCAGATGGCGTAGTCCCACAATGCCGGCGCGCCGGGAGCGGCAAGAAGCAGGCGTACATCATACTGACGGGTTGCGTACAAAGCGGTCCCTCCTTGCCTGTCCGCCTACAGCTTGCCCGCCACCTTGAGCGCGAAGGCGTAGGCGAGCGCATCCTCTTTCAGCCGGTCGAAGCGGCCCGAGGCGCCGCCGTGGCCCGCCTCCATGTTGATCTTGAGCAGCAGCAGGTTCGCATCCGTCTTTGCGCTGCGCAGCTTCGCAACCCACTTCGCGGGTTCCCAGTAGGTCACGCGCGGATCGGTAAGCCCGCCCGTGACCAGCATGTGCGGATAGCCTTGCGCGCGCACATTATCGTAGGGCGAATAGGCCGCGATGGTGCGGTAGTCATCGGCGCTGGCGATGGGATTGCCCCATTCCGGCCACTCGGGCGGGGTGAGCGGCAGCGTATCGTCGAGCATGGTGGTCAGCACATCCACGAAGGGCACATCCGCGATGATGCCGGCAAACAGCTCCGGCGCCATGTTTGCAACCGCCCCCATGAGCAAGCCGCCCGCGGAACCGCCCTTGGCCACGATCCGGCCCGCACTCGTAAACTTCTGCTCCGCAAGGTAATGACCGGCGGCGATGAAGTCCTTGAACGTGTTCGTCTTTTTCTTGAGCTTGCCGTCCTTGTACCAGCGCTGCCCCTTGTCCTTGCCGCCGCGGATATGCGCGATGGCGTAGACGAATCCGCGGTCCACGAGGCTGAAGGCGTTGGTCGAGAAATAGGCCGGGATCGCCATGCCATAGGAGCCGTAGCCGTAAAGCAGGAGCGGCGCAGACCCGTCGAGCGGGGTATCCTTGCGGTAGAGCAGCGACACCGGAACGGTCTCGCCATCCCACGAGGGCGCCAGCACACGCCGCGTCACGTAATCGGCCGGGTTATGACCGCTCGGCACTTCCTGCGTCTTGCGCAACACCCGCTCGCGCGTGCGCATGTTGTAGTCGAAGGTCTGCCTGGGCGTCGTCATCGACGAGTAGGTGAAGCGCAAGCTCTCGGTGTCGTATTCGTAGCCCTCGGACATGCCGAGCGAATAGGCTTCCTCGTCGAACGCGATGGCGTGCTCCTGGCCATCGGCGAAGCAGCGGATGACGATGCGCGGCAAGCCGTCTTCGCGCTCAAGCCGCACGAGGTAATCCTTGAGGCAGGTGAACTCCAGGATCAGCCGGCCGGGCTTGTGCGGCACCAGATCGCGCCAGTTTTCGCGCCCTGGGCTCGCCAGCGGGGCTTCCACAAGCTTGTAGTCCTCCGCGCCGTCCGCGTTGGTGAGGACGATCAGCCGGTCCCCGTGTGGCTCGGTGTAATATTCGTGGTGCAATTCGCGCGGGGCAACGAGTTGCAAGCCCTTGTCCGGGGCCGCAAGATCGAGGAGCCGCGCTTCGCTCGTGTCGTGATCGCCCGTGCTGACGATAAGGAAGCGCCGGTCCTGGCTTTCTCCAACGCGGGTGAAAAAGCCGGAATCGGGCTCCTGGTAGATCGTCTCATCCTGCGCCGCGTCCGTGCCGATGCGATGGCGGAGAACCTGGAGCGGGCGGCGATGCTCGTCTACCCGCGTGTAATAGAAGGCCGTGCCATCGGCGTTCCAGCAGGGCGAGCCTTCCATGTCGGGCACCTCGTCCGGCAGATCCTGGCCGGTTTCGAGGTCGCGCACCTTGATCTTGAAGAACTCCGAGCCCTTGCCGTCGAAGGCGTAAGCGATGGAACGGTGATCGTGGCTCCAGGCCATCCCGCCCAGCGAAAAGAACGGCATGCCGGCGGCCAACGCGTCGCCGTCGAGCAGCACCTGGGGCTCGCCGCCATCCCTCGGCTGCCGGCAAAGGCGCGGATGCTGGCCGCCCGTGACATAGCTCGTGAAATAGGCATAGGCGCCGTCGGGCGCGGGCACGGAGGAATCGTCCTCCTTGATGCGGCCCTTCATCTCCTGGAAGAGCGTCTCCTGCAGTGCCTCCGTATCCGCCATCGCGCTTGCGGTATAGGCGTTCTCCGCTTCGAGATAGGCGCGGATGCCCGCCGCAAGCGAGGCCGGATCGCGCATCACCTCCTGCCAGTTCCCGGCGCGCAGCCAGGCGTAATTGTCCACGCGCCCGATGCCGTGGTGCACGTCGCGGACGGGCTCGATCTGTGCTTGAGGCGGGTTGGCGGGGGGGATGATCGCGTTCCGGTCCATGGCTCTCTTCGCTCTAAGTTGGAGTCCTGGATTTAAGCGCTCCGGCTGCGCATCTCAACCGCGATAACGCCGGGTAACGCTGCGCGCGGCGATCCGGCGTCATATTAACAACTCATTGCACACCAAATAACTCATTTTGATAACTTTCGACTTTGAGATAATTATACCAAAAGCGCTTTACTAAAGGGTTAAGCGCCAGATGCACCGTAAGTCACTGATATCACGCCATAAAATATGCAACGCGAGTCATATTTATGGTAAAGACACAATATTTAACTGTAGTTTTGAATGCTCAAATCCGGGCAATTTGAGACAGAATCCGGCAATTTCCGGCCAGTTCCGGCCATCTGCAATTCCGCGTTAACCATTTTCCGTTAACAGGTGTGGCGGCCTACATATCTCCCGTAAGCCGCCTACCGGGCCAAGACCAAGCAAAGAGCGGTTGAGGCGGGTTGGCCCGCCCCGGCCGGCTATCAGCGAAGGCAGCCGTTCCAGACAAGGCAGGCTTCGTATTTCAGCTTGGCATCGGGATACAAGCCGGTGCACTCGCCACGAACCGCGGTGCATTTTTCCGCGTGAGCTTTTTCAAGGCGCTCTTCCATCCCGGCGTATTTCCGCTTGGCTTCGTCAATGGCAGCCTGACGCTTTTCTTTGGTATCGTACTTGCTCTCCACCGCGGCGATTTCCGCTTTCATCTGCTCTTTGGCTTCGGCAAGCTGCTTTTCCTTCCGTTCGAGGTACTCCTTGCCCTCGTGTTTCAAACGCTCGATCTTTTGCTCCGTCGTTTCTTGTGCTTTCACAGAGGTTGCGCTCATAGCGAAAGCAACAGAAAGTCCAAGCAACGCGGCAAAAAGGGTCTTCATGAATATGCACTCCCATTACGTTAGCCGCTCGCCGGCAGCGAGCACGCAGGGCTGGAGATAGGAAGAAACCGGAGCAGCGGTAGTAGGGTTTCCGGCCGCCCCCCTCACCTTTTTGTAAGCAATCTTTGCAACCGCGGAATCTGTGAGCCCGCCACCGGGCAAATCGAGGGGCATACGGCGGTTCAGACCGGCAGCAGATTTGCGGGCTGTGGCGATGCCTGGAGTTTAGCGTCCGTCATAAACCGGCTTTTCAAGCCGCCGGATCCCGCGCGCGTTTGCGCTTTGCCGTCATGGAACGGACTGGACTGGATAGCCCTCCGTCAGCAGTAGGTTTTTCCATCCCCAATGCCGAATACCGCTCACTATTGCGATGACATTTGATCAGCCCATTGGCCTTCGATATGATTGAATACTTCATCGCACTCTCAACTTGTCTGCCGCACGGCTAAAAGATCCTTCATGTATACGCCGCTACATGGTGCAATTCGAAACTGCTTGGCGGATGGTCATACGATGGCAGCAGCCAAACTGGAACACAACCGGAAGATAGGATTTTCCACAACCTTTGCGGGTTCTTCCTGTATATTCCACAATTCTGACGTGCAGATTTAGTGAAGCAAGGTCCAGGCAAGCTTCTCATGTGAGCAGTGGGAGAACAAAGAGGCGCGTGCCGGGATATTGCGGCGCAAGGTTATGCGTGTTCAGCTGTAGGATAGTGTTATGAAATTTGGCTATGCGTGGACATTTACCGGCAAACCGCGCGGCGGGACGCCAGCGCCGCCGCCGGAAAAACGAGCCCCGGCATTGCCGCGCCGCCTGCAAGCCTGCGGAATTGGGCCGCCGCACCCCAACGGGCTTGTTTCCGCTTGTTGGGGGCTTCAAAATTGGTTCGCTTTCGCCCCCAAAAGAACCCTAAAGCATAGCAAACCCAGCCACTTCCGCGCGCAATAAACCCCGGACAATGTCCGGGGTTTACGCTCGTCATCCACTGCCAAGCCTTCCGGCCTGCTCACTTAAGCGGTCCGTAGTCCGGGCCGGGGCCGTAATCGCGCGGCGGGGGAGGCGGTGCGCGGTCTGGACCGGGACCGGGGCCGTAATAGCCGGCCGGCGGACCGTAGGGACGATCATAATAGGGCCCGTCGTAATAGGGGCCGGGACCGTAATAATGGTTAGCATCCGCGGCGGCAACGCCAGCAATCACTGCGCCGGCGGCGGCAAAGGGCACCCAGCCATATCCGGGCCGCCAGTATCCCCGGCGATAGCCATGCCAGCCGCCGTAGCCATAGCTATGCCATCCGCCGTGGCCATAGCCGTGCCATCCACCATGGCCACGGAACCACACCTGAGTGACCGGGCTGTTTTGCGCCACCGTGGCGGCCCCATCGGGCAGCTTCGGCATCGCGCTCGCAGTCTGGGCGCCACCGGTTGAGGCAAGCAGACCGAAGCCCAGCGCAAGCCCCGCGGCCATCGATCTTTTCATATCGCATCTCCTTGCATGAGTTATTTCCCTACCTCGCAATAAAGCAACGCGAAGTGGCGAAACAAGGCGCCAAGCGCGCCATCTTTGTAACAATGAGTTCGCCGGCGCACGCTCTGGCAAGGCATCGGACACGGTCTTCCGGCACGGACCGCAACCTCGCTTCCGTAAGGGCGCATGCAGGCGGGAACCCATGGTCACGGCAGAGGGCGGCAGAGTCTTTTGCTGCTATGGATTTCCGCTTTCCCGGAAGACGCCGCGGAGCCTTCACCGGCTCAATGGCTTAGAGGCTACATCGTCCCGGGCTATGAAATCGTGCCGCCCTTGGAAAGCTGGAAAACGGAGCTTTACTGAATCTGGAGCATCGAGGAAGCTTAGCTATGGGTGGCCCGCCATTCGAGAAAGTCGCCCGCAAGCGTACGCACGGACGACTTAAGCCCCGTATCCCCGGCAATCCGCTCCATCTCGGAAACCAGGCGGCATCTTTCGGCGGGATTGCGCTCGCCGTTGATCAACCGGTTGAGCATCCAGACTGTGTAATATACAGGCGCGCGGTTGAGAGAACTCGATGAGCTTCTCCTTATATTCCAGTTCCCTGCCCTGTGCATAAAAGCTCTCGGCAAACTGCACGAGCGGCCCCGGCACACCGTAGTCCAGGTCCGGATAGCTCTCCATGAAGCGCAGGATCGCCTCGACGGAAGCGAAGCCTTTTCCTTGGCACTTCCATTTATCGGTCAGATCCGACAGCTCGTGGACCAGATAATCCCCCGCGCCGGATACCTCCTCAAGATCCCTGGTGATCTCCGCACCAGTTTCTTCCCTCATTGCATACCCCCAAGTCTGCAAATCCGAGCCATTTAACTCATGAAGTATGCCGCTGGAGTGTCGCTGCCGTCCGCCTCCCGTCCCTGACGGAGAGGCGCTGCCGCTACCACATGATCTTTAACAGAAACGCGTTCCCGGGAGCCCCGCGGCTGGCGCCGTTTCTGCTTCCAGGAGGAGATAGATGAAAGCTCTTGAATACGGGCAAGATTTTGGCGCCCGGGTGCGAGATATTTTAACTCGTTTTGAAGCGGCACCATCGGTTAATGCAACTGGACAACTGGAGGCGGCTTCTCCCATTTCGGGCGAAATCGTTGGCCGCGTACAACCGTCCGGACCTGACGCGCGCGCCATCGTGCAAGCCGCGCACGCCGCATTCCTCGAATGGCGCGATGTGCCCGCCCCCAAGCGCGGGGAGTTGGTGCGCCTGTTCGGCCTGGAACTGCGTGCAAACAAGGCAGCGCTCGGCGAACTGGTCACGCTTGAAACGGGCAAAATCCTCTCCGAGGGCCTGGGCGAGGTTCAGGAGATGATCGACATCTGCGATTTTGCGGTTGGCCTCTCGCGGCAACTCCATGGGCTCACCATCGCGTCGGAGCGGCCAGAGCACCGCATGATGGAAACCTGGCACCCGCTGGGCGTCACCGGCATCTTATCGGCGTTCAACTTCCCCGTCGCGGTCTGGGCATGGAATGCAGCGCTAGCCCTTGTCTGCGGCAACGTCTGCGTTTGGAAGCCGTCGGAAAAGACGCCGCTCACAGCGCTCGCCGCTCAGGCGCTATTCGAGCGGGCAGCGGGGCAATTCAGGGCGGAGGGCAGCGCCGCACCGGAGCATTTGTCGTCCGTCGTCATCGGAGGCCGCGAGGCAGGCGAAGCGCTGGCCTCCAATCCGCTGGTGCCGCTTGTCTCCGCTACCGGCTCGACGGCGATGGGCCGCGCCCTCGCCCCCATTCTCGCAAGCCGCTTCGCCCGCGCAATCCTGGAGCTTGGGGGCAACAACGGCGCCATTGTCTGCCCCACGGCCGACCTAGAGCTCACCCTGCGCGCCACAGCCTTCGCCGCGATGGGCACGGCAGGCCAGCGCTGCACCACGCTCCGCCGGTTGTTCGTGCACGAAAGCGTCTACGGCCGCTTCCTGCCGCGGCTCAAGGCCGCCTACGCCTCCGTCAAGGTGGGCAATCCGCTGGAGCCGGACACGCTCGTTGGCCCGCTCATCGGCAAGGCTGCGTTCGAGGCGATGCAGGCAGCGCTCGAAGAGGCCAGGACCGCCGGCGGCACGGTATACGGCGGCAACCGCGTGCAAGACGGCGTGCCTGCGGGCGGGTTCTACGTGCGCCCCGCCCTCGTCGAAAGCCCTGCGCAAACCGGCCCCGTGTTGAAGGAGACCTTTGCGCCCATCCTCTACGTCATGCGCTACCGCGATCTAGGCGAGGCCATCGCGCAGCACAACGCCGTGCCGCAGGGGCTCTCCTCCTCGATCTTCACGAACGATCTGCGCGAGGCTGAGCTGTTCCTCTCGCCACGCGGCTCGGACTGCGGCATCGCCAATGTGAACATCGGCCCGTCGGGAGCGGAGATCGGCGGCGCGTTCGGCGGCGAGAAGGAGACCGGCGGCGGGCGCGAATCCGGCTCGGATTGCTGGAAGGCCTATATGCGGCGCGCAACGAATACGATCAATTACGGGACGGCCCTGCCGCTGGCGCAGGGGGTGCGGTTCGAGGTGGGCTGACATACCAAGGGCAGAGGCGCAAGCCTGCACCTCTGCCCTTGGTATGTCTTATATAATGCGGCCGCAGTACCGGGCTTAGCGGGCGGGCTTCAAGCCTGCCGGTTTTGCGGCTTCTTTCGATGAGCCTGCCGCAACCGCGTTCAGGAGCAGCATCCCCGCCATGGCGATGGCATTGACTTCAAGAACGCGGCCCGCGATTGCGAACGTAAACTCCCCCGTGCCCCCAAGCAGCGCAAACGCCGTGGCGAAGAGCGCGGCTTCGTAGGTGACGAACGCCGCGGCGAAGGCCACCACCGGAACGGCGGCCTGGAACCGTCCCGCGAGGGCCATGGCGCTCCAGCGGGAAGCAAACACCGCAAGCGTCGCGGCAACGCCGAAGGTTGCGCCCCAGGCGAAGCTTTCCGCCGTCATGGGATAGCCAACGCATCCATATCCGGTGGCTTGATTGGCGAGCCAGGCGCCAAGCGTCGCCAGCACGGCGTTCCTGCGGCTCAGGGTCAGCCCCGCAACCGCGCCGAAAGCGGCCAGCGGCGCGGCGCACGCAAAGCCGAAGGTCAGCCCCACGCTTACGGCCGCCATGAAGGCCATCCAAAGACCGGCCGGCCAATTCAGGGTTATCGAGGTTCTGGACTGCATGCTTGTTCTCCGTTTTCCAGTTTCAATTCTTGGCCGCACGGCCTTGCTTCGCGCTTGCTGGCGCAACAGCTGCGCAGAGTTTCCCAAAAGTGGCTACCGGTTTTGGGAGAAAAACTCTGCGAAAACAAAAAACGCTAAGCAAACATTCGTTGGGCAAACAACGAATGTTTGCTTAGCTCAATTCCGCTCCGTTGGTAAGTCCGAAGCGCTCAGGCTGACCTTCATTCCGCCGAAAACGCCAAGCCCCGGACGCATATAGCCGGTTGGGTCCTGATAGCTTTCGTTGAACAGGTTGTCGATGCGCGCAAACGCTGTCAGCCCGCCGCCCAGATCGTAGGAGCCGGCAAGGTTGACCACCGTATGGCCCGGCGCGACGAGTTGCGGGATCGGTCCCGTAGCGGTCCGTATCGATAAAGTCCCCGATATAGACCAGCGTCGCTGACAGGCTGAGCGCCTGGCTGGCTTGCCACTCGGCGCCAAGGCTTGCCTTATGCTTGGGCCGGCGCAAAAGCTCGTTGCTCCACTGTCCGTCCATCGCTGTGAAGTTCGCGTTCAGTGCCATTGTGTAGGTGTAATCTGCGCGAAGCTTTAGATCGTCGCGCGGCTTGAAGGTGACATAGGTCTCGGCACCGTCGATTTTCGCGCTGGGGAGGTTCAGGTAGTAGGTGGTATAGCCGGGCCAGGCCGAGGTAGGGCCGAACGTGATGAGGTTCGTTACATCGCTGTGGAAGTAGGTCGCGCCGAATTCCGCGCGCTTTCCAAACAGCGCCTGCTCGAAACCTGCATCGTAGCCTCGGCTTTCCTCAGGTTTCAGGCTCGGGTTGGAGTGGAAGCCAAAATCCGGATAGTTCACATAAAGCTCGTCGAGCGAGGGCGCCTTGAAGCCTGTGCCATAGCTGGCTTTTAGCTTCGTGCCGGTCTCCGGTATCAGGTAGGCGGGCGCGATGCGGTAGGTCGTGGCGCCGCCGAAAGCGCTGTTGCTGTCGTAGCGGACGCTTGCCACGTTGAACAGCCTGTCGCCGAAGCTCGATTGCAGCTGAACGAAACCGGCGCTGTTGTCGATCTGCGCCGCTTGCGGAACTCATGAGTTCGTCCGTTTGATGTTCCACACCCAGCGTCAAGGTCTGGGTTGGCGCAAGCTTTACGGCCCCGGTCCAGTCGAATTTCACCCGGTCGCCTTCATTGACCGCGATGCCGTAGATTGGATCGTTATCCTGCCGCCAGTAGTCCGTATAGCCAACCGCGAAAGTCTGCTCGAAAGCGCCGCCGAAGGCCGTTTGGTGTGCGAAGGCGCGTGTGAACAACTGCTGGGTGTCGCTGACACTTTGGGTAGGCTGCGGCTGAGGGCCTGAAGCGCCCCACTCGCTGCCCGTGTATAGCAGCCGGGTATCGACGAAGCGGGCGATAACGCCTACGTCGAACGTCCTGCTGAGTTCAAGACCGACCGGCCCGCATAGGTTTGATTATCGTAAGAGTCGTTGTTGCGCGCCTCTCCCGGCGCCAGGAGTTCGAGCGGAGTAACCGGCACGTCGCCTGCGTGGAAATGGCCCGCGTTGAACGAATAGCTGAGCGGGCCGGAAGAACCGCTGACGCCGGCGGTCTGGTTGAAGGTCGCGAAGGAGCCGCCCTCGACGCTGCCGGTTATCTGCGCCGGGCCGGAACCGGGCTTGGTCCTGATATCGATCACCCCGCCGATAGCATCCGATCCGTAAAGCCCGCTCTGGGGCCCGCGCAAGACCTCGATCCGGTCTATGCCCGAGGTCATCAGATGCGCGAAATCGAAGGCGCCGTCCGGCGACGAGGGATCGCTGACGTCGATGCCGTCGATCAGCACCTTGGTGTGGTTGGCATCGGTTCCGCGGATGAACACCGACGTAATGTTGCCCGGTCCGCCCGATTGAACCACGTTCAGGCCCGGCACGCCGCTCAGCGCATCCGGAACCGTGCGGTTTTGCTTCGCTTCGATGTCCTGGCTGGTAATGACGGTGACGCTGCTGCCAAGCTGGGACAGCGGCGTTGCCCGCAGGCTTGGGCTGTACGCCACTTGCCCAGAGCCCTCGCCCTCCTGGGCAGGCGCCGGTGCGGACACTTCGGGAGACGGCTTCTTCTTCTGGAGGTTCCGCCCTTTCGCAGGCTTGGGTGCGGCCTGTTTGACGACCACTGGCGGAAGCGGGGTGGAAGACCGGTTGCCGGCTTCTTCAGCGTAAGCCGCCGGGATGGACAAAACGAATGCGGAGAAAACAACGCCGCCGAAAGCGGCACACAAACAACGCAACATAGACTAAGAACCTCGTGACAACGTGACACGTCACCACGAACCCAAGCCAGGGCGGCAAAAACTGCGCCCAAGTCTCACCAGCACACCCCGGCTGATGCGTTCGCGCGTGACCACGGACGATGGCAGGTCTCCTGACTTGCGGGTCCGCGCTTGACGCCGTCTTCCCGGTTTCCCAGTGACATTGGTGGCATCTCGCTCGCCGCTTACAGTTGCGGGGGCAGCCGCGGATTTCCACCGCGTTCCCTATTATTCCTCAGATGAGGAACCATCGGCTCGAACCGTATCAGCCACACCGCGCAGCCGCAATCGCCAAAGCTGGTGCATGCCGCTTTGCCCGCGAAACTGCGGTCTTCGCGCCACTCCCGCCACAAGGCTTTGCAAAAGGCCGGGCCGGGCCTAACTTGCTGCATAAACCGCCGTTCGCGCCATAACGGGTTCTAAGCTTCGGAGAAAACCCATTCTACCCCTTCTATTATCCTTCCTCGTATTGGCCGCCCTCCTCTATTTAATGGGATGGGTGCCTGCTGGCGAGACCGGCAAGCTAACGCGCTGGGTCCGCAAGAACAGCCTTGCATTGTTCGCTGCAGGCGCGGTTCTGATCCTGACCAGAAATCCCATTCTTGCCGTGCTCGGCGGAATGCTCGCCTACCCGCTCGCACAAAAGAAAGACTGGCTTCCGGGAAGGCAGCCGGGCGGCAGCATGACCGTCGAGGAGGCCTACCTCGTGCTAGGCCTGAACCCGGGTGCGACGGCGGGCGAAATCAAAGCCGCGCATCGCAATCTGATGAAGCGTTCCCACCCCGACCAGGGTGGCACGGCCTACCTCGCCGCTAAAGTCAACGAAGCGAAGGAGGTCCTTCTCAAAAATGTGAAGAGCTAGTACAGCCCGCCGGAAGTTCGCACCCCATTGGCGGCGCGCGCCGCCACGCGAACTTCCGGCGGATAAGCTGTACTAGCAACAAAGATCTGCTAGTACGCCTGATCCGCGGGAAATCCTGTCAGCGCCAGCCGCATATGGGTCAGGATTTCCCGCGGGGCGTACTAGACCTGTGTGATTCGCGCCACAACCTAGGCGCGGTCTGCGTTATGCTCCACCAGTGTGGATAAAGCCGGAGGCCTCAGGTTCAGCTTGCGCGGAAGGCCTATTTACCATTTAATGTTTTTGGCTTGGCCTGTTGCGTTGGAGCAGTGGCAATTCCGTTCCCGATTGCGGCCGGGGGCGGTGGAAGAGGGCGGAACTTCCGTCACACTGGCGCAGGAGGCCGATGGCCAGCAGAAAAATGGCCGGAATATGCGGGCAGGTGTGCAGGAGCCCTTGCAGAGTGGCCATATTTTTAAATAAACTATCGAATGCCGTTGTGAGGGCGTAAGGCAGGCGATGGTCCGAGCGGGGAATAAAGCAATGAATTCGGGGTCCGCGGAGGTCTGCCTTTCCGCGCTGTTCGTCGACTTCGACAACGTCTACCTGTCTCTGCGTCGTCAGAGCGAGGAGGCCGCGGGCCGGTTTGCCCGTAACCCGCAGGATTGGATGAGTCAAATCGCGATGGGCGGCTTAGTACGTTACAAGACGCATCAACCGGCACTGCGGCGGCGCTTCGCCGTTGCGCGCTGCTACGGCAATCCCGGGCGCAAGCTCGTAAGTCGCGGCGGCCCGCACGATCCGCATGCTTTTTCGACCGTGCGCACAAATTTCATGATCGCCGGCATCGAAGTTGTGGATTGTCAGCCGCTCTCCAATCAGTTCAAGAACGGCACGGACATCAAAATCGCCTGCGACATCCGCGATTTTCTGGAGCACCCGACGCGCTTCGAGGAGTTCGTGATTCTGTCGGGCGACGCCGATTTCACGCCCGTGCTCCATCATCTTCGCTCGCACGACCGGCGAACCGTGGTCTATGCGAACGAAAACACGGCCGACATCTATAAGGCGTTCAGCGACGGCTGGATCGACGAGCGCGAGATGATCGCCTTCCTGATGGACGAGACGAGCCCGGTCATGCTGGAGAGTCAGCGCAGCGCATCACGTTCGCTGGGCTACGACAGCAGCGGTGCCAAGGCGTTGACGCAAAGCATCACGCAAAGGGCGCCCGCCTTCCCGGTCGCTGCCCCGGCAAGCCTCAGCTCCCTTGAGAGCGGCTTCCCCACTTTTGATGAAGCACCGCCAAGGCGCGCTGGCTGCGGCCAGCGCCCCAAGCTCCGCGGTTCAATCGCTGATGGACGATTTCCAGGCTATCGGCGCCGAAATCCTGGGCCTCGTGATTGACGTGGTGCAGGCCTCCGAAAAGCCTGTGCCCATCGCATATCTGGCCGACCGCGCTCAGAAAATTCTGGGCCACGCCAAGACGCTCGGCACCAACTGGGCGGGCTCCGGCGGCTTCCTGAACTTCCTCAACAGCACGTTGCCGGAGAACATCAAGCTCACCGACAAGCCGCCGCACTTCGTCTACGATCCAAGGCGGCACCGCACGGAGGAGCAGGCAGCAGCAGCGCAGCCTGCGCAAAGGCTGCAGCGCCAGGATAGCAACTCGTCGAAACTGGCGGAGCTGCAGCATTCCATCACCCGGATTTACGAAGCCTGCAAAGCGCCTCCGCTTCCGCCGAGCGAATACCAGCTTCTGTTCACGTTGATCGCGACCGAAGTTCATGAGCGAGGCTTTGCGCCCGTCAAGACGGCGCAGTCTGTCGTGGCCCGTGCGAATCAGGAAGGCCTGCGCATCGCGCTCAAGGACGTGGCATTTGTGCTCGACGCCGTGGACGAGATCGATCCGTGGCTCGAACACACGCGCTCGCCCGCAGCTGTGGCCCGCGCTTACCGGGATTTCGTCCTGGGCAAGTGCAACCACGCCGGCGTGAGGCTAACCGACGACGAGCATCAACTGGTGCAAGTCTGGTTCGGTGCCAGCCAATGGGCGCCCGGCGTGCAGCCTAGCCTTCCAACTGGCAACGCAGGCCCCGCGCCCGTATTGACTTCCGAGAACCAGCAGCGCTCGCAGCCTCGCGAACGTAGCTACATCGTCGAGTCCGCGCTTCCGCCACCGGAACAGCGTACAGATATTCCGCTGCCAGCGGATTTCGAGTTCGACAGCGAGCTTGAAGTGCAACAGCCAAACCAGAAGACGGTCGGCCAGCGCTTCCGCTTCAAACACTGAGCCGTTTTGCTCCAGGCGGGCTGAAGCCGTTAAGCCGCGGCTCCCGCCCGCCACGCGTGAAAACCGGCGCCTACGGGCCCGGTATGCTACCTTTTATGACGCCGGCAAATTCATAGCGATTGCCCTCCACTTTCCCGGGTGCCACAATCAAAGAGTTCCGCCCCCACAGCGCTTCTTTCGAGCGCCCCGGCGGAACTAATTCGATACCGGGGCCGGCGCTAGAGATATTCAAATTGCGCAGAATCGGCGGCGGATAGGCTAAATAGAGCGCTGACCGGCCCGGCCCGGCCAGATAGCCCGGTGTAGCAAAGCGGAGCCGCCGCTACTCCGTCTTCACGAGACCGGAGAAGGCGGCGACGGCAAGCAGGCTCGCCACCCAGCCGAACACCAGTTCGGCCAGCACGAGCGCATTCGTGCCCCAGGCCGGCACCGTGAATGCCCTCCCGGCCAGCGCAAAGCTGACCTCCTTCTGCATCGGCACCCAGCTTTTCTCCTGCTGCAAGTCGACCACCGGCAGCAGTACGTTGAACGAATAGACCCAGGGATCGAACTGCGGGTATTCGGCGAATTTCTGCCCGGCGATGGCGGCGCATTTGGTCCAATTCCCGCCCGCCTCGGGCCGGCAGCCCTTGAACTCCCCGGACAGGAACACCTGGCTGTCGCGCGGCGCGAACACCCCCTGATCGGCGGCGGTCTTGAAGTAGAAACCGCAGGCGACGCCGGCGAAAGCCATAATGAAAAGGACGCGCAAAGGACGGTAGCCATGGCCGATGAGCAGGCCGCCCGTGACAGCCCAAAGCAAGGCAGCCAGTGCATCGATCATTGCGCGCGGGCCCTGCCCCCATCGCGCCAGACGCCTACGGACGAGAAAGCCGTGGCGCTCGATGGCAAGCCGCTGCGCTTCCTCGGGATGCCCCATGTCTCTTAAGACCTTGATGACCTGCTCGAAGGGCTGGGGCTTGAAATCCCGGCCGAGATGCGCCGGAGGCTGGCGCTTGAGCCAGATCTTGCGGACGCGCGCATCCACCGGTGCTGCGCCGCCGAAGCGTTCATAGGTGAACCCGTCCAAGTGGATCACATTGGGAAGGCCGTTCGAATGCTTGTCCTTCGGCCAAGCCTCCGGGCTATCGACCAGCACATGAATTTGCGCGCTTTTGAAGTCCAGCGACCCATCGATAACGGCCGGGGGCTCCTTCTTTCCCTCCAGGGGCGCGATAATCAGGGCGCTGCCGACTTTCGCGTTTACCAGCGACATCGCATCCGGCGAGAACTCTTCGCCGAAGGCTGCGGCGTCATGGGAAATTTCATGCGGCACGGAGAAGACGCCGCCCCGGCAATCGATATTGCCCCGGATGATGGCGCCATTGAGCTGCACCTTGCCCTTGGCCTCGAAGCCGTTGGAAAAGTACACGTTTCCCGCCACTTCGATGCGGGTAAGGCGCAGTGCCGTGGTGTCGCCCTTGCCGGCACTTTGGAACTGCCCGTTGCGGCAGTCGATATCGCCGCCAATCTGCGCGCCGGTGAAGGACGCCTCGCCGTCGCAAACACTGCCCCTGAGATAAAGGCTGCCCTTCAGGTTCAGCCGGTGGCATTTCATGGTACGCAGTGCGCCGGGGCCCCAACTACCCGCATCGGCAGTCCGTGTGTCATCCAGCCCCGCGAAAAACTCTCCCTTTGTGCAATCGAACGTGCCGCCGATTTCGGCATTGTCGAGAAGAACGATGCCGTTCGCCCGGAAGCCATCGCGCAAATCGAGGTTGCCGCCGATAGTGGCCGTTTCCAAATCCGCCGCGATACGCTGCGCCCTCCAGGCCCTGCCGGCAATCCTGCAGCCAACGCAGGACAGCGTGCCCGTAATCCCGGCGCCGAACAGTTCCAGGCTCCCTTCGATGATCGAGCGGCCAAGCAACAAGGCCCCATCGACCTGCACACCTTCGCCATGGATGCCCAAGACCGCGGTTCCCTCAAGGCTCACCACCTTGGTTTCGGCATCGGAGAAGCGGAATTCCCCGCCGATGGTGCAATCTTCGATCCAAAGAGGCCGCACCGCCGTGGCCCCGGCGAGGTTCACCGCACCGCTCACGAACGCGCCTTGAATGCGAACACCGCTTTCATGGACGGCGGTGCGATTCTCCCCTCCAAGTGCCAGGAAGCGCAGGAAATCCGCCCTGATTTCGTTGTCCTCGGAAACTGCCGCCGGCCTGCCTGGGCCAATAGAGCATTGTTTTCCCTTAAGTGCGGCATCCAACAATTTCAGTTCTGCCGGTTTGAGCGGCTGGAACTCTTGCAAAGATACCATCTTGACCCCCACTATCGCCTACAAACGCTGCCCTGGAGGCAAGCTTTGCCGGGAATTGGAGCCGGACGCAATCATGGAAAGCAAACAATTTGCCTTCGGGCATTGGCCCTCGCAGGTCACGGCTGCATCTGTGGCGGAGGGAGCACTGCGCTTTGGGCGCGTGCAGGCCGAAGGCAATGCCGTCTATTGGAGCGAAAGGCCGGCGGAGCGGGGCCGCACGCCGGTCATGCGCTGGAGCCGCGAGGACGGACTGAGCGAGTTGCTGCCCGCGCCCTACTCGGCGCGCTCGCGCGTACACGAGTATGGCGGCGGCGAGTTTCTTGCCGTTGGCGGGCGGCTGTTTTTCGTCAACGATGCAGAACAGGACGTTTATGAGGTGGATCTTGCGGCGGGTTCCGGCCGGACCGCCATCCGGCGTGTCACAAGCGTACCGGCGACCCGTTTTGCGGACTTCACCTGGGACAATCTGCGGCAAAGATTGATCGCTGCTGGCGAGACGCATGCCCCAGAACATGAGGGCCTGCCGCAGAATGCGCTTTGGACGATCCCAGCCGGGCAAGCGGCCGCAGTTCCTTCGCCTCTGCTAGAGGGGCACGATTTCTACGCAGGCCCCCGGGTAAGCCCGGATGGCCGCCTGCTTGCCTTTCTGGCCTGGGATCTGCCTTCCATGCCATGGGACGCCGCCAAGCTTTTCGTTGCAGAGCTGGCCGGGGATGGCACGGCCGGCAAGCCCAGGTTAATCGCCGGCGGAGCGGGGAGCGCGTGTTTCCAGCCCGGATGGGCATCGGACGGCACGCTCTACTTCGTTTGGGACGCGGGCGGCACTGGCCAGCTTTACACATGGCACGAAGGTTCCGGGCCTGAAAAAGCTGCGGACATCGAGGGCGATCTCTCGATGCCGCAATGGAGCTTCAATGCCGCAAGCTACGCCCTGCTTCCCGGCGGCAAGGCTTACTGCACGTTCGTCGCAAACGGCGAGGCGGGCGTGGTGCTTGCTGGCCCTGGTGGAACCGTCGCGCCCCGCGAGGCAGGCTTCAGCGCAATACATGCGGTTTCGGCGAGCGAAGCTGGCGTAGTGCTGGAAGGGTTGAAGGATGACGAGGCACTTTGCATAGCGCTTGACGGCCCTGCGAGCGAGGCGGCATCTCCAGCCATTCTGCGGCGAAGCTGCGCCACAGCGATAGATGCGGGCTATTTATCCAGGCCCAGGCGCCTCGAAATCCCAGGCAGCGCAGGTGCCATCCATGGCCTGCTGTATCCGCCGCAAAACCCGGCCGCGCATGGCCCCGCCGGCGGGTTGCCGCCGCTAATTGTGAGCCTGCATGGCGGTCCAACGAGCGCTGCTGTACGCGGACTCAAGCCGCGAACGCTATTCTTCACCTCGCGCGGCTTCGCCTGGCTCGATCTGGATTACGCCGGGAGCGTTGGCTATGGACGGGCTTACCGGGAGCGGCTCACGGGCAACTGGGGCATCGCAGATGCCGGGGACACGATCGCCGCGGCGCGATACGCAGCTCTCTCCGGCATTGCCGATCCAGACGCGATATTCGTTACCGGGGGAAGCGCAGGCGGCTACACCGTACTTATGGCCATCGCCACAGCAACCGTCTTCCGCGGAGCGGCAAGCTATTACGGAATATGCGATCTTATAGGCTTGCAGAAAACCACTCACAAATTTGAGCAAGGTTATCAGCAAACGCTGCTTGGCGCCTCGCTGGAAGAGAACGAGGCGGTCTACCGCGAGCGTTCGCCGATTCAACACATCGAGCGGATGTCGACGCCGCTGATCGTGTTTCAGGGGGCGGACGATAATGTCGTTCCCAAGGCCCAATCGATTGCGATTGCGGAGGCGTTGCGCGCCAAAGGCATTCCCGTCGAATATCACAGAGTTTGCGGGAGAGGGACACGGTTTCCGGCAAGCGGACACGATTCGCACCTGTCTGGAGCGCGAGCTTGCCTTCTACGTTGGGCTTATGACTGGAAAGACGGCCTAAAGGACTTCCTGAACCGCAACGTCGGGCTCTATGCCTTTGTCCTGAACCTCGGCGACGTAGAGCCAGGAGCCCCAAACGAAGCTCACCGTGTTGGCCGTCGAGGCCGGTACGATATCCATCAGACGCGAATTGTCCGGCACGGCCCGGTCGGTGATCGCCTCGCGCTGTACGATACGAACGGCGATCCGCCGGTGATCCTTTGTGACAAACTCTGTCTTGAAGCCGGCCTTAAGACTTGCCCGGGGGGTGCCGCCGAATGCCTGCGCAGCGTCGCTTGCACTAAATTGGGAAACAGTCTGCCCCAGTTCGGCGCTCACGCCCTTGAGCTTTGCGACGGCATTTTGCCTGAGAGGTGAAACGGCTACCCCGCCAAATCCGTCGTCGAAGCTGGCAACGTTGGTACTGACGAAGCCTGCGCTGTGCGAATGAGCCGGCTGGGTCATTTTCAGAAAAAGCACGAGGCCGCAAATGGGCAGCGCTGCGAGCGCTCCATAAATCAGCCCAAAGCCTACAGATTGCGCGCGGCTCAAGCGATTCCTGCCGTTCTGGCTCGTCATATTGCTCATTAGTTTACGATAATCTGAATGTGTATTCACGTCCACGCACAAGAGCGTCATCCCCGATCAAGGCTAATTAATGATCGAAATCGAGGCCCACTCGACATGTGGAAATAAGGAATAGATAGCTCTAAAAAGGCAAACAGAATCGCCCGGCGTACGCCATACAAATCGCCGAGCGCCCTGTTCCAACCAGCCTGCCATTTGAAAGCAGGTGGTTCAGGAACTCCTGCAGCATCTACGCTGCTTGACTGTTATAAAACGCTAAGTAGGCGGAAATGTCATCAAAAAAAACACACGCGAGCCGAATCCCTGTGTGAAACCTGTGGGTGGCACTTACTCCGCGGCATTTTATGATATATTCCAAGCTGCTAGCTATCCTTTGAACTGTCAAAAAGCGGCAATTGTCCTTCCCGCATCGCCTGAGGCGCGGCAACGCCCAAATGCCGGAATGCCTTCATCGTAAGAACCCGGCCCCGCGGCGTGCGTCCGATGAACCCCTGCTGCAGCAAATAGGGCTCGATCACCTCTTCGATTGCGTCTTTGCCTTCGCTGAGCGCGGCTGCAATCGTCTCGATTCCAACCGGGCCGCCGCCATAGTTTAGGGCGATGCAGCGCAGGTAGCGGTGGTCCATGGCATCGAGGCCCAGCGCATCCACTTCGAGCTGGCTGAGCGATGCGTCCGCAACATCGCGCGTAACCTCGCCCGAGCCGCCCACAGCCGCGAAATCGCGGACGCGGCGCAACAGGCGGCCGGCAACGCGGGGCGTCCCCCGGCTGCGCCGTGCCACTTCACGAGCGCCGTCGGGCGTCATTTGCATCTTCAGCACGCGAGCGCCGCGCTTGACGATCTCTTCGAGTTCGTCCTCGGTGTAGTAGTTAAGCCGGACGGGAATGCCGAACCGGTCCCGCAAAGGCGTTGTCAGGAGGCCCGTGCGCGTGGTGGCGCCAACCAGCGTGAACTTGGCGAGGTCGATACGCACCGAACGCGCCGCCGGCCCTTCGCCGATGATGAGATCGAGCTGGAAATCCTCCATCGCGGGGTAGAGGATCTCCTCCACCGCGGGATTGAGCCTGTGGATTTCGTCGATGAAGAGAACGTCGCGCTCTTCGAGATTGGTGAGCAGCGCCGCGAGATCGCCCGCCTTGGCGATTACCGGCCCCGAGGTCATCTTGAAGTTCACGCCGAGTTCGCGGGCCACAATCTGTGCCAGCGTCGTCTTGCCAAGGCCGGGCGGCCCCGCAAACAGCACATGATCCAGCGCATCGCCCCGGCCGCGTGCCGCATCGATGAACACCTTGAGGTTGGCGCGCGCTTGTGCCTGGCCGATGAATTCCGCAAGGCGCAAGGGCCTAAGCGAAAGCTCGCCCGCATCCTCGTCCTGCCGTTCCCGATCCAAAAGACGCCCGTTCATGGCCGACGCATAGCGGATTCCCTACGCGTTGGAAACTCAATGTTCTGGGCGCGAAGCAGGACCCGAAGGAAAGCATAGGTTGAGGAAGAGCTTGGCAATTGGGCCAACCCTGGACATGATGGGCCGCTCCTCGGACCCCATATCGAGAATTGTCATGTCCTGGCCAAATCCTGCCTTCGTCCTGACCCTGTCCTGCGCCGACCGTCCTGGCATCGTGGCCGCCATCGCCACGCGGCTTGCGGAACACGGCTGCAACATCACCGACAGCGCACAGTTCGGCGACGCCAAGACCGGGCGGTTCTTCATGCGCGTCTCGTTCTCGGCACCCGAGGGCTTCAGCCGCGAAGATGCCTGGAAGACACTGACGCCCGTCATCGAGCAGTTTGGCATGACGGCGGAGGTGTACGCGCACGCGCAAAAGACCCGCGTGGCCATCCTCGTCTCGAAATTCGGCCACTGTCTCAATGACTTGCTCTACCGCCACCAGATCGGCTCGCTGCCCATCGAGATCCCGGCCATCGTCTCCAACCACCGCACCTTTTACCAGCTGGCCGCAAGCCACGACATCCCGTTCCACCACCTGCAGGTGACGCCGGAAACCAAGGAAAAGCAGGAGCGGCGGCTTCTCGAAATCCTCGAAGAGGAGAAGATCGAGCTTGTCGTGCTTGCGCGCTACATGCAGGTTCTGTCGCCGGAGCTTTGCAGGAAGCTCGCGGGGCGGGCCATCAACATCCATCACTCGTTCCTGCCGAGTTTCAAAGGCGCCAAGCCCTATCATCAGGCGCACGAGCGCGGCGTGAAGCTGATCGGGGCCACGGCGCATTACGTGACCGCAACACTCGACGAGGGGCCGATCGTCGAGCAGGAAGTGGCGCGCGTGGACCATTCCATGCAGCCGGAGGAACTGGTGACCATCGGCCGCGATATCGAATGCGTGGTGCTGGCGCGCGCGGTGAAATGGCACGTCGAGCATCGCGTCCTGCTCAATGGCAGCCGCACCGTGGTCTTCCGCTAGGCGATTGCAGGCGCGGCCGTAACACAAACTCAGCGCGGCGCGGGCGTGCGGGGTGAGCCAGGCATCGTACGGCGGCTGCCGGGACCATCCGTTCAAGTGATAACGGGGAGGCTTGCCGTCATACGCCGATATGCTAACATGTAGGCACGATGACCACAAAAGAATCGAAGACTGCCGGCTCAGTTCACGGCCGGGTTCGCCGCATCGGGCACCCGCCGCGCGCCACCGGGCTCTGGCTGCTGCGCGACGCAAAAGCGAGGCTGAGCGAGGTGATCAAGCGTGTACATAACGAGGGGCCGCAGCGCGTTACGGTGCGCGGTGCGCAGGAAGTGGTCATCCTGACGGCGGAGGAGTACCGCCGCCTCAAGGGGAAACAAACTGGACGGGCTCTCGCGGAAGCACTTGCCGCCTCTCCGCTGAGCGATGTCGATTTCGAGCCCGAGCCCTATTATCCGCCCGTGCGCGATGTCGAGTTGTGACGGACTATCTGCTCGATACCAACGTCATTTCCGAGTTGAGGAAGCCGAAGCCAGAACCGCGCGTCCTCGCTTTCGTCAACGCGGCATTGCTGGCCAGCCTTTATCTATCGGATGTCACCCTCGCCGAAATCCGCTACGGCATCGAGCGCACCGCCGATCCGCTTAAGCGCGCCTCAATCGAAAGCTGGCTCGACAGCACCCTGCGGCCCATGTTTCAGGGGCGCATCCTGCCGGTTAGCGAGGCGGTCATACTTCGCTGGCGGTTGATGGTGGAGGCAGGCCGGCAGCAGCGGCGGACCTACGCACAGCCCGATCTTCTTATTGCGGCAACTGCCTCGGTGCATGGCCTGACCGTCGTGACCAGGGATTGGAAGGATTTTGCAGATACCGGTGTTGCGATCCTGGACCCGTGGAAGCAGTAATGCCGGGCAACGCGTAATGCCCGGCATTCCGGAACGGACGAGGCTAATTTATTCATACAACAAATACGGTCCTTCTCCTAAACGTTGACAATGCAGCCTATCGGGCGCTAGCCTTCGCATATTATGTCATTTTTTTCAGGAGTAAGCTCATGTCCGGCGAGCCGCAGCCAGCCAACAAGCGCCCAACCATTATTTACACTGCCAAGCCCCGCAACGCGGGCGAACCGCCGGCAGGCGAGGAAATCGATTTCCCGTTTCCGCGTTCCTATAACGAACTGCTCGATCTTGTCAAAAGGCTCCGCGAGGGAACGGCGGTTTTCGATCTTCTGAAGCGCGGCGCCGATGGGACCGGCGCGCACGCAATTGCGTATATCGGCCCGGCGTGGGAGCGCGATTTGCTTGCGCTTGAGATTGGAATCCGGGCGCTGTGCCCGAGGGATGCGCGGGTGCCGCGGGCGTTGTGAGGTAACGGCGCGGATGTAATAGAGCACGCCAGTGAAGCGCAGCGCTGCCAGGCGGAATGACTGGGTGGGGTCGAGTGCGGACTCTGGAACTGTCTCAGGACACAACCACCGCTGCATGCAGTGAGAGGCTGTTAATAGGACCAATTTTAGGTTGAATATGCACCTATCGGCCCCTATAGGTTGTGCCGGCTGATGGGGCCACGCGAGAACCAGCTGCGGCCCTCGCCTCGGGGTTTTCGCGGTATAACTTAGGCCAATCCAATTTGGAAAGCTTAGGGCAATGAAATTTTGGATCGCCGAGAGCCGGTAAATCACCGCCTGCCGGTTTCGGCTATATGAGTATGATACTAAATTCGCCGGGGATTGCTCTATATGGTACAAATGTCGTCAGCCCCCTTGTCAGCCGGGAGTGCGCAAATGCTGATGGAATCGGCATTGCCGACTGACATTCCTGCCTCGGGGATCATCATCGATCCGGCATTATCCGCATTAAGGCCGAGGCTTGAATTCCTCGACAGCTTGCGCGGGCTTGCCGCAATCTACGTGGTTATATTCCACGCGGCTCTCGTGCCGCTCCCTGCACTTGCGCTACCCGAATACCTGAAGCCGTTGGTCATGTTTGGTGGGAGCGGCGTCACGCTGTTCTTTGTGATTAGTGCTTTTTCTCTCACCCTTCGGATGCCTGCGCATATGGCTCGGTCAGGGCTGAAAAGCTACTTTGTCAGTCGCATCTTTCGCATCGCGCCACTATTCTATGTTTTGCTGCTCTTCAGCGTCTTTCGGGACGAGCAACGATTTGGCGCATTCCCGGAAGCAACAAAAATCGTAGCTAACGCCACCTTTGTCTTCAATTTCATTTCGGGATGGCAAACAGGGATAGTGTGGGCCAGCTGGACAATCGGCGTGGAAATGGGGTTCTACCTTATATTTCCTTTTCTTTATTTCCTTGCCCCAGATCTGCCGAGAAAAGGGGCCATATTCTGCGTGTCGGTTTTGGTCTACCTGCTGCTGCCTGTCATTTTGCAGCAACGCGGGTTCGATGGAGGGGCTATCACCAGCTATCAATCCTACTCTCTTGCCGAGCTTTTGCCGACGTTCGCCATTGGTATGATCGACTTCGACCTCTACTCGCGCATGACCAAGTCGCAGATTGCGGGCTGGTTCGGGCTGGTACTTATCGCCACGGCCGTAGCCGGGCTTGCTGCACTGGCCTACGGAGCGATGCCCTCCGGCATTCTTGAGACCCGCCATGTTCAGGCGATTTTCTACACAGCCCTTTTGCTGGGCGCCGCCGCCACACCGATACGCCTCATAGTCAACAGGGTATTCTCGTTCTTCGGAGCGATCAGCTATTCGGTCTATCTCTGGCATGCCCCGGCCATTTTTGCTTCGAGCCCGGTCTACCGGAGCATCTACGGATTTGGGCTGCCTGACCTGCTCTCATTTATACTTAGCGTGCTCTACACCTTCGCGGTCGTCACCCCGATATCATGGGCGACGTACCATCTCGTCGAAGTGCCGGGCGAGAAACTCGGCAAACGCCTGCTCAGGAAGCATCTGGCAGTTACGCATGAGCCACATGCGCAGCGGCTCGCGCAGATCGGGCCGATGCTCAAGGCGTGAAAAGGGGCGGCTGCGAAGCCAGGTTCGGGCCGGAGGGCAAAACGTCCTGCGCCAGCTTGAACGACGAAAACAATTACGCAGGGGCGCGCGCCATCCCGCTTGGCAACGCACAGCTGAAGGGCTTGGCTCCAAAATTCCGGCACAGCCGGCGAGGCCCTGCTTGCGGTTGCGGCGCCGGGACATGTAGCTTATACAGAACCGCATGACTTCGCAGAAACCGGTCCCGCCGGAACTGTTGCAACCCGCTGCGGCCACCGGACAATCCAGCCGCACGGCCTGCATAAGCCGGCAAGCGCTGGCCGCAGCACCTTCCGTTTCACCGCTCCGCGATGCCGGATTCGAGCCGGAGCCCTATTATCCGCCCGCACACGGCGAACTGCCATAGATTGCAAGACGTTACCCAATTCGCTTCCGGCGCGCCCGCACCGGCGATGCCTGTAAAGGACCAGTATGGACCAAAAAGTAGAGCCGTTTTCGGCCGAAGATACCTTAAGGGTCGAACAACACCGGCAATGGGTCCAGGGTTTTTTCGATGTACACGGCGCGAATTATGGAACGGTACGGGATAAGCTGGACTTGATCGGCGCGATCTTGAACTGCGTTTCGATTGGAGCGGAGGAAACCTGGAAGCTGCAAAGCTTGGGAATCGTTTTCGGCGACGCGCTGGCTCAAGAGCTGGGGCTGACCTGGGTTGCCGTCGATGACGGACACGGCCGCGATCCAGCGCTTTCCGTACCCGGTACGAGCCTGCTCTCGTTTCCGCTGACCTCGATCTCGAAGCGGATCGAGCACGGGGAGGAGGTCGACGTTTTTCGTCTGTTCGAAACCGCGTGCCAGACCATTTTAGACTTGAAACATAAGAACAAGCCGCATTGATGCGTAACGGGGTTGACGCGCGGCGCCCACCCCGCATTCTTCCGGAATACCGGCCGCACCTGCCTTGCGTTTCTGGCGCAGGTGCTCTTTCTAAACTCGACAATGGCCGTTGCCTGAATGGCGCGGCATACGAAAAAAGGTGGTAGATGAGAAGCTTTAAGGAGAAGGGCTTTAGCGAGCGGCGTGAAGCGGCAGCTAAGGCGAAGGAAGCGGCGTTGCAGCAATTCGTGCAACGCCAAGCGGAGGACGATCCCGCCGCTCAAGCCCGTAAGGCCGCGAGGCTCGAAGCGGCCAAAGCCCGCGAGGCGCGCGCGGCGGAGCGCAAGGCCAAGGAAGCCGAAGAGAAGGCGCAGCGTGCTGCGGAGAAGGCCGCAAAATTGGCCGAAGCCGGACTTGAAGCTGCGAACGCGGCCGAACGGCAGGCAGCTCTTGCAGGCGAGCAGAAAGCAGCCCGCGATGCGCGCTACGCCGCGCGCAAGGCCGCCAGGAAATAATTCCGGGGGCGTCTGCAATCGCGGCAACCGGGAGCCGCGGTCCGGTTTACTCTGTGCACCGGTCTTCAGGCAGGGTTGACGCGCAAGCCCCGCCTCCACATAGTCCGCGCATCCTCAGCCCCTTGAATCGAAACGCACCCAAATGACCGCCGCCGCGCACACACCCGCAGAGCTTGCTGCAAATTCCAAGGCATGGCCCTTTGAAGAAGCCCGCAAGCTGCTGAAACGGCTGGATAAGCGCGGCCCGGATGCGGAAATCCTGTTTGAGACCGGCTATGGGCCGTCGGGCTTGCCGCACATCGGCACCTTCGGCGAGGTGGCGCGCACGTCTATGGTGCGGCATGCGCTCAAAGAGCTGCGGCCAGATGCGAAGACGCGCCTCATCTGCTTCTCCGACGACATGGACGGGTTGCGCAAAGTGCCCGGCAACGTGCCGAACCAGGAGATGCTCAAAGAGTACCTTGAGAAGCCGCTGACCCAGGTGCCCGATCCCTTCGGCACGCATTCGAGCTTCGGCGCGCACAACAATGCGCGGCTCAGGAGCTTCCTCGACAGCTTCGGCTTCGAATACGAATTCCTGTCCTCGACGGAATGCTACAAGGCGGGGCGGTTCGACGAAACGCTCCTGCGCATGCTCGAAGCCTATGACAAGGTGATGGAGATCATCCTGCCGACGCTTGGTCCGGACCGCCGCGAAACTTATTCGCCGTTCCTGCCGGTTTCGCCAACGAGCGGCAAGGTGCTGCAGGTGCCCGTCGAGAAGCGCGATCTCAAGAAGGGCACGATCGTCTTCACCGATCCGGACACGGGCAAGAAAGTCGAGCTGCCGGTCACGGGCGGGCATGTGAAGTGCCAGTGGAAGGCGGACTGGGCCATGCGCTGGGTGGCGCTGGGCGTCGATTACGAGATGTCGGGCAAGGATTTGATCGATAGCGTAACGCTGTCGTCGAAGATTTGCCGCGCGCTCGGTGGCACCCCGCCGGAGACTTTCAGTTACGAGCTGTTCCTGGACGAGCAGGGGCAGAAGATTTCGAAGACCAAGGGCAATGGCATAGCGGTCGAGGAGTGGCTGGCCTACGCCACGCCCGAAAGCCTCAGCCTGTATATGTTCCAGAAGCCCAAGACGGCGAAGCGGCTTTATTTCGACGTGATCCCCAAGGCCGTGGACGATTATTTCGGTTTCCTCGCCAACTACCAGCAGGAGGCCCCGGAAAAGCGGCTGGAAAATCCGGTCTGGCACATCCATAATGGCCGGCCGCCGCAGCATTCGGTGCCGGTAAACTTCGCGCTCTTGCTGAACCTTGTCAGCGCCTCCAATGCGCATACGGCGGATATTCTGTGGCAGTTCGTGAAGAACTACGCGCCGGAAGCGAATGCGGCGGATTACCCGGAACTCGACCGGTTGATCGGCTTCGCCATCCGCTATTTCGAGGAGCGGGAGAAGCCGTTCAAGGTGTACCGCGCGCCAACGGATCTGGAGCGCTTGGCGATGCAGGACCTCCATGGCAGGCTTGCCGATGCGGGACCGGCGATGGCCGCCGAGGAACTGCAGGGAATCGTCTACGAGGTGGGCAAGGCGCATCCGTTCGAGAACCTGCGCGACTGGTTCAAGGCGCTCTACGAGGTTCTGTTCGGCGAAGCCCAAGGCCCGCGGTTCGGCTCGTTCATCAAGGCCTACGGCATCGGGAACACCCGCGAGCTGATCGCAGAGCGCTTGAAGCAAGCCAAAGCGGCGTAGTTCCGTGCCGGCCGCCACGATCTATAAGCTTCTGACCCGCGCCGAATGGGAAGCGGCGCAGGCCGAAGGGGTGTACCGCGGCTCGGCCCACGATGCGCGCGACGGCTTCATCCACTTCTCCACCGCCGCCCAGCTCGAAGGCACCGCGCGAAAATACTTAGCCGGCGTCGCGGATCTCGTCCTCCTTGCAGTGAACGTGGCGGCCTTGACTGAGCTTACAACCCCTCACCCTGTCCCTCTCCCCCTGGGAGAGGGAACGTCAGCATTCCCGCCGCGGATAGTTCAGGGGTCCCTCCGTTGGGAACCCGCACGCGACGGCTCCCTCTTCCCCCATCTTTACGCAAATTTACCCATCTCAGCGGTGAAGGCTGCAACCCCCATCCCGCTCGACGCCAACGGCATCCCTATCCTTCCGGCGGAGTTCGCCCCATGACCCCTCTCTGGCCTCTGGCCAAAGCCGGCTTCTTCCTGCTCGATCCCGAGACCGCGCACGAGGCATCGCTGCGGGCGCTCGAAGCCGGCCTTTATCCGCGCCCTTGCAGGCCTGACGATCCGCGTCTTGCCCAAACGCTTTTCGGCCTCCCCTTCCCCAACCCCATCGGCATAGCGGCCGGCTACGACAAGGACGCCCGCGTCTATAACGCGCTGTCCGGCATGGGCTTCGGCTTCGTGGAGACGGGCACGGTCACTCCTAAGCCGCAGCCGGGCAATCCGCGCCCACGCTCGTTCCGGCTGATCCGCGAAGAGGGCGCCATCAACCGCATGGGCTTCAACAATGCAGGCCATGCCGCCACCCAGCTCCGCCTCGCGGCATGGCCGCCCAAAGGCGTGCTCGGTATCAATATCGGTGCGAACCGGAACAGCACGGACCAGATCGCGGATTACGTGGCAGGAGTGCATGCGCTTGGGCCGCTGGCGTCTTATCTCGCCATCAACATCTCCTCGCCCAACACGCCCGGCCTGCGCGATCTTCAGGCGCCGGAGCGGCTCGACGCGCTGCTTGCGGCTGTGATGGTGGCGCGGGCGAGCCTGCCCCGAGCCGTGCCCGTGCTCGTGAAGCTGGCGCCCGACCTTGCCGATGCGGACATCGCGCCCACTATGGCCTGCCTCATCGCGCACAAGATGGACGGCGCGATCCTGACCAACACGACGTTGTCCCGCGAGGGCGTACCCGCAAGCTCGCACCGCGGCGAGAGCGGCGGGCTCTCCGGGCGGCCGCTGTTCGCGCGCTCTACACGCTTCCTGGCGAGGTGCTATCTCGAAACGCAAGGCAAGCTGCCGCTGATCGGCGTGGGGGGTATCGATAGCGCGGAAACCGCACTTGCGAAGGTCCGCGCGGGTGCCTCGCTGATTCAACTCTATACGGGCCTTATTTTTGCCGGGCCCGGCCTGCTGGCGGACATCAAAGCCGCACTGCTGGCGGAAACCGCCAAGGCGCCCCTCGCGAGCCTGGTTGGCTCGGAAGCGGAGCGCTGGGCCGCCTAATGTGAGAAGAGGCAGGGCACCGTCATGTGCCGCAGCATGAAGCGCGTGCCGGCTCCACGGTTCAGGATCGGATAGCCGTAGCCGCCGAACGCGCCCATGACGATCAGATCGGCCCCTTTGTCCGAGGCCAGGTTGAGCAAGGTGTCCATGACGCCAACCTCGGTGACCTGCATGTACTCGGCTTCGGTATCGAGCCCGTGCGCCTTCAGATGCACGCCGATGCGGGCCACCGAAAGCCTCTCCGCTTCCGTCCCCGTTCCCATCGACACCACGGTGACTTTCGCTCCGGGCTGTATGAAATCCAGGGCGTCGTTGAGCGCGCGCGCGGCGGAGCGGGCATCGTTCCAGGCGGCGAGCGGCCGGGCGCCCGCATCGCTGAAATGGCCGGCATAGGGCACTACCAGCACCGGCCTTCCGCTTTCGACAATGAGGTGCTCGATCATCTCTGGCGGCACGATCCGCGGGCCGCCGTCGTCTTCCTGGCCAACGATGGTGAGGTCGTAATGGCGCGCGGTTTCGGTCAGGTGGTGGGTGACTTCATGGTCGCTGCCGCGGTTTAGGTCGATCCACCGCGCATTCTCGTACCCGGCAACCGCTTTCTCGAACAGCTCGCGGCTTGCAGCGGCGGCAAGCTTGTAGCTTTCCGGCGGCCACACCGTTACGACGCCGACCTGATAAGCGCTTGCGCACTGGGCGAAAACGCCGTCGAGCCTCGCATTGCCGCGCTTCGCTAGCTCAAGTGCCAGGGTCAGGCGCGCGGCCGTTCTGGGGCTGGAATCGAGTTGTACGAGAATGTCTCGCAAGGGCATAACTTCCTCGCAAAAGGCCATATCCGAATGCCTGGCATTGTTACGGGCCGGCAGCTAAGGGTCCACCTATCTTTAGCATGAGGGGCCGGACGCCGCTAAAGGCGCAAACATCGGGCACAGGAGCACGAGGCTCTTCCCTGCAAGAAACGTATTAAAATTATGAAATTTCGAGCGAACCGGGGATGGGGCAACCGCATTTGATGCGGCTGCCTGCCGTCATAGCAGCCCTTGACTCTCGTAAAACCGCTCAGCCTCGGCCATGCGGAGGATGTGATCGAAGCCGTCGGCGCTCATGCTGTATCTGAGGCAATGATCCTCCGATTCATCCATCAAACGCCGCCATTCCCGGACTTCTTCCAGAGAGGGCAAGCCCGGCTCTTCACCATCAGGCTCTTTCATTGTTCCCTTCCTTCTCGAAGTAATCGGCCAGCTTGAACGCATGTTATGGCAGTATTGGGGTAACGGGCGCGGGTGCGGCAATCTTGCTCAACGTTATCCTCTTTATTCCGGCATATTTTCCGCCTCTTCCACACTCTCCGCGAGCGCTATTGCCCTCACTCCCTCATCCAGCGCAATATGGTTACAACCATCGATAAGTTTTTCTTCATAGAAGGCAAACATTATTGAAATTTACTAAATAGGGTACACGATGCACATTATACGGGAGCATCGCTGGGAGCATATCCGGCGCCGATTTCGCTAAGGAACCAAGCCATGGACCAGTCAGCACGCTATGCCAATCTTGCTTTGAAGGAGAGCGATCTTATCGCCGGGGGGCGCCACGTCCTCTGCGCCTACATCATGAAGCCCAAGGCCGGCTATGGATATCTCGAAACGGCGGCTCATTTCGCCGCCAAATCCTCCACCGGCACCAATGTCGAAGTCGTAACGACCGACGATTTCACCAAGAGCGTGGACGCCCTCGTCTACGAGATCGACGAGGCCAAGGAGCTTACGAAGATCGCGTACCCGATCGAGCTGTTCGACCGCAACATCATCGACGGCCGCGCGATGATCGCCTCGTTCCTCACGCTCACCATCGGCAACAACCAGGGCATGGGCGACGTCGAATACGCCAAGATGTACGACTTCTACATGCCGCCGGCGCTGCTGAGGCTGTTCGACGGACCGTCCACGACCATCAAGGATCTCTGGCGCGTGCTCGGCCGCCCCGTCGTGGATGGCGGCTTCATCGTAGGCACCATCATCAAGCCGAAGCTCGGGCTCAAGCCGAAGCCCTTCGCAACCGCCTGCTATGACTTCTGGATGGGCGGCGACTTCATCAAGAACGACGAGCCGCAAGGCAATCAGGTGTTCGCACCATTCAAGGAAACAGTGCTTGCCGTGCGCGACGCCATGGTCGAGGCGCAGCACAAAACCGGGCAAGCGAAGCTGTTCTCGTTCAACATCACCGCCGACGATTACCACGAGATGATCGCACGCGGCGAGTTCATCCTTGAGAACTTCGGCGAGAACGCAGACCACGTTGCGTTCCTTGTCGATGGTTACGTCGCAGGCCCCGCCGCCGTCACCACCGCGCGGCGGCACTTTCCCGGACAGTATCTGCACTACCATCGCGCGGGCCACGGGGCCATCACCTCGCCGAACTCGAAGCGCGGATACACAGCCCTCGTGCTGTCCAAGATGGCGCGGCTGCAGGGCGCGTCGGGCATCCACACCGGCACCATGGGTTACGGCAAGATGGAGGGCGATCCCGAGGACCGCATCATCGCGCATATGATTACCGATGACAGCGCCGAGGGGCCGTATTACCGCCAGGAATGGCTGGGCTTCAACCCCACCACACCCATCATTTCGGGCGGCATGAACGCGCTGCGGATGCCGGGCTTCTTCGCCAATCTCGGCCACTCCAACCTGATCATGACGGCTGGCGGCGGCGCGTTCGGCCATGTCGATGGCGGAGCGGCCGGCGCATTGTCGCTGCGGCAGGCGGAGCAGTGCTGGCGCGCCAAGGCCGACCCCGTCGAGTTCGCCCGCGAGCACCGCGAATTCGCCCGCGCCTTCATGAGCTTCCCGCACGACGCGGACAAACTCTTCCCCGGCTGGCGCGACAAGCTCGCCAGCGCGATGGCCTAAGTACCAGCCTCCCCTGGACGGCTGGACCGGCCGCGTCCCACACCCTCTATGGGCCGCGGCCGGTGCCCCTTTGTGGCTGGTCCCGAACCCGGCAATTACTTCTGTATTCCAAACGGGAACGCCGGAAATCGAATGAGTTTTTCGCCTCCCGCTTAATCGGCCATTGAGGCTAATCGCCTATGCTCCGCCAAATCTCGCGCGGTGCAAATAGAATGTTCAAGACGCTTAAATCCCGTTTTGTGGCCGGGTGCCTTTTCCTCGGTTTCCTCATCGCGGCTGTCGCGGCGATTTCGCTGTTGAAGGCCAATGAACTCGTGAGCGCAGCTTTGACGGCGCGCCTCGATGCAGCAGAGGCATCGTTCCATGCCGCCATCGAGCAGGAGTTGTTCCGGGCCCTTTCGATGGCAGAGATCGTAGCCCGCGATCCGGGGATTATCGACGCCTTCGCCGCCCAAGACAGAACCCAGTTGCAACAGCGGCTGAGCGGATCCTTTGCGGAACTCAAAGCCCGGCATGGCATCGAGCAGGCGCATTTCCACCTGCCTCCAGCAGTGTCCTTCCTGCGCCTGCACAAGCCTGACAAGTTCGGCGACGATATATCTGCCCGCAAGACAGTGGCCGTGGCGAACCAGACCCGGCAACCCGTGCGAGGCATCGAAACCGGGCAGGGAGGCCTGGGCTTCCGGGCCGTGGTGCCCGTAAGCAAAGATGGCCGCCATATCGGGACGTTCGAATACGGTGTGGCATTCGGCGATGTGATGGTTCAGAAGCTCGCCGCTGCAATGCAAGCCGGCACCGGCGTCTACCTCGCACGCGACGGCCAGTTCGATCTTCTTGGGACCGTCCTACCCCCAAACTTCAAGCCAGCCCCGGAGGTTATGGCTGCCGCCCTCAATAACGCCCAGTTCGAACCTGCCGTTACCGTTGGCGGCACCACGCTGGCCATGCGGTTTGTCCCGATCCACGATTTTGCTGGCAAGGCCGTCGCGGTGGCCGTTTTCGGTGTCGACCGCCGCCAGTTCCAGGAGATGCTGAATAGCAATCTCAGCCGCATCGGGACGGTCACGCTTGCCGCGCTGCTGCTACTCGCCGGCATGGCCCTGGCCTTCATGCGAAAGGTCGTTCATCCTATTGCCGGTCTCGTTGGCGATATGCGCAGGCTCGCTAGCGGCGACCTGTCGGCCGATCCCGCCGCGACTGCAGGCGATGACGAGATAGGAGACATGTGCCGGGCGGTGGAAGTATTCCGCGCCAATGCCGTTTCCCGTGCCGCGCTGGAACAGGAGCAGGAACGCGAACACCAGGAAAGCAGGACGCGGCGGGATCATGTAGACCGGCTCGTCGGCGTTTTCCGATCCGATGCGGAAAAGGATCTGACATTGCTGGCATCGAATGCAAAGGATCTGGCGGGCACCGCAGCTCATCTGACTGGAATTGCCGCGGAAGCCTCGGAAAAGGCGCGTTCCGCCGCGTCTTTTTCGGAGGAGACCTCCGCAAATGTGCTGTCCGTCGCCGCGGCGACCGAGCAGCTGGCGAAATCGATTGCCGGGATCGGGCAGCAAGTTTCGAACACGTCCCAGAATATCAATCGGGCCAACGAACGCGCGGTGGCAACCAACGAGAAAGTCGCGTTGCTTTCGGCGGCTACCCAGCATATTGGCGAAGTCGTAACTCTCATCCGGGAAATCGCCTCCCAGACAAATCTCCTTTCGCTCAACGCCTCTATCGAAGCAGCGCGGGCAGGCGAAGCCGGGCGCGGATTTTCGGTGGTGGCTTCAGAGGTGAAAAATCTTTCGGAACAAACCGCAAAGGCGACCTTGGCCATATCGGAAAAGATTGGCGAAGTTCAAACCTCGGCGAAAGAAACAGCGGTGTCTATCGGCGAAATCGCCGCCATGATCGGCGAGGTAAATGCTTTCGCGGAATCGATTGCCGCGGCCGTAGTGGAGCAAGAGAGCGCGACATCGGAAATCAGCGGCAGCATCCATCTTGCGGCAAACGGCACCAGCCGTGTCACCGGCAACGTCGTTGGCGTTACAGCCGCCGCGGGCGATACCTCGGCTGCCGCCCGGGAGGTTCTTAATGCAAGCGGCCTCGTGGATAATGCCGCCCAAGGGCTCAAATCGAGGATCGAGCGGTTCCTCTGCGAAGTCGAAGCCGCTTAGACCCCCGCGGTCCCAGTTGCGCGCGGACCGCCTCGGGGGTACAACCGCTGAAACCTTTGATTTTGAGAGGGCTTACCGCCTTGTTCAAGTTTATGTCCGGCGATGCCGGCGAGCGCCACGATTGGACGCGCGCCGAGGCAGAAGCCATCTACCGCGCGCCCTTCAACGATCTCCTGTTCCTGGCGCAAACCGTCCACCGCCGCCATTTCGATCCCAACAGGGTGCAGATGAGCAGCCTTCTGTCGGTGAAGACCGGCGGCTGCCCCGAGGATTGCGCTTATTGCGGGCAGTCGGCACACCACAAGACCGGGCTCAAGGCTTCCAAGCTGATGGAGGTGGAGCGCGTGATCGCGGAGGCCCGCAACGCGAAGGCGGCGGGGGCGACGCGCTATTGCATGGGGGCTGCCTGGAAGAACCCCAAGGAGCGCGATCTCGACAGCATTCTGGCGATGGTCGAAGGCGTCAAGGCGCTGGGGCTCGAAACCTGCATGACGCTGGGCTCGCTGACCCGGCATGACGCGGAGCGGCTCAAGGGCGCGGGGCTCGACTACTACAATCACAACATCGATACGTCCGAGCGCTATTACAGCGAGATCGTCTCGACACGGACCTTCACGGAACGGCTGGACACCATCGACCATGTGCGCGAGGCCGGCATCAAGGTCTGCTGCGGCGGCATTGCCGGCATGGGCGAGCGCGATGACGACCGGGTGGACATGTTGATCACGCTTGCAAACATGGAGCAGCATCCCGAAAGCGTGCCCATCAATCTCTTGATCCCCATTCCCGGTACGCCCCTTGAGGGGATGGAACCGCTCGACCCGCTGGAGTTCGTGCGCACGATTGCGCTTGCGCGCATCATGATGCCGCGTTCGATGGTGCGGCTTTCGGCTGGCCGCGCTTCGATGAGCGACGAACTGCAGGCGCTGTGCTTCTTGGCCGGCGCGAATTCGATTTTCCTCGGCTGCACGCTGCTGACGGCGGGCAATCCCGAGGCGGACAAGGACAGGGCGCTGTTTTCCAAACTCGGGCTAGCGCCGATGGCGGCGGAGGAAGCCCCCGCGCAAGCTTGAGCCTTTAAATTGGTAGCGCCATGGTCAAGATCGTGCTGCCATCTTTCGAAGAAGAGCCGGAGGAACCGCAAAAAGCCAAGCCGGTGGCGCGGATTAAGCTGTTGCGCATGAGACTCAGGCTTACCCAGGAGCAGTTCTCCGCCCGCTACGGCGTTCCGCTTGAAACGCTGCGCGACTGGGAGGAAGGCCGCACCGATCCAGACCGGCCCGTCGAAGCCTACATCGCCGCCATCGAGGCCGACCTATATATGCAGCCCCGGCGCCGCTCCTGATAGCTCCGTCGAGGCCTTACTGCCGCACGTTTATTGCCGCCGCGACTTTTTTGGCAACGCAACTGTTATGCAGAATAGGATTAGTTCCTTGGTAGGAAGCGTCCGTGCACCATTCGGCGCGCCCGACGAGCAGAGAAAGGATTTCAAAGCTCGTGTGCGAAAGCTGCAGGCCCAGTGCGATGCCGAAGCTGCCTGGGTCGACGGAGACGCGCCAGAAATGATCGGCTGGGATCGACGTTTCTGCCCGGGTGATCGACTGGCTCGCAAGGTTATTCCGCACCCCAAGCAGAGCGCTCAAAGGTTCGTAGGTTTCGACGAAGGCGGTGCTGCTTTCGGTGTTCGCGGCGACTTTTTCATAATCGAAAGTAAGCATAAGGAGGTATGGTGAGACCTTCTTGCTCACGCCTTGAAGCCCATTGATGGCTTTGAACATGTCGTAGGCGGTACTGACGCCGGAAGCATCGGCATAGCCACCATCGCCGAAGCTATGGCGATTGGAGCCATATGTGAGAGAAAGCGGCGGCAATGCGCCGGGGAAGCGCGCACTGGCGACGAGAGCATCGGCGAGCGAGGGATCGAAGGGGGCGCCGTGATAAAGCGGAGGTTTGGTGCTGTAAACGTCGCCGAACGACCAGAGCGTGCCGTCTCCTGCAGCCTTGAGGCTGAATGGCGCAAAAGCAACGCGATGCCCGTTGCTCATCCAGGTCGTGTTCAGCACCAGCGCCGGTATCCTGCGGCCGGGCGTCCAGTGGCCGCCGTATCGCGCCGCCAGCGCGGGGCAAACCTTAAGCAGGCTCTGACGTAACGCCTCCGCGCGATCGATATCGAACTCGATCCATGGGGTAAGCTTGCGCACCACATCGCTTGTAACATTGCCAACGATGGCCGCCAGGTGCGGTTTCTGCACCAGGTTCGAAACCTCGTTTTCGATCCTGGTTCCGCTGTATGGCGCAGCACTTTCATCCGCGGAGAGATGGCAGACCGCGCGGTTTGCTGCAGCATAATAGAGGCCCGCCCCCAACGATCCGCCGGACACGCCGCTCACCGCGAAAACATATGAATTGAAGCCCGGCAGCCCCGGCCGCGGTTCGGGCTCCATATCCTGGAGCCTGGACATGAACAGCGCTGAAACGATGGTGGCATACATGCCGCCGCCCTGTGCGGACACAACGATCAGAGGAGTGAGCTTGCCATCCTCCTGCTGTTTAGGCCGGCGGGCTTCGATCCAGTCATTGACTGCGGATTCGAAAGTCCGCTGTTCTGCGCTCCGGCGGGCCTTGGCGGAACCCGTCTGACTGCCGCCCCAAAACTCCGCATAAACGCCAGGCAACAAAGGGATCAGGACCAGGATCAGCAGCCCGAAATAGGTTGCAAGCCCTGCAACGCGCGCGCTCCAAGTGACGGCAAGTCCAATGGAAAACAGACCGGCAACTGTAAGCATTGCGGTGGCAAGCGGCCCCAGCGCTTCGTAAACACCGGCGAACTGCCACCCAAACCATGCAGCGCAAACGCCCAAGACTGCAAGGTCGAGAAACGCTAGTCCAAAAAACACCCAGGGCATGGAGTACGCCCATCTGCGCCGGAACCGCAGGGCATGGCAGTTCCATAAGAATGCGAGTGTCACGATACCCGCCACCGCCAAAAGCCCCATCGCCTCCAAGCTGCGTCCGGCGACCCGGTCCAGCAACTCGATAGCGGCGCGTCCTTCATCCAGGCGGCCTGCCTCGTTGAGATGCTGCACAAGCAGCTTGCGGGCGGGCTCCAGGGAACGGTGCATGAAATAAATCGAAACGATGCAGGCCGCCCAGGGTGCTGCGGCCGCCAGTGTCGCCCCGGCTGCGGCGATGCTCTTTACGCCAGGACGATTATATTCTTCCCCGCCGAGGACATTCCACAGGCGCTCCCTTACGTTTGCGAGGAAAGACTGGTAGGCGAAAAACAGCAACCCGCTCACAAAAAACACCAAGAGCAAGCCATAGGCGCCTTCCATCGTCAGCGGCGCCTCGAACTCGAGGAGCATGCGGAAGATTTCCCGGCTTTGCTCATAGTAGGCGAGCACAAAGGAAAAGCCGAGCGTCCCAAGCAGCAATCCGCCCGGCAGCACGTCGCCCAACCGCTTGACCGGCCCCCTGACTTCGCGGCGCACAAAGCGCCAGAAATCGCCAAGATCATCCCGATCCCACATGGCTTCTCTCCCGCGCTCAGACTTTAGTCAGCTGCAGCCTCAGTTCGTCCAGGCACTTTTCAGCAGCCAGGACATCCCGTTCCTGAAAGGCACTGATGTGCACCTCCTTCAGCGTGGGAAAGGGGGTCTCCTCGAAAAAGGCGAGGATTGCGCGCAAGATGCGCCGGCAGGATTCTTCAGGTTCAAGACCGCCTTCGCTGGCGCCGATGATCGGAAGGAGGGCCGATTTACAGGCAGTCCGCCCCCAGCCTTTTCGCTTGCTGATGGTACGCAGCACTCCAAGAGTGACGGGCTCAATGTCATCGGGCATCGCCCGGGAGCCTTCCGTGATCATCCTGCGAATGGCAGCGACGTGAAAAACCCGCCTGACCTTGTGCGACTTCTTCAGCGAACCGGAGGACGTGCAATAGACGTCGCCGATTCTCGTCGCACGTCCGATCGTCTCTTTCCGCAGGTCCGAGGCAACGGTGTCTTCGAGCACCCGGCCGTGCTTGTCCTTCAGCGCGCCCGCGCGCCGGATGAACGCCGACACGGAGGTTGCGGTGAAGCGGTCCATCTCCATGTCTTCGGTCTCGGAATTGACCCAGGCGTCGACATCCTTGACGTTGTTCATGTGCCCAGTGCGAAGCACCACATAGCAGTCTGGCTTGCTTACAAACCGGTAGCGCCGTTCGCCCGTAGCAGCCGGGGCGGGCGCAATCTTCTTTACCCGCAGGAGCAGCGAAGCGATGAGAACCTTTGCATCGAGAGTTCCCGGAGAATCGACCGTCTGGGCCAAGAACCTGCCTGCTGGGATGTGCTGCACGCGGATGCTTTCGGCCTCCCGGTTTTCCCCGGCGACCGTCTGGCTCGAATTGGGGTCGCGGTCGGCGTCGGTGACCTCGGCATAATAGAGGTGGATCCGCTCCGAAGTGCCGCCTGGGGAGGGGTAGAAATCCGCGATCTTTTCGAGCGCGCTGACGCCGACGATGTAGCCCGTTTCTTCCTTCACCTCGCGGATGGCGCATTCTTCGAGCGGCTCGTCACCCTTGCGCATCCCCGCCACGGTTTCCTGAAGCTGGCCATTGTTATGAAGGACGTACCGATCCTTCTCCAGGTGGTACTTCAAGGTCGGAGCGCGGAACTGTTGAACCAATATGATTTCTTTGGAGTCCGTTTTGTAAAGGATCACGGCGACGGATGGGCCGCGCTCAAAATTGATCCAGTCTTTTCTTTGCATCCCGCCATCTTCGTGGCGCTGATGCTCCGTGGTCATCTTGAGTATTTTGAAAGGAGAATCTGGCCATTCCCACTCTGTGGTAATGTTTTCGATTTTCGCTTTCATCTCTTCGCGTTCGTTTTGCCCCACAACGACTCTCCCCAAAAACGCGCACTAATAGCTTGAGCACCCGCTCCAAAATTGAGCGGGCCTGCGCCCTTCCGATGCAACGGCACAGAACGGTGCCAAGTGAATACGATTTTAGGTATCAAATTGGGCCTGGCCCGGATAGTGGGCAAATAACCGCTTGGGAGAGAATCCGCCGATTTTGCAAATCGCCTGAAAAAGCGGCGGGCTTGCACCGGCGGGGATGAGCCTGTACCGTGCCTTTGAAATTCCTAGTACAGCCCGCCGGAAGTTCGCACCCCATTGGCGGCGCGCGCCGCCACGCGAACTTCCGGCGGATAAGCTGTACTAGCACAAATATCTGCTAGTACGCCTGATCCGCGGGAAATCCTTCCGGTGCCTGCAGCATAGGGGTGAGGATTTCCCGGAGGGCGCGTACTAGTGGCCTGCGTCAGCCAAAATGAGGGGTTATGACGCCGGGATTTTTTGACGTGGTGAAGCCGGACGGCGCAGGCTGTACTGGACGTACAGTCAAGGCGGCCGACTTTGCCACGGCGAAAAAGACCAAGTCAGAACCCCTCATTTTGGCTGACGCAGGCCACTAGTCTTTCCAACCACATGCTTAGAGACGGGCTAGCGCAGGGAGCATGACGGATTTGCGATGGCTCATCCTTCGTCGATAGCGGGCATTGAGCCATATGCGGAGATGCTGGCGGGGCTTGAAGCGCGCGGGCGGCTCCGGCAGCTGGCACCTGCTGCCGGCTACGATTTCACCTCGAACGACTATCTGGGCCTTGCGGACTCGGCGGAGCTGAAGGCGGCGATCCAAGACGCGCTGGACCGTGGCGTGCCTGCGGGTGCGGGCGGCTCGCGGCTCCTGCGCGGCAATCACCCCGAGCACGAGGCGCTGGAGGACGAGGCCGCGCGGTTCTTCGGGGCTGAGACCGCGCTCTACTTCAGCAGCGGCTTTGCGGCGAATTACGCGCTGTTCGCGGCCCTGCCCCAGCGCGGCGACCTCGTGGTGCACGACGAACTGATCCACGCAAGCGCGCATGACGGCATGCGGGCGGGCCGGGCGGACTGCGTGGCCGCTGCTCATAACGATGCGGGGGCGTTCGAGGAGAAGATCCGCGCCTGGCGGGCGGCGGGCGGCAGGGGGCGGCCCTGGATCGCGGTGGAAAGCCTTTACAGCATGGACGGCGACCGCGCGCCCCTTGAGGAGCTGGCGGAAGCGGTGCGCCGGCATGAGGGCGTGCTGGCGGTGGACGAGGCGCATGCGACCGGCGTTTTCGGGCCGGATGGACGCGGACTCGGCGCATGGCTCGAAGGCCGGGCGGATGTGGTTTCGCTGCATACCTGCGGGAAGGGGCTCGGCTCGGCGGGCGCGCTGCTTTGCCTGCCGCGCCTCTTCCGCGATTTCCTGGTCGAACTATTCGCGGCCCTTCATTTACTCCACCGCACCATCGCCGCTCACCGCGGCGGCCGTGCGCGCAGCGCTGCGGCTGTGCAAACAGCAGCCGGAGCGCCGCCAGCGCCTCGCCAGCCTGATCGAATTCGCGAACGCCGCGCTCGAAAGCCGTTGCGGCATGCCGCCCAGCGGCTCGCAGATCCTGCCGGCAATCGTGGGCTCCGACACGCGCGCCACCACCCTCGCCGCCGCGATGCGCGCCCACGGCTACGACATCCGCGCCATCCGCCCGCCGACCGTGCCCGAGGGCACCGCGCGGCTCCGGATCGCGCTCAGCCTGAATGTGTCCCAGGAGATCGCCGCCGGCATGATCGAGGCGCTGCGCTTGGAGCTGGAGCGGCTGGGGCAATAGGCGGATTAAAGACTTCCGGCCTCCGGCCAATTGGACCAGTGGTTGTTCGGCGCAAGCGTGGGACGGTAGCGCGAGGGATCGCGGGTCACGAGTGCCTCGGCAAGCAGCGGGAAGGTTTCGTAACTGCTGGGGGGCTCCCCCATGACGACGCCGTAGTCGCCGGCGTAATGGCGGTGATGCCACGCGTCGACCGTCATGAGCGCTGGAAGGTCCGCTGGCAGGCACTGGCGCTTCTCCGCATCCGTAGCGCGGCAAAGGTCTGCGTATTCGAAGGCCAGATACCGGGCCAGATCCTTGAAATCGGGCCTCGAAGGTGCGCCTTCATGGATATCCGGAACCCATTTGGCATAGCCCTCCTTGGTCAGGGGCACCGGCACCGGCTGCCCGCGCACCAATACCGATGCAGCATTATGCGAGACCTGCTCGAAACCCGTCTCGATCTTCCGCAAATCGCCCTCAGGCACCAAACGGATCAGTTTTGCATTGGAGATGAACTGCCCGTTCGAACCGGCACGGTCGAGATTGCCCAGGCAGTTGCCGAAGAAGTTCAGCTCAAGCTGGATCTCCAGGGCGCGGTTGGCATAGCCGTTCTTCTCGAAGACGATCGCCCAGCGGTATTCGTCGGCGTAAAGTGTGAGGCGCGAATTCGCTGTGTAAAAGTAGCCGTGCTGGAGGTCCATGAAGAACCAGTACGGCTGACCGGCAATGCAGCCGTCCAAAAACCGCAGCACATCCTTGACGGTGAAGCCGCTAGTCAACGCCCGCCCCTCCCCCTGACTGACGCAAATGCGGGACTAGTGGGAAACCGGATTGTGGCAATTTTAGTTAAACTAATGGTACGCAGGCAAAACCGGCCTGGAGTTTCCCCGGAAAGAGTGTATGTGGAGGCTCACAGAAGGCCTCTTAGCTGGGCGTAACCGCGGCGCCGGCCTTTAAAATCCCGCCGCCTGCCCTAAGGTAAGGGCGGAGTAATCTTCGGCGGCGTGCGGCCGGGCTGGTTCCGGCGGCAAGCGTGGGCGGGTAAGCCTTTGACACAGAAATACATCTCGGTGCGCGGCGCGCGCGAGCACAATCTCAAGAACATCTCGCTCGACATCCCGCGCGAAAAGCTCGTGGTCATCACGGGGCTGTCGGGCTCGGGCAAGTCGAGCCTTGCGTTCGATACGATCTACGCCGAGGGGCAGCGGCGCTATGTCGAAAGCCTTTCGGCCTATGCGCGGCAGTTCCTGGAGCTGATGCAGAAGCCGGATGTAGACCATATCGACGGCCTCTCGCCGGCCATCTCCATCGAGCAGAAGACCACCAGCCGCAATCCGCGCTCGACGGTGGCGACGGTCACGGAGATTTACGACTATATGCGCCTGCTTTGGGCGCGCGTGGGCGTGCCCTATTCGCCCGCCACCGGGCTGCCCATCGAGAGCCAGACCGTGAGCCAGATGGTGGACCGCGTGCTGGCGATCCCCGAAGGCACGCGCCTCTACCTGCTGGCGCCGATGATCCGCGGGCGCAAGGGCGAATACCGCAAGGAATTCGCGGACCTGCAGAAGCGCGGCTTTCAGCGCGTGAAGGTGGACGGCACGTTCTACGAAATCGCGGATGTGCCCGCACTCGATAAGAAGTTCAAGCACGACATCGATGTGGTGGTGGACCGCATCGTGGTGCGCGGAGATATCGCGAGCCGGCTTGCGGATAGCTTCGAGACGGCGCTGGAGTTGGCGGACGGCATCGCCGTTGTTGAGTTTGCAGATAAACCCAAAGCTTCCGCCCCTCACCCTGTCCCTCTCCCCATGGGAGAGGGGACGCCTGAACCAAGCTCGAAGGTAAAAGGAAAGGCCGCGAAGAAGGCGCCCGAGCCCGAACCCGAACGCATCGTCTTCTCCCAGCGCTTCGCCTGCCCCGTCTCCGGCTTCACCATCGACGAGATCGAGCCGCGGCTGTTCTCGTTCAACAACCCCTTCGGCGCCTGCCCGAAATGCGATGGGCTGGGCACGGAGCTGAAGTTCGAGCCGGCGCTGACCGTGCCGGATGCTTCGCTTTCGCTCGCCAAGGGGGCGATTGTGCCTTGGGCGCGCACCGGGAATACGTCGCCCTATTATACGCAGACCTTGCAGGCGCTTGCCGCGCATTACGAATTCTCGATGAACACGCCCTGGAGCAAGCTTCCGAAGCAGGTTCAGGACGTGATCCTGTTCGGCTCGGGCGGCGAGGCCATCCCATTCACCTACGACGACGGGATGCGGACCTACACCACCCGGAAGCCGTTCGAAGGCGTCGTCACCAATATCGAGCGGCGGTGGAAGGAAACCGACAGCCAGTGGGTGCGCGAGGAACTGTCGCGCTACCAGTCGGATTCCCCCTGCGAGGAATGCAGCGGCTTCCGCCTCAAGCCGCAGGCGCTGGCGGTCAAAATCGGCGGCCTGCACATCGGCGAGGCGGCGCGGCTTTCGATCAAGACGGCGAACGATTGGTTCGCGGAATTGCCGGACCGGCTCACGGGCAAGCAAAACGAGATCGCAACGCGGGTCTTGAAGGAAATCCGCGAGCGACTGCGCTTCCTCAACGATGTCGGCCTCGATTACCTGGCACTCTCCCGCAATTCGGGCACGCTTTCCGGCGGCGAAAGCCAGCGCATCCGGCTTGCCTCGCAGATCGGCTCCGGCCTGACGGGCGTGCTCTATGTGCTGGACGAGCCCTCCATCGGCCTGCACCAGCGCGACAATGCGCGGCTGCTGGTCACGCTCAAGCATTTGCGTGACCTCGGCAATTCCGTGATCGTGGTCGAGCACGACGAGGATGCGATCCTGCAGGCCGACCATGTGGTGGACATCGGCCCGGCCGCTGGCGTGCATGGCGGTGAGATCATCGCGCAAGGCACACCGGCCGAGATCATGGCGCATCCGGACAGCCTCACTGGCCAATACCTCACCGGCAAGCGCGCCGTTCCCCTGCCCCCGGAGCGGCGCAAGATCGACAAGCGCCGCCATCTCACCGTGCGCGGGGCGCGCGGCAACAATCTCAAGGACGTGACCGCTTCGATCCCGCTCGGCTGCTTCACCTGCGTGACCGGCGTCTCGGGCGGCGGCAAATCCACGCTCCTGATCGAGACCATCCAAAAGGCCGCCTCGCGCCGGCTGAACGGCGGCGGCGAGACACCCGAACCCTTCGACGCGCTCGACGGCATCGAATTCCTCGACAAGGTCATCGATATCGACCAATCGCCCATCGGCCGCACCCCGCGCTCCAACCCCGCCACCTATACCGGCGCGTTCGGCCATATCCGCGACTGGTTCGCGGGGCTCCCCGAGGCCAAGGCGCGCGGCTACCTGCCGGGGCGGTTCTCGTTCAACGTCAAGGGCGGGCGCTGCGAGGCGTGCCAGGGCGACGGCGTCATCAAGATCGAGATGCACTTCCTGCCCGACGTGTACGTGACCTGCGATGTGTGCAAGGGGCACCGCTACAATCGCGAGACGCTGGAGATCAAGTTCCGGGGCAAGTCTATTGCTGATGTGCTGGAGATGACGGTGGACGAGGCGGCCGAGTTCTTCAAGGCCGTACCCGCCGTGCGGGACAAGATGGAGACGCTGCAGCGGGTGGGGCTGGGGTATGTGAAGGTGGGGCAGCAGGCGACGACGCTATCGGGCGGCGAGGCGCAGCGGGTGAAGCTGTCGAAGGAGTTGTCGAAGCGGGCGACGGGGCGGACGCTGTATATTCTGGATGAGCCGACGACGGGGTTGCATTTCCACGATGTGGCGAAGCTGCTGGAGGTGCTGCATCAGCTTGTGGATGCGGGGAATACGGTCGCGGTGATCGAGCATAATCTGGAGGTTATCAAGACGGCGGACTGGATCATCGACCTGGGGCCGGAGGGAGGCGACGGCGGCGGGCGCGTGGTGGCCGAGGGGCGGCCGGAGGATATTGCGAAGGCCGGGGAGAGTTATACGGGGCAGTTTTTGGCGGGGATGTTGAAGAGGCGGCCGGTGAAGCGGGTGGCGGCGGTGAAGGCGGCGGAGTAGCCTAATGGAAAGCGAAACTTTCAACCGCGTCGCTGTCCTCGTTGCATCTGGCGACTATGTCTTCTCCCGGCATGCGCTTAAAGAGGCAGCCGAGGATGGCTTGTTTGCGCAGGACCTAGTTGCGGGTGTATCCTTGGGCGAAGTAATAGAGGATTATCCCGATTATCACGCTGGACCATGTTGCCTCGTGTTCCAGCTCGATCCGCGCAGGCGTCCCATCCATGCCCTGTGGGGACTGCGAAAAGGGACGGGCGAGCCAGCCGTGTTAATCACCTGCTATCGTCCTGATCCAAGCCTTTGGGATGAAACGCTTCGGAGGCGCAAGCCATGAAAACCAAAAAGAGTTCGGAGTTTGTTAAGGAGAGAGACATCGTCGCAGAAGTTTCCGTTGAGCTTCTTTACGATGACAATGAATGGTCTCCTTATCTCTCGCCTTCAGATTTGCAGAAGCTCGATAGAGTGAGATTGGCTCTGAGGAATGGAGACATTCGCGCGGCGGCGAAGGAAGCAAAACTCTATTCGCCCGATCACATCGCCGCGGAGTGACAGTTTGACCAATCTATCTGGACCGCCAACTGGGGGCTTGATCTTGGGCCGGAAGGCCGACGATGGCGGCAAAGTAGGAGCTACCTGGGTTTGAGATTAAGAATTTTGGCCCTCGGCCAGTTGTATCTCCCCAGTGTTTTCGGTTGGCGAGTTTCTAAGGTGAAGTCCAACTCCGTTAACTTAATGGGACCGGTTAACGCGAGTTCTTTCCAGCGCTTCGAAGGTTTCTCGCTGCCGTCGCGGGTTTCTTCCTCTCCGTACTCGTTATACCAGCTTGATCCTTCGACACTCAAAATATGCTTCCGCAACCCTCCTGCCCAAAGCTCTTCCTTTGCAGAATTGAAGTACAGAATGCTTCCAAAATGTAGGCCATGTATCCAACGCTCAAAGGGACGAGCTGGATACCTTCGTTGTTGCGCTCAGCGGTAGCCAGTCTTTTTGATGAAACTAACACCACCCACAGCTGTGCAATATTTTCTTTGGCGTATGTGGATGACCTTCTTTCAATCTCGTCGAGAGAAATAGGCGTGTGCTGAAGTTCGATGACCCCCCTTTGTCCTGCGCGATTAGAAAAATAGATATCAGCTCTTCGATCATTTGGTAGCGAAGGAATTAATTTTTCTACTTGGACTTCAGAATACGATTTGGCTAGCGCGTTGCGAAATGCGATTTTTGCTCGCATGTGCTCAAGCGTTTCCCCTTTTGCCCAGCCGCACGCAGGCGGTTTATGGGCAAAGTGAGGTATAACAAATCGTCCGCGCTTCAGTATGACATCGGATTTACAGCCTGGCAGAGGTATTGAATCCTGCGTTCAGCGACGTCCGCTTCAACACTTTCATCGCCGCGAAGTGCTGTTAGCATGCTCAGGCCCTAATTAATCAGCTAGCTATTAGCATAAACTTGTACAAGCATAATTCTCAACCTAAAATAGCAAGCAGGGAACTCGCAGGTGTGGATATGATGCGCTGCGCGCGATAGCCGAACAGCTCGAACATGGCGAAGCCCCGGCGTGCCTTGAACGATGAGGCGGACCAAGGTTTCAAAATCCTCCTCCGCGCGCTATATTGATCTCATAGCCCAGAACCGCATCACCATCGACCCCGCCATCTGCAACGGCAAGCCCACCATCTGCGGCATGCGCATCACCGTGCAAACCGTGCTCGAATATCTGAGCGCGGGCGAAAGCCAGGACGAAATCCTCCGGCAGTTCCCGATGCTTGATCTGGAAGACATCCGCGCATGCCTGCGCTTCGCTGGCAAACTCATGGCGCACAGCTACAGCGTCAAAGAAATCGCCATAGGCGGAGGCTTAGCATCTTGGATAGTTAAATATAATCTCAAATATCTCAAATCGCGATTAACCATGACTTGGCACGGGCGCCGCGGATTTATTCCTTTAAATCAATAACATAGCTGCTTAAGGGTTGCTCGAGACGTTTCTGCTAATTCTGCTATATTGTTTCAAGATCGACAGGCGTTCAAAAACTCCCAAAATGATCAGGAAGTACAGCGTATGGGGTTCCTCGAACATACACCCGGCCTTCCGGATGCAAGGCCGCTCCGCCAGACCGCCCGCCGCTGGGGCGCGGGGTGGCGGGCATGAGTAGCCTCTCCCAGGATTTCGATCTGCTCCGGCAAGCTGCAAAGGAAGCGGCGAGCCTTGCGCTCAGCTACCGGAACCGGCCGCTGGCCCGCGAACGCAAAGCCGACGGCACCACCGTCACCGAAGCGGACAAAGCTGTCGACCGCCTGCTTGCGGCCCGGCTTAAAGACGCGAGGCCCAACTATGGCTGGCTGTCGGAGGAAAGCCTCGAAAACGAGCGCCGGCTCTTGGCCAGCCGCGTCTGGATCGTCGATCCCATCGACGGCACGCAGGCGTTTGTGAAGGGAGCGGACGACTGGGTGGTTGCCCTCTGCCTTGTAGAGGACGGCGTCCCCGTGCTCTCTGCGGTCGTAAATCCGGTCCGGGATGAAACATACGAAGCACGGGCGGGGATGGGAGCGTTCCTCAACGGCCGGCGCATTTCGGCAAGCACGCACAAGTCGCTCGATGGCGCGCGCGTTGCGGCGTCGCCCCGGCCGAAAGCCAAGGCCAACTGGCAAGCTCCCTGGCCGGGTGCCGTGCACGTTGGCGTGAATTCGAGCATCTACCGGCTGGCACTTGTTGCTTGCGCCCGCGCGGACGTTTCTTTCGCGTTGAACCCGAAGTGGGAGTGGGATATCGCTGCGGGGGCGCTTCTTGTCATGGAGGCTGGCGGCATGGCGACTACCAAAACGGGTGCACCTCTGACCTTCAATTCGGCAGAGGCGAGAGTTCCCGGTTTGATCGCGGCCGCTCCCGGACTGCATGACACATTGATCGGGCGCCTGCGCTGAGTCATCGGTGGGCCTGACGCCCAGCTAAGAGGTTTTTATGAGCGAGGTTCGGAACCGGCAGTTCCCGCATCGGTTTTTGGACGCCGGCCTGAACGCGGTGGACAGCGGCGCCCGATGAAATTCGCTCCCCTGAAAGGCGCCAAAAGCCTCGGGCGCAAGTTCCAGCGGTCCGAGTTCTTCATGAACGGGGTCAGCTCGCTGGCTGCACGCTATGTCCGCTTCGTTCACTCCAGCTCGAAGGTGATCCGCGAACCGGAGAGCACCGACGCCAAGCTCTTGCAATACCATCCTTCCGTCGTGGCCATGTGGCACGGCCAATTCCTGCTGATGCCGCTGATCAAGCCCAAGACGATGCCCGTGAGCGACATGGTCGCCAAGCATTCGGACGGGGAGATGATCGCCCGCACGCTCACCCGTTTCGACATGGGGCTGATCCGTGGGGCCGGCGCTACCGGCAAGGGCAAGGACCGCGGCGGAGCTGGGGCTCTCCGGGGCGCGCTCAAAGCCTTGCGCGCGGACACAACGGTAGCCATGACCACCGACATTCCGCCAGGGCCCGCGCGGATCGCGGGGCTCGGCATCGTGACGCTCGCCCGCATGTCGGGCCGGCCCATCGTTCCGTGCGCGGTGGCGACCGGCCGCTTCTTCACCCTGCCCACCTGGAGCCGCCTCACGATCAACCTGCCGTTCTCGAAGCTTGCCCTTGTGGTGGGCGATCCGATCTATGTGCCGCGCGAGGCAGATGAGGAGACGCTCGAAGCGGTCCGCCAGCAGGTCGAAGCGGCCATGAACGCGACGACGGAGCGCGCCTATAAGCTTGCCGGCAGCGATGCCAGCAAAGCCGCTCCCAAACCGGCAAAGCCGCCCCGGCGCTGGGGCTTGCTGCTTGCGGTTTACCGGGCCGCAACGTCGGCTGCCCGTCCCGCCGCCGGGCTGATCCTGCGCAGGCGGGCTGCACGTGGCAAGGAGGTGCCGGCACGGCTTCCCGAACGCCTCGGCATAGCGAGCGTTGCCCGGCCGGAAGGTCCACTATTCTGGTTTCATGCGGCAAGCGTTGGCGAGACCAATGCGATCCTGCCGCTCATGCACGAGTTGAAGCAGCGCTGCCCGTCGCTCAACATCCTGCTCACGACCGTGACGGCAACGTCGGCCCAGATCGCCGCCGAACGCATGCCCCAGGGCTCGATTCACCAGTTCATGCCCCTGGACAGCCCGCTGTTTTGCGCGCGATTCATCGAACATTGGCGGCCGGATCTGGCAATATTCACCGAATCCGAGATTTGGCCGAACCTGATCGTGGAGGCAAGCGACAGGAAGGTTCCGCTCGTGCTGGTCAACGGCCGGATATCGCCGGGCTCTAGCAGGCGCTGGGGCTGGCTGTCGAGCCTGTCCAAGCCGGTTTTCTCGCGCTTCGACCTTGTTCTCACGCAGAACTGGCACTTCGCCAAGCGCCTGAAACAGCTCGGCGCCCGCGAGGCCATCGTCTCGGGCAACCTCAAATACGACGCGCCGCCACCCCCGGCCGAGCCCGGCGCAGTCGAGGAACTGCGGCGGCTCTTCGACGGCCGCCCGGTTTTCCTCGCCGCCAGCACCCATCCGGGCGAGGACGAAGCGGTTGCGCGGGCGGCTGAAATTCTAAAGGAAACGATACCGTCGCTTCTGACTGTGATCGTGCCGCGGCATCCCGAGCGAGGTCCGGCCATCGCTGACCTGCTCAAGGCCAGGCATTTCTCAGTCGCGCGGCGTTCGGCGGGCGAACCGGTTTCCGCGGATACGCAAATCTACGTCGCCGACACCCTGGGCGAGCTTGGCTCGTTCTACAAGCTAGCCCCGCTCTCCTTCATTGGCGGCTCGCTGATCCCGCACGGCGGGCAAAACCCCATAGAAGCCGTCAAGCTGGGTTCCGGCATTTTGAGCGGCCCGCACACCTTCAATTTCGCCGAAACCTACAAGGTTTTGCAGCGCTACGAAGGCTTCCGCCTCGTCTCGGGCCCGGAAGAACTTGCGGCCGCACTCAAAACGCTGTTTGAAAACCCGCAAGAGGCCGGGGAAATGAAGAGCCGCGCCGCCGCCGCCATTGGTACGCTGGGCGGTGCGCTTGAAAAGACGCTCGACGCGCTCAAGCCCTACCTTCCGGCAAGCCAGCCAGTTCCGCCCGCACGGATGCAGGCGGAGGAAACGGCCGGGCACGCGGCTTAAGCCCCACGGGGTGCTTCATTGCGCCGCATAGCTGGCAAGAATAATCTGATAAGTGGCCACCATAACAGCAGATTTTCCCCGATCAAGAAATCCTATAGGCGAACATTTATCAAACCCATACAACCGCAGATTTCAAAGATCTGCGCCGATACTGTGAAAACCGGTCACATAGACTCCATTGACCTATTGCTATACCTTAAGTTTTTTTTGTTGGGGGGGGGTATTCGCTTTGCCAGAGTCTGGTCTTCACGAAATCACGCCCAATTCGACACCGCAAGGTTTGGACGATAAGCGCTATGTCCGGACATCCATTGGCGATATTGCGCGCGCGGCCTTGAGCGCCGCCCCTCCTCACTGGCGCGAAGCAGCTGCCGAGCGCTGGTTCCGGCGCGCAGGAGCGCCTGGTCCGGCGAACGAACACGTTTTCCAATATCTCCTCAGCAAAGCGGCAGCAAGCGAAGCGCCGGAACAGGCGTACGCAGCCGCGCTGAAGGGCGCGGACCTGTTCTACGAGCGTCAATACCGGCAATATCTCAACCCAACCATGGGCGCCTACGCCGCGACGGCGGAACTCGCATTTCTGGCTTGCGGCGGCAAACGCCGCGGCCTCCTTTGGGGAACGCACCGCGAGGTTCACACGGCGGCCGTTGAAGAAGCCGCAGGTGCGCCGCCGGTTGCCGTGCTCGACCATCAAAGCGTCGCCGTTCCCCTGCTGCTGCCGGCACCTTCCGGGCGCGAAACGGTTGCGGATATCGGCCGATGGCTATCTGGACGGGCCGAAATGCCGCGGAGCTACCGCCGCTATGCTGCGGGACAAAAGGTGCCCTGTGCAATTCCCGGAGCCCGCGCAAGACGCCGCACCGCCGCCGGGACGCTCATCGAACTGGCGGACGTCCTCCGCCACACCGGCAAGCTCGCCATCCTCGCCCTGCACCCGCACGACCCGGACGCGATGGGCCTCCACATCACCCTGTTCGGCGCGCAGATCCTGCCCCCCGAAGTGATCAAGCCAGCTATGGCCTCGAAAAGGACTTCCTGAACCCTTGGCGTCAGGCGGCCGCTGCGCGGGCTCCGTGCTGTACTTCTTCGGGGGCCACAGAGGAATCTTCGCCCATTGCTCGTTGAACCTCTTCGTCAAGCGCAGGCATCGCCTGCCGAAGCGGCGCTCTGCAGCCCGTGGGCTCCCTCCGAGCCCCTGGCGGACCTGCTGGGCAAGCAATGCGAACTCTTCCAGGCGACGGTGTCCGCGTCGGGCCTGCCCGGCATCTCACCCCGCAATGGCGGCCTCGGCAAGGCCGGCTACCTGGTCCGCCATGGCTCCAAGGCAAGCATTCTGGTGCCGTACTTCACCGGAAACTTCATCCACGGCCACGCCGCGAAACTGTGGTCCAATCCGCAAGGGGCGCTGATGATCCGCGACGATCACATGGCTCTCAGCTTTATCGCCGTTCGAGGACCGGCAGGCGCCGTCCGGCACAAATGGGTGAAAAAGCATTTCCCGCAGCTCGCGATGGAGACGGCCAAGCGCCGCAAGCAAAGCGGCGAACCCGCGGCCATCCCGAATACTGGCTTATGCACCAGGTTTCGGAAATCTTCAACAGGAGGAGCCGCTTGCGGCAAACGCGCTGGACCCGGGCCGGCCCCCAAACAGCATTCACGCGGCAGGCCCCGCGCGGTACAGCAAGAAGGCCGAATATTTCGCAACCAGCACGCTGCCCTGCTACGATCAGGCGTGGCAGCATGCGCGGGAGGCAGCAGGCCGGCCGATGTAAGCGGCGTGTTGCACCGCTATTGGCAGCGGGACATGGCGCCCGCCTTGGCTACGCGCCTCGCCCATCTCGAACGCGCGGATACGAGGAAGGGGCGCGCGGCCGCCGGGTAGAAGACGGCATGTCCGCTAGCCGCCGGAGCGGAGTTCCCGGCATCGTTGAGATTCGGCGCAACAGACCGGAAACCGCCCTCCCGGCCATTGGCGGCACCGTCTCTTACCGGGAAACATGGCGGCCATCGCGAACTGGCTTTTCATGTCCCGGAATGGCATGCGCAGATGCCCCGCTGTGCATGGCGCAGTCTATGACCAACTTTTCAAAGAGCTCCGCAGGTACGCCGCCGCTGCGCCGATGTGCACATGGTTTCCGGATGTTTCGGCACGAAAAGCGAGCAGCAGTCCTGGTCGGCCAATATGCTGAGGTCGTACGGTCCGATTTCTCTCGCGATTCGTATGATTTCTTCTTTGTCATCCCCAATCAGCGGTCTGAAAATGAGGAAAGTCCCAGCGGCCGAGACGGTCCGAAGGTTTTCCCGAGTCTGACTTGCTACCTGATTCCGAGGCTGTCCCAGGTAACGAGGGCTGATGCTTTTTTCCTTGCCGGCCAAATCTTCTGCGATTCGAACCATGAAGCGCCGGGGAGTAGAGAATAACGCGCAATGGAGGAGGAGCATAGGCCACGATCTCGCGCTGAACATCGGCAAAGGGCACCAGGTGCAACTGCGAGTTCAATTGAAAAGCGGGAGAGGATCCGAAGGATGTGACGGACTTTTTCCTGGGATTCAATATTCGTGTGGGGAAAGCTGTGGAAATGAATGTAAAGCGCGCGACATCCGCGCCGCATCATGCGGTACGCTGCAACAGGGGAATCAATTCCCCCGGAAAGAAGGCACATCACCTTCCCGCCGGTTCCCGAAGGAACTGGACCTGATGTATTATCTTCCTTCTTATAAAAAGGTGCAGGGAGTTCCTGGTCACCAAAGAGATGGTGCTTTCCCAGGAGATCAGCCTTACAATATTGGAAAAGGCCGGTAAGTCCCGAAAGCGCTCAGTTTTCGGTAAACCGGGCTGCGACCGAGGTCGTACGTGAATCCCGTTCGGAGAGACATGCTTACTTCGAAGGAAAAATCCGATACAAAGCGGCTGCCGATGATGCCCATTCGGGACGTGGTCATCTTTCCGTACATGATGACGCCGTTCGTGGTGGGCCGGGAATCGAGCGTGCGGGCGCTCGAAGAAGCCATGGCCGGGGACAAGAAGATCTTCCTGGCCACCCAGCACGATGCTTCCGTCGACGAACCCAAGCCCAACGAAATCTATCAGTGTCGGCTACAATTGTCAACATCGTCCAGAGCCTCAAGCTGCCGGATGGCAATATCAAGGTGCTGGTGGAGGCGTGGAGCGGGCCAAAGTCTATCGGTCGCGGACGACGAGGGTTTTTTCCGCGCCATGGTGCGAACCTCCGGTTCCAAAGTGGAGGCCGGTCCGCAACTAGAGCACTCATCAGCCGCGTCACGGGACTCTTCGAGCAGTAGTCAAGCTCAGCCAGAATCTGAACTATGAGACCATGATCGCGGCCATCCGGGTGGACAATCCGGGGAAGCTCTCGGACACGGTCGGGGCCAAT
>CAVYEY010000005.1:0-173875 GCA_963767435.1 uncultured Alphaproteobacteria bacterium
CAGGTTTTCGAGCGATTCGCCGTTCGCCGAGACCAAAACATCCTGGACGGGCTACTGCTCGGGCACAGCCGCCAAACACAGGCCCGGCGTCGCAGTGGTCGGCAGGTCCTTGAGGCTGTGAACGGCAAGGTCGATGAGACCGTCGAGAACTCGCCAGTTGAATTTCCTTGGTGAAGACGCCCTCGCCGCCGATGTTCTCGATCGCATCATGCCGCCGATCGCCCGTTGTGGAGATCGGCGTCAACGTCATCCTCGACTTCCAAGCTCCTGCAGTCGCGAGGCAACCCACTCCGCTTGCCAGCGGGCCAACGCACTGCCACGGGTTCCAAGTCGCAGGGGCATGAGGGGAGGGATTTGAGATTTGAAATTGAAGATTTGAGATTAGAGATTGGAGATTTAAGATCAGAAAGCGGGGATAGGAGTGAAAGCCGCTTGCGGTTTCGCCAATCCATCTTTCACCCTTCATCATTGATCCTTTCGCTTCTCTCCCTTCTCCTTGCTTTTCATTTCTGCCAATCGCTGCTGCGGCACCACGACGCCGCAACTGATGATGAATTGACACGCCTGGTCGAAAGTAATATCCAGGTCGATGCATGCGCTCTTCCGAACGACGGCCGTGCAGCCCGTATGCGGGATCGGCGAATAGGGGATCAACACGACCAGCACCGGCTCCCGTGCCACATTTTCAATTTCCACAAAACTCTCGTTCGTCACAAATCCCAACGACCAGATGCCTCTGCTGGGAAACCAGCGCAAATGCCACATACTCAAGTATTACAATTGCCAGCGGCGCTACTCTCACTGCCACTACAGGCAAGAGCCTGACCATGACGGTTAACGGTATTGAAACACCAATATCATCAGGTACTTACACCGGAACTGTTGTTCTCCACTTACTACTACAGTATCCGCAACTACACAAAGCGGCCCTTTCACTGGCATCGATACCGTTGACAGGAACAGCAGTTTACGTAAACATCAGCGGAGCTTATGACTCAGCTGTAATTCCGGTAGCTGCCGCAGTACCTGAAGGAACTGTTTATGCAAATCATGCGGATAATGTACACGTCACATCCGTAGGCCCGAATTTCAGCGCGTTTATTATTACGGGCGGAACATATACAATTAACAACCCGGTAATCAGACTTACGGGGAATGCCCTTAATGATTTTGTAGGACATGGATTTGCGATAAAGAGCGCAGGTTCTTCCACAACTTATATTAATAACGCGGACATATTGAACAAAGGAGTAGTTAGAGGAGCGATCTGGGTGGAGATACCAGCACGGCACACATCGATAAATCCAATATTGTTGTGCAGAACGGAACATTGCCGGGTACAATAGCAGGAATGTGGGCGCCACCATGGCCGCTTGGAGTTATGGGAAATTGCCGCGGAACTCTCGTTGTAAGCACAGCTAAAGCATATTACACCAATTCAACAATTACGGCACAGGGATGGGGTACTCTTTCAACAGATAGCGGGAGCCGGTTCACTCAATGCGACAAACTGCATTGTGAACGCTACTGACAGCGGCTACGGTGCATATTGCGACGGTTTCATGGATACTTTCGATAATTGCATATTCAATGTGGCAGATTATGCCCTGATCCAGACAGGCGGTACTGCAACATTCAGCAACGGCTGCACAAATTAATCGGGCAGATTAGGCGTTATGATGCATGCCTCTTCAGGTACGCTTGGCCATTGAATACTCTACTTTTATAACTGATGAAGCTATATTACAAATGAAGAGCAGTTCTCCTACAATTTAAACGTTACAAACTCTGCTTTTACATCCGGCAAGGCCCGACCAACGGCTCTTTCACCCCGCAGGAATTGTCGGCCCTGGTGGCTTATGCGAAGCCGCTTCATCTCGATGTGCTCGGCAATCAGCAGTCCTTCGGCCACTTTGGCCAGATCCTGAGCCATCCCGAATACGCGGCGTTGCGCGAAACGCCGGATGTGCTCACGCCGGGGCGGGATGAAACCTATCAATTCCTGGATGATCTCTATGCGGAGGTCTGCCCGCTGCTGCCTTTCCGTGGTTCAACATCTGCTGCGATGAGACCGACGGGCTGGGCACCGGGCCGGCGCAAGGAACTGGCGGCCAGCATCGGCGTGGGGGGAGTGTATGTCCGCCACATCCGGCGCATTCACGACCTGCTCCGCGACCGGCACAACAAGCGCATGATGATGTGGGGGGACATCATCCTGCAGCATCCCGGCAACCTCGCTGAGATTCCCAAGGATACCATCATGCTCATTTGGGGCTACGATGACCGAGCCGACTTTGAAAGCCAGATCCTCCCGTTCTCCAAGTCGGGCTACGAGTTCTTCGTCTGTCCCGGCGTGAGCGACTGGAACCGCATCCTGCCGGATTTCGGCGTGGCCGTTACGAACATCCACAACTTTATCCGCGACGGCATCAAGCACGGCGCTATCGGCATGCTTAATACGGATTGGGAGGACGATGCCGAGGCCCTCAAGGCGGTCAAATGGCACGCGGACGCCTGGGCGGCGGAATGCGCCTGGAACGCTTCTGCCACGCCCATTGAGGACTTCAACCGCCGCGTCGGCGCGGTGCTGTTCGGCGAACGCGGAGACGAGTTCGGCCAGGCTGTGGCGCTGCTGACCCAGACCCATCGCCTGCCCGCCATGAAAGACATGTTCAACGCCCGGTTCTGGGAAAAGGATTTCGTCCTCAAGCCGGGCCGTCGCGATCCAGGCGACCGCCTCGAACCTGCTGGCAATTGTGCGGCCGGCGTTGGGGCACCTGGAAACCTGCCTCCAGCAGGCCAAGTGTAACCAGCATGTGCTGGAGGTCTTCCTGTTCGGCGCCCGCCGCATGGAATTCATCGGCCAGCGCATGCTCGATGGACTCGAAGCCGCGCAACTTTATGAACAGGCCCGGCAGGTGCCCGGGGGAGTGTCGAAGCTGGCGCAGGTCGACACAGCTCATCCGCAAGAACCGCGACGCCTACGAGCGCCTGGGCCGGCAGTTCGCCGCTCTATGGCTCTCCGAGAGCAAACCTTACGCCCTGGATTGGACCCTGGGGCGCTATACCAATGCCGTCAGCGAGTGTGAGGTCTTGCTGCGGAAAGTGGAGGCTGCCCGCGTGGCCGCCGCCGCCGGCCAGCCCCTGCCGCCGGCAGACGAACTTGGACTCGCTGCACCCAAACCGCTATTCCGCCGAGTGCGCCCGGCCGAGAGTTCGCCGGAGGCGTTAGCCCCGGAGTCGGCCTGGGCGGACCCGACCGCCACCCACCGGATGGGCCTGCTCGTTAAAGCCGGCGCGACAGACCGTTTCGACCTGCCGCTTGAAGTCGAGTTGACCTTGCCGGCGGATCTGGCAGGCAAACCCGTTCGCGCTTTTCTCATCGCGACGAACAAGGCGCCGCGTGAAATCCTGGCCCAGTTGGACCGCCTTGATTCAGAGGGCAAGGCCCGGTTGATTCTGATACTGCCGGGACCGCTGCCTCATGGAACCGAAGCCCCGGTCCACGTCTATTTGGGGCTGAGCCAGGCGCCTGCTCCTTTGCCCACCGCGGTCAGCACGACCGATGCGACCAACGGCATGCGCTGGATCGAGAATGATCAAGTCCGCCTGTTGCTCGGACCCGAGGGCGCCCACGTGTATCGCTGGGAAGTCAAGGCAGCGGGAAACCGCGATCTAACCATGCCGGGCGAATCGGACTGGCACGGTTTCAGCGACCTGAATCCTCACCGCAGCTCTCCCTACCAACTGAACTGCCGGGCGCACGGACCGGCGATGGTGGAATATGAATCCACCGATCCGTGGGGCCACTCCAAGATTCTCCGGCTTTATGGCGGGGCCAGTTGGGTCGAGGAACTGCTGAACGAGCCGGCTACCGTTTACTGGGATTTCGACAACCCGAAGAACTTCGCCAGCGACGGGCCGACGCCCGGCCAATGGCTCTTTTCCGATGGCCAATCCGGTCCGGTGGGGCGCGAAGCCGACGGTGTGCCCGCGCAGGTCAAGGCCCCCAACGCCTACTGGGGGATCAAGCACAATCCAGACCGATGGGCATTGGGATTGGTGACTCCGGAAACCGCCACCCTGTATGTCATCGCTCCCGGTGCCGGCGCGGGCGGTGTGGGAGTCGAAGGCAACCCGCCGGCCCTGCATTTCGTGACCTTTGCCGGCCTGCTGACCGCGTCTCCGGCAGATACCATGAACCGCCTGCAAACCACATTGGATTTGAACCACCCGTGGAACTCCGCCTGCACTCACTTCAAGCTCGGTGATGCGCACGCGCGCCGAACACAGAAGGCCTGCATTGCTTTGAGCGGTTCCTTTCGATTCGATTCATAGCGTTCCCTCCTGGCGAGGCAGCCCGTCCGGTTAGGCTCTACCAAGCTGCTTCAAACTCGAAATCGCCAGAGCCTACGTTGAACACGGCGGCTCCCTTCCCAAATCGCGGGCGCGGGAGAGATGGAGTGGTTCGCACCTGCCGAGTCGAGCCGGAAGGCACGTGAATTGTGGCGCTTGTATTGGCAGGCACGGTAACGCGCAGCCGCAACGAGTCTTTCTCCTTTTTCCAATCCACCGCTACACGGCCCCGGATGGTCTGGACACTGGCCTTCACAGTCGAGAGCGAGGCCGGGATGAACGGCTTGATGTCAAAATGGCGGAACCCTGGCTGCTGTTCATCAATTCGGATCCCTGCCAGCGTTCGGTAAAACCAGCCGTCTATGCTCCCCATCATGACGTGATTGTGCGAGCCGTGGAGATCCCAGAACTCCGAGAGCGTGGTTCGGCCGCCTTCAAGCATGTGCGCCCAACTGGGGAAGCCCGTTTGCACCGCCAAGGCATACGCCACATCTGCCCTGCCATATTCAGTGAAAGCCTCGATCAGGGACTTGGCCCCAAGAACGCCCACATCGAAATGGCCTCCGTTCCGCTGCAGCTCATCCTGAATGTGCCGGAGCGCACGCGGTTGTTGGGAGGGGGGCACGAGGCCCGAGGAACAGGGGAAACGCGGTGCTAAATTGGCTGCCCCCGTCGTATTGCTGCTTCACGGGGTCGTAGAAGGTCCGGGTAAAGGCCGCTTCTACTCTGACTCGCAAGCCTGGCATAGGACTTGGCCTCCATCTCCTTACCCAAAACAGCCGCGGCTTTGGCGACAATGACGCTGTCATAATAGTAGAACGCTGTTCCTACCGAGGCCGGCTCGCCCTCCTTCCAACCCTTGACGATAGTGCCCCAGTCGCCGATCCAGGACTTCGGCAGAATGTGGTTCGTCGCCTGGGTGCCCAAGTAATCAACGTAGCGCATCATGGAGTCGAAATGCCCAGCCAGGAACGAACGGTCCCCATAATTAGGTAATACTGCCAAACCATGACGATATAGGCGCTGCTCCAAGTCGGGTCAGGCTCGTCCGTAAGGTAAGGCCGCGGGGAGATAATCGAGATATCACCGTTCGACTGGTTCTGATTAAACCGGACTCCCTCCAGCCAGTGACGATAGAATGGCTGCATCTCGAAATTAAACATCGCCTCCTCCATCGAGACCATGGCGTCGCCGAACCAACCGAGCCGTTCGTCGCGCTGCGGACAATCCATCGGGTATCCCATAAGGTTACTGCGTTGCGACCAACGCGTTGCCCGGTGGATTCGATTGATCAGGTCGTTATCGCAGACGAATGAGCCTGTGCTTTCGCAAGCGGTGTGAACGACGCAACCCAGGAGGTTTTCAAGTTTCGGCGCCCCTGGATAACCTGTTACCTCCACATACCGGAAGCCGTGGAATGTGAACCGTGGTTCAAAGACCTCCAACCCGTCGCCTTTCATGACGTAAATATCGGAGTCGCCGCGGCCTTTTCGTTGCTGGTGATATCGAGGCTGCCATCAGGCCGGAGATCCTCTGCGTAACGCAATTGCACGCTGGTTCCGCGAGGGCCTCTTGCCGTCAAGCGCGCCCAGCCCGCAAAATTCTGCCCGAAGTCGAAGACGGTACGCCCCCAGCCGGGGACTGCTCATGGCCACGGGCGGAATGTGTTCGACGACATCTTATCGGCGGCATGACCTGCGAGACCAACACGCCTCCGGGAGAATCCACAAGGTGCGCCGGCAGCCAGCCCGTCTGTGCAGCCCCGGGCAGATCCCAGCCCGGCTGCTCCTGCGTGGCATCATATTGCTCTCCATCATAAACGCACGAGAAGAGCACCGGGCCGGGAGCGGTATGCCAGGAGTCATCCGAGGTAACGACCTCGGAAGCCCCGTCCTCGTAATCAATGTGGAGCTGCAGCAATGCCCGTTTCGAGCCAAACCACTGCATGCGATAGGGATCCCACCACTTTGGGTAAGGATTGAACCAGCCATTCCCAAGCATCAGCCCCAGCACATTCGTTCCCGTCCGCAACTGAGCGGAAATGTCATAGGTGTCGTGCAGGATCCATTTGGCATAGTTGCTCTTGGCGGGAGCCAGCACGCGGTCGCCGACACGCTGACCGTTGCACGAGAGTTCGTAATAACCGAGGCCCGTGACATAAACCCGGGCCTGGCGAATGGGCCTTTCCACCTTGAAGCTCTTACGGAGCAAGACCGAGCGCCCGTCCACGTTAACCTTCCCGTCCATTTGGATGAGCTCGTTGGTGCTCTTGAAGAAACCGGAAGGGCCACGCGGCTCCTTGATGGGACCGGCGCCAATCCAGTGCGCCTTCCAATCCGTTTGGTGAAGCAAGCCCATCTCCCATAAGGCAGACGGGCTCCACTCCGTCGCCCGGCCCGACGAGTCCCACACGTGCACCTTCCAATAACAACGCTGCCGCGAGGTCAAAGGCTTCCCGGCATATTGAACGTAAACCGACTCTGCGGAAACGACTCGGCCGGAGTCCCAAAGGTCTCCCTTATCAGCGGCAAGCAGTGCCGCTGTGGATGCTGCCAGCACGCGGTAGGCGCTCTGCTTCCAGTTCCGTTCCGGTGACTCGATAATCCAGCCTAGGCGCGGCAGTGCCGTGTCGAGTCCAACCGGGTTGGCCAGGCCTTCGGAGCGCAAGTTGGTCAGCATGGCGGAGCTTCTTCGGTTGCCGCCCTCGGGCGCTCTCTCCGCGCCCTTGACATGGCCCATCCCGAGCAGGAGAAAGGCCGTTCCCACCGCCAAAACGGTTGAATGCGGAGGTGGCAGCCAATGCAAAGAGATTGTCGTCAGGCTCTTCATTCAAGGAAGTCGTTACCCCGGCGAGGCGGGTCCAGCAATCAAGAAGAAGGACGACTCGTTGCCGAGTCGCCTATCGTGACCGGGAGGCCACTCTTGGTCGTGGAGGTAATGAACTCACAACCGGATGTAAACAAAATCGCTTGGTTGCAGGGAACAGGCCACTAGGAATTACCTTGGATCAAGCATGACCAGGCAAAAGGGGGCTGGGCGAGGGCCAATTCGTCGAGCACACGCAGCTCCGCTAGCAGCGCCATGTTTACAGAAGCCGCGTCCGGGAACCGCCCCCAAGCTCCGGCAGGAGCGGCATGTGTCGCGTTGAATGGGTGGCCAAGAGCTGCTTGTCGCCTTCACCTCTAAGCCGCTCGGGTTCAAACCAGCATTGCCGTCCACCCCTCCGCCGGTGTAGAACACCGCCATGCAAAGGTTGGAACTGAAGGCCACGCACAAGCCGGTCCAGAATTACTACGCCGCCTTGCGCCATTGCGGCAACTTCGGTGCCTCCCACGAAACCGCTATCCTGCTTTCCAGGCCTGCTCGCCATTGCGCCCGCCAGCACGACTGGACCTTCGCCCCCGATGGGAAATCCGCCGCCCCCCCAGCACCCGCTCCGCGTGCCCCGAACCGGCAAGAACGGTTGGCTTGCTGGCAAAGCTCCTTTCATTCCATACTGCCGCGAACATGCAGCGCGACGATTCCCAACATGAGTGACGACGATCTTCTCCACGAAGAACCCCCCGCTTATGGCAGCGGTAGTAGCAAGCCCTCGCCTCTCCAGGATTATCTCCACAAGCTGGAGCGCGCGCTCAAGCGCGGTGACGCCACCGAACACACGCACCGCCCCGCGCTCAAGGAATTGATCGAGGCGCTGGATGACAAGCTCATCGCCACCAACGAACCCAAACGCTCCGATTGCGGCGCGCCGGATTACGTCGTCTCCCGCAGCTCGCGACCAACTTTCAGTGGGCTACATCGAAGCCAAAGACATCGGGGCGGACCTAGCTGAGATTGAGCGTGGCGAACAGCTCAAGCGTTATCTGGCCTCGCTGCCCAATCTCCTGCTGACCGACTACGTGGAGTTCCGCTGGTTCGTGGATGGCAAGAAGCGCGAAACCTTCCGCCTCGCGACGCCGCAACCCGGCGGCAAACTCGCGCCTGTCTCCGCCGAGGAAATGGAACGGGCGAAAAGCCTGTTGCTCGCCTTTCTCACCCAGCGCCCGGTGGACATCGCCTCCGCCGAAGAACTCGCCCGCCGACTGGCCAAGCTCACCCACGTCATTCGCGGCATCATCATCGGCGCATTTCAAACCCAGCAGGCTTCGCAGCAACTGCGCGACTGGCGCAATGCCTTCGCCGCCACGCTGCTGCCGGAATTGGCGCCACATACCGACGCGAAAAAGGAGGCCGAGGCCGTCAATGAGTTCGCCGACATGTTTGCGCAGACGCTCGCCTATGGCTTGTTCAGCGCCCGCGCTTCCGGCGGCAACACCGGGTTCACCCGCGCAAAGGCGCAGAAACTCATCCCCCGCACCAATCCTTTTCTCCGCACCTTCTTCGAGCAGATCACCGGCGCGGCGCTGGACGACGAACCGTTCGCCGGGTTCGTCGAGGACTTGATTCAGACGCTCGATCACGCGGATATGGCGCGGGTCATGGAGGACTTCGGCAAACACGGCCGCCGCCGCGACCCGGTCGTTCATTTCTACGAGACCTTCCTGCAAGCCTACAGTCCGAAACTGCGCGAGCTGCGCGGCGTCTATTACACGCCGGAGCCGGTGGTGAACTACATCGTCCAGAGCATTGACCGACTGCTCAAAGGCAAGTTCGGCATCAAAGCCGGGCTGGCCGACCACTCGAAGATCACCGTCACCCGCAATGAAGGGGAGCGCGAGGTCAAGGACGAGACGCATCGCGTGCTCATTCTCGATCCGGCAACGGGCACGGCCACGTTTCTCTACACCGTGCTGGAGTTCATCCGCTCCCAATTCAAGACGAAGAAGAACGCGGGCCAGTGGGGTAGCTATGTCCACGAGCATTTGCTGCCGCGCCTGTTTGGGTTTGAACTGCTCATGGCGCCCTATGCCGTCGCCCATTTCAAACTCGGTCTCGCGCTGGCGGCGATGGATGAAGAGCCGCTCTTCCGCCAGCAATGGAGCTACGAACCGCAGGCCAACGAGCGCCTGAACATCTTCCTCACGAATACGCTGGAGGACCTGGAACACACCACCGAACAGCTTGGCCCGTTGCGCGCGTTGAGCGACGAAGCCAACTCCGCCTACGAGATCAAGAAGCACAAGCCCGTCCTCGTCGTGCTGGGCAATCCCCCTTACTCCGGCCACAGCGCGAACACGGGCGAATGGATTTCCAAACTCGTCCGCGATTACTACTTCTGCGACGGCCAGCCGCTCGGTGAACGCAATCCCAAATGGCTGCAAAACGATTACGTGAAGTTCATCCGCTGGGGGCAGTGGCGCATCGAGCAGACCGGCCAGGGCGTGCTCGCGTTCATCACCAGCAACAGCTACCTCGACAGCCCGACTTTTCGCGGAATGCGGCAGCGCCTGATGCAGACGTTCGATGAGATTTACATCCTCGACCTGCACGGCAACGCCAAGAAAAAGGAAACTGTTCCTGGCAGCAACGAGCCGGACAAGAACGTCTTCGATATCACTGAAGGTGTCGCCATCGGGATCTTCGTGAGGCTGCCGCCCGCGGGGAAAAGGCAGGGTGCCGGGACGAAAGCCACTTTGCGGCATCGGGATGTCTGGAATGCGCGACGAGCCGGGAAATACGACTGGTTGGACAACCATCACGTCGAAAACGACGCCTTGGAAAGTTCTGCGTCCGGAACCGCCGCTCTACTTGTTCATCCCACAGGACACACGGCTAAAGACCGAATACGACAAGGGCTGGCTGGTGACGGAAATGATGCCGGTCAATGTGCTGGGCTTCCAAAGTCACAGGGATCGGTTTGCTGTCGCGTTCGACAGGCATGAAATCGAGGCGCGCGTCACGAGTCTGCGGCACCCTGGCACGTCGGATGAAGCTCTCCGTCAGCGTTACGAACTGATCTGCGCGCCCGAGAAAACGCGCAAATCTCAATGCTTTAATTGCCACTGAAACCTGTAGTTAAACAATACAAGCTACACATACTGAAGGTTGTATCGGCAGATGTAATTATCCGTCGCCAACATGTGGCACATGCAAGCAACGAGGCTCCAGCATGAAAGCGGCACCACGGCAGCGGGCTAAAGCGCTCGCGCTGCCGCGATTCTAGATATCGGCAATGCGCAGGAACTGATGGATAGCCTCGTGGCTGCCCTAGAGCAAAGCCCAATGCTGCGATTGAACGGCTCCAAGACCGGCCAGGTGACTACCCCCGGTGCGCAGGTCTTGCTCGCGGCATCGCAAAGCGCGCTAGCTGGCGGCGGCAAACTCATTCTCAGCAGTCCGTCTCAAGCGCTCCAGGAAGCTTTCGAGGCCTTGGGCCTCCCCAACCAATTGAGCGAGTGGAGTGCGGCGAATGGCTAAGCGGATACTGACCGTGGACAATTCGAAGACCATGCGGGACATGGTCGCGTTCACGCTGAAGGGTGCCGGCTTCGATGTGGTCGAAGCCGAGGACGGCGTCAAGGCGCTGGCCCTCCTGGGCAGCACCGCCGTCGACGCGATCATCACCGACATCAACATGCCGAACATGGACGGTGTCACGCTGGTCAAGCAGCTCCGCGCGCAAGCGAAATTCAAGTCCACCCCGATCCTGATCCTCACCACCGAAGGCGGCGAGGACAAGAAGCAGGCGGGAAAAGACGCTGGCGCCACGGGCTGGATCGTCAAGCCCTTCGCGCCCGACAAGCTGCTTCAAGTCATTAACAAGGTCTGCCCCTGATATTTATTGAAAGCTGTCAATATGTCCGCCACACCGACGCAAGCCGATACGGATCGCTTCCAAGCAACGTTTTTCGAGGAATGCTCCGAACTCCTCCAGGATCTCAGAGGAACGCCTGCCATCCCTGCAAGCCGGCACTATCGACAGCGAGGGCATGAACGCAGTTTTCCGCGTGGTGCACTCGATCAAGGCGGGGGCCGCGGCGTTCAATTTCACCGGCCTCGTCAAGTTCGCACACGTCTTCGAGGCACTACTGGACCGGTTGCGCAGCGACCGCATCCAGCGCAGTGCCCTTGTCTTCGGTGCGGTCGTACACGGTGCTGATCTCCTGGCCGAGCTGGTGGACGCCGTGCGGAACGGGCGCACTGTCCCGGCCGGTTACGGCGACAGCACCATCGCAGAGCTTCAAGAGCTGCTTGGCATGCCTGAAGCGGCGGCCGGAACCGCACCTGCGACAGCTACTCAAACCGAGGCGCAAGGCCTCCGTACCTACCGGATCGTCTTCGAACCGCACCGCGAGCTTTTCCGCCATGCGAACGAGCCCCTTCTGCTCATCCGCGAGTTGAAGCACCTGGGTGAACTCAAGACCGAATGCGACACGTCCAAGCTGCCCGATCTGTCCCACCTCGATCCGGAGGCCGCTTACCTTTCGTTCGTCTTCCACCTCACCACCGAGGCTCCCCAATCCGCCGTGGCCGAGGTTTTTGAGTTCGTCGATGACGAATGCCTCCTCGAGATCGAGGAAGTAAGCCCCAAGCAGGAAGCTCCCAGCAGCACTTCCGGGGATACGGCAGCCGCACCCGACCCTGCCCTTCCCGATGCGAATGGCGCTGCGGCCCACGGCGGAGGTAAGGGCACCACATTCATCAGGGTCGATCTCTCGCGCGTCGACCGTCTCGTGAACATGGTCGGCGAGCTTGTCATTACTCAGGCCATGCTTGCCCAGCAGCTTTCCGAGAGCGGCGGCAGCCAGCGCCATACCTGGACTAAGGGCAGCGAAGAACTGGCAGCCCAGACACGGCAATTGCAGGAATGCGTGATGGCGATCCGCATGCAGCCTGTCCGCTCCGTGTTCGCGCGCATGCCGCGTCTGGTCCGGGACATTTCGGGCAGGCTTAACAAAAATGTACGGCTCGTCACCTCCGGCGATCAGACCGAGGTCGACAAAACCGTTATCGAGGAACTTGCGGACCCGATTACACATATGATCCGCAACGCGCTCGACCACGGCATCGAGGATGCACAGACAAGGCGCGCGGCGGGCAAGCCGGAAGAGGCAACCATCGAGCTTTCCGCCTCCCAGCGCGCGAGCAATATTCTTATCACCATTGCCGACGATGGAGCCGGCATCGACCGGGCCAGGGTTCTGAAGACCGCCATTGCAAAGGGCCTCGTCCGCGAGGACCAGAAGCTCACCGACGACGAAGTTTTCAACCTCCTGTTCGCGCCAGGCTTTTCGACCGCCGAGAAAGTCACCGAGATCTCCGGCCGCGGCGTCGGCATGGATGTCGTGCGGCGCAACATCACCAATATCGGCGGGCGCATCCAAATTCAGTCGGCGCCCGGCAAGGGCACGCGCTTCACGCTGGTAATCCCGCTCACGCTTGCGGTACTGGATGGAATGCTCGTGGCGGCGGGGGAAGAGAAATACATCCTTCCTTTGAGCAGCATCGTCGAAAGCATCCGCCCCGACAAAAAGCAGGTGCGCATGCTCACCGGCGGCACCCAGGTTGCTTCGATCCGCGGCGAATACATCCGCCTCATTTCGCTGCATCGCGTCCTCGACATCCACGGCAAGGTCCCGGCCCCTTGGAAAGCGCTCGTGGTGGTTATCGAGAACGAGAACGGCTCGAAGGCAGGCCTCGTGGTCGATGAGTTGATCGGGCAGCAGCAGGTGGTGGTCAAGAGCCTTCTGGACAATTTCGACGCCGTCAAAGGCATCTCGGGGGCGACCATTCTCGGCGACGGCCGCGTGGCGCTGATCCTCGATCTCGATAGCCTTTGCTCCCTCCCGCAACGGGCGGTTGAAGCGGACGGCGCCTCAGGGCTTCCTCCCGCGGCAGAGATGTCCGCAGAGGAAGGTTCAGAACCGGAGATTCCAGGAAGACCCCCAATCCCTATGCCTGCGTCCACAGCTCAGGAAGTCCGTGCGCCGGCCTAATTTAATCCCAGATGGATGGAGACTACGATGACAGTAACTCAAACGGCACAATCGGCGGAAGCCCCGCCAGCCCGGCTGGACAAAGGCAAGACCAGCGAAATCAAGCAGTTCATCAGTTGTAAGATCGGCGACGAAGGCTATGCCATCGACATCATGGCCGTCCGCGAGATCAAGGGCTGGACGGAAACGACGCCGCTGCCGAACCAGCCGAGCTACATTTTGGGCGTGATGAACCTGCGCGGCATCATCGTGCCCGTCTACGATTTGCGCTGCCGGTTCGGCATGGGGCTCACCGAGGCTTCGCGCTCGCACGCGATCATCATCGTGTCCGCACAGGACCGCATGGCCGGCCTCCTCGTCGATGCAGTCTCCGACATCCTGACCGTCGACAGCAAAGAGATTTGCCCCGTACCGGAAGCCGAGTGCGGCAGTTCCGCGGATTTCCTTTCAGGCATCATCCCCGTCAACGAAACCATGGTGGTCATCCTGGCACTCGATCAATTGCTCGTGCATGGCGCCTCCTCCTCTCAGTTGAGCGAGGTGCAGCAAGCGGCATGACTACGCTTTGACATCGCAAAAAGACAAAAGAACTGGCATCCAGCGCCAAACCACACAGAGCAACACTTCGAAAAGCCATAGATATAAAGGACTACCGATGTCTCGAACCGAAACAAAGACGCGCAAGCCACAGGCAAAGGCCGCGCAAGCCGCTTCCCCAACGATTAAGGAGAGCAAGCCAAAGGCAAAGGCTGCAAAAGCCGCTCCCAAGGCCGCACAAGCCGGTTCCGCGGATACGAAAGCGCGCCAATTCAACGAGCAGCTCCGCCGGGCGCTCGACGCCGTGTCGAATCCGACCATGCTGATCGACCGGGAATTCAAGATTACCTACGTAAACGAAGCGACCAAGGCACTGCTGAACAAGCATCGCGCGCAATTCGAGACGCTCAGCCGCGATTTCGATCCCAACAACATGATCGGCGTGTGCATCGACATCTTCCACAAGGACCCGTCGAAGCAGCGCCGCATGCTTGCCGATCCCAGGAACTTTCCGCACCGCGCCGATATCAAAGTCGGACCGCTGACTTTCGCGCTGTGCGTGACCGCCACGTACGACGGCGCCGGCACTCATAACGGCTTCGCGTTCGAGTGGAACGATGTCACCGAGCTGCGCGAACTCACCAACAACGCCAAGGGCGAGATCGATGCGATCCGCCGCGTGCAGGCGGTCATCGAGTTCGGGCTCGACGGCACCATCATCGAAGCCAACGAAAACTTCCTCAAGGCCATGGGCTACACCCTGGACGAGATCAAGGGGCAGCATCACAGCATGTTCGTCGATCCGGAATACTCCGCATCGCCCGAATATATGTCGTTTTGGCAGAAGCTTGGTCGCGGCGAGTTCGACGCCGGCCAATACCGGCGCATCGCCAAGGGCAGCCGCGAGGTCTGGCTGCAGGCCAGCTACAATCCCATCCTCGACCCGGACGGCAAGCCCTACAAGGTAGTCAAATACGCAACCGACATCACCGTGCAGAAGAAAGAGGCGCTGGCGTTCGAAGCGGCAAACGAGAAGGCCATGGCCTGCGTCGCCGAGTTCGCCAACGGAAATTTCGAAGCGCCGCTCGATACTTTCACCGGCAAACAGGCCTTCATCAGCGAGAACATCGAAGGGCTGCGCAGCAACCTTCTGGCTGTGGCTGCCGAACTCCAGCGCCTCACCGAGGCTTCAGCTGCAGGCATGTTGGAGGAGCGCGGCAAGGCGGACCAGTTCAAGGGCGGCTTTGCGGACCAGATCCGCGGCACCAACGCCATGCTGGACGCCATTCTGCTGCCCATCGCCGAGGGCAACCGCGTTCTGAGCCTGATCTGTGGCGGCAATCTCCGCGAAAAGATGGAGGTTGAGTGCCACGGCGATCATCAGCGGATGAAAGACGCGATCAACGGCGTCCACGATTGGCTGGTCTCGCTTATCGAGTACGTTACCGCGGTGGCCAACGGCGATCTGAATGCGCAAATGGATAAGGCCTCCGAACAGGACCAGATCCACGAGTGGCTGATGCTGCTCAAGACCAACATCGGCGCGCTCGTTGCCGATGCCAACATGCTCTCGGTTGCGGCTGTCGAAGGCAAGCTCACCACTCGCGCCGACGCCAGCAAGCATCAGGGCGACTTCCGCAAAATCGTGGACGGCGTCAACCGGACCATCGGTACGCTGGTCGGTCATTTCGACGCCATCCCGGCGCCGGTCATGATCGTCGACCGCGATTTCAACATTCAGTACATGAACGCGTCTGGCGCGAAGGTGGGCGGACGCACGCCGCAGCAGGTAATCGGCAGCAAGTGCTTCGATCACTTCAAGACCGGCGATTGCAAGACCGACAAGTGCTCCTGCTACCAGGCCATGAGCCGCGACCAGTCGGCTACGTCGGAGACGCAGTGCAAGCCGATGGCCGGCGTGGAATTGGACATCAGCTACACGGGTGTCCCGGTTCGCGACGAGGCTGGCAAGGTGATCGGCGCGCTCGAAGTGGTCATGGACCAGACCGAGGTCAAAAAGGCCTCCAGGCTGGCCAAGAAGGTCGCCGACTATCAGGCGGCTGAAACTGAGAAGCTGGTTGACGGGCTTGGCCGGCTGGCCAAGGGCGACGCTGACTTCTCGGTCGAGACTTCGGCGGGCGACAACGACACAGCCGAGGCGCGTCAGACCTTCGAGACCATCAACACCAGCATGGAGCGTCTTCTCGCCGCCAAGCGGTCGGAGCAGGAGCAGCAGGCAGCCTTGCAGCAAGCGGTCCAGCAGACCCAGGAAGCTGTCGGCGCGGCCCAGGAGAACGACCTCACCCAGCGCATCCCATTGGACGGCAAGAGCGGTGAGATCGAAGCGCTGTGCGTCGGCGTGAACGGTCTCCTCGATACGATGACGGGTGTCGTTTCGACGATGCTGCAGGCGTCATCGACCGTATCGTCGGCCTCAGCCGAAATCGCAAGCGGCACCAACGACCTGGCCCAGCGGACCGAGCAGCAGGCATCGAGCCTCGAAGAAACGGCTGCGTCCATGGAAGAGATGGCCGCGACCGTCAAGCAGAACGCCGACAACGCCCAGCAGGCCAATCAGCTGGCCGTCAATGCCCGTTCGGTCGCGACAGAAGGCGGCGGCGTCGTCAGCAAGGCCGTGGAAGCCATGGAGCGCATCGAGCGGTCCTCGGACAAGATTTCTGAGATCATCAGCGTGATCGACGAGATCGCCTTCCAGACCAACCTGCTTGCGCTGAACGCGGCTGTCGAAGCGGCCCGCGCTGGCGATGCCGGCAAGGGCTTCACCGTGGTTGCCTCCGAAGTGCGCTCGCTCGCACAGCGGACCTCGGTCGCGGCGAAGGACATCAAGGGCCTCATCGGCGAAAGCGGACGCCAGGTCAAGGAAGGCGTGAAGCTGGTCGGCAATGCCGGCGGATCGCTGGGCGAGATCGTCAACTCCATCAACCGCGTCGCCGACATCGTGGCGGAGATCGCGGCAGCAAGTAAGGAGCAGGCATCCGGCGTCGAAGAGATCAACAAGGCCGTGACGCAGATGGATCAGATGACCCAGCAGAACGGTGCATTGGTCGAGGAAAGTGCTGCCGCCAGCCGGACCCTCCAGGACGAGGCGCAGGGCATGTTCGAGAAGATGTCCGCGTTCCAGATCGACGAGGCAAACGTTGCGGCAGAGAAGCCGGCAGCCGGCAAACGCCCGGCGCAAGGCATCCAGGTGAAAAAGGCAGCCCCGGCTGCCAAGGCAAGCGGAACCCGTGCGGCAGGCGGCCGCAACGGAAAGTCCGTTCCTGCCGGTGCCTTCCAGGCAAAGAGCGACGCCGGGACGGACTGGAAAGAGTTCTAGCCGCTTGAAGCAAACAAGCAGGGGAAACGGAAGTTTCCCCTGCCCCTCCGTAACGAAGCGTTAGGTCCATGGCACTGCAAACAGCAACCCGAGTTCCCAGCACCGACTTTGAATTTCCGTTCACCCAGACGGATTTCAAAACGATTGCCGGTCTCGTTTACGAGCACAGCGGCATTGTGCTTGGCGCCCACAAGCGCGACATGGTCTACTCGCGGCTTGCGAGGCGGCTGCGTGCCTTGCACCTCAGTTCCTTCAGGGAATATTGCGAGCTCCTGGGCGGCAGCGAAGGACCGGATGAGTACGGTTCCCTGATCAACGCCATCACCACCAACCTCACGAAATTCTTCCGCAAATCCCATCACTTCGATCATTTGCAAAAGACCGCACTGGCGGAGGTATGGCAGGCCGCCCGGGCGGGAAAACCGCGCGTCAGGATCTGGTCCGCGGCATGTTCCACGGGCGAGGAGCCCTACTCCATTGCAATGACGGCCATGGCCTCTCAAAAAGCAGCAGGCCGCGACTGGGATTTCCGCGTCCTTGCCACCGATCTCGACACGGCGGTGCTGAACAAGGCTATGGCAGCACGCTATCCGTCCTCGGCCCTCGAAGACATCCCCGCCCAGATGCGGGAGTTCAGTTTCGAAAAGGACGCAGGCGGCGTTCTCGTCGCACCAGATATTCAGTCCCTCGTCACGTTCAACCAGCTGAACCTTCTCGGCCCCTGGCCCATGAAGGGACCGTTCGACGTCATCTTCTGCCGGAACGTCATGATCTACTTCGATGCAGAAACGAAGGCCAAGCTCGTCGAACGGCTTCACGCGATGCTGAAGAGCGGCGGCTGGCTTTATGTCGGCCACTCCGAGTCGCTTTTGGATCAATACCACCACTTCAAACTCGGCGGCCACACCATCTATCAGAAGATCGGCTCATGACAGCGCTTCGAAAAAAACAGGCGGCACTGCCGCACGAGATCGGGCCGGCCGCCACTTCGCGCCGGATCTACAGCGCGGATGGCGAATTCCTGACCCGCCTTCTGCCGGGCGAAACCCACACGACCGAGGACCCCAAGGAGACGATTGTCACCATCCTCGGCTCCTGCATCGCCGCCTGCGTCCGCGACCCTATCTCGGGGATTGGCGGCATGAACCACTTCATGCTGCCCGAAAGCGAAACCGGCCTCTCGAACACCAACCCGTTCAGCTCCGCAGCGCTCTACGGCAATTTCGCGATGGAAATGCTGATCAATTCGGTGCTGGGCATGGGCTGCCCGCGGTCGCGCCTGGAGATCAAGCTGTTCGGCGGGGCCAACTTCACGCAGGGGCCCGCCATGATCGGAAAGAAGAACGCCGACTTCGTTCTCCGCTACCTGTCCAACGAAGGCTTGCGGGTTGCGGCTGCCGATATTGGCGGACCCTACGGCCGGCGCATCCATTATCACCCAGCTAGCGGTAAGGTTAAGCGGCTATTTCTCATGGGAGCGAGCGAGAAAACCGTCAACGAAGACGAGCGCCGGTACCAGGCGACTCTGAAAGCCGAGCCGGAAGAAGGTTCCATTCAGCTTTTCGATTGAGGCAAATCCGTTGAGTGAGAAAATGATCCGCGTTCTTGTCGTCGACAATTCCGCGCTGATGCGGGAAATGATCAGCACCATGCTGTCCTCCGACCCCGAAATCGAGGTTGTGGGCGCGGTTCCCGATCCCCTTGTTGCACGCGAGAAGATCAAGCAGCTGAACCCCGACGTGCTGACGCTGGACGTCGAAATGCCGCGCATGGATGGCATCTCCTTCCTGGAGAAGATCATGACGCTGCATCCGATGCCGGTGGTCATGATTTCCTCGCTGACCCAGGAAGGTGCCGAGGCGACAATGCGGGCGCTCGAACTGGGCGCCGTGGACTTCATCGCCAAGCCGACGATGAATTTGCAATCGGGATTGAAGGCAAAGCAGGAGGAAATTGTCGCGAAGGTCAAGGCGGCCTCGCGCGCGCGCGTTCAAAAGCGGGATCCTCATCCAGGCGGCGGCATCGCACTGAAGCGGCCGGTAAACTATTCTTCTACCGAGAAAGTCATCCTGATCGGCGCTTCTACCGGCGGCGTGGAGGCGCTCCACCACGTCATCCTCCAGATGCCCCCGGATAGCCCCGCCATCCTCATCACTCAGCATATGCCGGAGCAATTCACCGCGAGCTTCGCCAGGCGCTTGGACAACTCGGCGCAGATCCGCGTATCGGAAGCCAAGGATGGCGAGCGTGTGCTGCCGGGCCATGCCTATATCGCTCCAGGAGACCGGCACCTCCGGCTCGGCCGTTCGGGCGCGAACTACATTTGCGCCGTGAAAGGAACCGAGCGGGTGAGCGGCCATTGCCCTTCGGTCGACGTGCTGTTTCACTCGGCGGCGGAATCGGCGGGAAAAAACGCAATCGGCGTTATTTTGACCGGAATGGGCAAGGACGGCGCCGATGGCCTTCTCGCCATGCGCAAGAGCGGCGCTCACACGGTTGGCCAGGACGAAGCCAGCTGCGTAGTCTACGGAATGCCCAAGGTGGCCAACGAAGTTGGAGGCGTCGAGTCCGAACTGCCTCTGACCAAAATCGCCCAGGAAATCATGAACCTCTCTGCTGAAGGCGGAAAGCGCGCAATCCGGATTTGATCGAAGGTATGAGCCGCCAGGGTCGCCTGGCCAGACAAGAACTCGCGCTCAAGTAGCCCGGAGGGTGGTAGCGCCAACAAGAAGTATCCGCCGATGAATGGAATGCTGAATAGAGTTTTTGAGAAGGCGGACACAGGCAGCCTTGCACCGGGTATTATCCTGCCGGGTGATCGGGACGGAAGCGCCGCAGGACTGGCCGCGGCTCAAAGCAAGACGATTGATACGCTGTGCGGCGAACTCTCCCTCACTTCGGAAGACATCGAAACGCACGTCTTCGAACTCGTCAAAAAATTCCAGAATATGGCCCTGGCAGCGCGGTCGGAGACTGAGACTGTGAAGGGGCTCATGTCTGCCGTTCAGAAAATCGAGCTGAACGGCGAAAGCATTCCGCTTGCGGAGCTTTCCGAGAGCCTCTCCAATACGCTTACGGAGCTGGTGCAGAAGATCAACCAGCTTACCACCCGCAGCGTCGCCATGAGCCATGCGCTGGGAGACGTCCAGCACGAGATCAAGTCCATGCAGGCTTCGATCACCCAGATCGAGAAAATCAACAAGCAGACCAAGCTATTGTCTCTGAACGCCAAGATCGAGGCAGCACGCGCGGGTGCGGCTGGCCGGGGCTTCGCAGTGGTGGCAACTGAAATCGGCGATCTCGCCGGCGCGGTGAACGCGCTTTCCGATACCGTGAAGAAGCAGATCCTGACCGTATCCGATGGTGTCGAACGCGGCGGCAACCTGCTCCAGGAAATCTCCGCCATCGAGATGTCGGACGAGAACGTGAACGCGCAGGCGCGCATCAAGGCCATGATGAATTGCCTCGTGGATCAGAACGCTGCCATAGCCGATGCGCTGCAGAAGACTGCTGTTTCCTCGCAGGAGTTGGAACAGGCGGTCAACGGCGCCATCGTCGGCATGCAGTTCCAGGACCGGGTGATGCAGCGCATCCACAACGTCAAGGGTGCCATGGTCGTTTTGAGCCGCGCGGCTTCCTCCATCGCCGAGCAATCCCCGCACTCTTCGGGCACCCAGCAGGCGGAGGACGCTCTGCTCCGCGATGTGGTGAGCACCTTCTCTTTGGGTGAAATGCGCGACCGGTTTGTGGCCGCCGTGCAGATCGATGGCATTTCCATGCCGGTGCCGGCGACCGCGGTTCCCGCAACTTCGGACATCGAGCTTTTCTGAACCGCCGCCTTGCTGGGGTTGCAGCGCGCCGCCTGAAGCCCGGCCCGTTCCGCCGCGCCGGTCGCGCCAACGGCGGCACAGGCTTATACTAAGTCCGGTTGAGCGCTTCGCCGGCGAATGGTGTCATCCCGTTCGCGCTGCAGCATGGAATGCCGCTGCGCAGACGCAGGATCTTGTTGAGTATACTGCCAGCCCCCGGATAAAGCCTCCGGCTTTTCCAGGTGACAACTGTGAACCATTCAACCGGAATCGGTATTACACCTCGCGCGCCTGCTGCTGAACAGCGGTTTTCCCTTCCGTACTTCCGGCGGCCCAGTCATGCGATTGCTGCGATGGCGGCCGGCACTCACGCCGCAAGGCGGTTCCTCTGCCCAGTGTTCTCGATAAGCCTCTGCGTATTCATCTTGATGAACCGGCTCAAGCTGGCGATCTCGCTCAAGCCGCTCGAAATGGACGCCTGGAACTGCGCGAGGCTCGCCGACAGCGTGTTCAAGCCGCCGTGGGCGGAACTCAACCGGGCGCTTTCTATGTTCGCCATGACACGGGTAACTTCGAGGCCCGTCGCCAGTTTTTGCATCTCGGCGCAAGCTTGATGAAATCGCTCCGCCTCGCCGGCAATAGCGCTAAGTCCTTCCACGGCGCTTTCTGAATAAGTCTTGCATTGCATCTCAAGACGAGCCATTTCAGCCCGCAATGCCTCACCGCCAGATGATGCTTCCGTTTGGAATAACTTGGCCGTTTCGTTTTGCAATCGAGCTGTACAGAACAAAAACAACCCTTTAGATACTGCATCTGCCACATGCTGCGCCGACACAACAAGTTCATCCATCAGTTTCTTTATATCTGCAGATATAATACTGTAGTTGACCGAAATAACCCCGATAGTGGCGGCCGCTTCTCCAAGCTGAGCGGCCTGTACGCGAAGGTTTAGCGGTATGTACCGGCTGGCGGCGTAGTTGCCGGATATGATTTCCGCTTGCTTCAGAAGCTTCTGGGCGGCCGTCCCTAGCGCCTCGAATTGCGGGATTGACGGATCGGGCGCCCGGCCGAGCTGCACGTCCCGCGCTATGATTTCCTGGGCGAGCGCTTCCGCCATGAACGCTGCGTAATCGCGAAAACCGAGCTGCGCGATCCTGTCGAGCAGCGCCTTGGCACTTTCAGCCGGCTTGAGGTTCTGGCGCGTTTCCATGTCCAGAATCGCGCGATATTCCTGCTGCACGGTCTCAAAAACCGCGCTGCTGGGCTTCAGCCGGACGGAAAGATAGCCGCTGTCGATAGGCGTCACGATCGCGAAAACCCAATAATACCGCCCGTCCTTCGCCCTGTTCTTGACATAAGCGCCGATCGGCTCTCCCCGCCGGATCGTATCCCACAAGAGCCAGAAAACCGCTCTCGGCATATCCGGGTGGCGGATGACATTATGCGGTTTGCCCGTCAGTTCGTCCCAAGAGTAGTAACTGATCCGCTGGAAGACGCTGTTACCCGAAAGAATGCGGCCCTTCTCGTCCGTCCTTGAAAAGAACAGCTCGGCGAAATCGAATGGAACTTCCTTATCCAGGACAGCGCTGTCACCGCTTCTAGTAGACGCTGTTTTCATTTGGGGCCACGTTGCGTGATGCTGAAAAACCAATCTCTCGCATCATGTGTAGACAAGCCTAAGATATCCGCTAACACGACAATTCAAATGCTCCAGATCCGGGGCTAATTCTTGCTCAAAGCCGCAGCCAGGCCCGCGACACTGTTCAGATTGTGGCAGGCACGCATTTCGCTCACGTAGCGGTTGAGTTCCACAGCCCCCGCGGCCAGCGGCGCATAGCCGTCGTAGCGCAACAGCGGATTGACCCAGATCAGCCGCCGGCTCGAAGCGGCGAGCCGCCGCGCCTCCCGCGCAATTCCCTCGCCGCCCGACCGGTCCAGCCCGTCGGTGAACAGCAGCACCGTCGCGTTCTGCCCAAGCACGCGCCGCGCCCACACCTTGTTGAAGCTATGCAGGCTTTCGCCGATCCGCGTGCCGCCGGACCAGTCCTGTACCTTGCCCGCAGCCTTGGCCATCGCCGTATCGGGATCGCGGTCCCGCAATATACGCGTCACATTGGTGAGCCGCGTCCCGAACAGGAAGGCATGCACCCGCTCCCCGCCATTGATCAGCGCGTAGAGGAAATGCAGGAACACGCGGGCGTAGCTGTCCATCGAGCCCGAAATATCGCACATCACCACGAGCGGAGGCGCCCGCCGCTGCCGTCGCTTGAACAAGGGCAGCATCCCCTCCGGCCCGCGCGAACCGGCCTGCCGCAGCATCCGCCGCAGATCCAGGCGCTTGCCGCCGCCCGTGCCCTTGGGCGAAAACCGCCGCGTCGCGCGCTTGGCGATACGCTGGGCCAAATCCATGATCGCGAGCCGCGCAAGCCGCAACTCGTCCGCCGTCATCTGCTCGAAATCCTTGCCCGCCAGCACCTCAAGATCGCTCGCCGTGCCAACCGCATCGATCTCCAGATGATCGCGCTCGACCGCCTGCTCGGCGCCCTGCTTGAGGAACAGGCTGTCGGCCAGGCGCCTGGCCATCGCATCGCGGGGCGCGCCCGAATTGCGCAAATTCGGCACCATCACCGACAAGAGCTGTTGGATATAGCCCGGATCGCGCCAGATCAGATGGAAGGCCTGGGCGAAAATCTCGCGCTCGGAGGGCCTGCTGACAAAGACGGAGTGGAGTGTCCAATAGAAGACTTTCGGATCGGACAGGCCCGCCGCCTGCACCGCCTCGACCGCCTCCATCACCCGTTTCGGGCCGATGGGCATGCCCGGCGGACCGCAGCACGCGCGCGAACCCAAGGATGTTGGCCGCAAGCCGCCCGCCATCCGCCATCGCCGCTACGATATTTGCGTCGAGCCGCCTAGCCATTCGCGTCAAGCCGCCATGGGATTTGGTGCAAGGTGCGCATTATGTAACTTTACTCCGATTTATTTCGCGAGGGGTGCTGGAGGCGCCCGGCCGGACCGTCCTTTTCGATACAGAAAAGTATAGCAAAAAACCGTTCAAAAACCGCTAACGGTACACTTAAGTCATTGAACTTGTGTGAAAATATTTGTGTTTCGGATACCCGCTTCCGGGAAAATGCACCGTTTCCGCCGTTAACAAAGAATCTGCGATTATATTTAACTGTGGTTTTGGATGACGGAAATCGGCCTGAAATCGAGCAATTTTTGACGCAATACGGGCAATTTGCGACACAGTGATTCGAGATTAACTAAGTTCGCATTAAGCATTATGGCACCGTAGGCGGTGTTAGCGGAATCTTTACTGGTGAGAGGTCTGCACGAAAGCTCCGTCATGTCCGCGAAAGTGCAAATGAGAATATTCGAACGGGGGAGCCATGAACGCCGGGCTGCAACCCCTCACCCTGTCCCTCTCCCTATGGGAGAGGGGACGCCCTGACAACGGCTGCGAGGGAACTCCCTCTCCCTCGGGGTGAGCGGTTACAGCCTTCGATTTTAGCTTCAAGCCGCATCCCCCTCCGCCGTAAACGCCGCCTCCCGCGCGCGCGATTTCACCTGCTCCAACAGCCGCGCGGCCTCGCTGCCCTGGATGCGCGCAATATCGTCCTGATACTTGAGCAACGTCCCCAGCGTCGAGTTCGCGGATTCGAGGTCGAGCGCCACGCAGTCGAGCGAAGTCAGCGCCTGCGCCCAGTTGATGGTCTCGGCAATGCCTGGATGCTTGTAGAGGTCCATCTGGCGGATCGACTGCACGAAGCCCACGATCTGCTGCGTCAGCGCTTCCGGCGCATCGGGAACCTTCAGCTTGAGGATCTCGTTCTCGCGCTTGGCCGAAGGGTAGTCGATCCAGCTGTAGAAGCACCGCCGCCGCACCGCGTCGTGCACCTCGCGCGTGCGGTTCGAGGTGAGGATGGTGATCGGCGGTTCGGCCGCGCGGATCGTGCCAAGCTCGGGGATCGTGATCTGGTAATCGGCGAGCACCTCAAGCAGAAACGCCTCGAACGGCTCGTCGGCCCGGTCGAGTTCGTCTATCAGAAGGATCGGCGCCTTGCCTTCCTTGGATAGCTCAAGCGCCTGCAACAGCGGGCGTTTGAGCAGGTAGCTTTCACTATAGAGATCGCGCTCCAGCATCTCGCTCGCGGCGTGACCCGCAGCTTCGGTCGCCCGGATATGCAGAAGCTGCTTGCTGTAGTTCCACTCGTAAGCGGCACTGGAAAGGTCCAACCCCTCGTAGCATTGGAGGCGCACCAGCGGCCGGTCCAGCACGGCTGCCAGCACCTTCGCGACTTCGGTCTTGCCGACGCCCGCCTCGCCTTCCAGCAGCAGGGGCCGCTTGAGCTTGAGAGCAAGGAATATGGAGGCCGCCAGCGCATCGCTGGCGAGATAGCCGCCTTTGGCAAGCAAACGGACGGTTTCGGGAACGCTGGTAGGGACTGCTTCGGTCATGAAATATCCAGCCGGTTGCTTCGCTTATGGGCGGTATCGCCATGAACTTGGCTCTGTAACCCCTCACCCCAGCCCTCTCCCTGTGGGAGAGGGAGTCCCGCCGCAGCTGTCATTAGGGCGTTCCCTCTCCCATAGGGAGAGGGACAGGGTGAGGGGTTATAAGCTCAATTCATGCCGCAACCGCGCCACGAATATACCCCGCGAAACAGCCCGCACACGCGGAGTACGCAAACCGTTTCGCGGCATTTTCGCATCACGCGGCCGCAACAGCCCTTTGCGCGATGGCAGTTATCAGCGCGGCCCGGTAGTCCGCGCTGCCGTGCATGTCGCTCATGAGGCCCGAAGCCGGAACGCTCACGGAGGCTATCGCGCTGGCAGAGAAGTTGGCTTTGAGCGCCGCCTCCATCGCGGACACGCGGAATACGCCGTTCGAGCCGGCACCTGACACGGCAACGCGCACATCCCCCGAGGAGAACATGCCGCCCTTGCCCTTGGCCACGAACACGGAGACCAGGCAATAGCGCGAAGCCCGCTGCTCGAACTTCACGTAGCCCGCCTTCTCCGGGATCGGGAAGCGGACCGATACGATGATCTCGCCCGGCTGAAGCGCCGTCGAGAACAGCCCTGTGAAGTATTTATCCGCCTCGATCTGACGCTTGTTGGTGACGATGGTCGCGCCAAGTGCCAGCACCGCGGCGGGATAGTCCGCCGCAGGGTCGTTGTTCGCAACCGAGCCGCCGATGGTGCCGCGATGGCGGACCTGGGGGTCGCCGATGCCGCCGGCTAGCTTTGCAAGCGCCGGAATGGCTTGCCGCACGTCGCTGCTCGCCGCCACTTCGGCATGGGTGGCGGAGGCGCCGATGACGAGCGTGCTGTTTTCCCGGCGGATGCCCTTCAGCTCGGCAAGGCCGCTTAGATCGACAAGTACGGATGGCTTGGCCAGCCGCTGCTTGATGGTGGGTATCAGCGTATGCCCGCCGGAAAGTGCCGTAGCGCCTGCCGCGGACAGTGCCTGAGCGGCAGCGGCCACGGACGTAGGACGCACATAGTCGAAATTGTTCACTGCTGTTTCCTCCATTAATGCTTCGCGCCGCGGCTATCCGTGGGCTTTACGGCGTCTTCGAAGCGGTCTGCAGCGTTCGCCAGAACCTCGCAGTCGCAAAAACCGCCATTGTTATCGAGCCAGGCCGATACCGCTTCCACGGGATGGCCGTGTTCCTGAAGCCATGCGGTGGTCAGACGCCGGGAATGATCGCATCCGCAATCGGGCAATGCCTCTTCGAGCCAGTCGAACATGGCTCTCATGGCATCCTCGCCAAGCGGCAAGGTGGAGCGGACAGTGGCGCGCTGTTGTTGCGCCCACTGCTTCTTCAGAGCCTTCTTCGTTTCGCGATCCATCCGGGCGGCCTCCTATCATTCAGCGGCCATTTTCGCTCCCGCATGGATGGCGCGCCAGATTTTCTCAGGCGTCGCCGGCATATCCATGTGGTCGACGCCGAACTCCTTGAGCGCGTCCACAATCGAGTTGATGACCGCCGGCGGCGAACCGATGGCCCCTGCCTCGCCGCAGCCCTTCACGCCAAGTGGATTGTGCGTGCAAGGCGTGCCCTTGAGGGTGGCAAGCTTGAACATCGGCAGGTCGTCGGCGCGCGGCATGGTGTAGTCCATGAACGAGCCCGTCAGAAGCTGGCCGTTCTCGTCGTAGACCGCGTTTTCAAGCAGCGCCTGCCCGATGCCCTGCGCCAAGCCGCCATGGACCTGGCCTTCGACGATCATCGGGTTGACGACGTTGCCGAAATCGTCCGCCGCCGTGAAGGAGACGATCTCCACGGCACCGGTAGCCGGGTCGATCTCCACCTCGCAGACATAGGTGCCCGCTGGATAGGTGAAGTTCTTCGGATCGTAGAACGCGGTCTCTTCGAGGCCGGGTTCGAGGCTTTCGAGCGGGTACTTGTGCGGCACGTAAGCGGTGAGGGCGATTTCGCCGAAGGTCTTCTGCTTGTCGGTGCCTTTCACTTTGTAAGCGCCGTTCTCGAACTCGATGTCGCCCTCGGAGGCTTCGAGCAGGTGCGAGGCGATCTTGCGGCCCTTCTCGATGATCTTGTCGAGGGCCTTCACGATGGCCGAGCCGCCAACCGCCAGCGAACGCGAACCGTAGGTGCCCATGCCGAACGGCACCTTGGCCGTGTCGCCGTGGACGATATCGACCTGGCTCGAAATCGATGCCGAGCTTGTCGGCAACCACCTGCGCGAAGGTCGTCTCATGCCCCTGCCCGTGGCTGTGGGAGCCCGTGAGCACCGTGACGCTGCCCGTTGGGTTGACGCGCACGGTGGCCGCTTCGTAGAGGCCAGCGCGGGCGCCCAGCGCACCGACGAGGCTCGAAGGCGCGATGCCGCAAGCCTCGATGTAGCTGCACACGCCGATGCCCCGGAGCTTGCCCTTCGCCTTTGCCGCCGCCTTGCGCGCCGGGAAGCCCGCGTAATCGGAGAGCTTCAGCGCTTCGTTCAGCGCGGTTTCGTAGTCGCCCGTGTCGTAGACCACCGCAACCGGCGTCTGATAGGGGAACTGGCTCGGCTGGATCATGTTCTTCCGGCGGAATTCCGCCTGATCCACGCCCAGCTCTTGCGCGGCCTTGCTCATGAGGCGTTCCACGATGAAGGTCGCTTCCGGCCGGCCGGCACCCCGATAGGCATCGACGGGCACGGTGTTCGTGAACACGGCCTTCACATTGACGTAGATCGCGGGCGTCGTGTATTGCCCCGCGAGCAGCGTGCCATGCAGCCAGGTCGGAACGCTGGTCGAGAAGGTCGACAGGTAGGCGCCCAGATTGGCGAGCGTGTCGCTCCTGAGCCCAATCGTCTTGCCGTTCGCGTCCACCGCCAATTCCGCGTGCGTGACGTGGTCGCGGCCATGCGCATCCGACATGAAAGATTCGCTGCGCTCGGCAACCCACCTGATGGGCCGTCCGACGCGGGCGCTGGCCCAGGTCACGAAGGCTTCTTCGGCATAGTGGAAGATCTTCGAGCCAAAGCCGCCGCCGACGTCGGGTGCATAGACCCTGAGCTTGTGCTCCGGGATGCTGAGAACGAAGGCGCCCATCAAGAGGCGGATCACGTGCGGGTTCTGGCTCGTGGTGTAGAGCGTATACTCGCCCGTCGCCAGATCGTAGTCGCCGATTGCCGCGCGCGGCTCCATCGCGTTCGGGATCAGCCGGTTATTGATGAGGTCGATCTTGGTGATGTGGGCCGCGCGGGCGAATGCGGCGTCGGTGGCGGCCTTGTCGCCAAGCTCCCAATCGTAGCAGAGGTTATCCTGTGCTTCCTCGTGCACGGGTGTGCCGCCGCCCTGGATCGCCTTCTTCATGTTCACGACCGCAGGCAACTCTTCCAGGTCGAGCTTCACAAGCTCGGCCGCATCCTTGGCTTGATTGAAAGTCTCGGCGATGATCGCGACGATTGGATCGCCCACATGCCGCACCTTGCCTGCCGCAAGGATCGGATGCTTGGGCTCCTTCATCGGCTGCCCGTCGCGGCCGGTAATGAGCCACCCGCAAGGCACGCCGCCAGCGCCCGAGGCATCGATTTCCTCATGCGTGAACACCGCGACAACGCCCGGCGCCGCTTTGGCCGCCGAGGTGTCTATGGAAACGATGCGCGCATGCGCGACCGATGACCGGAGGAAGTAACAATAGGTCTGATGGGGAAGGACGATATCGTCCACATATTTCCCAAGGCCCTTAATAAATCGAAAGTCTTCGCGCCGCTTAACGGACGCGCCTATTCCTTGTTCCGACATGTTTTTGCCTCCCGCCCTTATTCCGCAGCCTTGCGCTGGCTGCTCATAGCTTCGGCGGCCGTCTCCACGGCCCTCACGATGTTATGGTAGCCGGTACAGCGGCAAATATTGCCTTTGAGCCAGTCGCGGATCTCGGGTTCGCTGGGATTGGAGTTCTTTTGCAAGAGATCGGCCGAGGACATAATCATGCCGGGCGTACAGAAGCCGCATTGCAGGCCGTGGGTTTCGCGGAACGCCGCCTGAACGGGATGCAGATCCGTACCGGAGGAAAGCCCTTCGATGGTAGTAACGCGCGCGCCATCCGCCTGGACGGCAAGCGTGGTGCACGATTTTGCAGAGTTGCCGTTGATGTGAACGGTGCAGGCGCCGCACTGCGAGGTGTCGCAGCCCACATGCGTGCCGGTCAGCCCCAGCCTTTGCCGTAAGAATTCGGACAGCAGCATGTTCGGCGGCACGTCCGCGCGAACCGGCTTGCCGTTCACCACCATGGAAATTTCCGGCATATGAGCGATCCTCCCATTTTCCCTAGAACAAGCGGGCGCGTCTTTTTTGAAGCCTTATCCGGCGGCGCTACCCGAACCCGCGATAATATGACACACCCAAAATCGGCTTGGATAGCCGGCTTTCGATCAGAAACCCACAATCCGGACGGTTAGCAGCTAGGACTTGAGCACTATATTGCGTAACAAGCCTTCAATTTCCCGCGAGCAGCGGCCGGCGGGTAAGCCCGCTTAAGGCTCGAAGCAAAATATGCGAGCCGGATGGCCAGATCTGCCAACCTCGCTATCGTCTCGATTGGCTACGCCCTCGAACGCCAACAGCGGGTCACTACTTCTCCGTTTGTCCCGGTTGCGCGGAATCCACCGGGAAGGACCACAAGATAGACAAGGGAAGCGCGATACGGGCTGGGCCAAAGGAACGCAACTGATCGCCGAGGTATACAACGAAGCTTGCTCCCTTATACGCGCTGCCCGGCCCATCCTTGAGGAACCAGTCGAGGTGCCGGAAGTCGTCCAAACTCACGGACGTCGAAGCCTTCATTTCGAACAAGGCGAGCATCCGCCCTGGCGCCTGGGCAACGATATCGATCTCCCGGGGAGCGTAACGCCAGTGGTAAAGCTCCCAACGCTGCTTGAGGTACGGCAGCGATTTCTCAAGTTCGCAAAAGACATAGCTTTCCAAGATGTGCCCCAGCGCGACAGGGTCAGAGCCAAGGCCGAAACTCGCGGCGTCTTCACCTCGAAGGGCCGTCGCGCAGCCTGTGTCCATAAAATGCAGCTTCGGCGACCTGACTTCCTTGCGTGCTCCAGATGAGGTCCAGGCGCCGAGGCGGCGCACAATGCCAAGGCGGGAGAGGACGTCGAGATAACTCGCAACCGTTTCCTTGCGGGCTCCGAGAACGCTGCAAAGACTTGAGACGTTAAGTTCTTCAGCGGTTCGATGGGCAAGCTGATTGATCAGGCGGCGCAACGTATCCGGACGGCGAACCGCGGTGACCGGAGCCACGTCGCGTTCGACGATGCTGGCCACATAGGAATCGTACCGCGCCATCCTGTCTGCACCGTTGAGACACCGGATTTCGGGAAAACCGCCGCGCACGAGCGAGTCAATCGCATCCGGCCGCGCAAAGGAGACCGGCTTCGGCAGGCGCGCGATGCAGCTATCTGGTTCATCGCCAAGCGCATCCAAGAGCCGGCACGGTCCGGCGCGCATGATTTCGGCGGCACTCAGCGGCCAGAGTGTGAGGGTTGAAACCCGGCCAGCCAAGCTGTCGAGCGCCTTTGGGGTGGTAAAGACGTCCGAGGAGCCGGTCAGCAGAAACTGGCCCGGGCGCCGGTCGTGGTCTACAATTCGTTTCAGAGCCAAGGTGATCTGCGGCAGACGCTGAACCTCGTCGATAACGATCGGCAGGCCGGCTTCCGCGGTTTCAGCAGCGAGCGTGCTCAGTTGGCCGTATGCGTCCAGTGCCAGGGAGGCAAGGAGAGTTTCGTCATCCAGGTTAAGGAATTGCGCGGCTTCGACCATATCGCGCACGAGGGTGGTTTTGCCCGCCTGCCGAGGCCCCACGACATTGATGACACGGCTCGTACGCAGGGTTGCCGCAACTCTTGCCGCCATATGCCGGGGAATGATGTCCATAAATCAATGACCTAGGAAATTCGGCTATTAGCTATGCGCAAAATTGGCGATTGTCAAACGAGAAAAAGGTCTACTAACGCCTGGCTTTTTTCGGATGGTCCGCCAAGCGGACAGTAGCGCCGCAGCAGGTTTTCCGCCGATTATCATTTGACTTCGCGATAAGCGGTGTCGCGGAGGTAGCCTCCCGGCGCTCAGCCGAGCGGTTGTGCGGCCGTCTACGGAATCGGTTGGCCTGGTTACATGGCTGGCTATGTCTGAGACAGGGAACCATGCTGTGGCTTTGGCGCATCATATCCCGCGCCGTGCTGATGTTGGGAGCTTCTCTTATTGGCCCGTCGCGACGAATGTCGAACGGAAGCTATCTGGCCATTCCGTCCGTCGCCGGCCCCGCGGTCAGAGCACCGAACCGGTATATTGCCGCGCAACCCCGCAGGAGGCCTTGCCCTGCTTCAAAAAGCCAGTTTCATCAATCAATTGTAACTGTAATGTAGCCCAGCTACCATTGTTCCTAATTTATGTTAGTAGTTGGATCCCATTCCCAAGCCGTCTTGCCTGTCCCGCGCCGTGGCGGCAATTTGAAGAGGAGCCGCCATGACCCTGACCCGGATTTACCGGCGAGCATTTGCCATGCTGCTGGCAGAGCCGCGCCTCGTGACCATCCTGCTGGCGGCCAATGTCATCATTGGCATCGTTCAACTGGCCGAGCCGGTGCTGCTGGGCCGGGTGGTCGATGCCCTGGCCAAACGAGAATCCGTAGGGCAAGTCGTGACGCTGTGGGCGGCGCTGGGCCTGACCGGCATTGTCGTCGGCATGCTGATATCCATCTTCGCCGACCGCATGTGCCACCGCCGCCGCATGGATGCCATCGAGGCCGCCTTCGGGCACGGCATCGCCCTGCCGCTCAGCTATCACATCGAAACGGGATCGAGCCGTGCCACGCAGATCGTGTTCCAGGGCGCCGACCGGCTGTTCAGCCTGTGGCTGACGATGCTGCGCGAGCACATGGCAGCCGCCGTCAGCCTGATCTTCCTGGTGCCCACCGCGCTCACCATGGAGCCGCGCCTGGGCCTCATTCTAGGCGTGCTGGCGCTGTTTTTCGCCGCCACCAAATACTTCGTCATTTCGCGCACGAAGTCGCGGCAGGACATCGTCGAAGAAGAACACCGCAGGCTCGCCGGACGCACCGGCGACGTATTCGCCAATGTCATGGTGGTTCAAAGTTACGCGCGGTTTGCGCAGGAAATGTCCGCTTTTCGCGAGATGATCCGGCGCATCCTTGCGGCACAATATCCGGTTCTGGTGTGGTGGGCGGTAGTGATGACCATGACCTCCGCCGCCTCGACCGCCGCCATGATCACCGTCTTCCTCGCGGGCGCGCACTTAAGCGCCCAGGGTGCGATTTCCATCGGCAAGGTGGTCAGCTTCGTCGGCTTCGCCTCGATGCTGATTGCCAAGATGGACTACGTATCGAGCTTCGTGACGCGCGTTTTCTATTCCGCACCGACGCTGGCCGCCTATTTCGGCTTGCTGGACACGCCGCCGGAAATTATCGACGAACCCGGTGCGGCACCGCTGGCAAAAGTAAAAGGGTGCGTGACGTTCGAGAACGTCAGCTTCCATTACCCTGGCAACTCGGAAGGTGTGTCCAACCTCGAGCTCAGCGCGGAGCCCGGCGAAACGATAGCGCTCGTAGGACCGACAGGCGCGGGCAAGACCACAGCCCTGGCCTTGCTGCTGCGGCTGCGCGATCCGGACGAGGGCCGCATTTGTATCGACGGCAGGGACATCCGTCATGTGACGCTGCAATCCTTGCGGCAGTCCGTCGCGGTGGTCTTCCAGGACGCTGGCCTGTTTCACCGGACCATTGCCGACAACATCCGCATTGGCAGGCCGGACAGCACGGACAGCGAAGTGGAAAATGCAGCCACACTGGCCGAAGCACACGAATTCATCACCGGTAAGCCCAACGGCTACGCCTTCAACCTGGGCGAACGCGGCGCGGTACTATCCGGCGGCGAACGCCAGCGCGTCGCCATAGCGCGCGCCGTCCTGAAGGATGCACCGATCCTGGTGCTTGACGAGGCCACCAGCGCCCTCGACATGGCGACCGAGCTGAAAATCAAGCGTGCGCTTGACGCGCTGCGCCGGCACCGCACGACCTTCATCATTGCGCACCGCCTCTCCACCGTCGCCAATGCGGACAAGATCGTGGTGATGGAGGACGGGCGGATTGCCGAGACCGGGCGCTACGATGAATTGGTGAAAGCCGGCGGCTGTTTCGCCAAGCTCGTGGCAGCCGGCGGGTTTACGCATCCGGCGATTGAGGCTGAACCGGCGGTAGCGCCGGCATAGAGTGCGCCCAGAGAAGTACGAAGCGGTTTTCCGGTAAGGCCGGCCAAACCTTTACCGCCGGACGTGCGACCGTGGATGCCTGGCAAATCAAGGACTTCGCCGCCGTTCCATCTCGACGAGAAAGCGACAAAGCGCACTGTTTTCAATGGCTTGGCAGCGAGCGGTTTTCATGCTGCATCATACCGGCGAGCCTATGCATTGACCCTTGGGCATCGTCGCGAGGGGCGCATCCGCAAGGGCGCTGACATGGCGGCGGGTTTTGCCATGAACGAAGCGTTCCGCCCCTCACCCCAGCCCTCTCCCCATGGGAGAGGGAGTCCCGCCGCAGCCGTTGTTAAGGCGTCCCCTCTCCCATGGGAGAGGGACAGGGTGAGGGGCGTGACCCTCGATCATGGCAAAACGCCCAAGGCGGCCGCACATGACGGAAACGGTGGCTGGAGAGTCGAAACTTTGGCTCAGCGGTATCACCGGTCATGCGTCTTATCGTGTGGAGCGAAAACAGGTCAGTTGGCGGGTTTATTGGCCTTGGTATTGAAGAAATGCGTAGGCCGCGCCCGAAGACCTCTGCACCAAGCGCGGAACATCCGGCGCGCTCTACCGCAGCCAGGGCGCCACGATCTCCGCCTTCAGCATGTCCTCGTAGGATGGCCGGGGGCGCACAACGGCGTATTCGCTGCCGTTGACGAGCACCTCGGGCACGAGCCGGCGCGAATTGTAGGCCGAAGACTGCACCGCGCCGTAAGCGCCCGCGGTCATGACCGCGAGCAGGTCGCCGGAAGCCAGTTCCGGCAGCGGGCGGTCCTTGGCCATGAAGTCGCCGGTCTCGCAGACGGGGCCAACCAGATCGGCGCTCGACAAAGGGGCGTTCCGCTGGTCTTCGCGCACGGGCCAGATATCGTGATAGGCGTCGTAAAGCGTGGGGCGCACAAGGTCGTTCATGCCCGCGTCGGCGATGACGAAGCGCTTGCCCGCGCCCTGCTTCACATAGATGACGCGGGTCACAAGCAGGCCCGCATTGCCGATGATGAGGCGGCCCGGCTCGAACAGGAGCTTTGTGCCGAGCCGTCTCGCCACCGCAACCGCCTCATGGGCGTAGTGCTCCGGCAGCGGCGGATCGTCCTGGTCCCAGCGATAGGGGATGCCCAGGCCGCCGCCAAGGTTCACAAAGGAAATCGTATGCCCGTCCCGGCGCAGTTCTTCGACGAGGGTTGCCAGAAGCTCGAACGCATCGTGGAACGGCTCGATGCTGGTGATCTGGCTGCCGATGTGCATATGCACGCCTTCGACCGAAAGCCCCGGCAGCGTGCGGGCGAGCGCATAGAGCCCAGGGGCCTCGCGCCAGCCTATGCCGAACTTGTGCTCGGCCTTGCCCGTGGAGATCTTGGCATGGGTCTTCGCGTCGACATCCGGGTTGATGCGGAAAGCAATCCGCGCGACAGCACCGCGGGCGGTTGCAACCTCGCTAAGCGCGCCAAGCTCGGCTTCGGATTCGACGTTGAAGCTGAAAATGCCGGCATCCAGCGCGAAGGCCATCTCGGCGCGGGTCTTGCCGACGCCCGAAAAGACGATCTTGTCAGCGGGGATGCCTGCGGCCAGCGCCCGGTGAATTTCGCCTTCCGAAACGACATCCGCGCCTGAGCCGAGCCGGGCCAGCGTCCTGATTACGGAAAGGTTAGCGTTCGCCTTGATCGCGTAGCACACGAGCGCATCCACGGAAGCGAACGCGCCGGCGAAAACCTTGTAATGCCGCTCGATGGTCGCTGCTGAGTAGCAATAGAACGGCGTGCCGATTGCGCGCGCGATTGCATCAAGCGCCACGCCCTCGGCATGGAGTGTCCCATTCCGGTAATCGAAATAATGCATGCGAGCAAAAGCCCGGTGTTTCTAGGTATACATCCGTTGCGTCTCCAACGAATGCTTCCTTAGAGTCCTTTGTTTTAGCAGAGTTCTTGTCCCAAAACCCCCTTGGGAAACTCTGCTTAGCGAACGAGCGGGTCCAGGATGAAACCCCGGTTCGGATCCGCTCCTTTGCCGCTACTGTCTTTCTGGACATCTGGTGGCGGGGCGGGCCTTTGCAACTCCCCCCTCTTGCCGCAAGCGGCAAGCACCATGGCAACGCTCAGTGCCAGAACCAAATTACGCGCGATGCGAGACATGTTTTCCCCGTTGCGGCGCAGCCGGAACTCGCCATTCAATTCTATTAGCCCGAACTTTCACCTAACTCCAGCCTCTTCAGCCAAATTTTAGCGGCCTCGCGCACATTTTCCGGCGCTGTGCCTCCAAAGCTGCGCCTGCTGGCGGCGGATTTTTCGATATTGAGCACCTCGAACACGCCCGCATCGACGCGCGGTTCGATTTTTCTCATCGCGGCAAGCGGCAGATGGGCGAGATCGACGCCGGCCTTCTCCGCCGCCTTCACGATGCGGCCCGTCGCATGATGCGCTTCGCGGAAGGGCAGCTTGGCGTGCAGCACGAGCCAGTCGGCAAGGTCGGTCGCGGTCGAAAAGCCGAGCGAGGCCGCGTGGTACATTTTCTCCGCGTCGGGCTGCATGTCCTCGACCATGCCCGTCATGGCAGCAAGGCCCAGCGACAGCGCGTCGATGGCGGAGAACATCGCTTCCTTGTCCTCCTGCATGTCCTTGGAATAGGCGAGCGGCAGGCCCTTCATCACCATGAGCAGCGAGGTGAACGCGCCGGGCGACCCGGCCGGCCTTGGCGCGCACCAGCTCGGCGGCATCCGGGTTGCGCTTCTGCGGCATGATCGAGGAGCCGGTAGTGAAGCTGTCCGAAAGCCTGATGAAGCCGAAGCCCGCGCTGAACCAGATCACGATCTCCTCGGCGAGCCGCGAGAGGTGCACGGCGCAGATCGAGGCCGCTGCCAGCGTTTCGAGCGCGAAGTCGCGGGACGATACGGCGTCGAGCGAATTCGCCATCGGGCGCTCGAAGCCCAGCTCGTCCGCCGTCATATGGCGGTCGATGGGAAAGGATGTGCCGGCCAGCGCCGCCGCGCCCAGCGGGGATTTGTTCACGCGCTTCCTGGCATCGGCAAAGCGGCCGCGGTCGCGCGCCAGCATCTCGACATAGGCGAGGCAATGATGGCCGAAGGTGACGGGCTGCGCGGTCTGCATATGCGTGAAGCCGGGCATGAGGGTGCCCGCGTAGGCTTCGGCTTTGCGGGCTAGCGCCAGCTGCAAGCCTGCGATCTGGCTGTCGAAATGGTCGATGGCGCCTCGGACATAGAGCCGGAAGTCGGTGGCGACCTGGTCGTTGCGCGAGCGTGCGGTGTGGAGCTTGCCCGCAACCGGGCCGATCAGCTCCTTGAGCCGCGCTTCCACCGCCATGTGGATGTCTTCATATTCGCGGCGGAACTCGAAGAGCCCGCCTTCGATCTCGGCGCGCACGGCGTCGAGGCCCGCGACGATGGCTTCGGCCTCCGCGTCCGTGAGGATGCCCACGGCGCAGAGCATGTTGGCATGAGCCTGGCTTGCGCGGATGTCTTCGGCGTAGAAGCGCCGGTCGAAGGATATGGAGGCGTTGATTTCCTCCATGATCTCGGCGGGCTTCGACTCGAAGCGCCCGCCCCACATTTTGTTAGCGCTACTGCGCCCCGCGCTGCTTGAGCGCATGTTGCTGGCGCTACCGCCCTCCGGGCTACTTGAGCGCATGTTGCTGGCCATCTTGGTTTCGTTCGTGGTGGCTTAAAGGGAAGCATTAGCGCGCAATTTTGCGCTGCACAAGACCCTGGTTCCGCGCTGTTACAATTTCGCGCTTTGACCCAGATCAAAGTTGACTTCTCATCCCACGCCCATTGCTGCTAACATCGCCCTTGGTAAGCCCGCGCAATAAGGCGGGCACCCAGTGGGTGGGAGAGTAGTTTGTCTTATGTCGAGCAAGCGACGCGTTGCGGCGGCTGCACGATCAGGCACAAGGCGATTTGCGCCGCGCTGAGCGCAGGCGAGATCGCTGGCCTGAACCGGCTGGCGCGGCGGCGTACCATTCAGGCGGGGCAGATCATTCTCGGCGAGGGCGAAACCAATACAATTTTCGCCAATATCGTTTCGGGGGTGGTGAAGCTTACCAAGACGCTCGAGGACGGCCGCCAGCACATTATCGGCCTCTTGTTCGCCTCCGATTTTCTGGGCCGCGCTTTCCGCAAGGACAATCCCTACTTCGCGGAAGCCGCCACGAATGTCGAGCTTTGCTCGTTCCCCGCCGCTGGCTTCGAGAAGCTGCTACCGGATTATCCCGGCCTAGAGCGCAGGCTGTTTCAATATACGCTCAGCGAACTCGACGCTTGCCAGGAGTGGATGCTGCTGCTCGCCCGCAAGCGGGCGGAAGAGCGCGTCGCGAGCTTCCTGCTCATGATCGCCAAGCGCGTACCGAACATGGGTTGCCCCCACATCGAAGGCATAGGTGCAGTCCGCTTCCAATTACCGCTGTCGCGGGCGGAAATTTCCGATTGCCTGGGGCTTACCATCGAGACCGTTAGCCGGCAGATGACGCGGCTCAAGACAAAAGGCGTCATCGAACTCCTCAACTACCGCGAGATCGTCATTCCCGACATGGGGATCCTGCAAAAAGCGGCCTACGACGCTTAGGGCTCGACGCGAAATAAGCGCGTTAGATTGCGCAGGATTTTTGTTTGTCCGCCAGGCGCGGAAAGGGGCGCATAGCGGGATATGTAACCGTTTCCGCAACGCAGCGGACGAACAAAAAAACAAGCAAGGTGGCGCGCTTATTTCGCGTCGAGCCCTTAGCGGCGCAATACCGCGCCCGCCCGGCCGTGCCGCAAAAGCGTGCCGCGGCGCAAATACCGCTTGAGCTTGAAACGGCTTGGCGCTAGCTACCTTCACGATTATTTTCGCCCCGGACCCGATTGCTTGCCGTCCAAGGCATCGTGCGTCATGGCGGAATTATGGAGTTAGCGGGCCAAATGAAGGCTGTCATTCTCGCCGGGGGTCTCGGCACGCGCCTCTCTGAAGAGACTCACCTGAAGCCAAAACCGATGGTGGAGATCGGCGGCCGCCCGATACTCTGGCATATTCTTAAAATTTTCTCCGCGCATGGCGTGAACGATTTCATCATTTGCTGCGGTTACAAAGGTTACATTATTAAGGAATATTTCTCCAATTACTTCCTTCATATGTCCGACGTCACCTTCGACATGGCAAATAACCGGACTGAGATCCATCAGGCGGGCGCCGAGCCTTGGCGCGTCACGCTGATCGATACGGGCGAGAGCACGCAAACCGGCGGACGGCTCCGGCGGGTGCGGAAGTTCCTGGAGAATGAAAGCCATTTCTGCTTCACCTATGGCGACGGGGTCGCCGATGTCGATATTTCGGCTCTGATCGCGTTTCACGAAGCCCACGGCAAGCTTGCCACGGTGACGGCGGTGCAGCCTCCGGGCCGCTACGGTGCGCTTGAAACCGAAGGCACGCGGGTGACAGGCTTCATGGAGAAGCCGCAGGGCGATGGCGGCTGGATCAACGGCGGCTTCTTCGTGCTCAGCCCCAAGACGATCGATTACATCGAAGGCGACGCATCGAGCTTCGAAGGCCGCGCCCTGGAGCAGATCGCGACCGGCGGAGAGTTGCAGGTTTACAGGCACAGGGGCTTCTGGCAGGCGATGGATACGCTGCGTGACAAGAACCAGCTGAATGAGCTGTGGCAGCGCGGCGAAGCCAAGTGGAAGGTGTGGGCTTGAGCTTCTGGTCTGGCAAAACCGTCCTTCTTACTGGGCACACGGGGTTCAAGGGCTCCTGGATGTCGCTGTGGCTCCTGCGCCTGGGCGCCAGGCTGACGGGCTATGCGCTTGAACCCGATACGGAGCCCGCGCTGTTCAGGCAGCTGGGCCTTGCAAGCGAATTCGACAGCCGCATCGGCGATATCCGCGATGCGGAGGCGGTCAAGCGGCTCATCGGCGGGATCAAGCCCGATATTGTCTTCCATTTTGCGGCGCAGCCGCTGGTGCTTGCCTCCTACGAAGACCCAACCGGCACCTTCGCCACCAATGTGATGGGGACCGCGCATGTGCTCGACGCCTTGCGCGGGCTCGATAAGCCCTGCGCGGCGGTTATGATCACCACCGACAAGGTCTACGAGAACCTGAATTGGGAGCAGCGCTACCGCGAAACCGATGGGCTCGGCGGCCACGATCCCTACAGCGCGTCCAAGGCCGCGGCGGAAATCGCCATCTCGTCCTGGCGGCGTTCGTTCCTGGCTGCTTCCGGCGTCCGGGTCGCCTCGGCGCGGGCCGGCAATGTCATCGGCGCCGGCGACTGGGCTGACAACCGCATCGTGCCCGACCTAGTCCGCGCGATCCTCGCGGGAAAGCAGCTTCCCGTGCGGAACCCGCGCGCCGTGCGCCCCTGGCAGCATGTGCTGGAGCCCCTCGGCGGCTACTTGGCACTTGCCGAAGCGCTGGCGGCGAACTCCGATCCCCGCTTTGAGGACACCTTCAACTTCGGCCCGGCGGCAGACGCGGACCGGACCGTTGGCGAACTCGTGGAACTGGCGCTCGCTGCGTGGCCTGGGGAGACCCATGGCTGGAGCGATGGCAGCAAGCCGGGCGCGCCGCATGAGGCCCATTATTTGGCGCTGTCGGTGGACCGGGCCAGAGCGCGCCTCGGCTGGAGCCCGCGCTGGGATTTCCCGCGGACCGTGAAGGAAACGATGGGCGGATATCACGCGGCGGACGGCGCCTCGCAAAGCGAATTGCGCGCGCATCTCTTCGATACGATTGCGCGGTATGAAGCCTCGGGCCAGCCGCTGGAGACTACGCCATGCTGACCTGCCGGCACTGCGGCACTGCCCTGCACAGGGTCTTTATCGATCTCGGCAATCAGCCGCCTTCGAACGCCTATGTGCTGCCGGAAGGGCTCGGCGCTCCCGAAGTGACGTTTCCGCTGAAGGCCTATGTCTGCGAGGAATGCTGGCTCGTGCAGGTTCCGGCGCATGCGGCGGCGGATGCGCTGTTCACCGCCGATTACGCCTATTTCTCCTCGGTCTCCCAAAGCTGGGTGGCGCACGCGCAAAGCTATGTCGAAGCGATGGTGGCGCGCTTCGGCCTGGGCGCTCAGAGCTTTGCCGTCGAAGTGGCGTCGAACGACGGCTATCTTTTGCAGTTCGTGGCGGGGCGCGGCATTCCCTGCCTCGGTATCGAGCCGACGGCCGCCACTGCCGCGGCAGCGCGCGAGAAAGGGATCGAAACCGAAGAGGTTTTCTTAGGCGAGGCAACGGGCCGGGCCATCGCATCGGCGCGGCGCAAGGCCGATCTCGTCGCCGCCAACAACGTGCTGGCCCACGTCCCCGATATCAACGATTTCGCGCGTGGCATTGGCGCGCTGCTGGCGCCCGAGGGCGTCGCAACCTTCGAATTTCCGCATCTCGTGCGCCTGATCGAGGGCGTGCAATTCGACACGGTCTATCACGAGCACTATTCCTACCTGTCGCTCTACACCGTGCGGCGCATCATGGCGGCGGCGGGCTTGCGGGTGTTCGATGCCGAAGAGCTTCCCACGCATGGCGGGTCTTTGCGCGTCTTCGCAGCCCACGCCGGCGCAAGCCATGCGGCGAGCGAACGCCTTGAGAAGCTCGCTGCCGCCGAGGCCGCTACGGGGATTACGCAGGCGGCGTTCTATGGCGGCCTTCAGGCGGAGGCGGAGCGGATCAAGGACGAGTTGCTCATGTTCCTGATTGCGGAAAAGCGCGCTGGCCGCAAAGTGGCCGCCTATGGCGCTGCGGCGAAGGGAAACACGCTTTTGAATTTCGCAGGCGTCCGCCCGGACCTGCTGCCCTTCGTCTGCGACGCAGCGCCCTCCAAGCAGGGCAAGTACCTGCCGGGCAGCCACATCCCTATCCTGGCTCCCTCGGCGCTTCTGGAGGCGCGGCCGGATACGGTCCTCATCCTGCCCTGGAATATCGCCCGCGAGATCCAGGAAAAGCTTCCCGAAGTGCGCGCCTGGGGCGGCCGGTTCGCCGTCGCGGTGCCAAGGTTGACGATCCTATGAACGCCGGGCGCGTGCTCGTCACCGGTGGAACCGGCTTCGTCGGCCTGGCAGGTGCTCCGCACCCTCGCCGCGCACGGCGTACCCTTACGCGCCATCGTCTTGAGCGCATGCACTTCGCAGCTGCCGGAGAACCTTGGCGATCTCGAAATTCGCGAAACTGGCGATCTCTTCAGCGAAACGGCCGCGTGGTGGGAGGCGGCATGCGAGGGGATCGAAAGAATTGTGCACCTGGCCTGGATCACAACCCCGGGCATTTATCTCACCGCGCCGGAAAACCTCGATTGCCTGGCTGGCACGCTGGCACTCGCCAAAGGTGCCGCCAGGGCCAAAGTGGCTAGGTTTCTCGGAGCCGGCACCTGCTTCGAATACGATCTCAGCGGCGGCACATTGCCGGCCGATACGCCACTCTTGCCTTCGACGCCCTACGCCGGCGCAAAAGCCGCCGCATTCCAGGCCCTGTCGCAGTGGCTTCCCGCCCAAGGCGTTTCGTTCCTATGGGCACGCCTTTTTTACCTATACGGCGAGGGCGAAGACCCGCGGCGCCTCGTTCCCTATTTGCGTAGGCAACTCGCTGCAGGCGAACGGGCCGATCTCACCAGCGGCCGGCAGGTTCGTGATTTTCTCGATGTGAGCGAGGCGGCCTCAAAGATCGTGGATGCCCTCTATTCAGACGCGGAAGGTGCATACAACATCTGCTCGGGCGAACCCATCACTGTGCGTCAGCTTGCCGAACGCATCGCCGATGAATATGGCCGCCGCGATCTTCTCAATTTCGGTGCCCGCCCGGATAACTTGGTCGATCCTGCTTGCGTTCTTGGCGTTCCGGGCCAGGCGCTTCCGCCCGCTTAATTGCTTGCTTTCGCCGGAACCCTTGAGAAATCGAAAGTATGGATGAAATGCCGGCGCAACCTTTTGCTGAACGACGCGGCGCGCTTGTGGCCGAAATAAGTAACGGTGAGATGATAGAAGCAGCGCTTGGCCGGGTTTGTGACCGTACGGCGGACATGCTCATGGGCGAATTCCATGAAGAGCCTGCCGCGCTCGATTTTCGCATCGTCGCCTGCGGTGCGCTTTGCGGCGCTTCCGCGCCCTGACGGATAAGGCAGGTACTGGTAGAACGCCGTTGCGTTGGTGCCTGTAACCTTGCCGTCGAACTCAAGCGGAAACATCGTTACGTTGTCCCATCCCCTCACATGAGGAAAGCGCGAAATGACTTCCCGCAGGATGGGAAGCATCGCTTCGCGCCGGAAAACGCCGTAGATCCAACTCGCATGGTGCGAGCGGAAAAGCTGTGCCAGCCGCCAGCCGCCCCCTGCCTCTCGATCGAGGGGGATACCGTAAATCGTCCGTCACGCGTCCGTCCGGCAAGAGGGAGACGATGCGGGCCACGGCGATATCGCGATCCGGTTCGGCGGCGAGCAGCGCGAGCAGTGTTTCGATGTAATCGGGTTCGGAGGTATCGTCGGCGGCGCGCCACATGAAGAAGGGAATCTGGCGGCTTCCAGCACGTCGAAGAAAATTCGCCACAGGCCCCTTGTTTTCCGGCTGCCGGTGGTAGCGGAACCGTGGGTCTTCAGCGCAGAAGCGTTGCGCGATTTCGGGGGTGGCGTCGTCCGAGCAATTATCGAAGATCAGGACTTCGATATCGCGAAAGGTCTGATCGCGGATGCAGGCCAGCGATTTTTCGAGAAATTCCGCGCCATTATAGACGGGCACGCCAACAGTTACCTGAGCCATTGCGTCAGCAGCCTCTCCCGAAGCGCAGATTGCGACTTGCAAAAACCGAACCGGACGTTTGACAGCCGGGGCGGCATGGGCGAACGTGCGCGCCTCGCGTTTCGCCAACCCCCACAGCAGGACGGTGTCCGATGGCGCGTTTTAGCTGCCGCACGGCCGGTTTACAAGGGCTGCTCATCATCGGCCGGCAGCCGATGCACGACGAACGCGGCTTTTTTTCGCGGTTTTTCTGCCGCGAGGAGTTCGCCGCCCTGGGCTGCGATTTCAGCACCGCCCAGATCAACCATACGCTGACGCACCAGGAGGGGGCCATCCGCGGCATGCACTTCCAGCGGGCGCCGCACGAGGAAACGAAGTTCGTTTCCTGCATTGCGGGGGCGGTTTTCGACGTGGCGGTGGACATCCGCCCGGATTCGCCAACCTATCTCAAATGGCATGGCGAAGTGCTGAGCGCTGAAAATGCCACCTCGTTGCTGATCCCGGCCGGATTTGCGCACGGGTTCCAGACCCTTACGGCGGACTGCCAGCTCATCTACCTGCATGACAAGCCCTATGCGCCAGGCTTTGAAGGCGGGTTGAACGCGCTCGATCCAAGGCTCGCCATAGCGTGGCCGCAGCCCGCCGGCCAAATGTCGGAGCGGGACAAGGGTTTCGCCATGATCGATGCGCTAACGGCCTGAAACCTGCGGCGAGGATGCCTGCGATAAGCATGGCCGTCGCAAGCTTTTGCTGAGGCACTCTTTCAGAACTTCTGCGACAAGCCTAGGAAGAAGCCGCGCCTCGGCCCCCATTGCGGCGCGAAGATCCCGATGCCGGAGCCGTCGCGCAGTTCGTAGGCCTGATCGAACAGGTTGACTACATCGAAGCGCACGGTGAGCGGTTTCCAGTCCGGCAGAACGAATTCATGCGAAAGCCCGAGATTGACCTGCGTGTAGGGCGGCATCGTCAGGGAATTATAGTCACCCGCGCGAAGGCCGCTTCCGTAGATCATGTCCACGCTGGCTCTCGTGTGGTCCCAAACGGGATAGGAAATGCCCGCCGATGCTGTCAGCCTCTGGTCGTGGTCGGTCGGTATATAATTGCTGAGAATATAGGTATAGTCGCTGGCGCTGATCAGATACTGATTGGAGACGATTTGAGTTGCAACCTGCCTTGCGATGGTGAGATTGCCGTAAACCAACACGCCTTCTTTCGCGTATTTCAGCTTTAATTCCAGCCCTTCGTTCTCACCCTTCGCATAGTTGAACGACGTCAGCGTGTACGCCTGCCCGAACTGCCCATCGTCGATCAAGTCCTGAGTGATCTTATAATAGGCATCAAGCCCCGCTTCGAAGCCGGGCGCGATTACTTGCGTGACGCCGGCATCAAAATAGTGCGAGCGCTCGGGCAGCGAAGGACCCCCGATTGGAACCTGCGCGGCCGCAACCGTATTGTTGAAAATCGCGTAATTTTCGGGTGCGCCAACGATTTGCGATGGCGGGGTGAAATAGCGCGCATAGCCGGCGTGCAACTCGGTGCCGGTAATCGGCTTGTAGACCGCAGCAATGCGCGGGCTGAACTGGTTCGCGTCCACATATTGCCACATCTGGTCGAAGCGCAGGCCGGAATTGAGCGTCAGCTTATCGGTGATCCGCCATTCGTCCTGGACGTACACCCCGGCGATCCAGCCAAGCTTGTTCTCCTGGTCGGTAACCTGCATAGGCGCGGCAACGCCTGTTGGGGTACTCCCATCGCATTTCTGAACCTGATTGATGGCCGGTCCGCATGTGCCGGACAAAAACACAAGGGCGTTGTTCGTGATATTCGTCTGCTCGCCGGTAACCACCAGCCCCGCGCGCAAGGTGTGGTCTGGCGCGATGCGGAAAGCACTGTCTGCTTGAATGCCATTCAGGAAGCTCGTCCGCGTCACATCGGTCGAGATGCCGTTGAACATGAGGTCGCCGGTCTGGTCCGGCGTGTAGTGCAGGCTGCTGTAGCGCGTGAAATAGGAGAGCTGATAGTCCGCAAACGCGGTCGATTGCTGGAAGGCCAGCACGCCGAAGTAATTCTGTTCGAGCTGCTGTTCGTTGAGGCTGGCGGAGTTGAAATTCGAGACCGTGGGTGTCCAGTATTGCACCGGCTGCCCCGGATTGTCCGGGATCTGATAATGGCCCACGAATGCGCCGGTCATCATGGTCAAGCGCGCATTGTCCGGCAGTTCCTTCGACACGTAGCTGAAGAACTTTTCCTGCTGCGTTTCGTCGTGGATCGCGTTGGGGCTGCTGGTTGGGTTTTCGATCCCCAAACCGTTCTGCAGCCAGCGGCCGGTGAGGAAATACGTTGTATCGCCGCTGACCCCGCCATATTGGATGTTCGAACTGATCGTACCGTGGCTGCCGCCATAGACGCCAAACTCGCCCGAAGGTTCGGCCGTGGCTGCGCGCGTCTGGATATCCACCACCCCCGCTGTATGCAACCCGTATTGCGCGGGGAGCGCGCCGGTCAGCACCGCCATATTGCCGATGAGGCCCGTTTCGAGCACTTGGCCGAAGCCCTGTACACCGTCCGGAAGCTGGATTCCGTTGATCCGGTATTGGACGTTGCCGTGCTCGTCGCGGATATGAAAGCCGCCATTAGTCGCCGTGTCCTGGTAGACGCCAGGCGTTTGCAGCAGCACCTTGTCGAGCGGTGCGTTATCGCCTTGCGGCAGTGCCTCGATGTCCTGCCGGCTGACCCCATAGCTGTTCGCGCCGGTCTTGGTCAGGATGTTTTCGCGCGCGGCGTTCAGCGCGATTTCCTTTTGAAGTGTGGCGGCGGCCTGCGCCGTGGAAGCTGCATTGTTGGCCGTGGTTGCGTTGCTGTGCTTTGTGGCTACGGCCGGGCGCTTCTTGGGGGCTTCCGGCGTTGCCTGGATAATCTTGACGGACGGCAATTCAACCGCCCCCGGCGATTGGGCACCGCTTGGCGCTTGCGGCGAAGCCTGCTCTGCCTTCTGCCCCGTTTCCGCTTGCTGCGCCTGGCCTGGCGACGTAGCCGTCGCGGCCAATAACACACAAATTAAGTACGTCCGCATTTCAAATACCCGCCCATCCCGTCTGACATGTTATAACATTACATCAAAGGGGCAGCCCCGCAAGCAGGGGAAAGCGAAATGGGCTGGGCTTGTTTCGCGCGGGCAACAGTATAACGGCCGGCCCGCAGGCGGCGTCACCGCGTATTATTTGGAGAACAAGCGGCTTGGGCGCAGGGCGAGGCGCCCGCAAAGCCCCGGAGCCAGCAGGATCAATGCCGGGTTTTGGGGTTGCACCGGTGGTGGGCGAACTCAAAATCGCGATCCACCGCCGCCTCGCGCTTTTTCAAGACCCAATGGTTGCCGAACGGATCGGTAAAGACGACGATATCGCCCGATACATGCGGCGCGCTGACCTCGGCACCGTTCCTCTCGGCCTCATAGGCCATGCGCTCCAGATCCTCCACATGCAGCATGATCGCCACGAACGGAACGCCAAGATCCTCGGCGAGCAGCGAGAGCATCGGCCGGTCCGGGTCGCAGGCATCGTCCGAGGACACCGTGAACTGGATGCAGCCGAAGGCAAGGCCGAGCCGCACCGGCTCGCCGCCATCAGCGATCTGCCGGGAAACTTCCCGCGCGCCGAAGACCTTGCCGTAGAAGGCTTTGGCCATGATCACGTCGGGCACATGAATCTCGAATTCACGCGCCGCGCCGGCTTGTTCCCAATCTATCAGCATGGTGCCACCCCCTGGCGTAACACCCGCCCAGTCCACCATCTCCATAATACGCCTAGGGCTTTCTCGCTTACAGCACCTCCCGCGGCTCGCGCGTCGATCTATCGCATGACCGCTTGCCGCAGGCTCGCGCCCTCCAAAGGCGCCGGGACCGGGGGCTTTACGGCCGACGCGATCAAATAGGCTTTGCACACGATGCGGAAATACTGCGCGATACCGCGGCTCACGGCCGACGCGGCGATGGCCTTGGCAAGCCCCATGCGTCCCCGGCGGTGCTGCGACAAGGGCCAGCGCGTCAGATGCCGCGCGAACCCGCGCAAACACGCTTGCGTGGCATCCAGAACGTCCACCTTTTCGAAGCCCGCCGCCTCGAATTCCTTGCCGTAGCTCGCGGCGTCCGGGACGAAATTCGCGCGCGGCACCTGGCCGAAATCGCCGATGGGCTTCATGAACACGCGGAACAGCATGTCGGTCAGCACGAGCGATCCCCCGGGCTTCAGCACCCGCAGCGCCTCGCGCAGGAACTTGCCGCGCGTATCGAAGTGAAACGCCGCCTCGACGCACATCACAGCGTCGAAATGCCCGTCCGGAAAGCCAAGCCTCGCAGCATCCATACGCGAGAAGGCACAGCCGGGCGCGCGTGCCCTGGCCACGGCAAGCTGCGCCTCCGAAATGTTGATCGCGGCGATATTCGCGGGCTCGTAGCTGCGCATGAGGCGCCGCGTGGTGGCGCCTGGCCCGCAGGCCACATCGAGAATGCGGCCGCCCTTGGTCGCGATCCGGCCCGTCAGCTCGTCGATCAGCGCCTCGCTGGCTTCGCGCTGCGTGGCCGCCCCTCCGTCCCACAGCCCGAAATTATAAAAGCCGCTGTCATCGAAATAGGCCCGGTAATCCGGGGCCGTAAGCGCGCGGTCGTAAAGACGGATCATGCGTTCCTGGGCTGTCATCGGGTCTCCTTTGCGGTAGGTGGTGGGCCGTTCGTTGCAACGATGCCTCTTCAACACCGCAAGAAGGAAAGTTGCACCGGCGGCGGATTGCTCAGGTACCGGATCGAGATAACGTCCCGTTAACCATCGCCTTTCCCGCTCCGGGGCAATTTTGGGGTGGCCGGGGAGCGCATTTCGATTTTAAACAGTATAGCATAAAATTGTTTCGGAAGCGTTAAGTTGCATGTCATTGATGTATAAGGATAATCTCGGAGCGGCGGCCGGAAATTATGGTTAACCTGAATCTGCGATTATATTTAACCGTAGTTTTGAAAGCTGAAAATCGGCCTCAAACAGGGAATTTTTGACAGAATACGGGCTTTTTGAGACACGATATTTTGCATTTACCATGCCGGCATTAACCATAAGCCTGCGCTTACGGGCTTTTACTGGATGTTAATAAGCGCATTTCGCCGTGGCTTACCTCTCGCCGTTCCCCACCAGCACGAAGGGCGCCCACACACTCGGATGCGCGAACCGTCCGCCGCGCGCGATGAGCGCTGCTTCCGCGCTGCGGAGCGCTTCGGCGCGGCCCATGCCGGGGTTCGCCTTCATGGCGTTCACCGCGCCCGTGGTGATGGCGACGGCGGCCTCGCTGTCCACCTCCCAATGCGAGACGAGCAGCGAGCGGGCGCCGGCGTAGAAGAACGCGCGGGCGAGGCCGGACAGGGCTTCGGCGCCGTCGCTCGACCCGGCGGCGGTGTTGCAGGCCGACATGACCACCCAATCGGCGTTGAGATTGAGCTGCGCCACCTCGGAGGCGGTGAGCAGGCCGTTGTCGTCCTCGCTTGCCTCGGTGGGCGGGGTGAGCAGCAGCGCGGGCTCGGCCTTGGCCTTGGCGAACAGCGCGGTTTCGCCCGCGAGCAGGCCGTGGGTGGCGAAATGCACCACGCGGGCGCGGGCCAGCGCGCCGCTTTGCGAGAGCGCCTTGACCTGGGTGACGGTGGCGCGGCTGCCGAGATAGATCGCCTTGTCCAGCTCCGGCGCGGGCACGCCCAGCTCGCGGCCAACGGTGCAAAGCTCGTCCGCCGTCTCGGGCAGCGGCGCTTGCCGGCGCAGATCCTCGACATTGGCCGCGCCGCCCCGGAACAGCGAGGCAATGCTCGCGGCGAGGCTGGCGATGCGGCTCTGCTTCGGCGGGGCGGCCTTGCTGCAATCCTGCTTGTCCCACGCGCGCTTGTCGGTGCCGTCCCGGCCGGTCAGGAGCGGATTGCCGAAGCCGGCAAAAGGCTCAGGCGCTGCGCTGGCCTTGGCGGCCCGCAGGGCTTTGAGGCTGCCAACCGACGGCAGGATCGTGATCGCCTGCCGCTGGCCGAGCCATGCCGCCGTTTTGTACGCCTCGAAGCGCGGCAGCGTCTCATCGGGCGTGGCGGTGACAAGCGCTTCGAACGGCAGTTGCGTCAGCGCACCCGAAGGTACGATGAGCAGCCGCTTCCCCTTGATGAGACCTTCGATCCCGCCGAACAGATGGCGGTAAACCACATTCGCGGCATTGGCGTCGAACGGGGGACTCTGCTCTTCCGTCACATCGGCGCCGGACAGGTCCATGCACTCCTCCCGGCCTTTTTCGCCAAGCCGCCAATTGCTGCTATCGAGCCCGCAGCGCAGCGCCGCAACAGCTACCCGCAAAGCCGCAGCGCCCCAGCGATCACTTGTCCAGCGAACCTGCCTCTTTGTGATCGCAAAGATAATCGTCTCTTCGGAAACCTTGCCAACCTGCCAGAAATCGAGAAACAGCACCAACGCATCGTCTTCGCCGAGCAGCGCCTGTACGTCCGCAAGCGGAAGCGGCTTGGGGCTGGCCAGCTCCGCGTATTCGGGGAAGGCTTGGCGCAGCGCGGCCTGCTTCCCGTCAAGTCCAGCCTCGATCTGCGCAATAGCGGTGCGCGCGGTTTCCGCAGCCACGGCACCGGCATTGCCCACCGCCGCATCGAGGCTTCGATAGGCTGCCGCGCGCGCATGGAACAAATCCTGCTCCTCGCGCACGAGCTTGCCATGCGCCTCGCCGCCCCTGGCAAACCGCGCAGCCATGGCAGAAAGCGCATCGGCTGCATCGTTCTGCAAGGCCCATTGCGCCGCTTCGAAACCCTCCGCGCGTCTGGCGTTATCGCCAGCTCCGCTACGGTAAAGCGCCCGCGCATAGGCCCTCAACACGCCAGTATTCTGCGCAACCACCGCCTTCCCTAGCCTGCGGTGGCCGGGCTCGCCTCCACGAACAGCGGTAATGATGGGTTTCGCCTTCGCGCGCAGAGCCGCTGCTTCTGGCCAGCGTCCCTGATCTTCCAAATATGCAGCCAAATTGTTGAGGTCTCTAGCCACATCGGGATGATCGGCGCCGAAGCTCTTTTCGTCGAGGACGAGCGCACGGCGCATCAAGGGCTCAGCTTCGGAAAACCTGTCTGTGGCGTTAAGCAGCGCCGCCAGATTGTTGAGGTATCCCGATAACCCGGGATGATCGGGGCCGAAGCTTTTTTCGTCCATGGCGAGCGCGCGGCGCAGCAATGGCTCAGCCTCGAAGGGACGGTCCGTGTCCTGAAGTAGTTGCGCCAAATTGTTAAGGGCCGTCGCCACATCGGGATGATCGGGGCCTGAGCTTTTCTCGAAGAGGTCGAGCACGCGGCGCATCAACGGCTCCGCTTCGGAAAGGCAATTCGTGAGCTTGAGCAGCACTGCGAGATTGTTGAGGTCTCTGGCCACGTCGCGATGATCCGGGCCAAGGCTTTTTTCGTCGATGGCGAGTGCACGCCGCACTAAGGGCTCAGCTTCGGAGAAACGATCCGTGCTCCAAAGCAGCAGCGCCAGATAGTTGAGGCGTAGGGCCACTTTGGGATGGCTGGGGCCGAAGCTCTTCTCGGACAGAGCGAGCGCCCGGCGCATCAATGGCTCGGCCTCCGGGAGACGGTTCGTGTCCTTAAGCAGCTGCGCCAGACTGCCAAGCTCTATGACCACTTGGGCTTGATCGGGGCTAGAGCTTTTCTCGAAGAGAGTGAGCGCACGGCGCATCAATGGCTCGGCCTCGGAAAGGCGGTACGTGGCCTGAAGCAGGCGCGCCAGATTGCTAAGCTCTATGGCCACTCGGGGATGATCGGGGCCAGAGCTTTTCTCATCGATGGCAAGCGCGCGGCGCATCAAGGGCTCGGCCTCGGCAAGCCGGTTCGTGGCCTGAAGCAGCTCCGCCAGATTATTGAGGGCGGTTGCGTGTTCGGGAGCGTTCTCGCCGTACCGCAACCCAGTTGCAGCCTCATATCGCTCTGCCAGGGGTATTGCTTCGTTATTTTTGCCGGCTTGATAGAGTTCGATGATGTGTTTGTTCATCACCTCCAGCTCGGCGTCGCCGGGCGATTGGGCGAGCGCGGGCGGCAGGGCCGCGGCAAGCGCGAACGCTATCGACAGCAACAACAACTTCCACGCACGCAGCCGCATCGCTCGCCTCGATCCGCCGTGTAATATGCTTGCCGACAGAACCGTCTCGGTACTTATAAAGCAAGGCCGAAGTTTGCCCGGTCTCACGGCGTTGCGTATGATAATAGCGCTCCGGCGTTCTTGTTTTTTACGGGTAGCCAGTATATTATGGAAAACGATGAATTTGAATGGGACGATGCCAAGGCCGCCAGCAATTTGCGCGATCACAAGGTTACGTTCGAGGCGGCGCGCGACGTGTTCTCCGATCCTTTCATCGTCGAGTGGGAGGATGACGGACAGGACGAGGGCGAAGAGCGTTTCGCGGCACTTGGCATGGTAGACAACCGCCTAATATTCGTCGCTTACACCATGAGGGGCGATGCGATCCGGATCATCTCCGCGCGCCCCGCCGAACCCTTCGAACGCAGGAAGTATCACAATGAAAACAAAACATGATTGGACTGCCTTCGACGCGCTCACAGACGAGCAAATCCACGCCGCAGCCCTCGCCGATCCTGACGCGCAGCCTTTGACGGAGGAACGGCTTGCGAAGATGCGGCGCGTGCCGCGCTCGAAAAGCATTCGCCGCGCGCTTGGCCTGTCGCAGGAGGAATTTGCAACGCGCTTCCATATTCCCGCCGGCACGCTGCGCGATTGGGAACAGGGCCGCTGCGAGCCGGACGGGGCGGCGCGCGCTTACCTAACCGTTATTGCCCGCGAGCCAGAGCTTGTGCGCCGCGCGCTGGAGCCGCTTCCCCAGCAGGATTAGCGGCCCGCGTCAGCCAACATGAATAGTTACGACGCCAGCGGCCGGCGGCCCAGAAGCGCGATATAGAACCCGTCGGTCCCGTGCTTGGCGGGCGTCAGCAGCAGGCCCGGCTTGCCGGCTTTCAGCCGGCTCTCGATGGGGCGGGAAAGCGCGGTCTCGGCGCGTGCCATCGCATCGAGTTCGGCGAACTCCGCATTGCCCGCCAGGAACTCCTTGATCTGATGATCGTTTTCCTGCGGCAGCACGGAGCACGTCACATAGGCAAGCGTCCCCCCCGGCTTCACCAGCGACGCCGCCGTCTTGAGCAATTCGCGCTGCTGCGAAAGCCGCTCAATCAACTGCACCGCGTTGAGCCGCCACTTCGCATCCGGCCGCCGCCGCCACACGCCGGTCCCGCTGCAGGGCGCATCGATCAGCACGAGGTCCATCCGGTCCGCGAACCCGGCGAGCGTAGCCGCATCGCCCGGCGGCAGCGTCTGCACGTTGCGCGCGCCCGCCCGCTTGAGCCGCTCGAAGATGGGCCGGAACCGGATCGCGTCGGCATCGTAGGCGTACATTTGCCCGGTGTTTTGCATCTGCGCGGCCATGGCCAGCGTTTTGCCGCCGGCGCCTGCGCAGATATCCGCCACCTGCAGGCGCGGACCGGCGCCCGCGAGCAGCGCCGCGATCTGGCTGCCCTCGTCCTGGACCTCGAACCAGCCGCGGCCGTGGCCGGGCTCCGCCTCAAGCTTGGGGGTGCGCCCGCCGGCTTCGCGCGGGGGAATGCGCACGCCAAGGGGCGAATAGGGCGTTTCCTCCGCGCCGTGCCGCTCCAGCGCTTTCAGCACCTTCTCGCGCGTGGCCTTGAGGCTATTGACGCGCAAATCGGCCGGAGCGCGCTGCGAGAGCGCCTGCCCTTCCGCCACAGCGCCGTCGCCGAACGCTTCGGCAAACTGCTCCTGCAGCCACTCGGGATAGTCGCCCTGCACCCAGCAGGGGGCGCCCGAAAGGTCCGAATTGGCGAGCCCCTTCTCTTCGCTTTCCGTAAGCGGCTCGGGGCAGTAGCGTTCGCCCGAGCAGAGCGCGGCGATGTCCTCCGGCGTCATGCCCCAGGAATGGCGCAAGGCCGCCAGCGCGATGGAGCGCGCGCCGTCGCTGTCCATGAGATAGGCGAGCGATTGCCTGCGGCGCAGGGCGTCGAACACGAGATTGCCGATCCAGGCGCGGTCGCCCGCCCCCGCGAACCGGTGCGAGCGGCCCCAATCGGCGAGCGCAATCGATGCCGCGCGGCCGCGCACGGCGATCTCGCCTAGTATTTCGATGGCCGCTTCGAGCCTGGCGCCTGGTAGCATCCTGGATCTGCTAGCGGTTCGTGGGATAGTTGGGCGACTCGCGGGTGATCGTCACGTCGTGCGTATGGCTCTCGCGAAGGCCGGCGTTTGTGATCTGGATGAACTCGGCCTTCTGGTGCAATTCCGCAACCGTGCGCGACCCGGTGTAGCCCATGGCGGCGCGCAAGCCGCCTACGAGCTGATGCAGGACGCCCGAGACGGGGCCCTTGTAGGGCACCTGCCCCTCCACGCCTTCGGGCACGAGCTTGAGCGGATCGGCGACTTCGCCCTGGAAGTAACGGTCGGCCGAGCCGCGCGCCATGGCGCCAAGCGAGCCCATGCCGCGATAGGATTTATAGGAGCGGCCCTGGTAGAGATAGACTTCGCCGGGGCTTTCGTCGGTGCCCGCGAGCAGCGAGCCGACCATGACGCAGGATGCGCCGCCGGCGATTGCCTTGGCGATGTCGCCCGAATATTTGATGCCGCCGTCCGCGATGACGGGAATCCCTTGCGCCGCCGCCGCTTCGGCCGCCTCCGTCACGGCGGTGAGCTGCGGCACGCCGATGCCTGCCACGATGCGCGTGGTGCAGATCGAGCCTGGGCCGATGCCGACCTTCACCGCATCCGCGCCCGCATCGATCAGCGCCTTGGTGGCGTCGGCGGTTGCCACGTTGCCCGCGATGACCTGGACCGAATTGGAGATCCGCTTGATGCGCCGCACCGCGTCGAGCACGCGCTCGGAATGGCCGTGCGCCGTATCGACCACGACCACGTCCACGCCGGCCGCGATCAGATGCTCGCTGCGGCGGTAGCCATCGTTGCCGACGGAGGTCGCGGCGGCCACACGCAGGCGGCCCTGCTCGTCCTTGCAGGAGAGCGGATGCTGCTGGGCCTTCTCGATGTCCTTCACCGTGATGAGGCCGACGCAGCGGTACTCGCCGTCGACCACGAGCAGCTTCTCGATCCGGAATTTATGCAGGAGCCGCTTGGCCTCCTCGCGGTCGATGTTCTCCCGGACCGTGACGAGGTTCTCCTTGGTCATCAGCTCGTGCACGGGCTGGCTGAGATTGGTGGCGAAGCGCACGTCGCGGTTGGTCAGGATGCCCACTAGCTTGCCCTGCCCGCGGCCGCCCCCGTCTCGACCACCGGAATTCCCGAAATCTTGTGGCTCCTCATCGCCGCCAGCGCATCCCTGAGCGTCGCACCGGGTGCGATGGTCACGGGATTGACGACCATGCCGGATTCGAACTTCTTGACCTGCAGGATGTGCTGGGCCTGCACCTCGGGTTCAAGGTTGCGGTGGATCACGCCGATCCCGCCGGCCTGCGCCATGGCGATGGCGAGCGGCCCCTCGGTGACGGTATCCATGGCCGCCGAAATGATCGGAATGTTCAGACTTATGCTTTTCGTAAGCTGCGTGGTGATGTCCACCTCGGATGGCAGCACATTCGAAAGCCCCGGCTGCAAGAGCACATCGTCGAAGGTAAGCCCCGTCTTTTGCCGGATGATGGCCATTTCGAATTCCTCTGGCGCGGGAATCGCGCGCGGCTGCGATGGATTTGCGGCGGGTGTAACACCCCTTTGCCGATCTGTAAAATGTGGCTTGATCGCGGTCATGTCCAGCCTCAGCCTGCGCTGCTCAATCCCATTCATCCGCTTCGGGGCGGATATCCCCACTGAGGTGGGTGCCAAAGTGCTTCTTGGGAGGCGATGGGGGCGAGCCCCGCGAGCAGGCTGGCCTTCTTGGCGTTGAGACTGCCCAGTTCGGGCATATTGGCGAGCCGTCACGGCTCCCGCGCCTGGGAGGGAGAGGAGGACGGCAAACCGGCGCGCGAGCGCTGGAACGGTACGGCCCGGCAGGAGCCGGCAAAGACGCCGCTAACGGACCTTTAACAGATTGCGCAGCGCCAGGAAGAACGCGAACAACAGCACGATGCTGATGATCGCCTGCCCCAGCGCCGCCGCCGACACACCGAGCGGCATGATCGGCGTGCCGTTGGTCTCGACCCCGTAGAGGCAGCCGAAGACGCGGCGGGTGCCCGCCGTATCCGCCCAGTCAAGCTTCAGGAGCGCGCTTCTGAACGAGAGGTAGAAGGCCTCGCCGATGCGACTCGAAGTGCCTGTAATACAGGGGAATTTTTCGTCGGAGACCACGCTCGAAAAAAAGCCCGGCCAATTGGCGGGCGGCTGGTGCACGTTCCACTCCGAGCCCTTCTGCGAGAAGTAGAACAGCGCGAAGGCAACGACCGAAGCGAACCACAGAATAAAGGGCCGCGACAGCGAGCGGCCGTAGTCCGCGGCGATGCCATAGGCCCAGCCGAGCCAGAAGCTGGCCGCGCCCTCGCCCAGCGGCTTGTCCTGCCAGAAGCGCCGGCAGCGGAGTTCCTGCGCGAAAAACTCCTGCTCGCGCTGCTGGTCCTGCGCCTCCGAGGCGAGCTTCTTGAGCCGCCGGAACTTTGCCGGGCCGTCCGGATCGCCGCATACCTTCCAGCCCTTGAACAGCAGGCCGCGGGGGTCGGAAGTGCCGGAATCCTTCCAGCTATGGAAGCGCTTGAGCTGGTTTTCGACCAGCATATGGTCCACGCGCGGCGGCTCATGGAAGCTCGCTTCGAGGAAGCTCGGCACGTTCTTGAACTCGGCCCCGGCCAGCACGAAGGCAACCTTGCTCCGCGCCGCGGTGAAATCGGCGGCGGCGCCGAAACGCCCGTCCGCAAAGGAAACCGGCCCCTCGAAAAGCGCCTCCTTGAACAGCGCGCCGGCCTTGAACTTGCAGTCCTTGAAGCTCGAATTTTTGCTCAGCGCGATGCCCGAAAAGTCCACGTTACCAGCGAATTCGCAAGCCGCCCAAGAGCCGCCCTGAGGAAACTGGGCACCGCGGTAAATGACGGGGCCGCCATAGACCGCACCCGAGAAATCCGCGTTGCCGGCAAAGCGGCATTCGAGGAAATCGGCCTGGGCCGCAAACTTGACCCCCGTAAAGCGCGAGACCCCTTCCACGCACATCTTGTTGAATGACGCATTCTTCTCGAACTTCACATCGCGGAAGGAGGCATCGTTCCAGAATTGGCCGCGCTCAAGGTCGAAATCGCCGCTGAATTCAGCCTCGGCAAAGCGCGCTTCGCCAGTGAACTGCGCGTCCTTGAACGCGGCGTTGTCGAGAAACTTGGCCGCGTTGAAGCCGGCAGGTGCCGAGAAAACCGCGCCTTCGAACACCGCCGGGCCGATAAAGCGCGCCTCATCGAACCGCGCCGTGGCCGCAAACTGCGCCTTGGAGAAGTCGGCGCTTCCGGCATAGGTTGAGCTGCGGAAATCGGCTTTTCCCGAGAACTGGGTCCGCTGGAATTTCGCGCCGTGACCAAGCGGTCCGTTTTTTTCCTTCAGAAATTCAACGCGTTGAAAATCGGCGATGGCGTCGAATTGCACGCCGTCGAATACCGCTTGGCCTGCGAACTTTGCGCCATCGAAATTCACATCCTTGTGAAAGTGGGCGCCGGAAAAATCGGCGTTGAGCTTGAATTCCGCTCCCGCGAACGATACGGGGTGGTGAAATACGGCGCTCTTCAGGATCACTGGGCCTGGAAAAATGAACCCTTCGAAACTGCCCGGCTCCTCGAACAGGCTGTCGGAGAAATCCGCGGCAGCCGTCTTGAGCCAGAGCCGGGTCTCCTCATTCCCCGCTTCCCCGAACCAGTCGAGCGAGAAAATGCCGGCCGCCTCGAAATTGCCCTTCGACTTGATGACCTGTCCGGCCCATTCGTTCCAAGCTTCACGCCCCATCTCGTGAAGCGTGCGCGTTTCATGCCCGTTCATGCTCCACCACCCTCCTAAGTCCCGAGCATTTGTTTAAAAAAAACAGAAGACCGTGACAACGGCGATATTGGGGCTGTGGGAAATGTGGGACGGGGTGCGGCAATTTCGTATAAACCGCAGCGGGAAAGCGCTTGTCTTACTAAAACCATGCCGTGTCCGCACGCATAAGGAGGAGCGATGATCGAATGGCTTACGGTGCTGGCCGTTTGCCAGCTGGCTGGAGAGGCGGCCGTGCAGGCAGCCCATCTGCCGGTGCCAGGCCCCGTCGTGGGGATGGCGCTGCTGTTTGCGGCGCTTGTCTTCAACGGGCGGGTGCCCGATGGCCTGGGCAAGGTGGCCGATGCGCTTCTATCGAACCTGTCGCTGCTGTTCGTGCCGGCGGGTGTGGGCATCATGCTGCATTTCAAGCTGCTTGAGGCCGAATGGCTTCCGCTCTCCGCGGCTTTGATCGTGAGCACCCTTCTGACGATTGGCGTGACGGCCTCGCTCATGACATTCCTCACCCGAAAACGCGGCAAGGGAGTGCCACGTGACTAACCTGCGCGACATCTGGGTCTACCTCGCCGCAAGCCCGCTTTTGCACCTGACGCTGACGCTGGTTGCCTATTCGGCCGCCTTCGCGATCTACCGCCGCTTCCGCTTCAACCCTCTCTTGAACCCGGTATTGCTCGCCGTCAGCGTGCTGGTCGCTATTCTCCTGGCTACGGGAACGGATTACCACACCTATTTCCAAGGCGCACAATTCGTGCACTTCCTGCTGGGGCCCGCGACTGTGGCGCTTGCCGTGCCGCTCTACCGTCATATGGAACGAGTGCGCCGCTCCGGGCTCGCGGTGTTTGCCAGCATATTGGCAGGCTCGCTTACAGCTGCGGCAAGCGCCATTGCAATCGTCTGGCTCTTGGGCGGAAGCCGCCATTCTATCGTCTCCATCGCTCCAAAATCGGTTACAGCGCCCGTCGCCATGGGCATCGCCGAACAGATGGGCGGTCTGCCTTCGCTTACGGCGGCGCTAGTGATTCTGACCGGCATTCTAGGCGCCATGCTGGGCCCCCCGCTCCTCAAGGCCCTGAGGATAAGCGACCCCGCGGCACAGGGCTTGGCCATGGGCGTGGCGTCGCACGGCATCGGCACCGCGCGGGCGCTGCAAGTCAACGAGGTAGCGGGCGCATTTGCAGGCCTTGCCATGGGACTCAATGCGCTTGCCACCGCGATTTTGCTGCCGGCACTCTGGCATTTTCTATTCTGAGGCACCAGGAGCGATAGAACATCGATCCTATCTCTTCAGTTCGATCGCCAGATAGACTTGCGCCTCGACCCGCTCCTCGCCACCCTCGACGGGAACGCCCCCACCACCTCCGCCTCGGGAAAGCTCCCCGATGAGGTGAACCGGCGCCGGCACGCCTGCCTCGCAGATTTCAAGCACCTCCCCGAGCGTGAGTCCGGCCGTGGCCGCGTACTCGCGAGCTTTGTTCATGGCGTTTTCCACCGCCTTTCTCCGCGCCCCGGTCAAGTATTTTTCGGGGTCCGAAACGGCGAAGGTAGGGCCATTGATCTGGTTGGAGCCTGCAGCCACGGCCCTCGTCAGAATATCCCCCAACTTGGCGATGTCACGAACCGTAACCGCCACATTATTCGAAACCCGGTAGTACAAAACCTGACGCTTGTCCTCGCCCTCGGTCCTGTACTGCGAATAGACGGAGATATTCGAGCTCTTAAATCCCTCTTCTCGATGCCGGCTGCCTCAAGCTCGGACACAACATTGGCCGTGGCCGCGGTGTTCGCCGAGACGGCCTCCTGCGCGGTGGCGCCTTCGGTGGAAACGCCGATGCGGATCGTAGCTATATCGGGCTCCGCCTGCACGCTGCCCTTGCCGGCGACGCGAATTACGGAAATTCTTGCGCTATAGCTGTGGGCAGAAGTTGCTGCCGCCATGCCGGCATCTTTTTCCATTGTCAGTTTCCCTCTAAATGTTGCAATGTGCAGCGCCAAAGCGAGCCTACTTGTCTCTCGTAAGGTGAGCAACGGAGCGGGGCGTGTAGCTCAATGGTCAGAGCCGGCGGCTCATAACCGTCTGGTTGCAGGTTCGAGTCCTGCCGCGCCCACCACCTTTCGCTCAAGTAGCGCCAAGCGGAATCCCATAATTTAGACGTGCAAATCCGATCCTATCGGCTGGAGCAAGAGCATGCCTCAAGCTGCGATAAGCGTTTTCGACCCGCAAACGGCAAACCCGGAACTTTGGGCTGCATACCATGCTTACAGGCGGGCTACGCACGCCGAGTTGTGGCCTGGCGAGCAGCAGCTGAGCGACGCTGAATGCGAAAGAGAGATGATGCGGGAAGCAAACCCGCCTGAGGATTGCGTGCGCTGGGCGGCGCAGGCCGGACAGGAGGTTATTGGCTTCGCCCAGGCCTGTTTCCGCAAGCCCGGAGTTGTGGACGCGGACGCCCACGCTCCGCACCTGAGCGCTGGCGGAATGGTGCGCGCTGAAGCCCGGCGGCAGGGCGTGGGCACGGCATTGCTGCGTGAAGTGCTGGCCCTCATGCACCAACTCGGCAAGACAATACTGACGATAAGCGCGCGCACGGAGGCCGGCCACGCATTCCTGAGCGGGACCGGGGCCGTGCCGAAGCTCACGGCCATCACAAGCAGGGCAACGCTCAGCGAACTGGACTGGGCGGCCTTGCGCGAATGGGAAGATGCGCCGGCCGCGCTCGGGCTCGAATGGGAGCGCTATGCCGGCCGCGTGCCGCGCGAAAGGCTGCTCGCGCTGCTGCCCGAGTTCAACGCGCGGTTTGCCGAAGCGCCGGTGGCCGGGCTTCAAACCGTGCCCGTGCGCTTCGAGATCGAAAGCTACGGCCGGTTGAATGAAACGATGGAGCGGACCGGCAGTGCGCATCATCTCGTCATGCTACTGGAACCGGATGGAAAACCCGCAGGCATGACCGAGGCGGTATGGGACGCGCGCACGCAAAACGTTGTCTACCAGGCACTTACTGCCGTCGCGCCGCCCTGGCGGGGACGCGGGCTTGCCAAGGCGCTCAAGGCGGCGATGCTGCGTCAGGTTCATGCAAGCCACGCCCAAGCAGAATTCGTGCGGACTGGTAATGCCGAAATGAACGCCGCCATGCTCACGGTCAACGAACGCTGCGGTTTCAAGCCGCACAGCCGCTTCATCAAGTACCTGGTAACGCGCGATGCCCTTGATCTTTGGAGTTCAGGACACACTCGCGAAGAATTATTTATTATGTGAAAACTCGTGGAAAAAGAATTCTTGCGGTTTGCCAAAGCTTAACTCATAAGTTACGAGCTTGCGTATATCTCAGGTAAGCGGTATCGGAGAAGGCACGCGCATTTCCTCTATTTGGCTTCGCGCTCCCCAAAAAAGTATGGAACAGGATTATGGAAGGCACTGAACTCAATCTAACCTCATGGACCGCCGACATCGTATCGGCCTATGTAGCTCACAACGTAATCAGCGGTGAGAAACTCCCCGAATTTATCGGCTCGGTCTATGCAGCGTTGAACAAAGCTTCTACTTCTGGTGCCGAGGCGCCCAAAGTTGAGCTGAAACCTGCAGTTCCGCTGAAAAAATCAGTAACGCAGGAATACATCATCTGCCTCGAAGACGGAAAAAAGTTCAAATCTCTCAAGCGGCATTTGCGCACGCACTACGACATGTCGCCCGAGGAATACCGCGAGAAGTGGGGCCTGGCCCGGGATTACCCGATGGTCGCTCCCGCCTACGCCACGGCGCGGTCGAACCTCGCCAAGAGCATGGGCCTCGGCCGCCGCGCGGGCCAGACCATGAACGGCTCCGCATCCGACGCCAAGCCCGCCAAGGGCAAGCGCGCCGGGGCTGCAAGGGGCGGGCGCAAGTAGAGACGGAAGCGGGGCGCGGGGGGCGCTCGCTTACCTTCGCCGTGACCAAGGGCGCTGAGGAGGCGGAATGCGTCTTCTTGAGCGCTCTTTTTGCGCGCGCGGGCGGCTGTAAGATGGCGTAGGCCGTTGCAGGGCCTGTAGTGTAGCGGCCCGCTGGCCGCTCGGCCGCTGTTAAGTACATATTAACCGTATTGCTTGGCATTTTGGGAAAACTCTACGCAATTCCCGCCTTCTTCCTTATGGCGCTAATTGTAGGGGCTGCTCCTTGCCGAAGGATTAATTGGCACGAATAGCTATATATAACAATAACTTATCGCTCGCGGTGAAGACTGCAAGTGGCGGAAATGCACCGTTTTGGCGTTAACAAAGAATCTGAGATTATATTTAACTGTAGTTTTGAAAGCTAAAAATCCGCTTTTTCCGGGCAATTATTTGCAAAATTCGGGCAATTCGAGACACTCGGATTCGCGATTAACCATAGGCGTATTAAGTATTGTGGCACCGTAGGCGCCGCAAACCATTTTTTAACATCTATGCCCGCCGCGCCAATGCGCCGTGCGGGCGCCTGGGATTTCACGGCGCGGGAGGACGCGGAATGGCAACGCTTCGCAAAGAGATCGAGACACTGGCGCGGCCCCAGGATGTGTGGGCCGCCGTCGAGGACATTGGCGCGCTGCACACCCGCCTCGTTCCGGGCTTCGTGACCGCCACACGGCTCGAACCCGGCGCTCGCATCGTGACGTTCGCCAATGGCATGACCGTGCGCGAACCGATAGTCAGTGTGGAGCCGCGCGCAATGCGGCTGGTGTGGACGGCTGAGGGCGGGCTAACCTCGCATTACAATGCGGCTGTGCAGGTGTTTGCGGGCAGCGCGGGTGGTGTGGACCGTGGACCTTTTGCCGGACGAGGCCGCGGCGAAGATCGAGCCGATGATGGCGGCGGGGATGAGTGCTATGCGGAAGGCGCTGGATAGTTTGGCTTGACATGCTCGCATGGATATTTGCAACTAATTGCGCTTGGCTATGCTTTTGGTGCCGGCGCTGCTATTGCCTGTTGAATATTTATACCCATTTGGGGATAATGCGATGGCTACGAAACTTCGGCCAGGGGAAAAGCCCCTTATTTGGGTTGGCTCCTCCAAACGCGATCTTCTGGCGTTTCCCGAGGATGTGAAGGACGAGATCGGCAATGCGCTTGGTATAGCCCAGCTTGGGGGCAAGCATCCAATTGCTAAGCCATGGAAAGGCAAAGGCTCCGGTGTTTTCGAAATCGTGGATGACTACGATGGAGACACATACCGCGCGGTTTATACGGTGCGTTTCGAAAGGGCCATTTACACGCTTCACGCCTTTCAGAAGAAATCGCCGTCCGGGATAAAAACGGCCCGGCAAGACAAAGAACTTGTTACAGCGCGCCTGCGCCAAGCGCAGCAGCATTACGAGGCGGAATATGACGAAAAAAGCAAAAGCCAGCCCGGAACAGATCGAGCACGGAAGCGGTAACGTCTTCGCCGATCTTGGCTTGGTCGACCCTGGGGAGCGGAAGACAAAGCTAAGACTTGCTTACGCCCTCAATCAAATGATCGAGAAGGAGGGGCTGAGCCAAACCGCGATTGCCGAACGGCTTGGCCTTACCCAGCCGAAGGTATCAGCTCTTCTCAACTACAAACTACATGGCTTTTCCGCCGGGCGGCTCATGCAGCTCTTCCTTGCCTTGGGTTGCGACGTGAAGATCGTTGTGGGCAGGAAGCCCAAATCCAGGGCGGCAATGATTTCGGTGGTGGCGTAGCGGCGCTTCAATTCCCGCTGGCGTCCTGACGCGAGCCCGGCCATAAAAGCAATTAGAAGCACGGCGTGCTGGCATCGTGGGGATTGCGCATGACGCGGGACGAGACAATTGCATTGTTTCTGGAGTGCGAGGGCAAGCGCCGCGATGCGCGCGCGGCGGCGCTGGCCGAAGGCAAAGCCGCAGACGAAGCCGGCAGCATTGCGCACGAGGCCGCGAAGGCGCATTGGAACGCCTGGGCCGAACCCCTCCTAGCCGAACGCAAGGCGATGGAAGCGAACGGGCGCTGGGCCGCGGAAAAGAAGTCCTGGGGAAGCCTGGAACCCAAGAACGCCGAAACCAGCGCCTGGATGGAAAAAGCCGCCGCCGCTTTCTCCCGCTGCCTCTTTCTTTCAAGGGGGGTGGAGGGGACCAAAGAGGCAGCGGGAGAAGAACAAGAGGACACCGGCGGCGAGGCGCCTGTCAAATCAATCCCGCTTGAGGGAAGCGGAGCCAATTTTTCCGGCTTCATATTTCCGGGCGACGCCTGGTTCGGTAGCGCCACCTTCACGGGCGACGCGGAGCTGGTCGCGAAATACCGGGCCATCCGCCGCATGGCGATCCAGGGCGCCGATTACGAGCGCGAGCAGAGGGCGTTCAAGGGCGAGTTGCGGGCCCGGCGCTTGACGGTGGACAAGTGGTGGCATTTGGGGACGTGGTTCGGCCTGGTCTACGACCTGCTTGCGGATTGCGGGCGGTCCATTGTGCGGCCGGTGCTGCTTTGGTGCGGCAGCGTGGTGGCGTTCGCGATGGTTTATACGCGCTTGGCGGACCAAGGCGGCGAAGCCTGGAGCCGCTGTGTCGCGCAGGGCGCCACGCCCGCCGTCAAGGCGCTGTTCCTCTCCGGCCGCAACGCGCTCGTGCTGTTCGGCGGCGGGCGCGACGCGCGGATCAGCCAAGCCTATCAATGCCTCTATGGCGGCGCGCCCGAGCCGCAAATCCCCGACAGCGTGAGCTTCCTCGAAGCCTTCGTGCAGGTTCCCCTTAGCGCGGTGCTGATCTTCCTCTTGCTGCTCGCGATCAAGAACCGGTTCAAGATCAAATAGGGCGCGCTGGGGATGTTGAGCCGAAGGAGCAATGAACGGGCTCCGCGCCCCTCACCCAGCCCTCTCCCCATGGGAGAGGGCGAGAGGCTTACTCCGTCTGCAACGCCAGAAGGGCGGTTGCCGTCACCGCGTATTTGATTTGCGGCAGTTCGCCCTCCCTCTGCCGGCCGATCAGGTTTTGCCCCGGCGTCCAATCTTCAAATCGGGCGGGCTCCGGCGCGTAATTGTGCCTGACCCCCTCGGTGCCTGGCGCAAGCGAAGGCGACACGGTCAGATCCGCGACGCCGCCAGCTTTCGCGCCGGCCGCCTGCGCGCGGAACCGCGCCTGCCTGACAGCCTTTTCGATGGCCTCCTTCTCAAGCTCATCGCGAACATCCTCCGCTTTCGAAGACGACATCACGACGGAGGAGAAGTGCTTCACGCCGGTCTTTTGCAACGTCTGGAGCACATCGGCGAAGTTCTTGAAGCCGGTGACGCGCAACGTCATCGTGGTTTGCAAGCTCGCGGCCGGGCTGAAATAGCTCGATTTTTCCGATCCCTTGTGCATCAGGAAGCGCTTGGAAACTTCGAGGACTTTGAAGCCGGCCGCTTCGAGGGCGCTGGCGGCCTGTCCTTCGCTGCTGGCGGCGTCCGGGGCCTGCCCGGCAGCGGGCTCCGTGGCCAGGAAGCTGACGGTCACGACATCTGCGGGCAGAGCGCGCACCGCAATACCCGATCCTCTTATTCCATCCATGGTATGAGCCCCTGCAAAAACGCCAACCGCGGAAGGAGCGGGGCCGGTACCCCGCCGGCGCCTCCCGCTAATCCGTTGCTATAGCGGGACAATGCAATTCCGGCGGTTTTGGGGGCCGGATTGGGGCGCAAGTGGAGCCCCATGCGGACCGCACCGGAAAGAATTCCGCCGCGAAGGCTGAACCTTTGCGCCCCTCCCGCGACAAACGTTTGCAGCCTGCTCGCGCGCCCCGGAGCAAGCTAAGCGCCAGGCGGCATAAGACGCATCCAGCGGCTTACGTCAGCTGAGTTTGTGGGGCTCAGGCACTGGCGCAGCGCCGGGATACATCCCGCTCCCCGCAGGTGTATCCCGGCGTTTATCCGGCAGCTCAGGCAGCGGTCCAGGCATGCTGGGTGGCGAGCTTCTCCGCTTTCTCACGGGCGCGCACGCCGGCAGGCAGGCTCATCAGCCCGGCGCAATAGGCCTCGAATTCCGGCCGCTTCTCGACGCCGCCGAACATCATGCCGAAATGCAACATGGCGCCCAGGTAAAGGTCGGCCGCGCTGAAGCGATCTCCCGCGATGTAGGTTTTGTCTTTGAGCGCTGCAGCCAGCGTGTTCATGACCAGCCCGTAAGAGCCATAGCCGAAGCGGCCCTGAAGCTCTGGCGTTGCCGGGTCCCAGCCCACGGCGTGGTTCATCATGGCCGGCTCCACGCACGCCGCCGCGAAAAACAGCCAGCGGTAATACTCGCCGCGCTCCGCCGGGGCGGGCGCCAGCCCCGCTTCCGGGAAGGCATCGGCGAGGTAGGCCAGGATGGCGGCGCACTCGGTGACAACAATATCGCCGTGCTTGATCGCAGGCACCTTGCCCATGGGATTGATGGCGAGGTATTCGGGCGACTTCATCGTGGTGCCGTATTCCAGGACTTCGACGCGGTAGGGGCAGCCGGTTTCTTCCAGCATCCAGTGAACGACGCTGCCGCGCGAACGCGGGTTGGTGTAGAAAACGAGTTCCTTGCTCATTGCGGTCTCCCTAGGTGGTGTGTTGCAGGCAGCTTCATACTTCCCGCCCCTGCCAGATTCTGTCAGCAGTGTTTTGCGCCACTCCCGCGCCAGGATTTTGCGGGGCCGTGGCAAGCGTTCCGGCAGCAGTCCGGCGCGTTCGATGCGGTCCACGCGGAAGTGGCGGAAGCCGCCGCGCAGTTCGCACCACGCCGCGAGCATGCGCGTGGTTTCGAAAAACCCAAGCGCGGCAGGCCAGATGACGCGCTCCGTCCGTGCATTCTTCTCGTCGCAGTAGCCTATGGCGAGCTTGCGCTCTTCGCGAAGCGCCTGCCGCAGCAGCCCCAACGGTACAGCCTCGCGCCGCTCCCAGCCCTGGCCCACGATCAGCGCATCGTCTTCGAGCTTCTGGCGTGCGGCTGGCGGCAGGACGGCTGCGATTTTCGCCATCGCATTGCGCGCGGCCTGCGACAGCCCTTCGTCCGTACGCCGCGCCACCCATTGCGCGCCCAGCGCCAGCGCCTCGATCTCGGCGGCGGAAAACATCAGCGGCGGCAGGAGGAAGCCCGGCTTCAGCACGTAGCCAAGCCCTGGCTCGCCCTCGATTTCGGCGCCCAGTGCCTGAAGCGCCGCGATGTCGCGATAGAGCGTGCGCAGCGACACGCCCGCCTCGCGCGCTAGGCTCGCCCCGCTCACCGGCTGGCGGTGGCGGCGGAGCGTCTGCATCAGGTCGAACAGGCGGTGCGTGCGGGACATAGCGGCGCGGGCGCCGGTTGTTGGCGCTATCACCCTTTGGGCGATTTGAGCGCGAGCCGGCCGCTCAAGTTCCGCCAGGATTTGCCGTAAAGCAAGCGGCGCCTTTCAGCGCCGCCGCAGCGTTTACAGAAGCGGCGTCAGCAGGAACGCCACGCTTTCCACCGTGTCGCGGAAGGTGCTCACGGGCAAGCCGCCTTCCTTCGTGTCCGGCACAAGCGTGTCCATCCATGCGGCGATGGCCTGGATTTCGGCCGGGCTGTAGATCAGGCACATAACCTCGAAGTTGAGGAACATGCTGCGCTGGTCGAAATTCGCCGAGCCCGCCATGCCGAGTTTGCCGTCGATCACGATGGCCTTGGCGTGAACCATGCCGGGCGTGAACAGCATCACCTTGGCGCCGGCCGCCTTGAGGTCGCGCAGATACGGCCCGCGCGCAAGGTTGCCAATCCATTCGTCGGATTTCTCTGGCAGGAGAATGCGCACATCCACGCCGCGTTTGGCCGCCACGATCAGCGCCTGGGACATGGCGGCGTCGGGCACGAAATAGGGCGATACGATCCAGACGCGGCTCTGCGCCATGTAAAGAACCGACATGATGGTGGCGTAGAGCGGATCGCCCGCCACGTCGGGCCCCTCGGGAAGGACCTGCGCAACCGCGCCGGTATTACTGACGGGCGCTGATGGTGGTGCCGGCGGGATTTGTTCCTTGGTGGCGAAGGCCCAGTCGTAGCGGAAAATCTTGGCGAAGTCCGCCACCGACGGCCCCTCCAGCACGAAGGACAGATCGCGCCAGCGCTTAGCGGTAGGCTGCGGACCCAGGTAGTCCGTGGTCAGGTTCCGCCCGCCCGCAAACACGCGCGCATCGTCGAACACCGCGATCTTGCGGTGGTTGCGCAAGTTTGTGCGGCTGATGAAGGCGGGCTTCCACACCGGCAGGAAGAACCTCGCCGAAACGCCGGCGCGGCGCAGCTTCCACAACTGCCACAACGACCACGACATGCCGATAGCGCCCAGCCCATCCAGCAGGAGCCGCACCTGCACGCCCCTCTTTGCCGCCGCCGCCAGATGCTCAAGGATCGCCTTGCCGGCATCGTCGGCCTTCATTTCGTAAGTCTGAATCGAGATCGAGTGCTGGGCGCCGTCGATGAGTTGGATCAGACCGGCGAAGGCTTCCTCGCCATTGCCGTGGAAATGAATGCTGTTACCGCTCGCGGGCGGGGCCAGGCCGTAGCTGCCCAGAAGGTTTTCGGAGATGGGCGTCCATCCGCCATCGGTGCGCGGCGCATCCGGCTTGAGTTCAATCTTGGCCTTGGAAGCGGAGAGGTTGCGCAGCTTGCGGCCGCCGAAGAAGTAATAGGCCGGCAGGCCTACCGGCGGCAGCAGGATGATGAAGATAAGCCAGGAGACGGTGGCGCCCGGCGAGCGGCGCTGGCGGAGCAGCGAGCCAAGAAGGGCGATCATGAAGACCACCGCCAGAGTGGCGGCCAGAAGGAATGTGAGCCCGTGAGTTAGTAAGTGATCCAAAACCGTCCTCCCTCAAACAAATCGTAAGTTTCCTAGGCGTCTGCCATTATCTACTTCATTTGCCGGCAGCAGTCGCCCGCGCGCAAGCGCCTTCCCGCCGAGAGAAGGTGGCCAACTTGTCTTTTCCGTGAACTATGCGTGGAAAAAGGAAGACTGGCTTCCTGCCTTACCGGGACCGCTTGAACCGCATAAGCCGAATGGACTCCGGATCGTAAAGCATTGCATCGCCAAAGCCTTCGATCTGATAGCCGAAAAACTCCAGCAGTGCGGCCTCCCCCAGTTCCAGGGGATGAAACGGCAAGGGATAGGTTTGCCCCTCTTCGACGGCCGGACGCTGTCCCGCCCAATACGGCTCCTCGAACGGCAGCCTTGGTCCGGTGTCCTCAAGCACCCCGCTGTCCGGCGACAGGCTCAAGGATCTGACAAGCTTGCCATTTTCCCATTTTGCGAATGCGAACCAGTCGACAACGCTGTGCATCGCGTGGAGCCAGACATTTCCGTTCCCTCCCGCGTTCAGGAACCGCTGCGGAAGCTGGGAAGGGTAATCGAGGCCGAACTCCTCTGCCGCGACGACGGACACACCGGGAAACGAACCGGCGTAAAGCTCGTCATCGGGGGGCGAGGTGTACCAAAGATCGCCATCCGTCATCGGCACAAGCTTTTCGCCTGGAAAAAGCTGGCTGGCCAGTTTTGCCGATGCCTCCCGGTTCAGCGCCGGCGTGGTTTTCAGCGCCTCGCGCGCATCCCCATCCGCGTAAACGAGCATCCAGGTCTTGGCACCCAAGCATCACTCCCCGGCGGGAAAGTCCGGCCAGTATTTTCGTCGCGCGTGTCGCCTTCAGCATATCGGCCTGTCCGGATGCTCGCAAGCTAACATGGGAGCGCCTCTTTTGTCATGGGACGGTAGGATCGCCCCATCCATACGGCGCTTTATCCGGCCCGCTTTAGACGTTACGCTGCCGCTAGTGTGGCGTCTCGCAATTGCCTTTACCCTTCGTGGCTAGCCTCGCGAAGGCAATTGCGAGACATAAGCCACACTAGCTCTTTGTTTTTGCTAGTGTCCCTTATGTCTCCGAATTACCGTGCGAGCCCTCCGCAAAGGCGGCGGTAATCCGGAGACGGGACACTAGCGGAATCATCCCTCACGGCGGACCATGGCAACGCTGATTATCACCGAAAAAACTAGCCAGGCGAAAGACTTGGCCGCAGCGCTCGGCAGCCGTTACGGAAAGATCCTGCCCGCCGAGGGCCACCTCTTGCGCCTTGCCGAGCCCGATGAGATCGATCCGGCCTGGAAACGCTGGTCCTGCACGCTGCTAAAGCCGGACGGCCTCTATCCCACCCGGTCCGCCACCGGTGGCAACAAGTCCGCCAAGCTGAAGGCGATCGCGGCGGCGCTGAAATCGTGCGAGACGGTGATCATCGCCACCGACTGCGACCGCGAGGGCCAGCTTATCGGCCAGGAAATCCTGGAGCATCTGCGCTATCGCGGCAGCGTGCAGCGCGCGCTCTTCACCGCGCAAGACCCCAAAACGCTGCGCCAGGCCTTCGCATCGCTGAAACCGAACCGCGAGATGCGCCCGCTTTATGAAGCGGCGGTGGCGCGCCAGCAGGCCGATCAGATCTTTAACCTGTCGCTGACACGCACCGCGACGAAGACGCTGCTGGCGCCAGGCACGCGTGGTGTCATCGGCATCGGGCGGGTGAAGACGCCAACACTCGGCATCGTCTGCCTGCGCGAACTCGAAATCCGCGATTTCAAGCCCGAGGATTATTTCGAGATCGTGGCGCAGGCGAACGTGGCTGGCGGTAGTTTCGCCATGCGCCACGCTCCGCCCGCTAAACAGCGCATCAAAGACCGCGCCCGCGCCGAAGCCATCGCCCGCGCGGCCGATGGCCATCGCGGTCCGCTGGGCGTCAAGGTCGAGAATTGCCGCCAGAGTCCGCCGAAGCTGTTCGACCTGCCATCGCTGCAAAAGACCTGCGGCCAGCGCTGGGGCTGGACGGCGGACAAGACGCTTGCCATCGCGCAAGAACTCTATGACGGCAGCGGCAAAAAGCTGATCACCTATCCGCGCGCCGAAGCCCGCTATCTGAGCGAGAACCAGATCGCGGACGTGCCAGCCATCACTGCCGCGCTGGGGCGGTTGCGCGGCTTCGCCCATCTGGACCTTTCCAAACCGGTGATCCGGAAGGGCAAGTCCGGCCATTTCTGCGACAAGGCGCTTGAGGGCGTATCGCACCATGCCGTGGTGCCAAATGTCAACGTGCTCGACGACGGCCTGGAGCAGCGGCTGGCGCGGCTCAGCGACGATGAGAAGCGGATGTTCGCCATCATTTGCCGGTCCTATCTTGCCGCCGTCATGCCGGACTACGAATACCGGCAGACGGCCGTCACCATGCAAGTGCCGGTGCCGCCTGGAGAAGGTGCCGAATTCCGGGCGGTGGGCCGCATTCCGCTGGTGCAGGGCTGGAAAGCCGTCTATGGCGCCAGCGAGCCGGATGCTGCCGGCGATGAAACCGAACAGGCCCTGCCGCCGCTCACCGATGGCGAAATGGCCCGCCTCACAGAGCCGCGCATCGAAGATAAGCGCACACAGGCTCCGCCGCGCTATAACGAAGGCACACTGATCGATGCCATGCAGAACGCCTGGCGCTTCGTGGACAATCCAGCGGTGCGCGAACGGCTGAAGGAGGCGAAGGGCATCGGCACTCCGGCGACACGCGCCGGGATCATCACGGGGCTGAAGAAGCAGAACCTGCTCGCGGCAGACGGCAAATGGGTGGTGCCTACCGCCGCCGGCCTGCAACTGTTCGAATTGCTGCGCGGCGCAGCCCCTGCACTCGTCGATCCGGGGACGACCGCCGAATGGGAGATGCAGCTCGATGCCGTCGTGACCGGTAAGGCAGACCATCTCCGCGTGATTGGCGCCATCGCCGCCGAGGCGGAAAAGCTGATCGGGGTGCTGCAGCAGCGCGGCAGCAGCACCGTAAATCTTGAGGCCGCGCCTGCTAAGCCGGAACTACGCAAACGGCGTTCGCGCAAGGCCGCAGCGGCAAAGGACGAGACAGCCGCGGCGAAACCTTCCCGCCGCAAGGCTGCTTCGGCCAAACCCAAACGGCTCGGCAAGAGCAAGGCCCCCCAGGCGGGAACCGCTACGGAAACAGCCGCTGCCGCGCGCGCCGCTCCGACCGCCCGCATGGTCGCTTATGCGGAAAAGCTTGCCAAGGCCAAGCGATTGCCGCTGCCTGCCGGTTACGGCCAGGATTTCCAGGTCTGCCGGCGCTTCCTCGACCAGTATGGGTGACGCCAACGCCGGGATGGCCGCAAGGGCGGCGGTTCCGGGGCCTGTCAGGCCGGCAGCACTTCGCTGCGCCGCAGTTCCGCGCGCGGCACGACCTCGTTCTCGAAGCAATGGAGGGCACGCGCCACGGCCTGGTCCATGTTGTAATAGGCGTAGTCCGCGAGGCGGCCCGCGAAGATCACGGTATTGAGCTTTTTCGCCATCTCCGCATATTTTTGGTAGAGGAGCCGGTTTTCCTCCCGGTGTATCGAATAGTAGGGCTCGTTCTCCCCGGGCTTGTAGGCCTCCGGGTATTCGAACGCCCGCGTCGTGGCGGGCGCCTTCTGCTGGCCGGTGAAATGGCGGAATTCGATGACCCGCGTGTAGGGGTGCTCGCTTGCCGGTGTGGGGTAGTTTTCGACGCCTGCCTTCTGGATGAGCTTCGGCGAATGCGTGGTTTGGAGCTCGAAGCGCAGGCTGCGGTAGGGCAGGTTGCCGTGCACCGCGCCGAAGAACTCGTCGATGGGGCCGGTAAAGACCATCCGGTTGAACTTTATTGCTTCTGCCGCGTGCGGAAATGCGAGACCGTTGCAGACTTCGATATTCGGATGCTGGAGCATGCGGCCGATCATCTCGCTGAAACCGAGCTGCGGCATCTTCTGGAACTTGTCCTGGAAGTACCTGTCGTCCCGTGAGAGGAACACCGGGACTTCTGGCTGCAACGGACGCGTCGAGTTCCTCCGGGCGCAAGCCCCACTGCTTCACCGTGTAGTGCAGGAAGACCTTCTCATAAATGAAGTCCGCAACTTTGCGAATTTCGGCGTGCGCCGACTCCCGCATCTTCAGGATCGGTACCTTGACCTCCACGCCGAACTCGTCCGTGAGCAACTTGTTGAGCTTGCAGCCGGTCTGCCGGCCGAAGACGAGTTCCATCGAAGTCAGGTTGAAGGGGACCGGCACGAACTGCTCGCCGATGAGTGCTAGCACGCGGTGCTCATAGGGCCACCAGCCGGTGAAGCCGGAGAGGAAATCCGCAACCTTCGCCGAGTTGGTATGGAAAATGTGCGCGCCGTATTTCTGCACCAGCACGCCCGCGCCATCACGGTGGTCGAAGGCATTTCCGCCCAGATGCGCCCGGCGGTCCACGATGACGACACGCTGGTTGAGCTTCCGGGCGATCCCGGAGGCGATCACCGAGCCGGTGAGGCCCATGCCAACGACGAGCCAGTCAGCCGCGCGTCTCATCGAAGCGTCCCGGCTCCCGGACAGGTGCCGCCGCGCCCGCTCAGGATGGCGCTCCGGGCCCGGTCAAAATGGCCAGTGGCGCTTCGAAGCATCGCGCCCGCGTCGCGTAGGTGTATAGAGTGAAGAAACGTTCGGCCACATGCCCGGCGAGGCGGCCCGGGAATGGCTGGTTCAAGGCCGATTTCTTGCGCTCTATACAGTCCAGAACCGGCATCAGTATGCTCATGTAGTTGTCGAAATAAGCTTTTCGCGACACCATCATGTTGTTGAAGTAGGCGTGCTGAAACGAATTATCGAAAATATCGGCATACCTGTATAATTGCTTGTCGACCTCCCTTAAGCCTTCGAGAAACAGGGACCAATAGGCGCCCCAATACACATCCGGATTGTGCGCCTTGTACTGTGCCGCCAGCGATCCGTTGAAATAATACCGCTTGGGGACGATTACATCCGCGGCTTCCAATGCTTCCGTTGCGACCTGCAGGCACCGGTCATGCGTGAGAACGTCCAGGCCCTCTTTCGTCGCAGGCATCCCGAAAAACGGCGGCCCGGAGGTGAATAATTCATGTCCTGGATGCAGGAAAAAATACCGCCGGTAGTGGCATACGCCTACAAAATCTACATCGTGCACATTCTTCCAGATCCAATACCACGCCGTTAGCTCGCAATAATCCTTGTTCTTTCCGGATATGTTATCGCCTGTGCAATCTGAGACACCGTGCGGGTGATCCGGGACATATCCACCGCAACCGATTGGGACAAACGCGGGATTCCCTTCCGGAAAAAGCGCCGGTTCGTGCGATGCTATATAAATACGGACAGGAGATAACATTTTGTGTCTAACATTCCTGTTTACTTATTGTCGCGCAATACGAAGACTTTATAGTCATAGATACCGGCATACATAAACCCAATGCGGATGGCACAGAGTACCACAACTACCAGTTGTAACTGTGGCGCAATACGCCCGTCAAGCGAGTACGAGCGTTCTCCACAAAGAAAATTTTTGGCTCCATTGGTACACACTTCCGGCATGCAAACACATTGCAGCCATTATTGCCATAAACACATATGTGAATTACCGTTAGAGTGGCAATGGCACGGCCACGAGGCCCGCACCACGCCAGAAACCGCGTCACATTTTATGAATATGAGGGAATGAGGGAAGCGCGATGCGCGGGATCCTGCTATTGGTCATATTTCTCGCCGCGGCGGCCATATTGGCGCACCGCATGGCGGGCTGGCATATTCCCGCTTCGAGCGCCAGCGCCCAGAACAATGTCCGCCCCAAGAAAATCATCGAATGGGGCTGGGACTATCCAACCTCGACATGGTTGAGAGACAATATCGAGAAGGCGGAGGCCATGCCGTTCGATGGCGTTGTGCTTGCATTGAGAACGCGCGACGGCAGGAATTCCAGCATGCAGATGTGGTCCGCGAACCGGATAGACTACAACGCCCTCGCCTACATGGCGGAGGATATGGCGGGAACCCCCTTCAAACGGCTGACCGACCGCTTCATTCAGGCCAACATCGAACCAGGAAATGTGAACTGGTCCGATGACGATGCCTGGGCTGGAGTGCTGCATAATTATGCCCTGGCGGCGAGGATTGCGAAGGCCGGCGGCTGCAAGGGCTTCATATTCGACACCGAGCAGTACGAAACCGCTCCGCTAAGCGAGGCTTATGTCAACGCAAGCAGTGATGCCGAGCGGGAATTTTTTCACCAATTGATACGCCAGAGAGGGCGCGAGTTGATGTCGGTCATCGCCCGCGAGTTTCCGGATATCGTAATCATTATCCCCCACGCCTATTACAGTTCCAGCCAAGAGCCGAAAATCTATGCTTACTTGCCCGATCTTCTGGACGGCATGTTCGAGGCGGCGCCAATCGCAACCAAGCTCCTGGATGGCTGGGAACACTCCTACGGCTACAAGGGGGGGATGAAAGAGTACACATGGGCTCACCAAGAACTTAAGGGGTCATCCAAATTCTCCGTCGTCCCGGAACTCGTAAGGAGGAAAATGGGGCCGGCTTTGGAATTTGGGTGGATTGCACCTACTCCGGTAAAGTCTGGAGCGCGACCAATATTTCCGCCAACTATTTTACTCCTGCGGATTTCGAAGTAGCCGTTAGGACTGCTCTTTCGACAACCGATGAATATGTTTGGATATGGTCGCAAGACCTCGACTGGTGGCAGCAGAAGAATATTTCTCCTGAATATGCGGAAGCGCTCCGGAAAAGCAAAAGCCCGGCATTGGCGCCGCAACCCGCGCGGAGCGGTTAAAGTCCGCCTGCCATGAACGCAGGAAGCCAGCCCTCATGGGCCGCGCGAAGCTTGGCCAGCGGTAGAGGCTCTTCTCCGGGCAGCGCAATCGCGTTTCCTTCGACGCGGGCGGCGATGCGCGCTGGCAAGCCAGCCGCCCCTGCCTGCTTCACGACAAATTCGGCCACCGTAGCGCTGGCGGCAATCAGGTAAAGGCCCTGGTCCTCGCCAAACGCGGATGCGTGCGGTGCAAGCTGCGCATTGGGCGCATAGGCAAAGCCGCGTCCTCCCGCCAAAGCCATCTCCGCCAGCGCAACCAGCAGCCCGCCATCGGAAATGTCGTGCACCGTTTTCACGCTGCCGGCCTCGATCAGCCCGCGCACGAAATCGCCGGCCGTTACGTTCGGTCTCAAGGCTCACTGGCGGCGGGGCGCCTTCGCATTTGCCCGTGGCATATTCCTGATAGAGAGACTGGCCCAAATGCCCGGCTTCGGCACCGATCAGCACCACCGCTTCGTCGCCGGGCTTGAAGCCAAGCGTCGCATGGCGGCTGCTATCCGCGATCAGGCCAACACCGCCGATAGCGGGCGTGGGCAGGATGGCGATGCCGTTCGTCTCGTTGTAAAGCGAGACGTTGCCTGACACGACCGGGAATTCGAGCGCGTTGCAGGCTTCGGCCATGCCGTCGATGCACAGGGCGAATTCGGCCATGATTTCGGGGCGTTCGGGATTGCCGAAATTCATGCAATCGGTGAGTGCAAGCGGCTTGGCGCCGAGGCTGTAAGATTGCGCCACGCTTCGGCGACGGCCTGCTTGCCTCCCTCGAACGGGTCCGCATAGCAATAGCGAGGCGTCACATCGCAGGTGAAGGCGAGCGCCTTGTCTGTGCGATGCACGCGGACCACGGCGGCGTCGGAACCCGGCTGGACCATCGTATCGCCCATGACCATGTGGTCGTATTGCTCCCAGATCCAGCGCTTGGAGCAAAGGTTCGGCGAGCCCATCAGGGCCAGCAGCGTGGCGTTAAGGCTGTTGGGGGCCGGCACACTGTCCGCGCCGATGGCAGCAGGCTTGGGCTTGGGCGCGATGGGGCGGTCGTAGATTGGCGCCTCGTCGGAAAGCATGGACGTAGGTAGGTCGGCCTCAAGCTGGCCCTTATGCCAGATCACGAGGTGGCCTGTATCCGTCGTCTTACCAATGATCGCGAAATCCAGCTCCCACTTGCGGAAGATGCGTTCGGCCAGCGGCTCCGAGCCGGGCCGCAGCACCATCAGCATGCGCTCCTGGCTCTCCGACAGCATCATCTCGTAAGCGGTCAAGGCTTGCTCGCGCTGTGGCACGAGGTCAAGGTTCAGCTCGATGCCGGAGCCCCCCTTCGCCGCCATTTCGACGGAGGAGGAAGTGAGACCCGCCGCGCCCATGTCCTGGATGGCCAGGATCGCATCCTCGGCCATCAGTTCAAGGCAGGCCTCGAGCAGCAGCTTCTCGGTGAACGGGTCGCCCACCTGCACGGTCGGGCGCTTTTCTTCGGTGCCCTCGCCGAATTCCTCCGACGCCATGGTTGCGCCGTGGATGCCGTCGCGGCCGGTCTTGGAGCCGACATAGACCACCGGGTTGCCCGCGCCGGACGCCGCCGAATAGAAGATGCGGTCCGTGCTCACGAGCCCTGCCGTGAAGGCGTTGACCAAAATGTTGCCGTTGTAGCGTGCGTCGAAATTCGTTTCGCCGCCAACCGTGGGAATGCCCATGCAGTTGCCATAGTCGCCGATGCCGCCGACGACGCCGCCCACCAGATGGCGGGTCTTCGGGTGATCGGCCGCGCCGAAGCGCAGAGCGTTCATATTGGCGATGGGGCGCGCGCCCATGGTGAAGACGTCGCGCATAATGCCGCCGACGCCGGTCGCCGCACCCTGGTAGGGCTCGATGTAGGATGGGTGGTTGTGGCTTTCCATCTTGAAGACCACGGCCAGCCCGTCGCCGATATCCACGACGCCCGCGTTCTCGCCGGGCCCCTGGATGACCTGCGGCCCTTCGGTTGGCAGCTTCTTGAGCCAGATGCGCGAGGATTTGTAGGAACAGTGCTCGGACCACATCACCGAGATGATGCCAAGCTCGGTCAAATTCGGCGCGCGCCCGAGCTTTTCGCAAGCCAGGCGGAACTCGGCCGGTGCCATGCGGTGCGCCGCGGCCAACTCTTCGGTGGCAATCGTCATCTCTTGAAACCCAGAACCAGCGAATTCATTCATAGTGCACAACCCCTCACCCCAACCCTCTCCCTAAGGGAGAGGGAGTGTTTGCCGCAGCCGTTATTAGGGCGTCCCCTCTCCAATAGGGAGAGGGACAGGGTGAGGGGTTGCACGCTATGTGTTTGGCCCACCCCTCAACGGCAGTTCAGCTGCGCTGCTCGTGGTCGATCTCGTATTCGGCGAGGCCGACCTTCAGCATGTCGTAGGCGTCTTCAAGGAACTCCTCCTCGTCCATGTACTCGACATAGCTCGGGAAGTAGCCCGCATCGTCATCGTCGTCGTCAGCCTCGTCGGAAGCGCCGGCGGCCTGAAAGGTGATGCTGCCATCCTCGTTCACATACACCGAAGCCAGCAACTCGCCCGAGGGTTTGTATTTCACCTCGACAATCGGGTCGCCATTGTCCTCGGCCGCCACGAAGTCCAGACGGCGGCTGGTGATCTGCTCCTTGAGCCGCTCGCAGAGCTTTTTGGCCGACGTGCGGCGCGCCTCCGGGTCGAGCTTCGCGGTCTGCATTTCGCGTTTCACTTCATCAACTTCGTCGTCGAAACTCATGCTGTGATCCTCTCGCTAGAGCGGTTGTGCCTTAAGAAACCCGTGACCTGCAGAATATGCTATTGCAGCTCCCGTGTAAGCGATTCGAAGACGCGGCGGCCATCGATTCCACCGAGTGCTGCATCCGCGGCGCGTTCCGGATGCGGCATCAGCCCCATAATACGCCCAGACTTGCTGATGACGCCAGCGATGCCCCGGCGGGAGCCGTTGGGATTGCCCGTATCCGCGAAGCTGGCACCCCCGCAATAGCGGAAAACGACCTGCCCTTCGCCTTCGATCCGGTCGAGCGTCTCTTCATCCGCATAATAGGAACCATCCTTATGCGCGATAGGCATGACGGCCTGCTCGCCCTGCGCATAAAGCCTGGTGAACATCGTATCGGCCCGCTCGACTTTGAGCCCAACCTCCCGGCAGATATAGTGCAGCGAGGTGTTGCGCATCAGCGCGCCGGGGAGGAGCTTTGCCTCGGTCAGGATCTGGAAGCCGTTGCAAATCCCCAGCACGGCCACGCCGCGCTCCGCCTGCTCTTTCACCGCGCGCAGGACGGGGGAATGCGCGGCCATCGCGCCGGAGCGCAGATAATCGCCATAGGAGAAGCCGCCCGGCAGCACGATCAGATCGACGGACGGAAATTCCGTCTCCCGGTGCCATACCATCGCAGGCTCGATGCCGGTGACCTCTTCGAGTGTCACCGCAACATCGCGGTCGCAGTTCGATCCGGGGAACACGATAACAGCGCTTTTCATCTCTTATCCTCGAAACTCCAGCCCGCCGGACTCAGCACCCGTGGGCTCCCCGCCCCTGGTATTTTCCAAGCGCATTCCTGAATTTGTCCGCGCTGCCATAGTTGCAGCCGTCCGCCTTGACGGACTGGCAGGAGCCGCCTTTGCCATACCAGAAAATTGCCGGGTGAGCTGCATGCGGGGACTTGGTGAAATAGTATGCGGCGCCGTCCGGGCCCTTTTTGTGGAACTCTACCCCGAACGGGTAGTCGTCCATCTGCAGATCCTGCCGCTCTTTCAATTGCTTTAGCAGAGCGTCGTATCCGAGCTGGCACTCCAGCCGCGTTCCGCTTGTTTGCGCCGCACAGGGCGCGGCAACCAGCATCGGTCCCGCCACAGCGGCAACAAGCAGCTTGAACGCGGACAAAAGGAATAGTCTCATCGTGCCTCCGGGAGCCGTTATCCGGCTACCGTCCCTCTCCTCGATCCTGCACCGTCCCGGGCGCCGGGTCATCCGCCGTTTCGAGTGAAACTTCCTGTACTGGCGGCAAGTTCGTCATCGCAACCTTGTAGGCCTCGCGATCACCGAAAGCGCAGCCTTCCGATGTCACCGTGGGCAGGCCCTGGATCTCTTCTACCTTCCGCAAGACGGCCATGGGATGTCCTTGGCCGCCTGACTTCGAAAACAGAAAATGTCCGCCCCGGAAGTTCACGAGCGTCCACCCCTCGATTTCGGTCACAGTTGCACGGGGATAGTGGGACGCCAGCGACATCAGGCCGTAATAGCCCAGCCGGCAATCGAGCACCTCCATTGTCGCGGACACGTACTTTCCCTGCGTAAGCCTGATGGCGAGCGTTGCCAGCACCAACCCCAGCAGAGCCATCAGGATTGCTGGCTCGGCCTTGCTCATCCGCCAACCAGCTCCACCCGGTAGTTCTCGATCACGGTGTTGGCGAGCAGCTCTCTGCACATGGCGTCCAGCTCCGCGCGCGCCTGCGCCTCATCGTCCGCCTTGAGTTGCACCTCGATGAGCTTGCCCTGGCGCACATCCTCGACATTGCCGAAACCAAGCGAGTTAAGCGCATTGGCGATCGCCCGCCCCTGGGGATCGAGAACGCCGCTCTTCAATGTGACGGTTATGCGCGCTTTCATCGGGAATCGTCCTCCGTATCCGCCCCAGGGCCTAGCTTATTTCGATTGCACGAGCACAGGCCCTTTGGGCCTTGGCGCCGGATTCTCCACAAGAATTCCAAGCCGCCGGGCAACTTCGGAATAGGCTTCGAGCAAGCCGCCAAGGTCCTTGCGGAAACGGTCCTTGTCAAGCTTGTCCTTGGTCTCGATGTCCCACAGCCGGCAATTGTCCGGACTGATCTCGTCGGCGAGCATGACGCGGATCATCTCGTTTTCGAAAATGCGGCCGAACTCCACCTTGAAGTCCACAAGTCGGATACCGATGCCGAGGAAAAGGCCGGTCAGGAAGTCGTTGATCCTGAGTGCCAGCGCCATCATCTCGTCGATTTCTTGCGGCGATGCCCAGCCGAAGGCGGTGATGTGCTCTTCGGTCACCATCGGGTCGTTGAGATTGTCGGCCTTAAAATAGAACTCGATGATGGAGCGCGGCAGCGGCATCCCTTCTTCAAGTCCCAGCCGTTCGCAGAGCGAGCCCGCCACCACATTGCGCACCACAACCTCAAGGGGAATGATCTCCACCTCGCAAATCAGCTGTTCGCGCATGTTCAGGCGGCGGATGAAATGAGTCGGCACGCCGATTTCGTTCAGACGGCTGAAAATATATTCCGAGATCCGGTTGTTGAGCACACCCTTGCCTTCGAAGCGTTCGTGCTTCTTCGCATGGAAGGCGGTCGCGTCGTCCTTGAAGTGCTGAATAAGCGTGCCGGGTTCGGGGCCTTCATAGAGGACCTTCGCCTTTCCCTCATAGATGCGGCGGCGGCGGTTATTCATGGGCGACCCCCAACTTGCTAGCAGATCGGGAAACCGGAAATGGGTCCGGGTTATACTTCAAGCGCATATTCGCGTCATTGTCACGCATTCGAACAAAAACATATGTGGTCAATCCTCCGCCCTCCTGCACCGGCTAAGGCCCCCTAGGCCCGTTCGCGTGTTGATTTAGGTGCAATTGCACGCTATCCATGACATGATATCGGTCCAGGGTTAGCACCTTAAGAGATGGCGCCGCCGGCCTCGCGATTAAAGACCTCGCGGTGCCGGTGCGGAAATTGCGCCCCGGCGCAGGGGAAATACAATGACCACATTCGACGAACGCGAACAGGGTTACGAGGCGAAATTCGCCCGCGACGAGGAACTGCGATTCAAAGCGAAGGCCCGCCGCGATAAGGCACTTGGAGCCTGGGTTGCAGCGCAGCTCGAGCTTACGGGTGATGCGGCCGCCGGGTATGCCAGGGAGTTGCTGAAGGGAGATTTCCAGCATCCAGGCGATACGGCGCTCATCGCCAAGGTGCTTGAAGACTTCAAGGCGAAGGGCAAAGCGACGGATGAGCGCACGCTCAAGAAGAAGCTCATCGAGCTAATGGCGAATGCGGTGGCTGAGATCGAGGCCGGGAAGTAGTGCCGGGCAGGCTTCGGCCTGCCCTCTTTCTCGCCGCGTCCTGTATCCGCTAAGCTTAGCCCTAGGCAATGGCGCCGGAAGGCACTTTGCCGGCTGGAACTGCGCGTTACGTTATGCGCGCTTGGCCGTTAGCTGAACCGGCCCGTTATCCTCGTCTTCCTTGGGTTCCTGTTTGCCCAGCCGCGCACATTCCAGGAAAACCTTCTGTCCGCAACTCCGGCACATGTTGAAATCCAGATGCTGGTAGACCTCCCGCAAGGCGGTGGTCTTGGAGTAGAACACGTTCTCCCGGCCGATCTCGTCCATATAGTGTCCGCGTTCCAGAAGCTCGACGACACGCTCTTTCGGCCGGATCAGGTAGAGGCCGCCGCCGCGCGCGCGGTAGCGCCTCGCCATCGCGACCAGGGCTTCTGCTCCGGCAACGTCGATGAAGTTCACGGCCTGCATGACGATGAGCAGATGTTTCGCTTCCGGCGCAGTGTCTTCGTAGCCGCGCAGCGTCTCCTGGAAGGCATTCACCGCGCCGAAAAACAGCGAACCGTCGATGCGGATCAGGCGGACCTGCTTGCATTCCGGCAGTTCGGGCCGCGTGTCGGTGAATTTTCTGGAGAAGTTTTGCGGATCGGGCACGCGGATATGGATCTGCGGATGCGAGGTCTGGCGCAGATAGAGGAGCAGCGACAGCATCACACCGGCGAAAATGGCAACGTCCAGTTCGAGCAGCAGCGCGGCCGCGAACGTGATGCCCAGCACCGCCGTGTCGGAATAGCTCGTGCGGATGATCTGCTTGATGTGATGGCTGTCCCATAAGCCGTAGGCCACCAGGAACAAGATGCCGGCCATGGTGGCGTTTGGCAGATACACCGCAAATGGGGCTACCAGCACCACGATGAACATCAGCAGCACGCCGGCCAGGATGGCGGCAACCGGCGTCTGCGCGCCCACCGAAAAATTGAGCGCGCTGCGGTTGAACGAGCCCGTGGCCACATAGCCCGAGAAGAACGCACCGGCGAGGTTGGACAGCCCCTGCCCGATGAACTCCTGGTTGGCATCGATGTGCTGGCCGGTACGCAGTGCAAGCGCGCGGGCGATGGATATGGCCTCGGTCAGCGCAAACAGCGTCATTGCGAAAGTGACCGAGGAGAGCGATTGCCACATCTCCAGACTGAAGCTTGGCGCCGAAAGCGGCGGCAGGCTCGACGGCAAAGCGCCGACCGTCCGCACCGCGCCCGGAGCAATCCGGTTCAATATGTAGGCCGCCAGGCTCGCCACGACCATCGCCGCGATCATGTAAGGCAAGCGCGGCGCATAGCGCTTTACGGCGAGCGCAGTCACCACGGTAATCGTGCCGACAAGCGCAGTCATCCAGGAAGCATCGCCTATGTGTGCGCTCACGTATTCAAGGACTTCGAAAAACTTGAGCCCCCGCGGCATCTGGTCCAGCCGGAGAAAGTTCCTCAGCTGGTTGCCGGCGATCAGCACACCGGCACCCGCCGTGAAGCCAACGATAACCGAGTGCGATATGAAATTGACGAGGGCGCCGAGCCGGAAAATTCCCATGCTCAGTTCGAGTATGCCGACAAGGAAGGTGAGCGTGAGCCCGAGGACGACATATTGGGCGGAGGCAGGCTCGGCCCAGGCGCTGAGCGCCGAGAACATGAGCAGAGAACCTGCGACTGTCGGTCCCGACACCAGCTGCCAGGACGAGCCGAACAGAGCGGCGATTACCGCGGGGATCATGCCCGCGTAAAGGCCATATACAGGCGGCATGCCGGCAATGGTGGCGTAGGCGATGCCTTGCGGCAGAACCACGAGGGCGCCCGTCAGAGCCGCCCAGAAATCGGCCTGCAGCGTGCTGGCATTGACAAGCGGCGTCCAGGCAAGAAACGGCAGCAAACGCCGCTTCCAGGACACCGCGCCGTTACCGTTGCCGTTATCGTTCCAATTCCCTTTCAGCATCGTGCCCCTGCTATGCTGCGCCAGTTTCCACCCGCGCCTTGGCGATCGCATCCTGCAACACCTGTTCGCGGATTTCCAGGGTGGGTTCGTTGAACAGAACGTTCTTCAGCCAATCGAGGCCGAGGCAAATCAGCGCTTCGTCGCTGTTCCGCACAACTTCAACGGCTTCGGCTGGAATGTCGTAGCGCTGAAGGAAGCTGCTTTCGAAAATGAATTTCCGTAAGCGTTCCACGTCGGTGGAGACCATGAAGAACATTTGCCGGGCTTGCGGGGTTGGAGCCTTGCCCATGAAGCCGCCCGTGGGCGCCCAGGAGGCGAGCTTCATCAGGATGTCGATCCAGCCGCGGTTGATCTGCTCGTAAGGTTCAACGCCCTGATCCTTGGAGAATTCGGCAACCGTCTGCGTATGCTGTTCCTCATGCCCAAGGCAATGCTGCTCGCGAACGAGGAAATTGAAATCTTCCTTGGCCTCGCTGTCCTTGAGCTTCACCGAAATCAGGCCGAGCGGGTAGTACCGGCAAGCGGCGGGGCGGTCGGAATAAACCTGGCAACCGTCGTCGGACAGGAACGGGCAAGCTCCCTTTCCATCGTCTCCACCCATCTTAAGCTTCGCGACGGGCATGCCAGCGGCTTCCTGCTCGGCGGGCACGGTATAACGTTCGAGGAATTCAACGGGACGCAGCCCGAAGTGCCGCGACAGCCGCAGCGTATCGTAAGGCGGCAGCGTGATGTCCGCGCCGTGGCAGCATTTGTTCCAGCAGGCAACGCCGCGGTGGCAGCGGAATTGGAAATTGTCCTCAGGGGTGAGCTTGACAGGCTGCACCGGGTTGTCCGATGGGATGCGGATGCCATCGAACACGTTCAGCTTCTGATCGCGCTCGTGGCCCGGACGGAACGTTTCCTCATGCGCGTCGCGCTCTTCGCCGTCCAAGGTATTTTCTGAAGTCATTTCCGCTCTCTAAGACTGCCCGCGCTTGTTTCTGGCAGCTTACGCCTTCGCTTGGCCTTGAGGCATAGGCCGAAAGTCTACCCCCTGCAATAGCCGCAGGTAGAATCTTGCACCGCATGTGTTTAGAAGCGATACGGGGGCGCGATACGCGCCCCCGCTTAAACCAGTTAGTGCTTCTGGCCGCCGTAGTGCTTCTCGACCAGGTCGACATGCGGACGCTTGATCATCGTCCAGTCGTGCGTGTCCGGGTCCATCTTCGAGTTCACGAAGCACTGCCAGTTTTGCGGATCGAGCTTCGGGAAGTCCGTGCGGTAGTAGAAGCCCGGATAGCGGGTCTCTTCGCGGAACATGATGTGCCGCAAGTGAGCCTCGGCGGTGATGATGCGGTGGTAGTTCTCCCACGCGCGCATCAGCTCGTGGAGGTCCTTCGCGCGCATCTTCTTGCTGTCTTCCTTGAGCATGGTCAGGAAGTGCAGGCCCATCGTCAAGAGCTTGCCGTTCGTCTGATAGTAGGTGGAGCAGCCCGCCACATACTCGTCCATGGTCTTTTGCAGACGCATCTGCAACATCTTGGGCGTGATGTAGAAGGGGTTCACGTCCTCGGCCGTGGTCTTGTCCTTGTGCTCGATATAGTTGCGCACAGGAGCGTAGATTTCCTCGGCGATGGCGTTGATGTCCGCCTTGAAGGAAGCCTTGTAGTCCTTGTGGTCGCGAATCCAGCGAACCATCGACTTGGCGGCGAGGCGGCCTTCGGTGTGCGAGCCCGACGAGAACTTGTGGCCCGATGCGCCAACGCCGTCGCCTGCGGTGAACAGGCCGTTGACGGTGGTCATGCGGTTGTAGCCCCACTTCCAGTCGGCGGGCGAGTTGATGTCTTCCGGACCCGAGACCCAGATGCCGCAGCAGCCGGAATGCGAGCCGAGCAGGTAAGGCTCGGTCGGCATCAGTTCGGAGGGGCTCTCCTCGGGACGGGTGTTGAGGCCGGCCCAGACGCCTGCCTGACCGATGCACATGTCGAGGAAGTCTTCCCAGGCCTCGGCCTCAAGGTGCTTGATTTCCTTGGGCGTCATGGTGGCGCTGAGTTCTTTCATCGCGGTCGGCGTATCCATCAGGATCGGGCCGCGGCCTTCCTTCATCTCATGCAGCATGGCATGGTTGCGCAGGCAGGTCGGCACCACGGCCGCCGTGTCGTAGGGCGCGAACTCGGCCAGCATGTGCGCGTTCTTCTTGACGTAGTCCTCGCCGTAGCCGTTGGTGGCCTTGGACTTGAACAGCAGGAACCACGCGCCAACCGGGCCGTAGCCGTCCTTGAAGCGGGCGGGAACGAAGCGGTTTTCCATCATGGTAAGCTCGGCGCCGGCCTCGGAGGCCATCGCGTAGGTCGAGCCAGCGTTCCACACGGGATACCAGGTGCGGCCCATGCCCTCGCCGGTAGACCGGGGACGGAACACGTTGACCGCGCCGCCGGCAACCAGCAGCACTGCGTTCGCGCGGAACACGTAGATCTTGTTCTCGCGGACCGAGAAGCCCACGGCGCCCGCGATGCGGTTCGGCTCGTTGGCGTCGAGGATCAGCTTCACGATGAAGACGCGCTCGTAGATGTTCTCGATGCCCAGCGCCTTCTTGGCGGCCTCAGCGACGATCGGCTTATAGCTTTCGCCGTTGATCATGATCTGCCACTTGCCCGAACGGACCGGCTTGCCGCCATCCTTCAGCGGAACGCCTTCGGTTTCCTTGGTCTTCCAGATGGGCAGGCCCCATTCCTCGAACAGGTGAACCGTGTCGTCCACGTGGCGGCCTACGTCATAGACGAGGTCGTCGCGGGTCAGGCCCATCAGGTCGGCGGCGACCATCCGGCAGTAATCTTCCGGCTTCTGCTCGCCAAGATAGGTGTTGATGGCCGAGAGGCCCATCGCGACGGCGCCCGAACGGTCCGGACCGGCCTTATCGACCATGGTCACTTTAACGTCGTCGCCGGCCCAGCGTTTCACCTCGAACGCGGCGCCGCAAGCGGCCATGCCGCCGCCGATAATCAGAATGTCGGTCTGAAACTCGACAATCGTTGGATTCCCGAAAGTGCCTTCACTCATGTGTGTGTGCTTCCCTTGGAATTAGTTGCTCGCGGAGACTTTTTTTGGCGCTACCGCCCTCTGGGCTGCTTGAGCGCTACTTTTTGAGATCCCCGGTTCGAAATCCGATCTTCCTCGCCCGGGGCCAACTGACGGCGCGCGGGCAAAGGCGCCTTAGATGGTCGGAAGGGTCTTGCCCAGCTCGGTGAACATCAGATTGTCATCGAGATTGCCGCCCGTGGGCTTGCCGGCGTAAGGATCGATCGAGCCAACCGGCGTGGTGCGGATCGGGAACTTGAAGCGCTTCACTTCGCCGTCGCGGAACTTGATGGTCCACATGATCGAGCTGTCGGTGCGCATCGGGATGACCGCGCCGCCCATCGGAACCCAGTCCTGGAACGAACGGACTTCGATAGCCTGCTGCGGGCAAGCCTTCGCGCAGCACTGGCATTCCCAGCACTGCTCGGGCTCCTGGTTGAAAGCCTTCATGCGCGTGGTGTCGAGCTTCATCAGGTCGTTGGGGCACACATACATGCAGACGGTGTATTCACCGCCTTTGCAGCCGTCGCACTTTTCTGTGTGAACGAATGTTGGCATCCTTAAGAATTCCTCCTAGTTGCGAGCGAACGGTATAAATTTCCCGATTATGACTTCAGCGAGCCATAATATTCCTGCAGCACTGCGACCACTTCAGGGCGGCTGAACTCGTCAGGAATTTTTTCCCCATTGGAGAACATGGCGCGAAGCCGGGTGCCGGAAATTTCAAGGCGCTGGTCGGCTCCGTGCGGGCAGGTGCGCGAAGTGGCCATGCCGTTGCACCTGTAGCAGTAGAAGGTTATGTCGATCTTGAGCGCCTGAGTGACGAGGCTGCCCGCGGGCAGCGTGTCGAAGATGTGCTGCGCGTCGAACGGGCCGTAATAGCTGCCAACGCCAGCGTGGTCGCGGCCGACGACGAGGTGCGAGCACCCGAAATTCTGCCGGAACACGGCGTGCAGCAGCGCCTCGCGCGGGCCGGCGTAGCGCATCTCGATGGGGTAGCCCGCCTGGATGTAGGTGCCGGGAACGAAGTAATTCTCAGTAAGCTTGTCGATGGCCTTGACGCGCACCTCGGCCGGTATGTCGCCCGGCTTGAGCGCGCCCAGCACCTGGTAAATCAGCAGGCCATCGCACACTTCGATGGCGATCTTGGCCAAATGCTCGTGGCTCCGGTGCATGGGATTGCGCGTCTGGAAGGCAGCGACCCGGCTCCAGCCTTTGTCGGCGAAAATAGCACGCGTCTCGGCGGGGCGGTAATAGAGCCCCTTATACTGCTTCGGATAGATGCCTTCGCTCAGCGCTAGGACGCGGCCCGCGATGTTAACTCCGGCCTGCCCCATCACCTTTTCCACGCCCGGATGCTTCGGGTCGGCGGTGCGGAAGATATGCTGGCACTCGAACTCTTTGTCTTCCTTGCTCAGCGCATACTTTTCGCTGACTTCGAGCATGCCCATGATCTCGCCCGAAGCTTCGTCCGTAAGCGCAACCGTCTCCCCGATGGAGATGCTGTCCGCGAGATCGCGCGTAGCCGAAAGGGTAATCGGGATCGGCCAGAACAGGCCATTAGCCAGCTTCATGTCAGCGCATGAGCCGTGCCAATCGGCCCTACCCATGAAGCCCTGGAGCGGGGTATACGCCCCCATCGCCAGCATGATGAAGTCCGAAGTTTCGCGGCTGCTCATCGGCACTTTCCGCAAGCCGGAGGCGCGCTTCAGCTCCTCGGCGATCTCTGCCTCTGGGGCCAGAAGCGGCATGAGCGTAGCGCTGCCGTGAGGCGGAACAAGCTTCGACATTTACCCTCTCCCTACCGGGCGCCTCGTTCGCGGGCGCCCATCATTTGCGGCGAATCTAGAGTTATCGCTTGTCTTGTCTAAAAGCCTGCGCCGGTATGGGCCGGAAATCGCTTAGGCCTTCTTATCCTCAGCGCGGCAGTTAACCGTAGCCGTTTGCCGCAGTAGATGCAACAATAAATATATTGCGATAATACGATGTGTTCTCCATGGTTTTGATCTGGATCAATTTCTGCTGGTAAAAAATGAAGGAACTTTGGTAGCAGTGGCCTTCGTGGCCCCCGGTCTCCGCAAAATTTGCATTGTCATATCGGAATAATACGATGTATTAGCTTTGAAGCCGGACACGCCAGCGGCCAAAGCAAATCCAAACGAGCTGGCGGTTATGGGAGGAACGATGGCTCAAGGGCAGGAAAGCCAAACGGTTTTGGTTGCCGGTGGCGGCATCGCTGGCATTTCGGCCGCTGTCGAGGCCGCGGAGACGGGCGTAGACGTCATTCTCCTTGAGAAGTCCGCGACGCTTGGCGGGCGCGTGGCCCAGCTAAACCGCTATTTTCCAAAGCTTTGTCATCCTGCTTGCGGGCTTGAGATCAATTACCAGCGCATCCGGAGCAATCCGCGCATCCGCGTCATGACGATGGCTTCGGTCGTGGAGGTGAGCGGCAAGCCCGGCGCGTACCGGGTGACGGTCGAGACGCAGCCGCGCCATGTGAACGGCCGCTGCACCGCTTGCGGCGATTGCGCCAAGGCAGCCACAACACGCGTTGCGAACCCATTCAACTACGGTCTGGACACGGTTCCGGCCGCCTACCTGCCCCATCCAATGGCTTACCCCATGCGGTATGTCGTCGCGCCCGGGGTGATCGGGACGCCAGAAGCGCAGGCAATCGCGGGCGCCTGCAAATATGGCGCAGTCGATGTCAACGAGAAGCCGGAGCGGTTCGAACTGGCGGTAGCATCGATCATATGGGCTACGGGCTGGAAGCCTTACGACGCTACCAAGCTCGAGTCCTACGGCTACGGGCGCGTGCCTAATGTCATCACCAATGTGGAGATGGAGCGGCTTTCGGCCGAAGGCGGCCCGACCGCCGGCAAGATCGTGCGCCCGTCGGATGGCAAGGAAGCCAAGCGGGTGGCGCTGATCCAGTGTGCGGGCTCGCGCGACCTGAACCACCTGCCCTATTGCTCGCGCATCTGCTGTCTCGCCTCGCTGAAGCACGCCGCTTACGTCCGCGCGCAATACGCCGATGCACAGGTGGACATCTATTACATCGACCTCCGCGCGCACGATAAGCTCGAAAGCTTCTATCTGAAGGTGAAGGCCGATCCGCAGGTGCGGTTCGTGAAGTCGAAGCCCGCCTCGATCCACGAGGGCGAGGGCGGCAATCCTGTCCTGCACGGCGAGGATACGCTTTCCCGCGAGCTTTACGACCGCGATTACGACCTCGTCGTCCTGGCCGTCGGCATGCAGGCGGAATTGGCGTCGCTGCCCGGCTCCGTACAGGCCGGCATGGACGAATACGGATTCTTAGCGCCGCCCGATGGCGGTGGCGGGATGTTTGCGGCTGGCGTCGCCTCCGGTCCACTCGACGTTTCCATGTCGGTGCAGTCCGCTACGGCGGCAGCACTTAAGGCCATTCAGACCGCGCAAGGGGGGCAGGCCTGATGTCCGCTACTGAAAAGAAGCTCGGCGTTTATCTCTGCGGCGGCTGCGGCATTGCCGAGGCGGCCTCCCTCGACGCGCTCGAAAAGGTCGCCGTCAAGGAATTCAAAGCCCCGTTCTGTAAGAAGCATGACTATCTCTGCGGCGAGGAAGGGCTCAAGCTCATCCGTGACGACGCAGCCGCGGGCACAATGAACCAGGCGGTGATCGCTGCGTGTTCGCCGCGCGTGCACCAGGACAAGTTCCGCTTCGACGGCGTGCAGGTGGTCCGTGCGAATCTGCGCGAGCAGGTGGCGTGGACCCAGCGCCGGCGACGAGAATACGGAGATGCTGGCGGCGGACTACATCCGCATGGCCATCACCGAGGCGCGCAAGATCAACGTGCCGGTGCCCTACACCGAGGGGCCGTTCAGCGAGCGCATCATGGTGGTTGGCGGCGGCTTGACCGGGCTTACGGCTGCGCGCGAGGCGGCCAAGTGCGGCTATCCGGTGATGCTGGTAGAGCAGTCGGGCAAGCTCGGCGGACATGCGCTGAACCTGACGAAGCTCGTCCCGCACCACGCGCCTTACCGCGAGCCGGAGCCCAACCATATCGGCAAACTAATCGCGGCCGTCGAGGGCGACAGCCGCATCGAGGTGCGGCTTAATTCGCGCGTGACGAAGACTTCCGGCATGCCCGGCAAGTTCGAGGTGGAACTGGCGCAGAACGGCGCAGGCGTGGCCGAGACGGTTGGCGCTATCGTGCTCGCCACGGGCTGGACGCCTTACGACGCATCGAAGCTTGGCCATCTGGGCTATGGCGCCTCACCCGATGTCGTGACGTCCGGGACGGTGGAAGAGATGCTGGCCAAGGGGCAGGTCCGGCGCAAGTCCAGCGGCCTCCCGGCTAACGTGGTGGCCTTCGTGCAATGCGCGGGCTCCCGCGACCAGGCGCACCTGCCCTATTGCTCGTCCACCTGCTGCACGGCCTCGATCCGGCAGGCGATCCAGATCGTGGACGCCAATCCTGACGCGATGGTCTACATCATTTTCGACGAGTTGCGCACACCGGGCACCGCCGAGGAGTTCTACCGGCAGGCGCAAACCAAGGGCGTGATCTTCATCAAGGGTAAGGTGAAGGGCGTCGGTGCCGATCTGACGGTTACTGTGGACGATGCACTGCTGCGCGAGGAAGTGCAGCTCTCCGGTCTCGACCTTGTGGTGCTCGCCACCGGCATGGTGCCGAATGCGACCGTCGCCATTGCGGGCGCCGAGGATGTGCCGCTGCCGGACCGCGACATCGATCCGCTGTCGCCGATCCCCGTCGCGGGCTACGCCAACGGCGCACCGGCCAAGGCCAACGGCCAGCCGGTTGTCACCTACAAGGGCCAGCCGATCCTGAACCTGCAATACCGCCAGGGACCGCATCTGCCGGTCCTGGCCGACGGCTTCATGGACAGCCACTTCATCTGCTTCCCCTACGAGACGCGCCGCACCGGCATCTATGCCTGCGGTCCCGTCCGCCGGCCGATGGACGTGGGCGAGGCCACCGAGGATGCAATGGGGGCTGTGCTGAAGGCCATCCAGGCGCTCCGCAACATCACCGAAGGCCGCGCGCTGCATCCGCGCTCGGGCGACCTCTCCTACCCGCGCATCAACAAGACCGCCTGCACCAAGTGCCGGCGCTGCACGGTGGAATGCCCCTTCGGCGCCATCGACGAGATGCCGGACGGCTTCCCGATCTTCAACCCGACGCGCTGCCGGCGCTGCGGCACCTGCATGGGCGCCTGCCCCGTGCGCACCATCAGCTTCGACAACTACTCGGTCGAGATGATGACCTCGATGATCAAGGCCGTCGAGGTGCCCGACGAGACGGAGGAGAAGCCGCGCGTGCTGGTGCTCGCCTGCCAGAACGACGCCTATCCGGCGCTCGACATGGCGGGCATCCAGCGCTCGAAGATCAGCCCCTACATCCGCGTGATCCCGGTGCGCTGCCTGGGCTCGGTGAGCCTGCTCTGCGTCAGCGACGCGCTGTCGAGCGGCTATGACGGCATCATGATGATGGGCTGCAAGTCGGGCGACGACTACCAGTGCCACTTCGTGCGCGGCAGCGCCATGGCGCAGGAACGCATGATGAAGGTCGGCGAGACGCTCAAGAGCATGATGCTGGAGAAGGAGCGCGTGGTTACGCACGAAATCTCCATCGACGACTGGGCCGCCTGCCTGGCCTGATTGGCGAATACATGGAGACCATCGACTCCATCGGTCCCAACCCGTTCAAGGGGATGTAAGCCATGACTGCATCGTCGATCCCCACACCCAAGCGCAAATACGACCTCAGCTTCGCGCGCTGGGTCTACAAGAACGTCGAAGGCGCGGACCGGCTTTCGCTCTGCATGCAGTGCGGCATGTGCTCCGGCTCCTGCCCCATCGGCGGCGAGATGGACCAGGGCCCGCGCAAGCTCTTCATGATGATCCGCGCTGGCATGAAGGAAGAGGTGCTCAAGGCCACCACGATGTGGGGCTGCACGCAATGCTACAATTGCGTGGTGCGCTGCCCGAGGCAGGTTCCCGTTACCTACATCCTGCAAAGCCTCGCTGCACATGCCCAGCGTGAGGGCTACGCGCCCACGAAGGCGACAACGCGCTTTTCGAAAGCGTTCTGGCTCTCCGTCCGCTGGTTCGGGCGCACCGACGAGCGCATGGCTACGATGCTCTACTTCTTCTCCTACGGCATCAAGGAGGGCATCAAGCGCGCGTTCGCCAACCTGCCCATCGCGCAGAAGATGGTGATGACCGGGCGCATGGGGATCGGCCTGCCGCATCGCTCCAAGGGCGCCGGCGGCTTGCGGGCAATTCTGGCCAAGGCCACCGAGATTGAAGCGCGCGAAAGGGCGGGCCAATGAGCGTGAAAACCAAGTTCACCTATTATCCTGGCTGCAGTTCGCAGGGTGCTGGCATCCATCTCGACCGCTCGCTGAAGTCCGTGACAGGCAAGCTCGGCATCGAGCTTGAGACCATCGAGGATTGGAACTGCTGCGGCGCCTCGGTTGGCCATGTGAAGGGCGGACAACTCGCGCAGTGGTCGCTCTCCGGGCGCAACTTGGCACTCGCGCGGCAGCAGAGCACCGCCGATATCGTCAGCCCTTGCGCGGCCTGCTACCTCAATACGCACTTCGTCAACGAGAAGATGAAAAACGACGATGCGGCGTGCAACAGCATCAACGAAGCGCTGCAGGAGGGCGGTCTCAACTATCATGGCGACCTCAAGGTGCGGCACATCTGCGAAGTGCTGGTCAACGATGTCGGCATGGACAACATCAAGGACCAGGTGACGAACCCGCTCCATGGCCTCAAGGTCGCGGGCTGGGTCGGCTGCCAGACGGTGCGGCCCTTCGCGGGCAAGGAAAGCGGCGGGCAGTATTCCACTTACGATCAGCCCACCTTCCTCGACGAGTTCACCGAGGCTTGCGGCGCGGAAGCCGTGCCCTACGACAAGATGCGCACGGCCTGCTGCGGCGGTTCGGTCTCGATCTACAGCCCCGAAAAGACGCTGCACCTGATGCGCGGCATCCTCAAGGAGGCGGCGGACGCCGGCGCCGACCTGATCTCGACGCCCTGCCCGCTCTGCCAGCAGAACGTGGAGATGTATGAGGAGCGGATCAACAAGGAGTTCGGCGACAGCTTCAACATCCCGATCGTGTTCTATAGCCAGATCATGGCGGTCGCATTCGGCATGGACGGGAAGAAGGACGCCGCGCTGGATTGTAATATGATCAAGCCGGACAAGCTGATCGGGAAGGTGAAGTAGGCGGCCTCCGCCGCCTCGCACGGCATGGGCGGCCGTTCCTGTCATTTCGCATCCCGCCGCGGGCTGTCCGGCGGCGGTTTCTACCTATTCTCGTAGCCAGGCGAAACAACCGAGGAAAGCCGCTATGCAGACCGGGCCCCGCGAAATCGTAACGCCGTTCCGCCCCATTCCGCTCACGATCCCCGAGGGAATGACGCAAAACGAGTTCTTTAACAGCGCTGAAAACCTCACCGACCTTACGCAAAACAACGGACTTTTGCAAAATCCAGAGGGGTTGCTGCTTTATCGCAAGGCGATTGGACACAGCAACGTCTTCGATACCTCGATTATCTACAACACCTCGCAGCGCATCCTCGACCCGCTGGGCAGGCCGGTGCGGCGCACCCAGGTGCCGCCGGCGGTCAAGAATGTCTGGAACCGCATGAACCAGATAATCATCGAGTTCATGCTGGAACGCTATCCCGATCCGGACGGGCATCTGGTGCTGGCCGGGGAAGCCAGCCTGGATGCGACTTGGCCCCTCACCGCGCCCGGCGTACCAAGCATCCGCATGCTGCACAACCACTTCATGGTATTCGACAAGAAGGAACTGGCAGCCGCACCGCTGGCCGGCCCCGATAATCCTAACCTCACCGATGGCGGCCAGCATTCTCTGTTCCAGGCTTACATGCGCGATGTGTACCGGGCCTTCTTCGACGCGCTGGACCTTAGAATTTTGCAGCCCTGCCGTGACGGTACGTGCCGCTTGGCGCTTACGGGCTATCCGCAGGGCCTGCCTGCCTGGGAGATCGCGGGAGGGGCGCAGATGCTGCGCTCGGTGCGCTTCTGGGAAGAGTACGACGTAATCCTCAAGGGATTTTTAGATTTCTACCGGAGCTTCTTCAGCCAGGTATCCACGCGCAACGCCCCGATGCTGCCGGACCTATGCTTTCCAGAGCTGGTTGAGGAAAAGCTGCTGTTCGGCAACGATTTCCTGAAAACAGCGAAGATGGTGCGCGACCGCTGCATTCTCGATGCCAAATATGCCAATGCAATCCGCTGGCAACCCGCTTTCAAGCAGCTGATCTACCGCAACGACAAAGGCAAGCTGATCGTCACCATCAGCCAGAACTCGATTGGCAATGCTATCACCGAGCTGTTGGGCGTTGTGGTCAAGCGCAAACCCGATGCGGACGCCTACAATCGCGCCGAACCCCAACTGCTCGATCAGTTGTTCGAAGTACGCCGCCGCCTGGTTGAGGCCGATCTCGGCGAAGGTATCGCAACGGACCAGTGGCCCGCATAGCCGGAACGTCGCGTTGGCGTTCGGGATGGATGGGAAGAAGGACGCCGCGCTCGACTGCAATATGATCGTGCCGGAGAGGATGGCCGCGATTTGTCTCCCCGCAAGCTCGCTGAAGCGAGCTTGCCTTCAGAGGCCCAGACGGGGGTGCGGATTTTCATTCCACGATCAATGCACGGCAAAGAACACTTGGAGGGAGTCGGCACACCTTATCAGCGGCACCAGCCAGGATCGTTTCCGGCACGCCCTATTCCGTCCCATGCGCAATCGATAGCGTCCGCCAAATAGGCACTTTTTTCTGGATGCCGGTCAGCGATCCTTTCAACCATATCCTGCATCTGGTCCAAATTGCTGGTCTTATCCCAAAGCCACACGCCAATCTCGCGGATTGCCAGGCGCAATGCGCCCACTACAGGTGCCTTGATAATTTCGCTTCGCCTGATTTCCTTTCGGGAAGGCAAATCGGTCTTTATCGCGTTAAGGGGGATAAGCTCAAATTTGAACTTTCCGGGCTTTGCAACGGTTTGCGTCCGCTTATTGCGCTCCTCACGGTACGCCAAAACTAGCGTTTCAAGGGCCTTTTCCGCGTCGTTGAGGGTCAATTCCGTCACGGGCGATCCTTTCGGTATTGGGCGGCGGCGATTTCAGCTGCCTTGTCCGGATTATATAGCCGCGCGAGACAGCCGTAAGCCCATGTACCTACAATTTTCGGAGCCAAGGTGAGAAATGTGTAAACCAAGCGTATTGGGGCATCGCACCCTGCTCCCGTATGGGGAGAGTGCGGCGGCCGCTCCCTAATCCTCGAACAGGTCCGCATGAGTTCCAGCCCGGACAAAGACCACCATCTCATTCGATCCGTTGCCATCGAGGCGATAGATCAAAAGGAAATCGCCGCCAATATGACATTCGCGATAACCGGCCCAGTCGCCTTTCAGCGGATGATCCAGCCATTCTGGTCCCAGCGGTCCGTCATTGGCGATCAAGAGCAGCATCGCTTCTTTGAGCTGCTTCATGTTGTAGCGGCCAGAGCGCGATAACCGCTCCCAATCGCGCACAAAATTCTTGGTGCGATCCGATGCGCGGGGTAAGGCAGCCCGCTTATTGCTTGCTGCCTTCGAGGTCATCGAACAGTTCCCCAGCTGTGGCGAAACGGGCGTTGTGGTCGCGTACAATGGTATCGGCCTCGGCCATCGCGGCGCGTGTCCCGGCGTTCGGCACCCGCAGTTCGAACGGCAGCGCCTTTTCCGCCGCCACGCGCATCAAGAAGACCCGGACGGCATCGGACACAGACAACCCCATCGCCGCCAGGGTTTCGGTGGCCTGTGCCTTGACCTCTTCGTCCACCCGGACATAAATCATCGCGGTTGCGGCCATAGGCGCCTCCCGTTTAAGTACCGTAATACAATGTATCTCATATGGACGCAGGCGGCAATCCTTGTTTCCCTTCTTTGTTTCCCCTGCAGCATCGAACGGCGCCGTGTGGCGGCAGCAGACCCGCTGCATTTATTTTACTAGTCAGTCACAAATTACCCATTTTCCGCGCATCAAAGACAGTAAGTGCGTGCACTATTTGCGAAGTCTTCCGCTTCGAAAGCGGCCTATGCCCGGCAAGATTGCGGACGATCCCGCTGACACCAAGCAAGACGCCGGCGCTATTCTAACGCACGCTAGGTTTTGTTCGGAATTGCTGGGGGGCACCATGAACGCAGGCAAGCTTTTCGTTTCAGCCGTTTTGGCGGGCGTGTTTCTATGGGGGGGCCGCATCGGCGCAATCGTTCAAACTGCCGTATGATAACACTCCCAAAGTCGATCCCCACGATCCGGTGATGGAAGAGGATCCCGAAAGGCTCAAGGCCATCAACTGCAAAATGCTGGACCTCGCGATGGGGGCGAACTACGTCTTCGCCGCCACGTACGATGCCGTGCGGCAGGTCTATCCAAACCCCAACGCGAAAAAGCTGGCCGCCCCTTATGTCAAGCGGTTCCGGTTGGAGCGGAATGAGTACAAGTCCCGGTGCAAGGAGCAGGCCGAACACTTTGAAGAGGCGAAGAAAAAGTACCCCAAAAACCCGTTCATACCCAACCCGTAAGGGTTCGCGTCACCAGGCGCTGGAGCCATCCGCGCATTTTCCAGCGTGGCCGGTGCTCGCTCTGCCATGCCGTTTATGGACGCGTGTTGCATTCCAGACCGGCGAGCCAGCGGTTCAAATCGGTAAGCGCGCGGGCCGAGAGGGCCTTTTTGCGCGCGATGCCGCGTGCCGCCCCCTTGAGGCGCTTTCCATCCGCGCTGGCCTCGGCCGCAACCGGGGGGAAGAGCCCGAAATTGACGTTCATCGGCTGGAAGCTGCGCTGGTCCCCGCTTTCGTCCGCTATATGCCCGCCGGTGATATGCGCCAGGAGTGCGCCGAGCGCCGTCGTCGGCGGAGGTGGCGCTGCTTCATCGCCGGCAAGTCCGGCAGCCGCGAATTTGCCCGCCAGAAGCCCGATAGCGGCGGATTCCACATAGCCTTCGACGCCCGTGACCTGCCCGGCGAAGCGCAGGCGCGGATCGGCCTTAAGCCGCAGCTGGGTATCGATCACCTTCGGGCTGTTCAGGAACGTATTGCGATGCAGGCCGCCGAGCCGGGCGAAAACCGCGTGCTCAAGCCCCGGAATCATACGGAAAATCCGCGCCTGCTCCCCATGCTTCAGCTTGGTCTGGAAGCCCACCATATTCCATAGCGTGCCCAGCGCGTTGTCCTGCCGGAGCTGGACCACGGCGTAGGGCCAGCGGCCGGTGCGCGGATCGTCGAGCCCCACCGGCTTCATCGGCCCAAAGCGCAAGGTCTCGCGCCCGCGCTCGGCCATCACCTCGATGGGCAGGCAGCCCTCGAAATAGGGCGTGGCCTTCTCCCAGTCTTTGAACTCCGTCTTTTCGCCCGCCAGCAGCGCGTCGATGAAGGCCTCGTATTGCTCCTTGTTCAGCGGGCAGTTGATGTAGTCCGCGCCGGGGCCGGCCGGGCCTTCCTTGCCGTAGCGCGACGCCATCCAGGCCACATCCATATCGATGCTTTCGTGCAGGACGATAGGCGCGATGGCATCGAAAAACGACAGCGCGTCCTCGCCGGTGAGCGCATTGATCGCAGCGCCGAGCGCGGGCGAGGTCAGCGGACCGGTGGCAAGAATGACCGAAGTCCAATCCGCGGGGGGCAGGCCGTCAAGCTCGCCGCGCTCCATCCCGATGTTCGGATGGGCTGCTGAGCCGCTCCGACACCTCGGCCGAGAACGCCTCGCGGTCCACCGCAAGCGCGCCGCCGGCCGGCAGCTTGTGCCGCTCCGCCGCCGCCATGATGAGCGAGCCCGCGCGGCGCATCTCCTCGTGCAGGAGGCCCACGGCGTTGGTTTCCCAGTCGTCCGAGCGGAAGGAGTTCGAGCAGACCAGCTCCGCGCAAGCCCCGGACTTGTGCGCCTCCGTCATGCGGCCCGGGCGCATCTCGTGCAGAACCACGCGAACGCCCGCTTCCGCCGCTTGCCAGGCTGCTTCGGAGCCTGCGAGCCCCGCGCCTACGATATGAAGAACTTGTTCTCTTGGCATGGCGCGCACCCTAGGCCAAAACGCCGCCGCCCTCAATCAAGACCTGCCCGCTCAGATCGCGCAGCTCATATCCCGCGCATACGCATACTCCTGACGGGCTTCGTGACTGGTGCGGGCCGGATGCAGGGAGCAATGTTTCCTGCGCAGTTGGAAGACTATGTAACCGGGGACAACCCAGTACGGCGCATTTTCGCGCGCGAGCTATCTGTTAATTTACCGTCAACGCCGGCTACGCCGCAGCAACCCTTAATGTTGAGATGGTTAATCCAGACCCAGGGTTGCTCAAATTGCCCGTATTCTGTCAAAAATTCGCTGTTTCACCCCTATTTCGGCGCTTTCAAAACTACAGTTAATTATACTCTCAGATTTGAATTAACCATTGATTTCATGCATTCTTAGCACATTCTCTCTTGAAAACCGGCCATTCTTGCACAAACGACGGCTTTACCATTCAGAAATTCGTTTGTGCTATACTGTTTCAAAATCGAAAGGCTATCAAAATGGGTAGGATCGTGCCCGGGACGGCGCCGCGTGACGGCGGGTTTCATGGAACTGGCGGCAGAGAAATGAGCACGCCACCGCATGCGCGCACCACGGCAGCCACCGCTTCGGGGCTTCCGGGCCGCGTTGGCCAGACAGCACGCGGCGCGCGCGGTATCACGCAGCCCGCAAGGCAGAACTCGCGCGTAAGAACGGATCGAAGCCGCGCGGGGCTCCGGCCGGACCGGAGCGGGATGGGGTTCTGAAGGAGCCGGTGAGCTGGTACATGATCTGTCCGGTCGACCACTAGGGCAAAGCCTTGGTTTGTCGCCTTGGCCAAGGCTTCCCGTGCCGTCCAGAGGCGCAGAAAGGCGTCAGGCCCGCGCCCAAGGGCATGGGCCTGTTCCAGCCGGCCGAACGCCAATTGCGCGATCTCCCGCCAGGAGCGGCCAGGCCGAAAGGTCTCGATATCCACGCCGGCCGGATGACAGCTGCTGACGGCGCAAGCCAGCCAGCCGCGCGAATGGGAGATCGAGAGAAAAGGGGACCGGCGCCCGCAAACATCCACGGCAATTGGACGGCCATGGGCACCGGGCCGGAACGTCCAGCGCTGGGGGCTCGTGCCGGTCAGCGTGCACAGGATGGCGCGGACTAGCGCGCGCGCCAAGCGGCGGCCGCCGGCCGGGACGGCGCGGGCATCGTCCGGGTGAGCCCATCGCGCGAGTGCGGCGCTCGAAAACGCGGAGACGCGAAGGATCGCGCAATAGACGGTCCCGCCCGCCTGACGGCGGCCGGGCCATGATTTTTCAAGAGTGGAGGCCCTCAACAGCATGGCCGTATGTAGAGCGCCGGCCGTCAGATCCGCAATGCCCATGGCCATCGCTGCACCGTTCGTGCCACGGTGCGGCCGGTGGGGTCATCTTAGAACGCCCTATCCGCGGGAAATCCTGCGAGTGTTCGCGGCATACGCGGGCAGGACGTAGCCGTGCTCACCTCTTGCGCGAGAAAGCCCCTCCGTACCAACAAGAGTTGCATCTTGCCGTTGCAGACAACTTCTACGTTATGCGCCGGAAAAATCTTCGGATCCTGATGCGAACAGAGTATCGAATACAAGCATTGCCTCAAAATTGCCTATGAGATTTACGACATCGCGGCCGGGGATAGCGTGACCAAGGCCAAGTCCGTGCAACTGGCGGTCGCGCTGCAGGGGGATCTGGTGATGAATGCCTGGCGCATGTTCCTTGGCCTGTTGCCGCTTCTTTGCGCGGTATTTTTGCTTGCCGAAGTGCAGGCCGCGCCAGCCGCCAATGGGTTCGCCCCCCTGAAAAAGGGCCAGGTTCTGCGCGGCCATTTCGAGCAATTTCGCACGCTGAAAGGCTTTGGCGCGCCGTTGAAAAGCGGGGGCTCTTTCACGCTTGCCGTGGAACGCGGCCTGATCTGGCGCACCGAAACGCCCTTTGCGATGATGACAGTCATGACCGGCAACGGCCTTGTTCAGCGGTCCGAGGGTGGTGGCGAAACCCAGGTACCGGCGGACCGCGTTCCGTTCATGACCCAGTTGTACAACATGCTGGGCGGCGCGCTGGGCGGCGATTGGAGCGCGATGGCCTCCACCTTTGCGATGAACCGCAAGGACGTGAAAAATGGCTGGCAATTGACGCTCACGCCCCTGCAGCAGGACAATCTGGGCCTCCCCCTGCAATCCATCGCAGCAAACGGACGCCAGAACGTCGATGAAGTTGTGATGACAAAGCCCAACGGCGATCAGGATCGTCTTGTGTTCACGCAACAGCGGATCACGTCGGATGACCTGACCGGCGAGGAGGTGGCGTTGCTCGACGCCGTTGAATCTCAATGAGGAAACTCGTCCTCAAGAGGCTAAGCGGTGGGACAGGCAAAAGACGCCTCGCCGCGTTCAGACTGGTCCTGGCCGGGATAGCGAGCGGGCTTGTTTGCAAGCCGCTGCGCCTCGGCCTGCCCCTTGCCGCTGCGTTCGCGCTCGCGGGATGCTCGTTCATGATGTCGGCGGAGAGCATCTTGGCGTCGTCGTCAGAGACCCCGGCCACTCCCTCCGATGCCTTGGTCTCGGAGGTGCTGCTGGCTCCCGGCCACAAGCTGGTTCTTCCGCAGCCAGCGGCTTACGGCTCCCGCATCAAGGTCCGGCAACTCGTGACCATCGAGTTTGCCGGCAATGCCATGAGCTTGGAAGTCGTGCTGAACATCCAGCCCCACGCCTTCAATCTTGTCGCCGTGGACCCGCTCGGCCGGCGCGCGCTGACCTTGAACTGGGACGGAACCGAACTCGTGTCCGAGAAGGCGTCCTTTCTGCCCGACAGCGTCCGGCCCGAGAACATGCTGGCGGATCTGATTGCCGTCTATTGGCCCGCGCCCGTTGTGCAGCAGGCCCTGGCGGCGACCGGCGCCAAGGTTCAGGACGATGGCCATCACCGGAGCATCGCGGATGGCGACGCCGAGCTTCTGACGGCCGACTACGCCTGGACAGCCAAATCCGGCCTAGTTGGCACCATGAAGTATGCAAACCTGTCCTGGGGCTACACGGTCAGCGTGAAATCGCTGGAGGTCAAGCGATGAGCCAGACCTTGGGCCTGACCGCGCTCGGAATCGCCAACAGCCTTGGCGTAGGCAAGCGCCAAGTGGCCGAGGCCCTGTTCCAGGGCTCGCGCGAGGGGCTGCGCCCGCGCACCGGTCTCATTCCCGGACGAACCGTGCATGTAGGTGGGATTGAGGCGGATTTGCCAGACGTTTCGCCGGCACTGGCCCCTTTCGACAGCCGCAACAATCGTCTGGCCCAACTTGTACTCAACGAAATCGAGGCGGAGATCGACGAGGCCATCGCCCATTTTGGCCGGGACCGCATCGCCGTTGTCATGGGCACAAGCACATCGGGCATTGCGGATGGCGAGACAGCCTTCGCCTTTCACGCCGCGCAGGGTGTCTGGCCTCAGGGCTACGATTACCGCTTGCAGGAAACCGGCAGCCTCGCGGAATTCGTTGCGCGGTCCCTCGGGCTCACCGGCCCCGCTTACACGATTGCGACCGCCTGCTCGTCGAGCGGTAAGGCCTTGGCCGCCGCCGCGCGGCTTATCCGTGCCGGCTTTGCCGATGCCGCGCTGGTTGGCGGCGTTGATTCCCTATGTAAAATGACCGTGCAGGGCTTCGCCGCGCTTGAGGCCTTGTCGCACGGCCTGTGCAATCCCTTCAGCCGCAATCGCGACGGCATCAACATCGGCGAGGCCGCCGCGATCTTCCTTCTGGCGCCGCAACCGGCCGCCGTCCGGCTGGCCGGGACGGGCGAGACCTCCGACGCGCATCACGTCAGCGCACCCGATCCAACCGGAAAAGGGGCAGCCAGCGCCATGGCGGCGGCGCTCCGGCACGCGGGCCTCACCCCCGCCGATATCGCCTATTTGAACCTCCATGGCACGGCGACGCAGCTGAACGATGTCATGGAGGGCCGCGCCGTTCATCACGTCTTTGGCGGCGCCACGCCCTGCAGTTCCACCAAAGCCTTGACCGGCCACACCTTGGGTGCCGCCGGCGCCTGCGAGGCGGCCGTTCTCTGGCTGACACTCGACACCCGCTACAATCCCGAAAATTGGCTGCCGCCGCATATCTGCGATGGAGAAGCCGATCCCGATATCCCCCCCCCTCAATCTGGTGACGCCGGGCACCAAACTGGCGCCGTCCGGGCACCGGGTTGCGGCGATGAGCACATCCTTTGCCTTTGGGGGCAGCAATATTGCCATAGTTCTGGAGCGCGCGGCGTCATGAAGCCATGCCCCTACCCAATAGCGGCTCTGCTGCCGCACAAGGCGCCGATGATCCTGCTGGATCACGTGATCGGGATGGATCAGCAACGCCTTGAGGCGGCTGTCCGCGTCACCGCCGGCCGCCTGTTTTTCGAAGAAGGGCGCGGCATGCCCGCGCATGTTGCGCTGGAATGGATGGCGCAAGCCTGCGGGGCTTGGGCTGGCGCGCAGGCATTGGACGCCGGCGCCAAGATCAAGCTCGGCCTTCTACTTGGTACCCGAAGTTTTCGCGCCGAGTGCGCGTGGCTGGAGGAGGGGCGCATGTTCACGGTCCTGGCAAGCCAGAATTACATGGACAGCGAGATCGGCGTCTTCGACTGTTCGGTCACGGATACGGAAAGCGGGGCCGAGGTGGCGGTCGCGCAATTGACGGTATATCAATCCGATCAAATCGATCATTTACTTGTTGCACAACGGCAACCCGGGCGGTCATGACGCGAACAATTTTGGTGACGGGAGCGAGCAAGGGCATCGGGCGCGCCATTGCACGGCGGCTTGCGGCCGATGGCTTTACCATCGCCGTCCATTATGGGCGCGACCGCGAGGGGGGCGAGGCTACGCTGGCCGGCATCCGCGCCGAGGGGCAGGATGGACACCTCGTATCGTTCGATACCGCCGACCGCCAGGCCTGCGCCGCCACGCTTGATTCGTTCATCGGCGCGCATGGTCCCTTCTACGGCGCGGTTATCAACGCAGGCATCGCACGCGATGCCGCCTTTCCCGCAATGACCGGCGACGAATGGGACGCCGTGCTGACCACCAATCTCGACGGCTTCTACAACGTGCTGCACCCCCTGGTCATGCCCATGGTCTCCGCGCGAAAGGGCGGGAGGATCGTCACCCTGTCTTCCGTTTCGGGGCTGGTTGGCAATCGCGGTCAGGTCAACTACAGCGCGGCCAAAGCCGGCATCATTGGCGCGACCAAGGCGCTGGCGGTGGAACTCGCCAAACGCAACATTACGGTCAATTGCGTCGCCCCCGGCCTGATCGACACCCAGATGGTCAAGGACGCCCCGAAAGACCTGATACTGGAAGCCATCCCCATGCGGCGGATCGGCCGCCCGGAAGAGGTCGCGGCGGCTGTTTCGTTTTTGTGTTCGGATGACGCGGCTTATATCACGCGTCAGGTTTTGTCCGTGAACGGAGGCATGGCCTAATGCGCCGCGTTGTCATAACAGGCATGGGGGGCATTACGTCGCTGGGCGATGAATGGCCGATGATTCGGGAACGCATGGCCAAGGGCCAGTCCGGCGTCCGCACCATGACCGAGTGGGATCGCTACCCCAGCATCAACACGCGGCTTGCCGCGCCGGTCGACCGCACGCAACTCGAGGGGCGCTACCCGCGCAAAAGCACCCGGACAATGGGGCCTGTGTCCCTCATGGCCGTCTATGCCAGCGAGCGCGCACTCGCAGGTGCGCAACTGCTTGACGATCCCATCCTCAAGAGCGGGCGCTGCGGAGTCGCCTATGGCTCCTCCTTCGGCAGTCTGGCCCCCGTCGTCGCCTTCGCCGAACTCATGGAAAAGGGCACGACCAAGAAGCTGAACGCCACCAGCTACCTGCAGATGATGAGCCATACGGCCGCCGTCAACATCAGCCTGTTCTTTGGCATCACCGGGCGGATCATCCCCACTTCGACGGCTTGCACCTCCGGCAGTCTGGCCATCGGCTATTCCTACGAAGCCATCGCCGCCGGCCATGCCGACATCATGCTGGCGGGCGGCGCGGACGAACTCGACGTCAGCGAGGCTGCGGTCTTCGATACGCTCTATGCAACATCGACCCGCAACGACCGTCCGCACACCAGCCCGCGTCCCTACGACAAGGATCGCGACGGTCTCGTCATCGGCGAAGGGGCCGCGACCCTGATCGTGGAGGAGCGTGAGCGCGCCATCCGCCGTGGCGCGCCGATTTTGGCGGAGATCGTTGGCTTTGCCACCAATTCCGACGGCTGCCATGCCACGCAGCCGCAGCCGGAAACCATGGAACAAGCCCTGCGCGGGGCGCTGCGCGTTGCCGGGCTTGAGCCCGCGCACATCGATTTCGTCAGCGGCCACGGGACTGCGACAACCGATGGCGATATCGCCGAAAGCAAGGCAACCCACGCGGTCTTTGGCGCGCGCATCCCGATCCACTCCCTCAAGAGCTATTTCGGGCACAGCCTCGGCGCTTGCGGAGCAATCGAGGCCTGGCTGGGCATCGAAATGATGCGCGACCGCCTCTTTGTGCCAACGCTCAATCTGGAAGAGGTCGACCCCCTCTGCGCGCCGCTCGATTATATCATGGGCGCCCCGCGTCCCCTCGATGCTAAGCATATGATGTCCAACAACTTCGCCTTTGGGGGGATCAATACCTCCCTTATCTTCCGCCGCGATGACGACTAAAAACGATGGAGGTTGCTGTGTTCCCCAGTAAAACGACGCTTATCGCTTTGGTTCTGGTTCTGGGGTCGGCGTCGAGCGGGTTCGCGCACGACGACATACAGAACTATTCGATCAAGCACGCGCTTGAAACCCCCGATGCCAAGGAAAAGCTCAATTCGAAAATCAAGCTCTATTTCGGCAACTGGAAGCACGGGGCCGTGCTCAAGGCCATTGGCGAATGGAAATCCTACAAGAAATCGAACGGCGTTGGGCGCGCTAATGAAGTCGCATGCCAGCGCGCCTTTCTTAGCGCCGCCATCTCGCTGCAGGAACGCGCCAGCAAGATGGGGGGCAATGCGGTGATCGGCATCAAGAGCAACTACGATAACAAGAAAACGAGTAGCGATTCTACCTATGTCTGCGCCTCGGGTACCCTCATGTCCGCCGTGGCTCTCATCGGGACGGTCGTCAAGATCGGAAACTAGCCCCGTCTCCGAATTACCGCTACCTTTGCGGAAGGCTCGCGACGGCAATTGCGAGACGCCACCTTACCTACTAGCTCGTTAACTAGTTAACGAGTTAGCAGAGGCTTCCGGCACCATTCCGGGATAGGATTAAGCCGCCTCAATGGGTGGGCGGATTAATTCCGGAATAGGCGGGCGGCATATGACCGGAATGGCGGGCGCAATCACCGCACAGCGCCTACAAATCTTGCCATTTCAAATCAATAATTTAGCTCCTTAGCGGCCGATCAAGGGCAGCCACCGCAAGCAACTTCTACGGGAAAGCTTGGTTTACCGGCGCAAATTTGCACCACGTAACAAGCAATTCGCTTAATTATCTGGATGATCGCTGGTCAAATGCCCATACATGGGGCAAGAGCTATCCCGGATTGCCGTTCGCCTGCTGGGTCTGAGTAAGTGCAATACCAACTTTCGAGTGCAGTTGGGCCAGTCAACACTTTGCCATCGGCTTTAGCTGAAGCAAGGAAGCCCAAGGAGACGGTGACAGGTGAATTTCGTGCGACGTTTGTCCGCAATTGAACCTAACAATGCCCGTCTCTCCCAAGGAAACGCGAATCGGATGAAAATCGTTATTGATGGCTTCAATCTGGCCCTAGAAAAAGGCACAGGCGTTGCTACCTATGGGCGAAACCTCGCCTACAGCCTTAGAGGCATGGAGCACGAGGTGCATGTTCTTTATGGCGTGAGGGGTGCGGCGGGCAACTCCAGCCTCATGAACGAAATCGCCTTTTTCGATGAGCCCACCAGCGTTCGCCCAGAGCGATTTCAGCGTGCAAGGCGTCTCATCGGAGCTTTGAACCCATTCCCCCGGCCGATCCACCCCATCACCCTTTCAGGGACCGTCATCTACAAACAGCTCCTGTCGCGGCTGCCGTACTTTGACCAGCTCTGGAATGCCCCGCATTTGTTCGAGCAGGCAGCGCTTTATTTCGCGTTGTATCGCCGGTGCATGAGTGTGGCGGCACCCGGGGGCACGGATATCGTGCACTGGACCTATCCACTGCCCCTCAAAGCTCCTGGAGCAGCCAACATCTACACCTTGCATGACCTCGTACCGTTACGCTTGCCGTTTACAACGCTCGACAAGAAGCGTAGCTATTTCAAGCTCGTAACCCACTTGGCTAAGCAAGCCGACCACATTGTCACGGTATCCGAAACATCGAAGAAGGACATCGTGAACATTCTAGGAATTCCCGAAAGCAAGGTAACTAATACATATCAAACCGCCGCAATTCCTGAGGCGTACCTCTCGTTGCCGCTCGACACATTGCAAGCGGAGTTATTCGGAACATTCCGATTGCCGTTCAAAAACTACCTTCTGTTTTATGGGTCGATTGAACCCAAGAAAAATGTTGGCCGCATAATCGAAGCGTATCTGGCTTCCAATGTCGAATGCCCGCTCGTCATCGTAGGAGCGCAGGCATGGAAGGCGGAACAGGAATTAAGACTGCTCAAAAATATGCCGCCAGCCATCCAGCAAGCAGGCGGAGGCTCAGCGGGGTCTCAATCCGAGCGGAAAATCATCTATCTCGACTATGTGACGTTCCCTCAGCTGGTGAACCTGATCAGGGGGGCTCTTGCCATCGTCTTCCCTTCGCTTTACGAGGGATTTGGCCTGCCTATTCTTGAGGGTATGGTGTGCGGAACTCCGGTCATCACATCCAATTTGGGCTCAATGGTAGAAGTCGCAGATGATGCAGCCGTCCTGATCGATCCCTACAATACGCGCGACATCAAGGATGCAATGATTGCAATAACTAGCAACGCAGAGTTGCGCGCAGAGAAAGTTTCTCGCGGAAGCGTTGTGGCGAGGCGTTTTTCACCGGAGGCTTATCAGAAGCGGCTTCAGGAGGTATATTCCGCCGTCAGGAACACCTCGCAGACTGCACGTTTTTAGTATCGAAAAGCTGGAACTGCCACGAGACCGCTGTGATCTTCGCCATCATCTCCCCCCCATCTATACTTGGAAAATTTTTCGAGGAATGCGTGTGCGTTGTTATGGAATCCGCGCTGGGGAATATCGAATACGCAAGCGCAGATGAGGCACCCTCTCTCCAGCTCGATATCGTGCGAGACCCGGAAAGGCATCAGCTTGTATCTGCCAATGCTCCTAACGCCACCATATTGCAGCTGTTGATCGAACATAGAATTCCAACAATCGTATTGCTCGACGATCCAAAAGAAATCGTACAATTCGTTAAGTCGAAACACAAAGCACAGCTGCTAGAGCATGTCAGGAAGGCCTCAGCATGCTTGACCTTGGCCCATGAATTGCTTTCCCACTCCGGTGCATTGATCATAGACCAGCGCATCTGTTCTGTTGGTACGTGGGAGCTTATTCGAGGCATCGCCTCCTTCTATAATATCCAGCTGGATAACGCTAGCTTTTCAGCTGTATTGCAACGGATCGCACCTCAATTGGCACAGGGAGTGGATTGTCCGGTCAAGGCATTGGCCGATCTTCGCGCCCCAAAGATGGATGCGCAACTCAGCCGGTTCGAGGCACAATTGGTGGACGCGTGCCTCGGCCCGTTCGCCTCGATAAACCCGGGCAAGCCGTTAAAGCAAACGGTCTGGCCCGCTCCTCTGTTCTTGCCCCCCGGCAATGACGGCGAAAATAGTAGCAAAATGGCAGACCTGATGGGCAGGGCGCGGATTTTGATTTTCGGCCCATATCTGTACCTGCCCCGCGGGCACTGGCAAGCGACGCCCAGCTTTACCGTCCACCACAATGAAAGCGGCAACTCTCTCATCGTCGACGTTTCCGATGGCACCAGCGTGCTGACGGCGGGGAAATGCCCCCTTCCGAAGGAGGGTACGTTCACATGCAGCCTTCCCTTTGAAATTGTTGACCCGCACCGCCCTATAGAGGTTCGTTTCGCTAGCGCACAGGGTGGCATTGAGGGCGAACTCGAACTGCACGAGGTGGTGATGGAACGTCTCTAAGATGCCGTGCGGGGACACTGGCCCGCCCCAGGGTGGGCTGCACCGTCTTTTAGGCTTGGGGCTTCGGACGGAGGTGAGATTGGTCATCCTGAATGCGGTCTGTCGCGGCATTTCAACCTGGTCAGATTTCCAGACCATGGAAATGATGGCGCACTTGCCGATGATAACCGAGCATTATTTGGCCCCAACAACGCCATAGAAACGCAAGAATCTGGTTATCCACATTCAGTACTACAAACAAGCAATAGGAGATAAAGAAGTGTCGCCCCCGCGATCTGCTCCCGCACAAATAATTGTCTACGAAGGACACTTCTGGTTATGGTCCGCCCTCGGCGAATTCATGCTCTGTCCTGACTGGCAGAAAAACAGTACCGCCGGTCCGGCATAAACCATCTGCAAGTAAACGGGTTGAGAAATGACGGAGCAAGATCTCTTATTCGACTCGCGCTTCGGCAACGCGCCGCGCAAACTCGAATGGAGCGGAACGGGATCTATTACCGGCTATTGGCAGACAGAGACGCGTCCGCAAGAGCTTCCTGGCGCACCCGATGCAGAAATCTCCGCCCAAGGAGAGCTGAGGCTATCTTGGAACAGCAGGTTCGCGCGCATGCGCATTCTGCAACCCATCCGAAGCAAGGAAATGAAACCTCAAAAGTCTGGCCTTATAATTGACGTTCGTGTCGTTTCTTCAGATCCGGACCTCGCCTCGAAGATAGATTGGGTGGCGATTCTTGAAGAAAATACGGACGCCCGTGCTTCAATTTTTCATTCTAAGCTTGAATATTTCTATTCCCGTCTCGGTGGCGCAACGATCTTGACGGGGTCGACCTACGTTGAGCGCTTAGACTTAAGCAAACGCCTTACTTTTTGTATACAACTCAAACCGCCTGCGCGGTCGTTGACGATCCGATCCGCCGCATTGACAGCAAGGCATCCCTGTCAGCAATCAAAAGAAATTCAAAGTACCAGACACGCGAAAACTGTCCAAAATCAAAAATCGGCCCGAAAACAAGTCGCCGTTATTGCCTGGGATATGGGACATAACCCGGTCGGGCGAGCCTTTCTACTGGCGGATGCCTTATCTTCTGACTGCGACGTTCTTTTGATAGGACCTATTTTTAAGCGTTATGGATCTGATTTATGGAAGCCATTGAAGGATTCTAAGCTTAATATTCAGTTTTTTGAAGCAGAATCGATGAGCGAATTTATTGAATTTGCATTAGAATTCGTCCGCCTATTGAACCCTGATATCGTTTATGTCTGTAAACCTCGCCTTCCAAGTATCTTGCTCGGCTTGCTGATAAAGCATAGAGCAGGCTGTCCTGTCGTAATTGATGTAGACGACCATGAACTCTCCTTTTTTAAGGATGAGTCTGTACTTACCTCATCGGAATTACTAAATGATATAGCATTATTCGATGATCTTGATATCCCATACGGTGAAACTTGGACAAGATTGTGCGAATCTCTTGTTGGTTCGTTTGACGCTGTCACCGTTTCCAATTCAGCTCTTCAACAACGTTTTGGGGGCACAATTATCGGTCATGCGCGCGACGAGCACGTATTCGCTGAGGATCGCCACCTTCGCGATATCGGCCGCAACGAACTTGGGTTCAGTCAGAATGATCGTGTTGTATTGTTTCTCGGCACTCCCCGCGCTCACAAAGGGATATTCCGCCTGGCCGCAGCTATCAATAGAGTTGACGACCCACGGCTTGCGCTGTGCGTAATTGGTTCCTCTAAAGAAATAGAAGCGCAACTAAAAAGATATCCAAGAGCGCGCATATATTGTTATCCAGATCAACCGTGGGAGAAGCTTCCGCAACTTTTGAATGTCGCTGACGGGGTATGTCTATTGCAGGATGTTTCCTCGCCCGTATCGCAATATCAGATGCCTGCAAAGCTTACCGATGCGCTCGCGTTGGGGATTCCCATCGCAGTTACAAATGTCGCTCCGTTTCAAGATTTGCCTGCGCCGGCTATCATACAAAGGATCGAAACAGAAGCTGATTTGGATGACTTCCTTCGCGGGGTTGCAAACGGTACGTTTGGGGGAGATGAATATAAGGCGCGTGCGCGCTCCTATTTTTTGCGCAATTATAGCTACACGGCTATCAGGAAGCGTCTTTTTTCGATATTTGCGCAGATAGAAGGCAATAAGACTTGTTGGTCCGATGACTTTTCTGGGTTGCTCAAGATACTTGAACGTCGCTTCGGGGTCGCGTTGCCAATTGATTGGCCTGAATGGGGGAAAACTGAGATGATTAAGTCACCGTCTCTCGGTCGTAAATTTCCAGCATCCTTTGATTTGGCTTTTTTCTGGAAGCAAAACGATACTGGCATTTATGGACGGCGTCATGACATGCTTATAAAATACCTTTCCCGCCATCCTCGCGTTCGAAGGATAGTTCAATTCGACGCCCCCATTGCGATTTCTGCCTTGTCGCCGTTAACGCGAAATAAGGCCGTCGATCAGGCAAACGTTATAACCAGCCGCTCCATCGAACGATTTCTTCGCGCCGCCGATACTGACAACGTTTTTCGGCGCACCTTTATCTTCCGTCAGCAGGGTGATCCACTGCGGTTTCTTGGAGCGGAATTGCCGGACAAGAACGGTTACGTTGAGTGGGTTGGACGAATGCTTCGTGAGATATCGCACGATCAGTCATTCGTGAGTTGGGTGGCACCTGTTGTGTTCGATTACCCCGAGGTTCATGACGCGATTGGCTTTCGCGCCTCTATAACTGATATCATCGACGATCAACGTACCATGACTAGCAATGAGGAGCTTTCTAATAGCTTAAACCAAGCGTATACGGAGACTTTGAAGCGCGCAGATATGGTCTTTGCAAACTGCCAAGCGGCGGCCAATACCTTTCTTGATGTCCGTCAGGATATCCACGTGGTTCCTAACGCAGCAGAACGCCTGGAGCTGCAGCAGCAACCCCCGGTAAAACCATACGAGCTACGCCAACTAACTGGTCCGATAATTGGCTATGTCGGCAATCTAAGAGATCGTATTGACATCGAGCTAATTTCGCGCATGTCACGAGAGCGGCCTAATTGGCAAATCGTATTGATAGGCTCAGCACACGGCAAGCCAAATATTTTGCGATTGCGCGGTCGCCCTAATCTGCACTTTCTTGGCGTAAAGCCATACGAAACGGCGATCAACTATATCCGGCACTTTGACGTTGCGATTATGCCGCATCTCCATAATGAGATAAGCGCAGCCATGAACCCGCTAAAGCTATACGTCTACGCATCAGCTGGCGTTCCAATTGTTACAACCGCTGTTAGCAACATTGAGGAGATGACGAAGTATGCGCAAGTCGCATCCAATCACGATCAGTTTATAGCAGAGATCGACTCCATCATAAGCGAGCCCTGCAAAACTGCCGCTGAATCCGCGAGGCGTGATATTCCATACGAGTCTACTTGGGCATCTAGAGTAGAATCGATCTTCCAACACATCGATAAGCACCTATGACCTGGACAACAGGGGACTAGCGCCAGAAAGGTGTGGCGTTGTAAATTCGAGGCCTATATAGAAATAGGTAGTAATAATTGCGATTTGCCGCGCCTGCCGGCAAAAGCCGCTAGAGCATTGCGGTGCCAGCTATGTTTGGATGCTCACCTTACCGTTCGAACAGCGAGAATTTCTGAACATGACGTCTAGTCCACCCCTCGCAAGCGTGCCAAACCCTTCCAAACGATCCAGTTGGCGGTTTGCGCCATTCAGCTTGCCTGATGTAGTTGTCATCGAGCCCCCGGTTTTTGGCGATGCGCGCGGCTGGTTCAGCGAAACGTATAGCGCCAGCATTTTTGCCGCGCACGGGATCGATTTGCGTTTTGTCCAGGATAACACGTCTTTTTCTGCCGAAGCCGGCACAGTGCGGGGGCTACACTACCAGCTGCCGCCCTTCGCCCAAGATAAGCTGGTGCGTGTTGTCCAGGGGTGCATTCTGGACGTTTTCGTCGATATCCGCATCAATTCGCCGGCTTATGGCAAGCATGCGGCCGTAGAACTTAGCGCGGAAAATGGGCGGCAGGTCTTGGTCCCCGCAGGATTTGCGCACGGTTTCGTGACTCGCGAAGCGAATACGCTGATTGCCTACAAGGTCAGCAATTTCTATGCGCCAGACCATGACCGCGGGATATTTTGGGCCGATCCCACGCTCGGTATTGATTGGGGAGTAAAAGAAGCTGTCGCTACCCTTTCGGCCAAAGATAAGGCATTGCCGCAGTTTAGGGATGCCGAAATCCCCGGCGTTATCTGAGGGCTGGGAAGCACCAAAAGATAGGCCAACCAAGGTTTTCGTCAGTAGAGCTAAATTAAGGGGATACGGAGGATAGAAATGCGCGTTTTGGTGACAGGGGGCTGCGGATTTATCGGGTCCGCGGTTATTCGCTATGGAGTCCGTAAGCTTGGTGCGACGATCCTTAACGTCGATAAACTCACCTATGCCGCAAATCCAGAAGCCATCGAAGATATCCAGAGCTGCGAGCCATACGGGTTCCTGCACGCGGACATTTGCGATACGGAAGCGCTCGACAAGGCATTCGTCAGTTTCGCTCCCACTGCCATAATGCATCTGGCGGCTGAGAGCCACGTTGACCGTTCAATCGATGGTCCGGGCGCTTTCATCCATACCAATCTGCTCGGAACCTACCGCTTGCTGGAAGCAGCGCGCCGCTATTGGCTGCAAGCCCCTCCGGAGACCCGCAGCCGCTTCCGGTTGCACCACATTTCGACCGACGAAGTTTTCGGCTCGCTGGACCCCGCTGCGGCAGGATTCACCGAGTTCTCCCCTTATCAACCACGCTCACCATATTCTGCGTCAAAAGCCGGTTCCGATCATCTGGTGCGGGCCTGGGGCGAAACCTACGGCCTACCTATAGTCATTACGAACTGCTCCAACAATTACGGTCCTTGGCAATTCCCAGAAAAGCTTATCCCGCTGATGATCATCAAGGCCTACCGCCAGGAGCCGCTACCGGTTTACGGCGAGGGGCGCAATGTTCGCGACTGGCTTTATGTCGAAGACCATGCGCGGGCGCTGTGGGAAGTACTGATAAAAGGGCGCGTGGGTACAACTTATAACATCGGAGGCGAAGCCGAGCGTCAGAACATCGACGTGGTACGGGCAATATGCCACCTGATGAACAGACACTTCCCAGAACGCGCGCCCCATGAACGGTTGATCAGTTTTGTCACCGACCGGCCGGGTCACGATCTGCGTTACGCCATCGACGCCAGCAAATTGCGGGATGAACTCGGGTGGAAGCCCTCTGTCGATTTCGAAACAGGGCTGGCAGCCACGGTCGAGTGGTATTTGGAGCATGAAAGCTGGTGGAATCGCGTGTCCACGAACTATAGCGGTAACCGTCTTGGCGTTTTGTCAGGTAACACCTCGCAGCAGGGCGATTGAGGGGCACATCGATGCGGGTCGCAGTAATCGGAAAATCCGGTCAGCTTGCTCGATCCCTCGCGGAAGCCATTCCGGCCGAAGTGGAATTGGCTTGTCTTGGTCGGCAGGACATCGATATTACTAGCCAAACAGGCAATTTGGATGCGCTCGCTTCTTATAGGCCCGATATTCTGATAAATGCGTCCGCCTACACAGCTGTCGACAAAGCAGAGACCGATCATGCAGGCGCATTCGCGCTCAATGAACTTGGAGCCGCCCGGCTTGCCGGATTTGCTGCGGAACACGGTATCCCGCTCATCCATGTATCGACCGACTATGTATTCGATGGAACCGCTTCGAAACCTTATCTTGAAACCGCAAATACCGCCCCGCTAAGCGTTTACGGGCACAGCAAACTTGCGGGGGAACGTGCCGTAGCGCGCATCCTGGCGAAACACATCATCGTCCGAACCTCCTGGCTGTTCAGCGCGCACGGAAGCAACTTCGTCAAGACAATGCTGAGACTCGGCCGGCAATCCGCAAGTCTGCGCATAGTAAGCGACCAACATGGCCGGCCGGCCTCGGCGCATGAATTGGCGGCTAATATTTGGTTAATTGCGAAAGATGTGGCAGGTCGCACAGACGAAGCATCATGCTGGGGAATATATCACTACGCGGATGCCGGAGAAACGACTTGGGCAGATTTCGCAGAGGAGATATTCGCGTCTTCTGCTGCAAAACTTGTGCAGCGGCCGCAGGTGACAAAAGTTACGGCAGCTGAATATCCTACACCAGCCGCCCGGCCGCGCTATTCTGTTCTGGACTGCTCAAAAATAGAACGTGTTTTCAACGTCCGCCCCAAGCGCTGGACTGAAAGCCTCGAAGAGGTATTGCGGAAAATCGGCTCAGGTGAAGTATCATGAAGGGTATCATTCTGGCAGGCGGCAGCGGGACGCGACTTTATCCAGTCACTGGAGCTATCTCCAAGCAATTGCTACCTATTTATGACAAGCCTATGGTATATTATCCAATATCTATCTTGATGTTGGCTGGTATTACCGAGATTTTGCTAATATCTACTCCTCAGCATTTGCCTATGTTCCAGGAATTGCTAGGCGATGGATCGCAATGGGGGCTCTCCTTACATTATGTGGCTCAGCCCCGGCCTGAAGGGCTGGCGCAGGCATTTATCCTCGGGCGCGATTTCGTCGGCAACGACCGGGTGGCGCTCATTCTGGGCGATAACATCTTTTACGGTCACAACCTGACCGACCTCCTCGCGCGCGCGGTGCGGCGTGAAGATGGGGCAACGGTTTTCGCCTATCGTGTCTCCGCGCCGGAGCAATACGGCGTGGTAAGCTTTGACTCGGAAGGCCGGGCGGAGAGCATCGAGGAAAAGCCGGCCCGGCCGCGCTCCAATTTCGCCGTGACGGGGCTCTACTTTTACGACAACGCCGTGCTCGGCATCGCAGCCGGCATACGCCCATCGGCGCGCGGCGAGCTCGAAATCTCGGACGTGAACAGCACCTATCTTCGCCGTGGCCAGCTCTATGTGGAGCGCATGGGCCGTGGCTACGCCTGGCTGGATACCGGTACGCATGCTTCGCTACTCATGGCAGGGCAATTCGTACAAACGATTGAAGCGCGGCAGGGCCTGAAGGTCGCATGCCTGGAGGAGATCGCGTACGAACTGGGGTTCATCGATGATGCCGCGTTGGAGCGGCATATCGACCGCCTCCAGAAGACGGAGTATGGAACCTATTTGCGTGACATCCTGGAGGGACGCAGATCCCGGACTGGCAAAATGTAAATGCGATCAAGTCTACAAAACCGCTACGCACTCACGGAGCGCGCACGCGCTAGTTAACGCAACCCAATGTAGAGTTAAGCGATAAGATTGTCGCTTAATCGCTTGTGGATATTGGGAGGTGATGCAGGCCAGCATTGTCTGCCAGTTGGTTGGCGGCGCGGTTTGAAAGCCTCGGGGGAGGCCATTGGACATTGGACTGCAGCCAGTCAAGCGTGCGTGAAACCGCTACGCATTTTTGGGTGTGAAGCGATGCATCCCCGCGCTTACCCGGTGCAAGCTGGCGATACCATCCACCGGCCGCAGAAGCCTAAGGCCGGCCGCCCGCCGCCCGCTCCGCCTTCTTGATCGCCGGCATAATCTTATCCGCCACGATCTCGGAACTAAGCGGCCCAGGGAAGCGCAGCACGATTTTGCCGTCGCCATCGATCACAAAAGTCTCCGGCACGCCATAGACACCGAAATCGATAGCGGTAAAACCGCTCTCGTCCGCCCCGATGGCCCGGTAAGGATTGCCATGGGTGGCCAGGAACCTGCGCGCGGCCTCCGGCTTGTCCTTGTAGTTGATGCTGAAGAGCGGGATGCCTTGCTTGCCCAACTCGATCAGTGTGGGGTGCTCCACCATGCAGGGCGCACACCAGGAGGCCCAGACATTCAAAACGCTGACCTTGCCTGTTTTGAACGCAGCCGACGAAAGGCCAGGCACCGGTCCGTTGCCGCCCAGCAAATTGGCGACGGGCGGCAGCGCGAATTCGGGCACAGGCTTGCCTATTAGCGCGGATGGCAAATTCGACGGATTGCCTGTACGGAGCGCAATAAGCAGGAACACGAGCAGAATCCCCGCAAGAGCGAGAGGCAGAAGCAGCGTCGGCTTTGTCTTCGCCTTGTCTGACGAATCCCCGGGTGAGGCGCTGGCGGTCATGTCCGTTCTAAAGCTCCTGCTTTGAAGACCTGCGCCGGAGTCCCCGGCGCTCCAGATCGGCAAGACGCCGCTGTTGCTCGCGTTCCCCTGCCCAGGCCCAAAAGATAAGGCCGCCGATCGAGAGCACGGCGGCGGCGTAAGATATCCAGATAAAGCCCGCGTGAGGCCCTAAATCAAACATTGCCCGCCTCCCCGCCGCCGCGTACATGGACCGCAATCATCGCCTCGCAGCGCCTGCGCAAAATCTCCGCGCGCATGGCCTTCATGTGAAGCACGATGAACAGCACGGTGAAGGCGATGGCCATGACCAGGAGCGGAATGAGCAAAGCCGGGTGGATCGTAGGGCCATCGGCGCGCATCACACTCGCCGGCTGGTGCAGCGTATTCCACCAATTCACCGAGAATTTGATGATCGGGATATTTACGGCGCCGATGAGGCTCAGGATCGCGGCGGCCCGGCCCGCCCGGCCCGGATCGTCGATAGCTTGCCGGAGCGCGATCAGGCCGAGATAAAGGAAGAACAGGATCAGAACCGAGGTCAGCCGCGCGTCCCATACCCAGTACGTGCCCCACATCGGCTTGCCCCAAAGCGAGCCGGTTACAAGCGCCAGCAGCGTAAAGGTGGCGCCGATGGGTGCGGCGGCCTTGGCCGAAACGTCCGCCAGCGGGTGCCGCCAGATCAAATAGCCCGCCGAAGAAATGGCGGTCAGCGTGTAGCAGGCCATGCCAAGCCAGGCGGATGGCACATGGATGAACATGATCCGCACCGTCTCACCCTGCTGGTAGTCCGGCGGCGCGCGGAATGACAGGACTATACCAAAAACAAAAAGGGCCACGGTTACGGCGATGAGCCACGGCAGGAGCTTGCCGCTCAGCCGCATAAAGGCGGAAGGGTTTGCTAGCGCGATGAGACGCCACCAGAGACCCATCGATTGCGGTTCCGAAACTTCGGACATTCCAAGTCTTCCCAGCGTTTAGCGCAGATATAGGCTCATTCCAGCCCCAAGCGAAGAGCGAGCGCAGCGGCAAATGGCATCGCCGCTACTGAAAACAGAGATAGGGCAAAAAGCAAGAGGATGCTTTGCCCGAACGCTCCAGGCGAGGCTGCCATTGCGCCCACCCCGAAGATCAGAAAGGGGGTGAAAAGCGGCAGAATGAGGAGCGGCAGTAGCAGCGCGCCCTTCCGCAAGCCCAGGGTGAGCGCCGCCCCCGCGCCTGCGATGAAACTCACGCCCATGGTTCCGGCCAGAAGCGCGGCCAGAAGCTTCGGCAGCGCTTCGGCTTCGATATTGAGCAAAAGCCCGGCCAGCGGCGTTATGACAATCAGGGGCACGCATGTCGTCACCCAATGCGCAAGGCTTTTCGAGGCCGCAATAAGTTCCGCGGGCAGCGGTCCCAGAACAAGCGCATCGAGCGAGCCATCGTCGCGGTCCTCCTGAAACAAGGCATCGACCGATAGAACGGCTGAGAGCAGGAAAGAAATCCAAAGGATGCCCGGCGCGATACGGCTCAGAAGGTTCAGGTCCGGCCCGAGCCCCAGCGGGATGATGGCGACGGCAACCAGGTAAAAGCCGAGCGCGGTGCCGACCGCAGAGCCCTGGCGGATCGCAAGCCGGAGGTCCCGGCCTATGAGTGCGAGGAACGCGTTCATTTGTAATCCGGGCGGAAAGTTAATGCGAACCTGCGTAATGAACTGAGGGAATCTCCCCTCACCCCAGCCCTCTCCCCATGGGCCCCATGGGAGAGGGAGTTCCGTCGCAGCCGTTGAGAAGGCGTCCCCTCTCCCAGGGGGAGAGGGACAGGGTGAGGGGTTGAGCCCTTAGTGATTGGCGGAATCGGGTTCATTGGACCAATTGAGGCGCGCCGAGTTCAAGGATTTGAGCGCCCGGCAGGGCCAGATCGAGGTGGGTTGAAACGATGGCCAGACCGCCCGATGCAAGATGAGCGGCGATGGCGTTTTCGAGAAGCCTTGTCGAAGCCGTGTCGAGTGCTGCCTGCGGCTCGTCCAGCAGCCAGACCGGCCGCCGTGCCGCCAGCAGCCGCGCAAGGCCCAGCCGCCGCGTCTGCCCTTGGCTCAAGTGACCCGCGCTGAAGCTCGCCAGGTTCAAAAGGCCAAATGCTTCGAGCGCATCCTCTGCCGCTTCGATATCCTCGGCCCCGCTGTAATAGCGCTGCCAGAAGCTCACGTTCTCGACGACCGACAGGCGCACCTTTATGCCATTGGCGTGGCCGATATAGTGATAAACCCCTTCATCTGCAGGCCCGATGCCAGCAGGTCTTTGTATCTGGATATTTCCCGCGGCGGGCTGCAAATACCCCGCCAGTGTACGAAGCAGCGTGGTTTTGCCCGAGCCGTTCGGCCCGCGCAGGGCAAGAGCGGTCCCGGCCGGCACCTTGAACGAAATACCGGAAACCACGGCCCGGCCGCCACGCTGGCAAGTAAGCCCTTCCACCACGACGGCTTCCACAGCCAGGGTGCCGCCTCGCGATAGGTTTACTTCATTAACTGCCAAGGAAGGGTCCCGCCCGGTTTGCATATGCCCGCCTATCCTTATGTTAGAGAGACCGGCGCTCACAAGCCGCTTTTTCGCCTGTTATGGAGAATCTGCTGTGGCATCCTTAACTCCGCGCTCGCTCGATAGCTTCCGTTCCCGCAAAACGCTTACCGTCGAAGGCAAGGCGTACGAGTATTTCTCGCTGCCGGACGCAGAGGCAAACGGCCTGCCTGGAATTGCTGCTCTTCCTCACTCGCTGAAGGTCCTTCTGGAGAACCTCCTGCGGTTCGAGGATGGCCGCACGGTCACGGCCGATGATATCCGGGCCATGGCGCAATGGCTCACAAGCAAAAATTCCACGCGCGAGATCGCCTTCAGGCCAGCCCGCGTGCTCATGCAGGACTTCACGGGCGTTCCCGCCGTCGTCGATCTGGCCGCCATGCGCGACGCCATGAAAGAGCTGGGCGGCGATAGCTCCAAAATCAATCCGCTCATACCGGTCGATCTTGTCATCGACCATTCGGTGATGGTCGACAGCTTCGGCAGCCCGCGCTCTTTCGAGATCAACGCCGGTCTCGAATACCAGCGCAACAAAGAGCGCTACGAATTCCTGCGCTGGGGCGCCTCCGCGTTCGCGGATTTCCGCGTAGTGCCGCCCGGAACCGGCATCTGCCACCAGGTCAATCTCGAATATCTCGCCCAAACGGTCTGGACGAAGGATGAAGGCGGCGTGACCCAGGCTTTCCCCGATACGCTCGTGGGCACCGATAGCCATACGACCATGGTCAACGGCCTTGCGGTGCTCGGCTGGGGCGTAGGCGGCATCGAGGCTGAGGCGGCGATGCTCGGCCAGCCAATTTCCATGCTGATCCCCGAGGTTATCGGCTTCCGCTTCACCGGAGCCTTGCGTGAAGGCGTAACCGCGACCGACCTTGTGCTTACCGTAACGCAAATGCTGCGCAAGAAGGGCGTTGTCGGAAAATTCGTCGAGTATTTTGGCCAGGGCCTCGACTCGCTGTCTTTGGAAGACCGGGCAACGATGGCGAACATGGCCCCTGAATACGGTGCGACCTGCGGTTTCTTTCCCGCTGACAAAGATACAATCAACTATCTCCGCACCAGTGGACGCGATCCGCATCGCATTGCATTGGTGGAAGCCTATGCGAAAGCGCAAGGGATGTGGCGCGATGCTGGCACCGCGGACCCCGCGTTTACTTCCACATTGGAACTCGACCTCTCCACGGTCGAGCCCAGCCTTGCGGGCCCCCGCCGCCCCCAGGATCGGGTCCCGCTCAGCCGGGCCGCCAATGGCTTTGGCGACGCTCTCGCGGAAATGCGGACGCCGCAGCCCGGTAGTAATGGCGCGAATATGATCAGCGAAGGCGGCGCGGTTCAGCCTTTCGAGAAAACGGCGCCGGTCGAGGGCGAGACCTATTCCATCGCGGATGGCCACGTTGTCATTGCAGCGATCACTTCCTGCACCAATACGTCGAACCCCAGCGTGCTCATCGCCGCTGGCCTGCTGGCGCGAAAAGCGCGCGAAAAAGGTCTCAAGCCGAAGCCCTGGGTGAAGACATCGCTCGCGCCCGGCAGCCAGGTCGTCACCGATTACTTGACCAGGTCCGGCCTGCAATCGGACCTCAACGCCCTGGGCTTCAACCTTGCGGGCTACGGCTGCACGACTTGCATCGGCAATTCCGGACCGCTGCCCGAAGCGATCTCGAAGTCCATCCAGCAGAACGATCTCGTCGCAGCGGCGGTGCTTTCCGGCAACCGCAATTTCGAAGGCCGCATCAATCCCGATGTGCGCGCGAACTATCTGGCCTCGCCGCCGCTGGTTGTTGCCTATGCGCTGGCAGGCACGATGAAGCTGAATCTTGCATCCGATCCGATTGGCACCGGCAAAGGTGGCGAACCCGTTTTCCTCAAGGACATTTGGCCCTCGTTTGGCGAAATCGCCGATTACGTCCGGACCTATGTCACGCCGGACCTGTTCAAAACCCGCTACGCCGATGTGTTCAAGGGCGATGCGCGCTGGCAGGCGGTTGGCGGGTCGAAAACCGGCCTGACTTATGAGTGGGATGCCCGCTCCACTTATGTGCAGAACCCGCCCTATTTCGAGGGACTGACCACCGGCACTCCGCCAGCGCCCGCCGATATCGAGAACGCCCGTGTGCTGGGCCTCTTCCTCGACTCAATCACCACGGACCACATCAGCCCCGCCGGCTCCATCAAGAGTACCAGCCCGGCGGGAACCTATCTCCTCGAACACGGCGTCGCTGCCGCGGACTTCAACTCCTATGGCGCGCGCCGGGGCAACCACGAAGTCATGATGCGCGGCACTTTCGCCAACATCCGCATCAAGAACCAGATGGTGCCGGGCGTCGAAGGCGGCGTGACCGTGCATCACCCTAGCGGCGAGCAGTTGCCGGTCTACGATACCGCCATGCGCTACAAGGCGGCGGGCACCCCGCTCGTAATTTTTGCAGGCCGCGAATACGGCACCGGATCGAGCCGCGACTGGGCTGCCAAGGGCACCCGCCTGCTTGGCGTGCGCGCCGTGATCGCACAGAGCTTCGAGCGCATCCACCGCTCCAACCTCGTTGGCATGGGCGTGCTGCCGCTGGTGTTCGAGGAGGGAATGTCTTGGCAGGAACTCGGCCTCAAGGGCAGCGAAACGGTGACAATCCGGGGGATCGGCAGCTTGTCGCCACTGGCCAGGATTACGGCACATATCGCTTTTGCGGATGGCCCGGCAAAGGATGTGCCGCTCATCTGCCGGATCGATACGGCGGACGAACTGAACTACTTCAACAGCGGCGGCATCCTGCACTACGTCTTGCGAAACCTCGCCGCCGCGTGAAAGCGGTGGGCAAATTGTGGAACAAACGCAAAGGCTGGAGCGAAGCTTGCGCATTTTGTGGCAATCTGATCGCTCTTAACTGGCAAAGTTTATCAAATCTAAGCAACCGGCCGAATAATCGCTTGCTTGAGGGGCGGGCTCCTGCGACACTATTTCAATCAATAGATGGTGGAGCTGAGCACAACGCTCGCGCAGTATTCGTGCGCGCTGTGAAGGATATCGGTAGGAGATCTCGGCAAAGCCCAAGAAACTATTCGGGAGTTTATGCCGCATGACCCAAGCTCCACAAGCCCGGTTCCAGCAATGGCTTGAGACAGCACATCAGTTCGACCGGCATTCGCCGGAAAACGTCACTTGCCCCTGCTGTGGAAGTACCTCGCTGAGCGTGAAAGATGTGGAGTACGGGTTTGGCCATGACAAAGGCTTGCAGCGCTACATTACTTGCGGATGCTGCGGCGCTTTTACCGGCGTAAACATCAAGCGCGCGGGCGAGGATCAAAAGATCGAAGCGGCAGGCGAAGCATTGCTTTCGGTCCATTCCGGCCGCGCTTGACCCAATAGCCGTTCGCCGCCGCCACCCGCGAGCAAGCGCATCGCAACTTGCCGGGCCTACCGTCCTGCTACGCCCCCGCTCGGGACGCGGCCCAGACGCCTACGCCGCTTTCGTTAACCGCCGTTAACGATAAACCCTTGATTTTTCCCGTCAAATTCAGCCTCTGGCGCACTCGTTTTCCGATGAGAAGACGATACCCCAAAGCGCCTTACTGAGGCGTTAACGTGTAACGCATTGATAATAAATGTCATTTTTTGATGCGTTGTCGTGTCAAGCCCCCGGCGGCATGGTTAATCCACAACCTGTGGTTATATTTAACTGTATTTTTGAATGCCAAAATTCCGCATTTTCGGGGCAATTTTTGACGCGATTCGACCAATTTCAGAGACTCGGAATTCCCCGTTAACTTTGTTTGTATTAATTTTTGCACTCTGCGAAAAGGAGGATTGCCCCGGTGAGGGACTGAAGGGGCAATCGGATGGAAAAAGGGGAATGCCCCGCCGGCTTTAGCCAAGCCCCAGCCGCTTTCGCGTCCGCCCCTCGACGCTCCCTTCCGGCCAGGGGCTACTGAGCCGGAAGGGCTGCGCTGAGTGACGCCCGTTGAGGGGTGGGGGGGAGGCGCCACAACCCAAACGTGCCATATCCTGGTAAAGGAACCCGTACGATAATGCGTCGAGAATGAAATAGTGCAGGATTTTTTCGCGGCAGTTGATGGTCTGCCGGCGGATTGCTAGTTTGGACGCAAATTTAAGTCGAATGCGGCTGGAGTCCTGGGCTGGGCCGCCAACGCGATAGGCAGTTGCGGGACGCCGCACCAGGCGGGCGCCGCTATAGCAAAGAGGGCTGGCAAATGTTTAGTTCGTGGCTTTCGAAGACAAAATGGACGGGTATCGGCATGAACCGGCGGTCGCTGCTTCTGACAGCCGCGGGCGGAGCATTGGTTGCCGCAGCACCCGGCGAGGCGCCCGCGCAGCCTGCCCAGCCCAACAAGCGCGCCTTGGTCCTCGGCGGCGGTGCGATCAAGGGGGCCTACCAAGCCGGTGCGATCAAGGTTCTCCTCAACAAGGGGTTCGAACCGGATCAGCTCTACGGCATCTCCGCCGGATCGCTCAACGCGGCGTTCCTCTGCGACCGGGCCTTTTACCTGGGCAAGCCCAAAAGCGCCTACTTTTCCGATCTCAAGGAAACGCCCTCCGCAAACGCGGGCGATCTGCACGCGCTGGTGAACTGGGCATTCCTCGGCGACCAGCTGGAAACCTTCTGGCGCACCAAAATCACCGATCCGTCGAAGCTGGTGAAACAGTGGCCGGAGGCGGGCGTCGCGGTACATGCGCTATTTGGCACCTTCAACGGCTTCCTGAGCGTGGCACCCCTGCAGCACCTTGTCGAGACCACGCTCGACGTTAAGCGGCTGCAGGCGTCGAAAGTGCCCGCCTCCATAGGCACGGTGAACGTCGATACGACGAAAATCAAATATGTGACCAACGCCGATCCCGACTTCAAACAATTCATACTGGCGAGCGCCGCGCTTCCGCTGGTGATGCCCATCGTCGAGATAAAAAGCGGGCCGAATGCCGGCCGCTATGTCGATGGCGGAGTCAAGCACGTCGTTCCGGTACAGGATGCCGCCGCCAATGGGAATTCGACACACATCGTGGCCATCGTCTGCCAGGCGCCCCTCAGCACGGAAAAATATCAAGCCCTCACCAATGTGAAGGACGTCATTCAGCTTTCCCGGCGCTATTCGGATATTGCCAGCGACAACGTCATCGAGACGGACTTGCGCTACGCAGCCCGCAAGAAAATCGCCGTGATCCGGCCGGAAGCGCCTTTGGAATTCGAGATTGGCAACCCGAACGCCGAGGTCAACGCTTTCACAAGCGCGGATATAAACAATTTGATCGCACGCGGTGAGTATTACGCGAATAAGAAGATCCAGGAAGGCAAGGAGTTGACCCCGGAGTATTTCGGCAATCTCTGACCTGATAAATTCGCCGGCCCGCAGCAGGAGTTTCTGTACTGGGGTGGTTTTTGAAGTGAGCGTAGTCAGCTCCCGGCCTCTTGCGCTGGTGACAGGCAAAGCCGGTCCCGGCGGCGTTTGGCCGAGCCGCGTATTGGGAACCGTAATCGCGCATGACTGAATTTCATAATTTTCCATACCTGCTTTTCTACATCGGCTAAAAGACTGGACGCCCCATCGCCTGGGACGCATGCTTGTCTGTATTCTTGCATTATTTTAGCGGACCTTGCGCGGACCTTGATGCGGCGTATTTTGCCAGCCAAGCGCGAATCTTTTCCACTGACTTCGCCAAAGTTGTATAAAACCTTCACGTTCTAGTTGTGCTTCGGGCGATTCGGGGCAATCCTTACGGCCATCCGCGGAACGCCTCGACGCAGCCGGATAAAGCGGCGGGATACCTGCGGAGCTCTTTGAAAAGTTGATCATATGTCGGCGCCATGCGCAGTGGGGCATCTGCGCGCGCCATTCCGGGACATCAAAAGCCAGTTCGCGATGGCTGCCATGTCCCCAGTAAGAGACGGTGCCGCCAGTGGCGGGCCGTCTCCGTTGGCAAGCCCATGAAACTCTACTTAGCCGCCCTTCAGCACCAAGGGCAGGCCCGCCGCCATGAAGACGGCTTTGGCCGCGAGCGCGGCCAACGCCTGATTGAGTCGGCCAGCGTTGTCGCGGAATTCGCGGGCGAGCGCATTGTCCGGCACGATGCCTAGGCCAACCTCGTTCGCGACGAAAAAGATTGGCGCGCGCGAGGCCCGCGCGGCCTCGATCAGCGTGGCGGTCTCCGCCTCCGCGTCCCGCCCCGCCAGCATGATGTTGGTAAGCCAAAGCGTCAGGCAATCCACCAGCACCGGCCGGGTTTCAGCCTCTATCACTGGCGCGAGAGCGAGCGGGGCCTCCACCGTAAGCCAGCCTTCGCCGCGCCTCTGCCGGTGATGGGCAATGCGCGCGCGCATTTCATCGTCGAGCGCCTGCGCGGTAGCGCAATAGACCCAGGGCGGCGGCAGCGCCGTCACAAGCCGCTCCGCATAGGCGCTCTTGCCCGAGCGGGCGCCGCCTAGAATAAGTGTGATCGAGCTTTTCAGAAGTTCCTCGCGGCAGTGTGTGAAGGCATCTATTTACCGGCATTGGCGTGGAATGAAAGCGGCGAGTTATTCCGCCGTGCCTGAGCGCCTGCCCGTACGGTCGCGCCAAAATTGAAGCCCCAAAAGTGGTATTTTGCGCGGTTTGGCCTGGCTTAACATCGTGGGTTCGCAGGGGCGCGGCAGGGGGGCGATCTTTCCGCCCGGCGGTATTAGCTGGCAGCCTCAAGGAAAACGCGCATTTCCGCCAGGATCGCATCGCGGATGTCCTGCGGCTGGCTCTGCACCGCGGCGGAGAGCGCATGCAGCATGGTCCGCGTCCCGTTGAGCCGGTCGACCAGCGGCAGCACGACCGCCAGCGCCTCCTCTCCAAGCTCCATATCGAAGGCGAGGTCGCAGAGCAGGTGCGCCCGCGCCACGTCGGCCTCGTCGAACAGAAAGCCCGTCTGGCTAGCCTGCGGCCTGAGCCATCCCGCCGCGACCCATCGCTCCAGCACAGGCGCCTCAAGCCGCATGAACCGCGCCACAATTTCGGTCTCTGTGATGGTCATCGCTTCCCTCCGCGCGGATTATAAGGGTGCTTGCTCTCCCATTCGGCGACTGCCTTTTCGAGCGCCTCGTCCGGATGCGGCGGCATTGCCACCTGCAGTTCTACCAGGTGATCGCCCTTTGCCTTGCCCTGCACGCCCTTGCCCCGCAGGCGCAAGACCCGGCCCGTGTTCGAATGCTTCGGAATTTTGAGGCTCACCGGCCCGGAAATAGTCTCGACCGTGACGCTGCCGCCCGAAAGCGCCTCGCCCAAGGTCACGGGTAGCACGGACCTGATATCGTTGCCGTCGCGCCGGAAGACTGGATGCGGGTGTACCGAAACCGTGATCAGCGCGTCTCCGGCCGGACCGCCGCCCAGGCCCGCCATGCCCTGGCCCTTAAGACGCAGTGTTTGCCCGTCCTGAACGCCAGCGGGGATGGCAATGTCCAGCGTCTTGCCATCCGGCATGTCCACGCGCTTCTTGGCTCCGTTCACCGCTTCCAGGAACTCCACGGCGAGCGCGTAATGCACGTCGCCGCCCCGCATGCGGAACTGCGCTTCGGCCCCCCGCTGCCCCGCGCCGCCGCGCCCCTTGCGCATAAGGTCCGCAAAAACATCTCCCAAGTCCGCGAACCCGCTTAAGTCCTCCGGCTGCTCATAGCGGAAGCCCGCGCCCGCCCCAGCATAGTCGCGGTAGAAGCGGCGCTCTGCCTGCGGCTGGCCGGACGCATCGATCTCGCCGGCATCGAACGCCTTGCGCTTCTCCGGATCGCTCAGCAGTGTATAGGCAGCCGAAATCTCCTTGAACCGCTCCTCGGCCTGCTTGTTGCCGGGGTTCAAGTCCGGATGATGCTCTTTGGCAAGCTTGCGGTAGGCCTTCCGGACCTCTTCGTCCGTCGCCGCCTTTTCAATCCCGAGCGTTTGATATGGATCAGCCATGATCGCCGCATTTCATCGATGGAGGAACCGCCCCCTGTTGATTTAGAGGTGCTGCGGCGGCAAACAAGACCGTCTATATTTCTATTCCGATGCGCCCGCCGGGCTCACGCAGCAGTGCGGAAAGTGAAGCCCGCCGCTGCGGGTGGGTTCCGGTCCACGGAGTTCGCAGCCGCAAAGTCTTTCAACGCCGCCGAAAGCTGAGATGCAAGCTCCGAAAGACGCGTCGAAGCTTTCGAAACCGATTGCGCCTGCTGCTTGGTCTGGGCCGCCGACTGCGATACTTCGCTTGAGCTTTTCGCTGCCTTCTCGCTTGCCGAGGCTGCCCGCTGCACGTTATTGGCGATCTCCTGCGCCACAGCTGTCTGTTCCTCGACCGCTGCCGCGATTGCGCCAGTGAACGCCTGAATCTCGCCCACCCGCCCCGAAACGGACTGAATGGCGCCCACCGCGGCTCCTGTCGACTGCTGGATCGCGTGGATCTGCTCGGCGATGGCGTCGGTCGCGTTAGCCGTTTGTGCCGAGAGCTCCTTCACCTCGGCGGCAACCACCGCAAAGCCGCGGCCCGCTTCGCCTGCGCGTGCCGCTTCGATGGTCGCGTTGAGCGCAAGCAGGTTGGTCTGGTCGGCGATGCTGCGGATCACCGCCACGATGGAGCCGATCTCCTCGGCCGCGGCCGCGAGCTTGCCTACATCGCTGCTGGTGCGCTTGGCCTCGTTGTCGGCCGCTTCCACGACCGAGTTCGTCCGGTGCGCCTGATCGGAGATTTCCCTGATCGAACCGCTGAGTTGCTCGGTTGCGGCCGCGACTGCGTTCGAGTTGTCGGCAGCGCTCGCCGAGACGTTGGCGGCGCTCGCCGCTTCGAAGGTCGCGGTTTCCGACGCCTCCGATAGAGCTTCGGCAGTGCCATGCAGCTGCGCCACCTGCTCGCCCAGCCCTTCGACAACCCGCGTGATGATAGCCTGGAACTGCTGCGCCTTGGCCGTGAGACCGTGCTGGTTCTGAAGCTCGCGCTCCTTCGCCTGGCTCACTTTCTGCTGCAGCGCCGCCTGCCCGGCCGCGTTTTGCCGCAGAACCTCAAGGGAACGCGCGATATCGCCCAGCTCGTCGTGTCTGGAGACCAGGGGCACAGAGAAATCGTACCTGCCCTCGGCAAGCGAAAGGATCGCGGCGCGTAATTGGTCGAGGGGCCTCAGAATGTAAGCAGGCATCCTCCAGGCCACGGCAATGACGGCCGCTAGCGCCACGCAGGAAATCAGCACAAGCACAATGCTCGCGATCTGGGTAAGCCCTAACGCGCCGGCCACAATCGCATCGTTGCTGCTGGTTGCCAGCGCCACCGTGCGGTCGATAGCGGTTCGATGCTGGGCATACGCAGCGGACAATTGCTGGAAGGCGGCATCGATGGCCTCCGGATCCTTTTTCTCTACTGCAGGATAGAAACTCGATTCCAGAAGCTGCCAGAACCGTTGGGCAGGCTCATGGGCCTTCTCAAGAAGCTGGGATTTGACGTCCCCGTCGATATTCTGTGCAGCCCAGTAGGCGTGGCGTCTATCGTAGTTCTTCCTGATCTCGCTAAGCCGGCTTCGATGTACGGTGAGCGTTTCTGGGTTTTTGGCTGCAAGCGAGGTCTCCAGATAGGCCTCGATAATATACTCGGGAGGGGGCAGGATATCGGAGACCAGATCCTTTGCGAGCGCGAGCCTGCCAGAGAGCACTCCGCCGATCCCAAATTCTCTCAGACTGGCGAGGCTGAGACCGATAGTCAGCACAAAGCCGGCAATAATGGCAGCGCTTGCAAATTTCGAAATTGCAGATATCCGCATCCCCTGCTCCATCAACCGCAGCCATTCCGGCGCACAGACCCAGGTTGTAATTACACAATGACAGGTTGCGGTCGCGTTAAAGGGATGCCTGGAAAGTGGGAAGGCTGCTTAAAATATGCAGGACAAGTTTAGAAGAGCGCCGTCCCTGACGCGCTGGGGCCTGGAGACGCTACGGTTCGATTTCGAATGCGGCTACACCGCCTCGGCGGAAGCCATGTAATTCATGGCCAAATCCGTTTCCGACAAGCCCCACGTTCCCCTTAACGGATTGAACACGATCCCGCCAAAGGAAAGCCGCCTGAACCCGGCATCGGTTAGTGCTGCCTCAAGCTCTTCAGGCTTTGTAAATTTTTTCCAATCATGAGTGCCAGGAGGAACGAGCCCAAGCAGGCGCTCTGCCGCTACAATGGCAAGGCCATAGGCTTTGGCAGTGCGGTTCAGGGTGGAAACCATAAGAAGGCCGCCGGGCTTGCTGAGGCTCCGGCAGGTCCGAAGGAAGGAGCCCAGATCGGCCACATGCTCCACCACTTCCGAGGCAACGATCACATCGAACGTCCGCCCTTCCCGCGCAACATCCTCTGCAGTGACTGTGCGGTAGGTGATGGAGAGGCCAGCCGCCTGCGCGTGAGCCCTGGCGATCCCGGTGGACTCTTCCACCGGTTCTATGCCCGTCACCTTGGCGCCAAGCCGAGTCATCGGCTCGGAGAGGATTCCGCCGCCGCATCCGATATCGATGACCTCAAGCCCTTCGAGCGGCCGGAAAGCCGCCTCCGGACCCGCCCGCCAGCGCTTAACCTCTTCAACTATAAAGGCAAGCCGCGCCGGGTTGATCGCGTGAAGCGCCCGGAACCGGCCCCGCTCATCCCACCACTCGGACGCCAGCCGCTCAAAACGCCGCAATTCTTCTTCATCCAAGGATGGACTTCGCCGTGTTTCTGCCTCAATCTCCATCGATGGCCTTCCTGTTTTCCCGGTGATGCCAAGGCTGCCAGCCCGGCTTCATAACCCTAACCCTGCGAACATAGCTACGGCAAATGCTCCTCGTGATGAAGTTTGGCGGAACGTCCGTCGCCGATATCGAACGTATCCGGAATTCCGCCCTTCATGTGAAGCGGGAGGTGGATGCGGGGAACCGGGTCGCCGTGGTGGTTTCCGCCATGGCCGGGCAGACCAACCAGCTTGTTGGCTGGGTGCGCGAAGCCCATCCGCAATACGATCCGCGCGAGTACGACGCCGTCGTGTCGTCGGGCGAACAGATCACCTGCGGGCTCATGGCGATCATCCTGCAGTCCATGGGCATCAAGGCGCGCTCCTGGCAAGGCTGGCAGATCCCGCTCGTTACCGACGGAAGCCATGGGGCCGCCCGCATCGACCGCATCGAAGCCGGCGCTCTGCTAAAACGCGTGAACGAAGGGGAGGTTGCCGTCGTCGCCGGTTTCCAGGGCATCAGCGAAGATGGGCGCATCTCCACGCTCGGCCGCGGCGGTTCGGACACGAGCGCGGTTGCGCTGGCGGCGGCGTTGCATGCCGAGCGCTGCGATATTTACACAGATGTAGATGGCGTTTACACAACGGATCCACGGATTGTGCCAGGCGCCAGGCGTCTGCCGCGCGTTTCGTACGAGGAGATGCTGGAGATGGCGTCGCTTGGCGCCAAAGTGCTTCAGACCCGCTCCGTAGAGCTTGCCATGGCTCGGGGCGTGCGTGTACAAGTGCGCTCTAGCTTCGATAATCCGGATGTTTGCGAACCTGCGCGCAGCGGGCAGGCGGAGAAGCGTGGAACACTCGTTTGCGATGAGACCGAAATGCTAGAGCACCACATCGTTAGCGGAATAGCCTACGCCAAGGACGAAGCCAAGATCATGATCCTCAAGGTCGAGGACAAGCCGGGCGTCGCGGCGAGCATTTTCATGCCGCTCGCGGATGCCAGCATTAACGTGGACATGATCGTCCAGAACCTTTCGGAGGACGGCCGGACAACCGACGTCACTTTTACCGTGGCTGCCGGCGAGTTGCCGCGTGCGTTGCAGGTGCTGCGCGAGCGCCAGGATTCGATACGCTTCAGCGAGCTGCGCGGCGACACCGATGTCGTGAAAGTATCGGTGATCGGCGTTGGTATGCGAAGCCACGCCGGCGTTGCTGCGAAAATGTTCCAGGCGCTGGCGGAAAAGCAAATCAACATCCAGGCCATATCGACGTCAGAAATCAAGATTAGCGTGCTGGTGAGTGCGGCCCACACCGAGGCAGCCGTGAAAACGCTGCATAGCCTCTTCGGCCTGGACCAATCTTAGAGCTGGCAATTAGAACAGAAGGCGCTCATAGGTATATATAAATTAGAGAGCGCCCTGCCCCTTAACTGCAGGGATATGGGACCGGGGAAATGCCCTGGACAGAACGCGCACCATGGGTGTTGATCAGGCAGCTTAGGGCGATCATGGCGTCCGCGTCAGAGCCCCAGGCTAAGCTTGATAACATCGTCAAAGTGATTGCCTCGAACATGATTGCCGAGGTGAGTTCGATCTATGTCCGCCTTCCCGACGACACCCTGGAGCTCTATGCGACCGAAGGATTGCGCAAGGAAGCCGTCCATACGCTGCGCATGAAGAAGGGCGAGGGCCTTGTCGGCCTCATCGCCGACTGGGGCGAGCCGATCAACCTCACCGACGCCCAGAAGCACCCTAACTTCTCCTATAAGCAGGAGACGGGCGAAGAGGCCTACCATTCGTTCCTGGGCGTACCGATGGTGCGCGAACGCCGGACGATTGGCGTTTTGACCGTACAAAACAAGATCGAGCGCCGTTACACCGACGAAGAGGTCGAGGCTCTCGAAACTACCGCGATGGTGCTGGCCGAGATGATCGCGTCAGGCAACTTCGCGGGCACAGCGATGGCCGGCGCCGGCCGGCGGAAACCTCCGTCACGCTGACGGGCACGCCACTGAACGATGGGCTGGCGCTTGGCCATATCGCGCTGCACGAGCCGCGCCCGCAGGTCCTCAAATTCTTCGCCGACAACATCCCCGCCGAGCTCAAGCGCCTGGAAGAGGCCCTGCTCCGGCTCCGGGAGGATATCAACCGCTTGCTCGTCAACGACCAGATGTCGGGCGACGAGCACAAAGAGATCATCGAGACCGTTCAAATGCTGGCGCACGACCGCGGCTGGGCGCGGCGCATGCGCGAAGCTGTCGCGGCAGGACTTACCGCGGAGGCTGCGGTCGAGCGCGTGCAGCAAAATCAGCGCACGCAGCTTATGAAGAACGCGGACAGCTTCTGGCGCGAGCGTAGCCACGATCTGGACGACCTCGCCAACCGCATGCTACGCATCCTGCATGGCCACGATCACGCTTCGGCCATGAGCAAGCTTCCGAACGACGCGATCCTGGTTGCCCGCAACATGGGCGCGGCCGAACTGCTCGGTCACGATCCCAAGAAGCTGCGCGGCCTCGTGATCGAGGAGGGTGGCGCCACCGCGCATGTCGCCATCGTGGCGCGCTCGTTTAATTTGCCGGTGCTCTACCAAGTCGCCGACGCCACCACTGCAGGCGATCATGGCAATCCCGCCATTCTGGACACCGGCACCGGCCAGTTCCATATCCGGCCGTCGCTGGAGCTGATCCGCGCCTATGCGGACAAGGCCCGCTTCCGGGCGCGGCGGCAGGCGCGCTTCGCGAGACTTAGGAACGTGCCGCCGGTCACCAAGGACGGCGAGCGCATCTCGCTTAACATGAACGCCGGCCTGCTCATCGACCTGCCGCACCTCTACCAGAGCGGCGCGGACGGTATCGGTCTTTACCGCACCGAACTGCAGTTCATGGTCGCCTCCAAATTCCCCAGGATGAGCGAGCAGCAGGCGGCATATTCGCGCGTGCTGGACGATGCCCAGGGGCGCCGGGTGGTGTTCCGCTCGCTCGACATCGGCGGCGACAAGGTTCTGCCCTACCTCAAGAAGGTGAAGGAAGAAAACCCGGCGCTAGGCTGGCGCGCCATCCGCATGTCGCTCGACCGGCCAGGCCTCTTCCGCACCCAGACCCGCGCGCTGCTCCGGGCTGCGGCCGGGCGCGAGCTTTCGCTGATGCTGCCGTTCATCGCGGACGTGTCCGAATTCCTCGCCGCCAAAGAGCTTATCGCCAAGGAAGTCGCGCACGCGGAGAAGCACGGCCATAATTTGCCGGCCACGATCCGGGTTGGCATCATGGTCGAGGTTCCGGCAGCCGTGTATCAGCTCGACGAGCTTCTGCCGCTTGCCGACTTCATTTCGGTCGGCAGCAACGATCTGTTCCAGTTTTTCTTTGCGGCCGACCGGGAGAATGACCGCGTTGCGCGCCGCTTCGACCCGTTGTCCCCAGCCGCCTTGCGCCTGCTCAAGCATATCGCAGATAAGGCGAAGGAGCATAAGGCCGACTTCTCTCTATGCGGCGAGATGGCCGGCAGGCCCATCGAGGCTATGGCGCTGATCGCGCTTGGCTACCGTGCGATTTCCATGGCCCCGGCTTCTATCGGCCCGGTGAAAGCGATGGTACTCTCGGCCAACGCGCAAAAGCTGAACAAGGCTGTTACCGCACTTATCGACGGCAACTGCCGCAATATCCGGCGCGAGCTTTCTGACTACGCGCAAAAGGAAAACATCGACCTCTAGTACGCCCCGCGGAGGTTGTGGGAAATTGGGATAACCGGTTTCCCATTTTGTGCAGAGATTAGGTCTACGAATAGTTTACCAACTGCACTGCTTATGATAGACATAACGTCTGCCTTTTTTGACAGGGCGCTGCACCGATATTGGCGCCGGGAACGTATCAGAAACGCGATCCGCGAAGTGTCACCAAAAAAAACGACCATCGATGAGCTTGAGCCTCGTCTCGGCTACTCTTTTGCTAGCAAGAGCTTGCTGGCCGAGGCGCTGACCCACGCCAGCGCCCGCGCGAGCCGCGACGGGCGCGACAATGAAAGGCTCGAATTCCTGGGCGACCGCGTCCTTGGCCTTTCCATCGCAGCCTTGCTTTACAGGCGCTTCCCGGAAGCTCGCGAGGTGGAGTTCGCCCGCCATTACAATTCGCTCGTTTGCAAGGAGAGCTGTGCACTGGTCGCCAGCAATATCGAGCTTGGCCCGCTGCTGATCATGGCGCCAAGCGAAGCCCGCACCGGCGGGCGCAAAAAAGCCGTGATCCTCGCCGATGCGTGCGAAGCGCTTCTCGGCGCGGTCCACGTCGACGGCGGCTTTATAGCGGCGGAAGCAGTGGTGCACAAGCTGTGGGGGCCGCTGGTCGGCGACTCGGCCGCACCCGCCCCCGACGCAAAGACGGCGTTGCAGGAACACGCTCAAAGCCAAAGGCGGGGCCTTCCGCAATACCGTGAGGCCAGCCGCAGCGGTGCGGACCATGCGCCAAGCTTCACGGTTGAGGTTACGGTCAACGGGCTGAAGCCGGCACTTGGCGAAGGATCGTCGCTTAAGAAGGCGCAGCAGGCGGCGGCGGAAGCGCTGCTTGTCCGCGAAGGGGTATGGCCGAAGGAACGCGAGCTTGACTAGGAAGACAGCGCCGGAACCGGCAACGCTTGGCGCTCAAGTAGCCCAAGGGGCGATAGCGCCAACAAGATGCGGTTTTGCCGCCGTCATCGGCGCGCCGAACGCCGGCAAATCCACGCTGGTGAATGCGCTCGTCGGCGCCAAGGTCTCCATTGTCACCCACAAGGCGCAGACCACGCGCGCCCGCGTGCGCGGCATCGCCATCGAAGGCCAGAACCAGATCATTCTCGTCGACACGCCGGGCATTTTCGCGCCCAAGCGCCGCCTCGACCGTGCCATGGTGGAAACCGCCTGGAACGAGGCGCGTGAAGCCGACATTGTGGTGCTTGTCGCCGATGCGGCCCGCGGCTTCGGCGATGTTTTGGACCCAGTGATCGAACATGCGCGCGAGTTGACCATCCCATTCGCACTCGTGCTGAACAAGGTTGACAAGATCAAGAAGGACAAGCTTCTGGCGCTCGCCGCCGAGGCCTCCGAGCGGCTCAAGCTCGAAGAAACGTTTATGATCTCGGCGCTCTCTGGCGACGGGGTGGGCGCGCTGAAAACCTGGCTTGCGGGCCGCATGCCGCCCGGTGTGTGGCTGTTCCCGGAGGATCAGATCGCCGACGCTCCCATGCGCCAATGGGCAGCGGAAATCACGCGCGAAAAGATGTTCCTGCGCCTGCATGAGGAAATCCCGTACTCCTCCACGGTGGAAACCACGTCGTGGAAGGAACTTCGCGACGGCGCCGTCCGCATCGAGCAGACGATTTTTGTCGAGCGCGACAGCCAGCGCAAGATCGTGCTCGGCGCCAAGGGTCAGGCGATCAAGCAGATCTCGATGGAGGCGCGCAAGGAAATTGCCGAGGGCATCGAAACTCCGGTTCACCTCTTCCTATTCGTCAAGGTACGCGAGAACTGGGCCGACGACCCCGAGCGCTACCGCGAAATGGGCCTCGAATTCCCGAAATCCTGAGGGGCTCTAAGCCTAGAAAGAGACTGGCCACGAGTCATGCGGCCAGTGCTTTTCTATGCGCTGGGGCTATCGGAAGCTTCCCGGCTACTGGCAACTTAGCTTGATGACATCCTTTTTGACCGTCTTGGCCTCGCACTTGCCCACCCTGGCGCTCAGCTCGGCATCGGAACTCGTCCCGTCCGCATACTGGCAGCGAACCCACACGGTCCGGCCCGCATCGTACACATAGCCCAGCTCCCACGAACTGGAGGTTTTTCCGCCCAGGTCCGGCACCAGGGACGCCTGCTCCGATGTAGGCCCATCGAAGACCGTCACAGAACGGAGCGCCTGCGGTTTGGCGGGACAAACTTCCGCGCCAATCGCCTGCCCGGCGCCGCAAGCGGAGGCCAAGGCAATCAGGGAAATCGAAAGCGTTCTGTTCCAGCGCATGCAAATCGTCCCTTTCGTTAGGCGCAAGCTCCAAACGTCCATGAGCACCTGCCGGTTTGGCGGCTACAGATCGTGCAGCCGGGCGCTCCATGGCCACGTCCCAGAGCCGGTCCCGCTTTTCATCGAACACCAGCTCCGAATCCGCCGCCGCTATATACCAGTCCTTGCGCGCCATTTCAGCTTCCAGCTGGTTCTCTCCCCAGCCCGCATAGCCAAAGGCAACGAGAACCTTCCGCGGCCCCTTGCTTTGGCCCATGTCGCGGAACACCTCCTTGCTGGCGGTCATGGCGACGAACCCGTTCAACACCACGGTTCCCGAGCGGCTGTACTCGGGCGTGTGAATGACGAACCCCGCTCCAGGCTGAACCGGCCCGCCCGCCAAGATTTTCACAGTCCCCTGAGCCGCTGCGTCCTTTTCGCCCAGCGCCTTGAGCAGGTCCGCGAGCGGCACCTCCCCTGCGGGACGGTTAATGGTAATGCCGAAGGCGCCGTCCTTATCGTGCCGCACGATGAGGATGACCGTATGCTGGAAGCGGGGATCTTCGATATTCGGAGACGCGACGAGCAACTGTCCGGTCAGGAACGCGCGGCTGGTTGACGCTTCAAGCCTTGCCTGCACGCCTTGGGCCAGAGCCGCGGCCAAATGAAACCCGGCAAACGCCAGGAAAAGTGCGCTCACGGTGCGCGAAGCACGGAAGCGCCAGCAAATTCGCTTACCCCAGATTGCGGCCATCGTTCGTGCCTCGTCCATCGCGTGCTAAAGGAAGCATGTGTGCAGCGGCGATCATCTTTCTGTCAGCTTCTTGCGCATATCGCGGAAGGTCTCTTCGCTGCCGTCTGAAGTGGCCCCGGTTGTCTGGACAGAATTTCCGCTTCGATAAGCGGAACGTCTGCCCGGATTAGGCGGCCAAGCGGATCGGCGGCAAGCTGTGTGCTCCATAGTAAGCTTGATCGGGCGTCATGCCGTCAAGGCTCGAACGGCGAGGATGGTGGAACGCGCATGAGCGGCGTGGCGGGAGAATCGAACTCTCTGGCGGCCGCGTCAAAGAACCGTCTCATTGCGTTCATATTGCTCCGCCCGCAGCAATTCAAGTTTAGGGGCGGGTGAACGGTATGTTCTGGGTGAGGTCGAAACATGGATGGCTTGCAGCTTTCGCGGCCATTGGCTTCCTTTACACTCTCTACCCCGCCTCAGTTCTGGCGGAGCCGTCAGCGGAATCGGAGAAGAGCTACCTGGGAGTCGAGCTGCACGACGGCACCGGGCAGGGCTTTGCCAATCCCGGAGAGGCTTATCCGCGCGGGGCCGAAGTCAAAAAAGTTGAGCCTAAATCGCCGGCGGACGAGGCGGGCTTGAAGCGCGGAGACCTCGTGATCGCCGCCGGCGGGAAGCCTATCTCCGGCAGCAAACAACTTCTGAAAATCATCGCCGGCATCAAGCCCGGTGCAGAGGTGAAAATAGAGGTTCTGCGCCAGGGAAAACGAAGGGCTGGAACCGTCAAGCTGGGCGTAAAGCCGGATGCCACGGTCCCGGAGCAGCCCAATGGCGAGCCTCAGACGGAACGTCCCGTCCCGGCTATGGCCGCGCCGCAGCAGCAGGCGGCATTGCCGCCGCAGAAACAGCCTGCAACATCGCCGCAGCAGCAACAGGCTGCATTGCCGCCGAAGCCGCGGGAAACTACGCTGCCGCAACAGCAAACGACCCTCGCGCAACTGGATTCGCTGGCCTCCACGAAATGCGGACAGGGCCGCCCGGCCGAGGCCCTGGAGCTGTGGCGCCAGGCGCTTGCGCTGCGCAAACTGCAGCTGGGCGAGGAGAATCCCGATACGGGCACGGGCTATTTGAACGTTGCGCGCGGCGAGGAAAGCGTCGGCCGCAATGCCGAAGCCGAACTCAACTACCAGCGCGCCATCGACCTCTTGGACTCGATGTCTACCGCGGACGCGCCCCAGATGGCCGATGCGCTCGATGGATTGGGCAGGCTTTACGGGACCATGGCCAAGCAGCAATTGGCTGAGCCGCTGCTGAAGCGCGCAAAGCAGATCCGGGACAGAACGCAAGGAAACGCTAATCCCGGCGCTAGCGGCAAATGCGAAACGGCCGCCGCCGCAGGGCAGAAAGAAAAGGCCGCGGGATCGTGGCAGCCCGTGAGGTAGCGCCGGAAGCCCCGGTCAGGACGATGGGACAGGCTGAACCGCTTCGAGAGCGTATGGATTATGCAGGCGGCGGGTGAGCGCGGGCGGCAGCCAGCTTAGAACCTGGCGCCGTATTGGATGCCAGCCAATACTGATCAGGAGAATAAAACCGCCCAGCGTCAGCATGGTAAGCGGCACGGATTCGCTTACAAATCCCTTCAGCCCGATCCCCTTGACCAGAGTGGCGAACGAAATCCCTGCATAGGTCAGGCTTGAGACGAGCACAGCGCGCCGGTCGATCACGATGGCAACGCACCCCAATGCCAAAAATACGGCGATGATTGAAACGGCTTGCTCACCTGTCAGTGTTTGCCCCAGCACGACAGGATTGAGCATGGGATGCACAATGAGCGGGGCCGCAAGGAGATGCAGCCAAAAGGCGATGTCCGTGCGGCGTGTGCGGCGCAGAGTGTCGCTCATGTCGAAGTGCATGGCTAAGGCAAACACACCGAGCCCATAGAGAAGTATGACGTAACGGGTGTATTGTTTGGCGAATTCCGGCGAGACCGTAAAGATCAAAGCGATAACGACGCCTGCAAGAACGGCAACGGCTCCAGCTACAGCAATCGGCACTCGAAAGCGCCAGTAATAAATGGCAGCCAGCAAGGCAGTCGCCACGCATGCCGCAAATACCCGGCCAAATACGATCCAGCGCTGGGCGATGCCTGCATCGGTATTCTTTAAACTTTCGTCGACAATTCTGGATACGCTATCGTCCTTGCCGCCGATAAATAAAATCGCAAAAAGCGTAAGGCAGCATACGATAAAAACGAGCAGCATCACGATGCTCGGCAAGGCCATGCGGCGTTTGCGCGTAAAATATTCCGCCAAGAACCACGTCGCACCGGCAGTTACCGAACATGCCGCTTCGCCGCCTGTCTTAAGAGACCCGAGAAATTCGCCTGCCTTGCCGGAAAAATAAGCCAGAGCCCCCAAAAACAGCGCAAGTCCGATGGTGACGAAAATGTCGCCGAAACCGCCAATAAATTTGAGATTCTCATCGTCTTGTGACCGCACCGGCTCGTCGATGCGCGGAGCTATGATATTGTCGCCTGCAGTTTCAGCCTTCCCGGCAATTTCCGCCGTCAACTGGCGCAAAGCCTCGGCTTGTTCTTGGTTCAGAACGCCACGTTCTAAAGCCAATTTTATCACTTCGCCTTGCATTGGTGTCCTGACCTCAGCCTCTAAGCTACAAATACCGGGTACAACTGCCACGGCCTTGCGGTTCGCATCTTCAGCAGACAAATCCGTTTCCGTCAACGCGAGCGGGGCGCCTCTTCTGCCGCCGGTGGAAGGGGGCGCGTCCGGTGTGCCTTCCTTATGGCAGGATTGGCGGATTTCCATGGCCGGAAAACGAAAGCAAAGCGACAATTGTACCAAATCCGGTTAAATAGTTCCGGAGCTGTCAGGTGTGGATGCAGTGCCCCTTTGACCGGGTTCCCGTGTCTGGAACTATTCAGCCGGATTTTGGTATAAAGGATCGGCCGGAGTGAACCAATATGATCGAGTACAAGAATGATTTGCGGATGATGGCTTGTGCGCGAAAAGGTACTGTCGAAGAGCCGGACTTGAACCCAGCGCCTGGTTTCGAAAGTCCCCTGGATAAGGAGATTATAGCCTGCGCGGGAAAGCATGTTAAAGGCCAGCAGCTGAGGGCGTTCTTCTGGGCGTACCATTGCGCAAACAGCTGGGAAGAGGTTCAGATGAATTTCCATCGTCATCTAAAGAGCGAATTGGACGTGGCCACGGTTCAGCGATACGCCCGCGACGCTGCAGACAGGATTGTCGAACGCATCGCACGGGGCTGACGGAGCGGAAGGGTGGAAAACGATTCCGAAGATGCGCCGGCCGTGACTTCGCCTCTCCCGTCGCTTTCCGCGATGATGATCGAGAGCACGCGCGTAGCTTTGCTTGAAAAAGACTATGTGAATGCGTTTGAAAACATCCTGACCGTAGCATCCGTGGACGATCGTCTCGAAGTGACGGTTGCACTTGCCGCGACGGTCCTGGATATCGTCGATGCGTTGGGGCTCGCCCGCGGAGCGGTCAATGCAAAGGCACAGCTTTTAAGCCTCCTCCCGCAACCGGATTCCGGCCAACGTATCCGTGAATGGCTCGATCATGACACGCTGATGCACATTCTCGAAGTGGCGCGCGGGCGGACGGGTTGGTTTCGAGCCTGGAAACGGCGCGACAAGGTTGCCTGGCGCCTGCTGAAAGACATCGACAGGGCAGCCAGAGGGGATAGTGCGGAGGAATTCACCAAATCTCCAGGAGATTGTGTCGAGGCGGCTCCGGAGCGCTCCCATGCCGGCCGGCCTGCCATCGATTTTCCGTTGGCTTTCATGGGTAATGGCGCCTGCGCGTAGTGCATTTTCGTGGATCGAGAGGGGCGTGTTCTATATCGCTACAGGCTTATTGTTAGCGGCCGGGTCGGTTCTGCTTTTAGCTGCTATACCGGCAATTGCAGCGCTCGGAAAAGTTTACCCGGAAAATATGGACCTGAAAGGGCCGCCCATTTCTAGCACCGATTGCCCTGATATTTTTTCCTCGTCCCAATATCTTTTGGACTTTTTTCAGAGCGATAGAGGACTGTTTTCGGTCGCACTCTTCCTGGTGCTAAGGGCATTGGCGCACTACACGAAAAGATTCCGGTCGAAGGAAGCTCGTGAGCTTGCTGCTGCTTTGATGGTAAGCTTGGTATTCTCGATATGCTGGCTGGTCCTCAATTCTTCGAAAATCGCGTATTTCGCCGAAGCCACGGCCAAGATCGTTAAGGCCGGATGCCAGCCTCCAACCTCCCCGCTCGCCCATTCCCGCAGTACCGCATGGAGAGGTTGAGGACGGGGAACCTAGACGCGAAGTGCGCGATTGATTTTTCGCAACGAATGGCTTTCCTTGGGCGGTGAACCTTTGGGGAGACCGTTATGTCAGACCAACGCACGCCAGGCTTCAACACACTTGCCATCCATGCCGGCGCCCAGCCCGACCCCGCCACGGGCGCGCGCATCACGCCGATTTATCAAACCGCCTCCTACGTCTTCGACGATGCGGCGCACGCGGCTTCGCTGTTTGCGCTGGAAGCGTTCGGCAACATCTACACGCGCATCATGAACCCGACACAGGCCGTGCTTGAGGCGCGCGTAGCGGCACTCGAAGGCGGCACCGCGGCGCTGGCTGCCGCTTCCGGCCATGCGGCGCAGTTGCTCGCGTTCCACGTGTTGCTCGAACCGGGCGACGAGTTCATCGCCTCGCGCCAGCTCTATGGCGGCTCGATCAACCAGTTCAACCACGCCTTCAAGAAGTTTGGCTGGAACGTGGTTTGGGCGGACGGCAACGATCCTGCGAGCTTCGAGGCGGCGGTTACGCCCAAGACGAAGCTCATCTTCATCGAATCCATCGCCAACCCCGGCGGCGTCGTCATCGACGTTGCGGCCATCTCCGCGGTGGCCAAGAAGGCTGGCATCCCGCTGCTCGCCGATAACACGCTCGCCACGCCCTACCTGTTCCGCCCGAAGGAACACGGCGCCGATATTGTGTTGCATTCGCTGACCAAATTCATGGGCGGTCAGGGCAATTCGCTGGGCGGCATCATCGTCGATTGCGGCACCTTCGACTGGATCAAGTCCGGCCGTTACCCGATGCTGTCGCAGCCGAACCCGTCCTATAACGGCATGGTGCTGGCCGAAACCTTCGGAAACTTCGCCTTCGCCATCGCCGCCCGCGTCATGTCCCTGCGCGACCTGGGCCCGGCTATAGCCCCATTCAACGCCTTCCTCATCATCAACGGCCTTGAGACGCTGCCATTACGCATCGCGCGGCATTGCGAGAACGCAGCTACCGTGGCGGGCTGGCTTGAGAAACACCCCAAGGTGGGCTGGGTGAACTACGCAGGGCTTCCGGGCAACCGCTACCACGCGCTGGCCCAGCGGCTCCTGCCCAAAGGCTGCGGCGCGGTCTTCACCTTCGGGCTGAAGGGCGGCTACGACGCGGGGATGAAGCTGGTCGCTGGCGTGAAGCTGTTCTCGCACCTCGCCAATATCGGTGACACCCGCAGCCTCATCATCCACCCAGCCTCCACGACGCACAGCCAGCTCACCCCCGAGCAGCGCGCGGCTGCCGGCGCCGGCGACGATGTCGTGCGCCTCTCGGTCGGGCTGGAGGATGCAGCCGACATTATCGGCGACCTGGAGCAGGCCCTGGCTACGGTGTAAAATCACCGCCCAGATTTTCACCGCCGTCTATGAAATGGCTTGCGCTCAAATAGCCCGGAGAGGTGATGGCGATGCAGTTTCTTGGTGGAGACGAGGGCCGCTCAGCGGCGCGATAAGCTATCGATCCGGCACGATGAACTTAAGCAATGCCGGTCTCCGGAAGACGCCCCATGCATGCATGGGGGACCGCGCTGGATCAATAGCATAAACTCATTATTATTTGTTGCCGCGGAAACCTGGGACAGGGCTAAACGAAAGATGGCCGGATAGGGGTTGTTGCTGCGAGCCTTGGATTCCGCCGAGGCCAAGCTTCCCGGCAAACATGGCGGCAGACACGGAAGGTGGGTTGGCCGCGATAGGTATTCCCCCCTTCGGGACGGCCGGCTGGCCTCCGGCCCAGGCGGTAGCCGCAGTGCAAACACACACTGCTACAGCAGTCAGCAAACGAAGGTGTGTCATAGATTACCTCTCAGTAGCGTCCTCGACGCCCAATGCTAGTGTTGCTGCTTGGCGTACCCTCAATATCCCAGGCGCCAAGCCCCGCCAGCAGAGACAATTCGGAAAAGATGGAAGTCCTTTAAGCGGTATCGCAATTTAATGCAACCTTTGCGTGTTGACCCTGCAACGCTGTAGAGCAAGGACTTAAGCACAGCAGAGGTTATTCACCCCGTCCCTGTCCCTCTGGGAGAGGGACGCCTTAGCAGCGGCTGCAACGGTACTCCCTCCCATAGGGCCAGAGGGAGAGGGCAGGGTCGAAGGGGGGCCAGCCTTTATGCCATCCGGAAGCTCTTCTGAGCCTAACTGGCCGGTGTCCACTTCTCGCGCATCGTAACGAGTTCTTCCGAGGCCGTCGGATGCAACGCGATGGTCGCGTCGAAATCCGCCTTCCGCGCGCCGAGCTTCATCGAAACCGCAAGCAGCTGCGCCATCTCCGCCGCATCCGGCCCAAGAATATGCGCGCCCACGACCTTACCGGTCTCAGCATCCACCACGAGCTTCATCAGCGAGCGCTCCGGCCGGCCCGAAAGCGTGGCCTTGAGCGGCCGGAAGCTCGACTTGTAGATGTCGACGGCGCGGAACATTTCGCGCGCGTGCTCCTCGGTGTAGCCCACCGTGCCGATTTCCGGCTGCGAGAACACCGCTGTCGGCAGGCAGGCGAGGTCTACCGGGTTGGGATTGTTCTTGTAATTCGCCTCGATGAAAGCCACAGCGTCGCGGATCGCAACCGGTGTCAGGTTCGCCCGGTCCGTCACATCGCCCACCGCGCAAATGCTGGGCACGGAACTGCGATACCAGTCGTCCACCATAACGCGCCCGTTCCAACCGAATTCCACGCCAAGCTCGTGCAGGCCGAGCCCCTCGGTGTTGGGCCGCCTGCCGGTCGCGATCATGAGCGCCCCGCAGGCGATGCGCGTGTCCCGGTTGGTGACCGCGACGAGCCCGTCACCCGCCTTCTCGATGGCGATGGGCTCTGTGTGGTACGCGATCTTTATGCCCTGCGCCCGCATGATATCCGCGAGGCCCTGCCGCAAATCCTGGTCGAAGCCGCGCAGGATTCCGCTGCCCCGGTAAAGCAGCTCGACCTCCACGCCCAGCCCGTTGAAAATGCAGGCGAACTCGACCGCGATGTAGCCCGCGCCAACGACCACGATTTTCCGGGGCAGCGCCTCCAGGTGAAACGCCTCGTTCGATGTAATCGTAAGTTCGCGCCCCGGGATGTCCGGCATGAACGGACGTGCGCCCGTCGCGATCAAGATGCGTTCGGCACTAACCGTGCGGTCATCGCTGGCCAGCCTGACTTCATGCGGTCCAACAACCTCGGCCCGGTCCCGGATAATCGTGCCACCAGCCTTTTCGACACCGGCCGCGTATAGCTTGCTCAGCCGTTCGATCTCGGCGTCCTTGTTGGCAACCAGGGTCTTCCAGTCGAAGCGCTTTTCGCCTGTGCTCCAGCCAAATCCCTTGGCATCGTCAATGGCATGGCCCAGCTCGCTCGCATAAACGAACAACTTCTTGGGCACACAGCCGCGGATGACGCACGTGCCGCCGAAGCGGTATTCTTCCGCAATCGCGGTGCGCACGCCAAGTCCGGCCGCAAGGCGCGCGGCCCTGACACCGCCCGAGCCCCCGCCGATAACGAACAGATCGTAGTCGAATGCCGCCATAACCTACCGTGAAGCAAATAAGTGGATGCCTGCCCGCGCTGACCTTTTTGAGCCAAGCGGGTTTGCGCCTGCAACATGGGGGTGCCGCCAGCCGCTTGACAAGGAGGCAGCTTCCTTATCCCGGAGGTTTGCTCTCAGGATGGCGGCGTGCCGAACAGATTGAGGTCGATTGCCAGGCCCATCGAAAGATACCCCAGCCGGTTGGGGTGCAGCTTGTCGCCGTTCGGCCCGCCCATGGTGGAATCCGGCACAAATTCCGGCAGCAGCTCCCCCGTTTCCGGGTTCACTGTGATTTTGTCGAAATCGATGACGCCGTCGAATATTCCCGAGCCGCGAATGTGATTGTTGAGCGCTTGGCGCTTCACATCCTGTTCGACAAATCCGTGCGCCGGCCCCGGATTGCCAAGCGCCGTCGTAACGGTGGCGCCGATCACACGCACGCCTGGAACGCGCTTCTTGATCATTGCAACGCCATCGGCCAGCGCCTTTTGCATGTCTTCGACGCTAGCATTGCCGTTCTTGCTGAAGTCGTTGATCCCTTCGAGCCAGATCACCGTGGAAACGCCGGAGAGGCTTAGCACGTCGCGTTCAAGCCGCTGCAAGGCGGCAGGGCCGCCCGGGTAGGACATCTGCGGGCTGTATTCCGCGGGTCCGGTGATCAGGTTGCCGCCGATACCGGCATTGACGACCGCAAACTTGCCGCCGGACTTCGCATGAAGCCGCCGCGAAAGCACATCCGGCCAGCGGTCGTCGCCGTTCAACGTCGAGCCGGTGCCATCGGTGAGCGAGTCGCCGAAGGCAACGATGAGCTGCGTCTCGGGCGCAACCTTCATGTCGATCGCGTCGAGGAAATACCAGGACGTGGTGCTGTAGGCAAAGCTGGCCTCATCTTCTTCCGCGCCGTGAGCGCCAGCACCCGGTGCTGTGACATAGGATGTGGTCAGCCCCTTGGCGTGCCATGTCATGGGCCCGCTTTCGCCTGCGATGTGGAAGCTCACCGCGAGCTTCCGGCCCAGAAGGAAGGCGGGCGGAACATCGGCAAGGAACGGCATCGGCGTTGCATCGCTCCACGCGCTCTGGCCCGGCTCAAGGGTGACACTTGGCGAACCGGCGAAGGTAACGGGCCGGTTTGTGCCTGCGGTCACAGCGGAGCTGTCTGCTTGCAAACCGATATAAATCCCGTCGAAGGTGACAGGCTTCGTGCCGAAAGCGTTGGACAGGCGGATGCGGGTTTCGCGGCCCCAGATGTCCGGCCCCACGATCATCCGGAAGCTTTGATCCCTGGCCCCCACTTCGGCCGCGGTAAACACCCGCCGCAGTTCAGGCTGCAGGATGGCGTTCCCGGAAGGATACGGCCCTTGGACGGAGGCCGCCCAGGCCGTGACCCACTTGTTGGCGCTGCCGCCCTCCGGGCTGCTTGGGCCATGCTGCGCAGCCGCCGCGAACGGCAGCAAACTGCATAAAAAGGCTAGGCACGCGACTGCCCGGACACGCATGATCAGCCCCCCAGCTACGACCGAATACTGAGAAATAATAATACCGTCATAACCCCTCACCCTGTCCCTCTCCCTCAGGGAGAGGGGACGCCTTCTCAGCGGCTGCGAGCGAACTCCCTCTCCCATAGGGAGAGGGCTGGGGTCATGACGCGATTTGAAAGCCACGGCGGCGTACCGGGCTTCAGGACGACTGCGACGGGAAGCCTCTCGCCTTGAGCGCCGCCGCTATCTCCGCAAGCGTCGCCGGATCGTCGATAGTGGCGGGCATCTTGTACTCCTCGCCGTCGGCGATCTTGCGCATGGTGCCGCGCAGGATCTTGCCCGAGCGAAGTCTTAGGCAGGCGGGCGACCGTCAGCACGGTCTTGAAGGCTGCCACCGGGCCGATCTTGTCGCGCACCAGCTCGACGATTTCCTTCTCTATGACGTGCATCTCGCGCGCCACCCCGGCCTTGAGCAGCACGAAGCCCGCAGGCACATGCCCCTTGAGCCCGTCCGCCACGCCGATCACCGCGCATTCGGCCACGTCGGGATGGTTTGCGACCACCTCTTCGATGCCGCCTGTCGAAAGCCGGTGGCCCGCGACGTTGATGATATCGTCCGTGCGCGACATCACGAAAACATAGCCGTCCTCGTCGATGTAGCCCGCGTCGGCGGTCTTGTAGTAGCCCGGATTCTCGGTGAGGTAGCTTTCGACGAAGCCCTTGTCGTTCTGCCAGAGCGTATAAAGGCAGCCGGGAGGCATCGGCAGGCGGATCGACAGCGCGCCGGTCTGGCCAGGCTTCACCTCTTCATTGCTCTCGTTGAGCACATGCAGCTCATAGCCTGGCAGCGGGAAGGTCGGCGAGCCGTGCTTCACCGGCGCGGCACCAAGCCCCACGCAGTTACCCGCGATGGCCCAGGCGGTCTCGGTCTGCCACCAGTGGTCGATCACCGGCACCTTGAGCAGGTTCTCCGCCCACTCCACCGTGTTCGGGTCGGCGCGCTCGCCTGCCAGGAACAGCGTCTTGAAGTGCGAAAGATCGTACTGCCCAAGCAGCGTGCCGTTGGGGTCTTCCTTCTTGATCGCACGGAAGGCGGTCGGCGCGGTGAACAGCGCTTTGACCTTGTATTCCGAGATCACGCGCCAGAACGCGCCGGCATCCGGCGTGCCCACGGGCTTGCCTTCGTAGAGGATCGTGGTCGCGCCATGCAGAAGCGGGGCGTAAACGATATAGGAGTGGCCAACCACCCAGCCCACGTCTGATGCGGCCCAGAACACTTCGCCGGGCGCTATGCCGTAGTGCTTGTGCATCGTCCACTTGAGCGCAACCATATGGCCGCCCGTATCGCGCACGACGCCCTTCGGCTTGCCTGTAGTACCGGAGGTGTAAAGGATATAGAGCGGATCGGTTGCCGCCATTGGCTCGCACTTGGCGTGAACCTTGCGGCTCTTGGCCGACGCCACCAGCGAGGCCCAATCGTAGTCGCGGCCCGGAATGAGCGTGCATTCCGCCTGCGGACGCTGCAGGACGATGCAGGACTCGGGCTTGACGGACGAAAGCTCGATGGCATGATCGAGCAGCGGCTTATAGTGCACGATGCGGTTTGGCTCGATGCCGCAGGAAGCCGAGACGATCATCTTGGCCTGCGCGTCCTCGATGCGGACGGCAAGCTCATTAGCCGCAAACCCGCCGAACACCACCGAGTGGATCGCGCCGATACGCGCGCAGGCCAGCATGGCGATTGCAGCTTCCGGGACCATCGGCATGTAGACGATGACGCGGTCGCCCTTCTCGATGCCCATCTCCTGGAGCACGCCGGCGAATGCGGCGACTTCCTCCAAGAGCGCGTCGTAGGTGTAAATCTTCTTCTGGCCGGTCACAGGGCTGTCGTAGATCATGGCCGGCTGCACGCCGCGCCCGCGCTCCACATGCCGGTCGAGGCAATTGTAGCAAGTGTTCGTGACCCCGCCTACGAACCAGCGGCCATAAACGCCCTGGCTGCCGTCAAAGACCTGCTTCGGCTGCACATACCAGTCGATGTCGCGCGCGGCATCCGCCCAGAAGCCCTCCGGATCGCGTTTCCAACTCGCGTAAACTTCTGCGTATTGGCTCGCGCCAAGCCCTTTTTCGCTCATAGCCAAAGTCCTCCCAATGCCCGCATCTTGAGCAAATCGCGCGGCTTTTCGCAAGGCAAGAAGTGGGGCCCTGAGGCGTTTTGAAGCGCAAGCTTGAACACGCGGCCCATCCAGGCGCCCGCAAGCCCACCCCCGCTGCGAACCGCATGGCAAAACCGGCGCCGGCCCGGCCCCTTTCATAAGTCTGCCGGCTCATACCGCCGCCCCTACGCATCGGCTTACGGCGACCTACGGAGCACCTGCGGCTCCGCCAGGTTAAGCCGTCCTTACCTCTGGAACTTAGCAAAACGACACTTTTCGCGCTTGAATTTTCCCGGAGGAATCGCGCGCCGGGAAGAATTCCGCTGCTCTATGGCCGTATAACTCATTGAAAAGGAACGAGATAATATAGCCGCACACGCACCAAAATATAGTGAGGACACAATATTTAATGCAATTTTTGAAGTACGCAATTCGAGCAATTCGAGCTACTTTTCATTTCTTTCCGGGCAATTTTAGCTACCCCGGATTCGCGTTAACCATGATTCCTTAAGAAGTGTGGCGGCGCCTGCCGCAAAAGCGCCACAGAGTTCGGCCCCAAGCAAAATCCCCCTGGTTCGCCAGCACTTGTAGCGCTTGAGGCAAATGGACCTCCCGCCCCCTGGCGGCACCGTCTCTTACCGTGGACATGGCGGCCATCGCGAGCTGGCTTTTCATGTCCCGGAATGGCGCGCATATGCCCCGCTGTGCATGGCGCTGTCCTATGACCAACTTTTCAAAGAGCTCCGCGGGTATCCCGCCCTATGTTTGGCGGCGTTGAAGCGTTCCGCGGATGGCTGAAGGATTGCGCCAGACCGGCCGCCGCACAACCAAAACGTGCAGTTGTGCACAACTTTAACGAAATTGTTGAAAAAACCTCTCGCTTGGATTGTATGTGCGGCGCACCAAGGTCTGCGCAAGCTCCGCTGAAATAATGCAAGAATACAGACAAGCATGCGTCCCAGGCGATGGGGGGCGTCCAGTTTTTTGGCAGATGTGGAAGCAGGTATGGAGTTAGGAAATTCAGTCATGCGCGATAACGGTTTCCGATATGCGGCTCAGCGAAACGCCGGCGCGCCCGCGCCGGCGTGGCCATCCGTCAGGCCCGGCATTACCTCTCACCGGCGTGAAAGGCCGTGGGCGGAAGAGATGGGTCTCGAAAACTACTTAAGAGTCTATGCCCGCTTTTAGATCATATAGCAAGAGAACCGCCGCCGGCGCTTCATTGCCAGTTCACTTACCGTTTCGCCTTCAACACACGCTAATCATCGCGCGCGACCGGATCGTGGAAAGCTGTCTCCGCGCCGCCGATTTCAACCACGCGGTCTTTCAATAGCACCGCGCCGAAGGCGTGCTCGCTGTCCCAAGAACACGAAAATAGATAGCCAATATAGGGAAATTGATCCGGCCCAACCGATAGGACATACACCACCATGGGTGACATCAAATCGGCGAACCCCTTGATGTCAAGCACATCCGGCATGAAATCCCGCTTGTCATCGCCTTGATAACCATAGAGTTCTTGTCGAGTGGGATATTGTTTCAACAGTTCCGTAAGAATGGCTTGCAATATGGCGGTTTGATTGGCGAGCAGATAATCAAGACCACTCCGCTGCTTTTCGTTGAATTTTACTGCGCCGGTATCCACGCCCAACTCAATGCGCAGCTTTGCCTCCTCACCGAAAAACATGCTCCATTCCGGCAGGATAATGGAAAGCTCATCCTCCATATCATCATCAATGACGGAGCATGGAGCTGGCTTACCAAGATGTTTATTAAATAAATCGATGCAAGCTTGGCCTCGCGTGTAGATATAATCCGAGTTCTCTTCGTGGCACAGGCGCAAATGATGTAGCGCTTCAGCCTCCGCACCACATTCGAGGTAAAGTTCGCCGTTATAATAATGATTGATGTAAGAGGGATGCTTTTTGCTGAGCGCGTGCTGGTCCATCTCGTTCAACCAGCGTTTTAACTGAGCCACATTTTTGGCGCGTGCATACTCATTGTTCATCCGTCCGATGATGATGCTACCTTGATGGATGCCGTACTTGCCATCATCGGCCTTCGCCCATTTCGCCTCAACGAAGGCGAGAAGGTCCGCCGTCGTCAATTTGTTTTTCTTGAGCATGAATCGATCAAAGAAACCGTTGATCTCATCAATGATCGCTTGCGCATTCGACATGATCATCATCCAGCGTTTGCTTACAGGTACAGGAATTACGAAGGCGGCCTCCCGAAAAGCATTCCGTAAGCAATAACGGCCAGAAAAATGGAAATCAACGGTAGCATTACCTGGTCTTTCCGGAAGTAGGCGGCTTTTGGATCCGGAAGCCGCCGTGGCACAGAGAGAATTGCGAAAAATTGGGCACAGCCGCTCCCGACCCCAAGGCGACTCGGGCCGCCGCATCGAGCGATTGGCGGCCATTCGTTGGAGCGGCCGCGAAACTCCGCCTGGCCCGCCGCGTCCATAGCCGTCCACGCCGCTAGTCAAACCCCAGCCGCAGCGGCATCAGACCTTCCCCTCCGGCGGCTGCCGCAGTTGCTGGATCAGCGACCGCGCCATTCCGCCAAGCACGAGCAACCCGCCCAGCAGCACCGCCCACAACACCCATTTCGAAGCCGGAGCCGATCCTTCCTGCCCCGCCCCGGCGAGCGGCGCGGGCTTCGTCAGCACGACGCCCGCCGCCGGCAAACTCGCCTCGCTCGCCTTCAAAGGCGCATTGGCGTCATATCCGGGCACCAGGGTCGAGAGAGCCAGGCTGGCCGGTTCAACGCCCTTGGCGCCCCAGGCAAGCACGAAGGGCCCATTGCCACGCGCCAGGAACACCAGCACATGCGGCACAAAGCCGATCTGTAGGCTTGGTGGTACGCTGCCGATGCCGCCGCTCCGGTCATCCGTCACGAGGCGCAAGCGATTTGCCACCGTACCGTAGAGCGCGATATCGGCGGACTTCGCTTCGCCTTGCGGTGCTTGCAACCGGTAAACCACCGTCTGCGCGAGGTCCACCCAGCGCGCCTCCTCACTGCGGTGATGATGCCAGCCAAGCCGCGGCCTGTGGCGCTCTTGTGGAGGGAAATACTGAATGCTCATGGGGGCGAGCGTATTGATCTGCGGGAGGTTGATCCGCAACTTCTCCAGCGGCATTTGCCCCGCCCACGCGTACTCGTAAATGCCGGGCTGCACCGCCGATGGCGTCATTTCCGCCGACCAGATGCGGGCTGGCTGGCTGACGCTGCTTTCCACCGTGCCAAGGAACACCGACTTGATCTCCGGCGCCTGCTTGGGATCGTCCCAGGAGAGCCGCAAATACCGGCTGGCGTTGCTGTCCCACTCGGCGCGGTCGCTGTCGACGCGCTGGCCGGCATGCTCCAGATGCACAAGCTGGCCGTCGCGCTTCAGCATTTGCCAGTGCTGCAGATCCTGGCTGCTTTCGACCGTGAAGGAATTGAAAGGCGCAGCACTCGCCCCGGTAACGAGGCGAAGCGAGCGGACGTTGCGGCCCTTGAGCGCGCTGGCGTCGATGACCACGCCTCCGGCTACTCCCCCCGGCTCCGCCTTGGCCGCCGCCTGCTGGTGGACGGAAACAAGGCTGCCATCGGCGGACTGGCGCACAGTCACCGACAGGTCGCCCGCTCCCTGAGAACCCGCGCCCGGCGCGGGCAGCGGGAAGAACGGTGCGGCACTTTCGGTCTGGCTGGTCACGCTTTGCGCTTCACTGAGCAACAGAGCGTACGGCACCGGCTCGCCCTGCCCATTGAACACCCGCAAGTCGGCGAGGTCCGGGCTGGCTGCTCCCTGATACACCGCCAATGGCAGGGTCAGCTGATGGAACGGCCCGGCGCCACCGGTTTCGATGGTGCCCCGATTGGCGAAGTTCTCCAGCCGCAGCGGCGCCTCCGCGGCGGCGGCTGAAGTGGCAACGAACGCGGCAAGGGCGAAGGCGATTGAGGTTTTCATGATGCCTCGCTGGAGGTTGGCTGGGCCGGCTCTTCGCTTGCTTCCGCGCTGTGCCTGGGTGGCAGGGGAGCGAAATAGCCCACCAGCAGCAACAGCAAGCCGACCCCGATAAAGGAAACGATGCGTTCGATGCTGCCATGCGCCGCCAGTTCGACAAGGAACAGCTTGCCGATCACAGCCGCAATCAGAACCGCTCCCGCGATCCAGACCCAGCGCACGCCGCCGCGATGGCCAAAGATCATCAAGCCGATGGAGATGGTGCCCCAGACGATGGACAGCGAGGTCTGCACCAGCATTGAGCCCTGCAAATCCGTCAATTCCCAGGGAACGCCGCCCCACAGGTGACAGGCACGCGCCACCGCGCTGCTGATCGCCAGGAGGGCCGCAGCCCCAAGAACGGCAGCCAGAATTGCGCCGCCCTCCCGGAATACCCGGTAATCGTGCAGCGAGCGCCACCACAGCGCAATCCCGAGCAGCACCGCAAGCTGGCCAGTTTCCAGCGGGTTGAGCAGCGGAGCGTAGGGCAAAGGCGCTGCACCTTCGCCTATAAGGGCGCTCGCCCCGGTCCAGCCGAGGAGGAAGATCGCCACCGGCAAGGCTCCGGCCACCGCATACGCATCCCGGAAATCGCGAAGCGGCCAAATCCGGCTCAGCGCCGCGCTGCTCATGGCCCACAGGTACACGAGCGGCGCAAGCAGCCAGCCGAGCATCGCCCAGGCGCTATCCGCGCCGCCAGCGAGCGCCAGATGCCAGTGCAGTTCCACCGCTGCGATCACGATGAACAGCCAGACGCCCGCGGCGTGCACCGCCCCTTGCAGTCCGCCCGGCAGCCAGCCCTTCTGACCGCGCAGCAGGAGGCCGTGCATAATGAGAGCAGCAGGCCAAACCACAGCTCCCCAGCCTCCCAGCGGGTGCGGGATATCCGCCTTTAGCTGGTAGGAAAGAAGCAGAGCCAGCACTGACACATAGGCGATAGTTGCCTGTCCGGCCTGCCTCCAGCCGCCCCAGCGGGCCATCATACCCCACAGTCCAGCGGTAATCGCGGCAAGCCCTATGAACGACGCCGCAACCGCTGCCTCAGGCAGTATCCGGTTCAACTCGGCTCCCCAGGCAAAGGCCCACCAGACGGAAGCCCAGGTGAGCGCGGTCCAGCCGAGCGCCAGGGACGCCCGTCCAGCATCGCGGCGATGCAGCAGCCGGGCGGCGATGAATGCCGCAAGGCCGATCAGTAGCGGGCTCAGGAAACCGCTGTGCATGAAGGGCTTGGCGTCGAATGGGATGCGCTCGCCTCCGAGCAGGTCGATGCGGCTGCCGATGCTGACAACGCCCGCTACAACTTGCAGCACCAGGGCAAAGCCGATGGCTACCCTGTGCCCGCTGCGGACCGCCCACCAAAGCGTGGCGACGCTCGTTACCGGCCAGACCATCGCCGCCAAACGCCAGGGCAGAATGAAGAGCGGCGCCAGATTGATGAATGCGAGCCCACCCAGCAGAACCAGGGCGGAGAGCCCGCCAAGCGCTGTTGCCTCGCCCTCCTCCGCGTCCTTCTGGCGCAAGGTTCCCCAGGCCGCCGCCAGGAGGGCAAGCCCCATCAGGCCGGCGGTAATAAGTCCCACCGAGCCGCTGGCAAGCGCCGTGCCGCTATCCGCGCCATGCAGGGTGTTCAGATAGAGCCCGCCCGCCGCCAATTGGTAGACGCATCCCCAACCGATGAGCGAACGCTCCGCCATGGGCCGCGCGGCAAAGACCGCCACAGCGCCGAGGATCGCCAGCGCCGTGCTGGCCCAATTCATCTGCAGCAGCAGGAACGGCATCAGCGCGGCGAACAGGCACCCCGCAGCCACCAGCCAGGGACGCAAATAGGGTTCGAACTCATGCAATTGCTCCGCTGGCGCCCGGCGTATCAGGCCGTAACACCACCATGACGATAGGGCGAGCATCAGGCAGCCGAACCAGGAGCCGCTGAGCACGGTGGCCTCGCCGTCCGGCGTCAGCTCCCGGCCGAAGAACGCTGCCGACCCGATTAGCAGCAGCAGGCCGAACAACCGCGCATGCACCTTTTGCTGGCGTATCCCGACCCAATAGACACCCGCCGCTTCGATGGCCCAGCCAGCCGAGGTCCATTTGCCTTCGAGCCCCAGCGGGATGGACAAGCTGCCGAAAATGACCGCAAGCGCGATCATCGTCTCGCTCAAGAGTGCGTAGCGAAGCCCGGTGCGGCGGAACAGCACGTAGGCCAGGAAGATGTAGGCTAGCCCGAAGCCGAGCGCGCTGAAAGCCGGGCCGTTTTCGAAGCTGCGTACCATCTGGTACTGCATGCCGAAAACCGACATCGGCACGCCGAACACCAGCGAAGCATCGACATAGCTAACCTCGGGCGCAGTCTGCCCGATGCGCTCTTCGAAGGAGACCGCCGGGTCCGCCGGCACATCCGCGAGGGTGCGCCGCGCGAACAGGAAGGCGATCAGCACGTAGAGCACAAACAGCGCAAGGAGGAAGGGCTCGGCGAGCTTGAACAGCGCCGGCTCATAATATTTTTCGCCCCAGGAGGTTACCAGGAACAAGGTGCAGGCAAAGCCCGTCAGGTTCAAGATCCGCCATGCCTTGAACCATGCAATGGCGGCGATGCCCAGATTGAGGAGCGACAGATAGGCGAAAAACGTCAGATGATGCTCACTGCCGGAGGACGCGAGAACCGGCGCGGCAAAGCCGCCCAGCGTAGCCGCCAGCGCCAGCGTGAGCGAGTCCTGCAGCAGGGCGAGCAGCACAGCGAAAACCGCAACGCCGGTCAGTATCGCAAACCCGGTCTCCGGCGGGATCAGCGGATGCAACTTCATGCCCGCAATCGTTGTCAAATAGAGGACGCCGATGCCGCCTCCTTGCAGGATCAGCCCGTAGCTGTCCTCTCTGTGCCGCCAGCGCCAGCCGGCCAGAAGCAATGCAATTCCAACCGCCGCCACGCCAGCGTAACGGAATTCGATCCGCACCGTGGTGTGCTCGGCGACAAAGCGCAGCAGGAAGGCCAAGCCCAGAAAGAGGATCAGTACCCCGATCTTGACGAGGGGGTTGCCGCCGGTGATCCAGCGGGCGGAGAATTCGGAAAGCCATGCAGGGATTGCGGGGGCTGGCGGCTCGGCGTCGCGGCTGTCGAAGCGCTTGGCGGCGGGCTCATCGGCCGGCTCAATCTCTTCGGCAGAAGCCTCGCCTGCGGCTTCGACCGCCGTCACTTCCTCGCGTGCGGAATAAGTAATTGGGACGCCCGTTGCCGAGAGCACCGTGGCGGGCGCAGTCTCTGCTGGCGTTTGCGCTGCCAGTTCTTCGTCTTCTTCGGCCTCATACGCCGCGGACGGCAATTCGCCCGTTTCGCCCCGTGCCGCTGCCGTTGCGTCCACCACCGCGCGCTGCCAGGCGGCAGCCTCGGGAACTCCCGCCTCGCGCAGCCGCATCTCAAGCAGATCGATGCGCTGATTGGCCTGCCGCACCTGCTCCCGCAGCGCCTCAAGCTCGCTTCCGGCATGCGCAGGCTTTACGCTATCGCCGGCTTCTTGCGCGAGCGATTGAGACACCGCCCTGCCAACAGCGCCGCCAATGACCGCCAAGACCGCCGCACCGAGGGCCGAGCCGGAGGCCGCCCCCGCCAAAAGCCCCAAGACGATACCGATCCACATCCCACCCACGTTCCAAACTCCCCTAGCCTAAGCGATCCGCCTGGCTCCCGGCGGCCTCTCGCGCAAACCCGGTGCGGCAATAGCGTGCGCGCAGACCGCAGCACGCACTGCGTTCCCCGCCCGCTTCATCGGTCCCGGATTCACACTTGCCCCCTTGCCGCCAAACGCGCGGTATACGGACCGTATGACAACAGAATCAGGCGCATGTGGGACGAAGCTGCGGCAGGAAATGGCGCCAGTCTGCGATGTGCGATCCCGTATCGCGCCCGGGCGCCCTCGAACATGAGCGAACCGTTGCCGCCGGATTTGCCGTAGCACGATAGGCGGTTCATGTTAATGGAGCGCGCGGATAGACGGCCGGAAACCTCGCCCTTAGCCGCAAACCGCTGATTTTTCTGGGAGAAAGATGGTGCTGCAAGACAGGATTGAACTGTCGACCTCTCCCTTACCAAGGGAGTGCTCTACCACTGAGCTACTGCAGCGACGACCGGCGCAGACCGTGCCACAGCCAGCGCCAAGGTGCAAGACCCTACTCCGCAATTGCAGAAGAAGTTTTCTGGAAAGCGCATTTTTGCGCCAGCCGTCAGCTGCGCGGTTGCGCAACAATCCGCACATAGGGCTTGGGCGCCTTCCAGCCTTGAGGATATTTCTGCCTCGCCTCCTTGTCGGAAACGCTTCCGGCGATAAGGACATCCCCGCCCGGCTTCCAGTTCGCGGGCGTCGCCACGCCATGGGCGAACGTAAGCTGGAGCGAGTCGATAGCGCGCAGAATCTCCTCGAAATTGCGTCCCGTCGCCATTGGATAGACGAGGATGAGCTGGATTTTCTTGGCGGGATCGATCACGAACACATTGCGCACCGTCCGGTTCATCATGGCTGTGCGCTTTTGCGAGTTGTCCTCATACGCCGGCAGCATGCCGTACAACTTGGCCACCTTCAGATCGCTGTCGCCGATCATCGGGAAGTTCGGCGCGTAGCCGGTGACATCCTCGATGTCCTGCGCCCATCTGGCGTGGTCTGAAACCGGGTCGGCGCTCAGCCCTAAGATCTTGACGCCGCGCCGGTCGAATTCGCTCTTAAGCCCAGCCAGCGCCCCAAGCTCGGTGGTGCAGACCTGCGTGAAATCCTTCGGATGCGAGAACAGGATGCCCCAGGAATTGCCGAGCCATTCGTGCAAGCGGATGTGGCCCTCCGTGGTCTCCGCCTCGAAGTCCGGCGCAATCGCTCCCAATTGCAACGTCATGCTGGCTTTCCTTCTGTGCTGCCACCGGAGGTTATAAGGGATTGCCCAAGCAGCAACAAGTCCCCTTCAAGGACCGGTGCATATCTGCATCCTGGCTGCAGCGGGGAACAGTCTTGTGCACAGCCGCTCTCTCCCGGACGTTAATCCTACCCCTGGCCAGGACGATTGGTCCCTGGCAATCGAAGCCTTTCAAGCATCGCCATGCATAATTGGCCGCCGGAAGGCCAATCGCCAGAAAGAGCACTCGCCTTCCCCGTTGGTATCGGCGCCATCGCTTCCAGCTACCAGACCCAGGATTGCAATCGCCGGCAGACCGCCGCCCAGAAGGATGGAGGCGGCGCCCAAAAGCAAAATCACACCGCAAATCAGTTTATCCGCCATATTTGCGCTCGTCCGCGATGACTTTGCCATCGTTGGGTAGCGAGCCCGCAGGAACCAGTTGCACCGCGCCCTTGAGCTTCGTCACAATGGCCAGCGTCTCCGCGATCTGGGCGCGCAGTCCCTCATCGGCCGCCGCACTTTCGGCCTGCAGCGTCATGACATCCTGCTCCGCTTCACGTGTAACGGTGAGGCGCAGCCGGCCCAGCTCCGGATGGCGGCGGCCTACTTCGGCGACCTGCGACGGATGCACGAACATGCCCTTGACCTTGACCGTCTGGCCGGCATGGCCCATCCAGCCTTTGATACGCTTGTTCGTGCGCCCGCATGGGCTCTGCCCCGGCAGGATCGCGGAAAGATCGCCGGTCGCGAAGCGGATCAGCGGATAGGTCTCGTTGAAGGTAGTCACAACCACTTCGCCCACCTCGCCTTCGGGCACGGGCTCGCCAGTACCGGGGCGGACAATCTCGGCAATCATGTCCTCGTTGACGATCATGCCTTCCATCGCCGCACTCTCATAGGCGATGCAGCCGAGGTCCGCGGTTCCGTAGCATTGCAGTACGGCGACGCCGCGCGTCCGGTATTCCTCGCGCAGGCTCGGGAACAGCGCCCCGCCTGTCACCAGCGCCTTCTTGATCGAGGATACGTCGCGGCCAAGTTCGCGCGCCTTGTCGAGGATGACCTTCAAATAGTCCGGCGTACCCGCATAGCCCGCAGGCTTGATATGCGCGGCGGCCTCCACCTGCATTTCCGTATTGCCAGGCCCTGCCGGGAACACCGTCATCCCGAGCGCGCGCGCCCCGTCGTCGAGCAGGAAACCGCCCGGCGTCATGTGATAGGCGAAGCAATTGTGCAGCACCTCGCCCTTGCGGAACCCAGCCGCGTAAAGCGAGCGTGCAAAGCCCCACGCATCGGGCACCGGCGATTGCGGTTCGAAAATCGGGCCGGGCGACATGAACACCCGCGCCGGGTTCGCGCCTGCAAGACCGCCGAAAGGTGGCGTTTGCGCCTGAAGCTCCGTCAGTTCGGATTTCCGCAAGACGGGTAGGGCAGACAGCGCCTCCCGGCTCGAAATCGCCGCTGGCTCTACGTCCGCAAGCCGGGCAGCCCAGGCGGGCATACCGGCCTTGAGCTTGGCCAGCAGCAAAGGAAGCTTCGGAAAAAGCTGCGCCTCGCGCTCCTCCGGCCGCCGTGTCTCAAGACCGTCGAAATAGGAACTGCCCTGCATTACCCCCTCCGTCCGCGCGCAAGCGGCGCGCTTCTTGTCTGCTTTCCGAGCTTAGCGCAACCCACGCTCAAGGCCAGCCCCGCATCCTAATACTCTCGGAGAAAACCGTAGGAGGACACGATGCGCGCGAGGGGAATATCGGGAAAGAGCCGCTGGGCAGCGCAGTTGCCAGGGGCAGCCAGACAGACATTGTCCGCGCTCCTGCTTGCCGTTTCCGTTGCCGCGGCGCAGGCGCAAGACGCCGCTCCCAGCATCGTCAAGCTGCCGGATCAGATCGAATACAAGGGGCTGCCTGCCGCGCTTCAGATCGCGACGCTCTACGGCGATCCGGACAAGCCCGGCGTCTTCGTCCAGCGCATCAAGTTTCCCGCGGGCCTCAAGCTTATGCCGCACTATCATCCCGATACGCCGCGCACCGTCGCTGTGCTATCCGGCACGCTCTATTACGCGTTCGGCAGCGTTTGGGACGAAGGCAAGCTCAAAGCCCTGCCGGCCGGCACCTTCTTCACCGAACCGCCCGAAGCCGCCCACTTCGCCTGGGCAAAGGACGGCGAAGTGGTGCTCCAGCTGACCAGTATCGGGCCGACGGGTGCCACCATGCTGGCGGCCCCCCAATAGCTTCAGGGCAGGCTCATTGCGAGGGCTGAACGGCCTCTTGCGTCACCCGGCACTGCCGCTTAGGCGCACGCTCCTTTTCAACTCCACCGAGATCCAGTCGAGCGCGATTCCAATGGCGGCGCTTGGGCTTATGCCTTCTTCAACTGCTTGCTCATATGCGATGATCAACACACTCCTGAAGGTATCGGCCGCTCCTGTTGAAGCGTCGTCAAGCAGAGCCAGCGGAGCTGGCATCTGTCCGTGCTCATGCATCATGCGGTACTCCCCACTAGGGACACTTCCAGAATCGCATCACCCGCCCAGCAATTATACACGCTATTAAGACAATTTTAATAAAATGTTTCTTCTTAGGGTAAATACTTCAGCTGAACGGGCGCCCAAAAGTGCGCGCCGGTTCCGGGGCAAACTCCGTTAGAGCAATGGATTCTTCGTTTAGGAGGGCAGGCCTCGTGAACCGGGGTCCCGGCCGGCTCAATACCAGGCGACGCCCACCTTCCGATCACCCTGCTGGCCGTCGAGGCTGATCGTGATGCCGCTCGCTGGAGTGTCCGCATCATCCTCGGGAGCAGCTTGCTCCTCTTGCGGCTCAACTTTTGCCTTCGAGGTGCGCAGCACCCGCCTGACGGGCAGCTTGGTTCCGCTTTCGAAGTTTCCTTGTGCCTGGCCGCTGACACGGAAAAAGGAGATGCTGTCCAGGAGCTTCTCCGACTGCGCCGCAAGTTCCTCCGAGGTCGCCGACAGTTCTTCCGCCGAAGCCGCGTTCCGCTGAATGACCTTGTCGAGCTGTTGAATCGCCAGATTGATTTCACTGGCGCCAGAATCCTGCTCGCGGCAAGCGGCGCCAATTTCTCCAACAAGCTGCGCCGTCTTCTTGATATCGGGCACAAGCTTGTTGAGCATCTCGCCCGCCTGCTGCGCCACCGAAACGGTCTCGCCTGAAAGCGCGCCGATCTCCTGGGCCGCTGTCTGGCTGCGTTCGGCGAGTTTGCGCACCTCGGAGGCAACCACCGAGAAGCCCCTGCCGTGCTCGCCCGCGCGCGCAGCCTCGACCGCCGCGTTCAGCGCCAGAAGGTCGGTCTGCCGCGCAATCTCCTGTACGATGGTAATCTTGCCGGCGATGGTTCGCATGGCCTCTACGGCACGCGACACAGCCTGACCGGACTCTTCCGCGCCGCTTGCCGATTGACGTGCAATCTTCTCGGTCTGCGTGGCGTTATCGGCGTTCTGCTTGATGCTCGCGGCCATCTGCTCCATGGTTGCCGAGGCCTCCTCGCCGGATGCCGCCTGCTCGGATGCGCCGGACGACAGATCGTCCGCGCTGCCAGCCACTTCCCGGCTGTTCGAGGACACGGCGCGGGAGGCGACCAGCGCTTCGCTCACCACTTCGCGTAGCTTCTCCACCATGGCCTGCAGAGCGTTACTCATTTCTCCTAGCTCGTCGGAGCGTTTGCCGAGTGCCGGGTTTACGTCGAAGTTGCCCGTGCCGAGTTCCACGACCGACGCTCTGAGCCGGTTGAGCGGACGCACGAGGCCGAAGAGCAAGGCAAGAACGCTTGCGGCGGCGATTAGCAAAACCGCGCCCGCCACGCTCCAGACGACCATATCGCCGGTACGTGCCTGCGCCGCGGCATCCTCCTCGATAGCCTTGTTCATCTTATTAGCCGCCTCGACGGTCTCGTCGATCTTGGCCCTGTGTGCATTATAGGCCTGCGTCAGCGCCGCATAGGCCTCCCGCGCCGCGTCCATGTCGCCCTTTTCGAGCGCCGGAAGCAGTGACCCTTCGGTGAGCGACCAGAATTTCGCCGCCGGTGCCGCCGCTTGCCTGGTCAGGAGGTCGCGCACCGCAGGATCGATGTCCTGCTCCTTCCAGTACGCCAGCCGCTCGTCGAAATCCTTGCGCAAGGCCGCCAGCCGGTCGCTGTGCGCCTTGGCGTTGGCGGGATCGTTGACCGCCAGCGTCGCCTCAAGATAGGGCTCGATGATATATTCCGGCGGCGGCAGGATGTCGCCGATCAGATCCTTGCCCGCCACGATGTGCGTATAGACCTCGCCGCCAACCCGCAGCTTGTGGGAGCCGATAGCATTGACGGCGATGACCGCGACGATGCCGCCTATAATGGCTGCACCGGCAATTTGTGTGGCGGTCGATATCTTCATCGCTGGTCCTTTCGCGCAATTTTTCGAGGCTGGGACGCAGCCCGGAAATTCACCGGCAGCCGCGACGGTTGCGCATCGCATAAGGCGCCTCACACATCGCTATAGAACATTGCGGTAAAGCCGGCGCTTAGCCGCGCCTCCCAATTGTCGTGTTCTGGCAAACCAGGGGGAAACCTTCTGCTCCCGCTGTAAACGGCCGGAACGCCGCGAGCTACAAACCGCCACACCGAAACTCCTTGCCGCGCAAAGCGCCCATTTTGATGAGAAAAGACGCCTTTCCAATTCGAGCTAATTGTAACAAATGTGCCTTGCTAGAAAATTAATAGCAAATCGCTTTATAAGCGATTGATATAAAAATCAAAAATAGTTAATATGGCTCGTAATTATGGTAAAGACACAATATTTAACTGTACTTTTGAATGCTCGAATTTTAGCAATTTGAGGCAAAATGCTAGGGATTTATGCCAGTTTTGTGTGTTCGCGATTCCGCATTAACCTTGTTTTTTTAACGAATATGGCAGAGGCATGGATTACCAGTGGCGGAGGGGCCACCCGGAGAGTAGAGACCCCTGCCGGTCAAAGCTCGCAACCTTAACGCCGCTGCCGGGGCAACGATGTTCCAATGGCTGGGGACGAAGGGCCATGACGGGATCGCGCCTGCGCTTGTAAAAGGGGCAGGTTGAGGTTTCTTCGCACATGCGGTAAAAAACGGAATAGCCGCCGCGCGCTAGGCTTGACTTTCTTTTGTACGCTGGCCTAGAAACACACCGGAATTCACACGCGGTCCCAAATTTCGCGAACGGATTGTCATGGCCTCTTCCGGGAACGGCCCATCAGACGAGCGCAATAAAAGCGAGCGGCTGAAAGAGAGGCTTAAGGAGCTTGAAGATAAGCTCCACGCGCGCGATGGCGAGGACGGCGGGCTGACGGATGAAGAGGCCGGAAAGCGCGGTTCCGCGCTCGGTAAGGCTTTCCAGCTCTCGGTGGAGCTGGTAGCGGGGGTGTTTGTGGGGGGGCTGACCGGCTGGGCCTTGGATGGCTGGTTCGGTACTTCGCCATTGTTTTTGCTGGTTTTTCTTCTGCTCGGCATCGCTGCCGGGTTTCTTAACGTGATCCGCGCCGCGCGCGCAATGGGCGGGAAATAGAGAAGGCCAGGCGGTCTGCCTGACGGGGATAGCAATGATCGACTGGTTGATTAGCACGGCACATGCCGCGGCGGCGGAAGAGGGCGTCCATCACGGAGAGGGCGCCGGCTTCAACCCCATGGAGCAGTTCGAAATCCACCGCTATTTCAATTTCCATCTTTTCGGCTACGACGCCTCCATAACGAATTCGACGCTCTGGATGGTGATGGGAACCGGGCTTGTGCTTTGGTTTCTTATCCACAGCATGCGCGATGGCGGCCTCGTTCCGACCCGCATGCAGTCGGTGAGCGAGTTGACCTACGAGTTCGTGGCGAACATGGTCCGCCAGAATGCCGGGCAGCGCCGGCATGGCGTACTTCCCCATCGTCTTCACGATCTTTTGCTACGTGTTCGCGATGAACATGCTGGGCATGATCCCGCTGCCGGGCCTGGGCAATTTCACGGTGACGAGTCACATCATCATCACCTTCGCGCTCGCCATGTTCGTCTTCATCGGCGTGACCCTGGTCGGCTTCTACATGCACGGCATCAAGTTCCTGAAGCTGTTCGTGCCGTCGGGTGTGCCTGCTTTGCTCTTGCCGCTGATCAGCCTCATCGAGGTGATCTCCTATTTCACACGGCCCATCAGCCTCTCCGTCCGTCTCTTCGCCAACATGATGGCGGGGCACACCATGCTCGCGGTGTTCGGCAGCTTCGTGGTGGGGCTTGGCATCATCGGCGGCTGGCTGCCCTTCACCTTCATGGTCCTGTTGATGGGCCTTGAAATCCTGATCGCCTTCCTTCAGGCCTACGTCTTCGCCGTTCTCACCTGCATCTACCTGAACGACGCTCTGCACGCAGGCTCGCACTAACCTTTCGCAACCTCTTAACTAACGGATCAAACAGGAGAACTCGTCATGGATCCAGCAGCAGCAAAGCTCATCGGCGCTGGCCTCGCCTGCTCGGCCCTCATCGGCGCCGGTATTGGCATTGGCCTTATCTTCGGCAACTTCCTTTCGGGCGCGCTCCGCAATCCGTCTGCGGCTCCGGCTCAGTTCCCGAACCTTCTGCTTGGGTTCGCACTGGCTGAAGCAACGGGTCTGTTCGGCCTCGTGATTGCGCTGATCCTGCTCTTCGTGAAGCTTTAATCCACCCGTTCGTCCATTAGCGGCAGGCTGGCGCCCTGGCGGCGCCACCCTTCAGCGTAGGCGGTTTTATCCATGCCTCAGCTAAACCCAGAGTTTTTCGCACCCCAGTTGATCTGGCTTGCGATTATCTTCGTGGCCTTCTATTTCGCGCTCGCGAAAATCTTGCTCTTCCGCGCATCCAGGAGGTTCTGGCCAAGCGGAAGTCGAAAATCGAGGGCGATATCGAAAGTGCACGCAAGGCGCAGCAGCGTGCCGATGCGGAGGCCGGGCGTTATGAGGCAGGCGTTGCCGCGGCGAAGTCGAAAGGCCAGGCAGCCATCCGCTCCCACCGCGAAAAGCTCGAAGCCGAGCTTGGCCAAAAGCGCGAAGCCTTCGACCGCGAGCTTGCCGTCAAGGCCGCCGATATGGACAAGAGTGTGCAGAAGCTGGTTGAGCATGCTTCCGGCCAAATGGAAGCCATGACTGCCGGTGCCGTGAGCGATATCGTCAAAGAGTTTGCAGGGCTCGAGGTGAACGAAGGCGAAGTTCGCGCCGCCCTGCGCCAAGGCTCGAAGGAGTAGGCCCATGTTTGCCGAACCAGAAATCTGGGTTGCTATTGCCTTCATTGTTTTCGCTGCGGCGATCGTCTATCTTGGGGTGCCGGGCAAGGTTCTGGGGCTCTTGGACCAGCGCTCCGATGCCATTGCGCAGGAGCTTGAGGAGGCCCGCAAGCTCAGGGCCGAGGCCGAGGCGATCTTGGCCGACTACAAGCGCCGCGCTGAGAACACGGACGCCGAGGCTGCGGCCATTCTGGAGCAGGCCGAACGCGAGGCGGCTCTTTACGCCAAAGAGGCGCGCACCGCTTTCGATGAGACCATGGCTCGCCGGATGGCTATCGCCGAGCAGAAGATCAAGCTTGAGGAAGAGAAAGCCCGCAAGCAGATCCGCGCGCAGGCTGCAGAGCTTGCCGTTGCCGCGGCCGAGCATCTGATCGAGCAGAAGGTTTCGGGGCAGGTTGCGGAGAACATGATTACCGCGAGCCTCGACCGGATCAAGAAGCGCCTGCACTAGACCTATCTCCCGTCATCCCGTGCGCGGTGCAGCGCGAAGCTGTGTGCTGCAGACACGGGATCCTCAGGAACGCTGGCGCACTTGCAGTTCCCGGATAACGCTTGCTTACCCCGGCCCACGAGCGGGGGTGGCGTTTCCAGGATGACAAAGGCCGGTTATGAGGAGGGAGCAATGAACGCACTGCTGGCGGCCTCCGCCGTCTTCTTTCTGCTGCACATGCTGCCCGCAACGCCGTTGCGGGCAAAGTTCGTTTCGCTGGCGGGCGAACCCGTCTACGGCGCGATTTTTTCGATAGCCTCTGTGGCTGCCATCTGGTGGATGGTGCATGCGTTCAATGCAGCGCCCTCTGCCGGGAAGCTTTGGGCCGCGCCAGCGCTATGGCTGTGGCTGAAGGCATCGCTCATCTTCTTTGCATACGTCCTCATCGTGGCCGGCATTTCCAGCCCCAACCCTTACGCTCCTGGCGGCAAAGTCGCAGAAGCCGGTTATGCCGGAGGAGGCATATTTGCGATTACGCGCCATCCGGTTATGTGGGGGATCGCGATCTGGGCCATTGCGCACGCGATCAGCCAGCCGAACCTGCGGGGCTTCGCATTTTTTGGGGGGTTCGCCGCTACGGCCCTCATCGGCAGCTGGCTGCAGCAAAAGCGCAAACGCGCTGAGTTGGCTGGATGGGGTGCGTTCGAGGCCAAGACCTCGTTCTGGCCCTTCTGGGCGATTTTCGAAGGCCGCGCGAAGTTCAGTCTTTCAGCCATAGGCTGGGGGCGGATTGCCATCGCCGCCGCGTTGTGGGCGCTGATCCTGCACTTCCACTTGAGCTGGTTCGGCGCGCAGCCGCTGCCGGTACAGGTTTAGCAGCGGCCAGGGCTTGCTTCCGCTTCGAACGAACCGCCGGGAATTGCGCAAAAGGTGGCAATTAGGCACTCCGATGCCACTGGGAGCCGGCCGGTGAACGGCCTGCCCTTGGCTAAGGGCCCGGCGCAAAATAAACGCGTCGGACTGCGCAGGATTTTTGTCCGTCCGCCAGGCGCGGAAACGGGCGCATATCGAGATATGTAACCGTTTCCGCAACGCCGCGGACGGACAAAAAGACAAGCAAGATGGCGCGTTTATTTTGCGCTGGGCCCTAACCGAAGCGGCCGGTGATGTAGTCTTGCGTGTGCTTTTGGGCAGGGTTCGTAAACATCTGCTCGGTCACGCCGAACTCGACCAGTTCGCCCAGGTACATGAAGGCGACGAACTGCGACACGCGGCCCGCCTGCTGCATGTTGTGCGTCACGATGGCAATGGTGAAATCGCTGCGAAGTTCGTCGATCAGCTCTTCGATTTTCGCCGTGGAGATAGGGTCGAGCGCCGAGGTCGGCTCGTCGAGGAGGATGACCTCCGGCTGGATCGCTACCGTGCGGGCAATGCACAGCCGCTGCTGCTGGCCGCCCGAAAGGCTCAGCCCGCTCGCATGCAGCTTGTCCTTGACCTCCGGCCAGAGCGCGGTTTTCTCCAGGGCCCATTGGACGCGCACGTCCAGCTCGGCCTTGGGCAGCTTCTCGTATAGCCGGACCCCGAAAGCGATGTTCTCGTAGATCGTCATCGGGAAGGGGGTCGGCTTTTGGAACACCATGCCGATGCGCGAGCGCAGCAGGTTCAGGTCGATGTTCGAACTCAAGATGTTCTGGCCATCGAACAGCACCTCGCCTTCCGCGCGCTGACCGGGGTAGAGGTCGTACATCCGGTTCAGGATGCGAAGCAGTGTCGATTTCCCGCAGCCCGAAGGTCCGATAAAGGCGGTAACCGTGCGGTCGTAGACCGGCATGCTGACGCTCTTGAGCGCCCGGTTCTGGCCGTAGAAGAAGTCGAGATCGCGAATGGTTATCCGCTCGCCCGCGCCAGTACCGTTTCCCACCCTGTTCATGATTTCCCCTTGGAAGAGCTCAGCCAGCGAGCCAGAATGCTCAGAGTCAAAACTGCGAAAGTGATCAGCAGTGCGCCCGTCCAGGCCAGGTCCTGCCACCGCTCGTAGGGACTTAGCGCAAACTGGAAGATGACCGCTGGAAGAGTCGATATCGGCGCGTTGAGGTTTGTGCTGAAGAATTGATTGTTGAGTGCGGTGAACAGCAGCGGCGCCGTCTCCCCGGATATGCGCGCAATCGCAAGCAAGATGCCCGTGACCATTCCCGCCATCGCAGCCTTGTAGGCCACATGCCGGATTACGAATGAGCGTGGCAGCCCGAGCGCGCTGGCGGCTTCCCGGAGTTGGTTCGGCACGAGCAGCAGCATGTTTTCCGTGGTGCGGACGACGATAGGAATTACGAGCACCGCGAGCGAAATCGCACCCGCGATTCCCGAGAAATGGCCCATCGGCCGGACCATGATCCCGTAAACGAAAAGGCCCATTACAATCGATGGCGCGCTGAGCAGAATGTCGTTGATGAAGCGCACGATCGACGTCAGCCGGTCATGCCGCCCGTATTCCGCCATGTAGGTTCCGGCGAGGATGCCAATGGGCGTGCCGATTGCGGTGCCGAGGAAGGTGAGCATCAGGCTGCCAACGATGGCGTTCCTGAGGCCGCCGCCGGCTGCGCCCGGAGGCGGCACGTCGCTGGTGAATAACTCGAATGAGAGGCCGCCAACTCCGCGGAAGAGGAGCGTGCCAAGGATGATGAGCAAAACGGCGATGCCAAGTGCCGCAGCCCCCCAGCATAGGCCCATGACAACGAAATTCCTGGCCCGGCGGACGCGGTATTTTGCAGTGACATTTGCCATCATGAACCTGCCGATTTCTCAAGGCGCATAAGGAGAAGCCGTGCAAGCGCAAGCACGATGAAGGTGATAAGGAACAGGATCAGGCCCAGGGCGATGAGCGAGGAGGTGTAGAGATCTCCTGTCGCCTCGGTGAACTCGTTGGCGATTGTTGCCGAAATGGTCGTACCAGGGGCGAGGATCGAGGCTGAGAGCCGGTGCGCGTTGCCGATCACGAATGTGACGGCCATTGTTTCGCCGAGTGCACGGCCTAGCCCCAGCATCACACCGCCGAGCAGGCCAACCTTCGTGTAGGGGATGACGACATTCCAGACCACCTCCCACGTCGTGCAGCCGATGCCAAAAGCGGACTCTTTCAGCATCACCGGCACGGTCTCGAAGACGTCGCGGCTTACGGCAGTGATGAACGGCAGCACCATGATGGCCAGGATCAAGCCCGCCGTCAGCATGCCGATGCCATAGGGGGGACCAGCGAAGAGGCTCGATAGAACAGGCACGCTGCCAAATGCGCTGATAAGCGCTGGCTGCACATGCGTCTGGAGGAACGGCGCAAACACGAACAGGCCCCAGATGCCGTAGATGATGCTGGGGATGCCCGCGAGCAGTTCGATGGCGATACCGATGGGGCGGCGCAGGGATTTCGGGCACAGCTCGGTCAGGAATACTGCCGCGCCGAACCCCACGGGGACGGCAATGAGCATCGCAATGAACGCGGTGATGAGCGTGCCGCTGATGGGGGCATAAGCGCCGAACTTCTCTGTAACCGGGTTCCAGAACTCGGTGATGAAGAAGCTAAATCCGAAGGTCTCGAATGCGAGTGCCGCGCCGGCAATGAGCGAGACGAAGATGGCGCCAAGCACGAGCAGCACGCCCAGGGCCGACCATTTCGTCATAGTCTTGAAAACGGTGTCGCCCTGGCCCAGGCGCTTCAAAACATCGGCACGGGCCTCACTACGAATTGTACTCATGGTCTCGTGCAGAATCACGTCAGCCAAGGCCCTAACCCAACTTTCTCTACCCATACACGCAACTTAGAAGATAGGACTGGCATTCGCCAGTCCTATCCAGGGGCAATTACTTCGCGGCAACCACTTTTCCGTCGGTGCCCTTGATCTCGCTCCAGCGGGCTTCAACGAGCTTTTTCACGCTTTCCGGCATCGCGACGTAGTCCAGCTCTTCAGCAGCCTTGTCGCCACTCTTGTAGGCCCAGGTAAAGAACTTGAGCGCTTCGCCAGCAGCGGCGGCATCCGGCACGCTCTTCGGCATCAGGATGAAGGTCGAAGCCGAGATCGGCCACGCGCCAGCGCCAGGCTGGTTGGTGATGATCAGGTAAAAGCCGTCCGAGTGCTCCCAGTCTGCGCCAGCGGCGGCAGCCTGAACCGAAGCGCCATTGGCTTCGACGGTCTTGCCATCCTTGTTCACCATCTTGGTGGTGGTGAGCTTGTTCTGCTTGGCATAGGCCGTTTCGACGTAGCCGATCGAGTTCTTGGTCTGCTGCACGTTGTTGGCGACGCCTTCGTTGCCCTTGGCTCCGATGCCAACAGGCCATTCGACGGAAGCAGCGGAGCCGACTTTCGACTTCCAGTCTTCGCTGACCTTCACGAGGTAGTCGGTGAAGTTGAAGGTGGTGCCCGATCCGTCCGAACGGTGTACAACCGCAACCGCGGCGGACGGCAGTGCGAGGCCGGGATTGAGCTTCTTGATTGCCGCATCGTCCCAGGTCTTGATTTCGCCCAGGAAGAGCTTGGCGAGCGTGGGGCCGTCGAGGACGAGATCGTTCGGCTTAATGCCGTCGAGATTCACAACCGGCACGATGCCGCCCATGACCATCGGCCACTGGATGAGGTCTCCGCCGTCAGTGCGCTCTTTCGCGGTGAGCGGCTTGTCGGTGGCGCCGAATGTCACGGTGCGGGCCGTGATCTGCTTGATGCCGCCGCCGGAGCCGATGGACTGATAGTTGAGACCGTTTCCGGTTTCCTTCTTATAGCTGTCGGCCCATTTTGCGTAAATTGGATAGGGGAAGGTAGCGCCTGCGCCGGAAATATCGGCCGCGATAGCCGCCGGCACAACCGCGACAGCAACCGCGACGCCTGCAAGAAGCGCCTTGATGGAGAATGTCACGCTTTTAGCTCCCATGATTGGGGCCGAGCCCCGCTTACGAACAAAGATATTGCCACGGGAAGCTAGTCCCCGCGTGTAACACTACAAAGACAGCTTATGCGATTGATATAATGTGATAAATTTTAGCGTATGGATAGGCCGCGGGGGCTTTGGCAAGCGGACCTTTTGCAGCTTGTTTCCGGCATGGGGCAGGTGCGCTTTTGAAGGCGGCGAGCCTGCCCGCCGGCTGGCGCGCTAAGCCACGCCGAACGGGTTCTTGACCGTCACCGGCGACTCCGCGGCTGCGACCGTGATGGGAAGATCGCCGCCGGTCTCCAACTCCTGAACTATCCGTTCGAGAAGCGATTTGAGGGCCTTTGCATTCGCAAGACCGGCGCGATCTCTGGTTATGGCCAAAGTGCCGTAAATTGCGATGTGATCCTCACGGTTCTCGATGCTGAGACCGCCCAGAGCGACCGCGTCGCTTTCGTTCCTGAAGGGTGAAAAGTTCATCGTCTTCCCGTGCCCAATACCATCAGCAGGCTATCGCGGCTCCCTTTCGTTCTTGGCGGAGCGAAGCCGGCGGAGGCGCTGTCCTTCTCGCACATATATGCTCCATTCTTGGTATTCCCATAGAAGTTTGAGCCCGCGAAGTGATAAACGTGGGAGCGCACGTTGACCCAAACCACCGCATCCGCCGGACAATGCTGCTTCGCTTCTGTTTCGGTGGTGTATTCTGCCTGGGTAGCGGATGCTGTTGTCCCTGGGGCGGCTGGTGCGGTTTGGGAGCCTGGGGCATCGTGCCCTGCCGGTTCGGCCCCCGCAGTGTGCAGGCGGCATCCGAAATGCGGCGTTGGAACTGGCAGTTTCATGGCGTGCTGCCGGATATCGGCGCCGAGTTGCGGGAAGACGTCGACGCTTATCTTGCTTTCAAGCTCCGCGATTGAAATAGGTTCAAAACCTTGGCTCCCGTCATTGGGCGCGAAATAGGCTCCGGCTGCGTTGCGCGATGGGATGTAAACCGCCTTGAAGATGTGCGTCGGAACAAGAACACGTCCCTTGAGACTTTGAAGGTCTGTCCCAAGGAACGCCGGCCCGGTAACGGTGTAAACTTCGCCTTCCGAAAGCGCCAGATCGCGCACGGCAGACTCTATGCCTTCCCACAGCACTTCGTTATTGCAGGGATCTTGCGGGATCATGTTCGCGAGCGAGAAGGATTCCGCCTGCGCCTCTTCCGTCGACATATCCCCGTTTGGCGCCATGTGGCCACGGTCGAAGCCACTGCGGCGGTAATCGGCAAGTTCCGAGCGCCGGTCTGCAGGCAGGCTCAACTCCTCGTGAAAGGCATCGGAGCGCAGGCGCTGCAATCCGTGTGCCCGTTGAATGCGCGCTGCGGTCAAATGCTCGGCGGACCAGAGCGGCGTGCGCGCAATACCGGAGTAGAGCAGGGAAATTTCAGAGAAGCAGATGGGGTAGGTCTGCGCGGTGAGCTTTGGGTTTTTGAGAACGGGCTCCGCGCCCCGGTAGAGTTGGGATTGACAACCTGCTTCTGCCGCGCCTGCCTGTTGAGCAAAAAGCGCAAGAAAAGCAAGCAGAAACGCCACGAAACAGGAGCGTTGAGACATGGCTGTTCTCCCAATCCGGTTTGTTAACAGTCCAGATTGGGTATGCGATTCGGCCCGGGGGCAGAAAGTTTATGCCGGCAAGGGCCTCAAGGAGGGGTGCAAAACGAAAGGGAGAGGCGGCCGGCCGGCAACGCGAAAGGCGCCGCACGCAGAGATTGGAGAGCTGCGCGGCGCCAAATGGATTGGAAATGTAAAGGTAATCAAGGCGGGCTTCGCCGCCTGCTTTATAGTAGTGGGGCCTACGCCAAAACGGTAGAATAAGCCCCGGCGCCGTTAAGCGCTTGCCGTTTCGCTAAGGCATCCTTCGAGAAGCTCGATCGACTTTGCGATCCGCTCCCGTTCCTGGGAGGTAAATGCCATAGAATATGCCATAATGGAGATCTCCCTCAGGGTAGACAGGATATACTCCGTAACTTCCTCATCGTTCGCACCGTTATAAACGACCACTTCACTCGCGAAAGCGCCGTTCGAAACAAGATCGTTCATGTTTCGCCCCATTTTGCATCACCCGCGGCATTATCTGGAAATCGAATATATTTTATGCCGATATATTGAATATAATCGAAGCGGAATCGCTAGCAACCAAGCAAGGGTTGCAGCCATTCGCAGCGTGCTACCTTTGCTATAAACTGCCGCCAGCGAGGGGTAGGGGCAGATGCGGCCTGCGTTTATCCGGTCTGAGTCTTGAGCCAAGGAGTGCCGCAGCTGGCAAGAATGTGCACAGAAAAAAGCCGCGAGTTTTTCTCCGCGGCTAAGTTTCTGGGCAATGGCGCCGGGAGGAAACCGGGCTTTCCTTAAGGTCGCACTCTTCAGCTTGATTGAAGCTGACTATACTGAACACGCAAGGGCGGCGATGTGCTAGTATTTCCTATTTCCGGTTGCGAAAAGCCGCTGCGTTAGACAGAATGTCTTCGAGCTTGCCGCGGCCAAGATTTTGGTTCCAAACCAGAATCTTGCACCGGCCGACGGCATCGCGGCTTAAGCGTTGTTGATGGTTGTCAATCCCAGACAGTTCCGGAATGTGCTAATAAAAACAAGGTGACAGCGAGCGCTGGAGGTTCCCATGCCACGCGACCGGAACGAACCCGACGAAACCTACGCCGACGAAGTGCTGACAATCTCGCCAGAGCAAGTCTGCTTTGTCATCGTCAAAGCCCGCGAATTCGATGTCAAGGATACCGATAGCGAACTCGATTCGGGCTCCAACGCCTCGGACGACCTGATGATTTCGGTCCTGGAGGATAATCGCGACGATGCCGTCCAGCAGGAGCTTGTCTCGTTCATCGCGAACATGACAGAGGACGAGCAGATCGACCTTGTCGCGCTCGCGTGGCTTGGCCGGGACGACAACACGCTCGAAGACTGGCCGTCCTTGCGCGAAGAAGCGGCGAGCGCGCATCGTTCGAGGCCGCACAGTACGGCACGCTATCTCCTCGGCATGCCGCTTCTGGCGGACTATCTCGAAGAGGGGCTTGCGATGTTTGGAAAGTCCTGCGAGCAATTCGAGATGGGAAGACTTTGAATTGCAGCCGGAACGGCGCCGTGCCGCTACTAGAAAACGAACTCGGGCTTTGGCTCAAAGCCTGGCAGGAACTCTGCGCCAGCGTCGAAGACGGGCCGCCCTGAAACAATGCCGGAAGCTTCGTGAAGAGGTAGGCGTGTCCGTGCCAGCCTTTGCGGATGACCGTTATGAGACGCCCGCCTTCCGCAAGCAGATCGAGCAGATCTTTCGGTTCTTTTGAAACGCCGCCGTTCACCAAAATCAGGTCGAAGGGCTTTTCTGTGGCTACTCCTGCATCGAGTGGGCGGTTATCCACCTTGACCGTCTCGATGCCTACGTGCCGCAGGCATTGTCCGGTTCTTGCCGCCAGCAACTCCGAGGCCTCCAGGGCATGGACCGTTTTGCAAATTTCGGCGCGAATCCTCCGGAATAGCCCGTTGCTCCGCCCACATCAAGCGCATGGTCTGTCTCCGATGGCCCCGCAAACTGCAGCATGCCAGCGAGCACCATTGGAGGAAGTAGATAACGCGCCGGTGAGTGAGGTGTAGCGGGCGCGGCCAGTACGGCCTCGTCCATGTAAGCGAGCGCCTCTGGCCCTCGGGAACGAAGCATTCGCGGGGCATGCTTGCGAAAGCGTTCAAAACGCGCGGGTCGCGGATCCCGTTGGGCCTGATTTGCGATTCCACCATGGCCATGCGCGCTGTTTCGAAGTTCATCGCGATTCTTCCCGCCAGAAACCAATTCGAGGAGACATTAGAGAGGTTAAGTGACGCCTAACAAAAATCCCGCCTCCTGACCAGAGGTGTAAACACAATGGCGGGGTAATTCAAGCGAACTGGCCGCTCTTCGAGAGCGGAGGAAAGCGGGTTTGCTGGCACACAATGCCCCGGCCGTCATGAAGATGGCCGTGGCGGCGGCAACCGGCTTTCGCACATCGGGCCGCGCCAGCTCCGCAGGATCTTGGCTGCCGTGCCTGAAGTGCGGGGAATGGCGCCGCGGAACCTTGACCGCCGGTGCCAAATAGCCAACTCTAACAAAGAGTGTGGGGAACAGGAGAGATCATTCATGACGAGGCATTTCCCGGGCGGTCCAGCAATACCGGTCCACGCGGCTCAATCCACCGGCGGTTTCCTGGACACAGAGTCTAAACCAGCCGGTGAGATGCCCGGCTGGAATTTGAGCGATCTATTACCCGAGGGACGCCAGCAACTTGACGCGGACATCGAGAAGGCGGCACGGGCGGCAGCTGAATTCCGCGAAACATACATGGGCAAGCTCGATGGCTTGGCGCGGCAAGATCCGTCTGCGCTTGCGAAAGCCATCGCCGCTTACGAGGCGCAGTCGGACCGCATGGGCCGCGTGGGCGCCTTCGCTTACCTCAATTACGTAACCAGCACCTCGGATCCGGCCCGCGCCAAGCTTTTCGGCGATGCCCAGGACAAGCTGACGGCGATC
>CAVYEY010000006.1:0-8221 GCA_963767435.1 uncultured Alphaproteobacteria bacterium
TCGCCGCAGACGAATGTGACCGTCTGGCGATCCGCTTCGTGCGCACTCATGCAGGCGTAGAAGGCATTGCGGGTTTCGAGCCGGTGCACGATCCCTGCGGACTGCAGAACCTCAAGGATGCGGTAGACCGATACGGGTGCCAGGCGCTTGCCATCCTGGGCCAGGCTTTCGATGAGGTCGTAGGCGCTAACAGGCCGGTGGCTTGCGGTGACGTGCTGGAAGACGCGTTCGCGCAGCGCCGTCCACTTGATACCCTTCTCCAGGCAGCGCGATTTGGCCCGCCCGAGAGCACCGTCCATGCACGCGCGGTGGTCGTGACCGGGAGACGGAAAGGTTGGCGCTTTACTTTCGTTCATGTCTTTCATGTAATGTTATTACGTCACACAGGTCAACGTCTTAACGCGGCAATCCTTGTGGTTCCTGGAACGGAATCCGTTGCCGCAGAACCCCGCCGCCGGGGTTTCCCGCGCCGCGCGGGCAAAAATCCAAATGCGCCGTCTTGAAAATGCAGCAAAACTGATGCACATTTTGGCAGTGTAAGTGCAGATTCCGGTTTATTGCCGGATCATTCAAGAGAAGGGTTTTCACGCTGAGGCTTAACCCGCTGAACCGAGAGTCCGCTGGACTCGCCCCGCGCCGGGCAAAGAAGAGTGCCGGTGCGGCTTCTGCCTCCCTCATCAGCCTGATAACTGACACGCTCGATGACGCCAAGGCCGAAGAGATCGTCAGCATCCCGCTCAAGGACAAGACCACGATCGCCGATTACATGGTCGTCGCATCGGGGCGTTCGGCGCGGCATGTTGGCGCAATCGGCGAACGCATCCTCGACAAGTTGAAGGAGAACGGCATTCGCGATACAAAGGTAGAAGGAATGCCGCTCTGCGATTGGGTCTTGATCGATGCGGGCGATGTTATCGTTCATATCTTCCGCCCGGAAGCGCGGGCCTTCTACAACATCGAGAAGATGTGGGGGTCCGATAAGCCTACGCCGGATGCGGCACAGTAGCGCTTCAGCCCGCGCTCAAGTGGCCCGAAGGGCGGTAGCGCCAACAAACAGCAGCGGGCGGCTGGAATGAAGATCTCGATTCTGGCCGTCGGACGGCTCAAGAGCGGTGCTGAGCAGACCCAATTCAACCGCTATTACGACTTGTTCAACGCCTCGGCGCGCAATCTGGGCATCACGCCGCTGTCGATTGTCGAGATCGGCGAAAGCCGGGCAGCCACGCCCGAGTTGCGCAAGGAGGACGAGGCGGAAGAGCTTTTGTCGAAGCTCGGCCGGAGCCGGCTGATAGCGCTCGACGAGGCCGGCAAGGAGGTCACCTCCTACGAATTCACCGCCATGTTTTCGCGCCTGCGCGACGAGGCGCTGGATGTGGCGTTTGCCATGGGCGGGCCGGACGGGCATGGCGAAACCCTCAAAGCCGCCGCGCATTTCCAGCTTTCGCTCGGACGCATGACCTTGCCGCATGGGCTGGCCCGCATAATCCTCGCCGAGCAACTCTACCGCGCCGTCACCATCATGCAGGGCCACCCGTACCACCGCGGCTAAGCATAGCGGATTGGGTCTAAACGGCTTTGACTTCCGCGAGGAAGCGTTCCGCTCTCAACTTCAGATCCCGCGTAGCCTGGTTTACAAGGCTGCCGGCCTCGTGAACCTGCTGAGTCCGGACCTGGGTCTCGCCTGCAGGGGCGGTAGCCCCTGCCATGGCGGTGGATGCCAATAGCGTTACAGCTTTTTCCGCATCGGACAAAAAGCCGGCAACGAGCCGCTCCATGTGCGCGTGACGTGCCCGGCATTCCCGGTGTTCACGTTCCAGCGCCTGTTCGAGCGCTTGGCGGGACATGGCATTGGTACGGAATACCTCCACCGCCCGGCACATGTCGCCAATCTCGTCGTTGCGCGCAGTTCCGCCGGGAATGACCTTTAAATCCCCGCCGGCGAGCTTGCGCATATCGCGAACGAGATCGGTGATTGGACGCACGACCGCCAGCAGGAAGGCCAGGGCCATGCCACCCAGCAGCAGCAGCGCCACAAGCGTTGCCGCACCAATCCTGGTCAGATTGCTCTTCAGCATCTCCTGGAACTGATGGCGCTTGACGCCGAAGGCTGCCACCGCGATGGCTTTGCCGGAAAAGTCATTAATGGGAACGAACCGCATCGCCAGCGAAGCGTTGCCAACAGTAACAGAAGGCTCGAACTGGCTGCCACGCATCGCGGAAGCCAAGACTTCTTGCGCAGGCTTGAAGCTTTCTGGAAATGTCGTCCCAAGAACATCGAATTGATCATCGTGCGCGTAATAGATGGCGATGTCCGTTTGCATTGCTGCGGCAATTCTCTTAACGATCACATCGCTAAACGCCACACCATATTCGAACGTCCCGATATGGTGGCCACCTTTACTTACCGGCACGACCGCCCGGAACCCAAGGCCTCCGTGTCCGGGCTCGATGCCTCGTGCAGGCTGCCGGGTCTCGTTCGCCACAACCACCGTCTTGCGGTGCCCAGAGATATCGTCGCCGAACGTGTCAGGCATGTAAAGCCGCAGGAAGGAAATCGCTGGAGGCAGGTGGAAATGCGCCTGCGCAATGCCATGCCTTGCTTTGAGCTCTTCGAAGGATGCACTCAACAGCTGTAGCAGCCTAGCCCGGTCTTTGGCGGCGAAGGCATCGATAATATCGGGATCGCGGGCCACGATCTCTGCCATCGAAAAGGCCCTGAACGATTCCTGCTCCGTGGCCGAGCGGAATGACGCCTCGGCCATGTTCAGGCGCTCACCCAGCGCTACGTCGACGAGTTCGTTGGCCTTTAAAAGCGAAATCTCCGCTACGGCCACGATGAGGCAGACGAGGAAGATGCAGCCAACCACAAAGCGGACTCGGAGCGTTCTGAACATTCTACTTCACCATGGGAACTGCGGCTTACTATAGGCCGATACCTTCAATGGCCAGTTAAGCGTGAGGTGAAGAACTCATTCCGATTGTCCCAAACGCGTTAGAGAACGCGAAACGATCATTTGGCCGCCGCATCCATTTTGCCCCGGGAGGCGCAGGCTTTGCCGCCGCGCCCCGAATGTCAGTGCGCAGGCTTGTAATCGTACCGTACGCTCGACGCGCTGAACCCCACGCCGAAGGTTATGAGTACCCCTTGCCCGGCAAGGCGGCTCTGCAGAAGATCGGCAAGCAGAAAGCCGGCCGAGCACGACGAGGTGTTGGCGTAATCCCGCACTACGCGAAACCCCGCTCCGGCGCGCGGATCGTCCGCGGCCACACCCATGCTCCCGCATACTCCTTCGAGGATCTTCCAGCTACCCGTGTGGATCAGGAAGCTGCCGAGCTTCTTCACCTCTCCGGCATCGAAGCCGTTCTTGCCGCTCGCGAACAGCCGGGGCAGCATGTCAGCCGCATAAGCCAAGCCGCGCTCGGGTACGCGCCGGTCCATGATGTATTCCGGGAAGCCCGGAAAGTCCGGATTGATCATTCCGTGCTGAGCGGCACCGAGGATTTCGATATCCGAGGATTCGAGATTGGTGGCGTGGGCCGTACCCCCGAACGAGATACCTTGCCGCCCCTCGCGCCCGAGCACGAGTGCTACAGCCCCATCGCCGAACAGGAACGCCTGAATAGCATGCAGCGTCTTCGTAAGCTCCTGGCGGGCATCCGGCGCGCATGCCGCCTCCCGCAGGCTGACATACTTGCCCTGATCGAGGCGCGGCATAAGGCCCGTATGCCCCTCCGCGGCCACCACCAGAACCTGCTTGTCAGGATAAGCCCGCAGATAAAGCCCTGCCAGCTCAAGCGCCTTGACTGTGCCGGAGCAGCCCGCGGCTTGCATCCCCTGCACCGGGATGGAACGCGGCAGGATATCCCGCAGCTTTTCCATGACAAGATATGCAACGCCTGGAACCATCTGGTCAGGTGTGTTGGTGACGGTAATCAACGCGGCGATCTTGTCCCCCTCAAGTCCTGCCTTTTCGAGGCACCCCCGCGCTGCGTTCGCCGCCAGCGACGAGGTGGTGTCGCGCAACTGGCGCTTTGCCGTCCCGGACAGGTAGCCCGGCAGATCCTCGATCACGCTGTAGCGCCGCTCGATCTTCATGTCTTCGATGGAAGCGGCAAGTGCTTCCGACACCTTGCCGCCAAGCTCCGACAGCAGATGTTCCGTAGCTATAGGTTCGCCAGGCAGATACGTATCGATATAATCGAGTACAAATCCATCCTGCTTATCGCGTTCTCCCTTTGCGGAAAAACGATCGAAAACCGAAAAACTCATAATGCCCCCGCCGCCGCCTCGAACTGCGCCGCCCTCAGGCCTTTATTATTAGTTATTTATCGTGACATTATAATGATGCGCTGTAGCGGCTAGGATCTGGCGGAATCTTAACCTTTACGTTCGCGGGCAAGCAGTGCGGCCTTGCGTTCGACGCCCCAGCGGTAGCCGGATAGCGCGCCGCCGGTGCGGATCACGCGGTGGCAGGGGATGGCCACGGCGATTTTGTTGCTGCCGATGGCGCTGCCAACGGCGCGGACGGCGGCCGGGGCACCCGCCTTCGCGGCCACCTCCTTGTAGGTTGCGGTTTCGCCGGGCGGGATCGCGCGGAGCGCTTCCCAGACCTTGAGCTGGAAGGCTGTACCGCGCACATGCAGCGGCAAACCGAGCCCCCGGGCCGGGTCTTCGACGAGGCCAATGGCTGCCGCAACGATTTCCTCGAAGCCAGTATCGCCACCGATCAGCGTTGCATTGCGGAATCTGTGCTGCAGGCCGTCCACCAGGGCTTGCGGCTCGCTGCCAAGCTCGATGGCGCACACACCCTTCGCAGTTGCTGCCACCAGGATGGAACCCAGCGAGCATTCGCCCACGGCGAAGCGGATGACTTCGCCCTGCCCTGCCTTCGTGTAAGCTCCGGGCTTGAGCCCAAGCTTAGGCACAAGCGTCTCATAGAAGCGGCTCGACGAGCCGTAGCCTGCATCGTAGATCGCCTCGGTAACGCTCGCGCCTGCTTTGAGCGCGGCCACCGCCCTGCCCTCGCGCAGCGACTTGTAATAGGCGCCGGGCGTCACACCTGCGATACGCTTGAAGGCCCGGTGAAAGTGGGGGCGGCTGAAGCCCGCCGCTTGCGCGATTGCCGCGAAATCGGGCGTACTCTCAGAGGCCGCGATCTGCGTGCAGGCTTCGCGCACCGCCGCTGTCAGCCTTTGCTCGTTGGAAGCGGCATCCGGGCAGCAGCGCTTGCAGGGCCGGAAGCCCGCGCGTTCCGCCTCCCCGCCCGTCGCGAAGAAGCGCACATTTTCGCGCCGCGGAAGCCGGGCCGGACAGCCGGGGCGGCAATAAATGCCGGTTGTCGCCACAGCGGCGACGAACTGGCCTTCCGCGCTCTTGTCCCGTCTGGCGAAGGCTTCCCAGCGCGGATCGGTGTGCCCATCCCGCGGGCTGTCAGACTGTTCCGGCATTGCCGCCACGATACGTTCTCCGTGCTTCATTGCACGAGTACAGCCCGAGGCAAGTTCGCCCCCAATTGCCGCGAGCGCTCAAGCGAACTTGCCTCGGGTATGCTGTACTGAGAATCAATAGCTTGCTAGTACGCCTTACCCGCGGGAAATCCTGGAAGCGCCAGCCGCAAAGGGAGCAGGATTTCCCGCGGGGCGTACTAGAGAATGGCGTATCGCGCGCGGCTTTGCACTCCGCCTGTTGCTTTCAAAGCCGGCCGTTAGATATTCGAGCCCGCGTTGAAGCGGTCCACCAGCTCGTTGTAATTGTGCATGAGTGCCGGCGGCGAGCCTTCCACCATCCAGCCGGAAAGCGAATTGCTGAGGTTCATCTTCTCGCCCTCGCTATAAGGCGTCTTGTCGCGGACGCGGCGCATCAACTCCTTGCCGGTCTTCAGGAAGGAACGGGCCGACGACAGGAAGATGGAGCCCGCCTTTTCATCGGGGTGGCCATCGCCATAGGCTTCGAGATCCTTCACCGCGCCCTCATACCCTTCGAGTGCGGGCGTTACCTTGGTAAGGTCGAACGGCTTATCGTCGCCGCCCGCCTCGGCATTCAGCAGCGTCTTGGCTTTGATCATCAGGGCAAGCGTAAAGTAATGGGTCTTGCGGCCTTCGCTCTTCTCAAGGTCCGCTAGCTCTTCAAGCTGCACCCTGTCGTTGATCCGGTCCACGGTATCGTCCAGGCGCCCGTGCGCCGCCGCAAACGCGTCCCACGCGGCCATCAGCTTGGGGTGCAGCAGCTTGCCCTTGGCCATCTTGTCGTCTTTGTAATCGCTCTGGCCGTAGTAATCGTCCGCCTCCTTCACCAGCGGCGTGAGCGTCATGATCGTGCTCATGAAGGCCGTGCCCGCTTCTTCGAGCTCCGCGTCGCGCGGTTCGGCCTGGTTGGCGGCGGCGATGCTTTTGTTGCAATCGGCGGGATCGTAAAGCGTGTAGACGCCGTAAACGATCTTCTCGCTGCCGGTGGGGCCGGACTTCGCAGCCCAGCTCAGATAGCGGGTGCGCGACTGCAACGCGCGGCCGGCCAGCCGGTTGAGGCAAGCGATATAGGGCTGCACTTTGTCGGAAAGCGTTGGCGCTGCTGCATCCGCGTCCGCGGCCCTGGCGCTGGCTGCATCGCGCAGGCTAAACCCAAGCCGAAACACGCAAGAAGCGCTCCCTTCGCCCATCCGGTATGCTGTATCACTGGTGTCCCCTTCTTTGCTGCACCCCACGATGCGTTGCTCTTGGCCCGCCGTTCTTGTTCGAAATGCGGCAGCGGCAGGGCAAACAACGGGCGGCGGCCGGCTAGCCGGTATTATTCACGGGATCGCGCGATGATGGCGCAGAGATTTGTTCCAGCAGGACTTTTGAGACCGGAGCCAATACCGGACGTATTGGCGAGGATCGAAAAGGGCATGATGGGACAAGGATCAAGCCAGGACGTGCGCAGACCGTGATATAATACCGGCTAGACGAGGGAGAGGCGCGTGGCCTGCTTGAAGCACCAGCCTATGGGCTTGTTGACGTAAATGCGCGGGCGGCGCGGGCCTATGGGCGTGGGCGCGGCATCGGCCAGGCGGCCCAGGCGCCAGTGCATGTAATGTTTCTGCCAGCGCGACCAGTAATGCTTGACCGTGCCGCCGATTGTCACGATAGGCACGCCATGGAGGCGGAACGCCTCGTTGATGGCATATTGCTCATGGTCCTTGTGGCGCGGGCACAGCGGGCGCACCGCGTCGATGATGGCGATGGAATCCTCGATTGCCGCCAGATGCTCCGGGCCTACGCCGATGACACCGCTATTGTACATCACCGCCGTCTTGGGGTCGTAGCGGTAGGCCGTGCCGCTTGGCAGGACCGTCTCGAAGCCAGTGCATTCCGGGTACGGATTGCGGCGCACGAAAATGTCCATGACGGCGCCGCGCTTGAGCTTTGCCTTGAGCGACCGTGCGAAGCCGGGCCTGAAATAGGTGTCGGTGTCGAGGAAGACGCAGGTGCAATCGTTCGCGCGCAAGGCGTGGGCCACGACGCAGGGCTTTACCCGGAAGAAATACCAGTTCTGCCGGGTCATTTCGGCGAGCGTGGAGCTTATGTCGACGGTGCTGACGGTCTGGCTGTCGGCGGCATAGGCTGCGGGCGTGTCGGTATAAACAACGATATTGCCCGCCGCTTCGGGCATCTCGGCAAGCAGCGTCGCAATACTGTAGCGCAGTTCGGTTTGGTATTCCGGTTTGGAGCCAACCTGTAAATAGATGAATTTTATCATGGCGGCCGGTCCCGCGCTTGTGCCCCAAGGCTTGCGCGCCGCTTATAGGCTAGCCTGCGGAAATTGCAACGCCAAGGTTTGGCGGCCGTTACCTGGATGCCATTGCAGCCCCTTCCCCGACCAGCGGCAAAGGGAGCCCAGAACGCCGGCTCTGCTTGCTGCGGCTCGCCCTTATCGATGAGATCGAGCATAGATTGGCGCATGGCCTCGGCGCGGCCTATCGATGTGTCCGCCGCAAGCCTGCGCATGGCGCCGGTGACAAGCGACACAGTCGCGCCTGAGTTCACGGCCCAATGCGAAACGAGCAGCGCGCGCGCCTGGGCGTAGATGAAGGCACGGGCCAGCCCTGAGAGCGCTTCGGCACCTTGCGTCCCAGCTCCGCCGTGTTGCAGGCTGAGAGCACGACCCAATCCGCGTCGAGCTTCAGCCCTGCAATCTCCGAAGCCGTCAGATAGCCGTCGTCCTCTTCGCTCGCCTCCGCTGGGG
>CAVYEY010000007.1:0-49593 GCA_963767435.1 uncultured Alphaproteobacteria bacterium
CCGTGGCGGGCGAGGCCCGGGGCGGAGCGGGCCGATCCCTATCGCGTCTGGCTGTCCGAAATCATGCTGCAGCAGACGGTGGTGAAAGCCGTCATTCCCTATTTCGAAGCATTCCTCGCGCGCTGGCCCACCGTCGAGGCGCTGGCCCTGGCGCCGCAAGCCGATGTCATGGCCGCCTGGGCCGGGCTTGGCTACTATTCGCGGGCAAGGAACCTGCACGCCTGCGCGGGGAACTGGCGCAGAGCGGCTTCCCGGAAACCGAAGCGGCCTTGCGCGAACTTCCAGGCATTGGCCCGTACACCGCGGCGGCGATTGCTGCAATCGCGTTCAACCGGCCCGCCGCCGCAGTCGATGGCAATGTGGACCGCGTCATTGCCCGGCTGTTCTCGCTGGAGGAGCCGCTGCCGGGCGTCAAACCGCGCATCCGCTCGCTCGCTCAAACCCTGGTGCCGCAGAAGCGGCCCGGCGACTACGCCCAGGCCATGATGGACCTGGGTGCCACCATCTGCACGCCGCTACGGCCCTCCTGCGGCGGCTGCCCTGTACGCGGCTTCTGCTCTCGCGGCGGCGGCAGGCGCGCCGAAGCGCTACCCTGTCAAAGCGCCCAAGGCCGCCAAACCAACGCGGCGGGGCGATGCCTTCGTGATCGTGAAAGGCGCGGGGGCAAGCGCGAAATCCTGCTGCGCCGCCGCCCTGAAAAGGGCCTGCTGGGCGGCATGATGGAGGTGCCTGGCACGGAATGGGTTGCGGCTGGGGCTGGGGCAGGGAGGGGGTGGCGGCTGTTGCCGCCCCTTGGAAGCCATCGCGAACCGTACGCCACACCTTCACTGATTTCATCTGGAAATGCGCGTATTCGCCGCGCGCCATGCGGAGATGGCGCGGAAGCCCAGTTCGGCGGCGAATGGGTCCGCGTTGCAGAACTGCCGCGTGCCGCACTTCCTACAGTGATGAAAAAGGCCGTTACAGCGGGTTTCGAAGCGCTGGGGATCGATGGCGGAACGGAGTAGCCGGAGGCAAGGCGCCTTTGTGCCGGTTAAATCAGCTCGCCAAGAAGCGTAGTCAGAGTTTCGACGGTTGAGCGGTCCGCCCGGCCATCAACCACGGCGGGGCGGAAATGGCGCTGGAACGCTGCAACCACGAACTCTGTGTCCTCGCAATATTCACCGGTGCAAGGCACGCCGTAGCCATAGGCGCGCAAGGCTTCCTGAAGGCGCGCCACCTCTTCGCCGCGCGCCCCATGCTCCAATGCCGCCCCGCCGGAAACCGCCACCGGCTCCGTCCAGTGCCCGATACCCGCACGCGCGAGCCTTGCCCAATCGAATTTCTCGCCCGGATCGATCTTGCGGCGCGGGGCAACATCGGAATGGGCAAGCACGTGGCACGGCTCGATGCCGTGCCGGGCGATGATGTCCAGGCTCAGCGCTACCACCGCAGCCATTTGCGCTTCGGGGAAATCCGGGTAGCCGCCATCGTGCCCCGGATTATGGATTTCGATGCCGATGGAGCGCGAATTGATGTCCGCAGCCCCCTTCCAGTGCGAGACGCCCGCATGCCACGCGCGGGCAGCTTCGGGCACCATCTGGGTAATGCCCCCAGCCTCGTCCACCACGTAATGGCACGACACCTTCGATTCCGGCGCGGCAAGCCACTGAATGGCGGATTCCGCGGTGGGCATGCCGGTGTAGTGCAGCAGCAGGATGCTGGGTTTGAGCCTGCCTTCCCTCGCGTTGATGTTTCCGCTGGGGAAAATCCGGCTCGCCAGCGCGCAGTCCGGCGCGAAATCCTTTGCCTCAGCCATGGGCCCGCCGCGCAACCTTGATCTCCTCATAGGCCGCATTGATCGCCGCAAGCTTCCTCGTGGCGATGCCGATTGCCTCGGGCGGCACGCCGCGCGCGATCAGCATGTCGGGATGGTTCTCGGCGACGAGCTTGTGATACCGGCTCTTGAGTTCCGCGTCGGTCGCCTTGGACGAGGCGTTCAGGATGTTGTAAGGGTCGTACAGGCCGCACCTGTAATGCCGGCCTTTGATCGCCAGATACTCCTGATCGCTAAATCCGAATACGTGCGCGACATTGGAGAGGAAATGCTCTTCGTTCGGATGGAGGTACCCGTCCGCGACCGCGATATGGAAGAGCCCGTCCATGACGTCGGTCAGAAGCTGGCGGTCGTCGTGAAATAGCCGGTAAAGCTGGCGCGCATAAGCCTCGTAGCCCGCCACGTCCTGCTTGGCGAGGTTGAACAGGCGCGCCACATTGTGCTCTTCGCCAGGGGGCACCTTGAAGACTTCCTTGAAGGCCGCGATCTCGTCCATTGTCACAACGCCGTCGGCCTTGGCCATCTTGGCACCGAGCGCGATCACACCCACGGTGAACGCTACCTGCTTGTCATGTACCGGTCCATCCATGGCGAAATGGCCGAGCCGGGTGAGCATTGCCCCGATTGGCCCCCCGATGCTTGCGGCAGCACCCGCCAGCTTGTCCCAAATCGACATATAGGCCGAACCCCGAATTGAGCCGGAAAAAGTGTTGACGGCGCAATATAAGGGAAGAGCCGGGATCAATGAAAGCCCAAATCCGCGTCGGCGCGCGTGCGATGTTGCAGGAAATACAGCCGGGGACTGAGGCAAACCGTCCCTTGTCTTATCCTGTGAAGATATGGCAATTAACTTTTTCCCTTTTCGAAAGGCCTTGGCCCGCATGGTTCCCGCGTTCGAAACCGCCCGCCCGCTTTTGCGCCCGCTGCCTGCCGGAATTCGGGGAATTAACCTGGGAAACATGGAATGCGCGGCGCACCGGCGGTGAGGTGGACGCCGGGCTGGTACGAAATGCGCGAACCATGTTAAGGCTGCGCCGTTCTGGCGGCAGGGGGGTGGTTCATGAGCAGCAGAGACCCGTCGAATTCATCGTTCTCATCGCGGGGGCGCCTCGCCGCAAGGCAGCGTCCCGGCACTGGCGCTCGCCGCGCTGGGCGTCGTCTTCGGCGATATCGGCACGAGCCCGCTCTACACGCTAAAGATAGTCCTGGCGCTCGACGGGGGACATGCTACGGCGCGCGCGACAGCGCTCGGCAGCCTGTCCCTCATTGTCTGGACGCTCATCGCCGTCACCACGGTCAAATATGTCTGGGTGGCGATGCGCGTGGACAACCACGGCGAAGGCGGCATCATGGCGCTGATGGCGCTACTGGGCGGGCGCAAGAAAAAGCGCAACGTCATCGTAGCCTTCGGCCTGTTCGGCGCGGCCCTGATCTATGGCGATGGCGCGATCACGCCCGCGATCTCCGTGCTCTCGGCACTTGAGGGGCTGTCGGTCCTGACGCCCAAATTCACCCCCTTCGTCGTGCCGCTGACGATTACGATTCTCGCCCTGCTATTCGTGATCCAGCCGCGCGGGACCGCGGCCATCGGCAAGATGTTCGGCCCCATCATGCTCGCCTGGTTCGCGGTCATGGGCGTGCTTGGCATCTGGGGCATCGCGCAGAATGTTTCCGTGCTGGCCGCGTTGAACCCGCTCCTGGGGCTCTCCTACCTGGTCTCCGGCGGGCTCGGCTCCTTCCTCGTCCTGGGCGCGGTCTTCCTCTGCGTTACCGGCGCCGAGGCCCTCTATGCGGACATGGGCCATTTCGGCCGCGCGCCCATCCAGATTGCCTGGCTCGCCATCGTTTTCCCCTGCCTCGTGTTGAACTACGCCGGTCAGGCAGCACTTGTGCTGAGCGGAACGCCGCCCACCGCCAACATGTTCTATGAGCTTTGCCCAAACGTTCTGCTGGTTCCCTTCGTGCTGCTGGCGACGGCCGCCACCATCATCGCAAGCCAGGCCATCATCACCGGCGCCTTCTCGATGACGCGGCAGGCGATCCAGCTGGGCTGGCTGCCGCGCCTGCGCATCACCCAGACCTCGGCGCTAGGCTTCGGCCAGATTTACGTGAGCGCCGTCAATTGGCTGCTGATGGGCGTCACCATCGCGCTGACGCTGATTTTCAAAAAATCGGACAACCTCGCCGCCGCCTACGGCATCGCCGTCTCCGCCACCATGCTCATGACCTCGGTGCTGCTCTTCATCGCCATGCGCGAGCATTTGCGCTGGAGCCTGTGGGTAAGTGCTGCGGTCTCAGGCTGCTTCATCCTGGTAGACAGCGCTTTCCTCCTGGCGAACTCCCTTAAGATTACGGACGGCGGCTACATTCCGCTGGCGATTGCCGCGCTGATCTATGGGCTGATGTGGATCTGGCATGCCGGCCGCACCGCCGTGACGCAGGACATTACATCGAAATACGTCGCCACGGCAGGCTTCATGGCCGGACTTGAGCAAAAGGGCGTGCCGAGGGTTCCGGGCACCGCGGTGTTCATGACCCGGTCCAAACGCGGCATCCCGCCAGTCATGGCCTGGCACGTCAAGCACAACCGCGCCTTGCACGCAAAGGTATTGGTCATCAATGTGAGCGTCGAGCCGGAACCATGGGTCGAGCCGCAGGACCGGCTGCATTTCTTCGAGGAGGCGCCGGGTTTCTGGCGCGCGGCGGCTAATTTCGGGTTCATGGAGCGGCCGGACATCCCGGCGATCGTGGCGGAAGCCATAGAAGGCGGCTGCGATATAACTCCGGGCGATATCACCTATTATGTCGGCCACGAAAGGGTGGTGTCGCGCGAGGAGGCGCCGCACGTTCCCGAGTGGGTGGAGACGATCTTCGCCGCCATGGAACGCAACGCCGCCCATGTGACTGATTTCTTCAAGCTGCCCCCGGACCAGGTGGTGGAAATCGGCCGGCAGGTCGCGATTTGACGGCTTGTAACCGCAGCAGTCAAAAATATTGACCGTTCCGCCCCAGGGAGTGGGACAGGGGTTGCAAGCTTCGATTATCACCGGAACGCGAAGACGGCGGACGGCGCTACGGTAGCCGCGCCGCATCCGTGCGCGATTTAGTGTAGCCGGCGGCGGAAACGGTGCATTCCAGGCCAGGGGCAATCGCTTAACGGGCGGTGAACACCGCGTAAGCCGCTCCGAAGGTTAATGCCGGCATGGTTAACGGCCATCGGGCGTGCCTCCCGCAGGCCGCTTTTCGCCAATTTTTGCGCGATTTTGCCAGGATTCCATGCCCGCAGAACCGCATTAAATATAATTGCAAGTTCTGCGTTAACCGGTATTTGGCAGTAGGCTGAGTAGTCGATCTAGGTTTTGTCTCATAAATTCAACAACATACATAACGAAACTGGGCTTAACTGTTCCTCAAGACCCATATGTTAAATTAGGTAGCATAGAAAGCGGCTTCATTTCTAACCCCGCCACGTCAACCACAAGGTTTAGCCTTAACCACGCCGCAACTATAGGGTGTCCTTTTCGTCTCACGCTTGGCATAAGCGTCGTGTGCGATAAGAGCGGTTACATGTCCGCGATTTGGAGAGACCCATCATGTATCAGTTCGCATATTCCGCGATCTGCGAAGAGTTACCAGCCCCTTCGAGCCTGCCGCAGCCGAACCAAAGCTGCCCGATGCAATCGAGTTGATCGAGGCCGCGGACAAGGCCCGTTATGCCTCGCATGTGCAACTGCAGCTTCTGTCGGATTTCCGGCGGCTCTGGCTTTCGATTGCGGGCGATCTCATCCACGAGGGCCGTGATCTCCCGCCAGAGTCGCGGGCAAGCGTGCACAAGGCGGCGAACAGTATTCTAGAGGAGATCGAGCGCCGGCGCTTCAGCAAGGATGGCGTGCCCAAGGCCTTTGCGGAGGCTACCGCTGCTGCGGCAGGTATGCTGCTGTGACGAAGCCCGGCCTGACCGCTCCGGCAGATACCCTCGAAAGCGCGCCAGAGGGCCTTTCCGGGATCGAGCGCACGCTCGGTGCCGCGTTGAGGGATTTCGCCTCCGAACTCAGGCTTGCCGACGCGGCGGACTTCGCCGCATTCATCCGCATCGGCCACATGCCCAATTTGCAAAGCTTGGTGCAGTCTTCTGCCGAGCTTTACTTCAAGCCCGGCACACTTGAACTTGCGGAGCCGGGCGAGCTGGAGCTCGACTGGTCGCAGCCGCCGCTGGTCACGCTGCCCATGAAGTTTCGCAACGCAGGTGTGCGCGTCTATTTCCGGCTGCGGCTGGCCGCCGCTTCTGCCGCCGTGGAGGTCGAGTTGATCGCGGCGGATAATGGCGCCACCGGTGCGGAGTTGCACCAGCGCCTGCAAGGCGCCCTCGATAGCGCTCGTGTTCTGCGCATGCAAAGCTGAGATGCGGATGGTTTTGCTAAAGCATCTGTAAGGAGCATTGCGCAGACTAAGCTTAAAAGTGACATAATAATACCTTGTAGCGGCTAAATACCATAAACTACTCGCTTCGAGGTATTGATATTCGTCAAAGGAGTTACGGATTTGTGTCCATAGTATACCTCAACCATACGAGAACGAACTCGGTAGGGAGGTATAGGAAATGGAAGATACGAAGCAGGAATTTCAGCCGCAGCACCTAGATGCTGGACCTATGCTGGGAATGTACTTTGCATCATTCGATGCCTGGAAGAAGAACCTGGACGCCCTCGCGGAGGCATCGAAATTTCCACAAAATCAAGGTGTTGAGGGATACGCAGGCGATGGCGGAGCGGGGCGCGCCCCCGCGCAGGTTCAAGACGCCGGTAGTACTGTATTCGGGCGTGCTTTCGAAGAGCAACTGGAGCTTTGCCGCTTCTTCGCCAAGAGGTGGGAACAATACGCGGCCTTGCCCGCCAGCCTGACCCGCTGCCGCTCCGTAACGGACCTGGCCCAGCTGCAAGTGGCCTTCCTGAGCAAGATGGCTGCCGATTACAACACCGAGGGCCGCCACGTCGCCGAAATCCTTGAGCAACTCGTCTCGGCCTGGATGTCCGCGCATCCAGCCCTCTTCATGAGCAAACAGCAGGAATAAGGCCCGGGGACAAATACCGGTTCAGCCTGGAGCGGGACGGAGGCGCGGGGACGAGTACGCCCCGCGGATCAGGCGTACTAGCAAGTTATTGATTCTAGTGCATCTTATCCGAGGCAAGTTCGCGTGGCGACGCCCTCGGCAAATGGGGGGCGAACTTGCCTCGGGCTGTACTAGCGGCCGCAACCTTCGCAGATGCTTGCATCGATAACCGCCGGGCGTTGTAATTGTTCCGGGAAGGTGGCCGCTCTTGTGCCGGTGCAGCGCATTGGAGGATCGCTGGTGCCGCTAAGCGGCGCTGCTCGCGTCAGGACTAGGAGGTGCCGCTTCCGCTACCGGTTCCGGCATATCCTTCGGAATTGCAAGGCTGATGACCGCGCCGCCCTCCGGCCGGTTCGCCGCCCAAATTCTCCCGCCGTGCAAGGCAACAAGCTCGCGGCAGATGGCAAGGCCAAGCCCCGTGCCGCTACAGCTTTTCTTCGTAGCGCTGCTTTGGTTGAAGCGGCCGAAAATCGTAGCCAGTTCCTGTTCGGGTATTCCCGTTCCTTGATCGGACACGCTGCATTGGAGTGCCGGGCTGCCATCTGGCAGCTCGGAATCCACGATTTCCACCTGGATGGTTCCCCCAGGTGGCGAGAACTTGATCGCGTTGGAAAATAGATTGATGAACACCTGGGTTACACGGCTGGGATCGACCGTAGCAGTGGTGTCGCTTGCCTTTGTGACGATCGCAAAGGAGAGCCCTTTTTCCTGCAGAAGCGAGTTCAGTTCACGCTGGCAGTCTTCGGCAATGCCTGCCAGGCTGGCCTTGGCGGTTTGCAGTTCGACCTTGCCGGCTTCGAGTTTGGCGAAATCGAGCAAATTGTTGAGCAGGCCAAGCAGCCGGACGCCCGCTGCCCTGGAATTACCGATATATTTCCGAAGCTTGCCCTTCTCGCCGGATTCGATATCCTCAAGCGCCATTTTCGTATAGGCCAGGATCGCATGCATCGGCGTGCGGAACTCGTGGCCCATATAGGCCAGGAAGGCCGACTTGGCGCTGTTCGCTTCCTCGGCCCGCTGTTTCGCCGCGCAGAGTTCCATGTTGAGTTCGTAAAGAGCCAGACGTTCGCTGTCGAGAGCGGCGTTTGCCAATGTCAAATTCGCCTTCTCGTGGTTCAACTCGGTCTCATGGGAAATGCGCTTCGAGATTTCGCGGCTTAGCAGGAAGGGCATGGCCCCCGTGAACAGGAGCGCCAGGACGCAGGCCGCGATGATGATGCTCCTTTGCCAGACCGAGGCGGAGAGGGCTTCGGTTTTCCCGAGGCCGACAATCGCAATCAAGGGGTATCCTTCGATCTTGCGCCAGTGATAGAGGCGTTCGACCCGGTCTGCTGCATTGTTGCCTTCGTAAGCGCCCTTGGACTCGCGTGCGGCGGCAAGGAGCGCAGGAGCCTCGGAGCCGTCGGCGGAACCATCCTCATGCGCTATCGCCTGGGCGCCTGCCTCGCTGTGCCGGGAAAGATAAGCGCGAACCGCGCCATCCAGGCCGACCAGCATGAGCGATCCCGTCTGGCCAAGGTTGACGTTGCGATAAAGAACTGTGAGGAATTCCGGTTCGACTGTAGCGAACAGCGTGCCGGCAAAAGAACCATCGGGCTTGTTGAGCCTGATCGAGAACGGCAATTTGACGCGTTTGGAGCCCCGCGCCAGGACAGGCGCGCTGATGTAAAGCCCCACCTGCGGATTTGCCGCGTGAATCTTGAAATGCTCGCGATCCGATAAATCCGCGCGTGTCCAATTGGAGTCCACCGTCGAGGTGACGACCTTGCCTTCGGCATCGAGCATCGTCATGTGCGTATGGCGCGCATCCGGTCCGCGATGCTGGAGCCAATCCCAAAGCGCGGACTTCGGCCCTTTCAGCGGGATGTCGGCCGAAACCGTCCTTAAAGCGGCCCACGTGTTGTCAATGAACTCGCGCATTTCCAGTTCGAAGGCCGCTGAAAGGTTCGAGGCTTCGAATTTCGCCCTGTCCAAGGCGGAGCGGCGCTGTTCGAATATGAGAGCGGCAGCCAGAATGATCGCCATCAGTATAAAAAGCGCGCTGATGGACCAGACCCGGGCCTTAAGTATGCGGCCCGAGCGGAGAATCGCTTCCACAGCGGCGGAAGGCGCCCGCGAGCCGGCCCTCGGCTTGGAGGAAGCCGTGACGGCTCCCTGCTGCCAAAAACCTGTCCTCCGCCAAATCGTGCTCGCGGACAGGCCGGTCATCGATGGTACAACCGTAACTCATTCATACCCGCCTTGATACAATTGGAAGGTGCATAAAGCTTTAATGGGCGGAGCCCTGGTAGTTCGCCGCCAGAAACCGGTACGGCGGCGGTGGGTCGAGGCTGCGGAAGGGCTGTTTTAGGAGCTCTGCATGGCCAAAAAGCGACACCACTACATCCCCAGAACATACCTCCGCTCTTTTTGTGACCAAGCTGGCAAAGTCTACGTATACCTTAAGGACGACCCAACTAAGGTGATTCATCAGACGCCCGACACCACCGCTTTCCACAAATACTATTACTCACAACCATTACCGGGCGGCGGTCAGGACCATGACTCGCTGGAAGACCTGTTTTCAAAAACGGAGTCCGGTTGGCCAAAGTTACTCCATCGTTTACAAAGCCGCGAAAACACCCCGGTTCTTGTGAGCGAGCTCTTTGAATACGTTTGCCTTCAGAGAGCTCGAGTTCCTGCTGCACGGGATGCGGCGGAGAAGATAGATGCGGAACTCATTAAGGCGATGATGTTAACCTTGGAGGCGCGTGGAATGGCGCCCCCGAAACCGGAGGGCTTCGAAGACATTCTTGATCATGTCGAGATCGCAATAGACCCCCACCGGTCAATTCATGCCATGCCAACTTTCATAAGAGCAATGGGTCTGGTACTCAACCGAATGGGCTTTGGCGTTATGAGAAACGTGACCAAGGCTCAGACGACGATTGTTTGCTCCGAGAACGGCCATATGGTGGTACAACAAAGCATCTTCGGCGCACGAGAAAAAAAGCGGAAATGGGCTTGATCATTCGCGTCGAGATAGAAGCGAAGTATTCATCCTATTCAACGCAACCGCCACGCCGTTTGCGGATCATGCCATCGGCCAGAACTACATCTCCAGCTAGAATACCAGATGAAGTGGGGACCTTCGCCGGGCGCCGCTATGTTACCTCTCGTGCGGATAAAGAGGATAAGGAGGACAGTCCACGACGGAAATGTGCGAGGTTGGATTTTGGTTGGCCTTAGGTCCCCGCCAGCGCCATTTCCGTTTCTCTTTAGAAAGCTCAGAGAAGGGGATATAATTAAGAATGAGCGCTATTTTTCCCTCCCCCTGCAAACGATCCCTGGTGACATCTTCCCTGAAGCGAGCCCAACGTTCAAATTCGTCATCGGGCATACGCAGGTCATAAGGACCGCAATGGCCTATGATCCTCATTACCTTCTCACTAGGCTCGGTAGAGGCTATAGTGTGGACGTAACAGAAGCCTCCGATAAGCTCGTCCAGATCGATGCCCAAGGGCGTCATCCAGTAGCCCGAGATCACCTGCCTTCTGCCTTCTTGGGTCTTGAAGTCTCGATAGAACCGGATGTAGAGACCATTTGCATCTTCATTATTGTTCTCATCGACCCGTTTGGCCAAAATGTGGGCGTGCTTCATTCCTACGCTTCCTGAATAGATGCCACGAGACCGAAGAGGAGCGGAGATCGCTACGGCACAATCACCGTATCGATCCATTGAGCCATCTTCGTGTTAACTGTTATACTCCTCGTTTCGGGGATTTGTGCGGCCACCCTGTAGATGCTGCGGCAAAGGCGGCAATTCCCAAAATCTACATCCGAGTCGCTGGAGCCGTTTGCTCCGGCGCATGGTGTATTAATAGCGTCGGCGCGGCCGTTGCGCATGAGTATTCACGTGTGCTTTTTGAGTAGGAGCGGTAGCATCCCGAAGATGCGTAGTTTTCCGGATTCGACCCCACCCTACCTTCCGAGCCGAGCGCAGGGCGTTCGATTGCCCCGTCCCGGAAAGTCTTTCGCAACCGCTCGTAACGCGCTCACGTACCGCTTTTCCGTACAACCGCGCCACCCTCGCCCACGATCACGAACGGCGCCCAGTGCGACGGCGGATGCCCCTCCTCGATCAACGTCAGCATCGCCCGCTGGAACGCCTCCGCGCGCCGCATCTGCGGGGCCTTGGCCAGATAGCCGAAGGTGCGCGTGGTCAGCGCCACCGCGGACTCCGAATCCACCGCCCAGTGCGACACCAGAAGCGCCCGCGTCCCCGCGAAGAAAAACGCCCGCGCCAGCCCTGAAAGCGCATCGGCGCCAATCTTGTCACCCGAGGCGGTGTTGCAGGCCGATAGCACGGCCCAGTCGGCGTTGAGCTGCAGCGTGGCCACCTCCGAGGCGGTCAGCAGCGCGTCCTCCGCCCTGGTGGACTGCGGCGGCAGCGACAGCACGAGCGCCGGCTCCAACAGGCCGCTCAACTCGCCCGCCACAAGCCCGTGGGTGGCGAAATGCAAAACGCGGTAGTCCTGAAGCGAGGTGGATAGAAGGTTTTGCTTGGTGGCCGTTTGGCCAAGGATAATGTTGCTTTCGGAAGCGCCGAGCGTATTGGCGACCCTCCGGAGTTCGTCCGCCGTCTCCGGCAGCGGAGGCAGCGTCTGAAGCAGCGGCAGGTTAGCCACGCCGCCGCCCCGGTAGAGCGCGGCCAGCGAGACCTTCGCCTTAGCCTTGCCGCGCGAATTGCCGGCATCCGGTGCCGCGCCGCCCAGCACCGGATCGCCGATGCCGAAATAGGGCTTCACCGCGACGCCGGCCGCCGCAAGCTTGCGCAGCGAGGCAAGCGATTGCACCGAGGGCAAAACGCTCAGCGCATGGGTGCGGATGAGCCACTTCGCGTCCTTCACCGCATCGGCCCCGTTCAAGCCCGGCCGCGGCGGCTCGGTGACGAGCACTTGGAAGGGCAGGCTGCTGAGCGGCCCCGCCGGCACGAACATGACGTGCTTTTTGCCCGCGAGCGTGTGCGCGAAGCGGCCCAGCAGCAGTTCGTAAAGCCGGTTGGCGCGGGCGATGTCGAAGGCTTGCGGCTCCCCGCCATCCGCCTGCGGTTCAAGGCCGGCCCGGAGCGCCTTCACCTCAACGGCAAGGGCCGCGTCTCCGGCGGGCACCTCTGCCCAATCCGGGCCTTCCTGCGTGACGGTCCAAACGAGCGAACTGTCCGGCCCCGTCAGGATCGCAACCAGCGCCTCATCGGGCTGCAACAGCTTTTGCGTGTCCGCCACCGATAGGGGCGCGGGCTCGGACAGCGACAGGTAATCCGGGAAGCGTTTAACGACATCCGCACGCGAGGCGGCCAGTTCCTGCTCAAGCTGCTGGCTCTCGTCGAGGCGCGTTTTGCGGATGGACTCGAATTCGGCATAGCCGGGAATCTTCTGGTCCGCGGCCTTCAGCTCCTGGCTCAGCCTGGTGATTTCTCCCGCGCCCTTCGAAGCTTGCGAAGAAAGTTCGCCAAGCTCCTTGGAGATCGCCATCCGCTCGCCCTCGCTGGCCCTTCCAAGGCGCTCGATAAGCTCACGCTGCCGTTTGACGACAGGGGCTATGTCTCTTGCATTCGCTGTGCTTGCCGCGCGGAAAGCGTCCATGACCCGGCTGTATTCAGGGTCTTGCCGCTGCAGTTCGCTGCGCGCGGTAAGAGCCGCCATGTCCAACTGGTTAAGCTCCAGAATGCGCCCGGTGAGCATGTCGAGATGGCGGACGGCCCGGCCTAGCCCGGTATCCCCCGCTTTGAGCCGCGCCGTCATTTTGGCGAGGGCCGATGCGGCGGAGGTCGCCCAGGCGCGCTGGCCTGCGGTGAAGCTCTCCTCCATCAGCGCCGTCCCGTCCGCCCCGCTCTGGCGAAGCCCGGCGGCGGCGCGCCCGAGCCCGATGAAAATGCCGCGATGCTCCTTGATCTGGTTTTCGGCGACCGAGCGTGCCAGCGCCTGCTGGGATTCCTGGCTGGTCAGCTGCAGCACGGCCTTGCGGTAGTGCGCAAGCGCGGTCTTGTAGTCGCCGCGGGCGAGGTTGACGTCACCAAGCCCCGAATAGGCGGTCGCGGAAATCGAGTGATCGCCAAGCTGGAGGTCGCGGAAAATTTTGATTTCCCGCAGGAAATGCCCTTCCGCGGCGCCCGGCTTACCGTTCTTCAGCTCGGCATGGCCAAGCCGTTCCAGCGTCACGGCGACGCCCGCGCTGTCCCTGCCGTAGGCGATCTCGCGCACGCGCACCGACTCGGTATACTGGCGCTCGGCCTCCGCATAGTCTCCCGCCGCTTCCGCGACGAGGCCAACACTCCAGGTCTGGATGCCGGCCTGTTCGCTGTCCTTGCCGAATTCGGCAATCGCCTGCTCAAGCGTCTTCTGGGCGGCCGGAAGCGCTTCGGCGTAAGCGCCGGCCTTATAAAGCCGGGCTCCTTCTTCCTGGAGTTGCTTGAGCTTAGCCGATGGTTCCGCGGCTGCGGCCGGGAGGGTTCCCGCTGGAAAGAGGGCGGCCATGGCGAGCGCCAAAGCCCAAAACGCGCTGACAAGACGCTTCATGCTATGCTCCTCGGAAACTCTCCTGCACTCGAAACGGCGGGACCGGCCATCGACAGGTCTTTTACAGAACGGCGCCGCCCTCGCCAACGATGACGAAGGGTGCCCAAAGTGCCGGCGGGTAGCCGTCGGCGATCAGCGTCAGCATCGCCTGCCGGAATGCCTCGGCGCGCCTTATGTGCGGCGTCCGGGTCAGGAAGGCGAATGTCCGCGTCGTGATGGCGACTGCGGCCTCGGAATTCACCGGCCAGTGCGACACCAGAAGCGCGCGCGTGCCCGCGAAAATGAAGGCGCGGGCGAGACCGGAAAGCGCATCGGCGCCCGGCTTGTCGCCCGCGGCGGTGTTGCAGGCCGAAAGTATGGCCCAGTCCGCGTTCAACTGCAGCCCTCCCACCTCGGAGGCGGTGAGCAGCGCGTCTTCGGCCTTGGAAGACTGGGGCGGAAGCGAGAGCACGAGTGCGGGTTCGTTGAGGCCGCTCAATTCGCCCGCGACAAGGGCATGCGTGGCGAAGTGCAGGATGCGGTAGTCTTGAAGCCGCGCTGTGGTAAGCCGTTCCTTCGTGGCATCCCGGCCTACGGCGACGCTGTCGTCCGGCGCCCCGAGGCTCTTCGCGACCCTCCTAAGCTCGCTGGACGTCTCCGGCAGCGAGTTCAGCGATTGCAGGAGCGGAAGGCTGGCTGTGCCGCCATTGCGGTAAAGTGCGGCAACCGTGACTTGGGATTTGCCTGCGCCGCGCGCCTCTCCGGCTTGAGACGCCTGACCGCCAAGCACCGGGTCGCCGATACCGAAATAGGGTTTCGCGGCAACCCCTGCAGCAGCCAGCTTGCGCAGGGACGAAAGCGATTGGACTGAGGGAAGCACGCTCAGCGCATGGTCCTTGATCAGCCAGTGCGCCTCCTTGAGGGCTTCAGCCTCGTTGAGGCCCGGCCGTGGCGGCTCGGTGACGAGCACCTGGAACGGCAGGCTGCTGAGAGGCCCGGTCGCGACGAACATCACATGCTGCTTGCCAGCTAGCATCCGCGAGAAGCGCCCGAGCAGCAGTTCGTAGAGCCGGTGAGCGCGGCCGGTATCGAAGCTTGCAGGCTCTCCAGCCGCCGGGTCCAGCCCTTGGCGCAGGGCTTTCACCTCCAGGGCAAGCGCGGCATCGCCAGCCTTGATCTCTGCCCATTCCGCGCCTTCGGGCGTCACCACCCAAACCATCGAGCTTTCCGGCGCTGTGAGAATGGCCACCAGCGCCTCGCCGTCCTTCAAGAGCCTCTGCGTCTCCGCCACCGTCAGCGGGGCGGGCTCGGCAATCGAAAAGTACTCCGGGAAGCGCTGGGCAACAGCCGCGCGTTCTGCCTTTAGCTCGGCTTCAAGCTTCCGGCTCTCATCGCTGCGTCCCTTCTGGGCGGTCACGAAGTCGGCCATACCCGGTACATCCTTGATGCCCGCCTGTAGCTGCTGCATCATGCGGGCGGTGCCCTCGCCGCGCTGCATGGGCTGGTCTTTAAGCCCTTGAGACAGTTTGGCCGACACCTCGCCCATTTCCTTCAAGATGGCGGTGCGTTCCTTGACGCTTTCCGCGCAGCCGGGGGCGACTGGTGTTGGGCAGCGCTTCATGAGATCCTGCAGACGGCCCCCAAGCTCTTGCTGCCGGTTCATGACCGGGGCAAGCTCTGTCTGGCGCTTCATCAGGGGGACCATCTCCTTCATCATCGCGCCGCCTGCCGCGCTGAGGCCTTCCATCATCTTCCGGAACGCAGGGTCCTGCGGCTTCAACAGCGCCCCCGCGTCATTCAAGGTTTGCTGTTGTAGCCCCACAATGCGATCATTCAGCTCGTCGAGGTGCCGGACGGCGCGCCCGAGTTCGGTGTCTCCCGCCTTGAGCCGCGCAGTCATTTTGGCTAGCGCCGATGCGGCGGAGGTGGCCCAGGCGCGCTGGCCCGCAGCGAAACTTTCCTCCATCAGCACCGGCTCATCGGCGCCGGCCTTTCCGCGCAGTGCCGCCGCCGCGCGCCCCAGGCCGATGAAAATATCCCGGTTCCCTTTGATCCGGTTCTCCGTCTCGGAGCGATCTATGGCACGCGTCGCAGGCTTGCCGATCACTTGGTTTACGGCCTTGCGATAGTTGGCAAGGGCTGCGCCAGGGTCGCCGCCCGCCAATTTGACCGCTCCGAGGCCGGCATAGGCGTTAGCCGGAATGTAGTCTTCGCCATAGAGTTCGCGGTAGATTTGGACGTCGCGCGAATAGCTGGCTTCGGCTTCGCCCAGCCGGCCCAGCTTCAGGAACGCGTGCCCGAGGCGCTCAAGCGCTTGGGCAACGATTTGGCTGTCCCGGCCGTTCTCGATCTCGCGGATTCGCACGCATTCGGCAAATTCGCGCGCAGCCCCGGCAAAATCGCCAAGCCCCTCCGAAGCCATGCCAACGCCGAAATGCTGCTGGCCCGCCTGCCGGCTGTCCGGGCCGAACTCTGTAATCGCCGCTGCCAGAGCCTCTTTGGCCACCTGGAGCGCTTGCGCATCCGATCCCGCCTCATGGAGCCGGCCCACCTCCATTTGCTGCTGCCAGAGCTTGTCCGCCCCATCAGCGGCGGCGGCCGGCCCGTCCCCTGCAACAAAAAACGCCGTAAGAACGCATGCCAAAACTGCGAATATGCTGCCGGAACCCTTCATTCTACGCTCCCCCAATATGACGGCTGCATTTCAGAGACTTGAAGCCGGTTCTTCAGGATTCGGCCGGCTCGCCGCGTAAGGCCTTACTTGCCTGGGCAGCCCGAGGTAAGGTCGCCGCTGCGGGCCAAGGGCTTTCCGTTGACAAAGACGTTGGACGCGCCGCCTACCACGACCCCGCCACAGCCCGTGCGGTCGCCAACCCTCACAGCTGGCTTGCCGTTGATGAACACGTTGGGCGAGCCTTCCACGGCCGCATCTGCGCCGTCCGTCCGGTCGCCCTTTCGGGCAGCGGCTTGTCCGCCCACGCTCACATTGCCGCTTCCCTCGACGATGACGCCCGGGGCGGCCCCTTCCTGTGCGCAGGCCGGTGCTGCCATCGCCAGCAGCGCGAGCGCCGGCGCCAGTACACTAAGAATCCATTGGTGTTTCATCACATTATGCCTTCGAAGTTGTATCCGCACGCTAACCGTTTCTATTCATATGCCGGCGTGGCTGAAACGGGGCCGCAAAAACGGCAAGATTGCGCGGAAAGCGCTGGTATGGCGGGCAAAACCGGCGGAAAAGACGCTATCGCGAATTTTAGACGGCAGGAAAACCCAGACGAAACCAATCTGCCTCACTGTGCCTCCGTCAGGACTGCCTTGCGGGGATCGCAGATGTCTGTATTGAGGCTTTGCCATGGAATTAGCCTGTCTATCTTGACCGGGGCAATTGTCGCGGGCTTTGTGCTGTGCACGTCGCTTGTGCTTCTACTCGTGGCCCAGTCGGAACTTAGCGGTAACGAGGTAAAGCTGGCTATAGCCCGTCAGGAGCGTGCCATCAAGGTGGCGGCAACGCAGCTTGCGCAGGCCTATCCAGGCGTGGAGCTGCTTTGGGATGGCGGCGGCAGGCTTCAAAAAGTAGTCGTGGACGGACTGCCCGATGTCGCGGACGGCCGCCTGGTGGACAGCATTTCGCAGGTAACCGAAGCCCTGACGACGATCTTCTCCTATAGCGCCGCCGAAAACGATTTCACCGGGTCTCCACCACCGTTAAAAAGAAGGATGGAAGCCGGGCGGTTGGCACGAAACTGGGGAAGGGGAGCGCCGCCTTCGAACCCGTCATGCAAGGCCGGGCGTACCACGGTGAGGCCAGTATCCTGGATATCCCCTATTACACCGCATATCAGCCGGTTTTCGATCGATCCGGAAAGATCGTTGGCATCCTGTTTTCAGGCGTCATCAAGTCTTCGATCACCGAAATTGCCGATAGCATAACAGACAGAATTATGCGGTCTTCGGCTCTGTTGACGGTTATCTTGGCACTGTTTGGGTTTGTGTTGGCCCGGTTTCTCGATCCACCCTTGACCCTGTTCGCAGAAATGGTGAAGAAGCCAGAGTTTGCCAGCAGCGGCAGGCCCAATTCCCTTTACGGACCGGCGGAACGAACTTGGGCGAATCGCGCGCGCCTTCGAACACTACCGCAACTCAATCGCAGAGCGCACCCGCGAACTGGATAGGTTTGCAAAAGGAAACCGCCAACTATCATTTGCAATCGCAGGAGCGGCTGCGCCACTTTGAAAGCGCGACGCGAGAGTTCCAGCGTAACGTTACCGCGGTCGTTTCCGCTCTGAGCGGCCAGATCGACCAGCTCAGAACCTCTGCCGGCATGCTTTCGGAGGCCGCCGAGGTTTCGACCCTTGAGGCGGGCAACGCCGCCAGCGTTTCGGCAAGTGCTGCGGGCAATTCTCATGCGGTATCGGCAGCGACCGAGCAACTCTCAAACTCGATCAAGGAGATTGCCGGCCAGGCCCACCGCACCAACGCCGTAGTCGAAGAGGCTTCCGGCGAGGCGGAGCGGACCAACAAGGACGTGGCGGGGCTCGCGAGTGCCGCGGAGCAGATCGGCTCCATCGTGGCCGTGATCCGCAGCATCGCCGACCAGACTAACCTTTTGGCGCTGAACGCGACCATTGAGGCGGCCCGCGCGGGCGAGGCAGGCCGGGGCTTTGCTGTGGTGGCGGCCGAGGTGAAGGAGCTTTCGGCGCAGACCGCCAAGGCAACCGACGCTATCGCCGAACAGATCCACGCGATGCAGACTGCCACCGGCACGGCGGTAGGGGCGATCCAGTCGGTCTCCGCCAAGGTCGGCGAGATCCAGGCCTTTACCGGCGCAATTGCGGCGGCGGTGGAAGAGCAGACGGCGGCGGCCAAGGAGATCGCCAACAACGTGGCGGCAGCCGCAGGCTCCAGCGAAAAGGCCTCGGCAAGTTCGAGCGAAGTCTCCAAGACCGCAGCCCAGACCAAGCAGCAGGCGTGGTTCGTCTCAGATGTCTCCAAGCAGCTCGAAACGCTCTCCTCCGAGCTATCGGCGGCGGTCAAGGACTTCCTGTCGGCAATTACCGGAGATATCGCGGAATATCGCAATCGGACAGGCGAAGGAGCCGCACAAGGCGGGCAATTGGCTTCGTTCTCGAAGGCCGCATAACCCGCCCTTGCCGGCGTATCGCTATTTCGAGGCGGTTGCGATGAATTCGATCTCGACATGCGCCCCGGCGGGCAGTGCTGCAATGCCGATGGTGCTGCGTGCAGGGTACGGCGCTTCGAAGAACGTCTCGTAGACCTTATTCATGGCGGCAAAGTCGCCCATGTCTGTGAGGAAGACATTTGCCTTCACCACATTGCCCATGCCGAGCCCGGCTGCTTCGAGCACGGCCGCGACTCCCTTCAAGAGCTGCTCCGTTTCGGCCGCAACCCCGCCTTCAACGAGCTTGTTCGTGGCAGGGTCCATGCCGAGCTGGCCCGACAGGAACAGGGTATCCCCTGCCCAGACGGCGCGCGAATAGGGGCCAAGCACTTTGCCAAGCGCAGGTACGTCGTTAACAGCACGGCGTGTCATCGTTCATTCCTCATTTTGTTTGCGCCGCTGCCCTTCGGGCGGCTTGGGCGCAGGTCTGTTGTGAAGGGCGCCTATTCGGCGGCGGCGTTCTTCGGGCGCGTGCCGGCGCTGTAGTCGGCCATCAGCACCTTCGTTATTTCGCCCGGCGTAAAGCGGTAATCACCGATCTCGGAGACGGGCGTCACTTCCGCGGCGGAGCCGGTGAGGAAGCACTGCTCGAAGCCGGCAAGCTCCTCGGGTTGGATGCGCCGCTCGATCACCTCGATGCCGCGCTTCTTGGCAAGCGCAATGACGGTGCGGCGGGTGATGCCGTCCAGGAAGCAATCGGCAATCGGCGTATGCAGCTTGCCGTCCTTCACGAAGAACACGTTCGCGCCGGTTGCCTCGGCCACCCGGCCCTGCCAGTCGAGCATCAGCGCGTCGGCATAACCGGTATCGATGGATTTGTGCTTCTCGATGGTGCAGATCATGTAAAGGCCGGCCGCCTTGGCACGGCTCGGCGCGGTCATCGGATCGGGCAGGCGGTAGTCTGCCCAGCGCAGACGAATGCCCTTCATCCGCTCCTCTTCGGGGAAGTAGGAACCCCAATACCAGCAGGCGATGGCGACATGAATCTTGGTGTTTTTCGCCGCGACGCCCATTTCCTCTGCGCCGCGATAGGCGATGGGGCGAAGATAGCCATCGGCAAGCCCCTGCGCCTTGATGACGTCCCGGTACGCCTGGTCGAGCTGCTCCGCGGTGTAGGGAACTTCGAAGCCGATGATATTGGCCGACGCACGCAGCCGTTCGCTGTGCTGCGTGGACGCGAAAACCTCGCCGCCATAGATGCGGGCGCCTTCGAAGACGCCGCTGCCATAGTGAAGGGCATGCGTCAATACGTGGATCTTCGCCTCGCGCCACGGTACCAGCGCGCCATCCATCCAAATGAATCCATCCCGTTGGTCATATGGAACGATTGACATAGCCGTCTCCGATGCTTCGATTTTTGTTGTTGAGAAGCCGGTCGCAGCGCAAGGCGTTGCGGCATGCAGGCAAGGAATAGCTAAAGAGTGGAACAAAGCGTGTCAATATCGCAGGCGGCCACAGAGAAGTTGTTTTAACCGGACAATCGCCCTAAAAGTGTAGGCCAAGCATCGAAGCATGGGTGCCATGACAGCACACGATAATGAAAAATCCGTTTTGGCGGACGACGCACCGCATCTTCTTGTGGTCGACGACGACGCGCGCATCCGCGATCTGCTCGGCAGCTACCTGCGCCAGAACGGCTTCAGGGTAACGCTGGCGGAGGATGGGGCTGCTGCGCGCGCGCAGATGGAGGGACTGGCCTTCGATTGCATCGTTCTCGACGTGATGATGCCTGGCGAAAGCGGCTTCGAGGTTGCGGAGAGGGTCAGAAAGGACTCGGATGTACCGATCCTGATGCTGACGGCCAGATCGGAACCGGAGCATCGCATAAGGGGGCTTGAGCTTGGCGTCGACGACTATGTGGCCAAGCCGTTCGAGCCGCGCGAGCTTCTGCTCAGGCTGCAAAACATCCTGAAGCGGCATTCTTCGCCCCAGGCCAAGGCCGGCGAGGTGCGCTTCGGACCGTTCTCCTTCGATCTGCGCCGGAACGAACTCAGGCGCGGCGATGAGCCGATCAAGCTGACGGATAAGGAGCGCGAGGTGCTCCGCGAATTCGCGCTCTCCGGCGGCGAGCCGGTTTCGCGCGAGGATTTGGCCAAACTTGGCGAATATGAGAACGAACGCGCCGTGGATGTGCAGATCAACCGCTTGCGGCAGAAGATCGAGACCGACCCGGCCAATCCAGCCTATTTGCATACGGTGAGAGGCAAGGGCTATGTCCTCTACCTCGATTAGTGTCCCGTCTCCGAATTACCGCCCCATTTGCCGGACGCTCGCACGGTAATTCGGAGACAGAAGGGACACTAGCAGAATCAAAGCGCTAGTGTGGCTTAGTCTCGCAATTGCCTTCGCGAGGATAACCACAAAGGGGATAGGCAATTGTGAGACGCCACACTAGCAGGGGAGGCTACCGTCATTTCCCTGAAAACCTCTGAGGCCGTAACAGCCGGCAGCCTGGGAAGCGCCGGGCATGCCCAGCCTTACTCCGGCGGAGGCGGCCGCCTCGCGGCTTGGGGCGCCAAGCTCGGCGCATTCTTTGGAACGCTCGCGCCGAAGGGGCTCTATACGCGGGCGCTGATCATCATCATTGCGCCCATCGTCATACTGCAATCGATCCTGGCGCTGGTCTTCCTCGACCGCCACTGGCAAGTGGTGACCGGGCGGCTTTCGACCGCCACCGCGCAGGAAATCGCCATGCTGGCCGCCGCTTACGACCTTGCCAGGGACAAAGGGCCGGCGGAGCTTAATCGCTTGAGCGAAATGGCCGGCAACCACCTTGGCCTAGCCGTCCGCTTCGTGCCGGGCGAGGAACTGCCGATTACGAGGTCGAAGCCCTTTTTCGCTTTCCTGGACCGGCATCTGTCCGAGGAAATCCGCGGCCGCATCCACCGCCCCTTCTGGATCGACACGGTGGGGTCGTCGGGGCATATCGAGATCCGGATCAAGCTCGATGGGGTGGTGATGCATGTGCTTGCGCCGCGCGCGCAGCTCTTGCCATCCAACACTCACATCTTTCTTGTTTGGATGGCCGGTTCCTCGGCTGTTCTTCTGCTCGTCGCCATTCTGTTCCTGCGCAATCAGATCCGGCCTATCCAGTCGCTTGCCGACGCCGCCAGCCGCTTCGGCCGGGGCCAGCCCGCGCCGACCGATTTCAAGATACGCGGCGCACGCGAGGTGCGGCTGGCGGCACAGGCGTTCCTCGAAATGCGAGACAGGATCGAACGCCATGTCGAGCAGCGGACGATCATGCTCGCGGGCGTGAGCCACGACTTGCGGACGATCCTGACCCGTTTCCGCCTGCAACTCGCGATTATGGAAGGCCCGCATATCGCCAGCTTGACGCACGACGTGGACGAGATGCAGGCGATGCTGGAAGACTACATGGCGTTCGCAAAGGGCGCGTCCGGCGAAAAGGTGCGGCAGGTGGATGTGAAGCGCATGCTGGAGGAGGTCCAGGCAGGCGCAGCAGCCGAAGGCAAAACCATCAGGCTTGAGGTGCGTCAGGACCCGCTTGTGGTGGCAGTCCGGCGCAATGCCTTCAAGCGCGCGGCCGTAAACCTAGTCTCCAACGCATCGCGGTTCGCCAGTGTCATTTCAATTCGGGCGCTCAGGTCGAAGGGGTGGCTCACGATCACGGTCGAGGACAATGGCCCCGGCATCCCCGCGGATAGGCGCGAGGAGGTGTTCCGGCCGTTCCACAGCCTCAACAAGGCCCGGAATCAGGACGTGAAAAGCACAGGCCTGGGCCTCGCCATCACGCGCGACATCGTCCGCGGGCATGGCGGCGAAATCACACTCGATGACAGCGTCCTCGGAGGCTTGAGGGCGGTGATCCGCATTCCGCTCCAGCCGGCGGAAGAAGACTGATCGCCCTGCCGTTTCTGCCGGCAGTTGGCGGAGAGTGGCGCATTCTGCTCATTTTGAGAGCGTTTTGAGCGCGCACCCATTTTGAAATAATGCAGCATGAACGCCTTCCCCAGGCGCCGTGCGAAGCTGCGGTAGGAGGGCCGATTGCAGGCTCAGCGCAGAGGGCAAGCCCTTTCCTATGCCTATCTGCTACCCGAAATGGCAATTACAGCCTCAAGCAAGGTTTGAGCTGTAACGATTAACCAAAAATATACCGTCCCCGGAGTCCGGCTACGCTCCCGCGCCGCGTTAGCTGCTATTTAAGTTGTGTCTGCGTAACCTGCAACCACTCATAGGCGCCTGCTGACGTACCGGTAATCGATGACGAGCCGGTCCGTGTAGGTAAGAAACTGCGACGATAGTCTACACCGGACTGGAAGTGCCCCATGACATTCATATCTTCCCTCAGCCCACAGCAGATCGCCAACCTGACGACGACGACGCTCTCCACGCTAAGCTCAACGGACGTGAGCAGCCTGCAATCTACGCAGGTTGCCGTACTTAGCGCGACGCAAATCAACGCCCTGGGTGCCAACACCACCACCCTGCAATCGTCCGATTTGGCGGCGTTGACGCAAAATATCCAATATATCAGTCCGTTGCAGGTTTCGGCGCTGACCTTGAATGCCATTACCGGCCTGACGAAATCGGGAGGCGAAGCCTGGACCTCGACCGAGATGCAGGCGCTGTCCACGACCGAAATCGGATGGATGAGTTCGACCGAGGTGCAAAGCTGGACGTCGACGCGCCTCGCTTACCTTACGCCCGGACAGGTCGGCCAGCTCGACACAGCGGTTCTAAACGAGCTTACCACAACTCAGATCGGCAGCTACCTGACGACGGCACAGTTGCAATCGCTCACGGAGACCCAGTTCGAGGGGATGAGCGCCACCAACCTGCACGCGATCTCAACCGGACAGATCGCGCAGCTCACGCTGGCGCAGGTGTCCGCGCTAACGGCGACTGTTGTAGGCCAACTGACGTCGACGCAGTTCGGCGCTCTCGCACAGACCCAGGTTGCCGCCTTGTCGGTGGACGCATTAGGAGCGGCCATTCTCAATACGACGGCGTCGGTCACTCTGGAGGCGACCCAGCTGGCAGCGCTTACCGCCGGGCAAGTGTCGCAGCTTACGACGGACGTGCTTGGCCAGCTTGCAACCGCAGGCCAGCTCGGCTCGCTCTCCGCTGGGCAGCTTGGGCTGCCGGGCGGCAATATTCTCAGCGCGCTTAACGTCGCAAATCTCTCGACGGCGCAGGTTCAAAATCTGACGGCCACCGCGATTGGCGAACTGACCACAGCGCAGGCTCAGAGCTTCACGACCAGCCAGATCGGCTATCTGACGGCCACTGCCCTTCAGGCGCTGACTTCGAGCGAACTTCAGGGCTGGAGCACAGGGCGGGCCGGGCAGGTTGCGGCCTTGACCGGCACCCAGCTGAGCGGCCTGGGAGCCAGCGGCGTGACGATGCTGGCCAACTTCTCGACCACTCAGATTGCCAGCCTGAATGCGACCCAGGTGCAGTCGCTGACATCGGCTGAACTCAATAACTTGGCCACGGCGGGCGGGGCGCCGGTGCTGGCGGCGTTCCAGGCGCTGACCGTTCAGAACCTCTCTACAACACAAGTTCAGGGACTGAGCACTGACGCTGTGACGAACCTATCCACAGCGCAGGTGGAAGGACTTACATCCAGCCAGATCGGTGCTTTGTCGACATCGCAGATCTCTCAATTGAGTTCCGATGAGATCCAGGCGTGGAGTACGGGAGCCACCGGCCAGATCGCCGGACTTACATCGCTGCAGATCAGCGCGCTCCAAGTCTCGGATTTGAACAAGTTCAGTTCCACGCAGCTTGCAAGCCTGACGACGACCCAGCTCGGCGTGCCGTTGCCGCCGCCCTTTGCCGCGGTAACGATTTCGAGCTTGTCGCAGACACAAATCCAGGGGATGTCGGCTACCGACATCCAGAGCTTGAGCGCCACGCAAGCTTCGCAATTCAGCTCCACTCAGGTGGCATGGCTGTTTACAACGCAAATCGGCGCGCTTTCGGCCGGTGAGCTGCAAAGCTGGAATACCACGCAGGTCTCTGCTCTTTCCACCTCGCAGATTGCCGGGCTGACGCCGACGGTTCTGAACAATCTGTCGACCGCTCAATTCGGAGGCGAACTCACCGCCACCCAGGTAAAAGCACTGGTCACGAGCCAACTGAACAACCTGTCCGCGTCGAACCTGCAGGCGTTGAACGTCGCCAACTTGAGCACCACGCAGGCTACCTGGCTCAACGCCACGCAGATCGGGAATCTGTCAACTAACCAGCTTGGGACACTGAGTTCGACAGAGATTCGGAGCTGGAGTTCGGCCACCCAGGTATCCGGGCTGACCACTGCGCAGCTCAGCCATATCACCTCGACAGCATTCAGCAACCTATCGGCTGGCCAGATCGGCCTTCTGGCGGCCACCCAGGTCCAAAGTCTGACGACGGGGATGCTCTCGTCGTTGAGTGCGGCATCCTTGGACGCGCTGACGGTCACGAACTTGTCGGCCACACAGCTGAACGGGCTGACTACCGCCGCCCTGAACAATCTATCGACGGTGCAGATGGGCCAGCTCGGGACCGCGGCGGCGCTGATGCAGGCTTTGACGGTTGGAGGGACGGGCCAGCTGAACCAGCTTAGCTCCACCAATCTTCAGGCGCTCGGCACGGTAGGTGTGGGTAATTTGACTACCGCGCAGCTAAGCGGGCTCACGACGGCCGAAACCGCGAAACTGAGTTCAGCTCAGGTTACGAATCTCACGGCCACTGCGATTTCTTCGCTGGGGGCGACCCAGATCGGCGCACTCATCTCAGGCGGGATGCAGGCCTGGGGAACCGGAGCCAAGCTGAGCGCGCTGACAACGGCGCAGCTTAGTCAGCTTACGGCTACCGCGTTTGGCAACCTGTCGACATCGCAAATCGGCGCGCTCAGCACGGCACAGGTTCAAAGTCTGACGACAGCGATGCTTTCGTCCCTGACCCCGGCGGCCTTGGATGCCCTGACGGTAACCAAGCTGTCGTCCACACAGGTGAGCGGCCTGACCAGCGCTGCCATAAACAATCTGTCGGCAGCACAAATAGGTCAGATCGCGGCCGCAACGGCGCTGGTGCAAGCACTGACGACGGGAGCTACGGGCGAGCTCAATCAGCTGACGGCCACCAACATTCAGGCGCTGGGCGTAACAGGCCTCGCCAATTTGACCACCGCGCAGGTTAGCGCGCTTTCGACGGCTCAGATCCAAAAGCTGAGCACCACGCAGGCCACGCAGCTCACGGCGACGGCTATCTCCGCCTTGACCGCGTCGCAGATCGGCGCTCTGACATCGACCGAACTGCAGGTTTGGGGCAGTACCAGGCTGAGTGCAATTACCACAACTCAATTTGGCCTGCTTACGACGGCGGCTCTCAGCAACCTTACTACGGCGCAGCTCGGAGGCCTCGCCGGAACGCAGGTGCAGGCGTTGACGTCGGGAGCCACCGGGCAGCTTTCCGCTCTCTCGACGGCGGTGCTGAACGCGCTACAGGTCAAGTCGCTTTCGCAGACGCAGATCGCAGGTCTGACAACCACGGCGCTCAATGGGCTGACTACAAGCAATGTCAGCGGTCTCCTGGCCACGCAGGTGCAGGCCCTTACGAGCAATCAGGTCAACAGTCTGAACACAACCAAGCTGCAGGCGCTCAGTGCATCAAGTCTTTCGGCTGGTCAGCTAAGCGCACTTTCGGCGACCCAGCTCCAGAATCTTACCTCCACACAGGTTGGGTCGATCGGAACGCAAATCGCAAATCTGTCTACCGCGCAAATCAGCCAGTTCCAGACCACGCAGATGATGGGGGTGACGTCGACCGAAATTGTCGCTCTTGGGGCCGCGGAAGTACAAGCCTGGAATACGGCACAGGTTCGCGGTATCGCCACGGCCGCCCTGCATGACCTGGGGGCCGGGGGTATCGTAACCCTGTCGGGAACGCAAATCGGCGAATTGACGGCAACCCAGACGCAATCGCTTAGCAACACCGAGATTACCGCCTTGTCGGCATCGATGACCGGCAATCCGGCTTACACAACGACCCAGCTTGCGGGGCTTAGTGCAACGGCGCTGGCGGGGCTAACCTCGACGGTGATCTCCAGCCTGTCGCCAACGCAGCTGTCGGCGCTTACGACAGCCAATATCTCGACCCTGTCCACGACACAGATACAGGGCTTGACGGCAGCGCAAGTGCAGGGGCTGACCACGAAGGCGGGTTCGTTCACGGCCACACAGCTGGCAAACTTTACTGTGACTGCAGAACAAGCCCTGACAACGACGCAACTGAATGGAATCGCCTCCGCCAGCACGCAAGCGTTGCAGGCGCTGGACGTGACCAAGTTGACTGTGGCCCAGGTGCAGGGCATGGCGACTGGTGCGACTGGCGCATTCGGCACCCTATCGCAGACTCAAGCCGATGCCTTGCTGACAACGCAGATTGGGAACCTTTCCACGGATCAGATGGGATCGCTCAGCACGGCCGAACTGCAGGGTTGGAACGGTACGCAAATAGGCGCGCTCACTTCAGCGCAACTCTCAAACCTTTCAGTATCGCTGACGCAGGCGCTAACGCCTGTGCAACTCGGCGAACTGACACAATCTTCGTTGCAGGCTCTGACTGCCGGCAATTTCGGCACCAATCAGGTAGCGGGGCTGACTTCAACTGTCATCGGCAACCTATCGGCGACCCAGGCAGCGGGTTTCGGCACGAACCAGATTCCGTCCCTGACCGGGACGGCGCTGGCGGCGCTGACCCCAGCGGAGTTGCAGGGCTGGAGCACCACGCAAGTAAGCGCGCTCCTCTCGACCCAGGTGGACACCCTGACGAGCGGTGCAACCGGACAGATTGCCAATCTGACGACAGATCAGATTGCAAATCTGAATGTAACGGGTCTGCAGGGCTGGACCTCGACGCAGCTCAATTCGCTGACAACCGCGCAGCTCGGAAATCTCACGGTAACGGCGCTCAACAACCTCTCGCAGACCGAATTCAATACGCTCAACACGGGACAGGTGCAGGCGCTAACGGCCACGCAGCTCAACGATACTGGGCTTTCGGTGAACAACCTGCAGTCGCTGAACGTGCAGTACCTTTCGGCGGCGCAGATCGGAGGTATGAGCGCAACCGCGGTGGGCAATCTTTCGACCGCGCAGCTTGAGGGCTTGAGCGGTGGCGTGACTGGACAGATGGCGTCGCTGACGTCGTCGCAAATTCAGCAGATCGCGTCTGGAAACCTTGTGGCTCTGAATGCGTGGAATACGACGCAGCTGAATGCGCTTTCGACGGCGCAAGTCGCATCGCTTTCGAGCACAGTGCTGAACGCGCTTACAGGAACGCAGATTGGGCAATTGCTGCAAACCCAGGTTCAGTCGCTAACCTCAGACCAGCTCAACGCATTGAGTGCTGGCAACCTTAACGCGCTCTGGAGCGGCGGCAATGTTGCGGCAACCCAGCTCGGCATGTTCGGCGCGACCGAAATTCAGGAGCTTACATCTGAGGCCGTGGACAGCTTCAACACAACCCAGATTCAGGCACTGACCGGGACAGAGCTCAACGCGATGAGCACGGTCGAGCTGCAGGGCTGGAACGCCACGCAAATGGGCGATCTGACCACGGCGCAAATAGGCGTCATGGCAACGGCGTTGAACAGCCTCTCCGCGGCACAGGTTAGCAACCTGCTGGCGACGCAGGTGCAAGCGCTGGCGGAATCCGAGCTTGAAACGATGGGCGGAGCGGCCGCTTCGGGCATCTCAACGAACACGCTCAGCGATTTGACGACAACGGCACTGAACAATCTTTCGGCAACCGACTTCAGCAGCATGACGGCAACCCAGCTGGACAGCCTGACTACTGGACAGATTGGGCACCTGACAGCCACGGCGCTGCGAGCACTGACGGCAGCGCAGGTGCAAAACCTGACGACCGATTGGGTGTCTAACCTGACCTCGACCGAGGCCGCCAATCTGCAGACCGTGCAGGTACAAGCCTTGAGCGGAGACCAGCTCAACAGCCTGAGCGCGGGCGCCATCAATTCGCTAACGCTTTCTCTGCTGACGGCGAATCAGATTGGCGCGCTGAACGGAACGGCACTAACCGAACTGGCGACTGGCGGCGCGGCTCCGCTGGCAGCCGGCTTCGTCCAGGATTTGTCGGCGACAGCGATCGACGGCTTGTCCGCGGGGAATGCCACCGCGCTGAAGGGTTGGAATGCCACCTTGATTGGCTCGTTGACCGCAACGCAGGCCGGAGCGCTGAATTCCGCACTGAGCGTTTTGTCCACGACGCAGGTCGGCGAGCTAACCTTGAATGCGATCCAGGCATTGTCGACAGATCAGTTGGGCGCGATGGGGACCACCAACTTCAACGTCCTGTCTGTGAACAATTTGTCGACCACGCAGATTGCTGCTCTTACCCCCGATTTGGCGGGCGAGCTGTCTTCAACCCAGGTCGGAGCGCTTGCGTCCACGCTGGCACCATACCTGACGGCATCGGCTATCGATTCGCTGAACGCAACCGGGGTACACGTGTGGAACGCTACGTTGGTCGGGGCCTTGACTTCGGGCCAGGTCGGGGCGCTGAGCACTGCTCTGAGCACATTGTCCACAACGCAGATCGGCGAGTTGACCACGGCCGCGGTTCAGGCGCTGTCGGCAGATCAGCTGAGCGGCATGAGCACTACGAACTACACTGCTCTCGTCGCAAACGAGCTGTCGACGTCGCAGATGGCGGCCCTCACACCAGACTTGGCTGGCGAGTTGTCTTCAACCCAGGCCGGAGCGCTTACGGTTACGCAGGTGCCATACTTGACGGCATCGGCCATCGACTCGCTCAACGCCACCGCGTTGCAGGGTTGGAACAGCACGTTGGTGGGCGCCTTGACTGCGACGCAGGTAGGTGCGCTGACGTCGGCGCTGAGCGTTCTTACGGCAACCCAGATCAGCGAGTTGAGTATCAATGCAGTCCAGGGTCTGTCGCCAGATCAACTCAACAACCTGACGGCTACGAACATAGCCTCCGTTGCCCTTGGGAACCTGGCAAGCACCCAGCTGTCTGCGTTGACCACCGGTCAAATCGGCAACCTGAGCGCAGTTACCGCGCAGCTGAGCAGCCTGACCTCAGCAGAAATTGGCTATATGATGCCGACCCAGGTCAATGCCCTCAATACAGCCTGGCTGAGCAACCTCAGCTCAGCTCAGGCGCCTGGGCTTACCTCCGATCAGATTGCGGGCCTGTCGACAACGAACTTCGCCTATCTCAACGCCAGCGCTTTGGCGGCCCTTACCGCAGCGGCGCTTCAGGGCATCAGCGGCATGGATATCCAGGATCTCTTCACCAACAATCTTGGGGCGTCCACGGCTATGGTCAACGCGCTGCAGCCTGAATCCGCGAACCTCACTTCAGACGCACTGAACGAGCTGATAGCGCTCAGGACGAAGCTGGGGATTACGAGCTAGCAGCGAGAGCGAGCGGCCGGGCCAGCAAGGCCCGGCGGCTTCCGTACTTTATCGGGGAATAGTGCTAAGCAACGGGTCTGCTTTGCTTGCGCGAACCTGAATATAATATCATATTGGTCGCAATTTCTGTAGAAAAACTCCTTCACCGGTTTGGTTTCATTGAGATCGTGCGATAAAGTCTCGCGAGTAGAAATGGAATGAAACCTTGAAGGGGTGGGTATGAAACAAGCTATGAAGGTGGACGGGCCCGTCTCTGAGCCCGTAGCTGTTCCAGCGATTGGCGACCAGCTGAAAAAGTGGTCGCTCGTTGAGCTATTCGGCAACGCCGAAAATCTGGCTGCGAACCAGGATCCCGGGTCGTCGGCAATCCTGTACAAGACATGGATTGCGTACAACCCGGAACATCCGGGACTGCACGCGGCGTATTTCAATTACGCGATTTCGCTCGCCAATTCGGGCGACCGGCCGGGTGCGATCAACGCGCTGAGAGAATGCATCAGGTTCAAGCCGGATTTCTCCCCGCCCTACATCAATTTGGGCCGGGTACTGGAGGACAGCGGAGATGCCGGCGCAGCTGTGACGCAATGGCTGGCTCTTGTGAACCAGCTTAAGGGAGTCGACGGCGACACGGTAAAGCACAAGCTCCTGGGATTGCAGCAAATCGGTCGCGTTCTAGAGGCTCACGAGCAGGATGCGCCGGCGGAAGATGCCTTAAGGCAGGCACTCGATATCAACCCGGCTCAGCCGGAGGTCATTCAGCACTATATCGCACTGCGCCAACGCCAATGCAAATGGCCGGTTGTCACCGGCTCGGACTATGTGTCCGAAAAGGTGCTGATGGCAGGCATTTCGCCGTTGTCGCTGGCGAACCTCATCGACGATCCTGTATTCCAGCTTGCGAGAGCTTACAAATACAACAGGGAGCTGGTGAAGACGCAGCTAGGGGCAGCCAGGCGCTGGACGCCGCCGGCGGTGTCGGAGGCGCGCGGCAAGTTGCGGATTGGCTATGTGTCTTCGGACCTGAGAGAGCATGCCGTGGGTTTCGCAATGGCAGATACCTTCGAGCAGCACGACCGGGAATCGTTCGAGGTCCATGCATATTATTGCGGTATCAACCGGATCGATTCGACGCGGCTTAGAATAAAGGCAGCCTCCGATAGCTGGACGGAGATAAACGGCCTTACGGACGCACAGGCTGCCGACAAGATATTCAAAGACAAGATCGACATCCTGGTCGATCTGAACGGATACACCAAGGACGCCCGGACGGGAGTATTCGCGCTGCGGCCTGCGCCGGTTATCGTGAACTGGATGGGCTTCCCCGGTACGATGGGAAGTCCATATCACAACTATATCGTTGCGGACAGCCACGTCATTCCGGAGGAGCACGAGATCTACTTCTCGGAAAAAGTCGTCCGGCTGCCGTGCTATCAGCCGAACGACCGCAAGCGTGTGGTTGCGCCGGAGACACCGTCGCGCGCAGAGGAGGGGCTGCCCTCCGGTGCGTTGGTGTTCTGCTGTCTTAACGGCTTGCAAAAGCTCTCGTCGCAAGTGTTCTCATGCTGGCTGCAGATCCTGGCGGGGGTGCCAGGCAGTGTGCTCTGGCTGCTCGGCGGAACGGGAGACACCAATGCCCGCCTGGCGCAGCAGGCTTCTCAGAGCGGCATCGCGCCGGAGCGCCTGGTATTTGGGAAGAAAAAGCCAAACCCGCAGCATCTGGCGCGCTATGCTTTGGCGGACCTGTTCCTCGACACCTTCCCCTATGGTGCGCACACGACAGCCTCCGACGCGATGTGGATGGGCGTGCCGGTGTTGACGGTGTGTGGGCAAGGTTTCGCAGCGCGGGTCTGCACGAGTCTGGCGAACGCGGCGGGGATGGGCGAGCTTGTCTGCCAGGATCACAACGCGTATGTGGCCAGGGCCATCGAGCTTGGACGTAATCCGAAGGCGCTGGAGCGCTTGAAGAAAAAGCTTAAAGCAGGCCGCGATTCTTGCCTGCTGTTCGACACGCCCTTGCTTGTCCAGGAGTTGGAAAAGCAATACCGGGGCATGTGGGACGAGTACAGGCGCGGCGCGCTTCCAAAGCCAAATCTAGTCAATCTCGATGCTTATCACGAAACGGCCGTCAGGCTGCAAACGGAAGGCGCCCCGATTGCTTGGAATAGCGGATTGGAGCAGCGCTACCGCAAAGAGCTGGACGCTTGGGACGACAGCTGGGGCCTGCAACCGGATCCGCGGCTTTGGCAGGTGTAATTCGCGCCATATAAGTAGCGAATAGACGGTTGGCGGTATGAACTCGCCGCCAGCCGCCACTTATTGGCGCCACTGCTTTGCAAGCCAACTGTGCGCAGTGTGAAGGCTTGCGGCAAGAAGGGGCGGTTCCGGGAGATCGGCCGCGCCCTTCGCTACTCGAAGGTCTTATCTGCCTTTGACGAGCCCGCGATTAATCAACGTCTCGGCAATCTGTACCGTGTTGAGCGCCGCACCCTTCCGCAGATTATCCGATACGCACCACAGGTTCAGGCCGTTCTCGACCGTCGGATCCTCGCGGATGCGGCTTACATAAGTTGCGTAATCGCCCACGCATTCGACAGGGGTGATGTAGCCGCCATCCTCGCGTTTATCGACCACCAGCAGGCCCGGGGCCTCGCGAAGAATGCTGCGGGCTTTGCTGGCTGACATCGGCTGCTCGAACTCGATGTTCACGGCCTCGGAATGGCCGACGAACACCGGCACGCGCACGCAAGTCGCGGTCAGCTTGATCTTGGGGTCGAGGATTTTCTTGGTCTCGGCCACCATCTTCCACTCTTCCTTGGTCGAGCCGTCGTCAAGGAACTTGTCGATATGCGGGATGACGTTAAAGGCGATCTGTTTGGTGAACTTATGGGGCGTTGGCGTATCGGTGACGAAAATGCCCTTGGTCTGGTGCCAAAGTTCGTCCATGCCCTCTTTCCCCGCGCCCGACACGGACTGATAGGTGGCAACGACGACGCGCTTGATCGTAGCTGCGTCGTGTAGCGGCTTCAGCGCTACCACGAGCTGGGCGGTCGAACAATTCGGGTTGGCGATGATGTTCTTCTTGGTGTAGCCCGCGACAGCGTCCGCATTCACCTCCGGCACGATCAGCGGCACGTCGATATCGTAGCGCCAGGCGCTCGAATTATCGATCACGATGCAGCCGGTGGCCCCGATCCTGGGCGACCAAGCCTTCGATACTTCACCGCCGGCCGACATCAGCGCGAAATCGCATTTCGAGAAGTCGAACTGCTCAAGGTCCTGGCATTTGAGCGTTTTGTCGCCGAACGAAACTTCCACGCCCATGGAACGGCGGGAGGCTATCGCGAAAACCTCGTTCACCGGGAATTCGCGCTCGTCGAGGATGTTCAGCATTTCGCGGCCCACATTGCCCGTGGCTCCGACGACGGCGACGTTGTAGCTCATATCTTGTCCCTGTTTTCGATGCGGCGCGAATTTAGTGTGGTGCGGCGCAACTGTCTACTGCTGGTTTGTGGTGCCTGTTGGGCTAGTACAGCCCGCCGGAAGATCGCACTCCCACGCCGCTCGCTCGCAAGCGAACTTCCGGCGGGTAAGCTGTACTAGAATCAATAGTTTGCTAGTACGCCTTATCTGCGGGAAATCCTGTCGGAGCCAGCCGCAAACGGGGGCAGGATTTCCCGCGGGGCGTACTAGCGCCGATTCGCCGGTGCCGCGCATCGCGATCCGTCAGCCGGCCTTGGCGAGTCCGGCCGATATCGCGCCCTTGAACCCCTGAACCGCGGTCAAAATCTGCAGGGACACCTCGGCAAGCCGGTGAGACACCGTCGAAACGGACGCCGCCTGCTGCTTGGTCTGGGCTGCGGTCTTGGAGACTTCGCTCGAACTTGCCGAGGCCTTTTCACTGGCCCCCGCGGCTGCCGCCACGTTGTTGGCGATCTCCTGGGCCGCCGCCGTCTGCTCTTCCACCGCCGCCGCAATCGCACCGGTAAAGGACTGGATCTCGCTGACTTTGGCGGAAACCGACTGGATGGCGCCCACCGCTGTGTCAGTGGCGGTCTGGATGGCATGGATCTGTTCGGCGATTGCGTCAGTCGCGTTGGCGGTCTGCGCCGAAAGCTCCTTCACCTCGGCCGCCACCACAGCAAAGCCCCGGCCCGCCTCGCCCGCGCGGGCCGCCTCAATGGTAGCGTTCAGCGCCAAAAGGTTGGTTTGGTCGGCGATGCTGCGGATCACGGCCACGATGGAACCGATCTGCTCGGCCGCGCTGGCAAGCCCGGCTACGTCCTTGTTGGTGCGCTCGGCCTCGCCGGACGCTTCCTCGACTACGGCGTTGGTGCGATGGGCCTGGCCGGCGATCTCCCTGATCGAGCCGGAGAGCTGTTCGGTCGCAGCCGATACCGCGTGAGAGTTGTCGGCAGCACTGGCCGAGACGCTGGCGGCGTTGCCTGCCTCAAGGGTCGAGACCTCGGCTGCCTCCGACAGCATGCCGGCAGAGGTTCTGAGCTGGCCGACCTGATCGCCCAAAGCATCAACCACGGCAGTAATGTCCTTTTCGAATTCCTCGATGCAGGCCTCCAGATGAAGCTCCCGCTGACGCTCGCGTTCGTGGGCTTCGTTCACCTCGGCTTGCAGCCCTCTTTGCTCAATCGCGTGCTGGCGCAATGTCTCTACTGCGCGCGAAATCGAGCCGAGCTCCGTTACATCGTTCATGCCAGGAGGCACGGCATCCAAGTCGCCTTTGGCGAGCCTGCCGATCACCTCTGTCAAAGCCGCGAGCGTTTTTGAAACGGAGCCGGCAAAAAGAATCGCGATAGCCGCAATTGCAACCAGCGCAAGCGTTATAAACCAGAGGCCACCTGTCAACTCGTCCCAAACCTGCTGGTGAAGATCGTCGGTATAGAGCCCGGTTCCGATGATCCAGCCCCAGGGCGCGAAGCCCTTTACGTAGGAGAGCTTCGGCTGCGGCGCCTGCGCTCCCGGCTTCGGCCAGGAGTAATTGACCAAGCCTGCCCCCTGTTCTTTGACGACCCGGACGAATTCCCTAAACAGGAACACGCCGTTGGGATCCTTGACATCGCTTTGAACCTTGCCGTCCAGCTCCGGCTTCATGGGGTGCATGATTATTTTGGTGTCGAAATCGTTGATCCAGAAGTAACCGTCGTGACCGTACCGGAGCTTGGAAATGCGCAAAGCGGCGCGCTTCTTCGCTTCTTCGGTGCCGGTCTCTCCGGCCTGGCTGGCCGCGTATTCCTCTTGCAATATTCCGGTTGCAACCTCGGCCATGTGCTGCAGTTCCAGGGCACGGCTGGATTCGAGCGCCTGTTTGAAATGAAGAAGCTGGTAGGCGGAAACCGCAAAGAAGGCGGCGAAGGCAACGCCGATGATTGCGTAGAATCTGCCGCCGAGGGAGGCAAAGAAAGAACGTCCCTTGAAGGGGAGGAGCTGGTGTCCGGCGGCCATAAATGGTGTTCCTGAGACAAAATCGGGCCTGAGAATTTGGTTTAGCCAAACAGTCTAAACGAACATCCAAATGCGATAGGAAAATTGACCGGATCGGGAACGTGGGCCGCTCTTTAAAGGTAGTAGCGGTAAGAAAGCCCTCTGCTCTGCCGAGGGAATGATCCCAGCGATGGATGGTCAGTTACTTCTATCGTCGCAATTGGCGGCAATACGCATATTGCCCGAAAATTGTAAAACGACGCCCCGTTTGTGAAACTAGAACAACTTAATATCAAAACTGGAATATATGCGGCCGTATAGTGCTGCGACCATCTTACCGTTTACTCAAACTGTATGAAGTGCCTAAGCTGAAGTTTGACAGTTGGCTCCGGCCTCTGGACCAGACTGAGGGGTGCCATGTTTTGCGTAAGATCGATCCGCCTTGCCCTGCTGATCTTGCTGCCGTTTCAAACCGCAGTGTGTGCCGGGGCGCCGTCCGAGATCAAATTCGGCATTTTTTCTTCTGAAACGCCCGAAACCTTGAAGCCTGTCTGGGAACCGTTTCTGGCGGCGTTGTCCGCCGCAGCGGGAGTTCGGGCCGGAGCCCAATTCGCTCCAAGCTACCGTGCCCTCGTGGATGCGATGGCTAGGAACGAAGTGCAAGTAGCCTGGATGGGCAACAAAGCAGCTCTAGAGGCGGTTGGCCGGGCGAACACAGAGGTTTTCGGTCACATTTCGAGAAAAGACGGCGAAACGGTCTATTACTCCCAACTGATCGTGCGCGCCGATAGCCCGCTGCAAACTTTGGCCGATGTCTTAAAGTGCGACCATTCTCTTGTTTTAGGTTTGGACGATCCGAACTCGACATCGCGCTATCTGGCACCGGCAACTTATATCTTCGCCACCGAGAATATCGATCCCAAAACTTGCTTCAAGGCGATCGAGACCGCCAAGCGCGCGGAACTCGCCATCGGGGCCGCGGCGGGGAAGTTTGGCGTAGCGGCCTTCAGTAGCGACGAACTCTACCGGCTGGCGGAAGAAAGGCCTGAGGTCCACAAGCAGATCAAGGTCATCTGGACTTCGCCGCCGCTGCCGCTCGATCCGATCTTATGGCGAAAAGATCTGGACCCATCGTTAAAGATCAAGCTCTTGAAGTTCTTTCTCGGCTACGGGCGGTTGGGAACGGCGGAAGAAAATACGGCAGCCCGAGCCGTTCTGTCAAAATTGCATTGGGCCCCCTTCTATCCTTCGTCGAACAGACAGCTTCTCACCGTGGAGCTTCTGGACGCGACGAGGAAACTGGTAGAGGCGAAGGGCGCAGACAAGGCCGCCGCGATCATAGAAGTAGCGGCCATCGCGGAGAAGAGCTCAAAAGCGGCAATCGACCCGGCGCAGAGGGTGGCTGACGCTTTCGAAGCTGCCGAACATGCCGGCAATAAAGCTGAAATGGTCGGTATTGTAGAGAGTTTTGCGGCGGCCTACACGCCAACCCGTTAGCAGGATACGCTGCGTGTACTTTTTCGCGGCTGGGACGGAATGGCTGCCGCTCTGACTTGCCTGCCCCAGTGAGGGGGCCCGGAGGGGGCCCCAGCGGGGGGACGCTGGGGGCCAGATGGTTGGGCTTCCATCTTAGGGCGAGGCCAACTGTAGGTTGTACAAACTGGCGAATCAACCCAAAATAAATATGTTTGCACCGTTCATGCACAACTCGTTTGCAACCTAAGGGTGCGTAGTCTTGCCCGGCCCAGCCGGTTGTCTCCAAAGCACGTGAAGCGCGAATTTGCCCGTGCCCCCTTGTGCACCCCTTAATCGCCTTGATTGCGAGTGAGAAACGGTCTTCATCCGCGCAGTGTGTTCCAAGCCGCGCGAGCTGTGCTAACATCTTCCCGTCAAAAACATTCTCGCAGAGCCATCTCCCCGGCGGCAACGAGCGGTTTGCAAAGGACAATTGAATGCCAACGGCGGAAAAAGTCAGGGCTTATAACGGTCCCGCAATTCTGAGCTTTGGGTTTCGCCCGTTCTTCCTGGGCGGTGCGATTTGGGCCGGTGCGGCAATGGCGCTCTTTTTCCTGATGTTGCAGGGCGAAGCAGCGCTTCCCACCGCGTTCGGCGTCCTGGAGTGGCACATCCACGAATTACTCTACGGCTATGTTCCGGCCGTCGTTGCCGGCTTTCTGCTGACTGCGGTCCCCAACTGGACGGGACGGCTGCCGGTCACCGGATGGCCTCTGGCTGCCCTGTTTGGGATATGGCTCGCGGGCCGTGTCGCGGTTGCCACCTCCGCGCTTACCGGGCCGCTCTTTACCGCTGCCATCGATTTCATCTTCCTCATCGCGCTCGGGGCTGTTGCCGCGCGTGAAATCGTTGCCGGCAAGAACATGCGCAACCTTATTGTGCTGGTGCTGGTGGCGCTGCTGGCTGCGGGCAACCTTGTCTTTCATGCCGAGGCGGCAGGTTTCGGAACCGCAAATTACGGCAAGCGTATCGGCATCGCTGCGGCGATTCTGTTGATCTCGCTCATCGGGGGGCGGGTCACGCCGTCCTTCACACGGAACTGGCTCGCGAAAAGCGGGCCGGATAACCTGCCGGCACCTCCTGGTAAGTTCGACGCACTTGTCCTTGCCGTATCGGTTGCAGCCTTGGCGGTCTGGATCGCCGTGCCTGAGACTGGGGCAACTGCGGTGGCGTGCGGGCTCGCGGGCGTTCTGCAGTTCATCCGCCTGGCGCGCTGGAAAGGCTTGCGAACGTTATCCGAGCCGTTGGTCGCCGTGCTGCATGCGGCCTATATCTTCGTCCCACTTGGGTTTGTCCTCACAGCACTCACGGCCGCATTTCCTGCGGCCGTCCCGCCGCAAGCCGGCATCCACGCCTGGACCGCAGGTGCGGTAGGCCTGATGACGCTAGCCGTGATGACGCGCGCAAGCCTTGGCCACACAGGGCAGCCGCTTGCCGCTTCGCCTTCGATCGTAGCGATCTACCTTTGCACCGGAATGGCCGCCTTTGCGAGAATCGTGGCCGCATTTGGCGTACAGCCACAAATTATGCTTAACCTCGCCGCACTTTGCTGGATTCTGGCGTTCTGGGGCTTTTCGGCGGTTTTTGCGCCGCTTCTGCTGAGGTCCAGGAGCTGACGCATATTGGAGACATCGATGACGGAGAAGTTTCTGCAGGGAAAGGTTGCCGTTGTAACCGGCTCGACAAGTGGAATCGGCCTGGGGATCGCCCGCGCGCTTGCTGCGGCCGGCGCGGACATCATGATGAATGGTTTCGGCGAGGCCGGTGCCATCGAGGCGCTTAAGAACGGCATTGCGAGCACGCACGGTGTCCGTGCTGCCTACAACGGCGCCGATATGTCGAAGCCCAAGGAGATCGAGGGGCTTATCGAGGCCGCCACGGACGAACTAGGCCAGGTGGATATTCTCGTAAACAACGCTGGCATTCAATACGTTGCGCCGGTGGGAGAGTTCCCCGTGGAGCGCTGGGATGCCGTCATTGCCATCAACCTTTCCGCCGCCTTCCACGCTTCCCAGGCCGTCATGGCCCAATTGCGCGCCCGGAATTGGGGCCGTATCGTCAATATTGCGTCTGCGCACGGGCTCACGGCCTCTGCCAACAAGTCGGCCTACGTCGCGGCGAAGCACGGCATTGTGGGGCTCACCAAGGCGATTGCGCTTGAGACCGCGAAGACCGGCATCACCTGCAACGCGATCTGCCCTGGCTGGGTGCTGACGCCGCTTGTCCAGAAGCAGATCGAAGCCTGGGCCGCGCGCGACAGCATACCGGAGGCGCAGGCCAAGGCGCTGCTCCTGGGCGAAAAACAGCCCTCGGGCGAGTTCGTAACACCCGAGCAGATCGGCGCATTTACGGTGTTTCTGTGCACGGAGCAGGCGGCGCAGATCCGGGGCGCCGCGCTCTCCATCGATGGCGGCTGGACGGCTCAGTAGCCAGGTATCCGCAGGGGTGGCGCGTTCTTGACGCAAGCCTAAGCAAATAGGAAAAATGCGCATTCCGGCGTGCAGCCAATACTTTCCTGGCGCCGTTTGCGCACTAGTCCTCACTTCGACATCAGGGGTTGTTCATGTTCCACCGGCGCAGCATACTGAAAGCGGCCCTTGCAGCCGCCGCTCTTCCGGCTCTCAAGCTCCCGGCCTTCGCCGCCAAGGCGCCCCGCCGTTTCGTGGACGTGCACTGCCACTTCTTCAACGCCGCCGACCTCCCCATCCGCGGCTTCCTGCAGCGCGTCGTCCTGTCCGATTACAACGCGATTCGGGCTCAGGCCGCCGGCTCCATCTCGCTAGGCGTGTGGAAGGGTTTGACCGCAAAACTTACGGACGTGATCCTGCGTTACGAGGCGCCCACCATTGAGAAGGAACTGGCCTGCCTCAAGGACCCAAGCGGATGCACTGGATATAGCGTATCCGCCGCTGCGCATACGCGTGGTTTCGACAAGGCGATGAAGAGCGCGAGCCCGGCTGGCGGCAGCGGCGGGAGCAGGGGACGGGCCATTGCGGATGCGCTGAGGGCCGATTACAGCGCGAGGAGCCCCGAAGCGAAAAGCATTGAGAAGGGCCAGACAAGGGGCCTGCAGCTCAAGAGCGACACGCCCGCCGAGCCCCAGGGAGGCAGCGTGCCGCCCGCAGACAACGCGCCATCGCCAGGCAATGCGCTGCCAGCAGGCCCCGTTCCGGCCGGCAATGCGGAAGACACGGATGCCTTCGTCGATTTCGTCTTGCGTGAAATGGAAATGACGGGTGCCCGCGCGCCCTCCGCATCCAGCCGCAGCATGAAAAGCCTTGGCTCGGCACTCAGCAATACCGCTGAAGCAATAGGCAGCTACCTCGCAGGCGGCAAAAGCATGTTCTCGCGCTATTTCGCCTGGGGAGAGCTTTTGACCAGCTATCGCGAGACGATCATCGAGACGTATTACTCGCTCTATGACCAGCAACATACGCGGATCATCCTAACTGCCCCGGCGATTATCGACTACAATTACTGGCTGGACGACCAGTCGCCGTCGCCCTTGATGGATCAAGTGGAGCTTATCAGCCGGCTGTCCTTGCGCCAGCAGCGGCCAATGCACGGCTTCGCCGCCTTCGACCCGCTGCGCGAGGTCAGGGGCAGGACAGGGGAGCCATCGGCGCTGGACATTGTGCAGGAGGCGGTGACGAAGCACGGATTCCTGGGGGTGAAGCTCTATTCGCCGATGGGCTTCAAGCCTACGGGAAACGCCGAGAAAAGCGTTACATTTCCGGCATTTGCCTCGCAGAACGATCCTGCCTTCGGCGCCTCCCTCGATAAGGCGCTCGACGGGCTCTATGGCTGGTGCGAGGCGAACGAGGTGCCGATTCTCGCGCATACCACCGACAGCCAATCCGCTGGACCGGATTACGCGGGGCGGGCAGAACCCAAGTTCTGGGAAAGGGTTCTGACGAAATATCCAAAGCTCAGGCTGAACCTCGCCCACTTCGGCAATTTCTCGCAATCCCTAGAACCGAACGGCGCCGCCAAGCCCTACGAAAAAACCTGGGAATACGAGATCGGTACTTATATCAAGGGCGGCCGCTTCCCGAACGTCTACACAGACATCAGCTTCTTCTATTGGGTGCTGGACGGTGCCACGGCCAAGGACGAGATCGCTACGGTCAAGAAGTTCTTCGCCAAGTATTTCGAAGCCGATCCGCAGTGCGAGCGGCTGATGTACGGCACCGACTGGAACATGACCGGAAGATCCGCAGGGGCCGCGCAATATCTGGACAACGTTGAGGCGTTCTTCCGCGATATGGGGCTCGGCGAGCCGCAGCTCGACAACCTGTTCTACAAGAACGCGCTACGCTTTCTGGGGCTGAACCGGAAGGGTAAGCAGGCGGAGCGGCTGAAGGCGTTCTACGCCGCGGCAGGCAAACCCTACCCGAACTTTGCGTAGGAGCCCCTTACAGAGCGCGGCCCGTGTTGACGGGCCGTTAACGCTGGCTGTGTGCGAACCTACACAATTTGAGTGCTTTTCGGTGGACTTGCGGCCGGAAATTTTTTCCGCCGGCGGCTCAAAATGGGTGGATGTTCGCGGGGATGCGGCAAGCTATTGGTTTTGGTATGATTTTCTGAGGCCGCGCGGCGGGGCAGGGTTAGGATCAAATCTGCGAATATAATTAACAGTAGTTTTGAATGCCAGAAATTCGTTTTTTCCGGGCAATTTTTCGCTGGATTCGGGCAATTTCAGACAGCCGGATTCGGGATTAACCATGCTCGCATTAATCATAGTAGCCCGCTACGCAAAAATAACTGTTCCTTTACACATCCATAGTGCCGCCGCGCTGGCGAAAAGGTGCAATGGGTAACTTATGCGCGTTCCGGCTGCATTTGAGGGAACGCTTTGGCGATGACGCGCCCCGGCCGGTAATTTTGTACCCGCACCGGCAAAAAATTCGATGGCGTTTTCCAAGCATGACTATTTCGCAGCCCGGCCTTGCTCGTATTCAACATTATGCAATCCCCCACGCCCCGCCGCCCGCCCAGGCGAACGCTCCTCTGTTCACGGTCGGCTATCCCTCTGATTTTAAGCAATTGTTAACCTGGCTCGCGTAAAGCGTGCGATACATCCGACGGCGTCTTTCCGGTTGCGGAAGGGGCTTTGCGGTTCCAGCCATGCGCTATGCGACACACTGCCCCGCGCACGCATGATCGAAATGTGTTTGTTCAATTCCGCATCGGCATCGCAGCAAGAGGTGCGCCTATGGCTTCCGTCCATCCAGCCGTTGACTCAGTGCTCGACAAGCACCGCCACGATAGCGGGCGCCTCCTGCAAATCCTTCGCGACGTTCAGGAAAGCTTTGGCTGGATCGCGCCGGAAACGGCGGCATCGGTTGCCGCCGGCCTCAATATTCCGCGGCCCCGCGTCGATAGCATGGTCCAGTTCTATTCCTTCCTCTACGACCGGCCCGTAGGCATGTACCGCGTCCTGTTCGCGGACAACATCACCGACCGCATGCAAGGCTCGATTGCATTGCGCGACCACATGCTGCGCCGGCTGCATCTCGATCTTGGCGAGGCTTCCCCCGACGGTCTGGCGAGCGTCGATATGACCTCCTGCACGGGCATGGCCGACCAGGGGCCGGCACTCCTGCTCAACAACCGGCCCATCGCGCGGCTGACACTGCGCAGGATCGACGAAATCTGCGAGTTGATCCGCGCCCGCGTGCCCATGGACGAATGGCCGGGCTACTATTTCAGGGTTGAGGACAACATCCGCCGCGCCGACAAGATGCTGGGCTCCGCCTATTCCATCGGCAAGGCGCTGCAGATCGCGGTGGCGCTCGGGCCGAACGGCGTCATCGAGGAGATGAAGAAGTCGAGCCTGCGCGGCAGCGGCGGTGCCGGCTTCACGACGGCGGTCAAGCTCTATGTCTGCCGCAACACGCCCGAAGGCCAGCGCTACATCGTCTGCAACGCCGACGAAGGCGAGCCCGGAACCTTCAAGGACCGCGTGCTCTTGAACTCCTTCGCCGACCGCATTTTCGAAGGCATGCTGATCTGCAGCTACGCCACCGGCGCAACCGAGGGCATCGTCTACCTTCGCGGCGAATACGAATATATGCGCCCGCAACTTGAAGCCCGGCTCTCCGAACTGCGCGCGAAACGCCTCCTGGGGGCCGGCATCTGCGGCGTTCCCGGCTTCGATTTCGACATCGAAATTCACATGGGTGCCGGCGCCTACGTCTGCGGCGAGGAAACGGCCCTCATCGAATTGCTGGAAGGCAAGCCCGGCAGGCCCAGGGTTAGGCCGCCCTATCCTGTGACCAGCGGCTATAAAGGCAGGCCGACGGTCGTCAATAACGTCGAAACCCTGTGCAAGATCACCGAGGTGATGCGGCTGGGCGGCGCGGCTTACGCGGGTCTCGGAACGAAGCAATCGACCGGAACCAAGCTCATTTCCGTCTCTGGCGACTGCGAGCGGCCCGGCATTTACGAATATCCCTGGGGCGTGCGCATCTCGACGATCCTGGAAGAATGCGGCGCGGTGGAAACCGGCGCCGTTCAGGTCAGCGGTGCGGCGGGCGTTTGCCTTGCGCCGCACGAGTTCGGCCGTCGCATCGCCTTCGAAGACGTGCCCACGGCCGGCTCCTTCATGATCTTCAACAAGAGCCGCGACATGCTGGAAATGGTCAGGAACTTCGCCCATTTCTTCGCGCACGAAAGCTGCGGCTTCTGCACACCCTGCCGCGTCGGCACATCCTTGATGCGTGATCTGATGGAGAAGGTCGCAAACGGACACGGCGCCCGTTACGAACTCAACGAAATGCTGCGCCTGCGCGAAATCATGAAGGCGTCGAGTCATTGCGGCCTAGGCCAGACCGCGACGAACGCATTCTTCGACACCATCCAGAAATTCCGCGGCGACTACGAGCGGCGCCTGATAGCCGGGGATTTCAAGCCATCCTTCGACATGGATGCCTCGCTTGAGCGTGCAAGAGTAGCCGCCGGCCGCGACGACGCCGCCGCTCACCTGGGAGCTTGACCATGACCATCGAACGATCCTTTACGATTGATGGCGAGATCGTCTTCTTCGAAGCGGGGCAGACGATCCTCCAGGCGGCTCTGGCGGCGGGCGTTTTCATCCCGCATCTCTGCTACAATCCCGACTTGGGCATACATGCCAGCTGTAAGCTCTGCACGGTAACCGTGGACGGCCGCAACTGCTCCGCCTGCGCGATGCCCGCCATGCCCGGACAGGAGGTGCATAGCGACACGCCGGAATTGAATGCGCGCCGGCGCGTGCTGCTGCAAATGCTGTTCGTGGACGGCAATCACTTTTGCCCCGGCTGCGCTAAGAGCGGCAATTGCAAGCTGCAGGCGCTGGGCTACGAACTTGAGATGTTCAACGCCCATTATGCCCATTATTTCCCAAACCGCGGCCTCGATGCCTCGCATCCGGACATGATACTGGACCGCAACCGTTGCATCATGTGCGAATCCTGCGTGCGGGCGAGCCGGGACATCGATGGCAAGAGCATCTTCGCGCTGGCGGGCCGCGGGCGCGCCTCGCACATCGTCATCAATTCACCGACCGGCAAACTTGGCGACACGGACTTCGCATTGACCGACAAAGCGGCGCAAATCTGCCCGGTTGGCGCGCTCATGCCCAAGCGTGCGGGCTTTTCCGTGCCGATTGGCGAGCGCCTGTTCGACAACGAATCGCTTCGCACGAAAGTCAAGAAGCACACGGAATTCGCGAACGGCTCTGCTGCCGTTAGCCCCGTCAAGGAGGGCTGAGCCATGGACCAAACGCGCAAACTTAGAGTAGCGACGACATCGCTGGCCGGCTGCTTCGGCTGCCACATGTCGCTCCTGGATATCGACGAACGCGTCATCGAACTGGCCAAGGTCGTGGAATTCGACCGCTCGCCCATCGACGATATCAAGCATTGCGGCCCCTGCGATATCGGCATCGTCGAAGGCGCGGTATGCAACGCCGAAAACGTGCATGTGCTGCGCGAGTTCAGGGCCAACTGCAAGGTTCTGATCGCCTGCGGGGCCTGTGCCATCAATGGCGGCCTGCCGGCCCTTCGCAATCATTTGGACGTGAGCGAAATGCTCAAATACGTCTATGGCGATCTCGATGGGCGGCCATCCGCTCCCAACGATCCCGAACTGCCGCTACTGCTCGACAAGGTGCACCCGCTCAACGAGGTCGTGCGGATCGATTACTTCATTCCGGGTTGTCCGCCATCGGGCGACACGATCTGGAAATACCTGACCGACCTCATCTCGGGCAACAACCCGAGGCTAAGCCACGGCCTGCTCCGCTACGACTGAGGGGAAAGACATGTCCAATCTGGAAACCGCCACATCTCCTCAAAAATTGCGCCGTATCGCCATCGATCCGGTGACGCGTGTCGAGGGGCACGGCAAGGTCACGATCCTGCTGGATGAAGAGAATAAGATCCATCAGGTGCGCCTGCACATCGTCGAGGTCCGCGGCTTCGAGAAGTTCATCGAAGGCAGGCCTTATTGGGAAGTTCCCGTCACGGTCGAGCGCCTTTGCGGCATTTGCCCCGTCAGCCACCATCTGGCTGCGGCGAAGGCAATGGACATTATCGCAGGCTACGGGGCCTTGCCCCCGGCGGCTGAAAAGCTGCGCCGGCTGATGCATTATGGGCAATTCATCCAGAGCCACGCGCTGCATTTCTTCTACCTCGCCTCGCCGGATCTGCTGCTGGGCTTCGATAGCGACCTGACCAAGCGCAACATCATCGGCGTGATTGCCGGCTATCCGGAGATCGCCAAGCAGGGCGTGTTCACGCGCAAATTCGGACAGGAAGTCATCCGCCATACGGCGGGCAAGCGCATCCACGGCACCGGCGCGATACCTGGCGGCATGAACAAGGCGCTGACTGCGGAAGAACGCGACACCCTGCGCAAGGACGCGGACCAGATTATCGAGTGGTCGGCCGCCGCTGTGGCGATGGTCGAGAAGCTGCATCTCACCAATCCGCGCTTCTACAATCACTTCGCCGAAGTCGACGGCAACATGATGGGGATGGTCGATGCCCAGGGCGCGATGGACATCTATCACGGCGGCCTGCGCGCGACGGACGCCGAACGGAAGATCATCTTCGATCATGCCGACTATACCGGCTACGACAAGCTGATCCAGGAGGACGTTAAGTCCTGGAGCTATATGAAGTTTCCGCACATCAGGGAACTGGGCCCCGAGCGCGGCTGGTACAGGGTCGGCCCGTTGGCGCGCGTGCAGATCTGCGATTTCATCCCGTCGCCCCTGGCGGAAGCCGAGCGCAAGAAGATGATGGCATTGGGCGAAGGCCGCCCGGTGCACGGCACGCTCTTCTACCATTGGGCAAGGCTGATCGAGCTGTTGCATTCGGCCGAAATCGTGCGCGACCTGCTCGACGATCCGGATATCCTTTCCAAGGACATCATGGGCGAGAAGGGCCCAAGGCGCGAGGAAGGCATCGGCGTGCTCGAAGCGCCGCGCGGCACGCTGTTCCACCACTATCGCGTTGGCAAGGACGACCTCGTGACGTTCTGTAACCTGATCGTCTCGACCACGAACAACAATCAGGCGATGAACGAGGCAATCCGCGCCGTGGCCGTGCAATATCTGAACGGGCGCGAGATCACCGAAGGGCTGCTCAATCATATCGAGGTGGCGATCCGTGCCTACGACCCGTGCCTGTCCTGCGCGACCCATGCCTTGGGGCAGATGCCTCTGGAGGTATCGTTGCAGGATGCCGGCGGGGCCGTCGTTTCGCGCCTTGCCAAGAACAGCGACGGCACCATCGTTTGACGCGCCGGCAGCGCGATGAGTGCAGTTCTGGAACCCGCCCGCGTGGTGCTTCTGGGGTGGGGCAACATCACGCGAAGCGACGACGGCCTGGGACCGCTTCTGATGGAGCGCGCCCGGGCCGTCGGCTTGCCCCATGTAACGCTCATCGAAGATTTTCAGCTGCAAGTCGAGCATGCCCTCGATCTTCGCGGGCACGATCTGGCGCTTTTCGTAGACGCGGGGAAGGGGACGCCTGCGCCGTTCAGTTTCATGCAGACCGCCCCCCGGCCGGACCTGACCTTTACGAGCCACAAGCAGACGCCCGAGGCGGTGCTCAGTGTTTATGAGACGGTATTGGGCGAGGCGCCCCCACCCGCATTCGTTCTCACCGTGGCGGGCGAAGATTTTTCCGTGAGCGCTTCCCTCTCGCCGGCGGCGGCGCAGAGACTGGAACTTGCCTGGGATTTCCTGTTGCCGCTTCTTGAGGCCCCTTCGCTCGAAGGCTGGCAGGAAGCAGCGGGACGGGCCGCCACGCGAACGCGTTGAGCCGGTGCCCTGGCCGCCATCCCTGTACGCGGCGCGCATTCAAGCAGCTCTGGAATAGGAGCAATCCCGGATTGCGGCGTTTGCGATACGATGATACGAAGAATGACAGGCGTGGAAGCTCACGTTCCGTAGCTAACCGCGTGCAGCCTAACCCATTGGTCAGGGCTGCTTTTTGTGCGCTGGAGGGGTGCTAGAGTGGTTGAATAGACCGGTCTTGAAAACCGGCGTGCGCGTAAGCGTACCGTGGGTTCGAATCCCACCCCCTCCGCCAGCTATTTCCATCCCCGCACTCTTCACCCATCTGAAATCATTGAATATTCTTGCTTTCTGCACAGCGGCCAACGGCTCACGCCTTGTTTTGTGACGCAAACTGTGACACAAACAGTGACGCATAGCCGTCTTCCAAGCCATTGGAGAAGCGCATGGCCGGGCAGGTTCGAAGCGCCGTTTTGAGGTCGCATGTCGACGCGACCTGCCTCGAATTGCGCAACGGCATTTGGCAGTATCGCCGGCGCGTCCCGAGCCAGCTCAGCCAGATCGACCCGCGCCGGGAAATCCGTATCTCAACAGGCTGCCGCGACCGCGCAAGCGCGGTGATCGTTGCGAGCCAGCTCAATGAGGAAGTCGAGGCGCATTGGTGCCTGCTGCTTGAAACGGCCGTGCAAAACGGCTCCATCGAGGGTCATGCCGGACGCTTCGATGTGGCCCTGCGGGTTGCCCGCCGTCTCGGTCTCACCTATCGACCGGCAAATGAACTGGCCTCCGGGCCATTGGCGGAAGTCCTGGCACGGGTTGAAGCGCTGGAGGATCGCGGCCAGGCCGGCAATATGGTCATGCAAAGCGCTGTGCTGGGCGGCGCTGAAAAGCCGGAGCTCAAGCTTTCGGATTTGTTTTCTGCCTACGAGAAGCTCTCGCAAGATCGCCTTTTCGAAAAGAGCGACGGGCAGATCCGGAAATGGCGCAATCCAAGATTGAAGGCCATCGGCAACCTGATCGATCTCACCGGAAATAAACCCATCTCCCAGCTTACGCGCGACGATGCGCTGGACTTCCGTTCGTGGTGGCTGGATCGCGTCCGTGACGAGGGTTATGACCAGGGCTCCGCCAACAAGGACATCGGCTACATCGCGTCGATGATGAAGGTTGTCGATGAAGCCTTCCGGCTCAAGCTCAGCTTGCCGTTTGCCGGCTTGCGCATTGCCGGTGAGCGGCACAACCCGCGCGTTCCGTATGATCCGGAGTTCGTGCGCACGCGCATCCTGCCCGGCAATGAGCTGGAAAGCCTCAATGCAGAAGCGCGCGCCGTGGTGATTATGGTCGCGGCAACCGGGATGCGCCCGAGCGAGGTCGTGGGCCTCATCGGCGAGAGGATCATTCTCGATGACGAGGTTCCGCATGTTCAGGTGCGGCCCGATGGCCGGCAGCTCAAAACAGAACAGAGCGAACGGGATCTCCCTCTTGTCGGACGGGCGCTTGAGGTGATGCGCACTTTTCCTGACGGGTTTGCCCGCTACCGGACATCGCCAGACGCGCTATCGGCTGTGGTCAATAAGGGACTGACTTCAGCGGGCTTAAGGCCCACATCCGGGCACACGCTTTATTCTTTGCGCCACACCTTCAAGGACCGGCTAATCGCGCTCGAAGCGCCGCAGCGAATTCAGGACGCGCTGATGGGCCATGCGGTAAAAGAGGTCAAGTACGGTGCCGGTCCAACGCTAAAACATAAGGCAGAGTGGTTGACGCGGGTCTGGGGTTAGCATGGCGGCGTGCCAGCTCCCGCGCGCGGGCAAGGGTATCCTCGGCACGGTCATAAGCAGCCAGCTCGGTTTCCAGACGCTGGTAGATCGCAAGGTACTTTTCGCCGCCAGGGGAGGACACGATGCCGGCCATAACCAGCAGGGCTCGCAGGATGCGCTCGCGCGTGACCGGCTCGCCCAACCGCTCAGCCGGACTCTTTATGACGGCGGCGCTTCTCCGCTGCACCGCGTCCGGCGTGTCTTTCCTGTTGCGCTTGCGTGACTGCATGTCACCATGCCCGGCCTACATCCCTCGACCATAAAGAGAGAGATGCCGCCGGCATGAAAGCGAGGCTTCTTGATAGAAAGATGCTAGCGAGAAAATTGGCGGCAAGCCGGTGCAGCGCGGCGCGCGCGATAACCGCCTTGGGCTGGAAAAATACGCAAACCAGCTACGGTGCCTGCCTGCCCTTGGTGTAGCTTGTCACCTAAAAAGAGAGGAAGCGGGTGGCGTTCATAATCTTGAACGCGGGCTTAACCCA
>CAVYEY010000008.1:0-17765 GCA_963767435.1 uncultured Alphaproteobacteria bacterium
TTCGCGCAGCCAGACGTAATCGGCGGCGCGCGCAAGAAATACGCCTCCGGCGCCAGCATTGCCCCTTAATGCGGCGACGGTCAATTTGCCTTCCGTACTAAGGATAACGTGGGCAAGGTCGTCAATAGCATTGATATTGCGCCAGGATTCGTCCGCGGGGCTCTCCGCAGCCTCGATCAGGTTGAGGTTCATGCCGTTGGACCAGAAGTCCGGGCCGCCCATGAGCACCAGCACGCGGGTGGGGCGGGCGAGGGCGGTTTTGTAGGCGGCGAGAAGGCGTTCGCAGGCGTCTATGCCCATCGCGCCGTTGTAGAAGCGGAAATGCAGGAAGCCCGCGCCGCCTTCCTCCTCGTAGTGGATGCCGCCGTAGCCCTCCGCACTGTCCAAGGGAAAGGCGGGCAGGCCGGAAAGGGCACCGGCCAGAACGTGCGTGGCCGGCAGCTTGATGGGGCAGGGGCTTCCGGGGGCGCGAAGGTGGCCGATCCAGACCGCGCCGTCCGCGGTGGCGACCGCTACGGCCGGGCCGCTTACGGCAAGCACGCCGCCGGGTGTGCCTTTCAATTGTGGGGCTGGGTGCGCATCGTAGAGATAGACGCTGCGGCCGAGAAGCCGGCTTTTGACGCCGGGCATTCCGTCGGCGCTGCGGATCTTGCGCAGCACATCGGCGGTGCAGTCACGCTGCCAATCGATGGCTCTGTCGGATTGCTTCATCGCGGGTTGCCACCCGCCAGTATTAAACAGAGGGCGGCTCCCCTCACCCTGTCCCTCTCCCCATGGGAGAGGGGACCCTTGCTCGACGGTAGCGGCTATCGTCCCCTCTCCCATGGGGAGAGGGACAGGGTGAGGGGAGATTCCCCTGGAGAAGGACGCCAACGCTTCGAACACAGCAGAGACTGCCGCCTGCGTCACTTCATTACGGTAGAGGCTCGACTTCGTAGCCGCGCGCATCGGAAATTCCGCCGCCGCCCAGACCGGCCCCGCATCCATTTCCGCTTCGGCCTGAAGCACCGTGACCCCCCAGCGCGGGACGCCTTTCAGGATGGCCCAATCAAGCGCGGATGGCCCCCTGTCGCCAGGAATGCCAGGGTGGACGATGAAACAGGGCAGGGCACGCCACACACTTGCCGGGATGGCGCGCTTCAGGAACGGTGCCACGAGGCAATCCGGCCTGAAAAGCGCCACCGCCTCTTCCGTCACCGCATCGTTGATATCGAATTCGACCGAAACCTCGTGCCCCGCCGCCTCCAGCTCCACGAACAGCCTTTGGCAGAGGCTGTTGAAACTGTGGGTCAACAGCAGGATGCGCATGGCTCAGCAAATCCGGGGCAGGGGATCGCCCGCGAGCCAGTCCACCATGCGGTTGCCGCCGAACTTGGTGCGCATTTGAACGAAGGCGTGGGCGTCCGCGACCACCTCGCCCACGATGGCGGCATCGCGCCCGAGCGGGTGCCCGCGCATGACACCGAGAAGGCGCTCCGCATCCTTACCGGCGCAGATCGCGATCAGCTTGCCTTCGTTTGCGATATAGAGCGGGTCGATGCCGAGCAACTCGCAAGCCGCGAGCACGTCCGGCTTGAAGGGGATCGCGGTTTCGGTAAGGCGCATGCCTACGCGCGATTGCTGGGCGAGTTCGTTCAACGTCGAGGCAAGGCCGCCGCGCGTCGGGTCGCGCAAGACATGGATGGCGGGCACGGCCGCTACCATGCCGGCGACGAGGCGGTGCAGAGGCGCGCTGTCGGAGAGGATTTCGGTTTCGAAGGTCAGGTTTTCGCGCTTGGAAAGCACCGCGATGCCGTGATCGCCAAGCGTGCCGCTGACAAGGATCGCATCGCCGGGCTGCGCGCGGTCGCCGGAGATATGGACGCCCGCCGGCACTACGCCGATGCCGGTGGTGGTGATGAAAACGCCGTCGCCCTTGCCCTTCTCGACCACCTTGGTGTCGCCGGTGACGATGGGAACGCCCGCGTCGCGGGAAGCGCGCGCCATGCTTATGACGATGCGCTCCAGATCGGCGAGGGACAAGCCTTCCTCCAGCACGAAGGCGGCGGAGAGGTAGAGGGGTGCTGCGCCGGCCATCGCCACATCGTTGATAGTGCCGTGGACCGAAAGCGAGCCGATGTCACCGCCCGGAAAGAACAAGGGCGAGATCACATGCGCGTCCGTGGACATGACCATGCGGCCAGCGGCCACCTCGAAGGCGGCCTGATCGTTGGCCTGGGCCAGCCATTCATTGGCGAAATGCTTATGGAAAAGCGCGCGGATCAGCTCGTTGGTTGCCCGCCCGCCCGCGCCATGCGCCATCTCGACCGCGCTCATGCTGCCGCTCCGGGGTTATTGGCGCTATCGCCCTGGCGGAAGCGGCCGTAGGTCCAATAGGCCGCGCAGGCGCCTTCGGAGGACACCATGCAGGAGCCGATGGGGTTGTCCGGCGTACAGACCGTGCCGAACAGCTTGCAATCGGTAGGCTTCTTGGCGCCGCGCAGGATCGAGGGGCATTCGCAGGATTTTGCGTCGCGCGAGGGCTTGGTCTCGATCTTAAAGCGCCGCTCGGCGTCGAATTCCGCGTGAGTGTCCTTGATGCGAAGCGCGCTGAACGGAACGGTGCCCAAACCCCGCCACTCGAAGGAATGCCTGAGCTCGAAGACATCGGCGACGAGCGCTTGCGCCTTGAAATTGCCCTCGCGCGTCACCACGCGGACATACTGGTTTTCGACCTCGTGCCGGCCTTCGTTGAGCTGGCGGATGCACATGAGCGCCGCCTGCATCACGTCGAGTGGCTCGAAGCCCGCGATCACCACCGGCTTCTGGAATTCCTCGGCGAAGAACTCGTAGGGCTGGCTGCCGATGATGGCGCTCACGTGGCTCGGCCCAAGGAACGCGTCGATGGAGACACTGCCGAGCGCCCGCACCTCCGGGCTTTCCAGGATGTGGTGGATCGCGGCCGGGGTTAGTACGTGGTTGCAGAAAACGGTAAAATTGGTGAGGCCTTCGGCCTTGGCCTTCTTGATCGCCACCGCGCTTGGCGGCGTGGTCGTCTCGAAGCCGATGGCGAAAAACACCACTTCGCGGCCCGGATTCTGCCGGGCGATGTTGAGCGCGTCGTCGATGGAATAGACCATGCGCACGTCCGCGCCTTCGGACTTCGCTTTGAGCAGGCTGCGGCGGTTCGAGGCGGGCACGCGCAGCATGTCGCCATAGCTGCACAGGATGACGCCGTGCTGTTCGGCCAGTTCCAGCGCGTTATCGATGCGCCCCACGGGCAGCACGCAGACCGGACAGCCGGGGCCATGCACGAAATTCACGTTCTCGGGCATCAGCTCTTGCACGCCATAGCGGAAGATCGCATGCGTATGCCCGCCGCAGAATTCCATGATGTTATAGCGGCGCGGGCGCGCGGCCTCGTGCTTGATCGCGGCAGCAAGCCCCTCGGCCAACTCCCGGTCGCGGAATTCGTCGACATATTTCATTGCGGCGCCTCGCCTGCGAACCCCTCAAGCTCCGCCGCCTCGCCAGCCTCGCGGATCATGGCGAGCGTGCGCTCGGCCTCCTCAGGCGACACCTTGTGAAGCGCGTAGCCTACATGCACGAGCACGAACTCCCCCGGCTGGACGTTATCCAGAAGGGCGATGGAAACCTCCTTCTTGATGGGGCCCAGCGCTACGATGGCGGTTTCGGCGGCCGCATCGACGGAGAGAATCTGAACGGGTATGGCAAGACACATGGCAAGCTCTGACTTTCTAAAGGGAGGCTGATGCGGGCACCGCGGCAAGGAACGCGCGCGCGCATTGTGACCCGCCCCTTCAATAGCACGGATTTTTCAAAGGAACAGCACAGCCTAAAGGTAATGTAACCGCTGCAAGCCGCCTCCAGGACGCAAAAACCGTTCCAATCCGTGCAGACAATCGCAGGAGACCTTCCAAGCAAGCTGCAGGCCAAGGCAGCCCAAGGTGCGGGGCATGTCCGCCTAAATTTTCCTATTTTCGCAGAGTTTTATCGCAAAACCGGGACGCCACTTTTGCGAACTCTGCTTAGCGGCGGCGCCCGCGCGGGTAGCGCGCCGGCCTGTATTCGTAGACCGCCGGCGGCGCGGTGAGGCGCTTGGCAAGCAGCCCGGCAACGAACCCGCCGGCAACCGCGGCGGCGGCCACCGGAAGCGGCCCATAGCGGCGCACGGCGTTTTCGATTTCCCGGCCTACATCCTCGGGCTCGGGCAGATATGCCTCAGCCCCCACGGGCGCTCCGGCCTGCACGCTGCCGGCGCTCTGGGGCTTCTCCCTTGTAGTTCCATAGGCGAATGCCGCGATCGAGCACGCCGCGAAGAAAAAGATGGCCGTCATGATCAGCGCCGTCTGCATGGGGTCTTGCGTCCAGGAATTCAGCGCCCAGAAGGCCGCCAAGGCCGCGAAAGAGGCCCCCGCCAGCGCCACGATCAGCGCGCCCCCCAAGATCAGATAGCGCGCCGTCAAGTTTTTCGCGTAACCGGCCAAGCGCTGGCCAGAACTGCCCGCGGCCAGGACTTTCAGTGCCACTCGCCACATGGGCGTTACCTCTTCAACGGGTGATGAGCGCCCCGATCAGAAAGCCCACGCCTGCCGCGATGATCGTCGCCTGCACGGGCTTGGCGCGGATTTGCTTTTCGATATCGCCCATGTTCTGGCGAAACGTGTCCTTCATGTCCTCCATGGAGCCCTGCGCGGCTGTGCCGAGCTTTTCGGACAGTTCCTTGACCTGGCGGCGGAGTTCCTCGATCTCGTCTTGCTGCGGGCCGATAGCCATGGCGGTTTTCCCTTCAGTTCGCAAAGCCCGTTGTCCGGCGTGCGCGCATCATTTGCACACCCGCCGGCTCCGTCAAGCCGTTTTGCCGCCCCCGGCGGAAAATTAACTGCCTTTGCCGGCGGTCTCCGTTTGGCCCATGCCCGGGACGGTTTGCGGCAAATTCAGCCCGCGGGCTTGATCTCCTGGATCGCCACAAAGCCCTCGAATTGCGGGCCGCCGATATAGAGCGGCTTGTTGCCGCCCGCGGATTTGTGGGCCGCGCGGAAACTATCCGACCGCGTCCAGGCTTCGAAATCTTCCGGCCTCGCCCACATCGTGTGCGAAACGTAGAGCGTATGCTCCTCCGTTTGCGGCCCTTTCAGCATGTGAAACGCCACAAAGCCCGGCTCCTTGTCGAGGAAAACCTCGCGATTGAGCCACACGGCCTCGAAATCCGCTTCCGCCCCGCGCATCACCCGGAACCGGTTCATTGCGATAAACATGCGTTTCTCCGTTCGAAAGCCTGACCCTTTCCCTGCAATGTGGGATCGCGGCGAACTAAATTCATGCCCGCCCACCCGATTATTCGAGCGGATAAAGAGCGGTCCGGCCGCGCGGACGCCGGGGAAGGCGGCGGTTTATTAACGCAGCATCCGAAGGCGCAAAGCTCCGTATTTCATTGGGTGCTCTAACCTCTAACCCAAGGTAAGGCCCAATGCGACCAACTGATCGACGCCGAGGCCGTTGAGCTGTTGGAGCGTCAGGGCGCCGATCTGACTTGGCGTCAGGCTTGCGAGCGTGGTGACCGGCAGGGCGGCAAGCCGTGTAGGCGAGAGGCCTTCGATCTGCGCCGTGCTGAGGCTCTGCAGCTGCGTCACGCTCAGGCTCAGGATGAGGTCCGTGCTGAGCGCGCCGACCACGTCCGGCGTGAGCGAGGCGAATTGCGTGGTGGTGAGCGCGTCGAACGCGGTCGAGGTCATGCCGGTCACGGCCGCGCTGAAGCCGAGCGCCATCAGGTTGTCGAGGCTCAATCCGTTGAACTGCCTGAAGGTCAGCGCGCCAACCTGTGTCGAGGACAGGTTTGCGAGCGTGGCGGTTGACAGGCCCCCGAGCTGCACCGGGGTCAGGCCCTGGATTTGCGCGGCGCCGAGGCTTCGAAGCTGCGCCGTGGTCAGGCTCTCGATCGTGGACGTGGCGAGGCCGCCGATCACGTCCGGGGTGACTCCGTCAAGCTGGGCAGGCGTCACAGCGCCGAAGGCCTGGGTTGCCTGAAGGGCCAGCGCGTCGAGCTGAGCGGCGGTGAGGCCTGAAAATTGGGTCGAGGTCAGCACACCGAACTCGGCCGCCGTCAGGCTGGCAAAGGTGGCTGCGTCGAGGCTCTGCAACTGCGTTGGGGTAAGGCCCACGATTTGCGCGGCGGTTAGCCCTTGCAGCTGAGTTGTGGTCAGGCTGACGATGGCGTCCGTCGCGAGCGCGCCAAGCTGCGTTCCCGTAAGCGAGGCGAGCTGGGTAGATGTCAGAGCGTCGAAGGTGTCCGCCGTCAGGCCTGCCATTTGCGTTGAAGTAAGGAAGGAGACGGTGAGCGCGTCGAGTGCGGTGGTGCCAAGCGCGTTGAGCTGATCGGAGGAAAGGCCGGCAAGCTGCGTCGCCGTCAAGGCCCCGAGCTGGGCTGTGCTGAAGCCGGCGAGCGTGGAGGCCGCCAGGCCCGAGAGCTGGGTCGAAGTCAGGCCCGGCAATTGGCCCGCACTCAGGCCCTGAAGTCCGGTAGCGGTCAGGCTGCCGATGTTGTCCGTTGAAAGCGCGCCGATCTGCGCGGCCGTAAGGGACGCAAGCTGGGTGGTGGTCAGGGTGTCGAAGGTGGTGGACGTCAGGCCCGCAATCTGCGTGGTGGAGAAGCGCGAGGCGGTAAGCGCGCCGAGCACCGCGGTATTGAGCGCGTTGATCTGGTCCGGGGTCAGGGCCGAAAGCTGCGTCGAAGTCAGGGCGGCGAGCTGGGTGGAGGCGAGCTTGGAGAGCGCGGCCGCAAGGCCCGGCAGCTGCGTCGAGGTGAGACCGCCAGTTTGCTTTACGCTGAGGCTCTGGAGCTGCTGCGCGCTGAGGCTCGCGATACTGTCCGTTGAGAGTGCGCCAAGCTGCGTGGCCGTCAGGGTCTTGAGCTGGGACGTTGTCAGAGCGTCGAGCGTTGTGGACGTGAGGCCCGCCATTTGCGTTGTGGTGAGGCCCTGCACGGTGAGGGCATCGAGAACCGCGGGGGCGAGCGCGTTGAGCTGGTCTGTGCCGAGCAGCGAAAGCTGCGCAGCCGACAGGGCGGCGAGTTGTGCCGTGGACAGATTGGAAATCGTGTCCACCGGCAGGCTGGACAGTTCCACCGCGGTAAAGCCCTGGATATTCAGGCTTTGAAGCTGCGGCGTGGAGAGGCTCTCGATCTTGTCCGTCGTCAGCGCGCGAATTTGCAATGCCGTGAGCGTGGCAAGCTGGCTCGTTGTCAGGGCGTCCAGCATGCCGGTGGACAGGCCCGAGATCTGCGCCGCGGAAAGGTGCGATAAGGGAAGACCGTTGAGGATTGCGGGGCCCAGCGCGTTGAGCTGGTCCGTGCTGAGGCCCGTAAGCTGCGCCGCAGCCAGGGCGGCGAGCTGGGTGGCCGCCATGTTTGACAATGCAGCTGTCGCGGCGGAAATCTGTGCCGGAGTGAAGCTCTGGATTTGTTGAGCGCTCAGGCTCTGAAGCAGCGCCGGGGAGAGGCTCACGATATTGTCCGCCGTGAGTGCGCGAAGCTGGGCCGGAGTCAGGGATTTGAGCTGGGTGGAGGTCAGGGCGCCGGCCGTGACCGCTGTAAGGCCTGCGATCTGCGTTGTGGAGAGGCGCTGTGCTGTAAGCGCGTCCAGCACCGTGGTGTCGAGGGCGTTGATCTGGCCGGTGCTCAGACCGCCAAGCTGGGTCGCCGAAAGCGCCGCAAGCTGGGTTGAAGCGAGCCTTGAGAACGTCGCTGCCTGCAGGCCCGAGAGCTGCGCCGCGGTCAGGCCGGCAGTCTGGCCGATGCGCAGGCTCTGAAAGCGCGCCGGGGCCAGGCTCTCGATATTGGACGTAGTAAGGGCGCCGATCTGCGCCGCCGTCAGAGACTTGAACTGGGCGGATGTCAGGGCGTTAAGCGTGTCTGAGGACAGGCCCGCGATCTGGGTGGCCGAAAGGAGCGAGACGGTCAGGACGTTGAGAACGGAAGCGTCGAGCGCGTTGAGCTGGCCTGTGGTAAGAGCCGCGGACTGCGCCGTCAGGACGCCGATCTGCGTCGAAGTGAACTTGGAGAATGTGGCCGCTGCCAAACCTGAAACCTGCGTCGTACTCAGGCTGCGGACTTGCGGCAGCATCAGGCTCTGGAGCTGGCTGGCGGTCAGGCTCTCGATGTCCTCAGTTGAGAGCGCGCGAATTTGCGCCCCCGTCAGAGCCGTCAGCTGGGTAGACGTCAGCGCGTCGAACGAGAACACCGTCAGGCTCCCGATCTGTGACACGGAGAGGCGCGTCATGGTCAGGCCGTCGAGGGTTGCGGCGCCAAGCGCGTTCAGTCCGCTTGTACCAAAAACCGAAAGTTGCGGCACCGTCAGTGCCCCGAGCTGGGTTGACGTCATGCTGGAGAATATGGCTGGGAGCGCGGACAACTGCGTGGTGGTCAGGCCCGCGATTTGCGCTGGGCTCAGGCTTTGAAGCTGGCCTGTAGTGAAAGCCTGGAGCGCGGTTGTTGTCAGGCCGGAGATCTGCTTTGCCTTCAGCCCGGCCATCTGCGCGGGGCTCCAGCCCTGCAGCTCCGTCGCGGTGAGGCTGTTGATCTGGGTTGTTGTGAGAGCGGATATCTCCTGGGATGTCCAGGCGCCACCCTGGGGGCCGCTCAGGGTGAGAATCACGCTGACGCTTAGGCCCGGCACCTGAGCGGCGGAAATCGCCCTGACCTGCGCCGTTGACAGTTGCTGCAGATTTGTGGTGCTTAACTCGTTGATTTGGCTTGCCTGTAGCGCCCCAACTTGTCCGGCGGACAGCGACCGGATATCGGTCGTGGTCAGATTGTCCAGTACCGTGGCGGTCAAGCTGGCAATCTGCTGCGCTTTGAGCGAGGTTATTAACATGAGCGTCCAATGCGGGCTTAGCCTGGGCCTCCCCATCGAAGCAAGTCATGGCGGGCTTACAAAAGCAAGCACAACCGCAGCGAGCATAACATAATAATTGTTAACTGGCGGTATGCACGCTTCCGGCGCCTCATAAGCGGGACCGCCCGTATCTTGCCACGATTCAGCCAAAGCGTTCCTGCAAAGAGACCTGGAGCGGTCGAGAGGGGGCGGAAGGGAGGCCAATTGTTTCAAATACGCCGGTTCAAGCTTGCGAGGGCAGCGTTGCTGCCGATTGCAGGGGCATTTTTCGCATTCCCTTTTTCGCCAGATGCCGCCAGAGCCGGAGATTATTCCGGGCATTGCGAAGGCGTGGCTCAGGTTTCGGTCTTGTCCTCGCCGCTGGCACCCTGGAAGGGGGTGCCGCTGCGCGTGATCTTCGCAGCGGAAAAGCCGTTCGAAGGCGAACTTTCGCTGATCGGGCCCAATGGGAACGTCGCGGTCCAGTCGCATGAGCGCCATGGCGGGCCGCCCTATTTCTGGCTTGCCGAAGTGCCCTCGCCCGCGGAAGGCAGCTGGCAGCTGAAGCTCGTGCGCGATGACGATCCCGCCGAGTGCAAAACGATTATACGGAAAATTGAAGTCCAGGGACGCGAGCCGGCGCGGCCCGTTTAACGATGGCACAGGCATCTGGCCCTTACGCGACAGCTGGAACAGGGGCACGGAGAACCTCTATTCCGCCTGGATCGAGAAGCTGTTCGACGCGCCGCCCGATGCGGCTCCGTCCGGCCTGCTCTGCACGAGGTGCTGCGCGACCGCTCGCGCAACATACTTTATAACTACCTGGGCCTTGGCGAAGACAGTATGGGCATGGCGGTCGGCCCGACTGCGCCGACCTGCCTTACTTCCTGCGCGCCTACTTCGCCTTCAAGATGGGACTTCCGGCCGGCGACGCGAAGTGCAATCGCGGCGGGGCCGGACAGCCCCCCAAATGCGGGCCGTGGTTCAACGTGCAAAATCCCGAGGAGCGGCCGGCGAGCCGGAAAGTCTAACCGCCCCAGCAGCCCCAGGAGCAGGCCGCGGCTGGGGGTGGTCCGATGCTCGACATGCTGCGCCAGCCTGCCGCGCATCCTGTGAATGCGCCTGCGCCCGCGCCGAAGAAGCTCGGGCTCGCGGGATCGTTTGGCCGCTATTTGCAGGTTGTGGGCGATGCCGTGCACTCAGGTTCCGCGCGCACCGCTATCGCGGACGAACCAACGATCATTATCCCGTGCCGCTCAAGCAGAACACGCTGCGGCCGGGCGTGGTGTACGCCGATCCCTATGGGCACGTACTGATGCTGGCCAAGCGCATTCCGCAAACGCCCAGTGCGGCGGGTATTTTCTTCGCCGTGGACGGCCAGCCCGACGGCACGGTCGCGCGCAAGCGCTTCTGGCGCGGGAACTTCCTGTTCACGCAAAACCCTGCACTCGGCGGCCCGGGCTTCAAGCGTTTCCGGCCCATCGTGGCAAAAAACGGCGGCTTGCACCGGCTCAGCAATGCCGAGATCGCGAACAATCCCGAGTATGGCGATTTTTCGCCCGAGCAGGGCCAGCTTAGCGTCGAGGACTTCTACGACCGCATGGACGATGTGCTGTCGCCCGAGCCGCTCGACCCGGAAAGCGCGCTCAAGGAGGTGATCGCCTCGCTCGAAGAGCAGGTGAAGGCGCGCGTGACGTCGGTTGAGAACGGCCGCAAGTACCAGGCCACGGGCCACGGCGACGCCGACATGCCGGAGGGGCCGTCGATCTTCGAGGCGGCCGGCGCCTGGGAGGATTTCGCCACACCCTCGCGCGATTTGCGTCTGCTGATCGCCATCGACGTGGTGCGCGGCTTCCCGGACCGGGTTTCGCGGCGGCCGGAGCGCTATGCCATGCCCAAGGGCACGGACGTTAGCGAGGTTAAAGCTGAGTTGCAGCGGGTGCTGGCAACCGAGCTTGCGGAGCGCAAGTTCTCCTATACCCGCAGCGACGGATCGCAATGGACGCTGGCACTCAAGGATGCCGTGGCCCGCGCGCCCGATCTTGAGATGGCGTACAATCTAAACGATTGCGTGGAGCTGCGCTGGGGCGCGTCCGAGGGCAGCGAAGAAGCCGCGACCTGCAGGCGGCATGCGCCGGGGCTGCAGCGCGCGAAGATGAAGGACTACCGCGCGTGGTTCCACGAACGGCGCCGGCCGCCGCGCGCTTAGATATGAGGGCAAGGGGCCGCTGATCGGCGGTCCTGCCATGAACTGAGCGCATCGCCCCTCACCCTGTCCCTCTCCCCATGGGCCCCATGGGAGAGGGGGACGCCCTAACAATGGCTGCGGCGGAACTCCCTCTCCCATGGGGAGAGGGCGGGGGTGAGGGGAAATTCCCTTAGTTCGATACGCCGGCTTCAGGCTGCCGCCATCGCGCGCGGCGGCTTGAAGTAGAAGTCCGCGTCCGGAATGCGGCCGTAGTGGAAGGGTTCCTGCTCGTTGGCGGTCGTCTCGATCACACTGCTGGTCACTTTGCGGAAAAAGCGGCCCAATTCCATGCCTTCTTCGCCCATATGCTTCACAAGCGCTTCGGCGAAGGGGCTGTTGTTGCCTGCTCCGTCCTGCGCGACGCTGCCGTGGCGGGCCGCATAGAACACGACCTCGCCATGCGAGGGCTCGATGGGGGCCAGCCCGAACCGCACCGACCGCGCCATGCCTCTGGTCACTGCCATGCGGGCGATGAACGGACTGGTGCGGCAAGCGTCCAGGATCACGATTCGCAGTTTTTTCGCCCCCGAAAGGCGCTCCAGCACGCGGTCCAGCTGAATGGTCTCGTCGCCTAGGTCGGTGGAGCGGCCAAGCCTTGCATCGACCGGAACGAGCCAGTTTCTGCCGCTCATCTCCATGCCATGCCCGGCGAAATATACGAGCGCCCAATCCGCGCCCGAGGCCTTGTCCTCGAAATCCCGGAGCGCGTCACGCATTTGCGCCACGCCCAGATTGTGCTTTTCAACGACCTCGAAGCCGAGCCGGGTCAACGAACGGCCCATCGCCATCGCGTCGTTCACAGGGTTTGCAAGCGGTTCGACCGTCTGGTAGGCGGCGTTGCCGATGACGAGCGCCACCCTGCGCTCTCCTGGGCTGCCCCGTACCGCGTCACCCGGAGATGCCGCCGTTCTCTGGGACGTCCCCGGCAAAAGCGCCAGGACGATAATCAAAACGATTAGAAGTACTAAGGCTAATTCGGCCATGCGCGGTTCATCGTGCGTTCCATTTCGCTGGATCGTTAAATTTATATATTTGCGCGGCCCAATACACAAGGCCGCGCTTTCCCCCCGTGGAGTGGCGGCCGGTTTTTCCGGACTGCCGTTGTCAGCGAGCGCGCCGCCGTTCTTAGCCCGCTACCGCGATGGCGGGACTTTTGCAGGGCATGGATTGAGTTCGCTATTTACTGTGCGGGCCTGTTCGCCCTATCTGTAGCAAAAATTTTGATCAAATCGGCGCTTTCAGCGCAGAGCTGGGTATTTGCAATGGACAAGCCAAATCAACCGAACGGGCACGCCAAGGACAGCAACGGCCGCGCCGACATGACCGGGCTTAAGGCCGCGGCGCAAGCCGCCCGGGCTGCCCAGAACGGCAAACAGTCTGGCGTAGCCACCGCCAAGGTGGTGCAGGCTGCTCCGGACGCTGGCGGGGTGCAGGAGCGCGACTGGTCGAAGACGCTGTTCCTGCCCAAGACCGGGTTCGGCATGAAGGCCGGGCTGCCGCTGCTTGAGCCCAAGCTCCTGGAGCGGTGGGAGAAGATGAGCCTCTATAAGCTCATGCGAAAAGCCGCCAAGGGCCGCGAGAAATTCGTGCTGCACGACGGCCCGCCCTATGCCAACGGCAACATCCATATCGGTACCGGCCTCAACAAGGTGCTGAAAGACGCAGTCGTCCGCTCGCAGCAGATGATGGGCAAGGACGCGAACTACGTGCCCGGCTGGGATTGCCACGGCCTGCCGATCGAATGGAAGGTCGAGGAGCAGTACCGCGCCAAGAACAAGAGCAAGGACGAGGTGCCGGTCAACGAGTTCCGGCGGGAATGCCGCGAGTTCGCCCAGAAGTGGATCGGCGTGCAGATGGCGGAGTTCCGCAGGCTCGGCGTCGAGGGCGACTGGCAGAATTACTATGCGACCATGGCCTATGAGGCCGAGGCCATCATCGCGAACGAGTTGATGAAGTTCGCCACGAGCGGCTTGCTCTATCGCGGCTCGAAGCCTGTGATGTGGTCTGTCGTCGAGCGCACCGCACTGGCCGAGGCCGAGGTCGGAATACCACGAGCACGCCAGCCCCGCGATTTATGTTGCGTTCCCCATAAAGGAAATGCTGGGCACACCCGGTTCGACGCATAGCAGTGCGCGACCGTCCTTGCACTATCCGCAAGATTTGGTTGAAGCGCGAGTGCTAATCTGGACAACGACGCCTTGGACGATCCCTGGCAACAGAGCTATCGCATTTTCATCAAAGTTGCTTGGAGGCTATTTTCTTTGCGAAGTTGCCGAAGCCGCTGAAAACAACTGGCTCGGATTGGGTGAGCGAGTGCTGGTGGCGCAGCAACTTGCGGGACAAGGTAGCAGAAGAGTGCAGAGTGCGCTTCAGGGATTTAGGCGAGGTCCCTGCCGCATTCCTAAGCAGTGTGATTTGTAGCCATCCTCTCCACGAAAGCGGCTACGAATTTAGGGTGCCGCTGCTTGAAGGTGACCACGTTACTGACGAGACAGGCACGGGCTTTGTTCATACCGCACCAAGCCACGGCGGCGACGACTTCGACATATGGATGGCTAGCGCGCGGCAATTGCAGGCGGCGAAGATCGATCCAACCGTGCCCGACATGGTCGGCCCGGATGGCTACTACCGCAAACACGTCCCGCTGTTCGGCGGGGACGAGCCCAAGCGCGTGATCGACGACAAGGGCCATTTCGGCAAGCTCGACGACGTGCGCTACGGCAATGCGGCGGTGATCGCAGCGCTGAAGGAGGCCGGCGCGCTCGCCGCCATGAACCCCCGCTTCAAGCACGACTATGCCCATTCCTGGCGGTCCAAGGCGCCGGTGATCTACCGCAATACGCCGCAATGGTTCATCGCGATGGACAAGCCAATTCCCGGCATGCCGATTAGTGAGGCTGCAAAGGACGTGATGTGCGACAGGCCGATCAGTGACGATATGGCTGAAGCTGCGATGACCGCATTACACTGCCCGGAGGTCCCAGAACTCCAAGAAATGACGCTGAGGGAGCTGGCGCGCAAATCTATCGGTGGCACGCGCTTCCTGCCCGCGCAAGGCCGCAACCGCATCGGCGGCATGGTCGAGCAGCGCCCGGACTGGGTGATCTCGCGGCAGCGCGCCTGGGGCGTGCCGATCACGGTGTTCGTGCATAAGGAAACCGGTGAGGTCATCCCGAACGCCAAGTTCAAGGGCTCTAAGAAGCTACAGAAGCGCATCGTCGAGGCCTTCAAGGCCGAGGGCGCGGACGCGTGGTTCGCCGATGGCGCGGCAGAACGCTTCCTTGCCGGCGTGGTGGACAAGCCCGCCGATTGGGAGCAGGTGCGCGATATTCTCGACGTATGGTTCAACTCGGGCTCCACCCACGCCTTCTGCCTTGAGAAGCGCAAAGACCTGAAATGGCCGGCGGACCTCTATCTCGAAGGCTCCGACCAGCATCGCGGCTGGTTCCAATCCTCGCTGCTGGAGTCTTGCGGCACGCGCGGGCGGGCGCCGTTCGACGCGGTGCTGACGCATGGCTTCGTGCTGGACGAGCAGGGGCGCAAGATGGCCAAGTCGCTCGGCAACACGGTGGCACCCCAGGACATCATCAAGCAGTCCGGCGCGGATATCCTGCGGCTCTGGGCGCTCTCCTCCGACTATACCGAGGATCTGCGCATCGGGCCGCACATCATCCAGTCCACCGTGGACGCCTACCGCAAGCTGCGCAACACGCTGCGCTATCTCCTGGGCAGCCTCGCGCACTACGAGCCGGCCTTCGCGGTCGCGCATAAGGATTTGCCCGAGCTTGAACGCTGGGTGCTGCACCGGATCGTCCAAATCGACGAGCAGGTCCGGCGCGATTACAACGATTTCGACTTCAAGCGGGCCTACCGCACCATCGCCGAATTCTGCTCGAACGACCTGTCCGCGATCTACTTCGATATCCGCAAGGATACGCTTTATTGCGAGGCCTATTCGAGTCTCAAGCGCCGCGCTTCGCTGACGGTCCTGAATAGGCTGTTCGAGTGCCTGACGGCGTGGATCGCTCCGCTCCTTTGCTTTACGGCGGAGGAGGCCTGGCTTGCGCGCTATGGCGAGGTGAAGAACGGCTCGATTCACTTGGAAAGCTTCCCGGAAGTCCCGGCAACCTGGCGGGACGACGCGCTGGGCGTCAAATGGGAGAAGATCTGGACCGTCCGCCGCGTGGTAACGGGTGCGCTTGAGGTCGAGCGCCGCGAGAAGCGCATCGGTGCCAGCCTAGAAGCGGCTCCCGACATCTACATCGGCAACAAGGAACTGGCGGCGGCAGCGAAGGAGGCCGATTGGGCCGAGATCGCGATCACCAGCGAGGCCACCATAAAGACCGGGAAGGTGCCCGCCAACGCCTTCACGATTCCCGAGGTGGAGGGCGTCGCGGTGGTGCCGAAGCCCGCTTCCGGCAAGAAATGCGCGCGCTCCTGGCGCATCACCAAGGATGTCGGGGTGGATCCGGCCTATCCGGCGCTGTCCGCCCGCGACGCCGCCGCCATGCGGGAGTTCGACGCCCGGGTTGTTTGAGCCCGGGAGTCGGTGCTATCTCACGCTGGGGCGCAGAACGCCGATTCCGCCAAGTCCAGGAAGGTGAGGGCATAGGCCTCATCATCGATAGTGTCGCCGGGCCGGATTTCCGGCTTTTCCGCCGCCAGATCCGTCATCGCGAGGCCGCCCTTGCGGCCGCGGCGATCCACGCGCAATATCAGTGACTTCTGAGCGCTTTGCGGACCACCTTGAACCCCGGACGGTGAAGGTGGCCGCGCCATCCAATCATTATTAGACGCAAACCAGAACAGCGCTCAACGCGGGTACATAGCATGTCAACCCAGTATCGCTGGCGGTTAGCGTATAAGGGTCGCCGATCACGAAACTGCCATCGGCGCCCACAGAAGCATCCTGAATGGTAACCCCCGAAGTGGCGGCCAGATCTGGAAGCGATGCCTCTCCCGAGCGTTGCGTCAGCTGATAAAGATTCGCATAGGAAGCATCCTCCGGCAAAGTGATATCCAGCTTCAGGTTCGCTTCCGGATCTTTATTGACGGCAACCAGGATAAGCCCGGCACTGGACTGCACAGCATAAGCTGTTACATTATTCGGATCCACTTTCGTCAGATCAACTGAAACTTGAGTATGACATAGCTGCGCGCTGCCCTGATTAATAGTGGCTAGAAAAAAGAATAATATACCATAGTACTCTGGCCGTACATTGATTACGGAACCTGTGTTATCTGTCTTATCTTCGATGGGAGTGTATTTCTTCTCGCCGCCACCATGAAAATTCACACCCGTGGCCCCGCCCAACGCGCAAGCGAAGAGAAAATCGATGGCCCAAAGCGTGGAGGCATAGGTATTGCTGACACTTTCGGCTCCCCCATCAGAATAAGAATTGCATTCGCCGATGCGGAGAGGTGCGGGGAGGCTGGCATTCTTAAGTTTGCACAGGGCCGTAAGCAAATTTGGGTCGGGCGCGACGAGTTGCTGGCAGCTGGGGGTATCGCAGCGATAGTAATGTTGCGTCAGGTGTGTAATTTCCCCCCTGCATTCGTCGAGGCCAAATGGAATCGTCCAATGATCGAGCCCGTGGGTCGAGGAGGCTGGGCCGGCAAAAGTAATTCCCTGAGTTTGTTCGTAAATAGCGGATCGGTATTGCTCCCACAAGCTTTCGAAATATTCGAAAGTCCAGCCATAACGGTTGCACTCGTTGCCGATTTCGATTCCTAAAAGGAAGTCACCCAGAGCTTGCGAGACATAAGCAACCTCGGCGGCGGCTAGCGCCGGACTGGTCTTCGCAAGGGGTGGGGTTACCGGGTTATCAGTAGAGCTGTCACCCTGGAGATTGATTCCATACAAACATTTCCAGCCTGTGGCGTTGAGGAAGCCAGATAGCCGATGTACATCCTCCGGTTGGATTTGATACAGCGAATCCGAATCGGAAGCCTTCGATTTATTCGACGCATTTGCGTCATTCCAAGCGCCACGATCGACTGAATTGCCGCCGATGCGAAGGATGCCAGTCCCGAGCAGCCCAAAGAGGTTGACCAAGACCTGGTTATTCTTTGAAAAAAGCTGTTCTTCGCAAATTGCGGATTTTTCGTAGGACAAGCCAACAAACCCAGGGTCGATTGTGGCCAGAACATTGCTCCTAACCTCAAGCTTCCCATTGGCAATGGTGCCCGAAGGGGTGGGTTGAGGTTTATCCGAAACGGTCGAGGGAAACCGGGGGCCGGACAGCGTTTCACCTTTGCGCCCCTCAGATCTCGCACCAGCAGCGAGGGAGTCTACGTTGGGCGGTGTTTGTGTGTGCGCAAAAGGTCTCTCGCCGATCGCACCCCGTCGCGATCGCCCAGCCGCACCACTCCAGGATCTCCCCGAAGTAGTTGGGGCTGGAGACGTGCTCGAACAGCCCACCGTGCGGGATCTGGTAACCGCCCTCGCCATTTCGGCGCAGGGAGCGCAGGGTTCGGTCAGAAAGGACGTGCGTCACGAATCCGCAGGCGAACAGGGCCGCTCCCACGGCGACGCGGACCACGAACACCACGCTGCCCTGACCGGCCTGAGGAAAGCCCGCCAGCCAGCTGCCATTGGCGTAGCCATTCATGCAGTTGAACACGAATGCCATCGCGGCCAGCACGAT
>CAVYEY010000009.1:0-37674 GCA_963767435.1 uncultured Alphaproteobacteria bacterium
CCCCTGCCGAACCTCACCGCGCGCACCACGGGCAGGCGTCCGAAAGTCTCCGGGGAAGGAACGCGCGGGGAGCAGGGCACCACCCGCAACAGCACAGCGCTATGAGGATTTTGCCCGCGCCATCGGCATGCGAAGGGCTGGCGGCATGGCCCAGGAGGTGCGCTGGGCGGCGCTGCAATACCCCGCAATAGCCGCAACGGGGCGAGGCAGCCGCTTGGGCGACCGCAAGCAGGCTGGCTTGAGCGCCGATTGCTTCAGTTGAGACGCGCCTGGGCGAGCACCTCCGTGGCCGGCATGAAGGCGGCGGCGAAGGCGCGCAGCAATCGGGATGGAAGCGCTTACGATCCTGCTCATGACGTGTCGATCCCCGCGGGGGCCAGCGCGGGCCTGCGCCGCCGGCAGCTTCCCTCGAAGGTCTCGATAATGAGCATGCGGCTGCCGCAACAGGGACAAAGGCGGACCGGCGCGGCGCGGGCAAGTGCTTCGGTCTTGCCTGCATCCTTGCGTTTGGGCGCAGGCGCGGTCATGGCGAGCAGGATACGCATCGTGGCAAGATTATCCGCGCGGACGCCGCTGGCCAGGAACCCGTAATGGCGGATGCGGTGGAAGCCCTTGGGCAAGACGTGGATCAGGAAGCGGCGGATGAACTCGCCCGCCTCAAGCGTCATGGTCTTGTAGCGGCCGGGCCCCTCGATCCGGTAGTCTTTGTATTTGAATGTGACGCTGGTCTTGTCCGCGGCAATCAGGCGCCGGTTCGAGATGGCAACCCGGTGCGTATAACGCGAGAGGTAAGCCAGCACGGTTTCAGGCCCGGAGAACGGCCGCTTGGAATAGACGAACCACTTGGTCTTTCTGAGCGACGCCAGGAAGGCCGCGAATGCGTCCGCACCGGCAAGGTGCGCATGCTCGCCAAAGAAGCGCAGCTTGCCGGCCTTGTGCGCGGCGGCGAGCTTCTCGAGCATAAGCAGGCGGAACAGCTTGGAGAGCACCAGCACCGGCAGGAGGAAGCCGCGCCGGCAGGCTATCCACCTGCTGCCATCCGGTGAGAGCCCGCCGCCCGGCACGATCATGTGTACATGCGGATGATGCGTCATCGCCGAGCCCCATGTATGCAGCACGGCGATAAAGCCGGTCTTGGCCCCAAGGTGCTTGGGATCGGCCGCGATCTTCAGCATGGTCTCGGCCGAGGCCTTGAACAGCATGGCGTAGATCGCAGCCTTGTTCTGGTAGGCGATGTCCGCGATTGGCGCGGGCAGCGTGAACACCTGGTGGAAGTACTGCACCGGCAAGAGTTCGGCTTCGCGGGCGGCCAGCCATTCCCGTGCCGCAGCCCCCTGGCACTTCGGGCAGTGGCAATTCATGCAACTATTATAGGAGATGGCCGTGTGTCCGCAGGCATCGTTCTCGCAAGCCGCGACATGGCCGCCGAGCGCCGCCGTGCGGCAGTTCTCGATGGCGCTCATCACCTTGAACTGGCCGGGGCTCACATGGCCGCGGTTGGCTTGGCGCCATGCTGCCCCGTGGCCGCGGAAGATGTCCGCGACCTCTAGGGATGGGCGGGCCATGGCGGCCGGCTATCCGGGCTTGCCTTCCTTCGGGCGCAGCGGCGTGAGCCGGTCGAGCGGGCTCATGACCTCGCGGATGATGTTGGTTGCCACCTGCGTATAGCGCGCAGTGGTATCCAGCTTGGCATGCCCAAGCAGCACCTGGATAATCCGCACATCGACGTTCTGCTCAAGCAGGTGCGTCGCAAACGAATGCCTGAGCGTGTGCGGCGCGACCCACTTCGGTAAGCCAGCCAGCTCCGCCGCTATATGGCAGATGCGGTTCAGCTGACGCGTCGTCATCGGCCCGATCTTGTCCCGGCCAGGGAACAGATAGATGCGAGGCCGCGCGATCCGGTACCAGTCGCGCAGCAGGTCCAGAAGCTGCGGCGAGAGCATCGCGAAGCGGTCCTTGCGGCCCTTGCCTTGCTCCACGCGGATCAGCATGCGCTGGCTGTCGATATCCGCGACCTTGAGGCCCGCCACCTCCATCGCGCGCAATCCCGCGCCATAGGCAACGCTCAGCGCCGCTTTGTACTTTGGGTTCGGCGCGGCTTCGAGCAGCCGCAGCACGTCCTCAGCCGGCAGCACACGCGGCAGCTTGCGGGGCTCATGCACGAACACGAGAAACCGTGCTGTCTCCGGCCGGTCCAGCGTGACCTTGAAAAAGAACCGCAGCGCCGTGACCGTGGCGTTCATGGTTGGCGGGGTGGTTCCAGTCTTAGTCAGGTGCAGCTGGAAGGCACGCAACTCCTCTGCTGTTGCCGTATCCGGCGACCGGCCGAGGAAAGCCGCGAGCTTCTTGACAGCGCGGATATACTCGCGCTGGGTATCGGGGGTGAAGTTGCGCACCGTCATGTCTTCGATCATGCGAGCGCGCAAAGGACTGATGGGCTTGGGGTTCGATGGCGTCACGCTCATCTCTCGCTCCTGTCTTGAGGTGGAAGTGCTTAGACCCCACGATCCTCAAGACAGGGCGCCTGCCCCGTTATCAAAAACTCTTTAGATGGTTAGCGCGCAGCACCCAGGGCACCGCGCGGGCAGCGGCAAACTCGCGCGCGAGCGCGTTCGTTCCCTGGCCCAAGTTTTCCGTCGTAGATACTCCCTCGGATCGCCTGCAATGTGATCGAAAAGCGGGCATCGGTGTTTATGTATGTTTCGAAACCCGGAATGTCTCTTATCGGCCTGAACCGCCCTTTGAAGGGAAGGCCCGAACACCGGCGGAGCCTGGCAATCTTGCCCCTATATTACGTCGCAGACACTGTTTGCTTCTGCCACGCGATGTCCTGGAACACGCGGCGCAATTTGCCCCCGCGCGCCGGATTGATCAATTCCACCCAGGCGATGCGCCCTTCCAGATGTTCGCGAAAATTGGAAAGGCGCTCGCGGTTTGCAGCCTCCGGCCCGCTCCGCCGGCAATTATACAAGATCGCCTTCAACTCGTCATATGCCTTGCGCGGCACGTTGATGTGATCGTTGACCACGATGCCCAGCAGGCGCTGGCAATCGCCGCGCCGCATGATGCGCGTCTTCCGCGGGTTAAGCGCAAAGCCCTCGCCGCTCGCGATTTCTTCCACGCCGCCGCGTAGCGCGCCGAGTCTGGCAGCGAAGGCGCGATCCCCCGAGAAGGCCAGATCGTCCGCATAGCGCGTATAGTTCGCCCCAAGCGACCGCGCCAGCCCTTGCAGGCGGCGGTCCAGTCTCCAGGCGGCGAGGTTTGCGAGCGCGGGCGAGGCCGGTGCACCTTGCGGCAGATGGAGCGCTTCGAAACGGGCGCGGGTCTCGCGGTCATAGTGCCTTTTGGCACTACCGCCCTCCAGGCTACTTGAGCGCGGGCTGTCTCTGGGGATCGTCTCGAAAACCCAATGCGGCGTGCGGCTGAGGCAAAGGCCCGTCAGGAAGAACGCGATCGCGCTTGGATAGCCGAGGCTCCGGAAAACGCTGTGCACACGGCCGGTTTCCGTGCGAAGGAAAAAATCGCGTAAATCGAAAACGGCAATAACATCCTCGCCCGCGTGGATTTGAGCGGCACTCCGGATCGAGCGCTTCCTGACGAAGCCGTGCACGCAAGGATGCACCGGCACGGGGCGCAAGATTTCGTGCAGAATTCGCCGCTGGATTTCCTTGAGGCGGTGCTTGGGTTCCTCGATGAGCCGCGGCGGACCGTGTCTCTTCGGCACGAACCGGTAGGAATAGTGCTGAAGGGTTGGGCTGGCCGTTTTACAGTTCAAGTGCCTCGCGTCGGCGAACCACTCCAGGTGCTCGATGGAAAGGCCGAGCCATTTTGCCAGATCGCCTGGCGTTGCGAGTTTCGGGATGGCAAGGCCCGCAAAGCGCTCCGCGGGAGCAAATTCCGGGGGCTGCAAAACAGATGGCACCTGCCCGGAAGCTTGTGCCGCGCGGGCAGCCGCCTGCGGGAACCAGCTCGCTCCCAGCAAAAACGAGACGATCCAATCGGGCGAGGGCGGGTAAGGCGCCGGAACTGCAGCCAGCAATTCGCGGACGAGCAGCCGTTGGGGAAGCCTTGTTGCGGGCCCAAGAATTCGCTGCGCTTCTGCAAGGAGCCTTGCGCGCGTCCAGTCGCTGGCGAGCCACGCGGCGGCGAGAGTGCGAGCGATGTGTTCCCGTGTTTCCATCCCAGCCCGCATGAAAGGTCTCAGGGATGAGCGCCCCAACCAATCGCGTATGGCACGACGATATCGTAGGTTTCCCTACGCGCCCATCGTGCGGCGCTCTGCCTAAGACCGTAAACGTCCCAGGGGTATCCCCTGAGATCCAGACGAAATGCCGGAGCATGTACGCCGGGAAGTTCTTGGGGCGCTCACCCCAGAGATCAGGATAAGCCCGAAACGCGGCCCGTCAATCCAGCTATTATGTCCCACCTTATGGAGGAGAGGGCACACCTTAACGGTGGCTGCGGCGGTGCTCTCTCCCATCGTTTAGCGAAGTGCTAATTCGCGTCCAAGGCGCGGATGCGGTAGCCGCCGCCCTCCAGCTCATCGAACAGGTCCGCGAGCTGCGGGTGTCTCAGCGGCTCGCCGCTGTCGTCGGGCAACAGGTTCTGCTCCGAGACATAGGCGATGTATTCGCTCTCTTCGTTTTCGGCGAGGAGGTGATAGAAGGGCTGGTCCTTGGCGGGGCGCATGTCCTCCGGGATCGACAGCCACCATTCCTCGCTGTTCGAAAACTCGGGGTCGACGTCGAAAATAATACCCCGGAAAGGGAAGATGCGGTGTTTCACCACCTCCCCCAGCGCATATCTCGCGTGCCGTTCCTTGCCCATGATGGCGTTCCGCGTATCAGCCCGCTAATTTCAGCACTAAAATCCCAGGATAGGTCAAGATGAAGGCCCATCCTTGGCCGCGACCAAATCGCTCAGGTCCACAATGACCTTGGCCTGTTTCCAGGTTGCATCGTCTTGCATCTTGCCGTCAACCATGACGGCGCCCGTGCCGTCCGGCATGGCCTCCAGGATGCGCCTCGCGAAGGCGGCCTCCGCCAGATCGGGCGTGAAGACGCGCCGCGCGATTTCGATCTGGGAGGGATGCAGCGTCCAGGCGCCGGCGCAGCCCTGCAGGAATGCGTTGCGGAATTGGGCCTCGCAGGCGGCTGGGTCCGAGAAATCGCCGAAGGGGCCATAGAATGGCTTGAGGCCGTGCGCCGCGCAGGCATCGACCATGCGGCCGACCGTATAATGCCAGAGGTCCTGCTGGTAGAAGGCTCTGGGGGCTGCCAGGTCCGCGCCCAAATCGCCCAGAACGCCATAAGAGGGATGGCCGCCGCCGACGCGCGTCGTTTTCATGGCCCGGCTCGCGGCCAGATCGGCCGGCCCCAGGCTCATGCCGTGCATGCGGGGGCTTGCCGCCGCAATGGCCTCGACATTGTTGACGCCTTCGGCGGTCTCTAGAAGCGCGTGGATCATTATGGGCTTCTTGATGCGGTACTTGGCTTCAAGTTGGGCCAGCAGCTGATCGAGGTAATGGATATCCCACGGCCCCTCGACCTTGGGCAGCATGATAACGTCCAGCTTGCCGCCTACCGCGCCCATGATCTCGATAATGTCGTCCAGCACCCAGGGGCTGTTCAGGGCGTTAATGCGCGTCCAAAGCCCCGTGCGGCCGAAATCGTTGGCGCGCGCCAGTTCGATGAAGCCTTTGCGGGCGTTTTCCTTCTCGGTGGCCGGGATGGCGTCTTCCAGATTCCCCAGCACCACGTCCACCTGCTTGATAAGCTCGGGGATCTTGGCGCGGATCTTCTCCACATGCGGCGCCACGAAGTGGATCATGCGCTCCAGGCGTACCGGCTTGTCAACGAAGGGAGCGGGCGCGCCGGCTGCAAGCGCCTTGAAGAATTTTGAAGGTGGCCGTGACGGTGCCATGGGGTTCTCCGGTTTCGCGCCTTATGTGCCCTGCCCCGCAGAACGGGTCAAGTTGGCAAGCACGCGGTCCAGTAGCGGCTTGAGGCTCGCGCAAGTGTCAACGCCCGCCCGGATCGTGTCCGGGCTCTGCTCGAAGGGGCCGCTACCGATTTCGTCTGCCGCATTTTGGAGCAGGTCCATGGCGCTTGCGGGGGTCGCCTCGATGTGGAATTGCAGGCCGAGAACGCGGTTGCCTATGGCGAAGGCTTGATTGGGCGTCGAGGCGGTTTCCGCGAGGCGAACCGCGCCCAGTGGCAAATCGAAAGTTTCGCCGTGCCAGTGATATGCGGGGAATGTGGCTGGGAGCCCCTCGAAGACGGGATGTGCGGCTTCGGTTCTGTTGACCGGGAACCAGCCGATCTCCTTGTTTTGGGCCGCGTAAACTTTGGCGCCCATGGCCTTCGCAATCATCTGCGCGCCGAGACATGCGCCAAACACGATCTTGCCCGCGCCGATGGCATCGCGCACGAGCGCGATTTCAGGGGTAAGCCAAGTGTGCTGTGCCTCGTCATTCACGCTCATCGGGCCGCCCATCGCCGCCAGCATGTCGAAAGCCGCCAGCGCGGGCAGCAAATCGCCCCGGTACAAGTGAGAGACCGCTAAGTCCGCGCCGCGCGCCGCGGCCCAATCGGCAATCCCCGCCGGTCCTTCGAAGGGCACGTGCTGTAGAACCGCTATCCTCATCAGTCTTGCGTGCCTCCGGGCATGTCTTGCTTCTTCCAGCGTTTGTTCGACCACATAAATTGCTCGGGATGCTCGCGAATCCAAGCCTCGAACTGCCTGTGTATGGCCGCCGTCGCCTGGTGGATGTCCTCGTTGTGGTTGTCCGTGCGCGGGACTTTCAGTTCCTTGACCGCTATCCGGAAGCGGGATTCCTTGCCAACCCGGATTACCCGCCCAACCCACAAGGTAGCACCCGCGCGCCTTGCGAGCCAAGCAGGGGCGATGGTGGCCCACATCATTTGCCCGAAAAAGGGAACCTGAACGCCCTTCCAGTCCGGAAGATCGGCCAGCATTCCAACCGCGCCCCCCGCTCGCACGAAGGAGGCGATACGCATTACGGTTTCAAAACCTTCGCCGCCCTTGCTGGCAAACAAGCCGCCGGGATAAAGCGGCAACCGGAGCTGGCGGATGAAGCGTTCGGTATAGGGGTTTTCCACGATGCGGTAGACGCCGGCAGCCCGCGCATTAATAAACTTGGCCGGCAAAATCCCGATTTCCCAGTTGCCCATGTGCAGGCTGGCCAGCACCATCGCTCCGGTCTTGTCCCGGTAGCGCTCCAGCACGGCGGCGTTCTCAAACTCGACCCGCCACGGCTCCCGCAAAATGCGATGCAGATTAATCCCCTCGGCCAGAAGGCGCCCGAGATTGTCCCACATGCCAAGCGCAATCGCCTCGCGTTCTTCGGGCGTCTTCTCCGGCATCGCTTTCTCGAGGTTCTTGAGCGCGCGCCGGTGACGCCTGGTTTTGGGGGCGACGAAGCGCCAAACGCGTGCGGAAAACGCGGTCGCCGTATCCAGCGGCATTGCCCGGAGGAACAGGACGAGCACCAGCAGGAGGCCGTATTCAAGGCGTTGGCGGAGATCGAGAAGCATGAAGCTCGCTAGAGCGGTTACGCGTAAGGTGTGCTTGTCTTGCAAGCGTGCGCGGTAACGTCAAGGCATTTAGGGCTCGGGACGAAATAACTGCACGACTGGCCCGTCTTTTTGCCCGCCCGCTTCGCCGCCAAAAGATCATGTACGTCCAGTACATTGGATCTTTTGGCAACAAAGCGGATCGAACAAAAATCTTGTGCCATTCGACGCAGTTATTTCGTCCCGAGCCCTTAAGGGAGGTCTTTGGGCGCGATGCCGCGCCGCATGAATGCGCGCCGCACGGACCCGACGGCACCGAGAGCGTAGAGGCCAAGCCCGCGGGCTGCTTGCAGGGGGAGAAAACCGGTAAGCAGGCTTCGGTTGAGCAAGTCGAGGCCCAGGGTGCGGCTCAGGATGTCGCCCCTGCGGGCCGCGGAGTAAGCGCGGAGCAGGCTATCGCCTCCGATGTCTTCGCCGCGGCGTTTGGCCTCGCCTATAAGCCCGGCCAGAGTTTCAACATCGCGGAAGCCAAGATTGAGCCCTTGCGCGCCAATTGGCGGGGCGGCATGCGCCGCTTCTCCGGCCAAGGCAACGCGCGCCCGGCCGTATTCGCGGACGAGTACCGTTGAAAGCGGGAAGGCTGCACGTTCGCTTGGATCGAAGATACGGCCCAGGGCGAAATGGGAGGCTTTTGCTGCTTCGGCGGCGAAGCCTTCATCGTCCAGGGCGAGAAGACGCTCTGCTTCGGCGTTACGTTCGCTCCAGACGAAGCTGCAGCAATTGCCCGGCAGCGGTATCAGCGTGAAAGGCCCGGCCCGCCGGTGGAATTCGACGCACACTCCATTGTGCGGGTGTTGGTGCGAGAACGAGCCGGCGAGCGCGGTCTGGCCGTAGGTCCAGGAGAAAGAGCGGATGCCGGAGGCTTCACGGGTGGTGGAGTTGCGGCCATCCGCGCCGATGACGAGCGGTGCGTTTAGGATTGTGCCGTCTTCGAATACCGCTTCAGCTTCGGTGGCACCGCTATGGAGACCAACAAGCCTTCCAGGCGAGATTACCGGAATGCCGCGCCGTTCTGCTTCCGCTATGAAGGCCTGGGCGAGATCTGCGTTGGCGATGTTATAGCCGAAAGCGCTTTCCCCGATTTCCGCGGCGTGGAAGGCGCAGTCGGGCGCACGAAGGAGCCGCCCGGTATCGTCGATGAATTGCAGCGTTTTCAGCGGCTCGGCTGCGTCCTGGCATGCCTGCCAAACGCCGAGCCGTTGCAGAAACGCAACCGTTTTGTTGAATAGAGCCGCGCTTCTGCCCTTCGCCGCAGCTGCCGACGCGGCTTTGGAAGTGTTGGCGGCGATCGGCTTCAAACCCGCATCCTGGCAAGCAAATGCAGCTGCGAGGCCGGCGGGGCCTGTGCCGGTAACGATTACATCCGTGGCGGTCATGCACATTCCTGAGGCGAAAACGGCTGCCAGTATGGATGTTCCGTTTCGGGCAGGATCAACCCGAAACGGACCTCCTTAGCTGCGCTACCGCGCTTTGCGCTACTTGAGCGCAATGTGGTGCATGAATGCCTGGAAATCGATGCCTGCCGGGCAGGCGGGGCCTCAGTTGTTGTCGGAGAACGCCGAGATGATGAAAAAGTTATCGGAGAGCTTCTTGCCGGTTTCCAGGTTCGAGACCTCAATGCGCGTGTCGAGCCCCTGCGCATCGGTAACGATCCACTCCTTCAATGTGGTGTCGGCCTTGTTGAAGAAAATGCGGATGTGTCCGGAGCCGGCATTGTCCTTCTCTTCAACCGTGACGATGAACATGTCAGGCCCCTGCTCGACGGCCACGACATGGGCGTCGTTGGCTAGGTCGACTTTCTCGGACAAGAGCAGCTTGAACGGCGTGACTTCCAGCGGGTAACGCTCGGATGTGTTCAGGCTGTGATCCTCGATCACAAGGTTGTTGCCGTCGGATATGACCCGCAATCCGCTTGGCGGCGCATAGTCGAAGCGCGCCTTGCTGGGACGCTGGAAGTAGAACTTACCGTGCTTTTGCTTGCTGTCCGGCTCGGTTTGGGTGAAATCGCCCTCAAGGTTCGTCAGGTTGTTAAAGTAGTCGTTGACCTTGATAACAAGCTGCTGATCGCTCTCCTGCAGCACGGCTGGCGGGGTTGCGGGAGCGGCGCCGGCCTGTTGCGGCTTCGCTTGCCAAGCGCCGCCGGCGCCTACGGGGCTGGCAGGTTTATGAGCGGGGGCGGCGGCCGGCGCGGGCGCTGCCGCGACAGCGGCGGGCGCAGGAGTTTGGGCAGGAACTGCAGCCGGAGCCGCGGGCGCGGCTGCGACCGGAGACTTCGACTTAGTGATCTCGGTTTCGCCGCCCTGAGCGAACGCAAGCGGCACATAGAAAGCTCCGATCAGGATGCCGGCAGCGCATTGCCTCAACAGCCTGGAGCTATTTGGTAACTTCAACATTTTGCGTTCTTCTTGGACCATCTGGCCGCCTCTTGTGCAATAAGCCCTCATGCTTTGGCGGCCATGAACTTGCACGAAAACGTCAAATTCACGGCGGCTGGCAGCGGCATGGCAACTTTTTGAAATTCTGGGCCCGGCACGGAATTTCACCAAGCCGCAAAAAAGGCCCGGGCCGGCGAATATCGTGGATAAATATCCGAATGCGTGAATTGAACGCATTCCAGGGCAGCTTGCCATGCGATTGTATGACCCGTTTTGCCTCGCAACCGGCATTTTGTTGCCAAGATTGTGCGGTGAATGGGAGGCCTTCTGTTCTCCTGTTAACTAACTTCATCCCTAAGTATCGAAAACTCTGGAGGTTTTATGATCCGTCATCTTCTGATCGCGTCGGGCATTCTGTGCGCTGCCACGAGCGCTTCCTATGCGCAGGACGCCGCCGCGGGCGAGAAGGTCTTCGCCGTGTGCAAAGCCTGCCACCAGATCGGCGAAACTGCGAAAAACAGCGTCGGCCCGAACCTGAACGGCGTTATCGGCCGGGCTGCCGGTTCGGTTGCCGGATTTGCCTATTCGGACGCTAACAAGAAGTCCGGCATCACCTGGGACGAGGCCACTTTCAAGGAATACATCCAGGACCCGAAGGCTAAGGTTCCCGGCACGAAGATGTCTTATGCAGGTCTCAAGGACCAGCAGAAGATCAACGACCTCGTCGCTTACTTGAAGTCGTTCGGCGCGGACGGCAAAAAGAAGTAAGACAGCTATCCATTATATGGATACCGGGCCAGCCTTGCGCTGGCCCATTTTTTTGGTACGCCGATGACGATGGCACAAGGTCGGGTATTGCGATTCGCGCCGAGCCCCAACGGGCGGCTGCATCTGGGGCACGCGTTTTCAGCGCTGTTCACGGCGCGGGCGGCGGCAGCGCTGGGGGCTACGTTTCTCCTGCGTATCGAAGATATCGATCCGGCACGCAGCAGGGCGGAATTCGATTTGGGGATTTTGGAGGATTTGAGCTGGCTGGAGCTTGAATGGCCCGAACCGGTGTGGCGGCAATCGGCGCGGATGGCAGCTTATGCCGCGGCTGCGGAGGCGCTGAAGGCGAAGGGGCTGCTTTATCCTTGCTTCTGCTCGCGCAAGGAGATCGCGGCAGCCGCGGCGGCCTGCGATCCGGAGGGCGCGCCGCTTTATCCGGCGACTTGCCGGGCGCTTCCGGAAAGCGTGGCGGCGGAGCGCATGGCGCGCGGCGATCCGGTACAATGGCGCCTGAGCATGGACGCCGCAGCCGTAGAGGCTGGGCCGCTGACAATAGAAGAGGCGCCGGCACGGGGGATCGATGCTGTGTGGGGCAAGGCTGCGAGCCGGGCGGCCGAGCCTCAGCGCTGGGGCGACGTTGTGCTGATCCGGAAGGACGCGCCTACGAGCTATCATTTGAGCGTCACCGTGGACGATGCCGCGCAGGGGGTTACGCATGTCACGCGCGGGATGGACCTGTTTGCGGCGACGGACCTGCATGTGCTGCTGCAGCGGCTTTTGGGGATGCCCTCGCCGGTTTATTGCCATCATGGGCTGCTGCTGGATGAGCTGGGGGAGAAGCTTGCCAAGACGAGAGGGTCCGCAAGCCTCAAAAGCCTGCGGGAGGCCGGGGAGTATCCGGCTGCGATCCGCCGGAGGCTGGGCTTCGTATAGGGAGCGATCTGCGGTTCGGGTCAGCCGGGACCCAGTATATATTTAAGTAAATGTGCATAGGTTTCCGCAAGCGTGCGGCAATCCCGAAGTGCCATTGTGCCGCGGGTGCCAAGCCTAATGTGCGCATTCCGCCGGCATCGCAGAATTGAAAGACCTAGCAGGGATTCGCTCCCGGCCCAGCTCCCAGGAAAGGGAAATGTCATGCCGTTCAAACGTGCCAGAATTCCGGGCGGCTCGCGGCCGTCCCGCTGGCTTCCGGCGTGCATCGTCACGCTGGCGGGCCTCGTGTCCTTGCCACCTTTTGCCCTGGCGCAAGAAGGTGGCGGCAAATATCTCGACGCTAAATTCTGCTCGGACGCAATCGATCTCAATTCGGAATCGGATGAAGAAGGCGGCGCATGCCAGCTCTGGAAATTCGTGCCGGCCGACGACGGATGGTCCCGGCTGCAGCTCAAGCAAAGCGGCAAGTTTCTCGATGCCGATCGCTGCAGCAACGATCCGGTCATGAATCGCAGCTCAGATGTGAATGGCGGCGCATGCCAGTTGTGGCGCTTCGTGCCCGCAAGCGACGACTGGTTCCGGCTGCAGCTCAAACAAAACGGCAAATTCCTCGATGCAAGCTTCTGTTCGGACGAAATCAAGCTGAGCGGGGAGACGAATGCCACTGACGGCGCGTGTCAGCTGTGGCGGGCGGTGCCGGCGGAGGATGGATGGTTCCGCCTGCAGATCAAATTCGTTGGGCAGGGGGCTCCGCTCCCGGTGGCCCAGGAAGAATTCAGTTGGGAAGGCCAGCCCTACGGCTGGTACGAAGACGGCTGGAACGGCGCCGGCTGGTACATCGTAGACTACGAGTTCGATATCGGCATCGGCTGGGGCGGTTACGAAGGCTGGCATGGCTGGCATCATCACGGCAGCCACCATCATCATCATCCGCATCATCCCAACCCGCATATTCACGGCAACCACGGCCATCCGTGGGCGGGACATCTGGGCCACCATCAAGGCGGGCATCACGGCCACGCATGGGCCGGACATCTGAGCCACCATTCGAACGGGCATCATGGCCATTCCAGCGGGATGCACCACAATATTGGCCAGCACGGAGCCACTCACTTCCATAGTTTCAGCCACTATAATTCCGGCGGCGGATATCATGGTGGAGGCGGCCACGGCGGCGGTGGCGGCGGATTTCATGGCGGAGGCGGCGGTGGCGGCCACCACCGTTGAGAAGAAACCGGTTCGTACAGCCCGGGGGCGGGCTAGCCTGCACCGCGCGAGGAATTGAAAACCCGAGCGCGGCGCAATCGCGCCATAGAGCGAGTTTCCGAGCCCTGCCCAGCATGCTGCGCGGGCTAGCAACTTATTGAATTTAGTACAGCTTATCCGCCGGAAGTTCGCTTGCGAGCGCGCCGCCGATGGGTGCGGACTTCCGGCGGACTGTACTTGTGGCTTGTCATAGGTGGGCAGGGTGAAACGGCGGCCAAGCCTGCGCTGCGCTAAATCGCAACCGGAAAACGCCGCGTCCGCCGCAAAAAATGCCTGGAAACCCGTATAAGACGTTGAGATTCGGTTACACTGGCCAAAGCAGGCGCGTATGGCGCCGCCGGACTGCGGCAACGGGTTCGCAGGGAGGATTCCTACGTTTTGACCTGTTGAAATGATGAGCCGGCGCTTGCCCCTGTCCGTGGCAGGGGGCACTGAATTCGATAGCTAAGCGAAATAAGGATTCGCACCATGACATACCATCAATCGGTCGAGGGCTGTCTCTCAGCCAGGATCGGAGACGCCGGGCTCGCGGAAGACCGGCTCGCGCACTGGCTCGCGCTGGCGGCGCCCCGCTTCAATGCCCTCCAGGAGGAAGCCCGCACCAGGAGCTTCGCCCATTTCCGCATCCTGAGCGAAACCGCCGACATCGAGGAAGCCAAGGCCGCCTATGCCAAGCTCTCCCAGGGCGCCGAAACCGTCGTGATGCTGGGCACCGGCGGTTCGAGCCTCGGCGGACAGGCGCTGGCGCAACTCGGCGGCTGGTCGATTCCCGGCGCCGCCAAACGCCCGGAATTGCGCTTCTACGACAATCTCGACGCCCGCTCTTTCATGCTGGGCTTGCGCAGCCTCGACATTCCGAAGACGCGCTTCGTCGCGATTTCCAAGTCCGGCACGACCGGCGAGACGCTGGCGCAGGTGCTCACCGCCTTCAAATTCATCGAGGACGCGGGCCATGCGGGCCTCATCCCGCAGATATTCCTGGGCATCACCGAGCCGGAAAAGCCAGGTGTTGCCAATGGCTTGCGTAGCCTGTTCGCGGCGCGCGGCATTCCGATGCTGGCGCATAGCACCGAAATCGGCGGCCGCTACTCGGCCTTCACCAATGTCGGCCTGCTGCCGGCCATCGCCTGCGGCCTCGACGTTGCAGCCTTTCGCGCGGGCGGCCTCGAAGTGGTACAGCAGCTTATCAACGCCAGCAAACCGGATGACCATGCCGCAGCCGTAGGCGCCGCCACCGCCATCGCACTTGCCCAGGACAAGGGCGTCATCAACGCAGTCATGATGCCCTATTCCGACCGGCTTGAGCGCTTCAGCGCCTGGTACGTGCAGCTTTGGGCCGAAAGCATCGGCAAAGCCGGCAAAGGCACCACGCCTATCGCCACGCTCGGCCCCGTGGACCAGCACAGCCAGCTCCAGCTGTTCATGGACGGCCCGCACGTGCATTTCATGACCATACTGCGCGTCACCGGCCCGCTTAGCGAAGACAGCCGCTTTGCAATCCCGCCTGCGCTGGCGGCCGAAGCAGGCGCCCCATATCTGGCAGGCCGCGGCATCGGCGAGCTGGTTCAGGCACAGCAGAAGGCCATCGTGGATGCGCTGGGCGAGGCGAAGCGTCCCGTCCGCACCATCGATATCGAACGCCTCGACGAGCGCACCATGGGCGCCCTGATGATGCACTTCTTCATCGAGACGATCCTAGGCTCGGCCCTCCTGGGCGTCGATCCTTTCGACCAGCCCGCCGTGGAACTCGGCAAAAAGCTTACTCGTCAGTATCTCGCTCAAAGCTAGGACGCACCAACCGGTGGCAATTCGCCAGCTGAACCAGGTCGAAATCAACCGCATCGCCGCCGGCGAGGTCATCGAGCGCCCGGCGAGCGCGGTCAAGGAACTGGTCGAGAACGCCATCGACGCAGGCGCCACCTCAATCGAGGTCGTCGCGCAGGAGGGGGGGCTCTCCTTTCTGCGTGTTAGCGACGATGGTTGCGGCATGGACGAGGCGGACCTGGCGCTCTGCGTGGAGCGTCACGCTACCTCGAAGCTGGCGGCTGGCAATCTGCAAGACATCCGCACGCTGGGTTTCCGCGGTGAAGCGCTCCCCTCGTTGGGCTCCGTCGGCCGCCTTCGCATCGTAACCAAGCATCGGGGCGCTGCGAACGGCCTCGAAATCTCTGTCGAGGCTGGCAAGAAATCGCCTATCAAGCCCGCGGCCGCGCGCCCCGGTACCGTCGTCGAGGTCCACGGGCTTTTCTCGGCTACCCCGGCGCGCCTCAAATTCATGAAGTCCGAGCGGGCCGAAAACGCCGCCATTTCGGACGTCGTGAAGCGCCTGGCCCTCGCCTGCCCGCAGGTTGGCTTCTCGCTTACCGTAGGCGAGCGCGCGTCCCTCTCGCTGGCCCGCGCCGAGCCGCAGGACGAAAACGCCGTCCGCCAGCGTCTTTCCCGGATCATGGGCCGCGAATTCGCTGAGGAAGCGGAGCCAGTGCGCCTGGAACGCGGCGATTTCTCCGTTGCGGGCTTTGCCGGGCGGCCTACGCTCAACCGCCCCGACGCCTCGCTGCAGTATCTGTTCGTGAACGGCCTGCCCGTGAAGGACCGGCTCCTGCTGTCCGCCATACGCGGCGCTTACCAGGATTTCATGCCGCGCGGGCGCTATCCCTTGGCCGCGCTGTTTCTCTATGTGCCGGTCGAAGCCGTGGACGTGAACGTCCATCCCGCCAAGGCGGAGGTCCGCTTCCGCGAGGCAAGCCTTGTCCGCGCCCTGCTGGTTTCGGCCTTGCACGAAGCGTTGCGGCGCGGCGCTTCCGTCCCTGCCGGCTCCATCGCCGCGCAGTTTGCGCAAGCTGCGGAACCGCAACAGGCGAGCCTGCAATACCGCGCACCGCTCCGCAGCCCCACGCAATCTTTTACCGCGCCCGCGAGCGGTTTTGCCGAACAGCCGCAATCCGCATTCGCGGAATTCGCCGCCTCCGAACCTGCGCAACCGGCGGACGAGCCGCTGGGCACCGCGCGCGCCCAGCTGCACAAAACCTACATCGTCGCCGAAACCCCGGACGGCATGGTTCTCGTAGACCAGCATGCCGCACACGAACGCATCGTCTATCAGAAACTGAAAGCGGCCCTCGCCGGCGGCTTTATCGCGCGTCAGCTCCTGCTCATCCCCGAAGTCGTCGAGATGGCGGAGGAAGACGCGGCGCTGGTTCTGGAACACCAGGAAAAGCTCGCAGATAGCGGCCTTGTCGTCGAAAGTTTCGGCCCCGGCGCCGTGGTTGTACGCGAGTTGCCCGCGCTTCTAGGCCAATGCGATCTCCAATCCCTCGTGCGCGATCTCGCTCACGAGCTGGCGGAAAGCGAAGCCGGCAGCGTCGAAGGCCGCCTCCACGCAATCTGCGCGACCATGGCCTGCCACGGCAGCGTCCGCGCCTGCCGCGCCATGCGCCTCGACGAAATGAACGCGCTGCTCCGCGAGATGGAAACAACTCCCGGCGCCGCGCAATGCAATCACGGCCGCCCCACCTATGTCGAGCTGTCCCGCGCCGAGCTGGAGCGCTTGTTCGAGCGGCGCTGAGGGTAGCAACGTTGATTTTGCGGTCCCGGCGCGGTAATGTGAAAAGCCAACCAATAGAGGCGCCCGCATGGACGTTGAAGCTCAAGTCGCCAGTCTCACCAGCCGGGTTTCGGCCCTTGAAGCGGAAGTTCAAGGGCAGCAGCGCTATAACTCACGGATTCTCGGCATGATCGGCGAGTTGCGTGACGATGTGGCCATTGTGCGCACGCACGCAGTGAAACTCGGCCAGAGATTCGATGTGCTGGAAGGGAAGTTCTCCACGATGGAGGGGCGGTTCTCCACGATGGAGGGGCGGTTCTCCGCTTTGGAGGCGAAAGTCACAGCGGAAATCGGCGGCCTGCGCCGCGATCTCCCGGGCATCATTGCGGAAACCATGCGTGAGGTGCTGCGGGAAGGCAAATAGCTTCCGGGCTCCAGTCAGCGCTCCAGCACCCTTTAATACAACATCTTTGCTGTCGCTGTCTGCAATCATCGCGTGGCCGGCTGTCGAGATGTCGCTCGCGAAGCTGGAGCGGCAAGCGGCCTACTCCACTTACACAGCAAAAATGTATCTAAACAAATTAACTCCCGAAAGGAAAGATATAAAGGCAATAGCTAGAAACAAGCCTGGCCCGAGGGATTTTCCAAATCTTTCAAGAGAAATATTGACGACACTTGGCAACAATATCGCAACCAAGAGCCCTGCAATGCTTGATAGGCCACCTTCAGCAAAGAGTCGACCAACTAGCGCGAAGGCGTCTACCTGCCGTGCGGTCCATGATGGCAAATGAGAATTGTGATACAAGTGGTCAAAAAAGAAAAATACGATGATGATTATCCAGAAAAATATATAAAACAAAAGAACAGATAACATACCAATTTTTGCTGTGAAGCGCTTTTCTTGTGACATCGAATCCCCACTTGCGACATCATCGCTTTAAACTTGGCACGCCTTAAACTGCTCCTTAAATCACCAGAAAAAGTGAAGCGCCGCCTCCGCGACGTTATAGCAGGACAAGAAAATCGTCTAGCTCTCGCCGGCGCTGCTTCTACAAGCCGTGACGAGCTTTGCGGATCATCAGGTTTGGCAGGACGTTTATCACGCTTTCACGCCCGTTCGGAAGGATGCCTACATCAAGATCACGATGCGCGGCTCCGCTCCGGTAATTCAGTTCAAGGAGAAATGACCATGACCCGCATATGCACGGGCTGCAGTTCCAGGGAGGGGCTCATCCGGTTCGAGGACGAAGCGTTCACGGTCGAGCACGCCGGCGCAACCGCGACCGTCGATGGGCTCTCGGGCTGGAGGTGCGCTGCATGCGGCGAGGTGGAATTCGATAGCGAAAGCGCGCAGCGTTACGCGGCGGCGGGCGACGAACTGGTGCTGGCCGCGAGGCAGCGCCAAGCCCAGGAAATCAGGCGCATCCGGCGCATCCGGCGCAAGCTGGGCCTCAGTCAAACCGCGGCAGCGCGGCTGACCGGCGGCGGACACAACGCCTTCTCGCGATACGAGCGCGGCGAGGCCGCACCCCTGCCTGCGGTAATGAATTTGTTCAAGCTCTTGGACAAGCACCCGGAACTGCTCCAGGACTTGACGCATGGATAGGGATTGAAAGGTGAGCCACATTTGACCGCCAACACGTGTTTCGCGCTCGCGGCGGGCTGGAGCGCTTGTTCGAGCGACGGTGTTTGCAGTTCTTCAGCGGCAGGGGAAAAGACTGGTGCGCGCATTCGTTTCAACTGTTCGCGCGGTGTTCATCGTTGCGCTGGTTATCGCCGTGGGCTTCTTGCTGTGGCTTGGAGCGGTGGGGCGTGGGGTTGGGGTGGCGGATCGTGTGTGGCTTGCCCTGCACGATGCGCAGCGGCTTCTTTATGCGGAGCTGGGCTGGCCGCTTCCAGGAACGCCGGACCTTGGCAGGCTCAGCGAGCGGCTGGCGGAAAAGGGTCTCAAGCGGGGCATGCCGGTGTTCATCCGGATTTTTAAGCGCGAACAGGAGCTTGAGCTTTGGATGAAAAAGGGTGACGGCTTCGTGCTGTTCGCCTCCTATCCGGTCTGCCGGTATTCGGGCGATCTTGGGCCGAAGCTGCACGAAGGCGATTATCAGGCGCCGGAAGGCTTCTATACGGTGGGGCGCGGGCAGCTCAATCCGAACAGCGCGTACCGCCGCTCGTTCAACCTCGGCTTTCCCAATCTGTACGACAGCGCCAACGGCCGTACGGGGTCGTTCGTCATGGTGCACGGCGCGTGCATGTCGGCCGGCTGCTATGCGATGACAGACCCGGTGATCGATGAGATCTGGGAGCTTATCACCGCCGCGCTCGATGGCGGCCAGAAGCGCTTCAGCGTGCATGTGTTTCCGTTCCAGATGACGGCGCCGCTGCTTGCCGCCTATGGCGCGGGTCAGTGGGATGGGTTCTGGCGCGATTTGAAGCGGGGATACGATCTGTTCGAAGCGAGCCACACGCCGCCGCAAATCGGAGTGTGCGCCAAACGCTATGTTGCCAGAGGCGGAGCCCAGGGGAGTTCGGGGGATGGCGAGCTGGCGGAGCGTTGCGAGCGGGATGATGGTGCCAGGGGGCCGTAGGCCGGGCTGTGCTGTGCTGTGCTGTCCAAGCATTTGAAGTTGACCGGGACGCGAAGCTTATCTAGCGTCATCGTATCCGATGGGGATGGGGTTCCCCCGAAACTGCCCGCTGGGCTGATGACTCCTGCCGCGAATGCGAGCGGGAGAGCGTGTGCCCAATCAACACAACTCCTTCAAGCAAGCACTCGCGCTTAGTTTGGCCCGCGGAGGCGGAAAAGCGCCTCCCATACGGAGGAGTTGCGCATGCACAATGTTTGGCTTGCCTCATCGGTCTGGCTCGCCCTGGCGCTTGCCGCGTCGATCATATCGATCCGCGCCGCCATATCGGTCGCGCTCATCGAAATCGTCGTTGGAGCCATCGCGGGCAACACAATCGGCCTGGAAATCACGCCCTGGGTCAACTTCCTTGCGGGGTTCGGCGCGATCCTGCTCACCTTCCTGGCCGGCACCGAGATCGAAATGCAGGTGATCCGGAATAATCTCGGGGCGAGCGTTGGCATCGGCATTGCCGGCTTCATTGCGCCATATCTCGGTGTGCTGATCTACGCGCATTACGTCATCGGGTGGGCGTGGCCAGAGGCGCAAATCGCGGGGATATCGCTGTCGACAACCTCGGTCGCGGTCGTCTACGCGGTCATGGTGGAAACAGGGTTCAATAAAACAGAGCTTGGCAAAATCATCCTGGCCGCCTGCTTCATCAACGATCTAGGCACCGTTTTTGCCCTTGGTATCGTGTTCGCGCATTTCGATGTCTGGCTCGCCTTCTTCGGTGCCGCTACGGCGGTTGTCCTTTGGCTTCTGCCCAGGTTCGCGCCCTGGTTCTTCAAGGCTGTAGGCCACAGGGTCAGCGAACCGGAGGCCAAATTCGTTTCGCTCGTTCTCCTTTCGCTTGGCGGGCTTGCACAAATCGCCGGCAGCGAGGCCGTGCTGCCTGCCTACCTCATCGGCATGGCGCTTGCGCCCGCCTTTCTGAAAGACCAAGGGCTGGGGCACCGCTTCCGCATCATTGCCTTCACGATCCTGACGCCCTTCTACTTTTTGAAGGCGGGTTCGCTCGTCGAATTCAGCGCCCTGTCCGCTTCAGCCGGCCTGATCGCGGTGTTCCTTTTCATCAAGATGGCAACCAAGTTCGCCGGCATCCTGCCCTTGACGAAGCGTTTCAAGTTCGAGCCGCGGGAGGGGATGTACACCACTCTCCTCATGTCGACGGGGCTCACCTTCGGTTCCATCTCGGCGCTGTTCGGCCTCACCAACCACATCATCGATCAGCGGGAATACACGATCCTGGTTACAGCCGTGATCGGCAGCGCGGTCGTGCCAACACTGATCGCGCAACGATGGTTTATGCCAAACTTAAAGCCGCTGGATGCGCCAGCGGAATAAATGGAGGAGGCATCTCATGTTTAGCAAAATCCTCATAGCCAGCGACGGTTCGGAAGGCGCTGCGCGGGCGCTTTCTGCCGCGATTAAGCTGGCAAAGGAACAAGGGGCCGAGTTGCATATGATCTCGGTCGAGGAATTGCCGAGGTTCCCGGCCTCCATCGACGAAGTCATCGAGGAGAAGACGGAAGCCAATCACGTGTACGAGGCCGTCATGAGCCGGGCGGTGGCCCAGGCGCAAGCTGCGGGGGTCAAGCTCACCCCGCATGTTACGGTGGGGCATCCTGTCTCCAGTATCGTGGAGTTTGTAGAGCAGGAAGGCTTCGGCCTGCTGGTTATTGGCTACATGGGGCACTCGGCGCTCTATAACCGCATCATCGGCAGCACCACGGACCGGCTCGTGGAATATGCTCCCTGCAATGTGCTGGTGATCAAATAGGCGAGGCCGCCGCGGGAAGAACAAAGGGTAGCTTGGTCACCGTTTTCAGGCTGCTGCGCTGGCCCAGGCAAGAGCAGGCTTGCATTTTTATGCGAATTTTCCGCTCATTAGCATGAGAAGACAGTTCACTTATATGCGATCAGTGTTGAAAAGCCATGCGCAGCATCTAGCCTAAGCTGGGGTGAAAGAGGTAAAAAGTTGCAAATTCGCGGAAAATCAGTTCGTCTATAAGCAGGAAATTGGAAAGGAAACGCCATGAATCGCAGAGAGCTTTTGGGGGCCGCTATTGGCGGTGCTTCGCTGGCCGTTGCCGTGAATGCCGCGCAGGCTGAAGAGCACAATATGGACCACATGGAGCATATGGACCACGCCGCGCATATGGGTGCCGCGAGCGTTGCCGATGCCGCCAGGAAATGCGTAAGCGCTGGCGATGCCTGCATCAGCCATTGCCTCGCCTTGTTCGTCGCGGGCGACACCTCAGTCTCCGCCTGCGCAAAGAATGCTTACCAGATGAGCGCGATGTGCGCGGCGCTGGCCCGGCTTGCTTCCGCAAATTCGCCGCATCTCGCCGATCTGGCAAAGGTTTGCCGCGACGTGTGCCTCGACTGCGAGAAGGAATGCCGCAAGCACGAAAAAGAGCACGACGTGTGTAAGGCTTGCGCGGAGAGCTGCGCGGCATGTGCGGAGGAATGCAAGAAGATTTCCGCCTAGAAACCGGTCAGGCTTCGAGACTGCGGCGGCGGCACCGGGTGCCGCCGTTTTCGCCTATTCAGGGCAATAGGATCAACTTTATACGCGGAAGACACGACCCAAGCGGCCGGCTATTGTGCGACTAATCGGTGCACGAACTGCCGCGTTTGGGAGGCCAAAATGCAAGCTGGAATGATGAACATGCCCCTGATCGTGTCCTCGATCCTGCGGCATGCGGAAACCGTCTACGGCAAGAACGAGATCGTCAGCAGGCTGCCGGAAGGCGGCATCTTCCGGTACACCTATGCAGAGGCGGCCTCGCGGTCGCGCCGGCTCGCCAATGCGTTGATCCGGCTCGGCGTGGGCCATCAGAACCGCGTGGCGACGCTGGCGTGGAACACTCACCGGCACTACGAGCTTTATTATGCGATTTCGGGCAGCGGCGCGATCATTCACACGGTCAATCCGCGGCTATTCCCCGAGCAGATCGTCTACATCGTCAATCATGCCGAAAACGAGGTGCTGTTCTTCGACATCACCTTCGCGCCGCTGATCGAGAAGATCGCGCCCGAGCTTAAGACCGTAAAGCATTTCGTGGCGATGGCGCCGCGGGAGGCGATGCCGCAATGTTCGGTGCCGCTGTTGTGCTACGAAGACCTGATCGCCGCGGAGAGCGACAGCTTCGACTGGCCCGTGCTGCACGAGGGGCTGGCGGCCGCACTTTGCTATACCTCCGGCACCACCGGCAATCCGAAGGGCGTGCTGTTCGGACACCGCTCCACGGTGCTGCACGCCTATGCCTCCATGGCAACCGACGCCCTTGGCGTGTCGAGCCGCGGTGCGGTCCTGCCCGTTGTGCCGATGTTCCACGTCAATGCCTGGGGCATCCCTTATTCCGCGACCATGGCCGGCGCGAAACTCGTGTTCCCCGCCGCGGCGCTCGATGGCGCCTCGCTATACCAGCTCATGATGGACGAAAAGGTCACGCTTTCGCTTGGCGTGCCAACGGTCTGGCTCGGGCTTTTGCATTATTGCGAGAGGGAGAACCTGAAGCTCGAACACATGGAACGCACGGTGATCGGCGGTTCGGCGGCGCCGGAAGCGATGATCCGGCAGTTCCAGGAAAAGCACGATGTGTTCGTGATCCACGCCTGGGGCATGACCGAGATGTCGCCGCTGGGCACCGTCAATAGCATGAATTCCCACATGGCCAGCCTGCCAATCGAGGAGCGGTACAAGCTGCAGGCGAAGCAGGGGCGGCCGATATATGGCGTCGAGCTGAAGATCGTGGGGCCGGATGGCACGGAACTGCCGCGCGACGGCAAGGCGTTCGGGCGGCTATTGGTGCGCGGGCCCTGGATCGCAAGCGGCTATTACAAGGATGACGACCGTAGCTCGTGGTACGATGGCTGGTTCGATACGGGCGACGTGGCCACCATCGACGAAACGGGAACGATGGCGATTGTCGACCGCTCCAAGGACGTGATCAAGTCGGGCGGCGAATGGATCAGCTCGGTGGAGCTTGAAAATCTCGCCGTGGGGCATCCTGCCGTTGCAGAGTGCGCCGTCATTGGCGTGCCGCATCCCAAATGGGACGAGCGGCCCATCCTGCTCGTGGTCAAGAAGGAAGGCCAGGAGGTGAGCCGGGAGGACATGCTGGCGTTCCTCGAAGGCAAGGTTGCCAAATGGTGGCTGCCGGACGAGGTGTTGTTCGTCAAGACCCTGCCGCATACCGCTACGGGAAAGCTGCTCAAGCGGCAGCTTCGCGACGATTTCCACGACGTACTGATGAAGCAGGCCAGCGTGGCGTAAGGGTGCCCGGCTACATGGAATTGCGGCCGCCGCTGCCGCATCGGGGCGGTCGCGCTTTTTGCGCTCGGGCAAGGCTTACTTGACGCCGGGCAAAAAGGGGCGTTTGTTAACGCCGTGGTTCTTTTGCCAGCGCTTGCAGCCACGTTAAACAAATCGCTAAAAGGCCGTTCGCTTCTGCTACGGCTTTTTTGCGCCCTTAGGAGCGGATAAATGCCTGATGCCGATGCCCTTGCCGGGCTGCACCCCGATACACTTCTCATTCAAGGCGGAACGCTTCGCTCGCAGTTTGGCGAGACCAGCGAAGCCATTTTCCTGAATTCGGGTTTCGTCTACGAGAACGCCGAGGACGCGGAGGCGCGCTTCAGCGGCGGGGCTGAAGGCTATGTCTACACCCGGTTCGCCAATCCGAGCGTGACCATGTTCGAGACGCGCATGGCGATGCTTGAGGGGGCTGAGGCGGCGCGCGCGACCACCACGGGCATGGCGGCTGTCACGTCTTCTCTGATGTCTTGCCTGAAGGTGGGCGATCATGTGGTTGCGGGCCGCGCGATGTTCGGCGCGAGCCGGTACGTCATCGAGGAACTGCTGCCGCGCTTCGGAATTTCGTCCACGCTGATCGACGGGCGCGATTTGGCCGCGTGGCGCGGGGCGGTGCGCGATAACACGCGCGTGCTCTTTTGCGAGAGCCCTGCCAATCCCTTGCTGGAGCTGGCGGATTTGGCGGCCGTTGGGGAAATCGCCAAGGAAGCGGGTGCGCTGTTCATGGTGGATAACGTGTTTGCCACGCCCATGCTACAGAAGCCGCTCAAGCTGGGCGCCGATGTGGTGATTTATTCGGCGACAAAGCATATCGATGGGCAGGGGCGCTGCCTTGGCGGCGTCATTTGCTCCAGCACGGAGTTCGTGGAGAAGCATCTCAAGGATTTCCTGCGGATGACCGGCCCCACCCTCAGCCCCTTCAATGCCTGGGTGCTGCTGAAGGGGCTCGAAACGCTGCCTTTGCGCGTGGACCGGCAGGCGGCGAGCGCGGCCAAGGTTGCGGATTGGCTGGCGGAGCGGCCGGAGATCGAAAGCGTCGTGTATCCGGGCCGCGCGGATCATCCACAGCGGGAAATCGCAGCGAAGCAGATGACAGGCGGCGGGCCGCTGGTGGCGTTCCGGCTGCGCGCGGACAAGGCCGGCACGTTCCGCTTCATGAACGCGCTCAAGCTTATCAGGATCTCCAACAATCTGGGCGATGCGAAGAGTCTTATGGCGCATCCGGCGACGACCACGCATTACCGCTTGACCGATGAGGCGAAGGCCGAGCTTGGCATTACGCCGGGCACGGTGCGGCTGTCGGTTGGGCTTGAGCATCCGGACGATCTTGCCGCCGATCTGGGCCGTGCGCTCAGCCAGGCTAAGATCGCGTAGACAGGAGGGCGGCGCCGTGGCGGCGTTCTATACAATCGGGCATTCCAACCACTCCACTGAAGCGCTGCTGGCGTTGCTGCGGAAAGCAGGCGTGGAGTTGGTGGCCGACGTGCGCAGCGTTCCGAAATCGCGGTTCAATCCGCAGTTCAATACGGGTGCATTGGCGGAAGCGTTGCGGGGCGCCGGTATCGGGTACCGGCATATGCCGGCGCTTGGCGGTCTCCGCGGCGCGCGGAAAGATGGCGTCCCCTCGCCGAACGGCTTCTGGAAAGAGGAGAATTTCCGGAACTTTGCGGATTATGCTGCCACTGCGGAGTTCCGCGAGGGGCTAGATGTGCTGCGCGATGCGGGAAGGACTCAGATTTGCGCCATACTTTGCGCGGAGGCGGACTGGCGGCAATGTCACCGGCAAATTCTTACGGACCATCTCCTGGCTGCGGGCGAAACCGTGATCCACATCGGCAAGGATGGAAGCCGGGAAACGGCCGTGCTGGCAGCGGCTGCGGCCACCGGGGCCGATGGGGCGATTACCTATCCGCCCGCGCAAGGGTCATTCTTGTTGTGAGGCGTGCCGCATGCCCTGTTGCAAACCGCGCGCGCAGTGCTAATGTAACCGCCATGCGGGTGTAGCTCAGCCGGTAGAGCATCAGCTTCCCAAGCTGAGGGTCGCGAGTTCGAACCTCGTCGCCCGCTCCATTCAAATCAATGACTTAGGGTATTTTATAGAGGAAGGTTACGGGAGCAAAGCGGGATTCTTCATGACCATGTCATGACCGCGACCAATTTCGGCGGCCATCGAGCGGCGGGAGCAGGGCCTCTGACCCTGGCATTGTAGCGCTTGCGTTCAAGCTCGCTAAGGATGTGGATCGGTGCTTTCAGCCGCTGCTACACAATCACACCAGAAAAAGCAAAATAACTCAATAATATCAACACCTAGCCGTCGAGATTGCCGTTTCCTCTTCTGGGCACCATCTACCCCATAACGCATTATTTGGTTTTCTAGCGGCGGGGCGATGGGAAATCCAAACTTCCGGCCACGGGTTAGCTAGGGGCGCCGGGGACTGCCTGCGCCATGTCCGCCACGATTGCACGCGCCGCTGCGGCCGGATCGCCCGCCTGCGTTATGGGCCTGCCCACGACGATATAGTCCGCGCCCGCGCGCAAGGCATCGCCGGGGCCCGCGGTGCGTGCCTGATCGTCGCCTGAAACCGCCTGCCCGGTCTGGGGCCGGATGCCCGGACAGACGACAGCAAGCTTATCCGCGAATGCCTCTTTGAGCGCCGCCGCTTCCCATGGCGACGAAACCACGCCGTAAAAGCCGGCATCGGCGGCGAACCGCGCGCGCCGCAGCACCAGTTCGCCAGCAGGAAGGGAGATGCCCAGCGCGCCGAGGCTATCGGGTGCGGCGCTGGTGAGCAGCGTGATACCGAGCAATTTGAGGTTCGAGCCCGCCCGGCCCCGCATAGCGGCGGCAACGGTTTGCGGGTCTTGCGAATGGACGGTCAGAAACTCGACGCCAAGTGCTGCAACCCGCGCCGTGGCGCGCTCGACCGTGTTGCCGATGTCGAAGAGCTTGGCGTCCACGAAGACGCGCACGCCTTCGGCCGCAAGCTTGGCAGCCAACCCGGCGCCGCCCGCGAACAAGAGTTCCAGGCCGATCTTGGCGACAGCGCCCGGCAGCGCGAGCCTCTGCCAGAACGCGTGAGCCTCGCCCGCGTCCGGCATGTCGAGCGCCACGATCAGCCTGCGCTCCGCTTCGGTTTCGATGGAGGAGGACGTCATGCAATCCGCTTTCCTGGTTCCTGACTAGCTAGTACGCCCGCAGGAAATCCTGCCCCGTTTGCGGCTGGCACCGAAAGGATTTCCTGCGGATAAGGCGTACTAGCAACTTATTGAATCTAGTACAGCCCGCGGCAAGTTCGCACCCGTTTGCCGCGAGTTCGCAAGCGAATTTCCGGCCGCCAAGCTGTACTAGCAACAAAGATCTGCTAGTACGTCATCTTATCCGCGGAAAATCCTGTGAGCGCCAGCCGCAAACGGGGCAGGATTTCCCGGAGGGCGCGTTAATTGCGGCATCTGGTTGGGGTTTTTGCATTGTCTATCAAAGAGTTATCCATTGTTTTGTGCCTAATCTTCTGGTAAAGCACTTCGGCTATAATCAATTCAAATTCAAAGAGTGCTCTTTGGTTATCAAGATGGGTGCTTTGCGTGCGAGGAGTTCCGGCATGGCTGCAGTATCTTCGATGCCTTGACAATCGCGGGAAAGCTATGAGCTAAGGCAGGGAAGCACTGTTTGGATGGGCGGGATGCAGATCGAAGAAGTCATCGAAAATTTCGGCGTGCTCGACGAGTGGGAGGACCGGTACCGGTATCTGATCGAGCTGGGCCGCGGCCTTGAGCCTTTGACCGAGGTAGAGCACGCGCCGGCGAACAAGGTGCGCGGCTGTGCGAGCCAGGTTTGGCTGATAACGCAGACGCAGGGGAGCGGGCCGGATGCCGTGCTGACCTTCCGGGGCGATAGCGATGCGCATATCGTCCGGGGGCTCATTGCGGTGCTGTTCGCGCTCTATTCTGGCAGAAAGGCAAGCGAAATCGTTGGGTTGGACGAAAAGGCCGCATTCGCGCAGCTCGGCCTCGACAGCCATCTGACGCCCCAGCGATCGAACGGGCTTGCGTCAATGGTTGCACGCGTCAAGGCCGACGCCACGGCAGCCGCCGGCGCGCAGTCCGTGCCGGCGAATTCGTAAGGTCTTCCGGTGCGCCGTCGCGCTCCATTGGCTGAGCGCAATATGGGGCTACGTGCCGGGCAGTCAGTGGTACACCGGGCTGCGGCCGGCAGGCTTGCGCGTGCCGCTTATGCCGTTCAAATGCAGGGCCGCGTCGATTCTCAGAATAGCGGTGGCCACGTCGCGGTACAGCTTAAGCTCTGGAATGGGCGCCAGCTCAAGAAGCTTCATGAACTCAAGGACTTCCCGGCGAAGAGGCTGCGGCGCCTCGATTTGGTGCTTCAGGTCTTCGATTGCCAAAATCATCGAGCGGCGCGCGTACCAATCGCTGCCGATTTTGATTGTGCCGTCCAGATAATCCAGGCAGGCAGGCACGTGAATGCCCGGTTTGTGGCTCGAAAGCTCCTTCAGGAAGCCTTGTGCGATCTGGTCGAATAGGGGGAGCTGGCCGTCGTATGAGCTTCGGCCTGCGCCGGTGCTTGCTGCTGGTTGTTTTCGCATCTGAACGTTTCCCGGGCTTGGCTTTGAATGCTGCGTTCGACGATAGTATTTACTAATGTATGCAAAACCAATGCCGGAGTGCACAAGCATCCATCAATACCGCGTTATCCCAGAGAATTACCTTTAGCGCCAGTAACTTGAGCGAAGTCTTTGACCCATGCTTTCAATCGGGTTAAGACAGCGCCTGCGTATTTTTTGTTCATGCAGTTCAGCGGTGTTTGGTCCCGATGCGCGCTACGCCAGACGCAATCCCGAATTCCAGACCCGCACGCGGTCACGACGCCTACCGCGACTACCTTCCCTTGCCTGCGCACCGGAAGCGCGCGGCGGTCATAGCGCCCTCCGGGGCGGCGCTGACGGGCGCTTGCAGCGGCCTCGTGCAGGATATGGTTCAGCGCGGGCATGCGGTGCTCGCGTTTGCGCCCGCGCTTTCCAACAGAGAGCTGGCCACGCTCGCGCAAATGGGCGTGGAGGGCTATTCGCTTCCGCCGCAGCTCGCATTGCTCGACAATTACCGCCGCATGCGGGAGCTGAGCACGATCCTGTCGGACGCCTATATCGATACAGCGCTGGTGCTGTCCGCGAGAGGCGGCACTGTCAGCGTCGCGGCGGCGAAAATCGCGCGCATTCCCAAGATTGTCACGGTCGTGCCCGAGCTGGGACCGGCTTTCATGGAGGGGGCCGGCTCGATGGCGTGGGGCCAGCGGCAGGCGATGAAGGCGGCGTACAGGGCGGTGTTCGCCTGGAGCGACGCGGTGGTCTTTCACAGCCAGTACGACCGGGATTATGTGCTGGAGCGCAGCCTGCTATCGAAGTCGAAGATGAACTTCATCGCCGGCGGGTGGGGAGAGGATTTGCGGCGGAATATCCAGCGTCCGCTGCCGCCGCTGGACAAGGGTCTCCTGTTCATCATGGCCGCGCCGCTCGACCGGCTGCAGGGCGTGATCGAATATTGCGAGGCGGCGAAAGTCATACGGCAGAAATCGCGCCGCGCACGCTTCTTCCTCGCCACTACGCCCGGCGAGGCGGTTTGGCCTCTGAAGACCGCCGATCTCAAGCAGTACAAGGACTGTGTGCAATATATTGGCGCGGTGCCGGACGCGGCTTCCGTGATCGCACGCTGCCACGTAACGGTGGCGCCTTCCTACGGTAATGGAGCGCCGCGCTCCGTGTACCAGGCGCTGGCGGCGGGGCGTCCGGTCATCACGACCGAAACGCGAAGCTGCCGCGACTTCGTGCGGCAGGGCCGGAACGGCTACCGTGTGCCGGTCCGGGACGCGGGCATGGTGGCACGGGCGATGGCGACGATCCTGCAGCGGCCCGATCTTCTGCCCTCGATGGCGGAGGAAAGCCGGCGGCTCGCATTGCGGTATTGCGACGTGAGCAGCGTGAATTCGATGCTGCTCGAAATGCTTGGGCTCTAGCCCGTATTATTCACAGGATCGCGCGCTCCAGTGCTGGAGCCTATTTCCCAAGCTGAAACAATCGCTTGAAGCACATTGGCGACCCACCCTGCCTGCCTCGGGCGAGGGAGTAGACTGTCGCACCTAGCGCTATATTTCGGAATGTTACGCCATTATTTCGCAACTATTTCACTTTCGAAGCAATTCTGCGACACCGCTTGAGGATTTCTATTTGAGGACTTTTTGCCGCAGCCAATATTGGATAAAAGCTGTTTTAGATAAAAGTGTATTTCGCAATCGGAATTTCGGGGTTGGTTGTGGAAATACGCTGATGTCAATCTATAGTTATGCGGAGGGTGGGAGTTATGAACTTCCGGTATGGTGCAATATTTGCTGCAACTACTGCTTTAAGCTTGGTGCCTGTGTTTCAATCGGCCTTAGCGGCCGATTTACCAGGCTATAAGGACACACCTTATGTGGTCATGTCCTGGCAAGGCTTCTACTTTGGCGCGAGTGTTGGCGCCGCAGCAGCTAACACAGGTATAAACGACAACTTCACTTATGTCGGTGATCCAAATATCAGCAGCAGTAGCAGTAACACCAACTTTATGGGCGGTGCGCAGGCTGGATACAACTTGCAGAAGGGGCATGTGGTATTCGGTATTGAAGGCGATATCGGTTATCTAAACGTGTCAGCGAAAACGTCAGGGGCCTATAATGCTGTTCCAGGGGTAGACTTTTGCACCAATCCGGTAACGGGTTTTACGTACACAGGGCAGCCTTGTAGCGTAAGCGGGCAGTATTCCACTACTGGCGGATTGTATGGCGACATTACCGGCCGGCTCGGCTACGCGGCGGATCGTGCGCTTTTCTACGCCAAGGGCGGCGTGGCTTTCCTGAACGCGGACACCAAGGCAAACTACACCGGCGGAAGCGTCTGGAATGGCGTGTATTCCAGCTTCGGTTTCGACCACAGCGAGACTCTTGTGGGCTGGACCGTAGGAGCTGGCGTCGAATATTTGTTGAGCCCATCCTGGTCGATAAAGGGCGAATACCAGCATTTCGATTTCGGAACCATGTCGTATTCGTATAATGGCTGTTACGCCTATACTTCTGGCACTTGCCCCGGTGGTGGCTTTTTTACCTCCACTATAAACGGCAAGAACGAGGTTTCGATTACCGCCGACACGGTCAAGGTGGGCGTGAACTACCATCTCAACAATTAATCACATCAGGCCTGGCTGCCTGATCTATGGACGCGGGCGCGCGTGCAGCGCGCCCGCAGCTTTGCGCGCCGCTCTAGCTGCAGCAAAAAGATCACGCTAACAAAGCATTTATTCGTATGCGCACTTTGTCGCGTATGACCTTTCGGGTTTAAAGGTCTAGAACTACAGGATCACAAGCAAGCTTAAGGGCAGATATACACGGCTTGATTGTGACATCTATTTGTACAACCTTTGGTTGGGTTTGTGGGGGCGGAAATGAAAGGCTTTGGATTTGCATTAGGTTTGGCAGTGAGTGCGGGGGCGGTTCTGCTTGCTGCATCCAGTCAGCCAGGTTTGGCGGCGGACCTGCCAGTCAGCCTCAAGGATACGCCATATGTGGCAGTGCCTTGGCAGGGACTGTACTTCGGCGGGCATGTTGGCGGCGTGTGGGGTAGCACCACCGTGGGCGACACCTTCGACTATTATGGCGATCCGCATATGAATGGTAACGCCGATTCTACCGGCCTAATCGGCGGTGCACAGGCTGGTTATAACTTCCAGCGCGGTCACGCTGTGTTCGGTATTGAAGGCGATATCGGTTATCTCGGTCTAGCGGCGCATGGGTCCGACTATCACGCCGGCGATGCAAACTGTCTGACGACGCCGAAGTATTGCAACATAGGCGGGAAATACGACACATCCGGCGGCTTGTATGGCGATATCACCGGGCGGCTTGGCTATGCGGCGAATCAGTTGCTTATTTACGGCAAGGGCGGTGTTGCATTCCTGAACGCCGATCTCAAGACGCACTACGATGGCCAAACTTGGGAATATGGCTCCTACAACAACTATACCGGAGCTGTGCAGTTCGATTTCGATCATAGCGAAACGCTGGTCGGTTGGACCGTCGGCGCTGGCCTCGAATACGCTCTGAACCCATCCTGGTCGATCAAGGGCGAGTATCAGCACTTCGACTTCGGCAACATGTCGAATTCCTATCAGGCGTGCCATGGCGTTGCGAACGCCTGCCCAGTCAATGGCCAGTATAAGGCTCAGGCAGGGTACGCGGTTCTTACCGGTAAGACCGATACCGCGATCACGGCCGATGCGGTTAAATTCGGCGTGAACTATCACGTAGGCGGCGGCCAATAAGCTGTACGTTATAAGGCGGACGCGATGTATTCGCGTCCGCGCCAAAGCGCAGGCTTTGGGTGGGGGCGCGAGCCCTTTTTTTGTGGCATGCGGGACACCCGCTTAGTTACGGTTTTGCCGCCCTGCAAGCGGCCGGGCGCGGATGTGAACGAAGCCCTCCTGTTACCGCCATCCGATGCTCTTATTTCCTGACAGTCCCTTAGCTGCAACTGCGGCAAAAAAATCACAAAATCGAGCCTTCTCTCAGTGCAGACTTTATAGCACAGCAAGATAACCCTTGAGCTGGTAAAAGAAGATAGGGGTTGTTGCAAGTATCGGCCATATACCGCAAGTATAGGTTGATTCTGTATTTACTTGCAACTATAAGTGGTTTGTTCGGGGTTGAGTAATGCGACTATTCCATGGTGCGCCGATCTTGGTTGCGGGGGTAGCCATACAGCTATTTTCGGCAGTCCTGCCGGCGGCGGCGCAGAGCGATATCCCTTACGGCTTCGTGCCTCTTTGGAATGGGCTTTATTTCGGCGCGCATGGCGGCGGTGCCTTAGGCAGTGCAGCTGTAGCGGACAGCTACCACTACAATTATTATTATACTGGGCCCAACAACGGTGGGCCAGCATCGGCGGCTAGCAATACCCTTAGCCTTCTGGGGGCTTTCGGAGGCGGGCAGGCCGGGTACAATTTTCAATGGGGCCATCTGGTGCTGGGTGTTGAGGGCAACGCCGGCTATTTTGCCTTGTCCAGCAACAAGTCCGTCGATTTGACGCCGTCAGCCGATTGCCTGGCGGCTCATGCATCGAACAAGAGCCGCTGCAGTATCGCCGCCAAATATTCGGATTCCGGCAGCGCGTATGGCGACCTGACCGGGCGCCTGGGCTTCCTGGCGGGCCGCGCGCTCTTTTATGGCAAGGGCGGCGGCGCTGTCATGCTGAACAACTTCCAAGCCTCCTACACCGGCGGGACAAGTGCGGGGCAGCAGAGTTGGGATTTCGACAATAACGGCATGCTCTGGGGCTGGACCGCAGGCGGCGGTGTCGAATACAAGTTCAGCCCTTCGTGGTCTTTCAAGGCCGAGTATCAGCATTTCGATTTCCTGAGTGCTACGCTGGACCATGGCGGGCAAACGGCGGTCAATTGGTACGGGAGCACGCAGACGTACCTGCTCAAGGGCAACGCCGCCATTTCGCCAACAATCGGACACGGTCAGAGCTGGGCATCAACTTCCATGTCAACGACGAGGCGGAATTGAAATAGGGGGCCATGGGCGGGCGCGCCGTTCGTGCGCGTCCGTCCTTCGGTTGCGCAGTCACCCGGAGGTGCCAGGGGCGCTTGCCGGGTTTTTTGTTGTGCGCTGAGTGCTGCGATCCAGAACGGTGCATTCGGAGGGCCGAGGCAAAACTTAACAGGCAGTATATTTTGCGTAAGGGCTTATTGTGGTTAATGCAGGCGTGGTTAATCCGGAATTGCGATGTTCGAAACTGGTCAGATTCTGCGAAAAATTGCCCGGAATTTGCGAAATTCTGGCATTGAAAATTACGGTTAATTATAATCGCAGATTCGCTATTAACCGGTGCCGGACGCCCGGAATAGGCCACGCATCGTGAATTCATGTTATAGATCAGCGCACTAAAGAACCGTTGACGGACTTAACGCATACTCAAGACTTTTCTGCTACATTATTTCAAAGCTGAAAAGCGCCGTTCCGGAGCCAAACCCGCCCAGAACGAGGAAAAATTCGTTAACCCAAGAGGCGCCGGGCCATGCGGTCCGGCGGGCGAGAGCGTTTGCGCGGCTCTACAGCGATCAGAACATCGCAGCGTGGACGCGGTCGGGCGGGTTGTGCCCGTCGAGGAAGGTGCGGATGTTGATGATCACCTTCTCGCCCATGTCGAGGCGGCCTTCGATCGTGGCGGAGCCCAGATGCGGCAGGACGACCACCTTGGGGTTCCTGAGCAGCTTTGGATTGATGGCCGGCTCGTTCTCGAACACGTCGAGCCCCGCGCCTGCGATCTCGCCGGCTTCCACCATGCGCGCCAGGGCGTTCTCGTCGATCACCTCGCCGCGCGCGGTGTTGACGATGTAGGCCGTGGGCTTCACGAGCTTGAGCCGCCGCGACGAGAGGAGATGGAAGGTCGCGGGGGTATGCGGGCAGTTCACCGAGAGGATGTCCATATTGGCGAGCATCTGATCGAGGCTCTCCCAGTAGGTTGCCCCCAGCTCCTCCTCCACGGCGGCGGGTACGTGGCGGCGGTTGTGGTAGTTGATGGAAAGGCCGAACGCCTTGGCCCGGCGCGCGACGGCGCGGCCGATCCGGCCCATGCCGATGATGCCGAGCTTCTTGCCCCAGATGCGGTGGCCGAGCATCCAGGTCGGCGACCAGCCGTGCCATTCGTTGCCTTGAGACAGGTAATCGGCGCCTTCGACAAGCCGGCGCGGCACCGAAAGGATCAGCGCCATGGTCATGTCGGCGGTGTCCTCGGTCAGGATGCCGGGCGTGTTGGTGACGATGATGCCGCGATTGCGCGCCGATTTCGAGGTCGATGTTATCGACACCCGTACCATAGTTGGCGATAAGCTTGAGCTGCGGGCCCGCGAGCGAAAGAAGCGCCTTGTCAATTCTGTCCGTTACGGTAGGAACGAGCACGGCGGCCGTGCGCATGGCTGCCGCCAGCTGGTCCCGCGTCATGGCTGCGTCGGTCTGGTTGAACGTCACGTCGAACAGCTCGCGCATGCGCGCCTCGACAAGATCGGGAAGCCTGCGCGTGACGACGACTTTTACATTTTGTGTAGTCATTGGATGCCTGGATTGACCGTTCGGGCCTGCATGAAACTAGTGTCCCGTCTCCGGATTACCGCCCCATTTGCCGGATGCTCGCACGGTAATTCGGAGACATAAGGGACACTAGCAGAATCTAACGTGCTAGTGTGGCTTATGTCTCGCAATTGCGAGATGCCACGCCAAGAGACGCAATTTCGCTCTGTTTTTCTACCAGATACGGCTCAGGATGACAAAGGCTCGGATGAATTGCGGTGTTTTAGCCGCATTATTGCTGGTTTGGACGGTGGGGGCGGCCGCTCGGGATAACGCAGGCCGCAAGCCGGGCACGGTTACGGGTTTGCCAATTCCACGATTCGTCAGTTTGAAAGCCAGCGAGGTGAATGCCCGTGTGGGGCCCGGACCCGATTATCAGATCGCGGTGGTGTTCAAGCGCGCCGGGCTGCCGGTAGAGGTTCTAGCAGAGTTCGAAGCCTGGCGGCAGGTGCGGGATAGCGACGGCGTCACGGGCTGGGTGGCCGCACCGCTCATAAGCGCCAGGCGGACTGCGGCGGTGGCTCCCTGGATCAAGGAGCGCACTGTTTTTGCCCTCACCTCATCGCGCACCGGTTCCTCCGAGGTTGCCCAGATCGAACCCGGCGCCATCGTGGATATCGTGACTTGCGATGGAGAATCCTGCGAGGTTTATGCGGGCCAGCAGAAGGGCTGGGTACCCCAAAAAAACTTGTGGGGCGTCTACCCCGGCGAAGCGGTAAAATAAGACTTATGGCCAGCATACCAAAGCCGGCCTGCCATTTCGCCTACGATTCGTTTAGTTTGACGCTTGCAAAAAGGTCAATGTTTTCAACGTTTTTAGGGCAACCGGACTAGGTCTGGACGTTGCAGCTCCGGCTTATCCCGGGTACCGGGACGGAACCGCCCGCAAATGCCAGGTTTATGACGCCCTGCTGTATCTTAAGTTGGATTGCATTTGGCCGCGATCGAAACGAAAACTAACTCGCATCTTAAGAAGATCTAACTGCATATTCCCCGGAGGAAACCGATGCAGCAATCCCCTTACCATCAGATAGCGGAAAATCCGAAATTCAAGGAGCTGGTCCGCGCCCGCACAGGCTTTGCCTGGACGCTGTCCATCGTCATGCTGATCGTATATCAGGCATTCATTCTGCTGGTCGCGTATGCGCCCGGCTTTCTCGCCAAGCCCCTTTGGGCAGGTGCGACTGCTACAGTCGGCATCCCGATCGGGCTCGGCGTGATCGTTTTTGCCTTTATCGTTACAGGGATCTACGTAACCCGCGCTAACGGCCACTTTGACGATTTGACCCGCGAGCTCGTTCAGGAGGTCACGAAATGACTTTTAAAAAGGCTTTTGCTTCCCTTGCTCTCGCGCTAGCCGCGAGCGCCGCATCCATATCTCCCTCCTTCGCGGACGCTCTTTCAGGCGCCGTCGTGAAGCAGGACTTGAATATGGAAGCCATCATCATGTTCGCCGTGTTTGTCGGTCTGACGCTGGTCATCACCTACATCGCGGCTAAGCGGACCAAATCGGCGAGCGACTTCTACGCGGCTGGCGGTGGGATCACCGGGTTGCAAAATGGTCTCGCCATGGCGGGCGACTATATGTCGGCTGCGTCGTTTCTGGGTATTTCTGGCCTTGTCTTCTCTACCGGTTACGACGGGCTGATTTATTCCGTAGGCTGGCTTGTGGGCTGGCCCGTCATCCTGTTCCTAATCGCGGAGCGGCTGCGCAATCTGGGCAAGTTCACCTTCGCCGACGTTGCCTCGTTCCGCCTCGATCAAACCTGGATACGCATCCTGTCGGCCATCGGCACGTTCACCGTGGTTGCCTTCTACCTGATCGCGCAGATGGTTGGCGCGGGTAAGCTGATCCAGCTCCTGTTCGGGCTCGATTACTTGCACGCCGTCGTTATCGTGGGCACGCTGATGATCATCTACGTCGCCTTCGGCGGCATGAAAGCGACGACCTGGGTGCAGATCATCAAGGCCGGTCTGCTGCTGTTCGGGGCTACGCTCATCGCAATCCTCGTGCTCATCAAATTCAACTTCAACCCTGAGGCCTTGTTCACAGAGGCTACCAAGGTCCATCCGAAGGGCGTTTCGATCATGGGGCCCGGCAATCTGGTCAAGGACCCCATCTCCGCGATCTCGCTCGGCTTGGCGCTTATGTTCGGCACAGCCGGCTTGCCACACATTCTGATGCGGTTCTTCACCGTTGCTGACGCCAAGCAGGCCCGCAGGTCTGTGTTCTTTGCGACCGGCTTCATCGGCTACTTCTACATCCTGACCTTCATCATCGGGTTCGGCGCCATCGCACTTCTGATGAACGATCCGTCCTTCTTCAAGGATGGAAAGATTGTAGCCACAGGCTTGCTCGGCGGCACGAACATGGCGGCCATCAACCTGGCCAAGGCCACGGGCGGCTCGCTGCTCTACGGCTTCATCTCTGCCGTGGCGTTTGCGACCATCCTTGCGGTGGTGGCGGGCTTGACGCTCTCAGCGGCTTCCGCAGTTAGCCACGACCTCTACGCCTCGGTCATCGCGAAGGGGCGCGCTTCCGAGAAAAGCGAAGTGAACATTTCGCGCATTTCGGCGATCGCTATCGGCATCCTGGCCATCTACCTCGGCTATATGTTCGAAAAGATCAACGTCGCGTACATGGTAGGCCTTGCCTTCGCCGTGGCGGCGAGCGTCAACTTCCCCGTGCTGGTCATGTCGATGTTCTGGCGGGGGACGACGACGTTTGGTGCCTTTGTCGGCGGCATTCTGGGGCTCATTACCTCGGCTGTTGGCGTGGTGATTAGCGATCAGGTTTGGGTCAAGACACTCGGCAACCCCGAACCGCTTAAGATCTTCGGATACGGCATCATCGACAACCCCGCGCTGTACTCAATGGCATTTGCCTTCGGCGGCATCTGGCTGTTCTCGATGCTCGACCGGTCGGCGAGTGCAAACAAGGAGCGCGAGTCGTTCGAGGCTCAGTTCGTGCGCTCGGAAACCGGCATCGGCGCTGCAACTGCGCATATTCACTAAAACGCAAACGGGGCGGGGACATTCTCCCGCCCCTCTTTTCTATCCAGCAAATGTGTAATAGCT
>CAVYEY010000010.1:0-61769 GCA_963767435.1 uncultured Alphaproteobacteria bacterium
AACCTCAGCCACCCGTTGAAACGGGGAGGTCAAGGAATATTCGCTTCGTTGCCGTTTGAATGCATAGGTCCCATGCCCTCTACAGCAGAGGACACCAAAAACGGGGATTATCCTATCAAATCAAACCGTCGCCTAAATGCTATTGTTGAGTACACTTAACTTATAAGCAATAGCAAGCGCGCGCACTATTTAATGGATCAATATTGTTATTACTGTGCATATTAACGACTTTGCTTGTGTCCGTACCGCAACAATATTTACCTATGTGCTTATGAGGCGTGCATGTGCTTCGCTTGGTTGCCTTGAATATGAACAAACCGCCCGAACCTACCAAATTCGCGCGGCAACGCACCGGCCTGAATGGCCATGGCGAGCCCCCGGACATTCTCGACAATAAGTCCGCCGAGAACCTCGATGCCGTAGGAGTTCAGCCGTGGCGTCAGTGGCGTGGATGGGCCGATCAGTCCGATGCGGTCCCCAGCTAGCCGCAGGATGCGCGGAAGGGTGCGATTAATAAGGGCGGAGGAATTGACGACCGCCGCTCCGCATCCTGGCAACAGGGTGTCCATGGCGATTGGCGGAAATTCGCCGGGGCGCGGCTCGGATCGATTACGGCGCAGTCCGGGAGAATGCCGGAGAGGCCCGGAAAGGCGCCGATTACGACGACGCGGCCTTGGACCTGGCGGAACAGCGAAGCGCCATTTCCTGCCCGCCCCTGGAAGTCGAAACGATTATAATGTGCGTTGATGGCGGCGACGCCGAGCGCCATTTCCAGTGGGTCCCAGGATTGAGACAGGTTTGCCAGTGTGCTCAGGCTTTGGCGCCGCAAGTGCGGCAGCCGCGGCAGGAGACGCTGGGGGCTGCGGGGAAGATAGGCAAGGCCCGCGCCTTTGGACGCTTCGACCATGATCCAGCGAGGGCCGCAAACGATTTGCCGGACTTCGTCGCTGGTAACGCCAAGGGCCAGATCGCGGTAGAGCCGTTCGGGGCCCACCACTGCCAGAGCGCATCCATATTTGGGTGAAGCATGATGGCACTCTGGCCGATCCATTCTTCGCTGCGGCTAACGCATCGTCCTGCGATCGAGGTCAAGAAAGGAATACCCTGCAACACTCTCTGGCTAGCCAGGCTCTTGGCGCTGGCAATGGCTTTCTCGAAAGCGGAGAAGCGGCTGACAACAATCAGCTCTGCGTCCTCCCGCATCGCGTCGCCCAAATTGCGGATGGCCTCGTCCAGCGTGCAATCGCCCTTTCCGGCGGCCCAGCCACGCAAATCTAGCAGTGCAATCCTAGCTGCGCAGCCCTGGCCAGGCGGTGCCGCCCCTTCATTATTGCGCTGGACGTAGCCCGACACCTTGAAGCCCCGGCTCTTCAATGTGAGCGCGAATTCTGCCAGAAGGCCATCGATTTCCTGGCCGGGCTGGTGAACCACCACTCCCCAGCGAATCGGCGGCGCGTGCGCCGGTCCCGGCCGGAAAACGCAGCTACGCTTCCGCGCTCCACATGCGAGGTGGAAGAGTTCCAGCAGGTGGGCTCTGCATTTGTCATGCTAGAGGCTTTGCAAGGCACAGGCCAAGCTCGCTCCCATCCCATGGAGTGCTTCTCATTCGCAAGCCAAGTGCCAGACAGCGCAGCCTTCTTGGCTCGCCGCGATCTTCAAAACTCTCGTAGGCGGCCCCGGAAAGCTCGGGCCACGCATCCCAGGCGACGATAAGCACTGCTGCTTTCCATGATCGGTTCGTACAAAATGGTGCGTTTGAAGGGGAGTTATGTTCAATCCCGAAACTTGCCCCATTGGTTGCTGTCGCTCCGCAGTGTAGCTTTCAAGGCCGACATGCGTGGCTCCGGCGCCACATTCTTTCCCAAGGGCCATACTCGCCGGTGCGAAATTCGTGAACGTCTGCGGCAGCCAAAGCGCTGAAAGGGGGACTCACCTTGATGCCTCCAGGGGTGCTGGGGTCTGGACTTGGAAGAATTCATCAAAGCGCGCGGCGGAAGCTACTATGACCGCAGCACCCTCGATTGCGGACGCGCAACTGGCGGGCTTCCGGGCGCTCGCTGAGAAATCGCCGACGTCCGTTAATGTATAAGGGCACCGGTCCTAACTAAATATCATGCCTAATCAGCCTTCGTCCGGAAGTGGCCCAAGGCGGTAAATGGTGAGACATCGGCTTTCGGATCTAGAAGCCGATGTTTGGGATTTCGCATTCATCGAGAGCGCGGATTGCTTTGCAACCAATTTCACGCCGCACCTTCACCGTTTGACGCTGCTTTCGCGATTAGGCGCTCGACAAGCTCGATCTCGCCGTCAAGGCGGGTTGCGATCTCGTTCAAGCGGGCGGCGGTGTCGCCATCGCCCGCCCCGAAGAACTGCGAGCGCACGGCGGCAACGAGGATATGGGCTTGAGAAAGGAACGTCTTGCAGGCCTTGAGTTCGCGGAGAGTGAGGTTCATGGCTATTCCCCTTTCTCATTTTTGCGCGCGGCGCCGGTTTTCTGCGCGAGCAGGCCGATCTCCGCTTCCATCCTCTTCATAATTTTCATGAGCCGGGCAGCCTGGTCGCGGTCGCTTGGGCCAATCAAGACCGCGACATCTTCCGTCGTCTCCTTCGCGAGCTGCATGCGCTTCCAAAGGTCGCGTAATTCACCGCTGTTCATGGTGCTCCTTTCGGGCAATGCTTCGCCGTCCGCCGGGCTGTGCATCGAGATCGGCGATTTCGTCCGCCACGTTCCGGCGAAGCTGCTTGAAGCTTGCGACTATGCCCGGCTCGCTTGCAGTGGCGGCTATGCTCTGCGCGTCCGCGACGATTTCGGCGGCACGGCGCAACAAAGACTTCACACTGCCGAGCTGGCATGCGTTTAGGGGCATTGGAGATGCCTTATTCGTTGTTAAATTTTGCGAACTTTGGCAAGATATACCAAGCTTCGGCGATGTGCAATAGAATTCCTAACATTGGTGCAAATGACAAATGTTAACGAGCGATCAACTGCGTATGGCTCGCGCTGCTTTGCGGATAAGCGTTAACGATCTTGCCGCGTTGGCTGGCGTCAGCAAGGGCACTATCGCGCGAATAGAGGTTGGTTACACAGCCTACACGCTGACGCTGCGCAGGCTTCGCGAAGTCCTGGAAGAAGCTGGCGTCATCTTCATCGAGGAAGATGACGGTGCGGGCCACGGCGTTCGGCTCAAATGGGGCTTGGAGCCCACCCCCAGAAACACACAACCGGTGAAGACGAAGCGGCCGGCGAGACGGCGATGGCGGCATGAAGGCGCGCATGGGACGACTTCGAGGAAGACGCCGATCTTGACGCGCTCCAGGGCGAGGCGCCCGCGCTTGATCCCGGCATGGCGGACTACTGGCGCACCGATCCCGAGCTATGGGCGCGGCTATCAGAAGGCGGGCGAGAGACGTTGAGCCGGAGCATATACGGTGACATGCGGGCCGCGAGCGAGGGGTACTTCAGAAGAGCGAGGACGAATTGCGATGGCAGGCATTGTAAATCCTGAGCAAAAGGACGTGGCGCTTCTTGACATTTGCTAAGGATCGATTCCCGTAGACCTCGCTCAAATCGGCACTTATATTCAGTGGGCCAAGTCGCACCCGCGCTCCGAACTGTCACCCTTTCCTTGGTGGCGTTCCTGGTTCCGCCAGGATAGGACGCGGGAGCGCACCTCACTTAAATTCCCAAACGTTTCTAATCTTCCCAGCAATCATGGCACGCCGCCTCCCTTTTCCGGGGCCGTCACCAACTTTCCTGCATAGCTCAGATCGCGGCCCTTTACGCGGCTTATTCGAAAGCGTGCGCGGCCAGAGGCAAGCGGCCGGTCGCAGCCAGCGACTTTGCGCGCGTTATTGAGCAGGAACTCAATGCTGCGCGTTTCGTGCGTGGCAATTTCTGGACATGAAGATGAAGGAGCGCGCGGCAGTCGTCGATGGCACGATGGCCGTCGTGAAAATAAGGAGCACGATTGCTATTCATCAAATTGGGCGCGTTCCACGGCAACGTGGATAATGAGTGCATCCCCAGAAGGGTTAGGGATGATGTCGAGGAATGTCGCGGGCCGGAACTGGTGGCGCGGGAAGTGGTGGCAATGGACGAGTTGGCCACGCAGGAACTTGATGCCCAGGCCCTGGAACAAATCCTGATAGGGCACATGCAAGCCATCTGCGGCGAGGCGAACCAGATCTTTCGGGAGTTGACGAAATTCGACTACGGCATCGATGGTGAGGTTGAGTTCAAGGACAGCGGCGGCAAGCCCAGTGGCAAAAAGATCTACGTGCAGCTCAAAAGCGGCGCATCACATCTGCGCAAACGCAAGAGCGACAGCAAAGAGGTGTTCGACGTGAAAGACTCCCGTCACCTCGAATACTGTGTAAGCCAGCCGGTGGACGTCTATTTGGTGATCCGTGACGCTGAAGAGACAATTCGGTGGATGAACCTGACCCGGTATTTGAAAGGGCGCCGGGATAAGACCAGCCGTCAGATCGTCTTCGAGGGCGAGAAGCTCAACTCCGAGGCGGTGTGCCGACTGCGCAATGAGTTCTTTCCCCCTTTATGAGGGCGGCAACGAGGCGCTCGCCGAAGACCGCATTAGGATCTTGAGGCCGAACTCGGCTGGCATGGAACCACCAGAAATCTGGCAAGCCCAGTTTCGACCCGACTGAGAAGTGGGAGCGCAAGGCAATCTCATCACCTATTGTGCAGATCAAAAGGTGAACCTAAAACGGCCGAGTTTGTAAAACATCGGCCTGCGAATTGTAAAACAAGAACAAATGTTCTCCAATTTTTGAGCCTAAGCCTTTGCTTTTATTGGCGATCCCGGAGGGGCTCGAACCCCCAACCCCCTGCTTAGAAGGCAGGAGGAAGCGGGAGGCAGCCGGCAATGTCGATTGACGTTCTCGCGTCGGCGGCCCGTCCGAAGTCCGCGATCTTTCTGATCGTTCCAACTCCCTACGAGGCGAAGTCGGTTCCGGGCTATCCCCAATCATCGCGAATGCCTTCAAGGCCGTACTCAAATAGCATGCAGGTCAGCAGCTGCATCCGCAGATAATGCCTCTTCCATGTTTTGGGATTGGCACTAATCTGGCACTACCTTCACATGTTCGAAGGTACAAAACGCTCTAAGCCCTTGATTTAAATGGCGCTCCCTAGGGGAGTCGAACCCCTCTTTCAAGATTGAAAATCTCGCGTCCTAACCGATAGACGAAGGGAGCGCAGCCGGGAAAGACCGGCAAGGGCAGGATATAAGGCTGGTTTGCGCCGCTTGGCAAGACCGAAGGCAGACTGTCGTGCTATAGTCTTGCGGCCTGTCTGAGCGCAGGCTCCGCATACGCGATTTAGCGCGCGGCTGCAACATCCTCAATCTGGAATTCGACGCGGTTGCGCCCACCCCACTCGTCGCGCGTGAGCCGCCCTGCCACATGGCAGGCGAGATCGCGCCCGTTTTGAAGGGCCGCACCAAGCTCGGACTGCGCAGCCCGGAAGGCTACCGCGCTGATCTGGGCGCCGTCCGCCGATTGCAGCGCGCAGCGAAGGTGGCCGCCGGAGAACTCCTTCAGCATGGTGAGGCGCACCGAGGGCAGGCAGAAGCGCGGCGCGGGATTGCCCTGGCCGAACGGGCCCGCATGTTCGAGCTGCTCCGCGAATTCGAGCGTTGCCGAGCGCGGGGTGAGCGCGCCGTCGACCGCCAGCGTCGCCGAAGCCGCGGCTGCCCTGTAAGAAGTCCCAAGCGCGTCGCGCATATACGCCGTGAACTCCGGCAAGCCGGCCTGCGGGACGGTCACGCCTGCGGCCATGGTGTGGCCGCCGCCCTTCTTTGCCAAGCCGGCCTCGACTGCACCCCGAACAGCCGCGCCGATATCCACACCCGTTATGGAGCGTGCCGAGCCGGTCGCGTCGCCAGCGGCTTCGTCATAGGAGAAGATCAGGCTGGGCCGCTGGAAGCGGTCCGTCAGCCGGCTCGCCGCCAGACCCACAAGCCCCTTATGCCATTCAGCCGAACCTGCGATGATGATGGGGCAGTCCGGGTCTTCCATGAGCGTGCGATCCGCCCAGGCCGCCGCTTCTTCCACCGTTTTCAGCTCGATTTCGCGGCGCTCGCGGTTGAGCCGGTCGAGCGTTGCGGCGATGTGTCCCGCTTCAAGCAGATCGGACGTGGCAAGCAAACGCGCGCCGAGCCCCGCGTCGCCGATACGCCCGCCCGCGTTAATGCGCGGGCCTAGCATGAAGCCCAGTGTATAAGGTGTTGGCGGCTTGTTGACACCCGCCGCGTCGCAAAGCGCCTTCAGGCCGGGATTCTGCCGGGTGCAAAGCACCTTGAGCCCCTGCACGACGAATGCCCGGTTGACGCCCTTGAGCGGCACCACGTCGCAAACCGTGGCGAGTGCCACCAGATCGAGCCAGCCCAAGAGGTCCGGTGCCTTCGCCTTCGCGTAGAAGCCTTGCGCGCGCAGGCGGCGCTGCAGCGCGATGCAAAGCAGGAAGGTGACGCCGGCGGCGCAGAGGTGGCCCTGTCCGCTCAGGCAGTCCTGCCGGTTGGGATTGACGATGGCATGCGCGGGCGGCAATTCGTCACCCACCTGGTGGTGATCCACAACCACGACGTCGATGCCGCGATTGGCCGCCACTGCTAGCGGCTCGAAGCCGGTCGAGCCGCAGTCCACCGTGACGATCAGGCTCGCGCCATCGTCGATCAGCGTGGCGATGGCTTCGCTGTTCGGCCCGTAGCCTTCCGTGATGCGGTCCGGGATATAAATGCGGGGCTCAAGCCCGTGTGCCGCCAGAAAGCGGTAGAGCAGCGCCGACGAAGACGCCCCGTCCACATCGTAATCGCCGAAAATTGCGATTTTTTCGCCCGCGGCGACGGCGCGCGCCAGCCGTTCCGCCGCCTTGTCCATATCTGTCAGCGACGAAGGATCGGGGCATAGCGCGCGGATGGTTGGATTGAGGATGTTGGGCACCTCTTCGAGCGCAATATCGCGGGCGGCGAGCAGCCTGCCGATGATTTCGGGCAGATTGTGCCGCTGCGCTATGGCTGCGCCGAGATAGGCCTTGGAAGCGGGAAGCCGCTCGACCCATCTGAGCCCGCGCACGGAGCGCTCGACGTCCAGAAACGCAGTATCGGTGCGAGGCGGCTGCTGCAGGGACAGGGATAACGGACGCAAACGGCGGACTCCATGATCGAGTAGGGGCCAACGCTATCTGATTCGGTTTGCGCCAGTCTTCCGCGGAAACAGGGCAGTGGATAGCGGGGGATAGCGGGCCAGCCGCTGCCGCCCTTAAGGGTTAATGCTCCGCACAAGCTCGCTCCGGTAGCTCAGAGGACAGTACGAGGGAGAATCCGGATGAAATCGCCCTATTTCGCCGCCGCCGCGATCCTGCTGATCCTTGCCATAGCGCTCGCAGGATGCGCTCCCGTCAGCGAGACAAGCATCGTCAGCAAGCCTATCGGTTCGCGCGAGTATGTGAGCACGGGCGAAGTCGTGCTCCGTGTCGAGACCAGGGAAGACATGCCGAACCTGTTCGGAAATGCCGATTGGTACGGAAGGATAGGAAGCCAGGGGTTCTCCGAGCTTTGTTATGTGGGGATCAATGCCGCGAAGCAGCCGGTGTTCCGGCGCCGCGACGTCCATACCGTTGCCGAGACGCCGCAGCCCAAGGTGCCGCAGCCCCTGCCCGAAGCGACAGTGGAATTCGCGGTCGATTATAGCAAGGGGCGGCTGATCGCCATGCGCGGGCGCACCATCCAGATTATCGAAGCCACACCGGCGGGGGTGACGTTTTCCGTGCAATAGCCGGCACCGCATTTCCAGTTCAGGCGATGCTATCCGGATTGCCCGCCAACGGGCAGCCTTGAGTGGTGCAGGCTAAGGGCCCGGCGCGAAATAAACGCGCCATCTTGCATGTCTTTTTGTCCGTCCGCGGCGTTGCGGAAACGGTTACATATCTCGATATGCGCCCGTTTCCGCGCCTGGCGGACAAACAAAAATCCTGCGCAGTCCGGCGCGTTTATTTCGCGCCGGGCCCTAAGCTAAGGCTTTGCGACCATCACATAGAGGTTGGCGAGCGGAATGACCGTTGCGAGGATGCCCCAGAAATACCAATGCCGATTGAGCCGCCAGTAGACTGGCGGTATCTCGCCGCCGCGTTCGAAGGCGGCGGCAAGACGGGCTTGGCGGATCTGGACGGGGACGAGGACCACCGCCCAGATGATGCCTGATACCGTAAAAAGGCTGATCCCCAAAAACAGCCAGCCGGAGTACAGATCGTAGCCGGCAGCGGCCATGCCAAAGCCGCCCGTAAGCACCAGCGCCACGCCGCCTGCGGTGAACACCCAGTCCGTCAGCGTCACCAGCCGCTGCGCAAAGGCGATGACGGCTGGATTGCCGGTGCGGTCGGCCATGACCTTCCACACGCCGGTGACGATGATGTTGCCGAGGAACAGAACGATCCCGAGCATATGAACGATTTTGAAAGCGGTGTAGGGTGCCATCTTGGTCCTGGCCTTTTGAAACGATCTTGTTTACGATGTATACATTATGATGTTTACACTGTCAACTGATGACAGGAGAGCTTTTATGAACTCAACGCCGGAAGACGCCGCACCGCCGCCCTCCGAAGAAAAAGGGCTGAAGCTGCGGCTTGCCGCCGTGGCCCGGCGCGTGCTGGAGCGCGACGGTCTGGAGGCGCTGACGCTCAGGGCAGCCGCCCGCGAGGCAGGCGTTTCGCACATGGCGCCTTACCGCCACTTCAAGGACAAAGCCGAGTTGCTCGCAGCCGTAGCGGCGCAGGGCTTCCGGGAACTGACGGAGTGCATGGACCGCGCGATAGCTGCGGAAGGCCATCCCCGGGCGGGCGGCGCCGCTTACGTCAGCTTCGCGCTCGATAACCCGGCGCTTTACAAGCTGATGTCCGGCGCCGGGCTCGCGGCCGCCGGGCGCACGCCGGAACTTGCCGCGGCCGGCGCCGAAGCGTTCCAGCGCTGCCTGGCTGCTAGCGGGGCCGATCCGGCGAGCGCTGGCACTGGCGAGACGCCGGCTCAGGCAATTGCGATTTGGTCCATCGTCCATGGGCTCGCCAGCCTCGCCATCGATGGGCTTGTGACGCTTCCGCCTAAAGGTTCCGCGCGCGATGCCCGTGTCGCGGATATCTTGCATCTGGCGGCTGCGAATGCGCCGGCGGACGTGACATTTGAGATTTCATCCCCAGATTCAGGTGATGAAAAAGAATCCTGCGCGGCCAAGCGAGGGGCAGGGACTTGACGCGAAGTCCGGCCGGTGTTGCTAGAATTGCGCATCGGGCGCAGATTCGGACGCAATCATGAGATGGTCTGACGACGGCATTTTCCTGACCGGGCGGCCACATGGCGAGACGAGCGTCATCGCCAACATTTTCACGCGCGCAAACGGCCGCACGCTAGGCCTCGTCAAGGGGGGGCGCTCGCGGCGCCTGCGGCCCATCCTGCAGACCGGGAACGGGGTCAGGGCCGAATGGCGCGCCCGCCTCGACAGCCAGCTCGGCGTCTATACCGTGGAGCTTACCGAGCCCACTGCCGCCCGTATCCTCGACGACAAAATAGCGCTGGCGGGTGTGAACGCCGCCGTCTCGCTTTTGCAAGTCCTTCCCGAGCGCGATCCTCACCCAAAGCTGTTCGATGCTTTAAAACAGTGTCTGGCGCAGGCAGACACCCCGGCGTTCCCCGCTTCGATCACCCGCTTCGAACTTACCCTGCTGGACGAGCTTGGCTTCGGTCTCGACCTATCCAAATGTGCGGCAACGGGATGCGCCGATAGTCTCGTCTACGTGTCGCCAAAATCGGGCCAGGCCGTGAGCGAGGCGGCAGGTGCACCGTATCGTGACAAACTTTTGCCACTGCCGGCGTTCTTATTGACGGGATCGCCGCTGGACGCGCCGGCCGGGCGCGAGGTCTCGCGGGGGCTTGCCATGACGGGCTATTTCCTCAACGCGCATGTTTTTGCAGAAAACGGCAAGGCAATGCCTAAGGCACGGGAAGACTTTGCAATTCTTCTTGAGAAGGCGCAATATTAGTGCGTGCTGGCTGTGGCGCAAAGTCAGCAGTAGGTAAGCAATAAGTGTTTACACACGTACTAGTTTACAAAAACAGATTGATTTGGTCCTTTAGCTGAGGTGTTTAGAGCTAGAGCCTGCGGGGGCCTAGGCCAAGAAACTATGCTGGTGTGCTTGAGCGCGCCAGCAGACGGGTTTTCGCCCATCGCGTGAATGGAAAGGGCTGCCGTGACGCTGATTGAAGCAATTGGATCTTTCGATCCGCATGTCATAAAGGCCTACGTCCTGTTTCATAAGGATATGGCAGGCCCAATCCTGGCAGGCCTAGCATTCGGCGAATCCCTGGTCCTTGTGGGCCTGTTCTTTCCAGCAACCTTCATCATGGTTTTCGCGGGGCTGGCGATTCAGCAAGGCCAGCTCGACGGCAGCATGGTTATCGGCTGGTCCATTGCCGGGGCGGTGGTGGGCGATGCCGTGACCTATTGGATCGGCCTTTGGCTAGGCCCCAAAATAGTGCACCACTGGCCGCTCAACCGCGAGAAGGCAGCAGTCGCCAAGGCGCGCCTTTTCTTCCGCAAATATGGCTTTCTGGCAATTTTTATCGGCCGCTTCCTTGGGCCGGTACGTCCGACGATCCCGCTCGTAGGCGGCATTTTGCGGATGCGCCAGATCACCTTTCAGCTTGCAAACGTTGCCTCCTCGCTGATCTGGGTGCCGTTCATGCTGTTCTGGGGCTATGTCTTCTCGAAGGCCGTCGGCGATATCAACACGTTGACCTGGGGCCATTGGGTTGGCCTCATCGTCTTTGTGCTTACCATTATGTTTGCCGCCGGCATGATTACCGCCAGAATTCAAGGCAAGCCCGTCAGGCCGAAAGCGAGCCGGGGTATCAAGGCGACGGTGGTGGTGCCGCAGCAAGCGGCCTGCGAATGGGAAGCGGCACGCCTGCGCGCCTGCGAGGAGTAGGCACCGGCATCGCCTGACGCGCTTATTTTGCTTCGAACCCTAAGCGCACGCTTCCGGTCTCCGGTCGCGTGCTTTTTTATTGCGCTATCGCCCTCGGGTTCCTTGAGCGCTTTCTTATTGCGCTACCGCCCTCCGGGCTACTTGAGCGCGAGTTGTTGCGCTATGTTGTGACGCTGCAGCGATAATCCCCGGTATTCGTGGCCATGACGGCTTGCAATTTTGCTGCGGCGCGGGTCATATCTGCGCTCCGGCCACGAGGGCAAATTCCATGACTACCATGCAGCGCGTTTTCTCCGGCGTTCAGCCGACCGGCAATCTCCATCTCGGCAATTATCTTGGTGCCATCACCAAGTTCGTGGCGCTGCAAGAGACGCACAGCTGCATCTATTGCGTCGTCGATATGCATGCGATCACGGTCTGGCAAAACCCGGCGGATTTGCGCAACTCGACGCGCGAGGTCACCGCGGCCTTCATCGCGGCGGGCATCGACCCCAAGAAGCACATCATCTTCAACCAGAGCCAGGTGAGCGCGCATGCGGAGCTGGCGTGGATCTTGAACTGCGTGGCGCGGGTCGGCTGGCTGAACCGGATGACGCAGTTCAAGGAAAAGGCCGGCAAGGACCGCGAGAACGCGAGCATCGGGCTTTACGTCTATCCCGTGCTGATGGCGGCCGATATTCTGACCTACCGCGCGGATGCTGTGCCGGTAGGCGACGACCAGAAGCAGCACCTGGAGCTGACGCGCGACATCGCACAGAAGTTCAACAACGATTATGCGAAAGAGATCGCCGCGGCCGGATTCGCGGATGGCTTCTTCCCGCTGCCGGAGCCGCTGATCGCCGGCCCGGCGACGCGTGTCATGTCGCTGCGCGACGGCACCAAGAAGATGTCGAAGTCCGATCCGTCGGATTTGTCGCGCATCAACGTCGCCGACGACGCGGACGCGATTGCAAAGAAGATCAGGAAGGCCAAGACCGATCCGGAGCCGCTGCCATCCGATCCCAAGGGCTTCGAAGGCCGGCCCGAGGCGGAGAACCTTGCGGGCATCTACGCGGCTCTTGCCGGGCAGAGCTTGGAGCAGGTGCTTTCGGAGTTCGGCGGCGCGCAATTCTCGAAGTTCAAGAATTCGCTTGCGGAGCTTGCGGTCGAAAAACTGGGGCCGATTGGCGCGGAGATGAAGCGGATCTCGGGCGATACCGCTTATATCGATGGCGTGCTGGGGGACGGCGCGGAGCGGGCCGCGGCAATCGCGTACGAGACGCTGGATCATGTTTGCGATATCGTAGGCTTCGTGCCGGCGAGAAAGCAGGCCGGTAAGCACGCAAAGGCATCGCGCCGGTAGTGTATTCGAATGTGCGGCAGTGCCTTGAATTGAGGCTGTAACCCCTCACCCCCAGCCCTCTCCCTCTGGGAGAGGGAGTCCGGCCGCAACCATTGAGAGGGCGTCCCCTCTCCCAGAGGGAGAGGGACAGGGTGAGGGGTTAGAGCCTCAATTCAAGGCACATATCGCCGCCAGTACGGAGGCCTGAACCATGACCGGGCATGAACCGCGCAACCTGTTCACCGAGGGCCACAAGCGCAAGTTTCTGGTGATCGTGGACGAGAGCCTGGAGGGCGAGGCGGCGCTCTATTATGCTGCGCGGCGCGCCGAGCGCACGGGCGGCGGACTAGCGCTGCTGTTCGTGATCCCGCCTCCCGAGATGGGCCATTGGCTGGGCGTCGAGCAGGCATTCCGCCAAGAGCAGCATGCCAAGGCGCTCGCCGTATTTCGCCTGCGCCGCCGCAAGCTTAAGAGCTGGGGCTTCAGCATCGCACCGGAAGAGATCGTCCGGGAAGGCAGCAAGGCCGAAGAAGTCGCCAAGCTCATCCAGGAGGACCGCGAACTTGGCGTCCTGGTGCTGGGCGCATCCGCCGATCCGTCAGGACCTGGGCCGCTGGTTTCCTCGCTGGCAGCCGGCACCAGGGCCGGAACCTTCGCGATTCCGGTCGCCATCGTGCCCGGCCATTTAACCCTTGAGGAAATTGCAGGCCTAGCCTGACTACCCAAGTCAGGTTTTTCTCTTGAAACCGCCGCGCCACATTGCTTTATAAAAGGGCGTGTGAGAAAGCTGTCCAAGCGCCCCCAAAAGCAAGGAGCTTCGGGCGAGCGCCGTTCCCGCGAAAGCGGGAATCCATTTCTCATCCTGGAACAAGCTTTTAGATGGGTTCCCGCATGCACGGGGATGACGGCTGCGGATTTGGAGAGAGGGGAACTGGAATGTTCATTCAAACGGAAACGACGCCAAACCCGGCGACCTTGAAGTTCTTGCCGGGGCGCGTGGTACTGAAGGGCGCACCGCGCGATTTCCGCGACGCGGACGCAGCGGCGGCGTCCCCGCTGGCGGCCCGTCTGTTTGAGATCGATGGCGTCACCGGCGTATTCCTGGGCGCCGACTTCGTTTCCGTCACCAAGAACGGCGGCGAATGGCAGCATTTGAAGCCCGCGATTCTCGGCACGATCATGGAACATTTCCTGTCGGGCGAGCCGGTGCTGTTCGGCGCCAACGATGCGGCTGCATCCGATGAGGAGTTCGACGCCAAGGACGCCGAGATTGTAGCGCAGATCAAGGAACTGATCGACACGCGCGTCCGGCCGGCGGTTGCCAACGATGGCGGCGACATCGTCTTCCACGGGTACCGCGAAGGAACGGTCTACCTCAAGATGCGCGGTGCATGCTCCGGTTGCCCGTCGGCAACGGCGACACTGCGCAACGGAATAGAAAACCTGTTGAAACACTTCGTTCCCGAGGTCGAGACCGTTCAAGCGGTATAGCGCTGCAGGCTTCCGCGCCGTAAACCGTTCTCTAACAACTAGATAATCGTGAGGTGCGCTTATGGCTGAAGCGATTGCGAGGGGCTGCCTGGATCAAATTTTCCTTGAGGCCCGCACCCATAACAAGTGGCAGGACAAGCCGGTGGCGGACGAGTTGCTGCGCCAGCTTGCGGACGTCATGAAAATGGGGCCGACCAGCGCGAACCAGTCACCCGCGCGCTTTGTATTCGTGAAGTCGCCGGAAGCCAAGAAGCGGCTTGAGCCGCACCTTTCGGAAGGCAATCGCGCCAAGACGATGGCCGCGCCGGTTTGCGCGATTATTGGCTACGACATGAAGTTCTACGACCACCTGCCCAAGCTTTTCCCGCACGCCGATGCGCGGAGCTGGTTCGCGGGCAAGCCGGAGCAGGTGATCGAGGCGTCGGCCTTCCGCAATGGAACGCTGCAAGGCGCTTATCTTATCATCGCGGCGCGCGCGCTTGGGCTCGATACGGGTCCGATGTCGGGCTTCGACAATGCCGGCGTCGACCGCGAGTTCTTCGCAGGCACAAGCTACAAATCGAATTTCCTCTGCAATCTCGGCTACGGCGATCCGGCTGGCGTTTATCCGCGCTCCCCGCGCCTGAGCTTCGAGGAGATGGCAAAAATCGTCTAACCGGAATGTTACCCCGCTGTGAGAATTCTGGCGATCGAGACAAGTATGGGACGGACCTCCGTTGCCCTGGCAACGGAGCCGGGTGCGTCCGTTCTTGTCCGCCGCCTTGCGCAGGGTGAGCCGCAAGCCGAAGGGCTCATGCCGCTGATAAAGGGGCTGATGGAGGAAGCGGAGGCCAGTTTCGCCTCGCTGGACCGCATTGCGGTTTCGACCGGCCCTGGCGGCTTTTCCGGCATCAGAACCGGGGTGGCTGCGGCCCGGGGCTTAGGTCTTGCGGCGGGGATTCCCGTAGTGGGGACGAGCAGCTTCCAGATCATGGCGGCAGCGTTCGAAAGGCAAGGGCCGGTGCCGGGCGCGTATGGCATCGCGGCTCCGGCGGGCTTGAGTGCCGTGTTCTGCCAAATCCTTGGCCCAGGCCGCGCCCTCGTAACGGAGGTTGTTGCGCTGCCCCATGCCGAGGCGGGCGCGTTCTTCGATGGTAGGGCGGAGATTATCGCGGGGCCTGCCGCAGCCCCGCTGTCGGAGGCAGGCTACATTTCGGTCCCGGTGAAGGGGGCGGGCATCTTTCCCGATGCGGAGACGCTGGCGCAACTGGCGCCGGACCTCGATCCAAGGCGCGACTTGCCCTCGCCCTATTATGTGCGGCCCGCCGATGCGCGGCCGCAGACCGGGCATCTCATCCCGCGCAAGGACGATTGAACGGCCATCGCGTCGCCGTGGGGCCGCGCACCGCTCGCGACAATTGTAGCGAGTATGGTAATCGTTCAGCAAGTCAAAGTTGTTAAAAAGCGCGCGATGCCGCTGCGGGCCGGCCGCCAGCGGACCGGATGCACTTTGGAGACGGATATGAAGATTTTGTCCATTTTGGCCGCCAGCCTGATGCTGTGCGGCGCGGCTCAAGCTACACCGCCCGCGCCAACCACCTACACGCTCACCTGTGTAAGTTCTACCCAGCTTTCGCCGGTGAGTTTGTCTGTCAGCTACTCTGCCAATCCGTCACACCGGCGGACGACCAACGTCAACTACACCAAATCGGGCGGGTCGTCCGTGGTTTACGGCAATTCCCAGATCGCCGTCTTTCTCGTCAGCAACGATATGTACTTCATCGTGGCCGACACCGGCGCGAACACGGGCCTGCCTGTGCTGCTTTTCAGCGCGAATACCGGCAACAAGGGACCGAACAGCACCTTCTACGGAACGGTCACGGAGTATCCGGGGACGGCTCCGAACACCGCCACCTATACCGGCGGCGTAAAGTGTTCAGTCGCGGGCAGCCGCTGACAGCCGGCCGGCCCCGCTCATCCGTTTCGCAAAGGGCTCCCTTTCCACGCAGGAGGGGGAGTTTCACCGCCATGCCCGCGCCGCCCGCCAGCGGAAAAGAGCGCGGCGGTGCAAATTTCCGTCTCCATCAATGATTAAGTAATCGTTTCCTTCCCTTACGGAAACGCCATGGTTAATACAAAAGTGGTAAACGGCGAATTGCGATGCACCGAACGGGGCGTTTTCAGTGAAAAATTCCCTGTTTGAGGCCCAATTCTGGCTTTCAAAACTACGGTTAATTATACCGCACGATTAGCCGGAAATAAATCCGGCCCCGCTTTTGCCTGATTTTTCTCATTTACATCAATTGTATAGCGTCTTAATGCTTCCTCAAGGCACATCTGCTATATTAAGATAAACCGCGAAAGCGGCCCTTCATGCCTGAAAACCGGGCATTGGCATAGCCGCTGGCGGGTTAACGCGCCGCCGCTTGGAAGCCGCTGCGAAAAGGGTTCGGACAGGCTATGGGCTTTGCGATCATGCCAGCCGTAGCAGAGGATGCGGCAGCCCTTGCGGCTCTGCACGCGGCTGCGCTGCCTCCCGGCTGGCCCGCCGCCGATTTTGCCGCCTATTGCGGCGAGCCGGCCAAGATCGTGCTGAAGGCCCAGGACGGGCAAGACTTGCTGGGCCTTGCGATCCTGCAAATCGCGGCGGACGAAGCTGAAATTTTGTCTATCGCTGTTGCAAAGGAAGCGCGGCGGCGCGGGCTCGGATCAGCTATGATGGCGGCCTGTATCGAAAGTTGCGAGCTGAGAAGCGTCTCAACTATCTATCTCGAAGCGGGCGAGGGGAATGGGGCAGCCCTCGCGCTTTACGGGAAGATGGGATTCAGTATACTTTCGCGCCGCGCGGACTACTACCAGGGGGGGAAGTCTGCGCCGGAAGCTGCACTTGTTATGCGCCTGGACACAAAGTGGGCCCAGAGCCCGTTGGCTATAAAATAGGCAGGACATAATGAGCCTAACGCATCATACTGCGGATATGCATCAGGGAATCGAGGGCCTGGTCTTTCACGGCTGGACCATGCGCGCGCTGGCGCGGCTGCGGGCAACCGTTCTTCTTGCGCTGTTTCTTGCGATCACGCTGCCGCTGATGCTGGTCCAGTACGTTCTGCTGAAACTCAATCTGAGCCAAGCCAGGACGCTGCCGCACGCCTATCACAAGCTAATCTGCAAGGCGCTTGGCATCCGCGTTCACGTCGCAGGCAGCCTCGATCCCGATAAACCGGCTTTGCTCGTTTCCAATCATGTCTCCTGGCTCGACATCATCGCGCTTAGCGCGGTTGCGCCGGTTTCCTTCGTGGCCAAGTCGGAAGTCTCAAGATGGCCCTTCTTCAGCCTGCTGGCCAAGCTGCAGCGCACCGTCTTCGTGGACCGGACGCGCCGCACCCTGGTCAAGGAGAAGGCGGGCGAGATCGCCGGGCGGCTGGCCAAGGGCGACAACATCGTCCTGTTCGCCGAAGGCACGAGCAGCGACGGCAACCGCGTACTGCCGTTCAGGAGCGCGCTGTTTTCGGCGGCTGAGGCCGCGACCGGCGCGGGTGCGACTGCGAACGTTCATACGGTTGTCATCGCCTATACGCATCTGCATGGGCTGCCGATCCAGCGGCATCAGCGGCCGATGGTTGCTTGGTACGGCCAAATGGATATGGTGAGCCACGTTTGGACCGTATTGGAGCGGGGGCCGCTCGACGTGACGGTTTCGATCAGCGAGCCGGTGCCGCTTGCGTCGCTTTCGGGCCGCAAGGAACTCGCTGCGTTTTCCGAAGCGCGCATTCGCCGCGATTTCATAGAAAAGCTCACTTCGCGTCCGCGCGGCGAGTGACTGGATAAAGAGTAGATGCAAGAGGCGGAAGCCCGCATAGTAACGGCCGGCCTGGAACGTGAAGCCTTAGACGAAGAGCAAGGCAGCGCAAGCAAGGCTCTGCGCTCAGGGAACCCAGAGGGCGATAGCGCAAAGAAGGTTTTCATCAAAACCTTCGGCTGCCAGATGAACGTCTACGATTCCGGACGCATGGCCGATGCGCTGGCCCCGGCGGGCTACGCGCTCACCGATGAACTGCGCGAGGCAAGCCTCGTCATCCTCAACACCTGCCACATCCGCGAGAAGGCCGCCGAAAAGGTCTATTCGGAGCTTGGCCGCATCCGCCAGATGCAGGAAGCACGCCGGCGCAATGGGCGCGATCTGGTCGTTGCCGTTGCGGGCTGTGTGGCCCAGGCTGAAGGCGAGGAGATGGCCCGGCGCGCGCCTGCAATCGGCGTCGTGGTAGGGCCGCAGAGCTATCAGCGGCTGCCTATGCTGCTCAAGGAGCACGCGAGAACCGGAAAGACGGTTGTCGAGACCGAATTCGAGGCCCAAGCCAAGTTCGATGCGCTGCCCGCGCCTACGCACCGCAGCGCGCCGTCGGTCTTCCTCACCATTCAGGAAGGCTGCGATAAGTTCTGTACATTCTGCGTGGTGCCTTACACCAGGGGCGGCGAATATTCGCGGCCGGCGGCCGAAATCCTGGAGGAGGCCCGCCAGCTTGTTGACGGCGGAGCCGTCGAGATCAACCTCCTCGGCCAAAACGTGAATGCCTATCGCGGGGCGGGGCCTTCGGGCGGCGTGTGGCAGCTAACGGACCTCCTGAGCGCGCTTTCGGATATTCACGGGCTCGCGCGGCTGCGCTACACCACGAGCCATCCCAACGACATCACGCCGAGCCAGATTGCGGCGCATCGCGATCTGCCCAAGCTCATGCCCTATCTGCACCTGCCGTTCCAGGCGGGTTCCGATAAGATTTTGCGGGCGATGAATCGCAAGCATGTCATGGCGGATTACTTCCGTATCGTTGAAGACCTGCGCGCGGCGCGCCCCGGTATTGCGCTTTCGACCGACATTATTGTGGGCTTCCCCGGCGAGACGGAGGAAGACTTCGCTGAGACGATGCGCACGGTGGAGACGGTGGGCTTTGCGCAGGCTTATTCCTTCAAGTACAGCGCGCGGCCTGGAACGCCAGCCGCTGAGCGCGGGGAGCAGGTTGCAGAAGACCTCAAGGCTGAGCGGCTTGCGCGCCTGCAGGCGCTGTTGGCCACGCAGCAGGCCGCGTTCAACCAGCGCATGGTGGGGCAAACCCTCGATGTGCTTTGGGAAGGGCCAGGCAAGAAAGCGGGCCAGCTTTCGGGGCGGTCGCCTTATCTTCAGGCGGTTCATGCGGACGGCGATCCCGCGTTGCAGGGGAGGATCAGTTCTGTAGAAATCGTTAGCGCCAGTCAAATTAGCCTGCGCGGGGTCATAAAAAATTGAGACGCACTTGCTATATGGTACGATATGCAGGGTAATCTGGGCTGCAAACAGGGAAGGCGAGAGATAGCGATTGCCAGGTGGGGCGGTAAAATCGAAGCGGCGAGCTGTGAGCGCTAGTTCGCGGCCGCAATCGTCACGAAAGAACGGCAAGCTACAGGCGGCCGACTCTTCTCGTCGAGTTGAAATTACTTTCGATGATAATCGAATGCTTGCCGATGTTCTCGGCGAGTTTGACGCTAATCTTGCGCTGATCGAAACTAAGCTAGGTTTGAAAGCCGTTGTTCATGGCAATGTCGTCGTTCTCGATGGCGAGGAGGACAGCTGCTTGCGCGGCAAGGCGGTGCTGGAAGAGCTTTACCGGCGCGCCGGCGCCAAGACCGCGATTGCGCAAGGCGATGTCGAAGGGGCTTTGCGCCATCTGGTAGGCGGGAATTCAAGCGGCCTGCCGGGGTTCAAGTCGCCGGAGCAATTTCCGTCGTTCGGCGAGCTTCGGACCCGCAAGCGCACGATCATGGCGCGAACGCCCGCGCAATCCGCCTATATTCAGGCGCTCCAGGGCCGCGAAATGGTGTTCGGCACGGGGCCTGCCGGCACCGGAAAGACCTACCTCGCCGTAGCCCATGCCGCGGGCTGCCTGGAGCGGGGCGAAGTGGAGCGGCTTATTCTGTCGCGGCCGGCGGTCGAGGCGGGCGAACGCCTGGGCTTTCTGCCTGGGGATATGAAGGATAAGGTGGACCCTTACTTGCGGCCGCTCTACGACGCGCTCTACGATGTATTGGCGCCGGAACGCGTCGAGCGCGGGCTTGAGACGAAGGCGATTGAGATCGCGCCGCTTGCGTTCATGCGCGGGCGTACGCTCGCCCATTCGATTGTTATTCTAGACGAGGCGCAGAACTGCACGGCAATGCAAATGAAGATGTTCCTCACCCGCCTGGGCGAGGGCAGTAAAATGATTATCACGGGCGATCCGACTCAAATAGATCTGCCGCCTGGACAGTCCTCGGGCCTTGCCGATGCGCTGGACGTTCTCGAAGGTGTCGAGGGCATCGCACATGTGGCATTTACGCGCGCTGATGTTGTGCGGCACCCCCTCGTCGGACGAATTATTGAAGCATATGAGACAAAGCGCTAAATTCAGCTTGTTATGACAGTGGAAATAACCAGAACCATCGAAGCCGGCACAGCCGGAGAAGATGGAACCCCGTCCGAAGGCGAGCAGCCTCGAACGTGCGCGGACATTTCAGCCGAAGATGAACGCTGGCTTTCAATCGCCGGATTTTGCGAGCTAATTCCGCGTCTTACCGGTGACGCCCTGACCACGGCCGGTCTTGCGCCGGAAGCGCATGCGATCAGCATCGCGCTCATGTCAGATGCGGAAGTGCATTCGCTCAACAAGACCTTCCGCGGGAAGGACGCTCCCACGAACGTGCTGTCGTTTCCTTCGGCCGCCGCGATCCGAACGCTGAACCGCGCTTCCGGTCCAGTGTTTCTGGGGGACGTAGCGCTCGCCTACGAAACCGTGGTCCGCGAAGCCCAGGAGCAGGAGAAGCCCGTGCTGAACCATGCCGCGCATCTGGTGGTGCATGGCGTGCTGCATCTGGCTGGCTTCGATCACGAGACCGGGGCGGATGCAGAGCGCATGGAAGCCGCCGAGCGCCAAATTCTCGCCAAGTCCGGCATGCCCGACCCTTACGGGGACGAAGTGCCCGAGCCGGGAGCCTCACAGTAAATGTCAACCACTCCAACCCATAAAGCCATGTCCACGCAACAAGAACTTAAATCTGGGAAAACAAAAGCGGCGCCAAGCTGGTTGCAGCGCATGGCGGTCAACTTGGGTTTTACCAGCGAGCCGAGTTTGCGGGAAACGCTCGAAGGCGCCATTTCCGAAACCCCTGCCGAAGAGGACACCTCGCTGTCGCTCCAGGAGCGCGCGATGCTGCTCAATGTGCTGGGCTTCGGCGAAGCGCGCGTGGCTGAGGTCATGATCCCGCGGGCGGACGTGGTGGCAATCGAGGACAACTTGCCGATTGCGGAGCTTTTCGCCCTGTTCGCCAGGAACGGCCATTCGCGCGTGCCAGTATTCCACGAGAGCCTCGATAATCCCCTGGGCATGGTGCACATCAAGGACGCCATGGCCTGGGCGACGCAGAACGAGCCAGGCAAGGCGGCGCGGCGGGCCGTGGCGCCGGCGGCGGGGGCTATCGTCAACCTGGATTTCGGCAGCGCCAAGCTGAAGACGCCCATCGCAGATACGGATCTGGTCCGCGAAGTTCTCTTCGTGCCGCCGTCGATGCCCGTGCTCACGCTGCTTGCGAAGATGAAAGCGAAGAAGATCCATCTTGCTCTCGTTGTCGACGAGTTCGGCGGGACCGATGGACTTGTAACCTTCGGGGATCTCGTTGAAGCGATAATCGGCGATATCGAAGACGAACACGACAGCGAGGGAACTTCCTCCATCGCTTGCGAAAACGAATCGTTCGTCGCCAGCGCATTTACTCCCGTCGAGGTGATCGAGCAGGTGCTCGGCATCCAGCTGACGCATGAGGGCGCGGACGGCGCCGGCACGCTGGGGAGCCTGATTGTGGCAATTGCAGGCGGCATGCCCAAGCGCGGCCAGACGGTTAGACATGCCTCCGGCGTGGTGTTTGAAATTCTCGAAGCCGGACCGCGCCGTCTGCATAGCGTCCGCATCTTGAAGCAACTGGCCCTTGCCGCACCCGATACGCCGCTGCTGCTGCCCGCGCCAGAGGCCGGACTGGTGGGAAAGGCAGAGCCCCGCCAGAAGCCGGCCGGACGCGGCGTTAAGGCCGCGTAAGCCCGTGCTGGCTGCCTGAGGCGCCGATTTGGGGGCAGCTTGCAGGAGGCATAATGTCGCAGGCACGGCGCCTGCCCAGCCTTTCCTTGGCATCGCGCCGGCCGAACATTACTAAAATTATCTGGACAGCCGTGCTGCTAGTTGTGCATGCGGCTCTTCTCCCGCCACACTTTCGCTCTCACGCGGAGATAGGTATCTCCCGTAACCTCCGAGCGAACCTTCAAAAAGCACCTTATGGACGCACTGCCCAAGCTCATAGCCCGGCTCAGTTCGGGGAAACTTGCACTTATCGCATTTGCGGCGGGTGCGCTGTGCGTGCTTGCGATGGCGCCATTCTTTGTTTGGCCCATCATGTTCGTCACATTCCCCGCCTTGATCTGGGTTCTGGATGCGGTGTGCTTCCGGGAGGGTGACGCCGAGGAGCCGCTCGTAACGTTCCGCAGGAGGCTGCTGCACGCCGGATTTATCGGGTGGGCCTTCGGCTTCGGCTTCTTCCTGGCAAGCATCTACTGGGTCGGCTACGCGTTTTATGTGGATGCGGAGCGCCACGCTGTCCTGATGCCTTTCGCCGTTGCCGGGCTTTCGGCCGGGCTTGCATTTTTTTACGCAGGAGCCACCGTTCTTGCGGCTGCGATGTGGCGGCGGGGGTATGCACGGTTTTTCGCCTTTGCCTTCGCGTTCTTCTGCGCCGATGTTGCGCGCGGCTACCTTCTCACAGGCTTTCCCTGGAACTTGTTCGGCGAGGCGCTCGCAGCCAACGCGCCGCACATGCAGGCAGCGGCATATATCGGCGTTTACGGGCTCACCCTTGCCGCACTTCTCATTTTCCCCGCGCCCGCGGCCTTGATCGCGGCCCCTGAAGCCCGCCATGCGAGGTTATGGGCTCCTATCCTGCTGGGCGTTGTAGCATTAGCCGGGAGCTATGCCTTCGGCGTCTACCGCTTGCCCGGAAGCTGGGGCGAAGTGGAGGGCACCCGCGTTCGTATCGTGCAGCCGAACATTCCTCAGCAGGAACGCTGGAAACCCGAAAATCAGTCGTGGATTTTCAGAAACCTGATTTCGCTGAGCCGCAGCGGCGTCAACGGCGAGGACGTCAGCGCGTTCACTCATGTGATCTGGCCAGAATCGGCACTTCCCTTCTTTCTCGCCTACAATAACGAGATCGCCAGCACACAGGTTCGCGACATCCTTGCCGCGCTAATCCCTCCGAATGCAACTTTTATCGTCGGCGCCGAGCGGCGGGAAGGATTATTTCCAGTTGAGGATCGTTATACACTCAACCGCGTTTATAACAGTTTGTTTGTGTTGGGTGAGGGTGCCAAAATTCGTAGCATTTACGATAAGGTCCATTTGGTGCCGTTCGGCGAGTATGTACCGCTGGCGGGCGTGATGACGGCGCTGGGAATGCGCGCGTTCTCGCATCTGCTTCGCGGTTTCGACGAGGGGCAAAGCCAGGCGAGCGCAATTCGCACGCCGCAAGCTCCCGATTTCCTTCCGCTAATTTGTTACGAGATCATCTTTCCAGGCCGTGTCGCCGATTTGCGGGAACGGCCAGGCTGGTTCGTGAATGTGACAAACGATGCCTGGTTTGGCAAGTCTACCGGACCGTATCAACATCTCCATCAGGCTAGAATTCGTGCCACAGAAGAAGGTTTGCCGGTAATGCGTGCGGCGAATACAGGGATATCTGCAGTCATAGATCCCTTTGGTAGGGTTATTGCGCAGTTGGGTCTCGGTGAAGCTGGTGTAATCGATCATGGATTGCCAAAAGCAATACCAGCCACTTTTTATGAAAAAACTAGGCTTCCCGCTTTTATTTTTTTATTGCTTTGTCCGCTCGAATGCTATTTAATTTTAGTTGCATTTGGAAGGCCTACATAAGTGGCATTTCTGTGACGGAGAGCACATCTTTGCCTTACTTTTCAATCAGTTTAGCTATAGTTTCGGCGTTATTTCGTGTTTGAGAATAAGAAGCAACTTGACGGCTTTCATTCTGGTAAGTACAACTTATAGGTAGTGGAAATTGATCATTCTGCTGAATGGGCTTAACTCTCAAGTAGCCGTAACGGAAGGGGGCCGACTATGGGCATGGTGAAGTCGTCAGTGTCAATTCTAGGTGGTAACGAAGAGCTTTACGAAACAACCGGCAGGAAGCCAAATCCTGTGGATGTTCACGTGGGCAGCCGCGTACGCTACCGGCGTATGATTATCGGTATGAGCCAGGAAAAGCTGGGTGAGAAGATGAACCTCACGTTCCAGCAAATTCAGAAATACGAGAAAGGAACGAACCGGATCGGGGCTAGCCGTCTGTTCCAACTTTCCAAAATTCTGGAAGTTCCTGTCGGTTATTTCTTCGAGGACGCTTTCGCTAACAGCGCTCCGTCAAATCCTATGCCTGGTCTACATGAGCCGGCACAGGAGGCGGTGCTTCTCGACTTTCTGAATTCACGCGAAGGGCTCGATCTGAACAGGGCTTTTGCCAAGATTCACGATCCAAAAGTCAGGCGGCGCGTTATCGACCTCGTAAGGGCCTTGTCAGAAGAGAAGCCTGAGGCTAAGGAAGGCCAGACCGCGATCGCAGACGATCTCGGTTAACGCGGCCCAAGAGCCGCGATCCGAAATCATCATGAAGATTGGACGGAGCCGTGGCTCGAAAAAACTTTCTCTTCACTAGCGAATCTGTGTCGGAGGGGCACCCCGACAAGGTTTGCGATCAAATCTCCGACGCAATCGTCGATCTGTACCTCGGCGCTGACCCTCATTCCAGGGTCGCGCTCGAAACGCTTGCTACGACCAACCGGGTTGTGCTTGCCGGTGAGGTCCGCGGTCCCTCCAGCATCGGGGCTGAGAATCTGATCGAGACAGCACGCCAGGTCATCAAGGATATCGGCTACGAACAGGACGGTTTCCACTGGCAGAAGGCACAGATCGATTGCCTCGTTCATTCGCAATCGGCAGATATCGCGCAGGGCGTCGACGCGTCCGGCAACAAGGATGAAGGCGCGGGCGACCAGGGCATTATGTTCGGGTACGCCTGCCGGGAAACCGATGTCTACATGCCCGCGCCCATCTACTACGCTCACCGCATTCTTTTCGAAATGTCGCGCCTGCGCCATTCCGGGCAGCTTCCCGAGCTTGGCCCCGATGCCAAAAGCCAGGTAACGTTACTTTACGAAAACGGCAAGCCTGTCCGCGCCACGTCCGTGGTGGTTTCTACTCAGCACAGCGAGGACGCAAGTTCGGAGCGGGTGCGCGAAATCGCTGGCAATATCGTGAGCGAAGTTCTGCCCAAGGGCTGGATGTGCCCGAAGGAAGAGTTCTACGTCAATCCTACGGGGCGTTTCGTGGTAGGCGGCCCTGATGGCGATGCCGGATTGACTGGCCGCAAGATCATCGTTGACACTTACGGCGGTGCGGCCCCGCATGGCGGCGGCGCATTCTCTGGCAAGGATCCGACCAAGGTCGACCGTTCCGCGGCCTACGCAGCCCGCTATGTTGCCAAGAACGTCGTGGCCGCCGGGCTTGCCGATAAGTGCTGCCTGCAGCTTGCCTATGCGATCGGCGTAGCCAAGCCCTTGTCGATCTACGCAGACCTCTACGGTACCGGCAAGGTTGACGAGGACAAGCTCGAAGCAGCGATCATGGACGTGATCGACTTGAGCCCGCGCGGCATTCGCGAGCGCCTGGGCCTGAGCCGGCCGATCTACCGGCGCACGGCCTCCTACGGCCATTTCGGCCGCACGCCCGAGGCCGATGGCGGCTTCTCTTGGGAACGTCTCGACCTCGTGGATGCACTGAAAGAAGCGTTAGGCTGAACCAGGCTGGCGCGGCATAAGCGCACAGACTCTGTCCCAATATTGCCATGATTGCTGAAAGCAAAACCCCGCCGGACGAAGATTCCGGCGGGCAGGTTTCCAGACCCCTTCGTTCCTACGGGCGCAGAAGGGGACGGAAGCTGTCTGCCCGGAAGGCTTCACTGCTAACGGGTGGGCTTGAGCGCTTGAGACTCGATTTGAGCGAGGCACCGCCAGCGGGCGGTCCGTGCGCACTTTTCAAAGAGCAAATCCAGGAAACCTGGCTCGAAATCGGCTTCGGGGCAGGCGAACATCTCATCTGGCAGATGGAGCATAATCCGCAGGCCGGGATCATCGGTGCGGAGCCATATGTAAACGGCGTGGTGGCTGCGGTTTCGGCAATCGATGCCCGGGGGCTTCAGGATCGCATGCGGCTTCATGCCGATGACGTCCGTCCGCTTCTGGAATGGCTGCCCCCGGCGAGCCTATCGCGCGCCTTCATCCTGTTCCCCGACCCTTGGCCGAAAAAGCGGCACCGGGCGCGCCGTCTCTTCGCGCCGCCGCTACTGGATGCATTGGCGCGCCTACTTAAGACCGGCTCGGAATTGCGCTTCGCTTCCGACATCGCAGATTATGCCGAAGAAGCCATCCAACATGCCGATGCCCATCCCGGCTTCGACCTTACCCTGACTTTCACCTCTGCGAACCGCGCCACGTTGCCGGATTGGCCTATTACGCGCTACGAAACCAAGGCAATGCACGAGGGACGCTCCTCGACATTCATCGTGCTGAAGCGCAGACCGGCTCCGGAATGAATTTCTTAGCCAGCCGGTGCGGACAATCGCACGGTGTTCTCAAGCCGGTATGAGCGGCTGTAAGCAGACTCCCGTTTGTTGCCCAATAAATGCCCGCTTAGATTCTTTTATTTTCGCAGGGTTTTGTCGCAAAACCGGGAAGGCCACTTTTGCGAACTCTGCTTAGGCTCAGGGGCGAAGCGGCTGGGGTCCAAACTTCATTCGCCTGAATGGAGCCGTGACCCATTGCGCGGCGCGGAAAGCACCGTAAACCATAAGCCCGATTGCGAAATATGCGACCGGACCGACGATGAAGCCGAGCGCAAAGGATGCGGGGTCGAAATTGGCGGAGAGTTCCATGGGGTTGCGTCTTCGTTGCCGTTAACAGTTTGCTGATGACCTGCTTCGGTGAATAAATCGTCGCCGGGCTCAGCGGAACTTCACCGAACCCGGCAATAATGACTGGCGCCTTGCCACATCGAGGCTTGGCGAGCAGAGCGGAAAGCAAGGTTGTCTTGCCGCTCAAACCTTCGCTACTTGCGCGAGGACTTGGCAGCAGGCTTGGCCTTCTTGACTACCGTTGTCCCTGCGCGCCGCCCGAGCCCCATGCTTTTGGCAAGGTTGGATCGCGCCGTGGCATAGGCAGGAGCCACCATCGGATAATCCCGCGGCAGGCCCCATTTCTCCCGGTATTCCTCGGGCGACATGTCGTAGTGGCTGCGCAGGTGCCGCTTCAGGGATTTGAACTTCTTCCCGTCTTCGAGGCAGATGATGAATTCCGGCGTCACGGATTTCTTGAGGGATACTGCCGGTTTAAGCTCGGCTTTGGGCTCTTCCACATTTTGGTTGGAAGCCCTGCTCAGCGCTGTATGGACGGAACCGATAAATTCCGGAAGCGCCTGAGCATTTACTACGTTGTTTGTTACATAAGCCGATACGATGTTGGCGGTTAGTTCGATCAGAGCATTGTCTGTGCCGGTCATGACGGTGTCCTTAGAGTTTTCCTGTGTGTATTCGAAGCCGGGGCCGGAAATACTGGGCGGCAATTTTTGCCTATACTGATTGCATATTACAGAAAATGGTTAACACGGTCTAACCGCGTAGATCAGAATTTGCATAAATTCCCATTAAATGAACCCGGCTGACCGGAAAACCGCAGTTTCCTGCGCTTACTTGAGTGGGGGGAAGCCTGGGCGGCATTGTTCCGGACAGGAAAAGCGACCCCGCTGGCCGCCCTCGTAAGCAGCGGCGATATAAAGTTCCGGCACATATTTGAATGAAGAGCGGGAAACCGCGCCTTGCCGTCCAGGTGCGGGCCGCGTGAGCACGCAGTTCCATTTACGGCCGGATGTATGCGGCTCCGCCGGCAGCGGGGTTCAACTGGCGGTAGATTGGTGCCAGTCTGCGGTGCAGTTCCTGGAACACCCCAAACTTGTCGTCATAGAGAGCCTTAAGCGATGCATTGGGCTCATAGAGGCGGCGTGTGCGCCGGAGCGCAGGCAAGTCCGCGAAGCGCAAGGCCCCGGTTCCTACGCCAGCTATATAGGCTGCGCCGATGGCGTTGGCCTGAATGGGATCGGCAAGCTGCAGGATTGGCTGGCCCGTGACGTCGGCGAAGATCTGGCACCATACATCCGATTGAGCGCCTCCCCCCGCGGCGGCAATCGCGGCGGGCGCACGGCCCACGAGGCGCAGGAACGGCGTCATCGTCCAGCGGGTGTTCAGCGCGACCCCCTCCATGAAGGCACGGATCATGTCATCGCGGGTGTGCTCCAGCGAGAGATTGAAAAGGCACGCCCGCAAGCTGGGGTCGTCGACCGGGGTTCGTTCCCCGAATAGCCAGGGTAGATAGATTAGTCCCTTCGCACCGGCCGGTGCTCTGGCGGCGACCTCGTCCAAAATCTCGTAGACATAGGGCCGAAGCGCATCGCTCAGAAGCGGCTGGGAATAATAGATGACGTGATCACGCAGGAACGAGAGGTTAGCCCCAGCTGTGGACTGCAGCGCCATGGCGAGATAGCGGCCCTGGACCGCGCACGGGACGGATGCAATGCCACTGGACACGCTGGTCTTCATAAAGGGCACATGGGCGCCAAGCCACGACGAGGTGCCGAGATAGAGATGGGGCTCAAAGTCGCTCACCGCCGCCCCCACTGCCACAGCTGAGTTGTCGACGGCCCCGGCGGCAACAACGGTATTCGCCTGGAGGCCCAGGGCCTCGGCCACCTTTGGTAGCAGCGGCCCAAGCACCTCGGTGGACGCCACCATTTCCGGCAGCTTCTCCTTTTCAATGCCAAGCATCCGGATCAATGCGGGGTGGTAGCGGATATCTGCGGGATCGCGGTTGTCCGTTACCCAGCTTGTGACCATGGAGTCGGGCGTGGCGCAGAACCTGCCGGTCAGGCGCAAGTTCATGTAGTCCAATGCGTTCAGGAACTTGTAGGTGCGCTCGTAGCGATCCGGGTCATGGTCGCGGATGTAGGCGATATGCCCGGCGCTATCCTTGCCCGATGGCGACGGGGCGCCACCCGTCAGACGAAGCCAGCGCCAGAGCCGGATCGGATCGTAGCCCCGGATGTTCAGAAGGCTCGTTCCGCGTATGCGGCGCGCGATTGCCGCTCTGCCCCGCATATCCAGCCACAGCATGGCGCGGCCGATGGCGTTGCCGGCGCGATCCACACAAACGGTCCCCTCGCCCATGGCCGAGCAGCAGACGACGGTAACGCGGCGGCGCAGGCCGGGGTGCTTTAGAATGACCGAAGAAGCGGCCAGGAAAGCCCTCCACCAATCCTCCGGCTCATGTTCGGCGGTCACGCCATCGACATGCAACGGTACGGCCTCGAACGACCACGCCGCAACGGTTCCGCCGAAGGATACCAGCGCGCATTTGCACCCCGACGTGCTCAGGTCGATAGCGAGTACGAGCGGTGCTGTGGCCGGTGCGCCGGTATCTGCGCCCCCCAAATCCATGCCGTCAAAGACCGCGTATAGCTAGAAAACTAACCGCGGAAGCCGGCCCAGGACCGGAGCAATCATGGGCGTTGGCCGCCCGCCTTTTCCCGCCCCTTGTCATCCCCCCGCCCCCTTGCGTTCCTGTACTCACAGCGGATCTTTGGCTTTACGGGCAGGAAAGCGCCTTTCCGCAAAGCTGGCCGCGTTTCGTTAACAAGGGCAGGCGCCGCATTCCGCTAGTACGCCCCGCAGGAAATCCTCACCCCTATGCGGCTGGCACCGAAAGGATTTCCTGCGGATAAGGCGTACTAGCAAACTATTAAATCTAGTACAGCTTGTCCGCCGGAAGTTCGCTTGCGAGCGCGCCGCCAATGGGGTGCGAACTTCCGGCGGGCTGTACTAGTGTACCGGCCCACCCGCGGTTCTCTGCCTGCGACGATATCGCCGGTGCCTCCCTTAGCTCATCACTATATTGCATGACGGCCAGAGCTAGCTAAATGCAAGCGTCGTGAAAGTCCAGCGCTTGCCGGAGTGTCATTAATATTTCATATTTCTGTAGATTGTTATGTAATTTTGGCGCTTTAGAATTCGCCGCTAATAGTAAGCCCGGCGCCGGTATTAGCTATAGCTAGGTGCTAAACTATCTGACGCTTACTTAAGACCTTCCATGGAACTACCTCAAGATCGGCAAGCGCTCCGGGCCCGGAATGGCCCCGGGGCCCCGCTAGGAGCGTCTTTTTCCGCGGCTGGCGGGCTTCTTATTTTGCTTTGATTGCGGAGCGGAGAGGTGCCCGTCCACTTGCTTCGAGAGGAGATTGGACGGATCCGCCTTCATAAGGCCCATCAACGAAAGGGTAACGAAGGTCTTAAGGGCGTCGACAAGCCGCGCACCCACATCCGGCGTCGAAGCGGTCGCAAGCCGGAGGGTAGCGCTGACACATTCCACCAATACGATCGCGGTCGCGGACACCTGCTGGGGTTCCGCGGATGGAATATAGCGAGAGATAACGGGCTCAAGCATCGCCGCGTTCCTCTTCGTGTCTTCGATATTGAGCGCCCGGAGATCGGGGTATGCGTACAAGCCGGCCCATAACTCCGGCACAGACGGCGTATTGAAGAAAAAGGCCGCAATTTCATCGATAAGCAAGGCTACATGTTCGAAATTCAGGGTCTCGCTTTCCGCGGGAAAATACCTCTGCAGCGCTATCTCAAGTATGCCGTTCAACTTATCGAATTGCTGTTCAAGAAGCGCGCGGATGAGCGACGCAGTGGAAGGAAAGTAGTGATAGACGGAGGCAATCGGCAAATCCGCCCGGCGGGCGACTTCGCGCATTGCCAAGCCTTGCAACCCCGCCTCCCCGATTACCTCGCCTGCCGCGTCGAGCAAGGCTTGAAACCGCGCGCGGCTCCGGTCCTGTTTGGGATTGTGCCGTGGCGCCAGCCGTTCTCTTATCGCCACGGTATGCGGAGCGGTTTTGTTCATAATGATGGGGCACCTCGAATTCTGGCTTCCCAAAGTAGATTGGCGGTAGAGGCGCCGCTTTCAATGGGACACAAAGATTATAGCAAAGGAACGGGCAATGAGATTTTAAGGAGGTGGCGGATGCGATCCGTGACTCAATTAAATGTAGTGGTACCGATATTTTTGCAAGTGTGCTGCGCTACCCGGCGCCAATGCTTGCAGTGTTGCTTGATGTGCCGCAGAGCTATTTGAAAGCCTCGGTGTGATCGCCGGTGCTCGAAAATCTAGCCTATTGGCTTACGCCGTGCATGATCGGGACAATGCTGCTGAATTGGCGCCGGGCCGCCACCGCCACAACGCGCGCGTGCCTTTCCGCTTCCTCCGGTCCAGCCCGCCTGCGCCTGCTGGCGTCCGCCTTCCTCCGGCCCTCAGGATCTGCCTGAGTATTTCTGCGTTCTCCGGCGGCAGCCATTTCGGTTGCATCGGTTCCGCGAGGCCCGGCCATCGCAGCTTCTGCCGGAGCCATTCCGTTTTCCACGGCCTCTGCGGTTTCCTGCGCGGAAATTTCGCGTTTCTCTAACGCCGCCGTTTCCGCCTGGGTTGCCCTTTGTGCCGTGGCGGCATTATCCTGAAGCTCTGCTATCCGGGGCGGCTCCGTTGTCTCCTTGGTGCTTTGCACCACTGCTTCGGAGAAGGCCGGCAACGGGTTTGAGACCGTGTTCTGTCCTGTGCCGATCAGCCCTGGCTGAATGGCTACCAACGCTGCCACGGCCGCCATCGCAGCGGCGGCGGCACCTATCGCCCTCCAGCGAGGCCGTTGCACCCTGGAAACTGCCGGCGCTGTCCCGCGCGCCCCTGTTCCGGCAGGCGTTCCATTTGCATGTCCGGTGAGCAGTATTGCAGGCTTCGCGAGCCGGATCTCTGGAAGCGGCGGTTTCTGGGAAGGCAATATATCCGCCACTGCTGCGTGGCTTCGGAGACCGCTATGCTCAAGTGCAGTTCCGTGCTTCGCCGAAGCTTTTGCCACAGCACGATGTGCAACCGCCATCGCCTTGCCGAAGCGTTCCGCGGAAAAGTGCTGCGCCAGGAACTGAACTTGTGCGAATAGGGCTTGGTTCCTGGACGCGGCCGCAGCCGGATCGAGGTTTCCGTTCGATACGAAGCAAATTCCCTGGAAATAGGGCCGGGCCGATGTTTCGAGCCGGTCCCGCAATAGCTTCAGATCGCTTTCCTTTCCTGCCGCAACATCGCAAAACGTTACGGCAAGCAGGCTTCGGGACCGGACGGAGTGCGGCAGCTTGGCCCACGGAGCCCGCTCGGATTCACACCAAGCCCGCGACGCTACTGTGGTCCAGATCGCTGCATCCACGCCGTAGCCGCGCAAGCCAAGGGAGCCGGCGGGGAAGTCCAGAATTTCAATGGAACGAAGGATGCTGCTTGGAAGCCCCGCTTCCAGGAATTTCACGCCGCCGGATCGAATGCACTTGCCAGCCAGCAGGCTGCTTATCGCAGCACTGTCTTGAAGGGCGGCTACTGCCCGCGTAACGTCTTGAAGCAAAGGGAAATCCACCCTTTCGCCGTTGTTGTAAACGGCGGCGGCGGAAGGTTTGGGAGCATAAGTAAGCAGCACCGGCATCCTTGCGTGCGGCAGGGAGGGCACGGGCACCACGGGAACTCCCGCAAGGAGGTTGGCCAGCGAGGACTTTCCGGAATTCGCCTGTCCCAATATCCCAACCCGCAAGGGCCGGTCTGCTGCCTTTGACATGCGCTTGAGCGCGCGGCTGGCCCCGTCCAAATATGGATGGACATCCGCAGCACCGCGCAAAATGCCCTCGATTTCATCGATGAGACTTTGCGCAACGAATTGCAGCTTCTCGTCTACGCCCATTCCACGGACTTCCGTACTGGAGCTATGCTCAGCTTACCATATATGATTGATAGCCAGTTTCGGCCGGTACATCAACGTGTTCGTGTGGAGGGCAAATAAAATCGGCATGCAACCGCAAGTGCCACTACAACAAGACTGCAATTTTCTATCGTGTTGCCATGCCGGGGAACGCATCGATTGCCTTGTCCGGCCGCGCTACTTGAACGAAATTAGTCCGTGTTCATGCGTTGGCGGCTTGAAAAGGCAGGCCAGCCACTTGCCCACAAAATCCTTTAGTGTCGCCACGATCTGCCCCCGGACATCTGGCGGCGAAGCGAGTGCCAGCCGGAGGGTAGAGCTTACGCTTTCTACGAGCACCATCGCCATAATGCACGCCTGCGCAGGCTCAAGAGATGGGACGAGGCGAGTGAAAACGGGTTGGACGAGCGCCGCATTCCTTTTTGTATCTTCAATATCGAGTGTCCGCAGATCCGGATAAGCCTGCAAACCGCCCCAGATTTCCGATGCCGAGGGTGTCTCGAAGAAAAAGGCTGCAATATCGTCGATTAGTCCGCTCACCTGTGCAATCAGAAGCGCCTTCACCTGTTCGGTGCTCATGCCGGATGCGTCCCTCGGGAAGCGTGCCCGCAATCCGGCTTGCAGGATGCCCCTCAATTTTTCGAGCTGCCGCTCGATGAGGGCGCGGATGAGCGCGGCCGTGGACGGGAAATAGTGATAGATCGAGGCGATCGGTAAATCTGCCCGGCGGGCCACCTCCCGCATGGCCAGCCCATGCAGCCCGGTCTCCGCAATCACTTCCTCTGCTGCATCGAACAAAGCTTGAAGCCGTACCCTGCTCCGGTCCTGCTGCGGCGTGTTACGGGGCGATAGCCGCTCTCTCACCCTTTCGGTATTGGTATTGGTCTTGTTCCGCTTCATGATAAGGCGGCGCCTCAATTCCTAACAGTACGATTTAAATACCGCCATGTGCGAGCGCAAGCGATATTCCGGAATGCGTAAACCTGAGCAACGAACCGGGCAGGATATGGTTAGAAGGTGTATCTTCGCAAAGGGGGCGGCTTTCCAGCGGGCTTTTGCCGATGTGAAAGGAGCTGCCCCGTGCGCAGCCGGCGCCCAAGATAGTCGAAAGAGTATCGGGCCAAAGAGATATTAGCGCAGTTTGTCAATCCTTGGGCTATGTGATGGCGGCATGAGGCTGCTGCACACAGTTTTGTACGATCATCGACTATCTCCACCGCCAGTTTCCCTATCGCGGAAACGCCATTCGCCGCTGCCAAGGGCGGGCGCCGCGGTCTCGTGAACCATGGGGCTGCGCGACAGGCGGACGGGCGTGCGAAGCCCAGGTATGCCTTCGGGTGCGATGACAAGGCCGCGCGAGCGCAGCTGCGGGTCGCCCAGGGCTTCGGCAACATTATTCACCGGTCCGGCGGGTACTCCGGCGGTTTCCAACGCGGCGATAAGAGCCGTCTTGCTCCATTGCGCCGTCCGCTCCGCGATAAGGGCGCAAAGCGGCTCGCGGTGCTTAACGCGGGTGGGGTTCGTTGCATAGGCTTCATCGTCCGGAACGCCGTCCAGCCCGAGGACGCCGCAAAGCGCTGCGAACTGCCGGTCATTACCGCAGGCGACGATGACATAGCCATCGGCCGTATGAAAAACCTGATAGGGCACGATGTTGGGATGGGCGTTGCCTAAGCGGTGCGGAACCTCGCCGCCGGCCAGAAAATTCATCGCCTGGTTCGCCAATACGGCAACGCCGCAGTCGAACAGCGACAGGTCGATGTGCTGCCCCAATCCCGACCGCGCCCGTTCGGCAAGCGCCGCCTGGACTGCGATTGTGCCGTAGAGCCCGGTGAAAATGTCGATCCACGCCACGCCAACCTTTTGCGGTTCGCCGGCGGGGTCGCCCGTCAGGTCCATGATCCCGCACATGCCCTGGATCAGGAAATCGTAGCCGGGCTGGGTGGCCCTTGGGCCGGTCTGGCCGAAGCCTGTCACCGACGCATAGACGATGCGCGGGTTGAGGGCGGCAACGCTCTCGTAGTCCAGCCCGAACTTGGCCAGGCCCCCAGTCTTGAAGTTCTCGATGAGTACATCGGCACTGGCGATCAGTGCTTTCAGCCGCGCCAGATCCGCAGGCGCGGCGAAATCGCAGACAACCGATGTCTTGCCCCGGTTCGCCGCATGAAAATAGGCTGCCACCTTTTCGGTGCCGCCTTTTCCGTCTGCGCGTTCGATGAACGGCGGCCCCCAGCTACGCGTATCGTCGCCGCCCGGGCTTTCCACCTTGATCACTTCGGCCCCGAAATCGGCAAGCGTCTGGCCGATCCAGGGGCCGGCAAGGACGCGCGCGAGTTCGACTACCCGCAGGCCATGCAAAGGCGGGAGCAATTGTTGCATCGCGCTCTTCTCCTGATCGTTGTGGGACGGTGTACCGGGCTACCCAGGCCGGTATCAAGCCCCATCCTTGGCGCGCCGGGGCGGATGGTGCAATAGCGCTTGAGCATACAAAGCTTAACGTAAGGTAATTTTGCGTAGGCGGCCTACATTCGTTAATGCAGGTAAGGTTAATCCGAAATCACAAGTTCCAAACAGGCCGGATTCGAGCAAAAATTCCCCGTTTTAGGTCGAATTCCGGCTTTCAAAACTACGGTTAAATATGATCGCAGAAAAAGTGTTAACAGGAAACACAGCTTCCCGATGGTCTACATTCGGGATTGTGCTATATAATTCAATAGCTTACACCTTAACGCTTCTTCAAGGCATTTGTGATAAATTAGTCCACAATCGAAATGCACCGCCGGCGAGCGTTTCCAATAGCCGGAACCGTTAACAAACCGGGGTAAGTTGCGTAGAGGTAGCAAGGCTATGACGGACATGGATGCGGCGGTGGACCGGCTGCGGGCTGCCTTTCCTGACTATGTGCTGCCCCCGGACCCGGAGGGGCTGGCGGAGCTTGAGCGCATGGTGCCGCACCTGCCGCCCGAAGTACGCCGCCTCTACACGCTGACCGGCGGCATGCGCGAGAATTCCGCCCTGCCGGCCTGGCTGATGCCGCCGGACGAGGCAGCCTGGACGCTTGCGAATTTTCGCGATTTGGGCACCAGCCAGGATGACTACGATAAGCGCCATGCCACTTTTGGAGACGGCTCGGCCTGCCTGCTCCTGTTCACGGACGGCAATTCCAACTATCTCGGCCTGCACCTCAAGTCCCCGTATGCCCCGCGAGGCTTTGTGTTGGATCACGGTGAGCCCTGCCTGGAGCCAAAGTTCAAGTCGCTTGCGGGCATGCTGGAGGCGCTGGTGGCCAGTGCGAGCCGCGAGGAGTGCTGGATCGGCGATATGCCAACGGACTATCCCGTGACGGATGCCGCGCTGGCCGACGCCACGGATTGCGCCCTGTCCCTGCAATTGCTGGCGGAATACCGGCGGAACCCTGAAACCTGTGCCGCGGAAGCCTTCGCCGCCATGCAGCTCTCCCATCCGGACGCCATGGAGGCTTTTTGCGATTTCAGCCGGCAGCCCAAACATGTGGGTTGCCGAAAAGATGTGCTGGCTCGTTGGCCTGAGGCGCTACAGGCCAGCGATTAACCGGATGGCCGAGGCGGCGATGCTTGGCGACAATCGCACGATCGCCGCTATCGTGGCTCTTCGCGATTGGCAGGCCGCCGAGGCGCTCGACGCGCTCCGCAGCTTAAGAGCGCGCCTTGACAAAAGCTATAGCGCCTATTTTCCGAAGGATTTGTCTTGAACCAGGCTCCCGGACATCGCGAGAATGCCGGCCTATGCCTGGGGCAGCACCTCCACGCGCACCACGCGGAAGGTGCGCATCACCTCGTCGTCGTGCTCGCGGATCGACACGTACTCGCCCACGGCGAACTTGTGATCGCCGAAGCGGTAGCCGCCTTCGTCGCTGTCCTCGTCGCCGTCGCCCTGGTAATGGAAGGCCCAGTGCCCGCCGGGCTTGCGCACCAGGTGGCCTATTTCGTCGTCTTCATGCAGCCAGAAACGCCGCACGCGGCAGCGTTCGCGCTGCTTCTTCCAGGATGCGGGATCGAGATGGCCTTCGGCGTCCAGCGGCCCGACGAACTCGTAGCCATGCCGGTTGCTCCCCTCCGGGTGTTCCCGGTCTCTCGCCAGCTCCAGCCTGATTTTATTCAATGTCATGGGGAACTCTCTACGTGCAGAAGTGCCTAATGCGACACAAGGGCCGGTACCCAGGTATCCCGCAGGATGTCGCGGCTGACACCGCCGAACAGCATCTCGCGGAACCTGGAATGGCTATACCCGCCCATGATTAATAAATCGCAGCCGTTATCGAGGAGTTTGGCCAGGAGGGCCTTGCCGGTCGCGCCGCTGGCGGTGTACGAGACCTCCAACTTGGCCTCGATGCCGTGGCGGGCGAGCGCGGCGATGAGGGGGGTGCCATTGGCTTCGGCGGCGGCGCGCTGCTCTTCGCTCTCGATGAGCGTGATGGCGCGCACCGATACCGCGCCGCCCAGCAGATCGAGCGAGTTCGAAAGCCGCACGGGCTGCCTCCCGCGTATCGTTCCAGGCAATGACGGCGTGCGTCCCGATGGGTTTGCCCGCGGCCCCTTCCGGCACGATCAGCACCGGGCGGCCGCAGCGCATCAGCGCTGTCTCGGCGAAATCGCTCCAGGCGTCGCCCAACTCCTCGCCGGGTTTGCCGCAAACGATCAGATCCACACTGCGGCCTTGCTGGGCGATCAAGTCCGCACCCATCACATACGAGGCCATGAAGCCGCGCCATTCATGTGTAATCCCGGTGCCCTTGACTGCGACTTCGAAGGCCTGCCTGGCAGCGGCAGCGGCGTCTTCTCCCGCCTTCTGCAGGCGGTCGATGACCTCCTGGGACACTTCCGCGGGAAACTCGCCGTAGACCGGCAAATCGGGGGTCAGATGCAGCCCGATGACATGAGCGCCTCTTGGGCCCGCAATCTTGAGGACAGCCTCCAGCGCCGGTGCGGCGTTCTTTCCTGAAGGCACGTAGAGCAATATCGTCTTGACCGGCATGGCGGCCGCTCCCTGGCTCGAATTCCTTAAAATATATTATTCTTCAAGCAATGGCGCGGCTTTGACTATCGTCAAAAGTAGCGGAGCAACTTTCCATATGAGCGGAAGCGGCAAGCGCTTCGATATCCGGAATGGTGATATCGCGGCTGGACGGCAAGGTTATGGTTCCATTGGTTTTCAGCCTGCTGAACTGGCGGCTCACGGTCTCAAGGGTGAGGCCCAGGTAGTCCGCCATCTCCGCACGGGTGAAGGGCAGCTCGAAATGCGCCGAATTGGGCTCGTGGCCCGGCAGCTTCGGTGTCCGCCTCGCCATCATCAGGAGGAAGCCCGCGACGCGCTCGAAGGAGCATTTGCGGCCCAGGAGCAGCGTCCAGTCCCGGCAGACGTCGAGTTCGCGGATTGTCATTTCGAAAATCCGGTGTTCAAGCTCGGGATGGACTTTCATGAAGGTGTCGAATGCGGCGCGCGGATAGGCGCAAACTTCGACTTCTGTAGCAGATTCAGCGGCATAGGAGTGGCGCCGGTTTAGCGTTTGCCCCATGAAATCCGGCTGATGAATTAGCCCGATGATGTGCTGATGGCCATCGGCGAGCGTCTTTACAAGTTTAACAATACCGGAAGTAATGCTGAAATAATGATCGGCTTCATCGCCATCGCGGAAGATAACATTGTGGGGCGGGAAGAGCTTCCGGCGCGATATCTGCTGCAGTTGCCCGCGCGCCTCTTCGTCCAGGCTCGCGCAAATGCCCACCTGCCTGGCCAAGCATGTGTCGCAGCGCATACGGACGCTGTGCATCGCACCTCCCATATATTTATACGGTTGCGAGCATAGCACCGGCAAAATCGGGCCGCAAATAGATTTAACCCCGCCCGTCTGTTGAAAGCCGGGACGCCAAAACAAACCTTTGCGAATTATTTAACGCCCGCCTTGCAGCCCGCCCGTGATATTTATCAAAGGAAGACAATATCTTGAGCTAAGCCTTTTCCCGCGATCAAATCAGAAGCCCATCGCCAAGGCGATCCCGCACTTGCGGGTTGGGCAGCTTGGTTAGATCCTTCGGCACCTCGGCAATGACGGTGGCCCGGACCTTTTCGCTAAGCGCCGCGCGGATGACGCCCAGCGTTTCAGGCGCAGCCGCAATCACAAGATGGCCGTACTCGCCGGCGGCTAGCCTCTTTTCGAGACTTGCGGCCAGCGACAGGGCGAAACGCTCCTTTTCGCGGCGGTGAAGATCGTCGCGTTCGATGGCGTGGCGCACTACCGTTGCGGACTCGTGAACCCGGCCGGGCCTGTCAGCGCTCATCTCATGATCCGGCCTGATATCCTGCGACTGCTCCGAGCCCGGCACCTCGGCCAAAGGCTTTCCCGGCCCTTCCGATACGAGAAGCCGGGCCCGCGCGCCGTCTGCGATCAGAATGTAGGTTCGAATGGGCTTCATTTGCGGTCTCCTTATTCTTGCCGCTACCGCCCTCCGCGCTATTCGCGCTTCGAAAGCCGCCTCAAGCTCTCCGGGCAAGCCCCCCAGGGCGTCCGGCTCCCTTGGGCCAAGCCTCCATTGCGCTCCGCCGGTGTCCGCTAGTGTCCCATCTCCGAATTACCGCTACCTTTGCGGAGGGCTCGCACGGTAATTCGGAGACATAAGCCACACTAGAAGAGATAGAACTCTTCCAGCAGCAGCCCCTTCAGCTCCGCTGGCAGGACTTTGCGGAGTTTCTCGATTTCATGCGCGTCGATCTTGTCCGCGATGACCGAGAAGACCGCCTTTACCTTGCCGCCGGCACCCGCGCCAAGGGTGCGCCCTGCTTCCTCTTCGACCGCCGTCAGGAAATCGTCGAGGTGGCGCGTCTTCGTTGCGGGCTTGGAGGGCTGCCAGCCCTCGTAATAAAAGCCGCGGATCAGCATCGGCAGCTGTGCGCCGAAATGAACCGCGTTTTCAGGGCCGATGCGGTCCCTGAAGCAGTGCAAGGTGGCCCGCAACAGCTGATAAGCATAGTGCCGGTCAGTTGTTGGGACGCGGGCCATCAAATCCTTGAGCCAGAGATTGGTTTGCTGGACTGTTGCGTCGAATACGTCAAGACCCGTCGGCATGATCAAACCCTCTCTCGAAAGCGAGGCCAATTCCCATTCCGGGAGCATGTTCTAGGAGATACCCAGGCCTCATTTTGCGCCATGACGGATGTCAAACCGGTGCGCCGGCTGCCGGTTTTGGGCGGTTTGCGGGCAGGTATAAATAGTCGCGAGTAAGGGGAACCGCATCGATCCGCTTTGCCAGCTGAATTTGGAACACCGCGAGGTTCTGATACCGGAAACTAACTTCGGCGCCAGCAAGATAAAACTGCCACATACGGCAGAAGCGTTCCGAAAGCATGCTTGCTGCATTGTCCCAAGCCGCTTCGAAGTTCCTGCGCCATGCCGCAAGCGTCCTGGCGTAGTGTAGTCTCAAAACCTCGATGTCGGTGACGATGAGCCCCGATTTCTCGATAACGGGCATGATCTCGCTAAGCGCCGGGTTATAGCCGCCCGGGAAAATATATTTGGCTATGAAAGGATTTGTGGAGCCTGGCCCGCCGAGCCGTCCGATGGTGTGCAGCAAGGCTACGCCGTTGTCCTTCAAGCATTCGTTCATCTTGCGGAAGAAAGCGCCATAGTTCGGCACGCCAACGTGCTCGAACATGCAGGCCGAAACGATGCGGTCGAATGTCTGGTCCACGTCGCGGTAGTCGCAAAGGCGGAAGGCAACGTTGCTTTCGCCCTCCGTTTCGGCGCGCGCCCTGGCGTAGCGCTCCTGCCCGGCGCTCAGGGTGATGCCTAGCACTTTGGCACCTGCCTCCCGCGCCAAGTGCAGCGACAGTCCGCCCCATCCGCAGCCGATATCCAGCACCGTCTGGCCGGGAGACAGGCATAGCTTCCGGGTTATGTGCTGTTTCTTCGCAAGCTGGGCTTCCTCCAGCGTTTCAGTTCCAGTTGGGAAGTAGGCGCAGGAATATTGCCTGTCCGCATCGAGGAACAGGCCGTAAAGCGAGCTTGGCAGGTCGTAATGGTAGCTGGCGTTGCGCTTCGCCAGGCCAGGAGTGTTCAACTGCCGGAGAAAGCGCGTCATCCGCCGGAACTGATCGGCGATGCGCATCCAGCCAGGAAGCTCGCCGCCGCCGATATTGCGTGCAAACAGGCTCAAGAGATCGAAAATCGTAGTGCCGGTCTCAAGCTCGATCTCGCCGTCCATATAGCCTTCGGCGAGGGCAAGCTGGGGATCGAGCACCAGCGCCCTTTCGATCTTGGCGTCGCGGAAGTGCATCGCCACGGTCTTGCCGGTGTTATCGCCGAATTCGTGGATTTCGTCTCTCCAGTCCCGGACTTTCAAGTGACCGGACCGGACTATGGACCCCAAAGCCCGCCAGATAAGCGCGGAGCGTGCCAGGCTTGTGGAAGTCTAGCTGCTGGGTTGCGCCGTGAGTCATTGCAATCGAACCTCTGCCTGGCGTGTTGCGTAAGTATTAGGTGCGTGCGAACGCAGCGGCAGACCACACAAAGCATAAAATGCACGGTTCAAAACATTGTTCCCGCCACCCTGCCGGGACAGCCCAGTTTGTGATTCGTCAAGGTGCGGCGCTTAAGAGCGGCCTATATTTTCTGGGGCAGGCTTTAATGTACAGGCTTAGATATGCAGAACCTTCACCTTGAAAGGCGGGATTGGCAGAATATCCTCGACCATATCTCGCGCTCGGAAAACTTGCACGCCGTTACGATAGAGGTCGACCGCCTGGATCTGGGCTCCCAAAAGGAAGTCGAGAACGTGCCGCTTCATGGCGTCAGCTACGACCACAGGGGCGGGTCGATTGCCATCCGGGCCGGGGCGGTGGAGCACATGATCGCCGGGCCCGAACAAATCGACGTGGCTCACGCGGGGACGGATCTCATCGCGATGGAGATCATGGGCGGGGATAAGACGCGGCACCTGATTACGTTTGTACCTCCGCTTCACCTCCCGGATCTCTTGCTGCCGGCATTCCGCTAGTACGCCCCGCAGGAAATCCTCACCCTATGCGGCTGGCACCGAAAGGATTTCCTGCGGGTAAGGCGTACTAGCAAATTATTGAATCTAGTACAGCTTGTCCGCCGGAAGTTCGCTTGCGAGCGCACCGCCAATGGGGTGCGAACTTCTGGCGGGCTGTACTAGTGTCCCGTCTCTGAATTGCCGCCGCATTTGCCGGACGCCCGCGGTAGCAAAATCCGGGCATCGCCGCGGGAAAGTGGCAACGCTTTCCCGCCGCCGCTCCAGGCAAAGGCGAATCCGTGGATAGATACAACCGTAACTCTTGTTACGAACTCAAACAGCATCAAAGCGCTGCAATTCAGCAACGCCAAAAAAGGAAAACTCTTTTTTTGTAGTATTTGGCTTCCTGTGCATCAATTCCGCGCTTATTTTTCGCGCGGCGCGTTCCGTGCTGCGTCCTGGGCGTGCGGCTATGTAACTCGGACGAAATAACGGAAACACTCCATGCAATCGAGAAAGCCTTCCGGATTCCGCTTTTCGCTGGGAATACGCCAGTGGGCCGTTCCAGCGGCGATTCTGCTCGCCGGAAGCCAGCCTCTTCATGCGGAGACGTTGAAGGAAGCCTTGACTGCCGCCTATCTCTTCAATCCGACATTGAAGGCTGCGCGCGCGCAGCTTCGGGCCACCGACAACAACGTTTCCCTCGCCAAGTCCGGTTATCGTCCCACCGTTTCGGCGGCATTTCAGGATGGATACGAAAATTCGCGGACGAAACTCGCTCCGTCAGCGATCACCGGTTCTCTCCCGATTTGTAACGCTGTGCCGGCAGGCACGCCCTGTACGCCGGTTTCGTCAATTCCGCTAAGCGCTCTGTCCTCTGGCAGCGCCGCAAACGGCCCATCCTATCCGCGCAGCGCCCAAGTTGCGCTCCAGCAGAACGTGTTCGACGGCTTCCGTACCCACAACAACGTGAAGGGCGCAGAGGCGGGGGTAGAGGCCGGGCGCGAGGATCTCCGTGGCGCTGAAATAAGCGTACTGCTCAACGCAGCGACGGCTTACATGAACGTCGTTCGCGATCAGGCGATTGTGAAGTCTCCGCCAGAACAACGTAAAGGTGCTTGCCGAGCAGCTGCGTGCTACGGAGGACCGCTTCAAGGTTGGCGAGGTCACGCGCACCGACGTTGCGCAGGCTCAATCCGGGCTGGCCCAGTCGCAGGCCGATCTGAGCATCGCGCAGGGAACGCTTTATGGCGATCAGGCGCAATTTGCACAATATGTCGGCCATCCGCCTGCAACCTTGCGGGATCCTGGGCCGCCTGAAAAGCTTTTGCCCAAATCGCTGCAGGCAGCAATCGCGGCGGCTGAGGCAGAAAATCCGGGGGTGCTTGGCGCGATTTTCCGCGAGCGGGCTCAGGATCACCAAGTTAAGCAGCTCAAAGGCCAGCTTCTCCCGCAACTTTCTTTCAACGCGAGCTATACCTGGGCAAATGAGCCATTCGGCGCTCCCTCCGCAGGTTTCGTAGGGGACGGCCGGGTTTATGGCCAGCTTACGGTGCCGCTTTACGAGGCCGGCAGCGTATCGGCGCAAATCCGCGCGGCAATTGAAACACTGTCCGAGGCGCGCCAGAACATCGACGTGCAGCGCGAGATGGCGCGCGCGAATGTCAGCGCTCAATGGGGTCTGATCGTAGCGGCAAAAGGCAACGTTGCCGCGGGCAAGTCGGCGACAGATGCGACCAAGATCGCGCTGCAGGGCATCCGGGAAGAGGAACGGGTCGGTCAGCGCACGATCCTGGATGTGCTCAATGCGGAGCAGCAAAATCTGAATGCAAGCGTCGGTCTTGTATCGTTTCAGCGCGACCTAGTGGTGGCATCCTATGGGGTGCTCGCCTCCATGGGGCGCCTGACCGCCTCCGACATCGCGCTGCAAGCGGAACTTTACGATCCCACCCGCTATTACGGCGAGGTCAAGGACGCATGGTACGGCTGGGGCGCCGCTGTCGAGGACCGTGAAGATCCACGCGCCGCGCCTGTGGAAGATTCGGGCCGTACGGCCGGTCAACGATCCACAGATGGCCCGGCATACACGCAAAAACTGCCCCAAATTCCATGAAACGCTAGCGCTAGCCTGTGAGCGCCGCTAACCTAGCGCCGCGCCCAGCAGGGCAAAGTGAGTCGCGTGGGAGTGAAGTGGACAATCTTGGCTGACGCGCGCGGTGTTCTAATAGAGCGCGCCAGCGATCGAGGTGGAATGGAATGAACCGCGCAGATCAGGCTCCTGAGCCCTCCATCGAGGAGCTCCTTGCGTCGATCAGGCTTATCATTTCCGACGCCGACAAGCAGGATCCCTCGCAAAGGGAACCGCGGGCACTCGGAGGACCGTCCGGCGACGGTTTATCGCTGTACGGGCCAGGCGAGGTTTCCGCCGATGAAGTTTTCGATTTGACCGATGAGCTTATGCCTACGGTGGTCGAGGCTGTGCGGCCTCAGCCAGGCTCCCAGCAGCCTGTGACCCGGCTTCAGCCCAGTTTCGAAAGCCAAGCCGGTGCACAAAATTTCCGCAGGGGCGGTGCTTTGCAGCCGCCAGAAGGTGCTGCTGCGCAAATGCGAGCCATGCATGAACCTCCCGCTCATGCTTTGCGTCCGGACACGCGCAGACCTGTGCAAGCACAGGCCAGTAGGCATGCCGGTGCCCGCCGCGAGGCCCCCATCGATGCGGCTCATTCGCCAGTAGCGCCCGGTGCTCCAGGGCAAGAGCAGATTGCCGCGCGGCACCCGGCCAGAAACTGGAACGGTGATGTTCAAATGCCGGTGCCGGATCAGGGGCCGGTATCGTTGTTTCCGTCTCAAGCAGGCAAGGGACAGCCTGAAAGACCGGGCGCTGCCGCAGGAAATGCCACCGGCAATCAGACCGCTCCCAGCACCCAGCAGCAGGCTGCAGCGCAAGACGCCAATGGCGGGCAGGCCGATGTGTCTGCGCTCGCCGAGAGGCTTGCCCGCTCGGCGATTGGCGTACTTGAGGCGAGCGAGCTTGAGAACGCGACGCAAGTCGATTTCGAACATTTGGATGCTTCGAGCAAAGCTGAAGTCGCGGAAAAATTCGCCGTCGCTATCGAAACCGCAGCACATGCGGTGCAGGAAGAGTTAAGCGCGCCGCCAGAGAAAGCACAGGTTCGGCAGGCGGCGCCGCAAGGACAGCCTGCGGCCAAAAGCGCTGCGGCCGGTGCGCGCCCGCAAGGCGGAGATTCGCAAAACGATATCAAGACGAATGTGGCCGCGAAGCCCGAAGTTCCCGCAAAAGCGGAGGCGCCCAAGCAGGCTACGGCCCCGGTGGAAGCTGAGGCTCCGATAAGGCCGCAGCCTAGGGAACTCCCGGCCGGGCCGGTTCAGGAAGCCGTCCGTCCAGCCGCAGAGCCGGCGAAAGCTGGCGCGGCTGAACCGGCGCAGGTAGCCGCCCGGACTGCTGCAGCCGAGCCGGTCAAGACGGAGGCTCCGGCCCAAGGGACACTGGCAAGGCCGTCCGCCGCTCCCGTCCCGCTCGCGGTGCAGCCGTTGGTACAGGCTCAATTTGTAGGGTCTGCGCAGCCGCCGGTACCCTCCCAGGGAGGAGGGGCATTAGAAAGTGTCGTGCGCGAAATGCTACGTCCGCTGCTCGTCCAATGGCTGAACGAGAATATGCCGCGCATTCTTGAGAATGCGATTCGCGAGGAAATCTCGTCGCGCGGTCTTCTGCCAAAATCGAACAGCTGAGCATTATTGCGCAAAATCGATTGGTGACGGGGTGCTTCGGCGATTGCCGGAGCCCTCTGTCTTTGTTTAATGCTAGCGGCCAAAGGCCCCGAGACACCGTCTACGCCAATGCTCGAAAAAACCTATAATTACGCCGATATCGAACCGCGGATCTTCCAGAAGTGGGAAAAGGCGAAAGCTTTCCGTGCGGGAGGCGCGCTTAAGAAGAATCCGAAGGCGAAGCCGTTTTCCATCGTGATCCCGCCGCCGAATGTGACGGGCTCGCTGCATATGGGCCACGCGCTCAATAACACGCTGCAGGATGTGCTGGCGCGGTTCGAGCGGATGCGCGGGCGCGACGTGCTCTGGCAGCCGGGCACCGATCATGCGGGCATTGCGACGCAAAGCCTTGTGGAGCGGCAGCTCATGGAACGGCAGGAGCCGGGGCGCCGGGAGCTTGGCCGCGAGGAATTCCTGAAGCGCGTGTGGGCCTGGAAGGAGCATTCGGGCGGCACCATCGTCAACCAGCTGAAGCGCTTGGGGGCGTCCTGCGACTGGAGCCGCGAGCGCTTTACGATGGACGAGGGGCTGTCGCGCGCGGTCGTCAAGGTGTTCGTCGAGCTTTATAAGGCGGGGCTTATCTACAAGGACAAGCGGCTCGTCAACTGGGATCCGAAGCTGCAAACGGCGATCTCGGATCTTGAGGTGGTGCCGGTCGAGACCAAGGGGCATCTCTGGTATTTCAAGTACCCGGTCAAGGATCCCGGCAAGCTTAAGCACAAGTTCATTACCGTCGCCACGACGCGGCCGGAGACCATGTTGGGCGATACCGCGGTCGCGGTGAACCCGAACGACAAGCGCTGGAAGCCCTATATCGGCAAGATGGTGGTTCTGCCGCTGGTTGGGCGCGAGATTCCGATTGTCGGCGACGAGCATGCCGACCCGGAGCAGGGCACCGGCGCGGTGAAGATCACGCCGGCCCACGACTTCAACGACTTCGAGGTCGGGCGGCGGCATAATCTGCCGCTGATCAATATTTTCGACGCACAGGCAAGGCTCAAGATTGCCGGGAATCCCGACTTTATCGAATGCAACCTGGACGCGGATAGCTGGCAATTTTTGCTGGACCTGGATGGTCTCGACCGCTTCGAAGCGCGTGTCCGGGTCGTCGAGCGCCTTGAAGCGCTGGACTTCGTGGAAAAGATCGAGCCCCATGTGCTGAAGGTTCCGTATGGCGACCGCTCGCACGAGGTCATCGAGCCGTACCTCACCGACCAATGGTATGTGGATGCCAAGACGCTGGCGCAGCCGGCGCTAAAGGCCGTGCGCGAGGGCAAGACCACATTCGTCCCTGGTAACTGGCAAAGCGTTTATTTTCAATGGCTTGAGAACATTCAGCCCTGGTGCGTTTCCCGCCAGCTCTGGTGGGGCCATCGCATTCCGGCATGGTATGGCCGCAAGCGTGCGGACTTGGTGGAGCCCGGCATCCGCAAGCTGGCGCGCGAGGAGGAACTTGCCTCCAACGTCGAGCGCATCCGCGAGCCTATCGAAGCCGATCCGCTTTCTCCGCTGACGCATAGCGGCCTGCAGGTCTTCGTCGCGGCTTCCGAGGAAGAGGCGATCAAGCAGGCCGAGAAATATTATGGGCGCAAGATCAAGGTCTTAGAGCGGGCGCCGCAGGGCGATCATGATCCCGTCCTAGACACGGCCGCGAAACGGACGGAGCCGATCTGGCGGGACGAAGACGTGCTCGACACTTGGTTCTCGTCGGCGCTTTGGCCGTTCTCGACCATGGGTTGGCCGGACAAGACTCCGGAACTCAAGCGCTATTACCCTACTTCGGTACTGGTTACGGGCTTCGACATCATCTTTTTCTGGGTCGCCCGGATGATGATGATGGGCATGCATTTTATGAAGGAAGTGCCCTTCCGCGACGTGTACATCCATGCGCTCGTCCGTGACGAGAAGGGCGCCAAGATGTCGAAGTCGAAGGGCAACGTGGTCGACCCGCTCTCGGTCATGGACGAGTATGGCGCGGATGCGCTGCGCTTCACCATGGCCGCGATGGCGGCGCAGGGACGCGACCTCAAGTTGTCGCTGCAGCGCGTCGAGGGATACCGGAATTTCGGCACAAAGCTTTGGAATGCCGCGCGTTTTTGCGAGATGAACGGATGCGTGCGCCAGGAGGGCTTCGACCCGGCCAAGGCGAAAACCACGCTCAACAAATGGCTCTATGCCGAGGTGAGCAAGGCAGCCGGGGGCGTTACGGAAGCGCTTGAAAGCTACCGTTTCAACGATGCCGCGGCCGAGGTCTACCGCTTCGTCTGGAACCGGTTCTGCGACTGGTATGTCGAGTTCGCCAAGCCTGTGTTCATGGGCTCGGACGAGGCTGCGAAGGCCGAAACGCAGGCCATGGCCGCCTGGGCGCTCGACGAGATCCTGAAGCTCCTGCATCCGTTCATGCCGTTCATCACGGAGGAGCTGTGGGCGGTGCTTGGCGACGATGGGCCGAAGCGCGAATTGCTTCTTTGCCTCGCAGAATGGCCCAAGCCCGCCAAGAAGGTGGATGCCAAGGCCGTGGACGAGGTCAATTGGGTGATCGACGCGATCAGCGAGATCCGCTCGCTGCGCTCCGAAATGAACGTGCCGCCAGCCTCCATGCTGCCCTTGAGCATCGCGGGTGCCGGCAAGGACACCAAGGCGCGCGCCAAGCGCTACGAGGGCTTCCTGAAGCGCATGGCGCGGCTCGACAGCATCGCGATGGCCGATACGCCGGCGCATGGCTCGGCGCAGTTCGTGCTGGGCGAGGCGACAATGGCGCTGACGCTTGCCGGTGTGATCGACCTTGCCGCGGAGCGCGAGCGTCTCTCCAAGGAGATCGGCAAGCTGGAGATCGAGATCCAGAAGATCGATGCGCGCTTCGCCAACGAGCAGTTCATGGCCAAGGCCCCCGAGGAGGTGGTCGAGGAGAACCGCGAGCGCCGGGCGGACGCCGAAGCCACTGTGGGCAAGCTCAAGGCAGCCCTCAAGCGCCTGGAATCCGTCGGGGCCTGATAGGCGGCGCTGCCCAGCCGGCTTGCCCGGCATCACGGCAACGGCATGTTAACTCCGGCCCCACCATGGTTAATGGGGACGTGGTTAATCCCAATCTCCCAAAATGAGTAGGATGCGCCGTACATGGTGCTAATGGAGTACAGCGCCGGCGGCGGCTATAAGGTGAGCGGTGCGCTCCTCTTCCTGCAATAAGGCTGCCAGGCGTGGAGTGCATCTTTGGGGTTGCGTTGGGAGACGGACAGCCGGAATTGGCGGCGAGGGCAGTGGGGTCATGAGTATGGAACTGGCGGTTGAAGAGGAGCAGCTTGAAACCGCGACGGCGGCGGAACTGGTAAAGGCGCGCAGCCTGGAGCGCTATTGGAGTACGTTTCTCGCTCCTGCCCCCATGCAGGCCCCGCTGATTGTGCTCTATGCCTTCGACGCCGAACTCGATCACGTTGTCGCAGCAATCCGCGAGCCGATGGTGGCGCAAATCCGCCTGCAATGGTGGCGCGATGCCATAGAGCTGGCGGAGCCCGGCATGAAAACCGGCAACCCGGTTGCGGACGCGCTGTCGGGCGTCATCCTCACCCTCGATCTGCCGAAGGAGCGCCTGACGAGCATGATCGATGCCCGCACAGCCGAAGTTGCCGGAAGTCCCCCGTCCGATATGGAGGGCTTGCGCTCATTGCTTAGGGAAGCGGAGGGAACGGTCTTCGAGCTTGCCGCTTCGCTCCTGGGGGATCGCAGCGAGGCGGCAAAAGAAGCCGCTGCGCATGCGGGCGTGGCGTGGGGGCTTACGCAGAGGCTGCGCACCTTCGCAATTCAAGCCTCGCGCCACAGGCTGCAGCTTCCTCATGCGCACCTGGAAGGCAGAGGCGCCGATTTGGCGTGGGTCTATTCGGGCAGATTGAGTGCGGCGCTCCTGGCTGCGCTGGCTGATTTCAGGGCCGAAGCGGATCGCTCGCTGCAGCGTATCCGCGAACTGTCCCCAAGCCTGGATCGCGCCGCATGGCCGGCATTCCTTCCGCTTGCAGCGGTCCCGCCCTACCTTAAGGCGATGGCGGCTCCTTCCTTCGATCCCTTGCAAACTGTCGCGACGCTCAATCCGCTGCACCTCTACTGGCGGATTTGGCGGGCGGCGTGGCTGCACACGGTTTAATCTCTGTAGGCTGCCCGATGAAACCTTCGCAACATGCCGGCCAGAAGCGCTTCTACAAATCCGCGGGCATCGGGGAACGGGAGGATGGCACGTTTGCCGTTTTGCTCGATGGCCGCCAGGTCAAGACGCCGGCCGGCAATCCTCTGTGCGCGCCAACCCAACGCCTTGCCGAAGCAATCGCCGCCGAGTGGGCCGCACAAGGGGAGACCATTGTGCACGCCAGCCTCCCGCTTACAAAACTCGCCAACACCGCCATCGACGCCGTTGCCGCAAGAAAAAGCGACGTTGCGGACGATATCTTAAAGTACGCCGGTACGGACCTTGTGTGTTACCGCGCGGAATATCCAACTGAGCTTGTTGAGGTTCAGGCAGCGGCATGGAACCCCATCCTGAGTTGGGCCGGCACCAAGTATTCCGCGCTGTTCCATGTATCGGCGGGGATCGCCCACATCGAGCAGCCGCCCGCTTCGCTTGCGGCCATAGCCGCCGCATTGGCCGCATTCGATGTTTTCAAGCTGACCGCGCTGCACGTCATGACGTCGTTGACAGGTTCGGCACTCATCGCCTTATCCCACGCGGAAGGAGCGCTCGATGCCGCGACCGCATGGGCCGCCGCCCATACGGATGAAGACTGGCAGATTGCGCGCTGGGGCGAGGATCTGGAGGCAAGCCGGAGGCGGAAGGCACGGCTTATGGAGTTCGCAGCCGCCTCGCGCTTTTTTCATCTTTCCTGAGCGGCTGGCTGCGCGATCAGGGGCGGCAAAAGCTTGGCGAACAGCAAGGTGTTTGTTCTGGCAGCATAATCGCAACGCTCAACCAATGATTGCAGTAATGCGGCGACAATTTGCGTCAAATTGTTACAACTATAAGAAATTAATAATGATAACAGGAGCTTACGGCTCAAAAGTGCGGCGTGCCGCGGCCAATATTAGGCGAAAATTACCTGCATTCAGTCAATATATGGCCGTATGAATCATCAACTCTAAGCACCATAAGTAGTCTCTCTATTTCCGGCTGAAATCAGAGGCGCGGGACGCTTAATACTAGCGGCTTGCCTTCGTTCATGGAGAGAATGATGGGCCTACGGACCATTATGACTGGGGTGGGTAAGAGTCAGTGTGAGCAAACCGCGGCAGGTGCTGCGGATGTTGGGGGCTACACTGACAGAGATCAAAAAATGGGGGCTTTAATATGCTGAAATACGCTTCACTAACGACGGCGGCTGTGGTGCTGTCGGTATCGGGTGCACATGCTGCCGATTTTGGCAACCTTAAGGACACGCCTTTCGCAGTAGCAACGATAAACTGGACGGGCGTCTATGGCGGTGTGACAGCAGGATATGGTGCGGGCAGTTCATCGGCTTACCTTTGCCGGGGCACCAACCATCCTTGGACATCTAATGACCCGAGCGGAGCGGTTGGGGGCGGAACGCTCGGATACAATTACCAGCTCAATCCTCAGTGGGTTCTCGGCGTCGAAGGCGACCTGAGCGCTGGCGATATGGGCGGTACAAACATGCTGAACATATGGGACGGCCATCACTGGGCCACGGGCTGGGATGGACTCCTCACGGTGCGTGGACGCGTAGGATATAGCCTGGGCAAGACCTTGTTATACGGAACCGCTGGTTTTGCCGCCTTGCACTCTGATGAGACGATTGCGGGCAACACTCCAGGGGAAGCGGCGGACGGACGCGGCTGGCGCCCGGGGTTCGCTGTTGGCGCTGGCGTTGAGCAAAAGTTTACCGACCGGATCTCAGGCAAGATCGAATACCTATACATGGACTTCGCGGACTTGCAAAATACCGACATGAACGGGGAAGCGATGACCTGGCGGGCAGACATGAATCTGATCCGCGTGGGCATGAATTATAAGCTTAACTAAGCTAAGTTGGAGCTGGCGACCCCTAACGCCAGCTCCTCCGCGTCTTCTCCGGGAAGGGGCCTCAATATGCGGGCGGCGTAACGCCTATGTTGTCGATGAGCCGGACCTTGCCGAGATAGACGGCGGCCAGAACGCGAACAGGCCTTTCCAGCCTGGTTTCTACAGGCGTCAAAGTCTCCGCATCGCGCACTTCCAAATAGTCGCCCCGGAAACCGTGGTTCGCGAGACGTGCCGCGCCTTTCTGCACGGTCTCTTCCACCGCGCGGCCGGAGCCCAAGTCTTTGGCAACATCCTTGAGCACGACGTAAAGCTGCGGGGCAGCCGCGCGCTCCTGCGGGTCCAGGTAGACGTTGCGCGACGACATAGCGAGGCCATCCGCCTCGCGCATGATGGGGCCTGGGACGATAACGACCGGGAAATTCAAATCCCTGACAAGCTGCTTTACGACCAGAAGCTGCTGATAGTCCTTCTCGCCGAAAACCGCGATGTCGGGCAATACCTGCAGGAAGAGCTTGGTCACAACAGTAGTCACACCTGAGAAAAAGTGGGGGCGCGATATGCCTTCGAGCGGCTGTGCGACCCCAGCAACCTCCACCCGGGTGGCGAACTCCGGCGGGTAGACCTCCTGTATATCCGGTGCGTACATGACGTCCGCAGCCACGGTGCCGAGCTTGTGCCAGTCGCGCTCCTCGTTGCGCGGATATGCGTCGAAGTCCTCATGCGGAGCGAATTGCGCGGGATTGACGAACACCGAAACGATCACGCGGTTTGCATGCTGTTTTGCCAGCCGCACCAGCGACAGATGGCCCTCGTGAAGGCCGCCCATGGTGGGAACCAGCGCGATTTTTTGGCCTTGGCGGCGCCATTGCTGCACGAGTTGACGGAGTTCGTGCGTATGCCGGACGACGGGAAGCTGTGTGCTCATTTCAATATGCCAGGTTGCTCAATAGAGAGCACACTATCAGGAAGCGCGGGAAAAAGAACCGGGCAGCGCGCAACACACCACGCAAAAACGGTGCCCGGTTTTGCTGGACGCCGCTTTGTGTGTCCTAAATTCTCCATTGCGGATGAAGCCCGGTGGGAGAGCTGAGCAACCGCCTTAACTCCTCACCCCCCCGCCCTCTCCTTTTGGGAGAGGGAGCGCCGCTGTGCCCTTTGAGCAGACTTCATTCTCCCACAGGAAGAGAGGTCATGCCTTGCGGGCATGCCCCAACCTGCGCCAGAACGGGTGCTCGCACAAAGAGGTTACTCGGACGTCTCGCCGCCAACCACGGAAACAAAAGTCCTGCCGTGCGCCTTGGCCTTAAACTCCACTACGCCTTCGCGCACCGCGAAAATCGTGTGGTCCTTGCCCATATCGACGCCCGTTCCAGGGTGCCACTGCGTGCCACGCTGGCGCAGAATGATATTGCCGCACTCAACGGCCTGGCCGCCGGATTTCTTGATCCCGAGGCGCCGGCCAGCGGTATCGCGTCCGTTGCGGGATGAACCGCCTGCCTTTTTGTGTGCCATGATCTATCGCCTTTAATTCCTTGAACTTGCGCTGCTACTCGGCCTTCTTGGCGCGCGGCTTCTTCGGGGCCGCAGCCGCCTCTTGGGCACCTTCCGCGGCAGCAGGCTTCGCAGCCTTGGACTTCTTGACCTCTGCTTCCGGTGCAGGAGCGCCCTCTTCCGCGCCGGCCTCAGGCTTCTTGGCACGCGCCTTGACGGGCTTGGCCCCAGCCTCGCCTTCGGTAAACGCGCCAGGCATCACCGTGGCAGCGTTGCCACCGGTGATGATTTCCAGGATGCGGACGGTGGTCAGCTCCTGGCGATGGCCATTCTTGCGGCGGTAATTCTGCCGGCGGCGCTTTTTGAAGATGATGATCTTCGGGCCCTTGCCCTGCTCGACCACTTCGGCCGAAACCGCAGCACCTGTCACAAGCGGCGTGCCGAACGCGGGTTCGCCCTCGCCGCCAACCATCAACACTTCGGGGAACTGCACCGCTTCCCCTTGGGTGCCCTCGATCTTCTCGATCTGAAGCACATCTTCTGGAGCGACCTTATATTGTTTGCCGCCCGTGCGAATGACCGCGTACATGGAGTCCTCTATCGTTTTCTAAAACGCACCCATCGGCGCCGCCAATGCGGACTTTGCTCTCTCTGAACGGGAGAAATGGCCTGGGGTAGCGCGAATAACCGGTATTCGGCCTGATTTTGGTTTATCGGGGAAACCGGCCGGAATGTCAACTTGCAAGCATCGGCGGAACGCCCGGTCGCACAAGCCCGGATGCACCGGGGGCTGGTACGGACGAGAAGTGCGCCTACAGCGCCGTTGCACGCTTGGAAGCGAGGTTATCTTAACAACCCATTGCATGTCAAAACGCTCATTTTGATACTTTTCGAATTTGATATAATCATAACAGAAGCGCCTTACTAAACAATTAAAGACAAATGTCGGGTAACCTATTGATGTTATTGTAATAAATACTTAGCGCTCAGGATGGTTATGGTAAAGACACAATATTTAACGGTATTTTTGAAAGCTCGAATTCCACCAATTTGAGACAGAATTCCGCAAATTCTGGTCAGTTTTTGCCACCCGGAATCTGGCATTAACCAAGTTCCGTTAAGTAGTGTGGCGGCTAGTACGGAACCGTGGGGCGCCTATCGCAATTTCGTCACAATCGCCTGTGCGAGACGGCGGGCCATCCCAAAATTGCTTTGTTTGAGTGATCGGTCCCGAATGTCCGCGCATAGCCAAATTTCATAACACTATTCTACAGCTGAACACGCATAACCTTGCGCCGCAATATCCCGGCACGCGCCTCTTTGTTCTGTTACTGCTCACATGGGAAGCTTGCCTGGACCTTGCTTCGCTGGATCTGCACGTAAAAATGGTGTAGCAAGCAGACGGAACCCGTAAAGGTTGTGGAAAATCCTATCTTCCGGTTGTGTTCCAGTTTGGCGGCTGCCATCGTATGGCCATCCGCAAAGCAGTTTCAAATTGCACCGTGTAGCGGCGTATACATGCTGGATCTATTAGCGGTGCGGCAGGCAAGTTGAGAGTTCGATGAAGTATTCAATCATATTGAAGGCCAATGGGCTGATCAAATATCACTGCAATAGCGAGCGGTATTTGGCATTGAAGATGGAAAAGCCTATCGCTGGCGGCGGGCTACCCAGTCCAGTTCGTTCCATGACGGCAAAGCGCAAACTCGCGCGTGATCCCGCGGCTTGAAAAGCCGGTTTATGAGGAGCGCTAAACTCCGGGTATCGCCAACGGCCCGCAAATCTGCTGCACCACACCTGCCGTCATCCGTTGGCAAACTAATCAAAGGCGATCCCACACCGCCGGCAAGCAGGCCCGGCGAGGGAGCGGACACGCCACCTACGGAAGCACGCCATGTTTCTTGAACCACGCAGCCATTTGCCCCCAGGCATCCTCTGCCGCCTCCTGCCGGTAACTTGGCCGGTAATCCGCATGGAAGGCATGGGGCGCGCCCGGGTAGATCTTGAACTCCGCCGTCTTTCCGGCGGCCTTGAGCGCTGCCTTCATCTCTTCGACTTGCGCGACAGGAATACCCTGATCGGCTTCGCCGTAGAGCCCCAGCACCGGCGCCTTCATTCCCGGTGCCAGTTCCAGAGGGCTTTTCGGCCATCCGGGATTCGGTGGGCTCTTGGGGTCCACAAGCGACCCGTAGAAAGCCACGCCAGCCTTGAGCGCATCGCTATGAGCGGCATAGATCCAAACGCTACGCCCGCCCCGGCAGAAGCCAACCATGCCGAGCCGCGAAATATCCCCGCCCTGGCCCTTGGCCCACGCCGCAGCCGCATCGAGGTCGCTCACAAGTCCGGCGTCCGGTTTGGCGTTGACGATTGGCATGATCTCTTTGAAGTCAGTCATCTTCGGAAGATCCACGCCGGAGCGGAAATAGTAGTCCGGCGCCACCGCGAATGCGCCGAGCTTGGCCAGCCGCCGCGCCACGTCCTTGATGTATTCGTGCAGGCCGAAAATCTCCATGGCCACCAGAACCACGGGCGGCTTGGCCACGCGCTGAGGCTTGGCGAAATACGCAGGCATCTCCTCTCCCGCCACAGGTACCTTGACATCCCCGGTATCGAGCCCCGCGGCATCGGTGTGGATGGCCTCGGCCCGCACCTCTCCAGCTGCAATGGTGTAGCCCGCGGCCGTCGCCGCGGCCGCCGTCATGAAACCCCGGCGCGAAAACGGCGCCGCCTTTGTCATGCCGGCAATATCGGATGTCAGCGTGAGATCTTCGCCCATCGTTTCCTCCCGGATAGCCTTCCCGTTACCGGCCTAAGCTGGCGTGGCGCGGACGAGGAGACAAGGCGCTTCGAGAATCCGTGAACGGCAAGCGGCCAATTCTGTGTTGTCTCAGTGGGGGCCATCGGGCAGGTGAGGCTGGAAATGAAGCCAGGAAACGATCTCATATCGCTCGCCCGGATTGCCGGAGCCAAGGGCTGCGAAAGCTGGCTTGGTTCTACTGGCTGGCCCGCAGCGTGCACAGGGCCGCCGGACTTTCCCTGCGCGAATGCGCCCGGCGGCCCCAGCTTCGGATATGACCATATGAGCGGCGCAAATACCGCCCCCTTGGGCTTTCCTGGCGCCGGGGAACCGGCCGGGAGTACCCAAACTCCCGGCTTTCCGCCGGGCAAGCCACAGACGGACCGGTGCCCCCTCGATCCGTCTCTGGCTTATCCCATATAACGTGCGGGAGGCATGGTTAATCCCAGCGCTTAACAATTTTAAGGCGAATATCGCCCGGGGTGCTCAACTGGCAGCGGTAAGCCACTCAGCCCCCGCGCCGTGAAGCCCGATGGTCTCCTTCAAATATGGCAGCAGCGCCTCCATGCGCTCAGGTACAGTGTAGGGCGCATTAAAGAGAATGACGCCGCAGCCGTTGAGGCTCTCCTGGCTCTCGCGCGGAAGGATGAGCGCTTCCGCAGCCCACGTCCGGCGTATGCCAAGCGCCTTCGCGGACTCCTTCAGTTCAGCTACGGGCAGGTGCGCCTTGATGGGATACCACACCAGGAAAACGCCCGTGGCCCAGCGCTTCTTCCACTCGCGCATCTGCCGGGCGAGTGTCTGAAATTCGTCCTTCAGCTCGAACGGCGGATCGATGAGAACCAGTCCCCGCCGCTCCTTGGGCGGAATGTTTGCGCGCACGCATTCATAAGCATCCATGTGCATCGCGCGGGCACTCTCGTATGGCTTCAGCACCGCTTGCAGCGCTTCGTAGGTTGGCTCGTGCAACTCGGCCGAAATCAGCCGGTCTTGCGCCCGGAGCTGGCGCGCCAAGAGGAGCGGCGAGCCTGGATAGTGCTTGGCGTCAAGGTCTGGCTGGACAGCGTCGAGATAAAGCCGCAAATCCGCTGGGGCATCCTCCCGGTTCGCAAGCCTGCCTATGCCCCGCTTCAATTCGCCCGTCTTCGCGGCCTCTTCCGAAATCGAGCGCGTACAGGCCCGCGCCCCCATGCGCATCGATGAGGCAAAGGCCGCCATCCTTCCGCTGTAGATATTCCAGGCATAGCAGCAGCACGATGTGCTTCAGCACATCGGCGAAGTTTCCTGCGTGATAGATATGCCGGTAGTTCATTCGATTCGCCGGCTAGCGTTGGTGCCGCCGGAATTCAAACCGAGGCGCAAAATCGCGTCAAGCGGCTTCAGCAAAGCCGGGCGGAAGCGGTGTCTTCGAAGCAAGCCCGGCGTGACATGGCGGCGCTTGCCCAAAACAAGAAAGGCCGGGAGCTACCCGGCCTTCTGTAAGATTTTGGAATACCTTAGAAGGAGTACTTCAGCGTCGCTGCGAAAGCGTTGCTAGATTGGAAGACGTTGTTGCCCGGGAATATGCCGGTGGTCGGATAATTGCTATCCCACCAGCGGAGGTCGAGCGACACGGCCTTGTAGGTTCCTGTCAGACCCAGGTTGCCGTAGGTGTAGTCCACGTTCCCTGCCAAAGCGGCGCTGTGGTCCGCAAAGCTGGTGCGACCGATCGTGCCGCTGGCTGCGATATCCACTTGCTGGATTTTGGCGATGGGCTTCGAAGCCGTGCCCTCGACGGTGATGGCCTGGCCAACCTGCCCGAAGTAGTCCGGCGACCAGTAGAAGGTGCCACCCAAGGTCAAATCCTTGAGAACGGTGATGCTCGCACCGGCCTTGAGTTCCTGATAAGTCGGGTCGGTGGTGCCAACCGACTTGTTCCAGTAGTAGTTGTAGGTGATGATCCCAAGATCGAGAGTTACATCGCCAACCTTCGGCTTGATGCCGGCATAGATGTCGAACTCGGCCTTCGCGTCGTTTACCCCGCCCTCGGGGTACTTGAAGTCAACGTTCGAAAGGAACGTGCCCGCATAGAACCAGCCGTAACCGATGTCCGCGCCGCCCTGCACAGCAGGATCGCGCCGCGTCTGCGACAGGCCGCGGAAAATATAGTCGTTGGTGCCCTGGATATAGCTCGACACCGTCCACGAATCTGCAGCCGCAGGAGCATCCTTCATGCTGCCACCGCTAAGATCGGCGGCGAGAGCCGGCCCAGCTGCAATCAAAAGCGCGGCGCTAGCCAGTAAGCGCCCCCTCAATCCCCCAAGTGCCACGGTAGTCACTCCATTAAGTTATCTATTGCCCGTCGACGACTATCGCGCGGCGGCAGTTCGTACGCAATCCAGAGATTGCAAAATGGGTGGAGCTAGCGGAGCCTTGTTGCGAATGTGCAGCATTGCGCAAATATGCATCACTAGGGAGGCAGGGAGCGTTGGATTTGCACAAATTTGCGGCAACAACCTTTGCGGAATCTTACCAAAAACAGGTCCGCACAAGCAAATCGCCGCAGCTGATCCCCAGCTATTGCGTGCCGGCACCGGATCCGCCGGTTTTCGGCTTCTTCGAATAGCGAAGCATCTGGACCTTTTCGACTGTCGCAACCCCGCCGGTGAGCAATTGGTCTAATATATCCAGAAAGGCGTTCACCTTCGATTCGCTGTCCAGGATCTCGATGATGACAGGCTGGTCCCTGGAGCTGTGCAGGATCTTGCCCATATGAAGGCCGCTCGCGCGCCCATAGCCGATATACCCCCGGAACACGGTCGCGCCGGCCATGCCCGAATGCTGCGCCTGAACCACGATTTCCTCGTAAAGAGGCCGGCCCATATATTTATCGTCCTCGCCCAGAAATATACGCAATCGCAAGGCTGTCTCGGCTTGGCGCATGCTGTTTCTCCGTTGCTATTGCTGTGCAGGGGGCGGAGCTGCCGCCCATTTCAAAGGCGATGGATAGATCCCAAGTTACGGCAATAGCGGCGATCCGTGAATGAGGTTGGTTATGGGTGGACGCATTTTGGTTGTCGAGGACAATGCACTTTTGGCGATCGAACTCGCTCAGGCCCTGACTGGCGCCGGTTTCAAGACGGTTGGGCCTGCCTTGACCGTTGCCCAGGCAATGGCGCTGATCGGGAAAGCCGGGTGCGACGCCGCGGTGCTCGACATCAACCTGCGCGGCGAAACCTCCGAGCCGGTCGCGAAGGAACTGCATATCCGCGGCATCCCATTCATCACCATGACAGGTTATGCCCGCACGCAGCAGCCGGCTATCTTCGAAGGGGCGCCCACCTTCACCAAGCCGGTCGCGATGGAACTCGTCATTGACGAACTGCGCCGGTCCGTGCAGCCATACGCCGGCTGAAAAGGATGGTGCTGCGCGCAAGCCATGCCCGGTTCCTACCCGCCATCTGGCCCGCGCAGGCGGTAGCCGACGCCGGTTTCGGTCAAAATATGCGCCGGATTTCCGGCAGCTCCTCGATCTTCTGCCGGAGCTGGCGCACATAAATCCGCAAATACTGCACGTCGCACGCCGGCCCCCAGACTTCCTGCATGAGAAAGCGGTGGGTCAGCACCTTGCCCGCATGCAGCACCAGAAGCCGCAAGATATCGTATTCCTTGGGCGAAAGCTTCACCTCCCGCGCCTTCACGGTCACGATGCGGCGGACGAGGTCCACGCTCAAATCGCCGCTTTTGAATAGGGGCTCGCTGCCCTGCTGGTGAAAGCGGTGCCTGAGCGCGGTGCGGATGCGCGCCACCAGCTCGGCAATTCCGAAGGGCTTGGTCACATAGTCGTCGGCGCCGAGGTCCAAAGCCTCGACCTTGCCGCGCTCGCCCGCCCGGCTCGACAGCACGATGATCGGCATTTTCGATCCCTCGGCGCGCACCTTGCGGATGATGTCCAACCCATCGAGGTCGGGGAGTCCCAAATCGAGGATCGCAACATCGGGGCTGGCACTGGCAATCAGCCCAAGCGCCTTCTCCGCGTTCTCAGCTTCGAGCACGTCGAAACCCTCGGCGTTAGACTCGTCCGCAGCAGGCGCCGGATCGGCGGCTCATCGTCGATCACAAAATCCGCGTCTTATCGCTGCCTGCAGCCATGACATCCGGCAGCCTCAGGCCGCGCCCTTCTCAGGATTGGGGAAGGTGATCGTAAAGATTGCGCCCGAACGGTCCGCCCGGTTCGCTGCTACGATTTTGCCGCCCAGCGCATCCACGAAGCCGCGGCAAATCGCGAGCCCAAGCCCTGTGCCCGCGCGCTGCCGGTCGCCCTGCTTCACCCGGTGGAACTTCTCGAAGACGCGCTCCAGCCGGTCCTCGGGGATTCCCGGCCCCTCATCCAGAACTTCGATGGCGATGGAGCCGAAGCTGCGCCGCGCACGCACGGTTATTACCGACCCAGGTGCTGCATATTTCGCAGCGTTGTCCAAGAGATTGACCAGCACCTGCTCGAACAGCATCACGTCCAGGTTGAGCATCGGCAGGTTCGCCTCAAGGTCCACCTCCACGTGATGATGCCATACGATGCTCGATACGCGGTGCAAAGCGGCGCCGACAACCTCGTCGACGTCGGCGGGCTGCCGGTCGAGCTCGATGCTGCCGGACTCGATCTTGGTCATGTCGAGCAGGTTCGCAACGAACCGCGAAAGCCGCTCGCCTTCCTCCTGAATCGTCGTCACCAGTTCGTCGCGCTGCGGTTCCTCAAGAACGTCGCGGTATTGCTTGAGCGAGGTTGCCGCCCCCAGGATCGAGGCGAGCGGCGTTTTGAGATCGTGCGACAGAGAGGTCAGCAGCGCAGCTCTCAAGCGCTCGGTCTCTGCCTGAAACCGGGCTTCGTTGATCTGCCCGGCCAGCCGTACGCGCTCGATGGCGACGGCGGACTGGTCCATGAGCGCATCCATCAGCCGGCGTTCGTCCGGTGTCAGCAGCATTTCCTGCCGCTGCCCGCGCGCGAGGCCCACCACGCCTACCGCACCCGAGCCGGTGCGCAAGGGGAGGAAAAGGCGCTTCGCTCCGGGCAGCGTGTCCGAGCCGCGCCCGGCCGGACGGTTGTTCTCGAACGACCATTTCGCAGCACCTAGCTCGGCCTGGTCGAGATCGTCCTCCGGCGGAAATCCTGCCTTCACGCGCAAGCTGCCATCCGTGTCGGGCAGCACGATCACGACATCGGTCTTGAGCGAATGCGCGATCTGGTAGGCCGCGGCCCAAAGCAGGTCGTCGAGGGAGACGATGCCTGCGAGCTTCTTCGAGAAGCTGTAGAGCGCTTCTGTGGTGGAGGCCCGGTTGCGGGCGCTATAGGCCTGCGAACGGACCTTGGCCGTCAGATTGGAGACGACGAAGGCGGTGAAGAAGAAAAAGAACAGCGCGGAGAAATTCTTTAAGTCGGTGACGGCAAAGCCGCGGCCCGCTTCCAGAAAGAAGATCTGGTACGCGAGCATGCTCGCCACCGCGGCAAACAGCGATGGCCACAAGCCGTAGGTATAGGCGATGCCGATCACGCCGACGAGAAACCGAGGTCCGCGCTCTCGATTCCGATGAACGGCTTGAGCAGATAGGCGACGCCCAGCGCCACAGCGACTGCAGCCACCGTCGCCGCATAGGGGAGGGCATCGAAGGTGCCGTGGCTGGACGCCTTCGTCTTTACGGATTTCTTGGGGATCGGATCGCCGCCAAGATGTTCGCCCGCGATCACATGTACGCTGATGTTGCCAGAATTGCGCACGATATCGCGCACGACCGACCCGTTGATTAGCTCGAACCAGCGCGTGCGCTCCGACTTGCCCATGACGATCTGCGTCACGTTGTTGGCGCGCGAGAAGCCCAGGACATCATCGGCAATATTATTGC
>CAVYEY010000011.1:0-14308 GCA_963767435.1 uncultured Alphaproteobacteria bacterium
GAAATCGCTGAGGATGGAGCCGTTCTCGACGCGTTCATTGCAGGCTTCGATGGCGGCCGCATTTTCGGCGAGCCACTTCTCGCGCGCAGCCGCTGCGACGAGTTTGGCGAGCCTCCTCTCAAGCGCCTCGGAGAGGTTGACGCCCGGCGCCTTCGCTTTGGCGGCGAGACCGGCATCGATGCTGACGTTGATGGCGCGCTTCGGGGCGCTCTTATCGTAGACCGGGGAATTCATCCAGCCTCTCCGCATACCGGGCGCGCACTACCATTGCGCATCGCCGCTAGGCTGGCAAGCGCGGAACTCAGGAATAAATATAGCCCAAATAGTTGAGCCGCCAGATCGGGGAACGGTGCCGCGCACGCAAATATTACGAAAGTGCAAACGCCCGTAGGCGCGCCACAAATGTTAATGCCATCGTGGTTAACGCGGAATCGCGATGCGAAAAAATGGCAAAAATTCCCGGATTTTTGTCTCAAATTGCTCGAATTCCAGCATCCAAAACTACAGTTAAATATAATCGCAGATTTGAATTAACTATGTCCGGCGCGGCTCAAATGAACTTTATCGTGACATATCAATACACTAGCCAAGCTACGCGCGTTCATTAAACTTTAAGGTGTATTCTGCTATAATTGCACTCAATCGAAGGCGGGACAAAAACACCCAAACTGGGCCTTTTCCTTTAACCCCCGCCTCCAGGAAGGCTCGCCGCGGCAGGCGCACCCGCCCCGCCAAAGCTGCCATCCACGAAGCTTTGGACGAGCGCATGCGCGATCGAAATCGCAGGCGGTACTTCAAGCCCCTCCGGGTGGGCGTGCGCGAGCATGCTCGCGGCCTCCTCGCGGGTGAACCAGCGCGCGTCCGAAAGCTCGCCCGGGCAGACGTTCAGCTCCTCGGAGAGCCCCTCGCCCCAGCAACCCAGCATCAGCGAATGCGGGAACGGCCAGGGCTGGCTGCCCACATAGCGCACCTCGCCCACCTTGACACCGGTCTCCTCCATGATCTCGCGCCGGACCGCGTGCTCGATGTCGTCGCCCGGCTCCACATAGCCCGCCAGCGTCGAATAAAGCTTGGCGGGGAAGCGGTGCTCGTGGCCCATGAGGCAGCGCTCCCCGCGTGTGATGAGCATGATCACAGCCGGGTCCATGCGCGGATAGGTGTCGAGCCCGCAGGCGCCGCAATGCCGCCGCCAGCCGCCATCATGGCTCTTCACTTGGCCGCCGCAGCGCGAGCAGCAGCGGTGCACCGCATGCCAGGACATGAGCGCGCGCGCCTGGGAGGCGACCAGCAGTTCGGCCTCGCCCAGGATGCCCTGCAACGCCAGCGAGCGCAGGTCGACGAGCGGCTTCATCTCTTCGAGCGCGCCGGCAAGTTTGACGGTCTGCATGGGCTGGAAATTGCAGGTAAAGACGGGCGCCCCGCCTTCCTCCTCGCCCAGGAAGACGAACTCATGCGGCCTGGCGATGGCCTGCGCATCGGTAATCGAAAGCCAGCGGATCTCAGCCGGGGCCTTGTCCGTGGACGGAACGATCGGAATACGCAAATCGAACAGCGGCAGGACCTTGGCCTGCGGGTGCGCGCGGGCGGAGCCGATATAGTTGGTGTCGGTGCGCTTATCGGCGTGACGTTCGAGGCCGGTCTGAGCGCTGATCTTGGGAGGCGTTATGTATTTGTGCATTGGGCTGCCCCGCCGGGAAAACCGCGCTCAAGCAGCCCAGAGGGCGGTAGCGCGACCGATAAGTGCGCTCAAACAGCCCAGAGGGCCATAGCGCGAATAACCAGAAAGGTACCCTAGACCAAATTAGAGCTTGCGCAAAGATACTGTTTCAACGCGATGACCTTCGCCCTTGACCAGGATCAGGTTCGCGCGCTGGCGGGTCGGCAGGATGTTCTTCTTGAGGTTCACGAGGTTGATCGTCTGCCACAGGGTTAGCGCCTGGTCCACGGCCTGTTCGCTGGTAAGCTTGGAATAGCGGTTGAAGTAGGCATCTTTGCCGCGGAAGGCCGTCTGGCACAGGCGCAGGAACCGCGTGACGTACCACTCCTCGATGATGGCGGGATCGGCATCGATGTAGATTGAGAAGTCGAAGAAATCGGAGACGAACGGCACCGCCTCGCCAAGCTTGGGCAGCTTGGCGGGCTGCAGCACGTTGAGCCCTTCGAGGATCAGGATGTCGGGCCGGTCGACCACGATCTTCTCGCCGGGCACGATGTCGTAGGAATAGTGCGAATAGACAGGCGCCTCGACGTTCGTCTTGCCTGCCTTCACGTCCGCCACGAAGCGCAGCAGGCCCTTCTGGTCGAAGCTTTCGGGAAAGCCCTTGCGCGTCATCAGCCCGCGCCGCTCAAGCTCCGCGTTGGACAAGAGGAAGCCGTCGGTCGGCACCAGGTCCACCCGTTGATGCGCGGGCCACCGGGCCAGAAGCTCACGCAGCACGCGTGCAGAGGTGCTTTTTCCCACCGAGACGCTGCCCGCGATGCCGACGATAAACGGCGTTTTATCGCCCCGCTTGTTGAAGAATCGCGCGGTCTGCGAATGCAACTCCTGCGCGGCACTCACATAGTAGTTCACGAGCTTGGCGACGGGCAGGTAGACGTCCGTCACTTCTTCTCGGCTGATGCGCTCGATAAGGCCCGACAGCCGCGCCAGATCCGCATCGGTCAGCGGAATCTCCACGCCGTTGCGCAGCTCGGACCATTCCTTGCGCGAGAAAGTGCGGAAGGGCGACGCCTCCAGTATCGCGGGCGCTTCGAATTCCGGCGCCTCTTGCAAACTCATGACGCACTCCCGCTCTTGGGCCGCGAAGCTTTTTCGGCATGCCCGGATTGCGCCGTCCTCTTGTCCAGCTCATTCAGCACGGACCCGAACGGAATATTGCGCGCCTCAAGCACCACCAAAAGATGATAGATAAGATCGGCGGCCTCGCCCACCAGCCTGTCTTCACTTTCGCTTACTGCCGCGATCACGGTTTCGACAGCTTCCTCGCCAAGCTTCTTGGCGCAGGCCGCGGCTCCCTTATCTAAAAGCGATTTGGTGTAAGATGCGCTGGCTGCTGCGTTCCGGCGCGACGCAATGGTTGCAGCAAGCCGTGCCAGAGTGTCTTCACTCATGCGAAAGCCCCCTCGGGCACCCGTAAGCTGGAGCCTTTTTTAGCGGCGCGCGATTTTGGATCAAGGGTAATCTCCAATTATTCAGGGGGAGAATAGTCTAAGAAGGGTTGTATAACGCTTACTGCGGCGCTGCAGAAGCCTCATATATCCAGATATACATATGTAATTTGCTGCCGGTTTTGCTCAAGATCGCGTCAGTTCTTGCACAAATTGGACCCCGCGCGGGCGCGCATCCTCTACAATAGCCGGCCTTGCCCCAGGCGGCCCCGGAGCCTAGATGCCCGCCAAGGGCATCGGCAGGTTGGGAAAACGTTCATGTCAACAGAGGCGGGGGCGGAGGCGAAACGGACGATCTTGTTCGTAAACTGGGCGCATGCGCTCGACCACTTCGTGCTCCTGATATTCCCCACCGCCGTCATCGCCATCGCCGCTGGGCTACATCGCGACTATAGCGAACTGATCTCGCTTTCGACCGGCGCATTCCTGGCGTTTGGCCTGTTCGCACTGCCCGTAGGCTGGGCTGCCGACCGCTTCGGCCGCCGGGCCGTGCTTGCCGCCTACTTCTTCGGCTATGGCGCTTCGTGCTTTCTGGTAGCGCTTTCCGCAAGCGTCTGGATGCTGGCAGCCTCGCTCTTTTTGCTAGGCGCCTTCAGCGCGATCTATCACCCCATCGGCTCGGCCATGATCGTCGCGAATGCCAGCCGGCTGGCCACGCGCTGGGCATCAACGGCATCTGGGGCAATATGGGTTCGGCCCTGGCCTCAGGCATCAGCGCAGCCCTGGCAGGCACATTCGGCTGGCGCGCGGCATTCTATGTGCCAGGTATCGTCCTGATCATCTCCGGTATCGCTTTCATCATGCTGGTGAAGGAATCCGGGCAGGCCCCCGCCAGGCAGGCGGCAAGCCACAAATTCGAGGGAAGCCGCAGCCATCTGGCTGCGCTTCTGGCTGTATTCGCCGTCGCGCTGGTGGCGGGAGGGCTGACCTTCAATATCGTCTCCATCGCCCTGCCCAAAATCGTGGACGAGCGGCTGGGGCTCCCCCTTCCGCTGGCCGCGACTGGCTGGATAACGACTGGAATTTTCTTTTGCGGCGCCGCCACGCAAATCCTGGTTGGGCGCCTCATAGACCGGATGGAACTGGCGCTCCTATTCGCCTGCCTCTCGGCGCTGCAGCCTATCGGACTGGTGCTGGCGGCGCTCACAACCGGCGTACCGATGGTCCTTGGTCTCATGCTGGTGTCCGCGGCGATTTACGGCCAAATCGTCGTCAACGACGGCATGATCGGGCGCTTCGTGCCCGGCGAATACCGTAACCGCGTCTATTCGATCCGCTTCTTCGTCGCCTTTACCGTAGGCGGGTTCGCCGTTCCCGTTATCGGCGTACTGCACGGCTTAGGGGGCTTTCAGCTTGTGCTTCTCGCCGCGGCAGGCATTGGCGCTGCGATTTTCCTGTGCGCGGCCGCGACATGGGCGCTAACCCGCGGAAGGCTGCGCGCAGCACCGGCGCAGGTGGGCGGCTAAGGCGCGGCGTGGTCCGGAAATCTAGACCGTTGTAGCAAAAACAGCACAGGTTCTATCGGATTCGATCAAAATCCGCGGCGCGGATGCGATGTATTGATAGGCGGCCAACTCTAATCCGTTAGAGTATGAGACCAAAGCCAGGGCATTAGGGGGGACTAAGAATGAAAAAACTTTATACAGGTCTTACAGGACTGATGGCCGCGAGTGCGCTGGCCTTCGCCGCAAACGCCGCCGATTTGTCAGCTCCCGGCGGTTACAAGGATTACACGCCAGCCGCCGTTTGGACGGGCTTCTATGCCGGTGTGAACCTGGGATATGGAGCGGGCGCTGACAGCAGCCAGCTTGCCGATACGGGGTTTGGCGGCGTCTCTCCCGCAGGCTGGCTTGGGGGCGTTCAACTAGGCTACAACTGGCAGGGCTTAGGATCGCCGTTCGTGCTCGGCGCCGAGACGGACATTCAAGCTTCGACTGTCCTAGGCGAGGGGTCGGGCGCTGCCCGGCTCCTACAAGTCCAGGCTCCAGTCGCTTGGAACGGTTCGCGGTAGAGTAGGCTATGCCTTTGACCGCATACTCCCATACTTCACTGGCGGCTTGGCCTACGGCTCGATCGACAACGAAGCCCAAGGCGGCGCCTTTGCAACCAACGCCAATGCGGTGGTCACAGGCTACGTTTTGGGCGGCGGCCTCGAATATAAGGTCAAGCGCGATCTGTCGCTCAAGGTCGAGTATCAATACGTCAATCTTGGCAAGAACGATCCGGCCGATACCACAGGGGCTGGATTGGGCGCCTATTCTGCAAACGGCGGCACGGTACGGGACGACGCATTCAACACCGTGCGGGTCGGCCTGAACTATTTCCCGTTCGCAGCGCGCGAGCCTTTGAAATAAGTGACAAAACGTCGCTGCTCTAACGGCGCCTTACGGCGCCGTTTCAGTTTGCAGCTCATATTCACGATCCACAGCGCATTCATGCACCTGCGGAAGTAGCATGCCCGAAAATGACGGGTTTGCTTAAGTTGCGGGTTTTGCAGAAAAAAGAACAGCAGGCTGCGGCGGCGCGGCACCTCCGCAAGGCGGCTCGCGCGCCCCAAAAATGCTTTGCAACCCCTACTGGCGGCGCCGGCAAACGGCAGCCGCGCCACCCAATTGCCATGGGATGGTCCCCAATTGTCACTGGTTAGTCCCTTTGTGAACATTCAACGGGCATAGTTAGTTTTCCGAGATTTAAGTGTCCGGAATAACGAAAGATTCTCCCGTGAAGCTCAGCTACCTCTGCTTACCGCTCGCGATCCTTGCCGCCGGCTGCTCATCCTGCCCCCAGCAACGGCACGTGGAGAGCGCTCTGTCCTTATCCGAGAGCGGGCAGGGCGCATGCCCCAGAAAATCGTGGGATACTGCGGCTGCTTATAAGCTGAGCGACCTTGCGAGCGAAAAGGTGTTCGACAAGGAAGGCCATGAAGTAGCCAGGCTCGACGACCTGATACTGAGCGCCAGCGGCCGGGTCGTCTCCGTCACATTGGCGCCTGTCGCAGCCAACGGCGCAACAGTCACGGTTCCCTTCGAGAAGCTGAAAATCAGGAAGGAGCGTAGCGGGACACTTACGCTCGAAACCGACATCATGTTCAAGGCGTCCGAGGCCGGCGCGCCGCCCGCCCAGCCGCACAAGTGGTTCCACTGGTGGAAGAAGCCGGCATAAGCGGCTGACAATCCGGGGAAATCGCTCGCAGTTTGCTGCGGTACGAAAATAGCGCTCCTTCGAGCCGATGCGACGCAAACAAGTTTCTTGCGGCAAGGTTGCTGGAACCTTCCGGAAGGCGTTGCAGTTGCTTCTCCACCGTGCTAGCTCGCATCACTGAAACGCGCAATGCGCGGCCGCCCGCATTTGCGCAAGCGGATCGCAACTGGAAAAATGGCGGAGATCGGCACAATGGCTGAGAACGGGACGAAGAATGGCGGGGCTTCCAATGCTGGGGATACCTCACAGCAGCCGCAAGTCAGTGTTGTAGGCCAGTATATCAAGGATCTTTCCTTCGAAGCTCCGCAAGCGCACCGCTTTTTCCGCGGGCCCGGCAGTAATCCCAACCTGCAGCTGAACTTCAATGTGCAGGTCAACAAGGTCGAAAACGACGTCTATGAAGTAGCCCTTTCGCTGGAGGGTGAGGCCAAGAGCGACGAAGGCGTGCTCTATAAGCTCGAACTCATATACGCAGGGGCTTTGATGGTGCGGAACGTGCCGCCGGAAGCCTATCAGCCGATCCTTTTCATCGAAGCCCCGGCGCTGCTGTTCCCGTTTGCAAGGCGCATCGCCGCCGATCTCACCCGCGAGGGCGGCTTTCCGCCGCTGTTGCTCGACCCGATCGACTTCGCGGGGCTCTACCGGCGCCGCATCGAGACGGGCCAGCATCCCACGATTGGCGAATAACGGCTTCGTCCGGAGCTTGGAGCGCGCAGGGCTTGCGGGCGGCCGCCTGCCAGCGGCCGTTGACGGCCCTGCGCGGTAAATCTATTGTTCCAGAAGAGCGTTCCTCCACTTTCTTCAGCGCCGGGAGGGCATATGACCGCGAGCCCCGTCAGATACGAGAACAGGGACGGCGTAGGCGTTATAACGGTCGACAATCCGCCGTTGAACGTGCTTTCGCGGCCCGTGCGCGATGGTCTCATGGCTGCGGTGCGCGAGGCAGCCGCCGACGATACAGCCCGCGCGGTTGTCCTCACCGGGGCTGGCCCGACCTTTACGGCCGGCGCCGACATCAACGAGTTCGGCTCTTCCTTCAGCGGCACCGACATCAACGATATCTGCGCCGCCATAGAGGACATGCAAAAGCCCGTGGTGGCGCTGCTGCACGGCACTCCGCTCGGCGATGGCGTCGAATTGGCGCTTGCCTGCCACTATCGCGTGGCGGCCGGCGATGCGCGGCTCGGCCTGCCCGAAGTCAAGCTAGGTCTGCTGCCCGGCTGCGGCGGCACCCAGCGCCTGCCCCGGCTGACGGGTGCCAAGGTCGCGCTGGACATCATTATTTCGGGCGAGCAATTTCCGGCGGCATTTGCAAAGAAAGCCGGCATCGTTGATGAACTGGCGGAGGGTGATCCGCTCAACACCGCAATCGAGTACGCGCGATCCAAGGCTGGCGGTGCCCCGCCGCCGAGGACCCGCGACCGCAACGGCATGATCGATGCCTGGCGCGGCTCACCGCTCTTCGAAGAGGTGCGCGCGGAGATCAAACTGCACCAGCGCGGCCAGCATGCGGCGCTCCGCTGCGTGGATTCGGTCGAAAACGCCTTCAATCTTCCGTTCGACGAGGGGCTTCAGCGCGAGCGCGAGCTATTCCAGGAGGCCCTTGCCGATGCACAGGGCCAGTCGCTCATCCATGTGTTCTTCGCCGAGCGCGAGGCTGCGAAATTCCCGGGCCTACCAGCCGGCGTAAAGCCGAAGCAGAGCGGAACCGTGGGCGTCGTAGGGGCCGGTACCATGGGCGGCGGTATCGCAATGTCCTTTGCAAATGCCGGGATTCCCGTGGTCATCGCCGACCGCGATCAGGCTTCGCTGGACCGGGGCTTAGGCGTCGTGGCCAAGACCTACGAGGGCATGGTCCAGCGCGGGCGCATCGGCCAGGAGGCCATGCAGAAGCGCATGGGCCTCATCCATGGCGAAGTGGACTTCAAGGCGCTCGCAGATGTGGACCTCGTGATCGAAGCCGTGTTCGAGGACATGGAAGTGAAGGAGGGAGTGTTCCGCGAGTTGGACAAAGTGTGCCGCAAGGGCGCGCTGCTTGCGACCAACACCTCGTCCCTCGATATCGACCGGATTGCCGGCGCGACCTCCAGGCCCGCCGATGTGCTGGGCATGCATTTCTTCTCACCCGCCAGCGTGATGCGGTTGATCGAGATCGTCCGGGGGCGGGATACGGCGCCGGACGCGCTTGTCACCGCTATGGCCGTAGCGCGCAAGCTTGGCAAGATCGGTGTGGCAGTCGGCAATTGCGACGGCTTCGCGGGCAACCGCATGCTGGAGAAGTACGTCACCGAAGCGATCCTCATGGTCGAGGAGGGAGCCGCTCCCGCCGATGTGGATACAGCGCTTACGCGTTGGGGCATGGCGATGGGACCGTTCGCAATGCTGGATCTCGCGGGCATCGACGTGAACTGGCACATCCGCCAGCGCCGTATCAAGGAAGGCAAGCCCTACGGATCGGCTTTGCTCGACCGCTTCTACGACGCGGGACGCTACGGGCAAAAGACGAACGCGGGCTTCTACCGCTACGAGCCGGGCAGCTACACGCCAATCCACGATCCGCATGCCGAGGCCATCATCGAGGCCCATCGCGCAGAGCTTGGCCACAGGGTGGCGCGGGTGCCCGACCAGGAGATCGTCGCCCGTGCCATCTATTCGCTGGTGAACGAGGGTGCCACCATTCTCAGCGACGGTATCGTCTACCGCCCCGGCGACCTCGACGTGATCTACATCTACGGCTATGGCTTCCCGGCTTGGCGCGGCGGCCCGATGAAATACGCCGAGCTGCGGGGGCTTGCGGACGTGCTGGCGGATATCGAGATGTTCCACCACCGCTTCGGGCCGCGCTGGAAGCCTGCGCCGCTGCTGATTTCGCTTGTCACCGCGCGCAAATGGAAGTGGCCGAAGCAGTCTTCGGCGTAAGCTCTCCTTCGCCGGAGGCCGCTAAAGGGAGGATGCCATGAGCCTGTTCGACCTTACCGGCCGCGTCGCGGTCATCACCGGTGCCTCCAGGGGTATCGGCCGCGCCATCGCGCTTGAATGCGCGAAGATGGGGGCGGCGGTCGTGGTCTCCTCGCGCAAGATCACGGCCTGCGAGACCGTGGTTGCCGAAATTCAAGCGGCGGGCGGCAAGGCGAGCGCGTGCGCTTGCAATGTAGGCCAGAAATCCGATCTCGAAGCGCTCGTCGCGCATGCGGTGAAGGAGCATGGGCGCATCGATATCCTGATCCCCAACGCGGCGATAAACCCGGTCTATGGGCCGTCCTCGGAAGTGTCCGACGAAACCTGGAACAAGGTTCTGACCGCGAACCTCACCTCGACGCACTGGCTCTGCCAGATGGTCCTGCCCGGCATGGCGGAGCGCGGCGGCGGCTCGGTCATCCTGCTTTCCTCCATCGTATCCACGGTTGGCGCGGCCAAAATCGGCATCTACGCGATCTCGAAAGCCGCCGAAGCCCAGCTCGCCCGCAACCTCGCCGTCGAATGGGGCGCGCAGGGCATCCGGGTGAATTCCATAGCACCCGGCGTGGTCAAAACCGATTTCGCCAAGGCGCTTTACGAGAACCCCAAGGCGGCGGCCTATCTTGCCAATAACACCTGCCTCAAACGGCTGGGCGAGCCCGAAGATATCGCGGGCGTCGCAGTGTTCCTCGCCTCGGATGCCGCGCGCTACATCACCGGCCAGCTCATCCTCGTGGACGGCGGCACCTCCATTTTTTCACCGATCGGATAAGCGCTCCATGGCAGAACTCATCGACGTCGCGCCGCAACACCGCTTCAACGAGAAGAAGCTATGGCACTATCTGCGGGAGCATCTCGCAGAAGACTTCGAGGTTCAGCCAACAGTGCAGCAGTTCCAGGGCGGCCAGTCGAACCCAACTTTCCTGCTCACCACACCAGGCGGCAAATACGTGCTGCGCAAGCAGCCTCCGGGCAAGCTCCTGCCGAGCGCGCACGCCGTGGACCGCGAATTCCGCGTACAATCCGCGCTCCAGGGGTCGCCCGTGCCCGTCGTGCCGATGCGGCTATTTTGCGACGACGCTTCCGTTGTTGGCACGCCCTTCTACCTGATGGATTTCATCCCCGGCCGCATCTTCGAAAAGCCCGAGCTGCCCGAGCTCGACCATATGCAGCGCAAGGCCGCCTACATCGCGTTTGCGGAGACGCTGGCGGAGTTGCACGGGGTGGATTTCCGCGCGCTGGGGCTCAGCGATTACGGGCGTACGGAAGGCTATGCCGCCCGCCAGCTCAAGCGCTGGAGCGAGCAGTACCAAGCCGCCAAAACCGGCGAGATTGAAGCCATGGACCGGCTCATCGCCTGGCTCAAGGCGAGCGTGCCTGCTGAGGACGAGGCGGCCATCGCACATGGCGACTACCGCCTCGGCAACATCATGTTCGAGGTGGGCGCGCCGCACATCATCGCCGTGCTCGACTGGGAGCTATCGACGCTCGGCCACCCGCTGGCCGACCTGGGCTATGTCTGCATGTACTACCGCATCCCCGCGCAAATGAGCCTGCTAAGCGGCCTTGGCGGCCTCGACCTGCCCGCACTCGGCATCCCTACCGAGCAGGAGCTGACCGCCGCCTATTGCCACCGCGCAGGCCGCGAAGCCGTGCCGGATCTAACCTTCTTTATCGCTCTGTCGTTCTTCCGTTATGCCTCCATCGCACAAGGGGTCTACGCGCGCGCACTCCAGGGCAACGCCGCCAACCGCAACGCGAACCTCGCTGGCGCCGCGGCCATAGCGCTCGCGCAGGAAGGCTGGCGCATCGCCGAAGCGGCCGGCTGACCCGGCGGCAGGCCTCTTAACCCGCCAGTAACCACGTTGTCTCCGTTTTTGGCTGCCGCTGGGGCCGCCGGCCTGCTTTCCTTTATGGCACTCATGATAACAGAGACACCTTGCTGGAACTTTAATGACACTATAAGCCATTGATATTACTAGAAACATTATGATGGCCAGCGCCGCGCGCGTATAGAAAATGCACCGTCGCGCCGTTAACAAAGAATCTGCAATTATATTTAACCGTAGTTTTGAAAGCTAAAAATCGACCCCAAACGGCGAATTTTTGACAGAATTCGGCCTTTGGGAGCGTCACGGTTTCGCGTTAACCATGCCGTCATTAACTATAATGACCCGCCTACGCGCTTTTATTCTTTCTTAACTTCCGGCTTGCTCCGAAGCCTGGGGATTGTCAGGCAAGCGGTGTTGCGCGGAGCATACGGCTGTCTCACCATGATAGCAGTTCCGAATCGCAAGGAGCGTCCCATGCACGTTAGCGCAATCGTCGCCCAGCTTGGCGCCGGAGGAGGGCTGCCGCGCGCCGCTCTGCTGGCGGCCCGCATGCAACGGCGGGAAATGGCACCGCACTTCACCGCGGAGATCGAGAAATACCTCTCCCGCGCTGCTGACGGCGAGACATCCCCCGGTGCGCTTTTCTTCATGTTCCATCTGCTTGGCAGCTGGCGCGAGACGCGGGCCTACCCCGCTCTGGCGCGGCTGCTTCGCATGCCGGAGGGGGAAATCGACGAGGTCCTCGGCAACGCCATGACCGAAACCTGCCACCGGGTCATCGCCGCGGTGTTCGACGGAAACCCGCAGCCCATCTACGATATCGTCCTCGACGCGCAAGCTTCCGAATGGGTCCGCTCCGCCATGTGCGAGGCGCTGGCGATACTTGTCTGGCAAGGCCGGCTGGACCGGGCGGAGGCCGAGCGCTTCCTGCGCGATTGCTTCATGCATTTGGAGCCGCAGTCCAATTGCATGGTGTGGATGGGCTGGCAGGAGGCCATCGCCATCCTGGGATTGCATGAGTTGAGCCCGCTCGTCCAAAAGGCGTTTCAGCGCGGGTATATCGGCCGCTGGGTCTGCACATTCGAGGATTTCCAGGAACGGCTCCAACTAGCGCTCCTGTCGCCAAGCGAAGCGCCGCTCGCTACCGACCCTTATTACACACCGTTCGGCGACACCATCGAGGAACTCTCGCATTGGTATGGCTTTTCCGCCAAGGCTGAACGCGAAAAGCGGCTGGAGGCGGCGCTGAAGCGGCCCAAGGATGCGGGGCGCAATGATCCCTGCCCTTGCGGCAGCGGCAAGAAGTACAAAAAGTGCTGCCTGCAATAAGGTGAAGGCAGCAGGAGGGGCGGCTATGCGCGGGAAACCTTACGAACACCGCTATCAGGGCAGCGTGCCCGAGCCCCGCGCGCCGCTGCTGCAAGCCGTCCTGCAGTTCGTGCGCACCGCCCGCACCATTGAGGGCGTGCTCCGCATCGCGCTCGTGGGCTCGCTGGCCACGCCCAAGCCGTTGCCCAAGGATGCCGATGTGCTCGTGACAATCGAGGACGGCCTGGATCTCGGCCAGCTCGCAACGGCCGGACGGCGGCTCAAGGGTACGGCGCAGCAGATGAATCTTGGCGCCGATATCTTTCTTGCCGATGTGCGGGGCGATTACATCGGCCGCATCTGCGGCTACCGCGAATGCCATCCACGCGTCGCCTGCCGCGCCCGGAGCTGCGGTATGCGCGGCCAAAGGGACCATCTCAAAGACGATCTCGATATCGTGACGCTCTCCCGCGAGTTGATTGCATCTCCGCCGGCGGACCTCTGGCCGGCAATCCGCCGCCGCGCGAGCCTGCCAGGCGACGTGGAGGAGCTGCTGCTGGTGCCGCTGGGGGCCGGAATCTAATGCTTGGCGCCTAAGCAGAGTTTCCTGGCTTCTCCAACGCTTGGCCTTTGCAGGCGTTAGCGGCCCAGGGGCTGAATAGGCCGATTGCAGACGAAACGGGCCTGGAAAAATGCTCGACCGGCCATGCCCGCTTTCTAATCAAATAGCGGGAAAATCGCGGCAGCCCCAGCGACGGAAAACCTGGGCCACAGGTGCGGTCATTCGCGGCTCGAAGTCGACGGTTGCGGTTCTTCCGAATGCTGATAATTTAATTCAGCGGATCGTTACGACCTTTTGGGAGCGCACCATGCCAGAAAATCACATCACTGCATCGGTTTTCGCCACCGCGCTGCTGTTTGTAATGCCAGAAGCTTTGGCGCAGAATACACCTGATTTGAATACGATGCCGCTGGAACAGTTGGCCCGCGCCGTCGCGCGCACGATCGATGTCAGCACGGCCCGCTCGCCGGGCGCTCCGCTCTCGTTTGACGGCGCAACCGCACTCGGCACAGAGTGTCATCGTACATTTCACCATCAACGACGCGGCATTCTTGGTAAAAGCGAAACCGGGCTTAGACCATATGCGAGAAACGATGGCTTACACGTTCTGTCGCAATCCTGAAAAGACCGTTGTATTAAAGCGAGGCATTTCGCTAACCTACATACTCGAACTTGCTGATAAATCTGACCGAATGGAGTACACAATTGACGCCTCCGCCTGCGCTTCACTCGCCGCAGTAAAGCTTGCCACCCCGGCTCAGTTGGCTCTCATGGCAAGCGAAGCGGTCAAAAAAACTTCGATCTGAAGAGGAAAAGGCCAAACAAACTCAGCGGGGCGTCACGCTCAAGCAGCTTGATGCTAAAGATGGAACCGTGGAGCAGCGCTACGCCGTTCTGGTACCAGCTTTCGAAAGTTTTTATCGCGCCAACATTCCGCAAACCCACGATATAGTTAAGGGTTATGTCTGTTCTGGATTTGGAGACAGTGTTCGCCGCGGTTTGCGCTTTCATATAGTTTATGAACAGGGCCAGACAGGTGCACAGCTTTCCGAATTCAATGTTGTCCCATCCGACTGTTGATGGATCACTTCGACTAGGCGATTGCCAAAACAATGGAGAACGCAAGTCGGACGCCCGCGATAATTATTAACTCGCATTTGACTCTGATTCCTTCGGGTCATGGTGTCGGATTGACTCGGCTTTACGGAAGTGGGCCGCTTTAAAATCAGAAAGCAGCCATGGCGCACAGGGCATCTCGAGAAATCCGGCACAGCCGCTC
>CAVYEY010000012.1:0-15840 GCA_963767435.1 uncultured Alphaproteobacteria bacterium
CGGAATTAGGAAAGGTTCTGAGGATATTCGGGGGAGCGGCAGGTCCGGCCTCAGCTGGCGCATCCATCGCGGTCGCCGCTACCAGGTACTGAACCTGCGAGAGCAGCGAGAGATATTCAGGGCGCCGGTCCAAGGCTGGCGCCCTATTCACTTTCCATCTATTCAACCTATGATGCCTGATGCGGCTGTTTCTCGACGTCACCCGAATTGCTACGCGCATGATAGGCTCGGCGCCCACCGGCATCGACCGTGTCGAGTATGCCTATGCTAACGGGATACTCGATGAATCCAGCGGCATCAATTCAATAAGCGTCATAACAACCCCGCTATTCACTGGCGCAATCGGGAAGCCCCTGATCAGGGAAGTGCTCGGCCGGGTTGCGCTGGCCTGGAAGCTGGAAAGTTCGCCACAAGAAGATCCGCTTTATGCCAGGCTGAAGCAGCACCTGGAGACGCCTTTCGATCCCCAGCGCGCGGAAAGCGTCAGGATAAGGGATCTGACGCTGTTTCAGCGAACCCGCAACCAGGCCATTTTCCCGCTCCGCTCGCTTGTCCGGGCGTCCGTGCGCCTTAAGCGCTGGATGGCGCGGCGGGCGGACGTGCCGGGTATCTACCTCAACAGCTCTCACACACAGCTTGAGAAATTCGACCGCTTCGCCTGGACTATTCCGGCCTCGATACGCTGCGTTTTCTTCATCCACGATCTTATTCCCATCGATTATCCGGAATTTGTGTCTCCCGGTTCATGTGCCCGTCACGAGGGCCGGATGGATACGGTTGGGCGGCTGGCTTCGGGGATCATCGTCAATTCCAGTTATACGGCCCAGTCGGTCGCGGCATATCTTGAGTCCAAGAATGTGCCGCTGCCGCCAATCGAGACAGTTCCGCTTGGAGTGACCGAGTGGTTCATGAAGGGCCGCGAACTCGATCCACCGCGAGCGGAGGTGCCCTATTTCGTGATGATCAGCACCATCGAGCCGCGGAAGAATATGCTATTCCTCTTCGCGGTGTGGCGCCGGCTCACCGAAATCTTCGGCCCCGCGACACCCCGGCTGGTGATCGTGGGCCATCGCGGCTGGGAGAACGAAAACGTTATCGATGTGCTTGAGCGGTCGCGTCGGCTTGCGCCCTTTATCGTCGAGGTGTCCGGGATCAGCGATGCGGGGCTCGCGTCGCTGATGCAAGGGGCAACTGCCGTTGTCCTGCCGTCGAGTGAGGAAGGATTCGGCCTGCCGGTTGCTGAAGCGCTGGCATTGGGGGTTCCAGTCGTTGCATCGGATATTCCCGCTCACCGCGAGGTTGGTAACTCGTACGCGACATTCCTCGACCCAATCGATGGCCTCGGCTGGGTGAGGACTTTGAGCGAGTTTGCGGAACCTGGGTCGGCACGAAGGAGGCATGCCGTCGCTCTTGCGTCGAGCTATCGTGCCATGACACTATCGCAGCATGTGGAACGGGCGACCGCGTTCGTGCAGCGTGTCAAGCCCTAAGCATTGGCTTTAATGGAGCGGATTTTGGATCGCGCGATACCGGTCAATTTCGCGTATCCTTTCTCAGACAAGTGTATTTGATCGTCAAGATAGTTGGGGCAAGGCTGAGAAAAGCCGCATGAAATTTCGTATTCTGCATCGATTGTGGAAAATAAGCTGTTGTTGCGCAGCTGCTTATTGGCTTCGACGCGGCCATCGTTGCGAAAACGAAAGCTCGGACCGCAGGGTGGAATCTCCATAACGAATTGCTGCGCATGGGGGGCAAGATGCTGCAGCCGCTTGGCGACGGCTGCGATGCCAGCCGATATCCCTTCAGCCGTATCGCCTGCGCCCAAATTATTGGTTCCCACCATGACCAGAATGAATTTGGGCTTGATCCTGTGCGGGGCTATTTGATCGAGGCGCCACAACAGGTGTTGCGTTTTGTCTGCCGCGGCGCCCATGTTGAAAATGCGCCAAGGATGCCACAGTTCTTCAGGCCAAAATTCAACCAAGGAATCTCCGAGCAGCAGCAAGTCGAACTCGCCGTCCGGCAAATTGTCCATGATGAAGCGGTGCCTTTGCCAGGACGAAATAAATGGCGGAGGGGATGGTAGAGTCGCAACAATAATGTCGGCAGGTTCACTAGCCGATATATCGGGAATTTCGATTTCTGAAGACGCGGGCATAGGTTTAGCCATAGTGTGACGCCTAGCTAGGCGGTACATTCTAGTTAACATCCTGCCTGACCTGGCTTTTAGCAAGTGGTCCTTTAGGGCCGGTCTCGGTGCAGCATCGAGCATATATTCGTTGAACTGGAGCAAACTTGCGACCATTTCGCGGCTTCTTTCCTGAAGCTTCTTTGTAAGGTGGTCGAACCAGGGGCGATAGAGTTGGATAGTCGGATGCCTGCGATACAGGCCAACCATAACGCCGTACGCTTTTTCAATCTCGCCAGCGCTCTCGTAAGTTTGGCTGAGATGGAGGAGAAAGACCGGATGGTCAGGAAAAATCGAAAGGGCTTCTTTATGTGCGGCTTCGGCGTCCTTGAACTTCCCTGCCGCGGCTAGTGCGTTTCCGTATTCGCTTAAATAGCCAGGAGAGTTTGGACGCAAGTCCTTGGCCCTTTTTGCGAAATGTAGACGCCATCCCAACCTTTTCGATTTCTGGGCAAGCGTGAAGTGCAATTGCGCGGAATCCCGCGGCGCCGCCGGATCTCTCGTTGAATGCTGGCCGGATCGAAGTCACCGCTGGCGACTTGCATCAAGATGTCCTGCAGCAAGCCTGTTTCAGCCAGAAAGCTTCCACAGGGGTGTCCCCCGTTTGGCGTTCTTACCTCGCAAAGCTTTGTTTTCCCACGAAAAAGCTCGACATGCTGCTTATCCGCGTCGTGAGGATCGAAAAATACGATGGAAGTTTCTGTAAATGCGCAGGGCGGTTTTTCATCGTAGATGAATTCGATCCTGGCGGCGTCACCGGCCCAGCGATTTTCAAAGGGGACGATCTTGGGATGGATTGAGTATTGGGGAGACAGGGCGACGGCCGTTTTGGCGCCAACGAGACCGCCAAACCGGATGGCCGCATAGCCGCCCATGCTTGAACCATACGCCACCACGCGCTTATAAGCTGACGTAATTTCCGCCGCCGCCCGCGCCGCTTCGGGTAACTCCGCGTACTGATACCAATCGTTGTCGCGGCTGATGAAATGTATTGCGTCGATTTTCCTGCTTTGCAGAAAAACTCGGCGAAGCCATTGCGGTTCAAGTCTCTTATGTCGGTATAAGAGTCGAAAGTCACAATGATCGTGTCTGAGGCAAAGCCGAGGCTGGTCAAGACTTCTCAGGTTGCCGGAGCGGTAAATGTCCATATGGGGTCCACGCGCTCACATGCCGTTGCGCTTGGGATGCGTAAGCGCGCAATGCAGCCTATGGCGCTCATAACCGCTGCCCTTTTTCAAGGCACGGTTGAAACCATCTTCGGCGATTTTCATGTGAGCATAGCTATCGTCAGGAGCGGTAGTAGACCGGACTTGGAGCCATGATTGGAATGCCTGCGGGTTGAGCATGCACTTGGGCACCGGCCCAGCCGTGGTGGGGCGAGTACAAGTCGCCGGAAATTATTTCGCAAATCGCGCGGCTGGCAAGGCGTATGCCCTGTGGAGCGTAAACGGCTCCGTTGATTTGCGAGTACCTTGTGAGATACTCGATGAATGCATTTACGACCGCCAAGTCCGGGGCGGAAGCATTGCTCCAGAAGGTGTCGAGGCTTCCCTGGTAGGTCAGCCCTTCCATATCGAAGATGGCTTTGCCACAGCACTTAAGCGGAAGGCCACGCTGGATGGCAGCAACGCCGGCGGTGCTGTTTACGAGGACGAACCCATCCGAGTTATCCAGCACAATTTCGATGCTCGTTTTCCGGAGGTAGTAAGCGCGGCCTTCCAGATTGAACTCTTTAACGAGGCGTTTGAAGAGCGCGGGGGTATTCTCCACTCCATAGTCCAGCGGATGCTGTTTCACGACAAGAACGGCATCTTTGGGAGCGTGTGTAGCGAACGACCGGCAGGCTTCGGCCAAGAAGGGATTGTTCGATCCGTAGGTGGAGTGTATCCGGAGCTGTGCATCGCCGGGCTTTTGCAGAATTATCGAAAATATCTTTCTGCCTTCCTGCTTGCGGGTAGCAATATCCGATACGATGCCTTTTTCAGTATGGGTCTTGCGCCAGACATATTCGGACACATACCCGGCTGCCTGCAGGAAGACGGAATCGCCATAGTACTTCGTATCGAAAGGCAGGAATGGATAGAGGGCAAGGCTTGCTGCGAAATGCCCCATGGTGCTTAGCACTTGGCTGCGCATGCGGCACGGAAAAGCTTGCGGAATTCTCGGGCCTGCGTTGTTTGCGCGATAGAAATCGCCATCCTTTGGAAGCGTCGAGTGGCCATTGACCCCATCGCGATCCAGGGTGATCCAGTGAGGGCGCAAATAGCCTTGCTCAAGAATATAGCGGCTAAGTCCCATTTGCTCAGCCACCCGGATGGCCGCGCGATTGCGATCACCGGTGTCGTTATAAGTAACGATAGCGGTGATTTTGCAGCTCAAAACGATCTTACGAATAAATCTCTCGTAATCCTGGCGCTCGCCACGGAATACAACCCTGTTCTGCCGGGGTATCTCAACAAAATCGCCTCCGTCCCAGGCAACACGCCAAACCTTGTGTCCCTGATCGGTCAGGTCTTTGGCAAGCACTCGAAAAAAAGCGCCGAAAGGTGCCGATACAAAAAGTACTCTTGCCATCGCCGGCGCCCCGAATGCTATTTCCCCGCCGATGTATGAACATAGATTCAACTTTGTATCAATAGCGTATTTTTATAATTTCGAAGTGTATCAACAAGTGTGATAGCGGAGTCACGGTGCTGCGCGAGTAAACTGCATCTGACGGGCTACATTTAAAGAATAGGCGCATCTTCGGGTTGAGTTGGATTGGTTGCAGCTGGCGATTGGGACAATTTCACCTATCCGGCGTGGTGCATATCGCTGCCAGGTATACTTCCCGGATCAGGAAACCGGTGAGCCTGCGCTCATGCGGTGCGGGTTTCGGAGATCTGGAAAATGCCTCAATGGATTCCTAATGTCAGAATCTGCGGGATGCTGCAGCGAGCCTACAAAATTGCGGCTGTCATTTTTCGTGGAGCCGGGTATCAAAGAGTGGCGCAAAACGCGCTGCAGGAACTTACGATGAAGCATATGCAGCCCTTGTCAGCCCGCATGTTGTTAGGTGCGGGCATAACTTTCGCGTTGGCCCTAGCTCCCGGCATTGCCCAGGGCACACCCGCGCAGGATCTCGCCGCGCATCCGCCCGCGGTCAGCCAAGTCACCCAGGCTCAGGCCGTGCTTGCACCGCATCGTGCAGTGTACCGGCTGATGCTGGGCGAAACCGGTGCCGGCTCGAACGTCTCGGACATCCGCGGTCAGCTCGTGTACGATTTCCAGGGCTCGGTTTGCCTGGGATATACGCTCAACACCCGCCTAGTTACGGAGGTGTTCGACCGCGACGGTAAGCCGAGCGTCAGCGATATCCGTTCCGAAAGCTGGGAAGATGCGAATGGGGAGCACTTCCGTTTCGCGACATCGCAGTTCGCAGACGGCAAGCTTGCGGAGAGCACAAAGGGGACCGCTCACCGGCAGCCGCAGCATCCCGACACGGTGACTGTCCGTCTTGAGAAGCCGCAGAGGGCTTCCATTACGCTAACAGGCAACATTCTGTTCCCGACCCAGCATTCGCTGCACCTCTTAAAGGCGGCGATGGCCGGCCTGCCGCGGCTCCAGGCCGACATTTACGACGGTTCGGAGAAGGGCGCGAAGGTATACGAAACGACCAGCCTGATTGGCGGACCGCTTGAACTCAGTGCGAATTCTCAACTTCCTTCCGTTAAGAACTCGGACGCTCTCGATGCTGTGCCGTCCTGGCCCGTCGTGGTCAGTTATTACGATCAGACGCCGAAGAAGGACGGGCTTCCGGCTTACGAGATTTCGTTCCGGATGTACTCCAACGGAGTGAGCCGTAAGCTGAAGCTCGATTACGGTACGTTCTCGCTCGATGGCGAATTGTCGAGCATCGAGTTCTATGAGGGGAAGCCTTGCCGGTAGGCGGGCGTTTTCCACGGAGGAGCGCGAGGCGGCTATGGCAAATCCCTGCGCAAAAAGTTAGAGTTTCTTAACCGAACGGCGAGAATATGGGTCGCTAATGCTTTACTATGTAGTGGCTCATGCGCTTTTATTCTTTTCCGAGACGGATGGCTGCGCCATGGCTGGGCGCGGCCTCACCGCGTCCAAGCCCCGGGCCAAAGGCGAACAGCTCTACCATGGCTAGCACCATTCTCATCGTCGAGGATAACGAGCTCAACATGAAGCTCTTCCACGACCTTTTGGAAGCGCATGGATATAAGACACTGCAGACTCGCAACGGCATCGACGCTATTGCTCTTGCGCGCAAGTACAAGCCAGACCTGATCGTCATGGATATCCAGCTGCCCGAGGTGTCAGGCTTGGATGTAACTAAGTGGCTAAAGGAAGACGACAGCCTGCGGCACATCCCGATTGTGGCAGTGACGGCTTTTGCCATGAAAGGGGATGAAGAGCGCATAAGAGAAGGCGGTTGCGAAGCCTACGTGTCCAAGCCGATTTCCGTTTCGCGATTCCTGGACACGATACGCCAGCTCGTACCTGCGGCTTCGCAATAAGGCCTGTGGATAGCGGGGAATACTCGCCCAACGCACGCGTTGCGTGAAAATCGGCGTTTTGCACGCACGCGGGTTGGTATAAGGAACGAAATACCTTTTTGAACAATGGCTTGGGTTTTGTTCCCGTTAAGTTCGTGACCGGAATTTATAATGGCGTTAAGGAAGATCGACGCAAATGCCCAGAACCGTGGCAGAAAAATGTCGATCCCCACTTGCCAACAGCGCATAATTTCTCATACACTTAGCATGTGAATACCCTTCGGGTGCCCAGGTCCGCCGCATCTCCTGGGTCCGTAGGGCATGCACCGGGATTCCCAAGTGTCGCAAGCTGGGGGTTCCGGACTATGCCGTTGGACCACGCCCTCTTGATCCAATGGTGAAAAGATCAGCTCCGTGTTGAATTCGGACTTACCCCGCTGCCGATAGACGCGGAGCTGATCACTCTCTTCAATGACATGGATGGTTTGGCGCGGCCCGGCAATGGCACGGGCGCACGGCGCCTATTTGACTATTTGATCTTCGATTCTTTGAAATCGACGTGCTGCTTTACGACTGGGTCGTACTTCTTGAGCGAGAGCTTTTCAGTCAAATTCCGCGGGTTCTTTTTGGTCACGTAATAGTAACCAGTTCCAGCGGAACTCACCAATTTGATTTTCTGCGTTACAGGCTTTGCCATGATTGAATCCGAGGTAACTCCAGGCGCGAAAGGTGGCCCAGAAGCGGGTGTGAAGTCAAGGGAAACGGCACCATAATCCAAGCTGTTTGGAAAGTCACGGTGCAATCCGGCACCGGATCGCAACATATTGGGGGCAGATAGTGGAAATCCGCCACTCCTAGGCTTCTGAAGCGAAATGCCGCCCTGCTCGAACCTTCGTGCCTTCCGCTTGTTGAGGCTTCATCGGCTTCCACAGAGGAGATATCGCCAATGAGCTGGCAGCCTGCTGAAGACCCTGTCCCTGGCGACAGGAAGGCGTGCGATGCGATCGGCATCGTAATAGTGCCGCGGGTGCGTGACCTGGGCGGCTTCAATGTGCGGCGCGCGCTGCCGTCCGCCGGGCGGCAGATGGTGGGGCCTTTCATATTCTGGGATCAGATGGGGCCCGCGGAATTCGCCATCGGCGAAGGCATCGATGTCCGGCCGCATCCGCATATCGGGCTCGCCACAGTGACGTACCTGTTCGAGGGTGAAATCGTGCATCGCGACAGCCTTGGCTCGGCACAGGTCATTACGCCGGGCGACGTGAACTGGATGACGGCGGGCAAGGGGATAGTTCATTCGGAGCGCAGCGCGGCGGAATGGAAAGCGCAAGCCGGACGGCGGATGTTTGGCATCCAGAGCTGGGTTGCGCTGCCCAAAGCAGCCGAGGAGACGGGGCCCGAATTCTTCCATCACACCGCGCAATCGCTACCTCTGATCGAGGCCGAAGGCAAGCGTGTGCGCGTCATCGCGGGCTCGCTATTCGGGCAAACCTCGCCGGTGCACACCTTTTCCAGCATGTTCTATGCGGACGTTGCCCTTGAGGCTGGCGCCAAGGTGCCGCTGCCCGCCGGGCACGAGGAGCGTGCCATCTATATAGCGGCGGGAACGGTAGACATCGCCGGCGACCCTTTCGAAAGCGGCAGGCTGCTTGTGTTCCGTCCCGGCGACGAAATCACCATATCGGCAAGCGAGCCAAGCCGCCTGCTGTTCCTGGGCGGCGAGCCCATGGACGGTCAGCGCTACATCTGGTGGAACTTCGTCTCCTCTTCGCGGGAACGCATCGAGCAGGCGAAAGAGGACTGGACGCAGAAACGCTTCGATACCGTACCCGGCGACGGGCAGGAGTTTATTCCGCTGCCTGCGTAGACGAGAGCATCTGGCCCATCTGTTCACCCGACGGCGAAAGCCCGCCGTAAGTGTTCGTGACCCATACCAGCGCGGTGATGGAAAACGAAACCAGAAGCCAGAGCGCGGCGTGCTTGACGAACGTTACCGCACCGTTCAAGCGGGATGAGGTTGAATAGCGAACAAAATCGCCTTGAAATGCGTGGCGCATCTTTTGGGCCCTATCTGTTGAAGGCTGATATGAAAGAGGGATGTGCTTGGGGCTTTGCCGCCAGTGTGCGCCATCCGATGATGCTGCGTTATAGCACCGTTTCGTGGAGGGAGAATGTATAGGCCTCGCTGCATTTCGCGAAGCTTGTATACTGTTGTAAGGGAGCTTCAGTACCGCATCCGCTGCTGGGGGCCGGAGGCGGGCGAGCCGTTCGTGCTGCTGCATGGCGGGCGCGACGCGTCGGCAACCTTCCAATTTATGGTGGATAAGTTCGAGCGCGGCTGGCGCATCGTGGCGCCGGACTGGCGCGGGCACGGCAAGAGCGAGCGGGCGCCGCAGGGCTATTGGTTTCCGGATTACCTGGCCGACCTCGATGCGATCCTGGAGCAGTTCTTTCCGGGGCGGCCGGTGCCGCTTGTGGGGCATAGCCTCGGCGGCAATGCGGCCTGCACCTATGCCGGTTTGCGGCCCGAACGCGTGTCGCGGCTGATTTCGCTCGACGGTTTCGGCCTGCCCGACCTTGGCCCTAAGGCAGCACCTGCCCAGCTCCAGCGCTGGCTGGCGGGCTGGCGCGAGCCGCCGCCGCCGCACCAAACCTATGCAAGCATCGAGGAAATGGCTGCACGGCTGCGGCGGGCGAACCCGCGGCTCGACGAGGCGAAGTCGCTATTCCTGGCGTCGGAGCTTTGCGAACGCCTGCCGGATGGCCGCTTCACCTGGGATTTCGATCCGCGCCACCGGTCGCCGTTCGCGACGCTGCACAGGCGCGCGGAGTGGGCGGCGTGCTTGGCGCAGGTGCGCGCGCCAACGCTGTTCATCGGCTCGGATTTGCCGTTTCCGCCAGCGCTCAGGGAAGAGCCGGAGGGGTTGGCGGCGCGGGCTGCGGCCATTCCCGGCGCGCGCTTTGTGCGTGTCGCGGGCGCGGGGCATAATTTGCACCACGACGAGCCGGAAAAGGTTGCGGCCCTGGTGGAAGGTTTTCTGAGCGAGGCTTGAGCGCCGGCTGGCCCGCTTAATTTTTGGCCGGTGTCTTCGGCTTGCTGGCGGTAGCCCCGGGCTTCTTGTTCTTGTTGTTCTTGGCGCCGTTTGCCGGTTTCTGGGACTTGGCATGCGCGGCCCGCAAGCGTTGCCGCTCCATCTCATACTGTTGCGAGCGGAGCATCATTTCCTGCTGGTTCCATCTTCGCGAAGCGTCCATGGCGGAGTTCCCCATCTGCGCCTGCACGGCATCCGCCGTCAAAAACGAAAACAGCGCGGCAAGAGCCAGCGCGTTCAAGCGCATCCACATTGTGCGAACCCCCCTTTTGGGATGTAACGGGTTTTATCTAGTTTCCCAGTATGGCCGCATTATGCCGCCGTTTGATGCGGCATGGGGATGGGCTGTCATCGAACGCGATCCCAACACATGAACTTCCCCCGGTAGCGGCCAATGGGTCGCATCAGGCCGTTTGCAGAAGTAGCATGACTTGGAAATCGACCAAGCGGGGATGCCTGTTTTCTATTCTGATAGCCGTCATTTCGCGGGAACGCGAGCACCGGACAGATTGAACTATTTGCCCGTATCAGTGATCATCAACTAGGTATTCGCTTAACGGTGTGCGTGGCTGCGACGAAAACCACGCTTGCGATACCTTCATTAAGTAGTCAAATAAGCTGGTGAGGCATGCATCGTCGTCTCGGATATACATGTGGGGGCTAAATGGAGTAAAAATGTTCCATAGGGAAGAAGCGATTTCACCTTTTTTGAAAGTCTCATACATTTCGTGGACTTGGCACCCGCTAAAGGCATTCAACTATGTTAAGACTTTCTGCATCGCGCTGCTTGCGGCGCGCCGACGGGTCTGGTGTCCGTGAGTTATAGAGCTGACATGGCGCGCACCTGATCGAGAGAAGACCAGTGCGGCCGCTCCCGACCCAGCAGGCCTGCCGGGCATTCGTTGGGCAAGCCATGTTTGCTTAGGCTGGTGGTTCTGAATACCCTCGTTCGAAATAGCGCGGGAGGATTTGCGGATGACAGAAGTGCTCACTTATCGCGGCGTGGTGCATACTTGGCACTGCGACCACATCGGGCACATGAACGTCATGCATTACGTCGGCAAGTTCGACGAGGGGACGTGGAACCTGTTCGCGGGGCTTGGCATTACGCCATCCTATGTGCGCGAGCAGGGGCGCGGCATGGCGGCGGTGCAGCAGAACATCACGTACAAGGCGGAGCTGCTGGCGGGCGATGTGGTCGAGATCAGGAGCCGCGTGCTTGAGGCGCGGGAGAAGGTGATCCGCTTCGTGCACGAGATGCGCAATGTGGAGACGGGCGCGGTGGCGGCGGTGTGCGAGCTGACGGCGGTGCATATGGACCGGCAGGCGCGCAAGGCTTGTCCGTTTCCGGCTGAGGTTATGGCGAAGATGCGGGCGGCGATTGCTGGTGCGGAGGGTTGAGGCGCAGGTTCCGGCGTGATCGCGGCGTTCCGCCCCTCATCCTGTCCTTCTCCCCATGGGAGAAGGGACGCCATAACAGCGGGCACGCCCGGACTCCCTCTCCCATGGGAAGAGGGCGGGGGTGAGGGGGAGTAACCTTCGTTCATAGCAATACCGCCATATACTGGCGCCTACGGAGATACGCCCCTCGCCGTCAAGCCCAAGGGTCAATGCTTAGGCTCACTGGTATCAATGCCCGCCAGCGCCGGGGGCTCCCGTATAAATGACGCGCCAGATCCGGCCGCCTTTGTCGTCGGCTATGTAGAGGGTGCCATCGGGGGCGAAAGCGAGGCCCGTTGGCCTGTGCGCCGCCGCTCCCGGGTGCTTGTTCCCGCCCGCGAATCCGTCCGCGAAGACCACGAAGGGGCCGGAAGGCTTGCCGTCCGCGAGCGGCTGGAACACCACGTTATAGCCGCCTTGCGGCAGGGGCGAGCGGTTCCACGAGCCGTGGAAAGCGATGAACGCGCCGCCGCGGTAGGGCGCGGGGAGCTTATCGCCGTTGTAGATGGTGAGATCGTTGGGCGCCCAATGCGCAGGAAAGGCCGCAACCGGCGCGCGCTTGTCCGCGCATTGGAGAGACTTGGTGCCGTCGCCGCCGTATTCGGGCGCAAGCATCAGCCGGCCGAGGTCGTAATCGAAATAGCAATAGGGCCAGCCGTAGTCCGCGCCGCGTTCGAGCTGCAGGACTTCTTCGGCGGGTTCGTTGGCGCTTTGTTCCTCCGTGAAGCGTTCGGGCCAATTCTGGTTGAGCTGGTCGCGGCCGTGCTGGGTGACGAAGATGCGGCCCGCGGCGTCGAAGCCTATGCCTTCGCCGTTGCGGATGCCGGTTGCGAAGCGTTCGGCGGGCGAGAAGCGCTGGCCGGTTTTGTTGGCGTCGTAGAGCCAGATGCCGCCGCGGGCTTCGAGTTCGGTGCAGGGCTCGATGCCGGGAGAGTGCAGCTGGCGATTGCGGCGCTGGCAGGAGTTGGTGGCCGAGCCGAGGTCGACATACATGTTACCCTGGGCGTCGATCTTGAACGGGTGCATCGGATGATCGCCGGTCAGCGGCAGGCCGGAAACGACGATCTCGGGCGGCGCGGAGGGTGCGAGTTCGCCGGGCTTGAGCGTGTAGCGTTCGATCCTGTCGCCCGCTTCCGCGTAGAGGGCGCCTTTGTAGAGTGCGATGCCGGTGCCGCCCGTGGCTCCTTCCTGGGGACCAGCCCCGAAGCGCGCGATCCCGTCCGCATGTCCGCTGCCCTTCGTGTCGCGCAGCGCGATCAGGAAGCCGCCTGCGGGCAGCGGCGCATTGCCGTAATAGCCGCCGCTCCAGCTATTGACGTATACGGTGCCATCCGGTGCCGGAGCGATGTGGCGCGGGTGGCCCAGCTTGTCCGCGAAAACGGTGGCGCAGAAGCCTTCGGGAAGCGTAATGCCGCCGTTACCAGGATCGCAGGCGGGCTGCTGCGCGAGGACCGGGGCGGCCGGCGCGAGTATCGCCAAGAGCAAGGTAGCGGCCGCCGGCATGGCTCTATAAGGAAATCCGTTACTGGCTGCTTTGGTGGGGCGATTCACGAGCGGCTCCCTTGAATTGCAGGCGGGCTACTATAGCCCATCCGGCACTGGTTCGCACCGTAAGCAAACAGCGTATTGCGGTGCATTGAGCATGGCTATGGCTTCAGCCTCTGGAGTTCGGCCAGCGAGGCGGCATATACGGCATGGCTCTTGGGACAGGTTTCCGCCGCCTTGCGCAGGGCGGCTTGGGCTTCTGCTGGGTTATTCTGCAGGATAAGCGCCTCGCCGAGGTAAAACTGCGCTTCGCATTGCTGCACGGGCGTGGCCGCGGCGCTCAGCATCAGTTCCAGCGAGCGCTGGCCGAGGAAATACTCAACCACAGGGTATGGCCAGTCCTTGGTCTTGAGCGCGCCGGCATGGGTTCCAAGCAGCGCCCTGGCACTTGTCTCGCCCGCCCGCGCGCTGGCGAGATAGCTGTAGATCACGGCGTCCCCGGTATTGCCCAGCTCAAAAGGGTGCTCCAGCGCAGCCGAGGCACCCTTGAAGTCGCCAACGTCGAATTTCACGATGCCGAGCGCGGCCCGCGACCGCCAATCCACCGGACTGAGTTCGAAGGCCTTGGCGCTGTCCGCCGCCGCCTTATCGAAGCTGCCCAGCGCAGCATACGCTATCGCGCGGTTGCCATAGGCCCGCATGTAGTCCGGCTTCAACTCGATGGTGCGGTTCAAATCGGGGATGGCCTTGGCGAACTCGCCCATGTTGACGTAGACGGTGCCGCGGTTGCCGTAGAGCAGCGCGTTGCCGGGCTCCAGCTCGATGGCACGGCTATAATCGGCAACGGCGGGACCGGACTGGCCAGCGTAGACGTTGGCGTCGGCGCGGTTGCTATAGGGCGCCGAATCGTTGGGGGTCAACTCGATGGCGCGGTTGTAATCGGCGATGGCCTTGGCGAAGTCGCGCTTGGCGATGTATCCTTTGCCGCGGATGTTATAGGCCTTGGCGCGGTTTGACGCCGTTTCTCCGGCACGCTCGACGATGGCTGAACAGGCTGCAACTATTGCGGCGGGATCGGCCTGAAGCGAGCAATCCTTCCAATCGTCCGCTGCGGCGGGCGCCGCGATGGCGGCGGCGGAAAAGACGAAAGCTACGATGAAGCTGACGGAGTTTCGAGGCATCGAGGTCTCTCTGGAACGGCTGGGCTGGCGGCATCCAGGTAATTTCCAGGCGGGACCATAAGCGCTAATCGGCGCATGAGCTACCAAGCTTGGCGGGTAGCGGCTTGGCGCACACGGGGGCTATCCGGCAATGCATTCGCCGGGTGCGCAAAAAATCCGCCGCCATCAACAAATGGTTGAGGGGTAGCGGGCTGGCGGTCTGGACGAGGGCGGCCAGGCCTTCTATAGCTGGCCGCAAACTTGGACATGCGCCGCCCGGCCAGACTGAGTGGCGGCGCGAACAACTTATTTTTGGAGGCGATCCATGCACGATCTCAAATGGATCAGGGAAAACCCAGCTCTCTTCGACGCAGGCCTTGCGCGGCGCGGGCTTGAGCCCTTGTCGCCCGCGATCCTGAAGCTCGACGAGGACCGCCGCACCAACACCAAGGCGCTGCAGGACATGCAGGCGCGGCGCAATGCGGCTTCGAAGGAAATTGGCAAGGCCAAGGGCAAGGGCGGGGACCCGGCCAAGGCCGAAGCGCTGATGGCCGAGGTGGGGGAGCTTAAGGAGAAGATCGCGGCGGGCGAGACGGCGGAACGCGAGTTCGACGGGAAGATGCGGGACGTGCTGGCGGGCATCCCGAACTTGCTCGCGGACGACGTGCCAGACGGGCCGGACGAGAGCGCCAATGTCGAGCTGCGCAAATGGGGCAAGGCGCGGGATTTCAAGAAGGAAGGCTTCGAGCCGAAGGAGCATTTCGAGCTGGGCCAAACCCTGGGGCTTATGGATTTCGAGGCGGCGGCGAAGATGTCCGGCGCGCGGTTTACGGTGCTCAAGGGCGCACTGGCGCGGCTTGAACGGGCGTTAGGCCAGTTCATGCTCGACACTCAAACCGAAGAGAACGGCTACACGGAAATCAATCCACCTATCCTCGTCCGCGATCAAGCAATGTTCGGTACTGCGCAACTACCCAAGTTTGAAGCTGATCTTTACCGTGTGCCAAATTTCAGTGTTTTTGATGTCCAGAGGATTTTTGCGGATGTTGATGCGGCCATAGAAAAATATCATGCCGCAAAGGGAAATACTAAATTACAAAATTCTGTTTTGGAAGGCTTGGATGTCAATGTTAGAGAAATTATAGAAGAAATTGGATATAACAGAAACGCGTTGATTGGGTCGACCTACGATGAGCTGCTAAAATCCAAGGTGGGAGCCATCGGAGCCGGCCTTAAGCCCTACCGGAAGTTTCTTATTCCAACCGCCGAAGTGCCGCTGACAAACCTCGTGCGGGAAAGCATCCTGGCGGAGGCTGATCTGCCCTATCGCTTCACCGCGCTGACGCCGTGCTTCCGGGCGGAGGCGGGGGCGGCCGGCAAGGATACGCGCGGCATGATCCGGCAGCATCAGTTCTATAAGGTCGAGATGGTTGCCATTACGGCGGCGGATAAGTCGTGGGACGAGCACGAGCGCTTGACCGGGTGCGCGGAGGCGATCCTGAAGAAGCTGGGCCTGCCTTATCGCGTCATCGTGCTGTGCTCGGGCGATACGGGCTTCGGCTCGCGCAAAACGCACGACCTTGAGGTCTGGCTGCCCGGCCAGGACGCTTACCGCGAGATTTCGAGCTGCTCGAACTGCGGGGACTTCCAGGCCCGGCGCATGCAGGCGCGCTACCGGCCTACGGAGGGCAAAGACATTCAGTATGTGCATACGCTGAATGGCTCGGGGCTGGCGGTAGGGCGTACGCTTATCGCGGTCATGGAGAACTACCAGCAGAAGGATGGCAGTATCCGCGTTCCCGAGGCGCTGGCGCCGTATATGGGCGGGCTGGAGGTCATCGCCGCCAAGTAGCAAAGCCGCGTTGCAGGAAGTTCGCAGGAACCGGTCCGCCTTTCGCAAGCTGGGCGGCAATTGAACGGAATCCGGCCGTCAACTCGCCAGATTTATTTGCCTAGTTGCCGTTCAAGGGTATCGG
>CAVYEY010000013.1:0-91953 GCA_963767435.1 uncultured Alphaproteobacteria bacterium
ATGGTAGATAAGCTCACCGCAGCCGGGCGAAGCCGCAACATGGCTTCGATCCGCAGCAAAGGCATGAAGCCCGAAATGGCCGTGCGCAAGGCGGCGCATGCGGCGGGCTTTCGTTTCCGGCTGCACCGCAAGGATTTGCCGGGCAAGCCGGATCTGGTGTTTCCGAAATATAGGGCGGCGATTTTCGTGCATGGGTGCTTCTGGCATCAGCATGCGGAGGCGCGGTGCCTGGACGGGCGGGCGCCGAAGTCGAATACTGGCTATTGGGGGCCGAAGCTTAAGCGGAATGTGGAGCGGGATGCGGAGAGCAGGGCGAGATTAACGGAGATGGGGTGGAGGACGCTGGTGATTTGGGAGTGCGAGACGAAGGATAAGGAAGGACTCGCTGCCCGGATTGCGGGGTTTCTTAAGCCCGGATAGGGCTGATCGTGCGCGCCAAGTTGAGCGATAGGCCGGGGATTATACTGAGGGCCCCGCCCCTCATCCTGTCCTTCTCCCCATGGGCCCCATGGGAGAAGGGACCCCTGAACAAGCCTCGGCGGCCATTATGGCGTCCCCTCTCCCATGGGGAGAGGGACAGGGTGAGGGGCGATTCCGTCAGTATAGTCAGCGGCCTATCGCTTATCTTAGCGCCCATCCGTTTTCGCGGAAACGGCGCTGCGAAAGGGCGGGCGGGATCAATTCGGAGTGTGGAGAAGCTCACGATAGGCATCCAGCATTTTCATGCCGAGCCTGCCCGACCTTTGAATATAGCCCTCTGCGATCTCCGAGGAGCACGACTTCCATGCCAGGGCATCTTCATCGGCGATCCGGGTTACTTCGACGCCATGGCTGGCAATCAGCTTGATGGCAGCCTCATCATATTGCCGCGCCTTGTCCCGGGCCGATTTTTCGGCCGTCCGGCCAGCTTCCATCAGGATTTTCCGTGCATCGCCGTCGAGACCGTTCCAGAAGCCCGCGTTCATGATGACGACCCATTCCTCATGGACCGGCCACGCGATATTGACGTGGTCCACCACCTCCCACAGCTTGTTGGTGGCGAAGACATCCAGAGATGTGACGCCGACGGTGACCTGACCGCTCTTGTAGGCGGCGTACTGATCCGGCCCATTGACCAGAACGGGTGTGCCACCGCACAACTTTATGAATTCGGGAAGAACTTCCCCGAAAACCCTGAAGTTTCTGCCTGCGATGGTATCCGGCGATTTCACCGCGCTGCCCTTCGAGACGAACGTCTCGGACAGGAACGGAATCCAGAAAAGGGGCCGGACATTGCGGCCCAAAAGAATGTTTTCGTCTATCGGGTCTCTGATCCCGTTTCCGTGCGCGACGGCAGCTTCCACCATTTTCTGCTCGGTGAACAGGAAGGGCAAAGAGAAGATGCCGGCCGCGGGTATGGACTCCACATATTGGCTGAGCCAGGCGGCGCCCGCTTCGACGGCGCCGGATTGGACGGCCTTCGGGACTTCGGTGGTTTTATAAATTTCGCGGAGTGGAAGACTTCGACGTGCAAGCGGCCGGCGCTCAGTCTTTCCACCTCGGTTTTGAAGACTTTCAGCGTTTCGGTGGTCAGGCTGTCTTCCGCCATCGAAAGCGTGACGCGTATTTCCGTGGCCGGCTGGGCGTGGGTCGGCAGGGGGGCAAGGGGGAGCAGGAGCGGCAACAGCGGGAGGAACGCAGGAATGAAGGGCAGCCGCATGATGGAGCTCACTCAGCCGGGCATTGACGCGAAACGCCTAGCCCGCCAGGGTATACAGCCAAAAAGTGTAGGAAGCGCTAAGGGGCGAGGACTGCAGGATTTCTCAAGGGCCGGCCACATATAAAAATACTTTGTTTATCTTGGGTTTGCGCACCGCATTGCGCAGGTCACGCGTCCTCTCGATGTGGTTCTAAGATTGTGGAAACCAAACTGAATTGCCCCACTCTTGGCTCAGAGGTGCTATTCTTCCGTCAGCGTCTCAAAGTTATTAAACTTAGGAAGCTCACATGTCTGAAATAAGCCAGTCGATGCAATCCCCCGGTTGGTGGTTTACGACGGTAGTAATCGGTACTTTAGTGGGTGTGGTTTCTGGGCTTATGGTCGCAAAACCTCAAGTGTTCATCCCAACAGTTCGCTGGGCCGAGGTGATTATTGCAGGATACGTTATTATATTTATTTTTGTCACTATTATAGCTGCGTGTATTAGTAGCTTATCGAATGACATTGCTCATTTTAGTTTCCTAGCGTCGTCTCAATCGCCGTTTTGGCGCGGTTTTGGTGCCGTGTATTTGTCCATCATGACAGGCGTTATGATATTGACGCTTATGTCTGCCACTGCCCATCCAGCTGCGTACAAAGTTGTGATGGCGCTTGCAATAGTGTCCATGAATGTACTTCTTGTGTACATCTCTTTGACTGCGAAAAATTGGAGTTTTCGAGCTACGATATCGGTATTCTTGTTTATTGCACAGGTAATGCTGGTATTTAGCTTTATTTCAGTGGCAGTCATCTACGTTACAGGTAATACTGTAAAATTATTCATGGCTCTTTTTCGCCGTTGATGCTAGCCCTGCATTTCGCAGGTAGAGGGAAAGGAGCTGTGGGCAGGTGCCGAGCCCGTGATGCATCCGGCACTAGTGAGCCTCACATTCCACAGGCGTATAACCGCGCCGCGATGCTATCCACGAAATGGGTAGCCTTCTGAAATCATATCGGGAGCGTCGCTGGCGCCAATCCGGGCAAGCGGCCCCACCTCGTAATCGGCAAGGGACTTATAATCGTAAGCCTGTCCGAGAAACGGCAGAAGGTCTTTGGGAATTTGCGGATCGTGCTTAGCCAAACGGCTGAATTCGCCGTGAACGCCTTTGTGGGTTTTGGCGGTGTTTCCTGTTTGCTCGAAAATATAGCACGCGGCCCGCCTGAAGAGCGGCGCAATAGGCGTCTCTGGCGGCAACTTCGGGATGCTGGCGGCGGCGATTATCCTGGCATTCGCCAAATGCCAGCGCGTCTTTTCGAGGTAGAGGCCGGCCTCCTCGCCGCACCTCGTGCATCAGCGGCGTTCGGGCCGTGTAAGAGCCTGCCGGATAAGGAAGCGCCGAAATCAACTCGCCGGTATCCTGCACGATATCCGCCGTGATCTTGGAAATCCGGCCCATTTCCTCATGGCGGTGGGCTAGGTCGAAGTCCTTGAAAAACACCAGCACATTGTAGTCGGAATCCGGCCGCTCATCACCCTGCGCGTGGGAGCCGAACAAAACGACGCGCTCGATACGCGGACCATAGGCCCTGTCGAGCGCGGCGCGGAAACGGATCAGGACAGGATCGGCGGCTGTAGCCATGGCACCCTACGATCATGTATCCGCTTCGAGACGGCTCCGCACCTAGATGGACGCACTTTCGCATCAACCCCCATTATACTTGTTATCTGCGAGGAACGGCCGCAACAGGCGGCGGAGCATGGGTGCTGCTGCCAGGGCTGGCACACCTACGCCCTATGGGAGTATGAAACCAAGGATACGGCCTTGCCGCCATCATTGCTGAATTGCTGAGACAACCGATGAGCAAACATTCCGTGCCGGATAGCACCCCAGAGAGCGATCCATTTCAACTGTTCGCCCGCTGGCTGGCGGACGCAACCGCAAGCGAACCCAACGACCCCAACGCCATGGCGATTGCGACCACCGATGCCTCCGGCCTGCCCGATGTCCGCATGGTGCTTCTCAAGCATGCCGATGCCGCCGGCTTCGTCTTTTACACCAACACGCAATCGCAGAAGGGATGCCAGCTCGCCGGGAATATGCAGGCGGCCGGCGTCTTGCACTGGAAGTCGCTGCGCCGTCAGGTTCGCTTCCGGGGGGCGGTTGAGTTCGTTTCCGATGCCGAGGCGGATGCGTATTTCGCGTCGCGGCCGCGCGACAGCCGCATCGGCGCATGGGCAAGCCAGCAGTCCCGCCCGCTTGAAGGCGCGTTCGCGCTGGAAAAAGCCGTCGCGAGGGAGGCGATCCGTTTTAACATCGGCACCGTGCCCCGGCCTCCCCATTGGACCGGTTACCGCATCCGTCCGGTTTATATGGAGTTCTGGACCGATAAGCCTTTCCGCCTGCACGACCGGCTTGTGTATCGCCGCGAGGCGCCGGATGGCGAGTGGCGGACGGAGAAATTATATCCGTAAGTCCTTGGCTCGATAGACGGCGGGTTTCTTTTTTCAGAGGTCCACGCCCTTGCGCTGTCCTAATGAATGACCGTCACGGCCCGGAATCCCGATATGGAACCGTGGGCGGGGTGGCGTGTCCTCCTAACGGCGAAGTTTGGGAGGCGGAAAGCGGTCATGGATTTGAATGCGGATTTCGACGAGCGTGCCGCCGTGCACGGAGCGCGGGTTCCTTGGAAGGAGTTGCCGGTGCCAGGCGTAGAGCGGCGGATGCTCGATCGGCTGGGCGAGGAGGTCGCGCGGGCGACGACGATTGTGCGGTTTGCACCGGGGAGCAGCTTCACGCCGCATGTTCATAAGGGCGGCGAGGAGTTTCTGGTTCTCGACGGCGTGTTTCAGGACGAAACCGGCGATTTTCCGGCGGGAACCTATGTACACAATCCGCCGGAGTTGCGGCATGCGCCGGCTTCGGAGCCGGGCTGCACCATCTTTGTGAAGCTCTGGCAGTTCGATCTTGCGGACCGCGCGCATGTTTGCATCGACACGAACAAGATGCCGTTCCTGCCGGCGCCGCTTGGTTTTCGCGCAAGGCGAGCGGCGTTGTCGGGGGCTTCTGAAACTTCTTCATGTTTCGATCCTTTCGCCGGGACGCGCAGGAGTAAGAATGCACGCGCTGTGCTCGTTCAGCGCGATTTGCTCCGCCCGGTCTTGTCGCTGATGATGAGGGCCAAGTTTGAGGGTGTTCTCACTGGGAAGCGAAGTGCAGCCGTCGCCCCTAATCCCCGGTTTATCCTGATATGGTACAGTGCAAGCCTGCACTTGACCGCTTGCGCTTGAAGCCGCGTTTGTGCCGCATCCGGCGCGCGCCTTGCGATAAAACCAAGTCCGCCGGGACATACCTTCCGCTTCCCATGGCCGGGCTTCATCCAGCGAAACATGGCCTGCCCAGCGCTCATTGACACAGGCGCGCTGAATTTCGCTGAAACGGTCCGCACTGAAATGGCTCCAGGTCCAGCCGCTCACCGATTTTGCGATGCCACCTACCTCGCTGAGATCGAGCGGCATCACGAAGCCAAGTGTGACGTTCATGCTGGCCGCGACGCCTAGCAGCCGGGCGCGAAAGTCCACCAGGGTGGCACCGTCTTGTTTGAAGCGGCGCACCTCGCTGTAGGCGACGCGGCGCAAGACCTCGAAAAGCGTTACGTTGCGGCCAAGTCCGCACTCCCTTTCGCCAGTCCGCCAGCGGCGCATTTCGGGTTTGCCGAGATAGCCGGCCAGTTCGGCAAGCGAATACGCTTCGTCGCGGGGGTGCAGAGTATTCCAGCAATCGGAGAGCGGGTTCTTGAGCAGGTGGCCCGCAAAAGCTTTGTCTGCATCGCGGCGCCGGATCATGCCGTGCTGAACATCGGCGCAATACCCCATCGAAGCCGGGCGCGATCTCGCAAAATAGGTCACGGGCACAACGAGCTGGTAGGCAAGGTGCGCGTGACCGTTATCCGGGTTTTGCATGATGAGATTGGGCACGGCCACGCCAGCGCGTTCATGCGCCCCTGCGGCGTCTTCCCGGTCAATGTCGAATGTCAGCCACACCTTGCGAATGGGGGAGTTGAACTGAATATGCGGGAAGTTCAGCGCCAGATCGCGCTGGCGTTTGAAGGTGCCGTGCCTAAAGTCCCCCGCACAATCGATGTAGGCCGGAAGCGTGTCCACAAAGGCTTGCTGCCAAGGGAGGAGAGGCCAGAAGGTCTTGCCTTCGCCTATCTCGCGGGGGTTGGCCCGCTTGACCTTCCGTGGCCTTAGCTTTGCCGCGCCTGAACGATTGAAGCCCTTCGCGGCTAAGGCAGCCTCGAATTGCTTCGGCCATATTTCCGGGTCGGTGCTCCATGCCTCAAATGCGGGGCTCTCTGTCGGGATGTCCATGTGATCGCCTGCTCAAAGGCTCACAACAGACTTGCAGAGACGCGACCTGAGCGGTCGAAAATACAGAGGCTAAGCGCGCGCATGAGGTGTTCGGAAAACTCATGCGCACCGTTTTCAAATAGCGGAAATTTGCTATACGCTTCTATAAGGCGATTTCGGCCCGTTTTCAGCCGTAAGCTATTGAACTGGTTGTGGAAGGTGACTCCTCCCACTCCGCCAATACCTAAATATCCACTGAAGGCCCGAAAAATCAGGGGCAGGATCACAGCCGGGTATTCGGAGCCTTGCGCCTTGTGAATGGTTGTCATAGACCTCCTTGTCGTAATCGTTTTCGATCTGCATCAACTTGCCGTTGGGCGCAAACGTCGAGCCTCATTTTTCGATCTTGTCCGCGCCCGGTGGGTTTAGTGTCTTTTGCAGTTCGATGCGATGCGGTTGCCGTTGAAGCGGTCCAAGAGTCAGCCCGAGAAGATGGCGCCGAAGCCGCCGAGCGGGAACAGGGCTGAAATGAGCGTCGCGGTGCCCGGCTCCACGCCCGCGTCCTTGAACAGGATCAGCGCTGGGGGCCTCAGGCCAAGCATAGCATCCGCCGCCGGAATCCGTGATTGGAATTAAGAAGGAAGGCATTCGACTTTGGAAAGCCGCAGCCGGTGCGGCCCCCCTTTACGATGAGCCACTCCACGCCGGCCTCCAAGGTGGGGGCCGCGCACGCAGATTGCGGTATATTTGGATCTGCACCGCCTGCGTGTATTTTTGGGCTTGCGCTGTCGATTATTGCATCATAACTGAAGCCATAGCTTCAAGCGGCGGCTGTCTTTCCGCTTCATGCGCGGACGGGTTATTCCTTGTTTAAGCAGATTGATTTCAGAAGCGGTTGCCGGCTGGAGGCTGGCTATTATCTGCTGGAGGCGGGGCCGCAGCCGTTACCACGGGGATTGGAAGCCCGCTTCGAGCGGGAGGATGGTCAAGGCGGGATAGGCATCCCCCTGGGCGAGGGTGGAGCGTTGCTCGTCCGGCTCCGTGCCCCCCTGAAAAACGTAATCGATGGTTTGCCCCCCGGATTTAGTGGCCCCTTCCCGCTGAGGCATCTCAAGCTTTCGCCTGCGGCCGCGGTCCTTGCCAAATGGGCCGGACGCAGGCGGTTGAAGCTCAAAATCGGCATGCCTGACGGTTCCGGTTATGTTTGCGTGCTGGGCGGCATCGGCAGCAACGAGTTGGCCCGGCTGAGCCGGTGTGCAACGGTCCAGCGTTCGCTCTGGCCGTTGGGCCTCGACGATCGATCCATATCGTCACCCGAATTGTTCGATAACCCGCTCCAATGGATGCGTCCCGCTGAAAAGCTGCCTGCCCCGCCTTCGATGGACAAAATTGCGGTTGTTTTGCACCTATATTACGCGGACCTCTGGGCAGAATTCGGCGCCTTCCTGAGCCAAATCGAATATCCGTTCGATCTGTGGATAACGCATTGCGGTATGGATGGCGCTTTACGCGCGCAAATTTTGCAGCGCTTTCCGCAAGCGCAAATCGTCCAGGTTGAGAACCGGGGCCGCGATATATGGCCGTTCATTTCATTGCTCAATGACGGTGCTCTTGAGAGCTATAGTTATATCTGCAAAATCCACAGCAAAAAGTCGGCCCACAGCGACGGTGAGGAGGAGAGCCTGCTTGGCAGCCGGTGGCGCCGCCGCGCGCTATACGACCTGCTTGCGGCAGGCCGCGCCGCACAGATCGTGGATATGTTCGGCCGCGATCCGGGTCTTGGGATGGTGGGGCCGCGCGCTTTGAGAATTCCCTCGGCCCGCTATACCGCGAAAATGGCCTGGGGGACGGATAAGAACCGGAAGCTCACCTTGCGATTGGCGCGCCGCATGGGCGCTCAAATGAGCGAAGCGGATATCGGCTTCTTCGCCGGCTCCATGTTCTGGATGAGGCCGGAGGCCATGGAACCGCTTCGGCGGCTCAACTTGCGGCGCGTGGACTTTCCCGACGAGGGCGGCCAACTCAACGGCGAGTTGCAGCATGCCATCGAACGGCTTTTTTCGATATCGGTGCTGCTATCGAATTCGACGATCTCAGATATTGGTCCGGCTGGGTTCGTCAGATAGGCCGATGCCTCGCGGCCTTCGGCTTTGCGGCAGGCCACGAGGAGGGCGTGATGGATGTGGTCGAGCACACCGTAGCGCAACCATTCCCCAGCGGGAAATCCTTGGGCAACTGCCGCCATCACCCATGCAGCGCCTGCGGAAGACTGGCGCCGGCCTCTTTAATGTTTTGGGCGCTCGATCGCAGTGGCGGCGAATGCCAGCGGCAGCGGAACGTAGAACTGTTGTGACCGTCTTGGCGATGCGCAGAGCGCAGTACAGCAGCCGGAATATACGCCTGGCAGCGGGTTGGCAGGCGATCTTACCCCGCCACCGGCTGTCTTATGGTGAGCGCCACCGTGGCCGGGGGGACCGGGTTCACGGCCCGCCGACCTCAAAACGTTCTGCTACGCTTCCCTGCGCGTGGTCAGCGCTGTCAGAAGCGGCGGTGCCAGCAAAGAACACCGGCGGCTTTTCCAACCCGCGGCGCGCTGCCAAGTTGCTCCTACAGCATATGCACAGAAAATTTTGCGCAGCCCCTTCAGATTGCAATCCGCCGTCTTGCCACCATTATTTTTTCCAGATAGAACAATGACCATGTTCAAGAAGGACACAGCCCCCAGCTACGTGCTTCTCCACTCAACGGGCGCTGCGTCACCGGTGGGCATGGAAGAGTTGAGTGCTTTAAGGTACGTTTTGACACGATGGCTGTTTCCAAGCTTTCTTCCGTTTTGGACAAATAACGCGGCACGCTTGATGGTGCGCGACTGCGCGCCGCTCAGTTTATTTCTTATGTGCTAGATATAGTTGCGATCAACGGTCCTTGGTAAGGACGGAAAGCATCTCCGAAAGTCGATTGCTGACATGAAGCATAAAACGAATCTTGCAACCTTTCTGATAGCCATTTTTGCGAAAGCAAATAGGAAATATAGCCAGCCTTTAAGACCGGTTGCTGCCTATAAATTACTACTTGCTCCGTTTTTTTCGGAGTCTTTCTATCTTCGCCAGAATCCGGACGTCGCAGATGCTGGGGTGGATCCATTTCAGCACTACATTACTTGGGGCTGGCATGAAAACAGGTGCCCTAGCCCCTATTTTGATGTACCTTGGTATCTCTTACAATATCCTGAGGTAGCTGCTGCGGGGATTGAGCCATTAACACATTTTATCGAAAACGGGATACAAGAAAAACGCAAACCTCATCCGCTAATTGACCTTGAATACTATCTTTATGGTGCCCCTGACGTTGCTATGAAACAAAAACATCCATATCTGCATTATATTCGCCATGGCGACAAAGAGGGCCGGTCCGCTCATCCACTTTTTTCTCCGCACTATTATTGTTCGAGCGGTCCTGACATCAGGCCGTTTACTCCATTTGCACACTATATCGAGGTCGGACGTCTTCAAGGACGGAGTCCTTGTCCAGGGTTCGATCCTGCATACTACGCATGCCACTATCCTTCCGAATCCAGCGATCCATTGATGCACTATTTGAGGGCGCCATTTGACCGGCCCCATTTTCATCCTCTCTTAGATGGGAATTTCCAGCGCTCGGTTTCACAACGGGCCGCGCAAGGACTTCCTCCGCTTGTCGACTACATGCAGTACCGTTCACATTTTAATGCAAACGATATTCAACGGGGGGCGTGCAGCGTTCCCCGCCCCCTGCGCTCATTGGTATCCTTTAAGACTAATGCACCATGCACCAATTCACAGACACCAAAAGTTTCGGTAGTCGTGCCCTGTTATAAATCGAACTCGGCGTATCTTGATAGATGTGTATCAAGCATCCTGCTGCAGAACTACGACAATTGGGAACTGATCCTAGTTAACGATGGATCTCGTGACGAAACAACGTGGCAAAGCCTTCAGGAGTATTGTGCACGGGACCCGAGGATCCGAGCCTATAATCTGAAAACAAACCAGGGTATATCCGGAGCAACAAATCATGGAATTTCACAAGCAGAAGGAGAGTTTCTAGCCTTTGTAGACCACGATGATGAGGTGGTTCCAGACGCTTTGTCAACGATGATCCGTCGGATTATGGAGGAATCCGCAGATGTGGCATACTCCGATCAAGCGTTTTTAGGCAGGGACAACGTGGTAGGGGAATATTGTTTTAAGCCCGCGTGGTCACCAACGTTGCTTTCTGGTGTGATGTATGTGGGCCATTTGCTCATTGTTCGGAAAGAAATTGCGGAAAGCGCAGGTTTGTTTAAGCCGAAATATGACGGTTGCCAGGACTTTGAATTCATGCTTCGACTAAGCGAATACACAAAAAAAATTATCCATGTGCCCGAAGTGCTCTATCTTTGGCGGCGGTCAGAAGGGAGTGTCGCGTCTGATTCAAATGCAAAAGGTAAGATCGAGCCTCTCCAGTTGATGGCGGTGCAGGAGTATTTTTATCGGATCGCTTTTCGGGGCTGGCCGGAGATAGACTCACGTGTGCCTCACCGCCTCCGGCTGCGTCCCAAATTGGACTGCTATCTGGATGTAGATGTAATTTTGCAAGAGCCATCAGTGGACAGGTTAGAACAGCTGAAGGCAGACTTTAAAGCCTGCGACATAAGCGTGAAAAGCTGGCAAGCTGTTCGGTGGAATCACACACCTTCGGACTGTTTGTCCAAAGGAAGCGCCCCCTACGTTTTGTTCTTGAACCCTGACGTTAGCTATACAAGCGAGGAGTGGCTAACGACTCGGATCATGTACGCAGAACGAAAAGATATTGGCTTTGTGGCTTCCCATGTTTACTCACCTGATGGCCAAGTGATTGCGGCCGGTCTTGTGGTTTCCCCGGAACATGGTGCTCTTAAGGCGTACCATGGGTTCTGGGAGGGACAAGACGGCACTTGGGGAACATTGTTTTGTGATCGGGAGGTCTCCGCCCTGGACGCCAGTTGCACATTAATAGCGCGAGAGCGGTTGGAGGCAATTGGGGGGCTGGGCCCACATTACGTTTCTTGCGACGGCGCTGTTCAGGATGCATCCTATCGGGCTACTTTAGCAGGCTTGCGAAATATATCCTCTGCTTCTCGACTTGTTGCGCTCGAACCAGCCCGGCTTAAACGCGCATTACCGATCTTGGTTGACGAGCAAATTTTTCGTGATACGCACCGAGAGCACCTTAAATTTGGCGATAAATACTACAACCGAAACTTCTCTCAACGCCAAGCTCATTTTTCTGCAACCTAAGAAGCCCTTAATATGAGAGTTCTACTTATTTCTCATTGCAACCTATCAGGCAATAGCGCTATGCATGTGTTTAGCATCGCGGAACAGCTGGTGATGCTCGGGCACGATGTCGTAATGTTAATTCCTGACGGCTTAAAAACTATAAAGCAACATCGTAAGGCGCGTTTTCCCGTTCGCTTATACGAACAAGCACTGGCGGGAGATCTCCCATTCGCATCGGCCGGTAAACCCGAGATTGTTCATGCGTGGTCCCCTCGGGAGCACGTGCGCAAGGTTACACAATCAATCACCTACAGACACGGGTGTCCCTACGTGTTACATATGGAGGACAACGAGGAACAAATTGTCACTGACGAACTAAAGCATCTACAGTTTAATGATCTCATCAAATTGCCAACGCTTTATCAGGACCTTATTACTCTACCTTACCGATCTCACCCTACACATTATCGCGACTTCGCCGAAGGCGCAAGCGGATACACCTGTTTGATCGAGCGTCTTATGGAGTTCAAGCCCGCCCACGTGCCTGGACTGATGTTCTGGCCTGGGTTTGATAGCGAATTTGAAAACCTGCCTACCGATGCCCGCAAAAAGTACGGTAGTAAATTTGGGATAAATTGTGATGAGAAGATTGTTTTTTACAGTGGAAATGTCCACTATTCGAACGTCAGTGATGTTCGTAATCTTTATCTTTCCGTCGCTGCGTTGCGCGCCAGAGGCAGAAGCGTACGATTGCTAAGAACAGGCTGGAGCCAGACTGAAATCGATGTCGTTAAGGAGCATCTTGCCGATGACGCATTTATTGAACTTGGTTTTGTAAAACGTGAAGAGATTCCTAGGCTTCTCGCGCTGTCCGATCTATTGGTGCAGCCTGGTCGCAGCGATCCATTTAACGACTACCGTTTTCCGTCAAAGCTTCCTGAGTACTTCGTTTCTGGAAAGCCCGTTATTTTGCCTGCGTGCAACATTGGGAACACCTTAGTGGATGGTCAGCATGTGGTGAAACTTTTTGATGGCACATTTGTTGAGCTTATGAGCAAGATGGAGCAAGTTTTGGACGATCCAGCGCTTGCTACGCTTCTGGGTAGTCAGGCTCGTGAATTCGCTATCGAGAAGCTGCGCTGGTCTTCTGCTGCAAGGGCCATTTCCGAATTGTATCGGGAAATTTTAAGCGGCCGTGATAAGGAAAGCCACCGGAAGCGGGGCTTGCCGTCATGTCTTGAGAAATCGGCCCTGTGCGTCGAGCCTGAGAAACTAGATCTTTCAATAACGCCACACCCGGTAAAGCTAATTGCATTTTATCTTCCTCAGTTTTATCCAATCGCTGAAAATAATCGCTGGTGGGGTAAAGGCTTTACCGAATGGACTAATGTTTCACGCGCTAGGCCTTGGATGTATGGGCACCGGCATCCTCGCCTGCCAAGTGAGCTCGGCTATTACGATCTTCGTGTGCTTGAGACGATGCATGAACAAGCAAAACTTGCAGGTGAACACGGATTGACCGGCTTTTGTTTCTATGTGTACTGGTTTGACGGAAGGAGATTACTCGAAAAACCCGTTGATTTATGGCTTAAACGGGGGCCTGACTTCCCATTTTGTATTTGCTGGGCGAACGAGAACTGGAACCGAAGATGGGACGGTTCGGATTCCGAGATATTAATCTCTCAGAGCTATATGCCTGGTTTTGAAGAGCGCTTTATCGTCGATATGCTGCCGATACTTACAGACCCTAGATATATTAGAGTTAACGGGGCGCCCGTTGTTTCCATATATCGCGTTGACCAATTACCGGATCCTGTAAGAAATGTACAAGCGCTTCGTAGCGCCGCCGCAAGATGCGGTATTCAAGACCTTCATATTGTGATGGTGCAATCCTTCGGACTTTCAGACCCTCGACCTTACGGCTGCGATGCTGCGGTTGAGTTTTCTCCGCCGCATGTAAACCGGCTTTTGATCGATCCTAAAGTTGTGGGAGGCGTTTTCGATGGATTTGAAGGATACTTGGAAGATTACGTTGGGGTGGCGGCACAAAGTATTAACGCTCCGGCCACCCATTACGTGCGTTATCGAGGATGCTTCCCCATGTGGGACAACACGGCGCGCCGGGGAAATAGAGGTCACGTGTTCCTGAATGACAGCACAAAGGCTTACGCACGCTGGTTACGCTTCCTTGTTGAAGAGGCTATGGTTCGTCGCGATCAGGTTGAGCCCTATATTTTTATTAATGCGTGGAATGAGTGGGCCGAGGGAGCTTATCTTGAGCCGGATGAGCATTACGGACGTGCGTTGCTGGAGGTAACCAAAGCAGCACTTCTGCATGGTGTGGCCGACTACGCGCAGGGTGGCGCACCTGCTGAAAGAGAGAGGGACTTTAGCTCCAGCGTTTCACGTTTACCCAGCTAAGAAGTTTTTATCGTGGACGCGACGCGAGAGTTCGAGAAATACGCTTGGCATTACCGACTAGCATGCCAAGCTTATAATGAGCAGCGCTTACTTCCTGTTGAAATTTTCGGAAGGCGCTACCAATCCAATCGACGGAGGGGTCTATTCTACCCGCGCCACGGAAGCCTAAGGCGACGCCGTTCAGTCCCCAAAGAAGTCCAGGGGAAACATCAAGGGGCCCGTTGCCGTTGTGTGACGACTGGGGCGGCTTCACTTTCTAGTCCGCTCGAAAAAAGCTTCGCAGGGCAAAAAGTTGGAGTGGTGCTGTTTCCGACGTAGTCTGGAACGGTAAGGTCATAGACTTCTTATTTCGGGAGCGTGCAATGTTTCGATTTCCTTCTAAATCAAATGCACTGAACTTTCTAACTGAAATCGGCGTCCGCTTCGGAACAATAATTGATGTGGGCGTGCATGAAGAGACGCCAGAGTTGAGAAAGGCATATCCGAAGATCCGTCACATTCTTTTTGAACCAGCATCTGAGTTTTTCTCGAAAATTGCTAAAAACTACACTGGAATAGACTACGAACTCGTGCCCGTTGCCGTTTCTGACTGCGATGGGACTGGCACATTGCGTAAAATCGCGATTACAGGTAGCGAGATATCTCACTCAAAACTTGAGTATGTTACCATAGGCGAACTAGAGCAGGCTAAGGACAATGGCTTATGTGAAATTCCCACCGTTCGTCTTGATAGTTTTTTTAAGGAGCGGAATGAACCGGAGCCCTATTTGCTGAAGGTCGATGTTGATGGCTTCGAGCTACCGATATTGCACGGTGCGGATGGAATTTGGGACCGCATTGACTGCATAGTTGTCGAGGCGACCTCAGACACTTTTTTGGATCGCTTTCAATACATTGCAACAAGAGGCTTTCGCCTGCTGGATATCGTAGACCAATGCTACTATTGCGGGGTTTTTTCTCAAGTTGATTTAATCTTCATGTCTGACCGATTGTGCCTGTCTAATCGGCACCTGCGCCCATGGGAGACGGAAACTTTCAGGTGGGACAATTGGCTTCCTGTGGCCAATTATGAAAAAGATTTGCCTGGAAATATGGGCTCGCGATGATTGAGAATATTGGGGACGAGTTACGCAAGGCTGCTTCCACCTCGGCCTCGCTAGAGCAACTAATCGTGAGAGCCGCCGAAGCATCGTTGTTCAGCAAAGTGGCCGCCTTGGAAGCGTGCAATGCTAACCCCTACCAACCAAGTCTGGTATGGAGTTCCAAGTATTTTTGGATCGATGATGCAGCTCGATCTGAAGGAAACGGTAGCTAAGCAGATTTTTCTTACTGGGGCCTTTGAACCGGACCTGCTGTGGCTTATGGCCGGTGTCGTAGATGCTGGTCAGAGTGTTATTGATAGCGGCGCGCATATCGGTTTTTTTTCTCTCGCATTAGGTCTACTCGTCGGCCCCGAGGGGCGCGTCGATGCATTCGAACCCGTTCCATCTATCAAGCAACATCTTGATACGAATATTCGAAACGCAGAGTTAAACAACGTATTTGCTCACGATCTGGCTTTGTGGCACGAAAACACTGTATTAAGCATAGGCGATTACGGACACCAATTTAGTGCCTATAATGGCGTTAGAGCAGCTAGGATTTATTCAAATGGCGCAATGAAGCGGCAGGAAGTTTCGGTGCCGGCCACAAGCATCGATTCGTTTGTGGAGACCACGTGCACCGCGCCAAGTTTTATTAAACTTGATGTTGAATCCGCGGAATACGAGGTTATCAAGGGGATGAACTCTGTAATTGCCTCCAACCGGCCTACTATTGCGTTCGAGATCGGCGATTTCGAGGAAAGTAACTTGTATTCGTCTTATCAGGTGATGCAGCTTTTGGCGGAAGCTTCTTACGAACTTTTCCATCTTAAAAATTGCCGACTATCCCAACTGTGTTTGCAAAACACCCACTACGACTACGCGAACGTGGTGGCTTTCCCCAGGAGAAGGTTTCCGCACTGCTAGAAAAAACGAGCTCACTCGGTGGGGTGTAGCAGGCAGATTGAAACGGGCCTCATTTGGATTTCCCAATCAAGCTCAATCAGCAGCGGCCCTAAGAGACCGGTCAGAGCCCATTGATAAAGCGATTTCACTTTCGTGAGCTTTTGCGAGGTCCTTAGATAAGTGCCCCAGATAACTTTTTGCTTATACATGCTCCGGCCAAATACGGCGTTTCCATTTGCGCTTTCTCGGAAACTTCTCGAAGGAATACATACGACTCTCATGACGCTGTAGAGTGGGGTGTACACTTGCGCGATCACGGCAAATCGAAATTTAAAAGGGTTGATCATGCATTGGGCTTGTAATTTAGGTGACGAGGAGTGGGCTGAGGCGCTGGCGGGGGGCGACATGCGCGCCCCGAAACCACCGGCGGTCGACGTTCAAGCTATGTACGTTGGGGCTTCCGGCGTTCAGGCTTATGAAGAGTTCGAAAGTTTTTTGGAGGCTGACTAAGACGTATCTCGAAGCCTGCGGCGGCAATTTCAATTTGGGTACGCGAGTTCTTGACGTTGGGGTGGGGTGGGGCCGTAATTACAGATGGATTCTTCGTGACTTACCTGCAAGCAATATCGTAGGAATCGACGTAGATCCCAAAGCCATTCAGACTTGCCGAGGCGCGATGCCCTACGGCAATTTTCGGTTGGTTGCGCCCACAGATGACTATCCTATTGACGGTGGTAAGTACGATATTGTGATTGCTTATTCCGTTTTTTCGCATCTGAGCGAGCGCGCGGCGACATCTGTTCTGAATGCAATACATAGGGTATTGAAACAAAATGCTATCGTAGCGCTCACCACCTTCCGGTGCGCGCATATCGACGTGTGGAGCCAGCAAACGGAGGTTGCAGTCTACGGCGAACTCCTTGCGAGCGCCGACTTCAACAGAATTGAATGGTGGGAACGTGCTACGGAAGGTCAGCATCTCTATCTGCAGACAGGTGGGGGCGATCCCAGTCGGCCGGCTGAAAGTTATGGTGAAGCGGTGGTGCCAAAAGGATGGTTTGAACGTCAAAGCGGTTTCCGTCTGGTCTCTTTTGAGCGTCGCAAAGACCTTCCGCAATCTTATGTGGTTTTACAACGCTTGTAGTGCGCGTCCTAGGCAGCAGACGTCAGGCGGACGGCTTCGTGGCGGAATATCACGGCCACTTATTGGGAATGCTCACTTTCAGGAGACAAAAGTGGAGAATACGTCGGTTCGCTTTTTTGATGATCATTCGTATTACGTTGGTGCGATGGATAATTTCGAATGGGATACGGATGGTAACGCAACTTTATCCGGATGGGGCAAACTTCCCTCTAGCAATATTCCTCCGGATGCTATTTTAATAACCGACTGCACGGGGCGCATAATCTGCAAGACAAGATGCACAGAAATACGCAGAGATGTTTCCGAATATTTATCCTCTGAATCTCTTTTTCGTTCAGGATGGCGCGCATATATTCCTAAAGAGTTTGGCAAAGCAATAGCGACAAATATAGATCGCATTAACGCGTATTCCTACTCATCGGCCGATGGCAGTGCGTATAAAATGATGCTATATACGCATGCAGACGAGGCTGTTCGTATAGAAGAAAATATAAAGTGGCAAAATGTCGTTGGAATGCCAGCTCCAGATAGAAGCAAACCTTACTATAGCTGCGCCAACATTGAAAGCGGTATCGTTTTTCTTGAGAATCATGTCGCATGCATGTGTTGCTTTTCGAACCTAAAGGCGGACAATCCAAATGATAATATTTTATTTAGCAAAACTAACGATGGAGACTTTAATATAAATAGCGTTCTAAGTAAACGAAGGGAGGTAATAAAAGCTAATCAGGGAAACGGCTACGGTGCATGTAAAGGTTGCATTCATTTGCGAAAGCGTATGTGGCCGGCGCAAAAGTATTTTTTCAACTTTTTGAATATTGGTCACTATGCGTCATGTAACCTTAGTTGCTCGTATTGTAGATTAACTTTGATATCTAAAAATCCAACAGACACACCGACTGATGAAATAGTACAGGTTATCGCGCATTTGCAAATGAATGGATGCATTTCGCCGGATTCGTCAATCGCAATAACAGGGGGGGAGCCGGCAATGATGAAGGGGTTCGATGAGTTGATGGAAAGCCTTCTTTTGTGTAACTACTCTATTCAGATTAATAGCAACGGGACAATATTTTCTAAGAAAATTGCTCAAGGTCTTAAGAATGGCATTATTAAGACGCTATGTATAAGTGTCGACACCGTTAGTGAAAGCATATATCTTAAAATTAAAGGCAGGAATTTTTGCAGTAAGGTGTGGGATAACATTGCCACGTACATAAAAGATAGGCCAGAGGTAGTTGTGCCTAAGATGATTATCTTAGAAGACAACGTCGGAGAAGTGCAAGAGTTTGTTAAAAAATGTCATAACGTAGGAGTTAGAAATGTTATGTATGATTGGAATCAGAAAGAAATTCCATCACAAAGTATTATAGATGGTTCCGTTGCGTTTGCCCACGCTTGTAATCGATATGGGCTTAACGCTATTGCGGGACCAAGTGTTAAGGGTATGCCGCCCGCTGATACTTGATTGTCTAACAGGTAAAGAATATTTCGGTTTCCCTCTCGGAGCGCCCAACTTTGCCTTCTCACTTCCGGGACGCGTAGAAAGCGCCGCGTGACGTGTCGGCCTTTGCGCGATAGCATCTTCTCTCGAATTCCTTTTCTGCCCACTCGTATAATTCGCAGTCATCAGGACTGTGCTTTTCTACGAATTCTATTTCTGCGCTCGTTAGCGGCGCCCGAATGCGGGTCATATTCAATTTAGCAGAGGGTGTTAGCGGCAATTCTAGCTCCTTGAATATTAACTCGGCTGATTTGTCAAATCGCTCACTTATGCCGAAAGTCATAGCACCTAACCGGTCTTTGGCAACACTGACAGAATGCGGTGAAAAATTGTAGCCGTTATTACAAAAATTCTTGCAAATTGAGTTAGGGACTCTTCCTGCTACAAAGTCATAAAAATTCATACTGGTTGCCTGCCTAACGAAATCTGCGTCGCGGTAGCCGTCAATATTAGATAGTTCATTTCGCGAAAAATAATAGAAGGAACCTAGCAGTTCTGCGGGGCGCCGCAAGAGCGTGACCGGCCGGCACGGGATGGAAAGACAAACCCAGTAGGGATAGTGACCATGGATCAATTGTGCTTGCTTCAGTTCAAAACATAAAGCCTCTCAGTTGTAGTAGCGCGGGCCGCGGATATTGGCGTGGAGGATCGCCGGGCCGACCGCGATCCGCTTGGGGCCGGCCTGGCGATCGAGCTTGTTGTCGAGGATGGAGCGGACCGAGCCGTAGCTACGGGCGCCGATCTCAAGGGCTCGCAAGCAGGCCGCTTCGACCCGCTCGCGGCCGAAGGACTTGGCCAGCCGGATAATCCCAAGGCAGGAACGGAAGCCCTGCTCGGGATGGCGGCGCTCTTCGAGGATCAACTCGCATAGGGTGCCGGTGGAGTGGCCAACGGCCGAAGCTTCGCGGCGGATGCGTTCGATGGACCAATCGGCGAAGTGCCGGTGGCTTGAGGGCATATGCTCGGGGGTAGTCGTGTGGCGATGGTTGCCGGAGTTGCGCAGATGGGCTGCGATCCGGCGCAGCGGGCGGCGTCCGTTGATATCGGCAAGCATCTCCCGGATGGCCTGGTTCAACTCCCCAAGGCCGTGGAACGTCCGGTGGCGCAGGCGGCCAAGGAGGTAGCGTTCGATAATCAGAACGCAGGACTTCGACCTTGGCCTTGTCCCGCGGCTTGCGCGGCCTGGCGGGCAGAACGCCGGTATCGTAATGCTCCGCGAGCGCGGCGTAGGTGCGCTGGACTTGCGGGTCGTAGAAGCAGGCCTTGATGACGGCCACCTTGGTGTTGTCCGGCACCAGGAGCTTAGGCACGCCGCCGATGGCTTCCAGGGCGCGGGCATGGGCCGCGATCCAGTCCGGCAAGCTCTGCGTCCACGTTGCTTCCGCATAGGAAAGGCTCGACGCACCCAGCACCGCCACGAAAATCTGTGCCGGGCGCCACTCGCCGGTGAGCCGGTCCACGACGACCGGCACCGTGTCGCCGGCGTAGTCCACGAACAGCTTCTCGCCAGCCGCATGGGTCTGGCGCATGACCACCGGCAGCTTGGCGATGTACTCCTCCCAGAGGATGGAGAGCGTCACGTGCTTGCGCTTGATCTCGCGGTGGATCGAGGCCCAGTCGGGTTCCGTCCGCCGCGCGGAACCGGGCTTGGCGCCGCCCTTGCCGTAAAGCCGCTCCTCAAGCCCGGCGTCGCCAAGCTCCTCCGGCAGCGGCCAGCTCAAACCGGCAGCGCGAAGCCGTCCAAGCGTCGCCCGCACCGTCGACGGCGCCTTGCCGGTCCGCCGCGCGGACAGTTGCTCCGCCGTTATCAATCGTAAAACTTCGCGCACCAGGCGCATCGCGATCCTCTCCGCTGGCATCGGTTCCCTCCTTGAGCGGATCAAAGAGCGGACCCTTAACGAGCCAGCAGAGGCTTCCGGCGTCCCATTCCGGGATAGGGTTAAGCCGCCTCAACAGGTGGGCGGCATCACTCCGGAATCATCAGTCAAATCGCTCACTTATGCCAAAAGTCATGGTACCTAGCCTGTCTTTAGCAACACTGACAGAATGCGATGAGAAATTGTAGCCGTCATTACAAAAATTTTCCTGATTACCCTCGCATCTCCGCTGGAGCGATGACCGAGCGGGTGCGGGGCGGTATTGGCGGCCACGGCTGCGAGCCGCTCGACCATCCTATCGAGTTCGAAACGGCGGTTGAACCGGTATTCATAGGCCGCGAGATAGCGTGCGCAATGGCGCGGACGGACGGCGCGGCAGGTACCGGTGATGGCGCTTTTGATGTTGCCAAGCGTGGTATTGACCCATTTGAATCCCGGCTCTTCGGGGCGTCCGCCGCCTGTGATAATTGGCTGGTGTTTCATACCGGCCGCGGTGACAGCGGCAAAACAGGCGAGACCATCCGAAGCCCCTGCCGCCGTAGCGAAAGGTGTGCGCACCCTTTCCATAGACGGGATGACCGGTATTCAGGCTCTGGAACGCGCCGCGCCATCGCTGCCTATGAAGCCTGGCAAAGTGGAGCGGCGCGAGTTTGAGTATCGGCGTCATGGCTCTAACTGACCTTGATCGCGGCATTCGACGTCGCTACCGGCAAAGTGCAGGGCGCTGTAGGCGATACCCGCACCGAGGCCGATTTCGTGGCTTACCTTGAAGCTCTGTTCGCCGCAGATGTGTGCACGGCTGCGTGGAAAATCATTTGCGACAACCTCAACACCCACGTTTCCGAGGGAGTTGTACGCCTTGCGGCCCGGCTATGCGGCATCGACGAAGACCTTGGCGAGAAAGGAAAATCCGGACATCTGAAGGACCGGGTCTCACGGGAAACTTTCCTGCGCGATAGCGCTCATCGCGTCTGCTTCCACTTCACCCCCAAACATGCCTCCTGGCTCAACCAGATCGAGATCTGGTTTTCCATCCTGGCCCGCAAGCTTTTGCGCCGGGGCAGTTTCAAATCCACCGGCGAACTCAAAGAGCGCATCGAGGCGTTCATCGCCTACTTCAACGAAACCATGGCCAAGCCCTTCCGATGGACCTTCACCGGCAAACCGCTCGCCGCATGAGCCCGTTCCAATGGGTCAAAACTTCCGGCGGCCTGTACTAGTTATGTACTCCGCTTAACGCAAACTCAAGACATCTGTGCTAAATTGTTTCAAAACCGGCATCTCTGCGCCAACCGGACGGCAGCCCAGCCAGCCAGAAAACAAAGCCGGCGCCACATCGAATCCCCGTTCCAGACGCGGAAAAACGCCAAGCATCACGCGGAACACAACCAGTATGACCACAGAATCCGTAAGCGGCCGCACGGCCTTGATCACCGGAGCCTCTTCGGGGATCGGCAAAGCCTTCGCCGAAGTCTTCGCCCGCAACGGCTGGAACGTGGTCATAACCGCGCGCCGCTCCGATCGCCTAGAAGCCCTCGCCTCCGAACTTGCCGCCAAGTACAACGTCGCCGCAACCCCGATTGCACAGGATCTTGCCGGCTCCGAAGGCGTACGGCACCTGTACGCCAAGATCGCCGCACGCGGCCTTACCATAGACGGCCTCGTGAACAACGCAGGCTTCGCCGTCCCCGGCCACTACGCCGGCACCGCCTGGGCCGACCAGCAGCGCTTCCTCCAAGTCATGGTCACTGCCCCCTGCGAACTCACTCACACCTTCCTGCCTGGAATGATCGAGCGCGGCTTCGGCCGCATCGTGAACGTCGCCTCCGTCGCGGGCCTGATCCCCGGCACGCCCGGCCACACGCTTTACGCGGCGTCCAAAGCCTTCATGGTCAAATTCTCCGAATCCCTGCTCCTGGAAAACCGCCGGAACAACGTTCTCACCACTGCGCTCTGCCCCGGCTTCACCTATTCCGAATTCCACGACGTCGCAGGCGTGCGGCAGCGCGTCTCAAGGTTCGGCAAGGCTTGGTGGAACACGGCCGAGGAAGTCGCCGAAGCCGGCTACAATGGCGTCATGCAGGGCCGTTCCATCGTCGTCACCGGCCGCCGCAGCAAGCAGATCGTCGCCATCATGAAACTCTTGCCAGAAGCGCTTGCACTTCGCATGGTTGCAGGTAGATCGCGATCCTTCCGCGCAGAATAGCGAGTAACCATGTCCGCAGCCATTATCATCCCCGCGCGCTACGCCTCTTCGCGTTTCCCCGGCAAGCCGCTTTTCCCCGTCGCGGGAACGCCGATGCTTGAGCGCGTCTGGCGCATCGCCCAAAGCGTGGCCCAGGCGACCCGCGTCGTGATCGCCACCGACGACGAACGCATCCTCGAAGCCGCAGACCGCTTCGGCGGCGAAGCCGTCATGACTTCGCCCGAATGCACGAACGGCACTGAGCGCGTTCACGACGCCGTACAGCGCGCGGGCATAGCCGAGGACATTGTCCTCAACCTGCAAGGCGACGCCTTGCTGACGCCGCCCTGGGTGCTGGAAGCGATGATCGATGAAATGATCCTCGACCGGACACCCGACATTGTTACCCCCGCCGTATGCCTGGAAGGGCCAGCGCTGGAAGAGTTCCTTGCGCAAAAACAGGTGACACCCGCCAGCGGCACCACCGTCGTCTTCGACCGCAAGCGCAACGCCCTCTACTTCTCCAAGTCCGTCATCCCCTACATGCGCAAGGAAGGCCACGCCGGCATTCACCGCCACATCGGCCTCTACGGCTACCGGAAGGCCTCGCTCGCCCGCTATGTCGAGCTTGCGCCCACGCCGCTGGAGCAAACCGAAGGCCTGGAACAGCTCCGCGCGCTGGAGCACGGCCTGTCCATCCGCGTCGCCCTCGTCGATTACCGGGGCCGCACACATTGGTCCATCGACGCCCCCGCCGATGTCGCCATCGCCGAGCGCATCATAGAGCGCGAAGGCGAGTTGCTTCCGAACGCCCCAACCGGCGGAGACGCGTAATGCTGCTGCTGCTCGCCCGCCACGGCAACACCTTCGATAAGGGCGACAAGGTCGTATGGGTAGGCGCCCGCACCGACTTGCCGCTGACCTCCAAGGGCCGCGAACAGGCTCAAGCGTTGGGCCAGGCGCTTGCCCCCTCCGCCGCGCGGATCAAGCGGATAATTTCCGGCCCGCTCCTGCGCACCCGCGACGCCGCCACCATCATAGGCGAAGCGTTAAACGCCCCCTCACCCCTGCCCCTCTCCCGCGAGGGGAGAGGGGATGGTGCCCTATCTACGGCTCAGAGCGAATTTCGAGCGTCCCCTCTCCCCTCCGCGGGAGAGGGACAGGGTGAGGGGGCACTTCGCCCGATGATCGACGAGCGCCTGAGAGAAATCGATTACGGTCTGTGGGAGGCCAAATCCTCCGAAGAAATCGAAGCGCTTGGTGGCGGCGAAGAGCTGAGCGCCTGGAACAAGTTGGGCGAATGGCCGCGCTTACCCGGCTGGACCCCCTCGCCGGAAGCCATCGCCGCCAACGCCGCACAACTCGCCGCCGAATGCGCCACGCTAGGCGAAGGCGATGCAGCCTTGCTCGTCACCAGCAACGGTATCCTCAAGTTTTTCCTGAAGCTCGTACCGGGCGCGTTCGAAGACATGGCCGCCCGCGGTGCGCTCAAAGTCGCCACCGGCAATGCTTGCGCGCTCCGGCATGGTGCGAACGGCTGGGAAGTCGAGTTTTGGGACTGCGCGCCGGCACAAATCTCATTGGGATAAGGGCGAAGCGGCCGGCATTGGGTTGCAACCCCTCACCCCAGCCCTCTCCCTATGGGAGAGGGAGTTCCGCCGCAGCCGTTGTTAGGCCGTCCCCTCTCCCAGAGGGCTCCCAGAGGGAGAGGGACAGGGTGAGGGGTTGCGCCTTATGTATCTTGCCGGAACCTACTCCGCATTCCAGGGCTGGTAATCCCCGTCCGTCTTAGGCCGGCGCGTCTCGCCCAGCAAACTTCCCTGCGGATGGTACGCGCCCGAAGTCCCGGTCAAATTCTGCGAATGCGGCTTCTGCCACGGCCGGACGTGATACGCCTCGTCCTCTGGCGGCTGGTCCGTCATGTAATGCAGCCAGCCGTACCATTCCGGCGGCACTTTGCTCGCCTCGGCGTAGCCGGTGTAGACCACCCAGCGGCGTGGCTTGCCTGCCTGCCCAAGCCCGCGCTTATCCTCATAGTAGGTGTTGCCCTGATCGTCCTCGCCGATAAGCCTGCCGTACTTCTTCGTGTACAGCCGCGTCGACAGCGTGGCACCGTTCCACCAAGTGAAAATGTCGCTGATCAAACCCATGAGCTAAGCCTGCCGCTTCCCTGTTTCGAGAATGTTTTAAGCGAAACGGCACGCGCCGTCCACCGGCGCATTGCGCCGCTACTCATTTCACCAGCGCCGAAGCCTCCCGGAAGCGCGGGTGTTCCGCCGTTCCGAGCCACTCGAAAATTGCCATTTCGGTTGTCACGATCTCGATGCCGTGCCGTTCCATGCGGCGGATCGCGGTCTCCTTGCTCTCGGACCGCCGGGAGCCTATCGCATCGCGCGCTACGAACACGCGGCGGCCGGTGCCGGCAAGATTTAGAACCGTCTGCAGCACACAGACATGCGCTTCGCAGCCCATGACCAGAACGTCCGGCCTATCTCCGAGCCGCGCCAGAAAACCATCGCAGCCGCATGCATCGAACGTCATCTTGGCCACAGCCGCGCCTGGAGGCGGCGTCAGCGCGTCGACCGTTGGCCCAAGCCCCTTCGGATATTGTTCGGTGAAGATGGTAGGTATGCTGAAAAGCTGGGCGGCATCGATCAGGCGCTTTGCGTTGGCGATGACAGCGTCAGCGTCCTCGATAACCCGCATGAGCCGGGTCTGAAAGTCGATCGCGAGCAGGGCGGTTGTTTCAGGCTTAAGCGTTCGCATGCCCAGGGCTTCCTTTCGAGGCGCTCCACAGGACCGCAATATACCGCCTCGCAACGAAGCCGTCACCACGCCGGGCAACGGCTTCCCAAATTCGCGCTACCGTGGAGATCGAAGGAGCTTTTACATGCCGTTCTTGTTCGACGGGCTGAGCGGCTCGTTGAACGCGTGCTCATCCTCTGTCCAGCGCAGCGTGCCATCGTAACGGGTGCCCATCTCGATGCCGATGCCCTGGTGGAAAATGTCGCCCTCGACCTTGGCGGACGATTGCAGCATGACGCGGCGGCCACGGATGGTGCCCTTCACCTGGCCCTGCACCGTCACTTCCTGATTGGCAACGATACCGCCGTTGATACGGCCATTCGCCGTAACCACGAGCGACGTGCAATAAATATTGCCCTCGATAGTCCCGTCGAGCGTCACGCTGCCTTTCGAGGAGACGTCGCCGATAATCGTAAGGTCGTTGCTGATATTGGAGTCGCCGGTTGAATGAACGCTGCTGCGGCCTGCTGCGATGGGCGAAAGATTGGAAGGTTGAGCGTGAGGGAACGGTGTCGCCATTGGCTGCCTCTGAGCGTGACCATATATACTGTTAACGTACCAAAAGAACGCGGCCGCGCTGGGCGCGCGAGCCCAAGGCCTCTTCTACGCGGCCTTGCGGGTCTTTTGCAAGGCAAAGCTTCGCCTTGTTTCAGAATTTGCGCGCAGGGTGCGAAAAGCACAATAGTGGAGCCGGTGTGCTCCGGTGTGCTCAAGGAATGCTAGGCGCGATAGAAGAGCTGAGAACTCACGCTCAAGTAGCCCGGAGGGCGGTAGCGCAGAAAAGACCTCGGCTATCGCTTGCTTGCATGAGCCAGTTCGACCTCCAGCGTCCGCCCGCCTTCGATGAAAAGCCTTTGGAGCTCCGGCCGCCGCTTCAGTTGAAGCTTGTAAATGGCCCCAACCGCGCCCGAAAATTCCCCCGGTCTTCCGAGCAGTTCCTCGCCCAGCATGAGCACCCGCAAATTGGGCCACGCCTGGTCCCGGATATGAAGCACCTGGGCAAGAACCTCATCGGCGCCAAGTTGCGGCTGCGCTTGCGCCAGCAAAAGCGTCATCGACGCAGTCGAGCGCGAAATACCCATATGGCAGTGCACCAGCAGATGGCGCACGCTTTCCGGATCGCGCAGGAGGTCTTCGCCAAATTCCAAAATCTTCGCGGCATGCTCTGGCTGTGGCACCACAAAACTGGGGGTATCCACGATGATATCGTGGAAGTTCAGCTCAAGCCGTGCATGCTCGCCATAGCCGCCGAACGCCTCAGGCTCGGGCTGGCCGGGATCGAGGATCGAAAGAACGTGGCTGACCTCCCGGTCCGCGTGCCCCGGCAGCTCGTCCAGGCCGCAAACGGTGATTGTGAATGGAGCGTCAGCTGGCATCTTCGATCCTTTGGCTGTTACAGTCTGGCGCGACTCCGGTGCCGCAAGTTCTGGCGCTATCGCCCTCTGGGCTACTTGAGCGCAAGTTCTGGCCCGGGGCCGCAGCGCTAGTAGTAATCTATTCAATCATACCCGATATGACAGTAGGGCGCTGTAAATTTAAAAACCGGAACCGTTTCCGGCTAGACCACAGGGGGCAAGACAAATGCGCATTTTTCGCGTGCTCGCGGGCCTTCTCATTTTTCTGAGCATTATCCCGCCACTGGTGCTCGTGGCGGCGGCCTTGATCGGGCGCTGGACCGGCTGCGACGTCGATCCGGATGCACCGCATGCCTGCCAGTTGATCGGCGGCGACTACGGCAACATCCTCTATACACTGGCGCATTTCGGCGGAAACGCCGGCGCGGCGATTCTGGTCCTTGCCGCGGTGCTTGTGGGCTGGGCGATCCTGGAAATCGCGCACCGGATGGGTAGCACCCCGAAAAAGTCTGGGCGTCAAACCCCGGCCAGTTCCCGGAACCGCAAGCGCGGATCGTAGGGATGTTTGCTCGTCCAGTCTTGAATCATCCGCTCTAGCTCGCCGTCGATATTGGCGGGCAGCACAATCTTCAGCGTGATGAGTTGATCGCCATGGGCGCCGGTGCGGTTGTTCTTGATGCCCTTGCCGCGCAGACGCAAAACCTGCCCGCTGGATGCGCCCTTGGGCACCGCCACGGTCACGCGACCGCCTATCGTCGGAACCTCCACGCGCGCCCCGCACACAGCCTCGCTAAGGGAAATCGGCACTTCGAGCGTTATGTTGTCGCCGTCACGATCGAACAAGGGATGCGGCATGACCTTCAGCTCTATGAGGGCGTCGCCTGGCTCTCCCCGGCCTGCTCCGGGACCTCCCTTATGCTTGAGCCTCAGCGTTTGCCCGGTTTCAACTCCGGCAGGCACAGAAATGTCGAGCGTCTCGTTATCGGGAAACTGCACGCGCTTTTTGGCGCCGTTGACCGCTTCCAGGAAGCTGATTTCCAGGTTGTAGCGGTAATCCATGCCGCGCATGGTGAACGCGCCGCCAGGGCCCCGCTTGCCGAACAGATCGCCGAACAGGTCGGAGAAGTCGTTGTTGTTGCCGCCGCCCTGGAAACCTTCGAACCCGCCGGAATAAGCGCCACGCGACCCCGCGGTGCCCGCCCCGTAATCGCGATAGTGGGGGTTGGCTCGCTCGTTGCCCATGCCGTCGATCTCGCCGGCGTCGTAGCGCTTGCGCTTCTCGGGATTCCCGAGCACGGCAAATGCCGCCGAAACCTTCTTGAACTTTTCTTCGGTTTTAGGGTCGCCTTTGTTCTGATCGGGATGCAGATCCTTGGCGAGTTTGCGATAGGAGCGGCGAATCTCGTCGTTTGTCGCGTTGCGCTTGACGCCGAGAATTGCGTACAGATCCTGGTTCATGGAGCTCGGGGCGGTTGCTTATGGGCGCCGTTATGACTCAAAAAGGGCACTACAGATAGGTGTTGGGACGAAATTTCCCCACAACCTGATGCGTTTCCCCATCCTTAACCCAGAAGACCACCGAAAAGTGACGATTTCGCGGGATCGAGCTGGGCGGTAACTTGTAAATCGGGGATAAACCCCAATTCCTTCGCAACATTGCGCAACCTGCGCCGCAACGGCTCGCCATCGAGCGCCTGTAACTGCTGCGAAATGCGCAACACAAGCCTGCCATCGCGATATTCAAGCCGGGTTTGCGGCAAAACTCCGGCCATCCCCGCCGAAAGCGTATGGGCGAGGCGCACCGCCAGCCCCACAATCAGCGCCCGCTTGCGCTCCGGCCGTGGAATCAATTCGGAAAGCTTGGGCAGCAACTCGCCTGCAAGCCGGCGTTCGTACCGGTGGTACACGCAAAGCGAGAGGAATGCCCGGCCCGGATGGTCCACCCCGACGATAGCCGATTGCGCGACAAGAACGGCACTCTGCTCGCCCCGGTAGTCGGGATGCCCGCGCCAGGCCATATCCGACAGGAGGCAGGCCGCGTGCCGCAAGCGCCGCTCCTCGAACGTCTCGCCAGGCCCGGGCATTTCGAAAAGAGCATCGGTCCACCGCATCAGCTCTTTCGCGTGCGTCTTGGACCTTGCCCTGAGCTGCGCGATGTCCTCGCAGGCAATGATCAGAGGATCTTTCTCCCGGTCGGCCTCGCTCAGGAGCTGGTACATGATGCCTTCCCGCACGCCGAAAGCGGAAAATGTGACATTCGACGGCAGCGCCTGCCGGATGATCGCATTGAGAGCCAGCGCCCCGTAAGGCAGCGTTTCGTCGCGCCCGGACGCCATGCCCGGCATACGCTTCAGTGCAGCCGGCGAACTGTTCGCATAGCGCGCCGAAACCTGCAGCGCCTTGCGCGTATCGAGAGCGAAGCCGTGTATCGCGGTGAGCGGATAGGCAGTCTGCTCCATGTAAAGCTTCGCAAGCGTCCGCCAGGTTCCGCCAACCGCGTAGAAAGGTTTCGACCGCGCCTCGTTCAGCCATTTGAGGGGCGCCAGAGCCTCCGCAATAATCGGGATGGCCTTGGCCTTCTCTCCCTTGCACCTGTCGAGCAGTGCGAGCCCCCCAAGCGGAAGCGAAACCGTCTCCTCGATGACGCCGTTGCGGAGCCGGACCAGCTCCAGGCTTCCGCCGCCCAGATCGCCCACAACCCCCGAAGGAAGCAGAAACCCCGCCTTGATGCCCGTCGCCGCGAGCTGCGCCTCCTCGGCATTGCTGACGGCCCTGATCGGCACCCCGCAAGCCTTCTCCGCCTGGCTCAGGAACTCTTCCCCATCCACGGCCCAGCGCACCGCCGCAGTGGCAAACGGATGAATGTCGCGCTCCTTGACGCCGCAGATTGCAGCAAGCTTCGCAAAGCGCGAGAGCGACGTGAGCGCGAAAGGAATGGTCTCCTCATTCAGCCAGGCTCGTGGAATTCAGGTAGCGCCCGAGCCCGCACATCGCCTTTTCCTGAAACAGCGGCGTAGGCGACCGCGACAAGCCTTCATAGACGACAAGCCGGATGGAGTTCGAACCGATATCGATGACTGCAACAGGCTTGCGATCCTGGAGCCTGCCCTGGGTCGAACGGTCCACGTGTCACCTTACGCGTTCGGAGCGGACGGAGCTGCGAACCGGCGGGGAAATGCTGTCTTGAGCGCGCCGCCCCGGCCGGAAAGGCTCGGATTTGTCATAAAATACTCGTGCGCACTGAATGGTTCCTCGCCCTGCGCAAGAACGATGCGTTCCCAGGAACCGTCGCTCAACAGCGTCCAGCTTTGCAGATTGTCCTTCAGATTGGCGATCATGATCTGTTCAAGAATTTGTTCGTGAACGGTGCGGTTCGTTATGGCGCTCATCGCCTCGACCCGGCGCTCCAGGTTGCGCGGCATCATGTCGGCGGAGCTGATATAGACATGGGCATCTTCGGATGGCAACCCATGCCCCGCGCCGAAACAGTAGATGCGCGCATGCTCCAGGAAGCGGCCGATGATGCTTTTCGCCCTGATATTCTCCGAAAGGCCAGGAATCCCAGGCTTCAGGCAGCAAATGCCCCGGATGACAAGATCCACAGGCACGCCAGACATGCTGGCCTCGTATAGCGCATCGATCACATCGGTATCGACCAGCGCATTGAGCTTCATCCAGATAGCTGCCTGCCGGCCCGCCTTCCGGTGCTTGATCTCCGCCTGGATCTCCTCAAGGATTCGCGCCTTGATGCCATGCGGCGAGATATAAGTGCGTTCCAGATCGTTCGGGCGGCTGTAGGTCGTCACGTAGTTGAAGATCTTGGTGAGATCCCGCCCAAATGCCGGGTCCGCCGTGAAATAGGAAAGGTCGGTGTAAACCTTGGCCGTCGCCGGGTGATAATTGCCGGTGCCGATGTGGCTGTAGGTCCGAAGCTCGCCATTCTCCCGGCGCACGACCTGCCCAAGCTTCGCGTGCGTCTTCAAGTCGAGCTGGGTCAGCCCATAGACCACATGCACGCCGCACTCTTCGAGCTGCTTGGCCCATTCGAGATTGGCCAGCTCGTCGAAGCGCGCCATGATCTCGATCATCACGGTCACGCTTTTGCCCGCCTCGCGCGCAGCCCTCAGCGCCTCTACCACCGGCGACTTCTGCGATGTGCGGTAGAGCGTCCATTTGATCGCCACGACATCGGGGTCCGCCGCCGCCTGCCGGAGATATTGCAGCACGATATCGAACAACTCGTAGGGGTGGTGGACGACGATATCCTTGGACGAAATGGCCGCGAAGCAATCGTTGCCATACTCGATGATGCGCTCCGGCACCCGGATCTCGAATGGCTTGTAGACCAGGTCCGGCCTGTCCTTGATAATAATCTGTGAAATGTCGGCAAGTGCCAGGAGCCCATCGACCACAACGACTTCATCCTGGTTGATGTTCTGCTCCCGGATGACGAGCTGCCTCGCGGTTTCCGGAAGCGACGCGCTGATCTCAAGCCGGATCACGTCGCCGAGCTGCCGCTGCACAAGTGCCCGGCGCAGCACCTTCTGCAGGTCTTCGCTTTTCTCCTGGAACTCGATCTCGCTGTTGCGCAACAGCCGGAAAAGCCCTGCCTCCTTGACCCTGAAGCCGGGGAGAAGCGTCCCCGCGAACAGCGATATCACCGTCTCGATAGCGACAAACCTGGCCTCGGTCTTCTTCGAGTTCCGCCCGCGCGCAGGCAGCCGGATGAAGCGGTCGAGCCCATTCGGGACGGCGACGAAGGCGAACATGAAGTGCGGCGAGCCATGGTCGCTCCGGTCGCATTCCAGAACGATGACAAGCTCCTGGCTCTGAATATGCGGGAACGGGTGTGCCGCATCGACGGCGACGGCGACGAGCGCGGAAAAGATCTGCCGCATGAAATACTCATGCAGCCATTCCTTGTCCGTATCGCTGAGCGTGGTTGCCGTCAGAAGCGTAATGGCTTCTTTTGCCAGCTCGTTCTTAAGCTCCGTCCAGCGGTTTTGCTGGCGCGCACAGATCTTGGCGACTGCGGCGTTAATCTTTTTCACCTGCTCGCCTGGGGTCAGGCCGTCCGGCGAAGTCTCGATGATGCCGGTTGCCGCCTGCTCGTAAAGTCCCGCGACGCGAACACGGTAAAATTCGTCGAGATTCGATCCGGAAATCGCAAGGAAACGCACACGCTCCAGGAGCGGGTTGCGCTCGTTGCCTGCCTCTTCCAGCACGCGCTTATTGAACTCAAGCCAAGATAGCTCCCGGTTGAAAAAGCGCTCGGCGCCAAAGGCCGCGATTCTGTCCCGGTAGCTTGGGGCAGGCTTGACTTTGGCGACAGCCATTATTGTTCTCCTATGAAAGCTGGCGCGCTTCCCAACGGGCCGCAATTCGAGTGCGGTTCTTGGTTATACGCTGCATTCCTTGTCATTGTTATTACTGCCGCCGTTCTCGTCCAGATCGAGCGTTTTGAAGACCTTCGCCGCAAATGCGCGGGTGATCTTGCGCCGCTCGGCCAGCGCGAGCCTGTCTATATGAGCTGTAACCTGCTGCGCCGCGGCCATCGACCGCTCCATTCGTGCTATAAGATAGGAGATGACGTCGGGCGCAACCTCGATTTGCCGGTCGCAGAAGTGTTTCACGAGAATTGCTGCCAGATGCTCTTCGTCGGGCGGCAGGATTTCCATCGCTGGATAGGAGCGTATGCGCGAGCGCAAGTCCGGGAGGGTAAAGTTCCACTGCCCAGGCGCGGCTTGCGCGGTGAGCAGAATCGAAGAGCCGTGCTCGCGCGCCAGATTTAAATGATGGAACAGGGCGGTTTCGTCGAACGCTGCGGTGTCGATGTTTTCGAGGGCAAGCGGCACGAAAGGCTCGGCCCAGACGTGGCTGGCAAGCGCCGCCGGCTCGACGAACAGGGCCTTTGACCGGTTTTGCCAAATCTTGGCGAGAAAGGTTTTGCCGGATTGCGGCGGGCCGAACACAACCGCGGCCGGAGCATGCCAGTCCGGCCATTGCGTCACAAGCCCAAGCGCGTGCTTGTTTTGCGGCGTTATGAAAAAATCAGCCTCGTCCCAACTCGGTACATATGGGAGATCGAAGACGAGTTGGGCCCCTTTCACGAGAAATCATCCCTGGAGCGGCGGCGCGCTGCCCGCTTCTTGCCCCCGGTTGCCTTCATTGTGCAGCGGGCTCTCATAATACCTGCGGATGGTGTATCGCACCAGAACCCCGATAGCCGCGGCGAGTGGAACTGAGACGATGAGCCCCAAAAAGCCCAGGAGATAGCCAGCTCCAACCAGGGCGAAGAGCAGCCACACCGGATGCAGCCCAACTTTGCTGCCGACGATATTCGGAGTCAGCACATTGCTTTCCACCACCTGTCCCACGCCGAACACCCCGCAGACAAGCCCGATTGTGGTGTAATCCGGATAGAACTGGTAAAGCGCAACGCTGCCCGCAATCAGGAGGCCGCTGGTCGAACCGAGATAGGGCACAAAGCTGATAAGCCCTGTGCAAAGCCCGATCAAAAGGCCGTAGTTGAGGCCGAGCAAGCCGAGGCTGATCATATAAAAGGTGCACAGGATGAGCAGCACGATCAGTGTGCCCCTGAGATAGGCCGAAATTACCGAATCGATTTCCTGCGCAACCTCGATAATCGCGGACGCTTGCCTCGGTGGAAGGAAACTCCGCACGCTGCCGATCATCTGGTCCCAGTCGCGCAGCAAGAAAAATGCTACCACTGGAGTGAGGAACAGAAGCGCCACCGAATTGAAGAACGCGAGACCGTTCTGAAGCACACTGTCGAGCTTGGAGACGAGCCACGGCGCAACCTGCTGGCCGATATCCATCGGCGCGGGCGCCCCCGTCTTTTGCTGCTGGTCCGCGACCTGCTGCACAAGCTTCCCGTAATGCTCCGCAAAGTAGGCGCGGGCATGCTCGAACCGCTCCGGCGCCTCGGCGATGAGTTGCCCAAGCTCGTTGGCAAGCGGCGGTAGGATCAACGCGAGAAAAGCGGCAACCGCGGCAATCGCCGCCGTTACGATAAGGAAAGCTGCCGCACCGCGCGGCAGACCGAGCCGGCAAACGCCGCGAGCGATTGGCTGAAACAGATAGGCGAGGACGAAACCCGCTACGAACGGCAGCAGGATACCGTGAAACAGAAAAAGTGCAGCCAGCACCAGGGCGGATACGGCCGCCCAGAAGACGGCCGCGGGCGAGAGACCGAAGGCGCTGCCGTTCATAGCTGGCAATCTCCGCCAGCTCTGAACTGCGCAGCCTTGCCGCGCCTCAATCTCTCGCCCGCCTGTGCGCTCACACACGCCCCCTTAACCTGATCTTTTGCCCCTTGGCTGAACCGTGTTCTTCCGTCCGCCGTTTTTGTGGGCGCGTCCGAGGAATTGTTAACAACTAAGGCAGCCCCGTGGCGAAGCGGGCTTTGCCACAGAAAAGAGTGCAAACTGCGGTAGCACGGCTACAGCGCGCCCGCACGCCGGACGCGAAACAGCGCAGCCCCGCCCAGGCCCGCCAGCCCAAGCGAAAGAAAGACGAGATAGCCCGCCAGCGAAATGCCGAAAATCCTGATCGCGGCCACATCGCAGCGCACTGCCGTATTGTGCTTGAGCTTCTGCGCCAGCGAGGTTGTGAGCTGCACGCCGGCGCCGTTGCCCGTGCACGCATCCGGCCCTGCCCAGAAGTGCCACTCGACACCCGCATGATAGGCGCTGAGCCCCGCATCGTAGACCATTGCAACGCAGATCGCGGCCAGCATCGCCGCGGCTACCTTCGGCGCCCTGCCAGCCAGGAGCCCAGCAATCAGCCCCGCCGCCACGGCGAAATAATACGGATTGCGCTCCGCATAGCAGAGTTCGCACGGCTCGAAGCCCATGAACTGGAACGTCCAGGCCATCGCCAGCGAAGCGAAGCTTACGCCCGCGATAGCGAGCGCCGTATTCCTTATGGTCAGCAGCTCAAGCCAGCCTGCCTGGGTTTGCGGTAGCCTATACAACATATTTCACGATCACGAAGCCCGAGACGATAATCGCCGCCAGCCCCAGCATGACCGCCTCCAGCCGCTTCTCCATGAAATCCCGGATCGGCTCGCCGTAATACGCCAGAAGGCCCGCGAATATGAAGAACCTGAGGCCGCGCGTAACGATCGACAATAGCACGAACAGGCCGAAATTATACCCCGAGAACCCGCTCGCGATGGTCACGAGCTTGAAGGGGATCGGCGTCAGCCCCTTGATCAGGATGATCCACGCGCCCCACTCGGCGTAGGTCTGCCGGAACGTCTCCACCCCATTGGCATAGCCGTAAAGGTTGATGATCCACTTGCCGACGCTCTCATAAAGCAGCGACCCGATGGCGTATCCCAGCACACCGCCCGCCACCGACGCGACCGTGCAATACGCCGCCAGAATGAATGCCCGCTTCCGCTGCGCCAGCACCATCGGAATGAGCAATATGTCGGGCGGCACCGGAAAGAACGAGCTTTCCGCAAACGAAATCGCGATCAGCGCAAATAGCGCGTGCGGGCTTTCCGCACTCCTCAACGTCCAGTCATAAAGGCGCCGGATCATTGCACATCCTTCTTACAACTTCTGCGGAGGTCATAGCCCGCGCGAACGCGAATGTCCATGCGTCCAAGCAGGCCGCGCAGTTGCGGCGGAAAACTCCATGCCGGCAGACCTAATCTCATTGATCCGGTCCAGAATCCGCATGGATAACATCCCGCGCCAGGCTAAAGCGGCGGCGTGCCCTTCGATTCGTGAATGGCATAGGAGGCAAACGGGATCAGGGAATGCGCATCGGCGATCCGGTGACCGGCAAGCCCGAACGCAAATTGCACGAACAGGACGGCGCCGAAAGCGACCAGCACTACGCCGGAGACCTGGTTGATAAGCCTGAGCCGGTCCTCGGTAAGCTTGTGCCGGACGCGGGAAATGAGCCTCGAAAGCCCGGCCCACCACGCGAGGCTTCCGGTCATGATCGACATGACCGCCGTGATCGCCTGCACCCACGTGTTGATGCCGCCCAGCACCGATGTGGCGCCGCCGAACAGCGCGAACACCCCCAGGATCGAGCCCGGATTTGTGATGGTGAGGAAGAAAGTCTGCGGCACGATGCTCAAATGCGGTACGAGCCGCCAAATGCGGTAGCGAAGCGTCGGCCGCAGGAATTGCGGGATCGTCGCCGAAAGTTGCCTGAGCCGCGCGATGTTCAAGGTCGCGGTTGCGACGATGCGCGGCCGGGCCCAGAAAACGTTGAGCCCGAATACGGTGAGGATCACGCTGCCGATTAGCTCGATCTTCAGCTGATGGTCGCGCATGAAGCCCGAAATGGCGGTGGCGCCATAGGCCGCGATCATCGCGAACAGGCCGTCGGCCAGGACCGCGCCGAGGCCCGCCGCAAAGCCGCCCCAGAAGCCGCGCTCAAGCGTCCGCTGGATGCAGACGATGTTCACCGGGCCCACCGGCGCAGAAAGAAGCACGCCGATGAAAAGGCCAACGATCGCGAACTGCGCCGGGTCGATGATCGACTCTGCCCACATTGGCCGCTTCAGCCCTCAAGTTTAGCGGCGGAGATCGTGCCGCATCTCCCGCCATGGTCGCGCCAAAAACCGAACGCGGTATGACGGGGATGCCGCCCAGCCGCGTTTATCGTCATCCATGCCGCGAAACGGGCATGAATTGCAACAGGAGACAAATGTGAACGATTTGCCAAGCCCAAAATTTGTTCGATGCGAAAGATGGTTAAGCGCATCGGCATGGCTTCCGGCGATTGCTCTGTGCTGCCTTTTGCTCGCTGCGGCTGCACCGCTGGCCGCGGAAGAGATTCAGATCGGGCGCGATTTGACGAAGCTTCCGCCCCAGGTGCAGCGCATGCGGCAGGCCATTTTGCAAGCCTGCGCGAGTGGCAGCATCGAGCAGCTTCGCCTTCCCATCGACATGAACGAAATTCCCCCGGTGTTCGGCAAAGGCAACGTGCGCGACCCCATCACCTACTTTAAAGGCGTTTCGGGCGACGGCAACGGCCGCGAAATCCTTGCGATCCTCTACAGTCTTCTGACTACGGGCTATGCGATTACAAATCCCGGCACGAAGGACGAAATGATCGTTTGGCCTTATCATGCCGCTATGCCGCTCAGCTCGCTGACACCCAGCCAGGAGGTGGAACTTTACCGGTTCCTGCCGCCGGCGCGGTTCAAGGAGATGGCCGCGCAAGGGAAATATAGCTTCTATAGCATCGGGATAAGCCGGGACGGCGTGTGGCATTATTTTACGTCTGGATAGCTGCTGGCTTCCGATACGGCGCGGCTAACGTACGAATCACCTTTTAATTTATTAGCATGTGCTTTGCTGGAACTACCCCCCTGCGGACGGCTATTTCCACAACATGCGGAGAAAAAGGCAGCTCCCGGTCATCGGCGCCTACGATGCGAAATCCGGAAGCTGGGCGCGACGGCACGTTCTCGCGCTGGAACTTTTTCATATGCGTCACTATTTCACTCGCTTCGGGAACGTCAATTAGGAGGTATATTGTGAAGACCATAACATCGCTGTGCTTCGGCTTCGCTCTAGCAGGCGCGGCTTATGGACTCGCGAGCGCCCCGGCTTCGGCAGTGGAAGCGCCGGCACTCGTTTCCAAGGCGGCTGGCAACGTGATCAGGGTCGACGAGCGCGAGCACCGCGAGCATTGCGAGCGCGTGCGGCGTGAGTGCCGCGAGCGCCATCACGAGCACGAACGCGAGTATCGCGAATGCGTCGAGCGGGATCACTGCGAGCCGTAACACCGTCCTTCCGCCGTGGCCGGGTTTGTCCCCGGCCATTGGCACGATGGCAGGGAATTTCACGCAGGGAACGCACGCCGGGCGCAAAGCCTGTGAGCCGGTCAGTAAACTGTGGAGAGTATGCTATAATAGGTTGGGATGTGCCGCAGCGGCGTGTTCATTATAATATCTTGTGGCAGAATAAATAGGACCGATAGCGTGAATACCGTAATAATTTCTGCTCTTCGCTTGGTATATATGCCTAGCATCCTCCCAAAAAGATAGGTGGCGCCGGCCAGAACGATCAGCGGCCAGACCAGCGCGCCAAACGTCTGCACCCGAGGAGAAGCTATACTTTCGGCAAATCCGGCGATGTACCAGCCGAAACCATATATAAAGCCCCACACCAGGTTTATCGGCTCTCTGAAGCTCTCTCCCGTAGGCAGGCTGGGCGAAAGTATTCCGGCGAACGCGGAGAACAGGGCCAAAACAAATCCGGTTACGTAGACTTTCATGCTCACACTCCTGATGGGGCACTCCCGCGGCGGGGGCTCGCGGGAGCTATACACAAGTTTATCCAAATTTGAGAAGATCCTGTGACCGCGCGGCCAGGGATGTAATGTGCGGTTAAGTAGCCGGAGCAGCTAAGCTTAAAAGCAATTCACTATCTGCGCGTGCGGAAATTTGTTACGTTCATGGCAGGCGGAGCCGCAAAAGGGGGACGCAGGTTCCGGCGTTTTCCGAGGCGCGCAGCCGCGATCCGAATGAATGTAGACTCGTGGAGGCGGAGAACTTCTTGAAGAACCCGCAGGGACGTATTCGTTTCGGGCCGCGGGGCGGATGACATCGTGGATTCGGGCGGCACGCTATGCAACGCGGCTAGCCCGCTCAAATCCGCTGGAGTTCGAGCGCAGGGAAGAAAATGCGCTCTCATTCCATCCCATTTACGGTGTCCCCAGCGTGACGGCCCGAACCTTTTTTGGTGTTAAACATTCAAGCGAGCATTTAGCTATTTTTTTCATAAGAATTATGCATTATGTCCGTAGGCGGATCTGCTGCCACGAATCGATCCCTGTAGAGAGATTACGCGGCAGGCACAAAATGGGGGAACCAGCGCTATGGTATTGCTCCGCGCTGCCATCGGTATCGTTATTCTTCTTTTTCTCTGCGGGCCTGTTAGCGCCGATGCTCAAAAGCGCGTGGCGTTGGTTATAGGCAACTCGGCCTATAGGAACGCGGGCTTCCTTGCCAATCCGGTGCGAGACGCCAAAGCGGTGGCAGCCGCTTTCCGGGAAAATGGCTTTACCGAAGTGCTCGAAGGCTACGACCTGACCAAGCCGCAATTCGAGGCACAACTAAAACGCTTCGGCGACGAGGCGCTGGGATCGGAGTGGGCAATCATCTATTTCGCGGGCCATGGCATCAGCGTGGGCGGCGAAACTTACGTGCTGCCGATCGATGTTATGCTGACGCGGCCTGAGCACGTGGAAGACGAGGCCATCTCGCTTGCGCGGCTGCGCGCCAAGGCGAGCGGCGCCAAAACCTTGCGCCTTATCCTTCTCGATAGCTGCCGCAATAACCCGTTTCTGGCGCGGATGGCTGCCATAGGCGGCTCGAAGCGCGCAGTCTCGCGCGGCTTGGCGCGCCCGTCCGAGCCGGAGAGCGGCGAACTCATCGTTTACTCCACACGTGAAAACGATGTCGCGGACGATGGCAGCGATGGACATAGCCCATTTACGGCGGCATTCCTGCAGCACCTGCCAGAGCCCGGCCTTGAGGTGAACTTCCTGTTCCGGAAGATACGGTCGAGCGTGTTGAAGGCCACCAACGGCGGGCAGGATCCTGCCATCTACGCAAGCCTCTCCGACTCGCAGCTTTTTTTCGTGGACCCGGCTCCGGCTCCGGACAAGGCAGTCGTGCGAAGCGAGGCCAGCCCGGCCCTTTCCGCCGATGCCGAGGCATGGATTGCCGTGCAGGGCTCGAAGAGCGAAGCCGTGCTGGAGGAATTCATCCGGCGCTTCCCAGGCAGCGTCTACGCAAACTTCGCGCGGGCCAGGCTTGAAGAGTTGAAACGAAGCAAGGCGGCATCCAAAGAGCGCGCCACCGGGGCGCCTGCACAGCCAGTGGACAAGTGCGCAAAGCCGCCGCGGCATTGCCGCGACTGTGTTCGCGTAGATCGCACCGCCTGCCGTGCCCAACGCCGTCAGCAGGCAGAAGAGGCCGAAAAAAGGAGACGCTAGTACAGCCCGAGGCAAGTTTGCACCCCATTTGCCGAGGGCTCGTAAGCGAACTTACCTCGGATAAGCTGTACTAGTGGTTCGGTTCCAACATTTGCATCCGTTCGCGGATAGCTCGTGGGCAAATGTTGGAACCATAAAAACCAAAAACCACTAGCAACCATTTGAAACTAATGATGCTTTTTGAATTCGATATTTGATTGCGAGCGTAGCGAAGTAATCCACACAACAAGCAAAATCAACGACTTACTGGACTGCCACGCCGGGCTTCGCCCTCCGCATTACGTGGCGTTCCCATGGACACCGGAATGCCCGCCCCACACCACCGTGCGGGGCAGGCAAACCGCGCTGTTTAGAAGGTCTTGCTGAAGATATAGAACAGGCCGCCCGAGATCAGCATTGCCATGGGTAGCGTCAATACCCAGGCCATCATCAGATTGCGGACGGTTGCGAATTGCAGGCCCGATTTGTTAGCCGCCATGCTGCCGGCAACGCCGGAGGAAAGCACGTGCGTCGTCGAAACGGGCAAGCCGTAAGTATCGGCGGCGAAGATCGTGGCCATGGCTACGAGTTCGGCCGATGCTCCTTGCGCGTAGGTCAGATGCTGCTTGCCGATCTTCTCGCCCACCGTCACCACGATGCGCTTCCACCCGATCATGGTGCCAAGGCCAAGAGCGATGGCGACCGCGACCTTCACCCAGAGCGGAATGAACTTGGTCGAGGCGTCGATCTCCGCTTTGTAGGCATTCAGCTTGCCTGTTTCGTCAGGCGTCAGTTCGGCGCCCTTGTCCTTGATCAGAAAGCGGATTGCCTCCGAAGTCAGGTACATGTCGTTACGGGTGTTGCCCACCGCGAGCGCGGGCACCTTCGCCAGCGAACCGTAGGAGACGACCTGATCGGAGATGTCGCGCATGAGCACGGCAAGCGAAGGGTAGGTGCCTTCGTTGATTGTGTGCGACGCCACATATTGCGTCACGGCCGGGCGCGGATTGCCAAGCACGTTGTAGCCCGCGGCCTTGCCTTCAACCACTTTGGCGGCTTCCATGGCCGCTGTCTTGAAAGTCTCTACGTGCGAGGCAGGAAGCGCCTTGTTCAAGGCGTAGGCCGTGGGCACCGTGCCGATCAGGATCAGCATGATGAGACCCATGCCCTTCTGGCCGTCGTTCGAGCCGTGCGCAAAGGAAACGCCCGTGCAGGTCAGGACGAGAAGGCCGCGGACCCACCATGGCGGAGGGGTCTGCCCCTTGGGCTCGGCATAGAGTTCTGGCTTACGCACCACGAACTTCAGGACCAAGAGCAGGATCGCGGCGCAGGTGAAGCCAACCAGCGGCGACAGGAGCAGCGAATAACCGATCTTGGTGGCCTGGGTCCAATCGACGCCCGAAGTTCCGTCGCGTCCGCGCATTACGGCGTTCATGATGCCGACGCCGATGATGGAGCCGATCAGCGTATGGGACGAGGAAGCGGGCAGGCCCAGCCACCAGGTTCCGAGGTTCCAGATGATGGCGGCAAAGAGCAAGGCGAAAACCATCGCGAAGCCGGCTTCGGAGCCAACCTGCAGGATGAGTTCGACCGGCAGCAGCGAGACGATGCCGAAGGCGACCGCGCCCGTCGACCAGAGCACGCCAAGGAAGTTGAACAGCCCCGACCAGACCACGGCGAATTGGGGCGGCAGCGAATGGGTATAGATCACCGTGGCGACCGCGTTGGCCGTGTCGTGGAAGCCGTTCACGAACTCGAAGCCGAGCGCGATCAGCAGCGCCACGCCAAGGAGAACGAATGGCAGCATGGCCTTGATGGGAACGCCCGTTTCGATCACGTCGATATATAGGCTGTAGGCTGTGAACAGGATGCCCGCGGCAAGCAGGAGCAAAAATCCCACAGCTGTCGCCGGGCCTGACTTTGCGTTCAGGTTGGGCTTTGGCGATCCCTCCATGGACGCCGGTACTGCAATATCCGTCATGCGAACCTCTCTCCAAGCTTAAGCTTGGAAGCTATGTTCGCCCCATGACACCTTAATGAAGCGCGGGAGGACCGCGGCGGACGGCCTGCGCATTCGTCCTGAGGCCCGCCATCCGTTTCGCGATCCGCGACGCTTTCTGGCCCTTCGCCGCTTTGCCAGCAAGGGCTACCGGTTTGCACGCGCCGGGCGCTTGCATGATCGGCCAGTGCTGCTATATGCGATACGGTTCTAATCTACTTTCCAAGCACCAAAATGACAGACACGGACAACCTCTCCAAGGGCCCCGCCGGGACGTATTCGTTTCAGGCCGAGGTCGCCGAATTACTCCAGCTGATGGTGCATTCCGTCTACTCGGAGACCGATATTTTCCTGCGCGAGCTGATCTCCAACGCGTCGGACGCCTGCGACCGGCTGCGCTACGAGACCATCGCCAAGCCGGAACTGACGGCGGGCGGCGCCAACTTCGCGATCCGCATTACGCCGGATGCCGGTGCCGGCACGCTCACCATTGCCGATAACGGCATCGGCATGGACCGGGACGAGCTGATAAGCAATCTGGGCACCATCGCCCGCTCGGGCACCCGCGCCTTTGTGAGCAAGCTGTCCGAGGCCAAGGAGGGCGCTAGTCTTATCGGGCAGTTCGGCGTCGGCTTCTATTCGGCTTTCATGGTGGCGGATCGCATCGAGGTGCTGAGCCGGCAGGCAGGATCGCCGGAAGCCTGGGTTTGGTCCTCGCTGGGGGCTGGCGGTTTCGAGGTCACGCAGGCAAGCGAGGCGCAAGCCGCGAAGTTCGAGCGGGGCACGGAAATCGTGCTGCATCTAAAGGACGATGCGAAGCGGTATCTGGAGCCGCACGAAATCAGGCGCATTGTTGCAGCCTATTCCGATCACATCCTCTTCCCTATCGAGCTTGTTGAAGGGGAGAAGCCGGAGCAGATTAATTCGGCGAGCGCGCTTTGGCAGCGTTCAAAGTCCGAGCTGAAGCAGGAGGATTACGCCCAGGCCTACCGCACCATCGCGCATGCGTTCGATGAGCCCGCGATGACGCTGCATTACCGGGCGGAGGGGCGGCTGTCCTATGCGGTGCTGCTGTTCGCGCCGTCGAGGCAGCCCTACGACCTGTTCGATCCGCTGCGCAAGGGGCATGTAAAGCTCTATGTGCGCCGCGTATTCATTACGGACGATGCGGGCCTGCTGCCGGCCTATCTGCGCTTCATCACGGGGGTGGTGGATAGCGAGGATCTGCCGCTCAATATCTCCCGCGAGATGCTGCAGAACAACCCGCAAGTGGCACAGATGCGCAAGGCGCTGACGGGGAAAGCGATTTCGGAGCTGGAGAGCCTTGCGGAGAAGGATGCCGAGGCGTTCGGGAAGATCTGGAGCGCGTTCGGCGCGGTCATCAAGGAAGGGCTTTACGAGGATTACGAGCGGCGGGAGGCGTTGCTTCAGCTATCGCGGTTTGTGACAACCAAGGGCGAGGCGCGCACGCTCAAGGAATATGTCGCGGACCTGCGGCCCAACCAGACCGAGATCTATTACCTCCTCGGCGACAGCGTGGAGCGGCTCCGGTCCAATCCCAAGCTGGAAGCGGCCCGCGAGCGCGGCATAGAGGTGTTGCTGCTGAGCGATCCGATCGACGCGTTCTGGACCCAGATCCCCAACGATGTTGGCGGCAAGCCGTTCAAGTCGCTGAGCAAGGGCGAGATCGATTTCGGGCTTATTCCGCTGCTCGAAGAAAGGGCCAAGGAAGAGGACTCGAAGCTTGAGGAAGCGAGCACGGAGAGCTTGCTTGCGGCGGTGAAGGCAGCCCTTGGGGAGCGCGTTTCGGACGTGCGCGTGTCGCAGCGGCTTGCGGACAGCCCGGCGTGTCTTGTCGCGGCGGGGCGCGGGCCGGACTTGCAGACCGCGCGCATGTTCGCGCGGCAGATGCAGGGGGCGGCGATCAAGCCGATCCTGGAGCTGAACGTGCACCATGCGCTGGTGAAGGCCATCTCTACCGCTCAGAAGGCCGCACACCAAGAGGACGTCAACGATCTTTCCGCGCTGCTCTTGGAGCAGGCGCAGATCCTCGATGGCGAGCTGCCGGACGATCCGGCAGCGTTCGCGGCAAGGCTGAACCGGCTCGTCGCGCGCGGGCTTGGCGCGGGTTAGCGTCATCCCGCTTGCCAAATACGCAAGTAGATCCCAGATAACGCCTTCGGCGTCTCCGCGATGACAGATGCGGAACGGTTTAAACCTGACAAGACGCGCCGGCACCTCAGGTAAGAGGAACAATTTATTAAACTTTGCTTTGTCCGGCGGTAGCCTGCGTCACCGGACCAGAAAAGCTCGTCCGCTGACTGAAAATAGACATGTAAACGCCATTGTTATAGAAGTGTTAATACTGATATGGCATCTGCGCCGGGATGCCTCGTGATGCGTTCTTCCCGGAGTTTCATATGGCGCGTACCCTCGAATTCCTGTTCGCCGGTCAAAGCTTCAAATGTGCAATAGACAAGGTCGACCGGAGCAAGCTTTACGGCTCCGTAGATGTGGAGACGCGCGACACGGCGGGCCTCAAATGCCAGCTCGCCACGCTTGCCAATGACGGGCGCACGCTGATCCAGAGCGGCGGCATCGCGTTCGGCTATCTTGGCCCGGACGGCATGTGGCTGCAGCGGTCGGAGCTGACAGCGGTCGATGCGCGCGGAGCTCGGCTGAATACGGTCGCTTCCAGCTTCAATTCGCCCATCGAACTTGAGTTTCGCACCACCCCGGAGCGGCTGCTCGACCACAGCATTCACGCGGCCTATGCGCTCGATGCGGCCGAGGGGCTGCCTGCGAAGGTGCAGCAGGAACTGGATGGCGGCGCGATTTTCAAGATCGATTTCAGCTACCGGGGCGGCACGGGGGTCGATCCGGCTTTCGTGATGCGGGGCGGCGACGGGACGCTCTGGCTCCTGGTGGGCGCGGAAAACAATATCGATTTCATCGGGTTCCAGCAGACGGCGGGGCTTGCCGGCGACGAGGGTGCCGATGATGCCGAGGCCGGCGACGGCCTCGATTTCGAGATGCTGTGAGCAGGGGGACGGCAGATGCCGAATATCAATATTCGCGACAATCGCAACCGCGATGCCGTCGTCAGGGCGGAGCCGGCCAGCGTGTTCGCACGCGTGCAGTATGTGGACCCGAACGGGGAGCCCGCGAAGCTGCGCAAGGTGCTGAAGGGCGATGTGGAACACGGCTACGAGAAGCTGCTTGCCGCTGCCGGGGGTGACGAGGCCCTCGCGCGGGCGCTGATCGAGGGCGATCCCGAGGTCGATATCGAGCGCGCGGGCATGTTCTTGAGCGATGCGTCGCGCGTCTACATCAACGAGCGCAATGAGATCGTCTTCCGCATCCAGCAGGTGGAGATCGTGCGCACGCCCGGCGGCGAGGAGAAGGAGCGCCGGCCGCGCCGCCATGCCGAACCCAATGTGGATGGGGAGTTTCCGGTGTCCTGGACCGGGCGGCTGGTGAAGAAGGAGGAGGCGCTGCGGCGCTTCGTGTTCTCGTCCACGCTCCAGATCATGCATGTGAACGGGCTGACCTACGATTTTCTTTTTGCGATGGCGAAGGAGTTGGATGAGGCGAAGAGCTTGATGCTGCTGGGGGCGGGGAAGGGCGGCAAGGAGCCGCTAATCCTGCGGCGCGGGGCCATTCCGTATCGCGGCTTCCTGGAGGGGCGCGTCCGGGACGATAAATATTGCCTGTTGCTGCATCTGTCCAATCTGGAGCTGAAGCGCCCGGTGGTTGAGGTGCGGCCGGCGGTGGAAGAGCAAGCCGCCGCGGCGCCAGCGGCTGAAAAGCCGGCGCCTGCGGAGCCTGAGGCGCCGAAACCCGAAAAGACGCCTGTCGCCAAGATCGCGCCTGCCCCGCCTCAGCCTGCGGTGAGCGCCAAGCATGAGCTGACGGAGACGGTGGCAAAGGCGAAGGCGGGTACGAAGCGGAAGAAGCAGGAAGCAGTGGCGGACGCGAAGGCCGAAGCGCCGGCGCCGAAGAAGGCCCCGCGCAAGCGCGTCGCAGCGTCCGCCGGGCAGGCGAAGCAATAGGTTGGTTTGGCATGTCCGTTCGCTTCTGCCATGAATTGAGGATTCAACCCCTCATCCTGTCCTTCTCCCTATGGGAGAAGGAACCCTCGAATTACCCGCAGCGAGAATTCTGGCGTCCCCTCTCCCATGGGGAGAGGGACAGGGTGAGGGGAGATTCCCGTGGCTTATGGCACCGTCCGCCAGTACTTAACCGGAAGTATTTTGTACGAGGCCAGTGCCCAGCATGAGCGAGCTAGTCAACATCGAGATGCTTGCCGTCAAAGCCGGCAGCTACCGCACGGGCACAGCCACGGCGCTGCACGATCCGAACCTCTTGCCGCTTGCCCGGATGCGGCGGCGGCAGATCTCGCAGCTCATGGTGCCGCTCGACCTGGACCAGGCGCGGCGCAAGCTTCCGGCGGGCAAGTATTTCATCAGCCGCAAGGTCGATGGCGAATTCACCTGCCTCGTCTACCGCAAAGGCGAAGTGCTGACGCTCAATCCGGGCGGCAGCGTGCGCGTTGGCGCGCCGGTGCATGACGAGGCCGCGAAGCTGCTCAAGAAGGCGGGCGTCAAACGGGCGGTGCTTGGCGGTGAGCTGTATGTGCGCCGCGCCGATGGCAAGCGGGCGCGCGTGCACGATCTCATGGGCGCGGCCCGGGCGCCGCAGAGCCAGGCGGACGTGGATAGCCTCGCGTTTGCGATTTTCGCGATTTACGATCTCGACGGCGCGGATTTGTCCGCGAAGCCGGCGGAGGCGCTCGACAAGATGCGGACGCTGTTCGCCGGCGGGAAGCGTGTACATCCTGTCGATACAGTAGAGGGCGACGAGAAGGAAGTCATCGCCCGCTTCCGGCAGTGGACGGAGGAAGAGAACGAGGAAGGCGCAGTCGCGCTCAGCTCGCAGTTCGGCTGGTACAAGATCAAGCCCCGCCACTCCATCGACCTCGCCGTGGTTGGCTTTTCGGAGGGCATCGAGGACCGCACCGGGATGCTGCATTCGCTGCTCGTGGCGGCGGTGCGCGACGATGGCACGTTCCATCTCGCGGGGCGGGTTGGCGGCGGCTATTCCGAGGAAGAGCGCATCAAGCTGCTGGCGGAGCTGAAGGAACGGGAGGCGGATAGCTCGTTCGTGGAGGTCAATTCCGACAAGGTCGCCTACCGGATGCTGAAGCCGGGCCTAGTCATGGAGATCTCCTGCCTCGACGTGATTTCGATCACCACCGACGGGCTGCCGATCAACCGCATGGTGCTGGAGTGGAACGCTGCCACGGCATCATGGGCCGGCGTGCGGCGGCTGCCGCTGGTCAGCATCATCTCCCCGCAATTCGTGCGGCTGCGCGACGACAAGGAGGCAAGCCCCGATGCCGCCGGGCTCACCCAGCTCTCCAAGATCGCCGAAATTCCGGGCGCGGACGTACACGCGGCTGACGCGGTATTGCCCAAGGCCGGGCTCCTGCGCCGCGCGGTGGCATCGAAAGAGCTGAAGGGCAAGACCTTGGTCCGCAAGCTCCTCATGTGGAAGACCAACAAGGAGCAGGTCTCGTCCGAGCATCCGGCCTATGTGCTCATGCTCACCGACTACAGCCCCAATCGCAAGACGCCAATGGAGCGGGAAATCTGCGTGTCCAGTTCGCTTGAGCAGATGGAAGCGATATGGGAGGCCTGGCAGACGGAGTATTTCGTCAAGGGCTGGGTGATGCGGTAGGCACGCGTTGCGCGGCCTGATTAGCAGGGCGCCGTCCCCGCGAAGGCGCAGGCCGGGGATTATACTGAAGGCACCGCCCCTCATCCTGTCCTTCTCCCCATGGGAGAAGGAACCCCTGAACTGCACGTAGCGGATGTGTTGACGTCCCCTCTCCCATGGGGAGAGGGGAGATTCCCCCTGTATAATCCGCAAGTTGCCCTTCTGTTAGCGCCTTGCTTGCCGGCCAGTCTGACGACATTTTTCGAGATGCCGGAAGCGGCGGTGGGACGAGGAAAATTTCGCCCCAATTTTGCTGGAAGGATAAGGCAGTTCCGCGACAACCTCGTTTGCAATAATCATAGGGACGGCACAGGCGCTGTTGGCGGTATAATAACAAATGACAGTGTCCGCAGGACGGCGCATCGGGACTTGCATGCACGAAATCTTCATCAGCTATTCGTCGAAGCATCGCGAGCTGACACGGCGGCTGGCCTGGGCCATCGAGGCGCAATATGGCCCTGGCTCCGTCTGGTGGGACAAGGCACTTGAGAGCTGGGGAAGCTACGAAACCCAGATCCGCGCCGCAGCCGAGGCCGCCCGCGCCACCGTCGTCATCTGGAGCCCGGAAGCGGCGGCTTCGGACTGGGTCCGCTCCGAAGCTCACACGGCGCATTTGAAAGGGCGGCTGATCAACGCCATTGCCGATGGCTTCCCCCATCGCGAGATCCCCAAGCCCTACGATATTCATCACGCGCAGCATATGAGCGACTTTCCGGGCATCCTGGCCAGCATCGCCACGGTGATGGCGGGCCTGCCGCTGCCGGCGAAGATTCCCTATGACGAACAGTATCTGCGCGACCACGGCACACCGCTGCTCGATGCGAAGCAGGAGCAACTGAACAGCGACCCGCGCGAGATCCTGCCATCGGAGCTGCTGCAAGCAAAATACGCCGCCGTGCCCTTCCAGGATTCGGCCGGGGCCAAGGCGGAATGCCTCGCATGGTGCGAGGACGCGGCCCTGCCCGCCGCGGGCCGCCTCTATCACGGGCCGGGCGGCATGGGCAAAACGCGTCTCCTGATCGAGGTCGCGGCCGAATTGCGCAAGCGCAGCTGGGCCGCGGGCTTCCTCAGCCGGGACTATCGCGACGATGATGCGCGCCGCAAGCAGGCGTGGCAGGCGCTGGAGCAACGCGTGCTGTATGGCAAGGACGCGGGCGTGCTGATCGTGCTCGACTATGCCGAAGCGCGGCAGGCCGAGACCGTAGAAATCGCGCGCCTCCTCCTGCAAAAGCGGACAGACACGGTACGGCCGATGCGGCTCGTGCTGCTGGCCCGCAGCGCCGATCCCTGGTGGGAATACCTGCGCGAAGAACAGGACGAGATCGTGCATCTGTTCCGCCGCACGCCGGAGCGGCCGGATGCGATTGCGCTGAGCCCGGTTGCGGCGGCCGGCGCGCGGCAGAGCTTGTTCAAGGAAAGCACCGTGCGGTTTTGGCCGGCGCTGCAGGCGCAAGGGTTCGCCAAGCCGGCCGGGGCGCCGCCGCGCGAGAGGCTGGCGCGGATTACGAGCGGCGAAGGCTTCGAACGCCCGCTGGCCATCCAGATGGAGGCGCTGCTCTACCTTTGCGCCACGCCGCCCGCGCCCGGCGACGGAATCGACGGGCAGCTTGCCAAGGTGCTGGGCCTGGAGCGCGCGCATTGGGCGAAGCTTGTTGGGCCGCTCGTCGGGATCAAGCGGCAGGAGATGGAGCGCGCGGCGGCGCAGGCGATTTTGGTTGGGGGCACGGGCTCGCAAGCCGGGACCGAAGCGCTCCTGATGGCGGATCAGTTTTATGAGGGCCATCGCGACGCGCGCGCGGATGTGGAGCCGGTGTTGTGGAACCTCACCCGCGTCTATGGGCGGGGCGATAGTGGCGTGGCGGCGATTGAGCCGGATCTGCTGGCCGAGCAGCATGTGGCGGCGGTTGCGGATGCGGAACTGGTCGAAGGGTGCCTTGCGTGGATTGGGGCGCAGCCGGAGGCGGAGTGGGAGAAGCGGCGGCGCGGTCTTGTTACGGTGCTGCAACGCGCGAGCCGTGCCGAGCATGGCGTCAAGGCGCACAAGGCCGCCGCGATGCTCGATCATCTCGTCGCGCGGCACACGCCGGCACTCGCCGCAGATTTCGTCGCGGTGATGAGCGACACGCCGGGCCGGCTCAAGGATCGCATCGAGGCCGCGCTCGACGCCTTCGATTTCGACGCGGTTCGCGCCCTCGATCTGGCGCTGCCTTCGATGCACCTGCAATTGCTGGAACTGGCCCACGCGGTTTCTTCGCGGCACGCCGGATTCGCGAAGGCTATGGTTCGGAGCCTTGAAAAAAGAACGATGGCCCCGGAAGCCGAAACCGATGTGCTCGACTTCGCGGCCGGCGCCCTGAACCAATTTGGCATCCGGCTTTCCGCGATAGGGAAGCGCGAGGAAGCACTGATGGCGAGCCAGGAGTTGGCGGACATCTACCGGCGTCTTGCCGAAGCCCGCCCCGATGCCTTCCTGCCCAATCTGGCGGGGAGCCTGAATAATCTCGGTGGCGATCTCTCCAGAATTGGCCGGCGCGAGGAAGCATTGGCCGCGAGTCAGGAGGCGACCGGCATCTGGCGGCATCTCTCCGAAGCCAGTCCGAATGCCTTCCTGCCCGAACTGGCAGCAAGCCTGAACAATCTTGGCGTCATGCTCTCTGGACTTGGCCGACGGGAGGCAGCGCTGACAGCGGGTCAGGAAGCGGCGGATATTCGCCGACAACTCGCCACAATCCGCCCTGAAGTTTTTCTGTCCCATCTGGCAATGAGCCTGAATAACCTCGGCGGCAATCTCTTCGGGCTTGGTCGGCGCGAGGAAGCGCTCGCGGCAAGCCAGGAAGCGGCGGACATTTTCCGGCACCTTGCTGCGACACGCCCGGACGCCTTCCTGCCGGATCTCAGCCGCAAGCTTGAATAATCTTGGCAATCGCCTTTCCGAACTTGGTCGGTGGGAAGAAGCGCTGGCAGCAGGCCAGGAAGTGGTGGACATTCGTAGGCATCTCGCTGAAGCCCGCCCCGATGCCTTCCTGCCCGATCTGGCGGCAAGTCTGAACAACCTCGACGGCGACTTATTTGGACTTGGCCGGTACGAGGACGCGCTGGCGGCAAGCAGAGAAGCGTTAGAAATCCGGCGGCGTCTCGCCGAATCCCGCCCAGATGCCTTCCTGCCTGATCTGGCGATGAGCCTGAATAACTTCGGTCGCGATCTTTCCGAACTTGGCCGGGGTGAAGAAGCGCTGGCGGCGAGCCAGGAAGCCGTACAAATCCGGCGGCATCTTGCCGCGACCCTCCCCGATGCCTTCCTGCCTGATCTGGCGGGGAGTTCTGAATAACCTCGGCAATAGCCTTTCCGGACTTGGCCGGGGGGAGGAAGCATTGGCGGCGAGCCAGGAGGCGGCGGACATTTACCGGCGACTTGCCGCGATCCATCCCGATGCCTTCCTACCCAATCTGGCGATGAGCCTTGACACGCTCGGGCAAATCCTCGGGCACGAAGGACAGTTCAAGGAAGCCGCGGCCTCGTTCGAAACAGCGCTTTCGGCCATCGTTCCGTTCTTCGAGCAGACGCCCCAGGCGTTCCGCGAACTGGTCGAGAACATGATCGGCGATTATGCGTGGGCCTGCCGCTCGGCGGGGGTGAAGGAAAACGCCAGCGTCGTGGAGCGGATGCGCGAGGCCGTGGAGCGGGCCAGGGCCGGGGCAATCGCAGCCGCGCCGGAGCCGGAGGTTGAGCGGGCGCGCTACGCCGCCATCGACGAGTTGTACGAGAAGGCGCTTGCGACGGGCGAACTGGACGAGGGGCTCTTGGCGAAGTTCCCGGAGGATGCGGCGCGGCGCGCGCGGGGGCTGTGGGCGGTGCTGCGCGACGGCGCGGCGGAATAGGTTCCGGTTTCGCGGCGGAATGGTTGGATTACAGAGCTTCCGGTGTCCCGAGGAAAGCGCCGTTTTCGACACTGAGGGAATCGCCCCTCATCCTGTCCTTCTCCCCATGGGAGAAGGAACCCTCGAACTACCAGCAGCGGAATTTCTAGCCACTTCCCCGCGCGCCGCTCATCCCTAAGACTTCGAGGACGGCTTCGGCGGCTTTGACGCTGGGGGTGCCTTCGGGGAGGAACATCTTTTCGCGGATGCGGCCGAGGGCTGCCAGCTGGGCGCGGCGCCCGGGGGTATCGCTAAGCAGGGGCTCGATGGCGGCGGCGAGTTTTTCGGGGATGCAGTCTTCCTGAATGAGTTCGGGGAAGGCGTTTTCGCCCAGTACGAGGTTAGCGAGGACGACCGAGTGCACGGCCACGAGCCGGCGCACGATGTAGGCGGTCAGCGCACCGGCGCGGTAGGCGACGACCATCGGCGTGCCGGTGACGCCAAGTTCGAGCGTGACCGTGCCGGAGGCGGCGAGGGCCGCGTGGGCGAGCTTGAAGGCGGCGAATTTGTCCTCTTCGCCCGAGATCAGATGCGGGCGCCTGGGCCAGGAGGCGAGGTGCTGCTCGATCAGCGGGCGGACGGAGGGGACGGCGGGCAGGATCAGTTCCACCGGCCCGATGCGCATCTCCAAGATCGCGATGGCCTCGCCGAAGGGCTGCATGACGCGGCCAACTTCGCTGATACGGCTGCCGGGCAGCACCACCAGCACAGGCCGGCCCGGCGCGAGGCCCAGCTTGGCGCGCAGGGCATCAGTGTCGCGCGCGTCGATCCAGGCGGCCTTTTCGATCAGCGGATGCCCCACATAGGTGCAGGGCGGGCCGCCGAGGCGCGCGTGGGCTTCGGGCTCGAAGGGGAGGAGCGCCAGCAGCCGGTCGACATAGGGGCGCATTTTGCGCGCGCGGCCGGGGCGCCAGGCCCAGACTGTCGGGCTGACGTACTGCACGATGGGGATTTCTGGCCGGGCCTTGCGCACGCGCTTGGCGATGCGGTGGGTGAGTTCGGGGCTATCGATGATGACGAGGGCGTCGGGGTTGAAGGCCAGCGCGGCGTCTACGAGTTCGAAGCCGCGGCGCAGGAGCTTGGGCAGGCGGGCGAGGATCGCGGCGGGGCCCATGACGGCGACTTCGGACATGGGGAAGATGGAGCGGAGGCCCGCGGCTTCCATGTGTTCGCCGCCGAGGCCCGCGAAGGTGAAGGCGTTGGGGCCGGCCTGCGCGCGCAAGGCTTCGAGGAGCTTGCCGCCAAGAAGGTCGCCGGAATGCTCGCCTGCTACGATGAAGATGCGCTTAGGTTGAGACATGGGGTTGGTTCCGCCTGTTGGGATTTGATCCGTATAGCCTGCTGCGGCCAGTTGGCAAGCTGTTGAGCTGAAGGCTAACGGCTGCCATTCGGTCTATTGAGGGAAGACCGGATAATGTCTAAATTATCGATTAAATTGGCTAATCGTTCTTCGAGTTATGAACGTATCGCAAGTCCTGCACTGCGCTGCGCTGGATCGCGGGAAGCGCCTCAACGGCCTTCTGTGGGGCATTGGGGCGTCACTCGCATCGAACATTCGATACTTTGCCAACCGTAATATGGATTACCAATGAATGTTTTGCCATCTGACGTTGTCATATGTTGAGGTTGTAAGGCAGCGGCGCAGCATGTTGCTGGTGCCTTCGGCCGCCTCGACCGCGCCCAGCCCGTGCACGGCCTTGAAGCCAAGCTTGATGTCTTCGAAGTCCTGCACGTGGGGCTGGAGCCTGCAGTGTCATTTGCGATCAGTAAAACTTTTCCTTTTGCGATGCGCAGAGCAGTTCTACGAATTATATTCCTTTAACTGCAGTATCGCGCTTTGCACTACCTGAGTGCAACGTTAACAGACCTCAACCATCGAGCGCCCATGAAAAAGATCTTCATCTCCTATCGCCGGGCCGACACCGAGTATGCGGCAGACAAGATCAAGGGAGCGCTGGAAACTGCGGGCGGGTTCGAGGTCATCATCGACAAGGACAGCCTCCGCCTGGGCGACCGCTACCGCCAGGCTTTGCAAGACTGGATCGCCGAATGCGAGGTCTTGCTCGCACTGATCGGCCCGCACTGGCTCAGCGTACAGAACCCGCAAACCGGAAAACGCAGGATCGACGAGCCCGACGACTTCGTGCGCATGGAGATCCGGGAGGGGCTCAAGCTCAACAAGGTCATTCCCGTTACGGTGAGCGGCGCGCAATTGCCCCAGAAGGGCGATTTGCCGGACGATCTGAAAGGCCTTCCGGGGGTTCAGGCCCAAATCATCGATATCAAGACCTTCAAGAACGATGTGACGCGGCTGATTGGCGGGATCAACCTGTTCGGCGTGCGCGCGCCCGAGTTCAGGGCAGTTTCCCATCGTGCCCGAGACCGTTTTCATTCCCAAAGGCCGCTTCCTCATGGGGTCGCCGGCGGACGAGCCGCGGCGCGGCCAGGATGAAGGCCCGCAGCACCCGGTCATTTTCCCCGAGCCGTTCGCCATTGGGCGTTATCCCGTGACGAGGGGCCAGTTCGCGGCCTTTGCCGCCGCCAGGAATTATATAATCAAGGTGGGAGCCAAGGTCTGGGACGGAAACAGGTGGGAACACAAAAGCGCCGCTTCCTGGATGAATCCGAGCTTCGACCAGGACGATTCTCATCCGGTTGTGTGCGTGAATTCGGAAGACATCGAAGCCTATATCAAGTGGCTGAACGAAGAGGCGGCTCCCGGCCAGAACTTCCGGCTGCCTACCGAGGCAGAATGGGAATATGCGTGCCGGGCGGGGACGGAAACGCCGTTCTGGTGGGGCACTTCAATCACTTCGGTACAAGCAAATTACAGGGGCACGTCGGTCTACCTGGGCGGCGGCGTCAAGGGTGAATACCGGCAAAAGACTGTGCCGGTGCACACGTTCGCTCCGAATATTTGGGGCCTTTACCAGATGCACGGCAATGTCTGGGAACGCTGCGACGATGTCTGGAACGAGAACTGCTATAAGGAAAAGGCGGGCGATACGTCGCCTCGCGCCGCTTCCAGAGGCGACACGGAGCGGCGCGTGCTGCGCGGCGGCTCATGGCAGAGCAGTCCGGATCAGCTGCGTTCGGCCAATCGCACCAGCGCGTCGCGGAAAGACCGGTATAGCGAGCGCGGGTTCCGTATTGCGAGAACGCTTTGATCTGGTCTTGACTGGCGGCCTTTCCCTGCGTCGATACCGTATCCGCTCGATTACTTCGCCGGCCGCAGCAGAACGCCCTCTCAACTGTCACGCCCGGACTCCCTCTCCCCTCCGCGGGAGGGCTGGGGTGAGGGGGGTTCTTCCAAACTCTCCAACCGTATTTCGTATGATTTACAAGGAGCGCCGCAATCCCGGCAAGGTGCCACGTCTTGCCCGCTAAGTCCTATCCACTTCCGCCGGGACACCGTAGAGGAACAGGCCGCGTTCGTTGGCCCTGCTCACCAGCTCATCCACCTCGGCCAGGAGCACCGAGCCCGCCTCCACGGCGATGCCCGCGAGTCCGGCTTCCGCTGCCAGTTCAACGGTTTGCGGCCCGATGCCCGGCAGGTCGAACCGCCGGTCCTGGCCCGGCTTGGGGCGCTTCACCAGCACGCCCTTGCGCGCGGAATAGCCCCAGCCGTTCAGGCCGGCGCAGCGGCGCAGCATGCTGTCGGTGCCTTCGGCCGCCTCGACCGCCAGCACGTAGCCGTGCGACACCACCGCAGCCTGGCCGATGTCGAAGACACCCAGGCCGTGCGCGACCTTGAAGCCCTGCTTGATGTCTTCGAGGTCCTGCACGCGGGGCAGGAGCCTTGAGAACGAGCCTTCCGGGGCCAGCAGGCGCGGGGCGATTTCGTGCGCGCCCACGATTTCGAAGCCTTGCGCCTCGAAGAAGCGGCCGGCGCCGCGCAGGGCTGTGTCGTCGCCGCCTTTGAGGAGGCCCAGGAGTTGCGGCAGGTGCCGGATCAGGCCTGCGTCGATGCGGATGCGGAACAGGTTCGGCCGGCGCAAGGCCCCGATGAAGACGAGCCGCGTGCAGCCTTCGCGGCGCAGGGTGCTCAGGATGCGTCCGGCCTGGCCGATGTTGGCGTAGGCGTGCGGGAAGCGTTCGATGCTGGGTTCGGCGCTGCCGGCGAAACCCAGGATGAAGGGGTCGCCGCCCGCGGCTTTCGCTTCTTCCGCAATGGCGGCGGGAAGCGAGCCAGCTCCGGCCACGATGCCGAGCCGGCCCGTGACGCTCTGGCGGGCGGGCGCCGTGGCGGCTTCAGCTTGGGACGCGGGCGCGCTCATTATTGGCTTCTGGGCACGCAGAAGGAGCGGTCGGTCTTGGCGCGCATGAAGCAGACGACCCGCTGAACGTTCGGGTTGTCCGGGAATAGTTTGTCCACGGCGTCGAGGCGCTCCTGCAGGGTGCCTTCCTGCGAGAACAGGAGCTTGTAGGCCTGGCGCAGCGCGTGGATCTGCTCGCGCTCGAAGCCGGCGCGCTTGAGGCCTACGATGTTGAGGCCTGCGAGTTCGGCGCGGTTGCCCAGCACCATGCCGAAGGGGATGACGTCGGCTTCAACTCCGGACATGCCGCCGACGAAGGCGTGCGCGCCGATGCGGACCCATTGGTGCACGGCGCAGAGCCCCCCCAGGATGGCGTAGTCTTCGACGATGACGTGGCCGGCCAGCGTCGCGTTATTGACGAGGAGGACGTGATTGCCGAGCTGGCAATCGTGGGCAACGTGGGCGCCGGTGAGGAACAGGCCGTGGTGGCCAGTACGGGTGATGCCGCCGCCGCCCTCGGTGCCGCCGTTCAACGTGACGTGTTCGCGGATCGTCGTGTGCGCGCCCACGATGAGGCGGCTTTCCTCGCCGTGGTATTTCATGTCCTGCGGCGGGCCGCCGGCGACAGCGAAGGGGTGGATTTCGCAATCTTCGCCGATTTCGGTAATGCCGGTGACGATGGCGTGCGAGTGGATTTTGGTCCGGTCGCCGATGGTCACGTTCGGGCCGATCACGGCGAATGGGCCGATTTCGACGCCGCTGCCGAGTTTGGCGCGCGCGTCGACCGCCGCCAGGGGGTGCACCGATGTTTCAGCCATGTTGCGCTACTCGTTGTCCCCGGCCTGTTCCGTCTCATCGCCCGGAACCACGATCATGGCGCTGATCTCGGCTTCCGCCACGATCTGCCCATTCACCATGGCCTTGCCGTCGAAACGCCACACCCGCCCCCGGTTGCGCCGCTTGGTCATGTGATAATGCACGGTATCGCCGGGCTGGACGGGCCTGCGGAAGCGCGCGCGGTCGATGGACATGAAATAGACGAGCTGCGGCTCGTAATTCTCGCTCATGTTTGCAACGCAGAGCGCGCCCGCGGTTTGCGCCATGCCCTCGATGAGAAGGACACCGGGCATGATGGGGAAATTGGGGAAGTGACCCTGGAAGAACGGTTCGTTGATCGTGACGTTCTTGATGCCAATTGCGGAGTTGTCGCCGTCCATGTCCACGATCTTGTCGATCAGGAGAAATGGGTAGCGGTGCGGCAAAAGCTTCATAATGCGCGCAATGTCGGCAGTGCCCAGTTCCATGGTCTGGGGCTTCGTATCGCTGTCGCTCTCAGTCACCGGCTTGTCCTTGGTCGTCCCAGCTAATCATGTTTGCTTTCATCGGGGCCTTTGGGCCGCACGAGCCGCTTGAGTAAAGCCGCCTGCCTCTTCCAGAGGTTGAACGGCATGGCGGGATAGCCGGCCCACACCTCGCCGCGCGGGATATCGCAATGGACCCCGCTTCGTCCCGCGAGCTGGGCCCCGGCTCCGATCCGGATATGCCCCACGGCCCCGCATTGTCCGCCCATCACGACGAAATCTTCGAGGACCGCGCTGCCGGATATTCCAGTTTGCGCGGCGATCACGCAATGTCTTCCGATTACCACGTTATGCGCAATTTGCACGAGATTGTCGATCTTTGTGCCTTCGCCGATGACGGTATCCTTGAGCGCGCCGCGGTCGATGCAGGTGTTTGCGCCGATCTCTACGCCGTCCTGGACGATCACGCGGCCGATCTGACGGACCTTGTAGTGCCCGCCCGGTCCCATGGAGAAGCCGAAGCCATCCTGGCCGATGCGGACGCCGGCGTGGATAATGACGCGGTTGCCGATCAGCGCGTGGGTGATCGATGCGCATGGTCCTACGAAGCCGTCGCGGCCTATGGCGACCCGATAGCCGATGACGGCGCCGGCCGCGATTCGTGTGCCCCGGCCGATCTGCGCTTCGGGGCCGACGATGGCGCCTGCTTCGATGATGGCGCCTTCTTCGATGAGAGCGCTCGGATCGATGAGCACTCGCCGGCCGCGCCGGTGCTTCCGGCTTTAGGAAATGCGGCGTCCGGAAAGAACAGTTCAAGCACCTTCGCGAAGGAGCGGTAAGGGTCTTTGGCGACGAGGGGGATAGTGCGTTCCGGCACGCGATCCGCCCCGCTGGACGCGACGAACACGGCCGCCGCCTTCGTTTCCTTCAGCGCCGCAAGATATTTCCGGTTTTCGAAAAAGGAGACGTCGCCCGCGCCGGCATCGTCGAGCGTTTTGATAGCGCCGATCTGCCTATCCGCCTGAGATGAAAAGCGTTCGGGTATCTCAGCTCCGGCGTAAGCAGCAAGCTCAGAAAGCGCAAACGGCCCGGCTGGGGCCCAAAAGCCTGGATGATCCATGAGCATCACGCTGAAAATGCTAAGCGGGCATCAGCCCGCTTAGCATTTGTTTGAAAATCCCATTCACTAGGCAACTAACCGCTGCCTGCACTTAGAACCTGGTCGCAGCACCGAACCGGAACACTTCCGTCTGGTCGAAGCTTTGCTTCAGGAGTGCATAGCCGAAGTCTGCGCGCAGCGGACCGATTGGCGAGTTCCAGATCAAGCTTCCGCCAACCGATGCCCGAACCGCAGAGGAGTCTTCCACGTCGGTTGAGCAAGTGGTGCCAGTAGACCATGGGCAACCGTGACTGGAAAGATAAGCCTTACCCAACGCTCCAGCATCTGTGCCCCACACCGAACCGGCATCCGCGAAGATTGCGCCGCCAAAGCCCAGGTCTTCGGGAATAAAGGGCAGCGGGAAGCGCAGTTCGGCAGTGGCGCAGTAGAAGCTCTTGCCGCCGAGTGCGTCGCCGGTGCTGGGATCGCGCGGTCCAAGACCTGCCGGCCCGAAGCCACGGACGCACTCACCGCCCTTATAGAAGTCGTCCACCGAACGAACATACCCGCCGTTCCAGTTCATGATATTGCCGCCCAAGCCGCGCCCAACCAGGGTGAAGTCCTTGGTCAAGGGATAGTAGGCCCGCACTTCCGCAGTCGAGCGTACATAGTCGATATCCCCGCCAACACCAGCAAAGTCCTGGCTCAGTGAGACGTACACGCCGCGGGTGGGGTTCTTGCGGTTGTTACGCGTATCCCAGATCAGGTTGTACCCGACGGAGGAGACAATCGCAGGACCTTGCACCTCGTAGACGGCCAGCGGCGCATTTTGATCGAGGTTGTAAATGTTCTCGTACATGAAGGTGTAGTTGGTATTTAGCCAAACACCGTCGAGAAGGCCGAAGCCGAAGCGCATGCTGCCACCGGTCTTGAAGTCTTCGTAGCCGGCAGCGGTGTAGCCCGTATCTGCCTTGTAGTCGGCGAGGCGAACGAAAGCGTCGACGCCCAGCGAGAGGTTCCGGTCGAGGAAGCGCGGCTCGGTCCAGCTCGTGTCGAGGCCATAGCTAATCTGGCTGCCTTCCAGTTTGACCTGTACGAACTGGCCGGTACCCATGAAGTTGCGTTCGCTATAGCTGATGTCGCCGATGATGCCTTCCGCCGTGGAGTAACCAGCGGAGAAGGACAGCTCGCCTGTGGACTGCTCCACAATGTCGAGATTGAGGACGACGCGGTCACCGGCCGTACCGGGTTCCTTGTTGACCTTGACGTCCTTGAAGAAGCCCAGGCCCATCAAGCGCTGGCGGGCTTGCTCCACCATCACCTTGTTATAGGCATCGCCTTCCGCCACCTTGAACTCGCGCCGGATGACGTAATCTTCCGTGCGGTAGTTGCCAGCGACGTTGATACGCTCGATGTAAACGCGCGGACCCTGCTCGACCACGTAGGTCACACCGATGGTGCGGGAAACTGGATCGCGGCTAATTCGCGTGCGGACCTGTCCGAAGGGATAGCCCTGCTGAGCGACAGCCCCGGTCAGCGCCTCGACGGTCTTATCGACTGAGTCGGCGTTATAGATGTCGCCCGAGCTGGTGAGAACGGAGCCGCGAGCACCTGCCGAGTTGAAGTCCGCCAGCGTCGATTTCGACGTTAACAGCACCGAAATTGTAACGCGGCCCTTCGTCAACCGTGAAGGTGAGGAAGAAGCCCTTGCCCTCGCGGTCTACGTCGGCCACCGCTGACACGACCCGCATGTCGGCATAGCCGTTCTTGACGTAGTAGCGGCGAAGCAGTTCGCGGTCGAGATTGAAGCGGTCCGGATCGTAGACGGAAGTCGGCTTCAGGAAGTCCATAAAGCTCGTCTCGGTCGTGGTGATGACACCGCGAAGTTCCGTATCGGAGAAGGACTGGTTGCCGATGAAGTTGATGCCGGCCACCTTGGTTTCCGGTCCCTCGCGGACCTCGAACACGAGATCGATCCGGTTATGGTCGAGCTGAATGATCTGGGCGTCGACCTGCGTGGCGTAGTAGCCTTGCCTGCGGTAGACGTCGAGAATGCGCTGAACGTCGGCCTGCACGCGAGCCCGGGAATAAAGCGCCCGGGGCTTCAGCTGCACTTCCGCCGTAAGCGTGTCGGCCTTGACTTCGGTGTTTCCTTCGAAGGCGACCCGGTTGATGATTGGATTTTCAACAACCGACACAACAACCGTGCTGCCCTGCAGGTTGATGTGAACGTCCTGGAAAAGGCCGGTGCCGAACAAAGCGCGCAAGCTCTCGTCGGCTTTATAGCCGTCGTATTTCTCGCCTACGCCGACTTTCAAATAAGTGCGGACAGTTTCCGCTTCGATGCGGCTATTGCCCGTAACCCGTATATCGCGGACCACGGTCTGGGCGTATGCCTTGGCCGGTTCTACCGTCACGGTTACGGCCGTCACCATCAGCACAGCCGCAAGTATCGTGAGGGCTGCTTGAACCCTACCCATTATGTGCTTGCGCAGCATCGATCTAATGCCCCTCTAACGCCGGTTTTGCCAACTCAGCACGCCAAAGTGATAAAAACTAACACTTTGTGACGCCAAGGTGGCTGTACCCCACCCCACACCCAACTTCGCAGTCCGCCTGTTGCCCCCCGGCATCACGCAGCCACAAAGGAATCCCCAAACTCGCTACTTATGGCAGACACTTGCGGTCTTGGCCGCAGGAGGTGTGCCCCTCGTCAGCTCGGCAACGTTATTCCACGTTACGAAAACCATTAGCATGAGAAGCAAAGCGAATCCAAACTGAAAACCCGCTTCTTGCGCTCTTTGACTCAAAGGTTTGCCGAGTATGGCTTCTGCGCCATAGAACAAAAGGTGGCCGCCATCCAAGACTGGGATGGGGAAGAGATTGAAAAGCCCCACGCTCACTGAGATGAACGCTATAAGTGGAATCAGGTTAATAAAACCTTGAGTTGCAAAGCTCTTTGAAACTTCGGCGATTTTTACGGGGCCGCCGAGCGAACTCGCGCAGGCGTTGCCGCGAAAAAGCTGGGCAAAAAACTTAAATGGCGCCTCGGCAATACGCCAAGTTCGCCTGAAGCCTTCCGCCCCCGCTGTGAATAATCCGGCGCTCTCGGTTGTGGCATTTGTGGCACTGGTTGTCCCCAAAACGCCGAGCCTGCCGATGCACTCGCCCTCGGTCAGTTCGGGCGTCGCCCTCAAGGCCACCGGCTGGCCGCCGCGCTCGACCACAATGTCAATCGGAGAGCGGGCGTTCAGCACCACATAAGAGCTGAAATCCTCAAAGCTCCGGACGGGCTGGCCGCCCGCCTGGAGAATTTTATCCCCAGCCAGAAGCCCAGCCTGCGCCGCGGGCGTCCCCGGCTCAACGCACAGGATTTGCGCCTGCTGGTGAACAATGCCGGTCCAAAGTACCGTTCCGCTCAAGATCGCGAACCCCAAAACGAAATTTGCGGCTGGCCCGGCCAGCACAATCAGGGTGCGGCGCCAAAGAGGGGCGGTATGGAAATTGCCCTTGCGTTCGCTTGGCGTGAGCTTTTCCAGAGCCTCCGCCGACGGAAGGCTTGCAACCGTTTCATCCCCTTTGAATTTTACGTAGCCGCCCAGCGGAATCCAGGCCAGGCGCCAGCGCGTGCCGCGATTGTCCATGACCGCCGCGATCTCCGGGCCGAAGCCTACCGAAAACGTTTCGACGCTAATTCCGAGCCACCGCGCGGCAAGAAAATGTCCGAGCTCGTGCACGATAACGACAACGCCGAGCACGAGCAGAAACGGAACGGTCCACCAAAAGACCGATCCGATTGCGGACGACAAGAGTTGAGGCATCATTTCGAAAACTTTCTCACGCGGTCAGACATCCCTTGAAACCGGCCGCCGCGTCTTGGCGGCGCCGTTCCCGCACAAGCGGGAACCCATTCTGCCGCCGGTACAAGAGGATGACGTTGCGGCGGATTTTCGCCTAACGGTCCGTACCAGCGGAGATGCCGGAGCAATCGAGCTATATTTAGGGGCTAGAACCGTCACTTACAGCGTCAAGAGACAAACGAGCGCGCGATTTGCCGCGCCCCGGCATCGAGATGCATCACGGCATCGAGGGTATCGGGGCGGATACCGGAGAGATCGGTTGCAGCCTTTTCCAAGGTTTTTTCGACGGTTGCCGCGATGGCCGGGAACGATATGGCACGGCCCAGGAACGCTTCCACGGCTATTTCGTTGGCCGCGTTGAGCACGGTTGCCGACGCGCCGCCGGTCTTCAGCACCTCTTTGGCGATCCTCAAGGCGGGGAAACGCGTCTCGTCCGGCTCCTCGAAAGTCAACGTGCCAGCGGCCGCGAGATCCAGCCGCTTGATGACACCGGCAGGCAGGCGGGCGGGCCAGGCAAGGCTCAAGGCGATGGGCGTGCGCATGTCCGGGAGGCTCGCCTGGGCGATAACGGAACCGTCGCAGTAATAAACCAGCGCATGGATGATGGATTGCGGGTGGACGATTGCGGAAAGCTGGTCCGCCTCAACGCCAAAAAGGTGATACGCCTCAATCAGTTCCAGGCCCTTGTTCATCAGCGTGGCGCTGTCGATGGTGATCTTCTGTCCCATCGTCCAATTGGGGTGCTTGAGCGCGTCTTCCGGCTTGGCGGCCGCGATCCGTTCGAGCGTCCAGGTACGGAACGGTCCACCCGAGGCAGTCAGAACGATGCGCTCGACATGCTTGGAGCCGGGTTCATCCAAAGCCTGGAATACAGCCGAATGTTCCGAATCGACCGGCACCAGCGCCGTCTTGTAACGGGCGGCCTCGCTCATGAACAGGGAGCCCGCGCATACGAGGCATTCCTTGTTGGCGAGCGCAATCGTTGTGCCTTGCTGCAATGCCGTCAAAGTCGGCGCGAGGCCTGCTGCGCCTACGATGGCAGCCATAATGAGGTCTGCCGGGCGCTGTGCGGCTTCGAGGAGCGCCTGGGGCCCCGCGCCGCATTCGATCCCGGTGCCTTCCAGCAAGCGCCTCAGTTCGCCTTCCTGGCGTTCGTCCGCCAAGGCCGCATATTCCGCTTTGAGCGTAACCGCGAGTTCCGCAAGCTTAGCGGCGTTGCGATTCGCGGCCAGGGCTACGACTTGATAGCGATCCGGATTGAGGGCGAGAAGTTCGGCGGTGTTCAACCCGATTGTGCCGGTGGCTCCCAGCACGCTAACGCGCTTTTTATCGGCGCTACTTGAATGCAAGTTCGTTTCCCCCAGTTCCGCACCGGCGGAAGCTTGCCCATTCTTTTGCATTTTCACTCCACATTCCCCAACCGGGGCATCACCAAATCAGCAGCGCCTTGCCTGGGGCCAGACGGTCGTAGAAAACCGCAAGGAGACCGGCCCCCATCGCCGCCAATACCAAACCGTCGAGCCGGTCCAGCACTCCGCCATGACCGGGGATCAAACCGCTCGAATTCTTCACTCCGAAGGCGCGCTTCAAGAACGATTCCCCTAAGTCGCCCGCTTGCGAGACAATCGCAAGCACAATGCTGACCAAACCCAGCGCGGGCGCAGAAGTTCGGCCGAGCCAGATCGCGAAAACCGTTCCGACTATTCCGGCAGCCAAGGCGCCGCCGATAAAGCCCGACCAGGTTTTATTCGGAGAAATCACCGGGGCGAGTTTCGGTCCTCCGATCAGCCTTCCTGCAAAGAACGCCCCCGTATCGGCCGACCAGACGACGAGAAACAAATAAAGGATGGCATGGAAACCGTAGTCCGGGTCCTGGCGGATCGCAATCAGCGCGATCATGGGCAGCCCCGCATAATAAAAACCTGCGGACGACCACCAGGAATGGCTTTTCAACCCCAGCCAATCGTGCACCCAGAAGGAGCACCAGGCGGCGGCAACAATCACGGCGATGGCGGTGCCCGGCCAGCCCTTGAGCGTAAGCAGGCCCGCGCCGATAACGGCTACGCTCTGCAGCAAAAATATTGCGTCGAAGTTGCGCCCGCGGACAACCCGGCACCACTCCCAGCCCATCAGGACCGAAGCACAGGTAATGAAAAGGCCGAAGGTTTGGGGGCCTGCATAGGTAGCAGTGACGGCGATCAGTGCGAGGATAATTCCGGACTTAATTCGAAGCGCCAGCTCTGTACTTATAGGCTTCACCATGTTTTCCTTGCCCAATAAGTCCGTGTCTGGGCCGGCGCATCCGCTAACCCGCCAGGCCGCCGAAACGGCGTTCACGCTGGCGGTAGGTTGCTATCGCACTTTCGAGTGTCTGTCTTGTAAAGTCCGGCCAGAAATTATCAACGAATAAAAATTCCGAATAAGCGCATTGCCAAAGCAGAAAGTTGCTTATGCGGTGCTCGCCGCTGGTGCGGATGATAAGATCCGGATCGGGGATGCCCGCTGTGTCGAAATGTGCCGCCAAGCGCTCCGGCGTGATGTCCTCGACGCCGAGTTCGCCTGCTTTTACTTGTTCCGCCAGGCGCCGGGCTGCACGGACGATCTCGTCCCGCGAGCCATAGTTGAAGGCGATGACGAGTTGAAGGCCGGTATTGCCGCTAGTCAGTTCGACCGCATCGTGAAGCATCTTCACGATCTCGGACGGCACCCTGTCCTCCGAGCCGATGATCCGGAGCTTGACGTTATTCTTATGAATCTCCGCAAGATCGCGGCTGATAAAGCGCTTCAGAAGCCCCATGAGGTAACTCACCTCTGTGGACGGGCGCTTCCAGTTTTCCGATGAGAAGCTGAAGAGGGTGAGATAGGAGATGCCGGCATCCGCCGCGGCGCGCACGCACTCCTTGGTGCTTTCAACACCCCGCCGGTGTCCTTCCGCCCGCGGCAGGCCCCGCTGAGCGGCCCAACGGCCATTGCCGTCCATGATGATGGCAACGTGTTTCGGTACCGGGCGCTCATTCTCAAGCGCGGTGGCGTGTTCTTGCACTCTCACGGCTCAGTCACCTATGCCTCTCGCTCGCCGCGCGGCAGCTACCCCCAGAGTTGCGCCGTGGAAGCGAGCGACCCACGGGCTACACGTTTCTACTTCTGGGGGCGTAGAGGTCAAGCCGGACGTTCGAAGCAGTGCCGCGGATGCGCCCGCTACACTTGCATGATTTCCTGCTCCTTAGCCACCAGGAGTGCGTCTATCTCTTTGATCGTCTTGTCAGTGAGATCCTGCACCTTGGTGTGCAGCTTGTTGCCCTCGTCCTCGCTGATCTTGCTGTCTTTTTCCTGCTTCTTGATCTGGTCCATGCCGTCCTTGCGAACGTTGCGCACGGCGACGCGGGCGTGCTCGGTGTACTTCTTGGCGATTTTGGCGAGTTCCTGCCGGCGCTCCTGGTTGAGTTCCGGGATCGGCAGGCGAAGGGTCAGGCCGTCGACGACCGGGTTTAGCCCTAAGTCCGACTCGCGGATTGCCTTTTCGACCGCGTGCAGGTTGCTCTTGTCCCAGACCTGCACCGTAATGAGGCGCGGCTCGGGCACGTTGACCGAGGCCACCTGGTTGATCGGCATTTTCGCCCCGTAGGACGTGTTGACCATGAGCGGATCGAGGAGCGTCGTGCTTGCGCGCCCGGTGCGCAGGCCCCCAAACTCGCCCTTCAACGAGGCCACGGCCCCTTTCATGCGCTTTTCAATTTCGTGGATATCGAAGTTGCCGGTTGTCATCTCCGTCCCCTTTAGTGCTGCGTTGGATCGCCGGTCTCAAGAAATTCCTTAGCCGCGTTACTTGAGCGCAATTTCGGCTGCGCTACCGCGCTTTGCGCTACTCGAACGCAATTTAGGCTGCGGGGCCGGCTCCGGCAACGCTACAAACGGCCTCACCGCGCATTACTTTTGCGATAGCTCCAGTTTGATGAAGAGAAAAGACAACAATTGGTATGGCGTTGTCCCGGGCCAGCGCAATCGCAGCCGCATCCATGACTTTGAGATCGCGGCTTAAGACTTCGGAGAAGGTCAGGCGGTCGAAGCGCTCGGCATCCGGGTTTGTCTTCGGGTCCGCGGAATAGATGCCGTCGACCTGTGTCGCTTTCAGGATCGCGTCGCAGCCAAGTTCAGCAGCGCGCAGCGTCGCGGCGGTGTCGGTCGTAAAAAACGGATTGCCGGTGCCGCCCGCCAGCACCACCACGGCGCCGGCATCGAGATCCCGGCAGGCTTCGTCGCGCGAGAAGGTTTTGCAGACAGTGGGGACCGGCAGGCCGGAATAGACCACCGCCGGCTGGCCAAGGCGTTTGAGGATCTGCTCCAGGGCCAGGCCGTTCATCACGGTGGCCAGCATGCCCATGAAGTCGCTTTTGACGCGGTCCATGCCGCGCGCCGCAGCCGCCATTCCGCGGAAGATATTGCCGCCGCCGACGACAACGGCCGGCTTGATGCCCAGCTTGCAGACTTCGGCGATATCGGCGGCTATGGCTTCGACTGTTGCGGTATCGATGCCGTAGCTCCCGCTTCCCATGAGAGCTTCGCCCGAGATTTTAATCAACGGACGCTTATAGGGCAGTGGGGGCATGGTTCCTCCGCGGCAGAAGGTAATAGATGCGGGCGCAAGCGCGCGCCCGCACAGAAGCGATGCGGCTACTTGCCTGCCGCTGCGGCGACTTCAGCCGCGAAGTCTCCCTTGTCGACCTTGATGCCTTCGCCCAGTTCGTAGCGGACGAAGCCCTTGACCACGATTGGCGCGCCAACGGCCTTTTCGGCCTCTTTCACGGCCTGCTCGACGGTGAGGTCCGCATTGATCGCGAAGGCCTGCTTCAGGAGGACGACCTCTTGATAGAACTTCTTGATCCGGCCCTCGATCATCTGGTTGACGACCTTTTCGGGCTTGCCGCTCTCCCTGGCCTGCTCGGAGAAGATCGCGCGCTCGCGGGCCACGGCCTCGGGATCGACATCCTCGTCCTTGAGGGCCAGCGGGTTGAACGCGGCGATGTGCATGGCGATCTGACGGCCGATCTCGTTCAGCTTGTCCTTGTCGCCGGTCGACTCGAGTGCCACCAGCACGCCGATCTTGCCCATGCCGGGGACGGTCTGGTTGTGCATGTAGGTGGCGACGACGCCGTCCTTCACCTTCAGCGCAGCAGTGCGGCGCAGGCCCATGTTCTCGCCGATGGTCGCGACCAGCTCTTTCAGGTGATCCTCGACCGAAATCTTCTTCTTGGGGTAGGCCGCCGCCGACAGTTTCTTAAGGTCGCCGGCCGCTTTCAGCGCGAGCTTGGCGATCTCGCCAACCGTCGCCTGGAAATCGGCGTTGCGGGCCACGAAGTCCGTTTCGGAGTTGACCTCGACCACAGCGCCGGCCTTGGGGCCAGAGCAGACGGCGATCAGGCCTTGCGCGGCCACGCGGTCGGCCTTCTTGGCTGCCTTCGAGAGGCCCTTGGCGCGGAGCCAGTCGATCGCGGCTTCCATGTCGCCCGCGCTCTCGGTCAGCGCATTCTTGCAATCCATCATGCCGGCGCCCGTCTTGTCGCGCAGCGCCTTGACCATCGAGGCCGAAATCTCAGCCATAATCTACCTCTTAAGTGTTTGCGCTACCGCCCTCTGGGCTGCTTGAGCGCAGGTTGTTTGCGCTACCGCCCTCCGGGCTACTTGAGCGCGGGTTGTTTGCGCTACCGCCATTCGGGCTACTTGAGCGCAGGTTATGCAGAAGCCGCGCCCGTGGGCGCGGCCCCGGTATTATTGCGTCAGCTCGCGGGCCTGATCGACCCAGTCGCCCTTGGCGATCTGGCCGTTGCCGTGCAGCAGGCGGTCGATCTCGTCGAGATTATCCTGGCTGAACGCCGCGACCTGCCAGAAATGGAAGATGCCCTTCTCGTTGAGCTTCTTCTCGTGAGCCTTGGTGATGCCGCGGATCTTCTTGAGGTCGTCCTTCTCGCCCTGGGGCTCGGCAAGACCTTCGAGCGTGGTGGAACTCTCTTCGGCGGCGGCTGCCGCCTCGGCGGGCTCTTCCTTCTTTGGCTTCTCTTGCTTCTCTACGGCGGGCTTCTCACCGGCGGGCTTGGCCTTGGGCGCCTTGTCCTTCTTGGCGGCGGCAGCGTGGTGCTCGCCGTCCTTGCCGTTCACGGCCGGGGCTTCGGCGGCGGCAGCTTCCTCAAGGGCCGTTTCGACGATCTCCTCCGACGCGCCGATGTCGATGCCCGCCACGCCTTGCGCGCGCCCGATGCCGTCGATGGCGGCGCGGGCGATCAGGTCGCAGTAAAGCGTGATGGCGCGGCCGGCGTCGTCGTTGCCGGGGATAGGATAGTTGACGCCGTCGGGGTTGGAATTGCTGTCGATGATCGCAATCACCGGGATCTTGAGCTTCTTGGCCTCGGCGATGGCAATCGCTTCCTTGTTCGTGTCGATCACGAACAGGAGGTCGGGCACGCCGCCCATATCCTTGATGCCGCCCAGTTCCTGCTCAAGCTTGTCGCGCTCGCGGGTGAGGTGCAGCAGTTCCTTCTTGGTGAAGCCCTGGCCTTCGCCGGCCACGAGGTCTTCGAGATAGCGCAAGCGCTTGATCGAATTGGTGATCGTCTTCCAGTTGGTGAGCATGCCGCCCAGCCAGCGGTGATTCACATAATATTGTGCGCAGCGCTTGGCAGCGTCCGAGACGACATCCGAAGCCTGCCGCTTGGTGCCGACGAATAGAATGCGCCCGCCCTGGGCCACGACGTCGGAAGCCGTAACCACCGCCTGATGCAGCAGCGGAACGGTCTTCGACAGGTCGATAATGTGGATCTTGTTGCGCGTGCCGAAGAGGTAGTTCTGCATCTTCGGGTTCCAGCGGTGGGTCTGGTGGCCGAAGTGGACGCCTGCTTCCAGCAGCTGGCGCATCGTGAATTGAGGCAGCATGTTTCAGTCCTTTTTCCGGTTCAATCCTCCGCGGGAGTGTGAATGGCAGCGTCCCCGAATGGGGGGACCGGCGCCATCACCGGAATGTCAAAAAGGGCCGCTGAGGGCCCAATCTACATAATCCCGCGTGTGAGATGAGGCGTGTATAAGGCGAAATGCCTAAATTTGCAAGAGTGGGGGTGTGTGTCTTGCGCACCGGCGCGCGGGCAAATTGCACTCGCTCCCGGGGTCTTGAACATGGCACTAGACTAGTCTATTCTAGTCCATACTTTACAAAGGATGCCCATGAGAACCGAACCGCGCAAGACCTGGACTGTCGCCGAGGCCAAGGCACGGCTCTCGGAAATCCTAAGGCTTGCCAGTGAGGAAGGCCCGCAGCGCATCGGCACGAAGAAGCGCTATGTCGTCGTGCCCGAAGAGGAATGGCTGAAACGCGAGGAGCCGCGCATTCCGCTCGGCCGCTGGCTCGTGGAGAATATGCCGAGGATCGACGATTTGGAATTGCCGGATCGCGCCGAGCCGGAGCGCCCGCCGCTATTTTCGGACTGGGAAGCCGGCGAGGGCGAAGACGGCAAATGACGCGCCTTCTCCTCGATACCAATGTGCTTTCCGAGGTGGGAAAGCCGGCGCCGGAGCCGCGTGTTGCGGCTTTCTTGCTGCAGCATACGGAAATCTTCGTATCGGTCATGACATTGCACGAGATCGAATTTGGGATCGCGCTTTTGCCGGCGGGCCGGAGGCGGGTGGAGCTTGAAACTGCCATGGCGGCGGTGATCGCTACGCTTGGGTACAATGTTTTGGCCATCGGAGAAGGTGAAGCCCGGCTGGCGGCGAGCCTGCGGGCGGATGCCCGCAAGCAGGGACGTGTGCTGCATTTGCCCGATGCGCTGATCGCCGCGACCGCGAAGGAGAACGGCCTCACGCTCGCCACGCGCAACGTCTCCGATTTTGATGGCCTGGGTGTCGCCATCATCGATCCGTGGACGCTCGGTGCTTCCACGCAATAGCTGTGGCTCGCCGTCTCTAAAGGATGTATGCCGCCAAGGAAATAGTTAGCATTAATTTTACCGGTATGGGCGGGGCAGGCGATGGGCGAATTTTACAGAGTGCTCGACGCGCTGGCGAAATATCTGGGAGCGGACCCGACGGCGGTGAGCATTTTGCTCGTTCTGCCCCTCGCTCTCATGTATTTCCGGTTCAAGTATCACCAGGATGTCCTCAAGTCGCCGAAGGGCCTTGCCGGTGTCCGCGAGAGGCTTGCCGCGCATGGCGGCTGGCGCTCCGCCTATTTCGGCCAGCTGCGCCGCGCCCTCGCCTGGGTGGATTGCCATCTCGGTCAATCAGCCTGGAGCGCGGCTGGCTACGAATTCACGCTCAACATGGCGTTCATCTATCCCTTCGCCAGCCTGTTCATTATTTGGGTTGCGACGGGACAAAACACTTCGGGCATTTCCGGGTTGCTACCAGGCGACGCGCCTTTATGGAATCGCGCACTTTTCCTATTCGGGATTAGCGCCTTGGCCTTCTTCTATTCCCGATCCGTAACCGGCTCTAGTTGGCGGCGCTGGGCTTACCTGGCTGGCGCTTTCGCTGTCGCTAGCGCTTTAGCTGGCGCTTTCGCTGTCGTTAGCGCTCTCGATGACGCTTTCCCTTTCGCTGACACTGACACTGGCCTTTTTTACGTGGTCGCTTCCGCTGGCGGCCTCGCTGTCCTCATCGGCGCGGAAACGATGGCAAAACGTGGCCTCAAAGGCCTTTTCCACGTCTTCTTTCTCCCCGCGATGCTCGGGTTGCTGGCAGTGGCGATCTCTAACCCAGGTTGGTTTCATATCAAGAATGAGAGCGCTCAATCCCTATATGTCTTCGTCCTTGTCTTCCTGGTGTTTTTGCCGCTCACCAACTCCGTTTTCAATTGGCTATCCCTCGCAGCGACGCGTGCGCTCCTGAAAGGCATGGCCGAACGCGACGATACCCCCGCCCTGCAAGTGGCGCGGAACGCGCTGATTGGGTTGTTTCTGGGGGTGCTGCTGCTGGCCGGACTTGCCGCCGCCGCCACGGCGGGCCTGCAAACGATGAACCACCTTTCGCAAAGCCACGACGGACCGGAGTTTTTTGATCTGGCGGGCACGCTGCACCGACTGCGCGCCAATCCGGCCGATGCCGCTGTCTGGGGGGTGTATTCCACGCTCTTCTCGACCATGCTGCCAACCGTCTTTCACGCCGCCATCGCCTCTGCCAGCTTCGTGACTTGGCGCCTCCCTGATAGCTGGAAGCGGCATTGGCTGGACATGATCGGCACTGGCGACCTCAAGGACGATTGGCCGGTCTTGGTCGGCATGGCGTGGCGCTTGACGCTCATGGACGCCGCCACCGTGTTTCTCGCCGCGTTGTCCGCCGCGATCCTCGCCTGGCTCCTGCTGTGGCTCCTTCCGCTCGAAGGCGGCGGTCTGCTCTGGCTCTGCGAGACCGTGGCGGAGTGGCTCGGCGCGCCGGTGCAGATTTAGGCTGGCGCTATCGCAAGCGCGCATCCGGGACGCAAAAATCATCCCCGGCGTTGAGTTGCGGACTCCGGTATGATACAATTCGCGCCAATCCTAAGGCTAGGCGCTATGACATCCGTTATCGCAACGTTCATGAAGTGTTGGAACAGGCTTGCTTTGTGGAACGGCAAGGCGAAGTTCCGCAACGAGCGCGAGGCCTTCGATTTTATTCAGCAAACATATCGTAATAGCGGCGGGCCGAACACCGAAATTCGGGCCATGCGTAAGGAATATGAAGAAATAAGGCGCGCGCGTGCCAGCAGAAATATTGGATCTGACAAGGGTAGAGATAAGACCGCTCTCGCCTAGCACTATAACAAACCGCTTTTCCTGCGGCAAGATACCACCGGCCGGTTTCTTAAAAACCGGGCGCAAAAGGCTGAAGCGCGTGTGGAATACCGCACTTTTTGCGCTCATCTCGACGATTTAAGCGTCTGCATTGGGTATTACACCTTGCAACTGGGCACAGGGATCGTTGCCGAACTTCCTAAAACGCACGATTCCTACCTGACCAGGAGGAAGCAAAAGCCAGATATATTTCCCGCGGTCAACCTCGCTTACATTGGAGTTGACGAAAGATACAGGCGGCAAGGGCTCGGCCGTTTCCTCATAATGGATGTGTTTTCGAATGTCGCGAAAATAGCTGAAACAGCTGGATTTTATGCTCTAACCCTAATTTCTTACGATGACGAAGCGGCAAAATTCTATAAGCGAATTGGTTTCGAAATATATGTTGAAAGAGAACAACCGAAAATGCTTTATCCCGTCCAATCCGTAATCGATTTGGTGGGCGCTGGCGGCGAAGGGAAGCAGGAGAATCCGGCTTCGTAGCAGCTCCAACCCGCGCTATGTTATCGCGACTGTGAACGCCGGTCAGAATCCGTACATAAACGCCGGAATGCGATGCCACTTCCTCCCTGCGCTAGCCATCACGGCGCAAGCGCCTCGGCGACAGCCTTGGGATTGCGGGCGATGACGGTGAGATAGGCGCGGGCGCAGGTGTCCGGCTCGGCGGCGCCCTGCTCCCAATCCCGGAGCGTGCCAAGCGGGATGCGGAAACGCGCCGCGAATTCTTCCTGTGTCAGGCCAAGCGCGCGGCGGATGATCTTGACGCGCGGCGTGCGCCGCATGCGCTTGAAATCGTCCGGCGTCAGCGGCTGGGCATCCGGGTCGCTCAGGGCTGCGGCCATGACCTCCTCCGCGCTCATCGGCCGGAGCGGCTCAAGGCTCTTGGCTGTTTTGCTGGTAGTAGCCGGCTTGCTCATATTTCGCCGCCCGCCTTCTCGCGGATGGCGCGGATTTCCGCCGCCGTCAACTCCGGGGCTTTCGTCAAGCACATACGGTCGAAATTGCGCATGGTCTTCTTGTCCGCGGCGCCGATCCCGTAAAGATTGCAGACTGTGCGGTGCATGGAGCCCAGGATTTTACTCTTGTACATCGTTGCCATCGCACGTGCCGGATCTCAAGCCGCCTTGGAGACGTGCATTTCGACCCGCAGCCCGGCGGCCGTCAGCATGTTGACCAGCGTATCGATCCCAAACAAATCGATCTTACCGCGCATGAGGTCCGACACACGGGGCTGTGTCACGCCGAGCACGCGCGCTGCTTCGCCTTGCGTCCAGCCCTGCGCCTTGATGTGCTGTTCGAGCGCCATCATCAGCGCCGAGCGAAGCTTCATGTTTTCCGCCTCGGCCGGAGTGTCTTCGATGGCGTCCCAAACGCTGGCAAACTCTTCGCTACTCATCATCGGTTCAGCTCCTTCAACAAGTCCAGGTAACGGCTCTCAGCCAAGGCCAAATCGGCTTTGCGCGTCGCCTGCGACTTCTTCTGAAAGCAATGCAAAACGTAAACTGCGCTCTCAAACTTGGCGATGTAGATCACCCGGAACGCGCCATCCTTGTCCCGGATTCTTATCTCCCGCACTCCTGGACCCACCGTATTCATGGGTTTCCAATCGGCCGGGTCGAAGCTGGCTTGCACTTTGTCGAGCTGATAGCCTGCTTCCCGCCGCGCGGAGGCTGGAAACGCGCGCAGGTCATCAAGTGCGCCGCCCAGGAACCTCAGGGCCTTGGGAGGTTTAGCCATGACGAGCAGTATATAAAATCTTGTATTTAGCAGCAAGCCGATATTTGACTGGATCGTCCGCGAACCACCACAACAAGGCGTGGGTGTCGAGCAGCGCCTTCACGGAGTGCCCGTGCTATCGCCGCAGCCGCATTCCTCATCGGCTCGAAGAACTCCGGCCCCACAACAAGCATTCCCTTGAGCACGCCCCGGCCGCGATAGCTCGCCCGCTGGTCCCCGGTTTGGCTGGAGACGAACGGAAATATCGCGCCTCCAGGCGACTCACAGAAAAACATCCTCTCCAAAGTCAATAGAAAAATTGACAATTCCGCCGGGAATCATATATTAGATTTCTACCCGCTGGCAGCGTGCTGTCAGCTCAAAGGCTGCTCTTCGGAGCGGCCTTTGCTTTTTGTACGATAAGTCAATGAAAACAACGATATATGTAGACGGTTTCAATCTTTATTACCGGGCTTTGAAGGGCACCCCTTATAAGTGGCTCGATATAGTGGCCTTGGCCAAACAACTGGTTCCTGCAAATCACGTTGTCGATAAGGTCAAGTACTTCACGGCAAGAGTTTCAGGCGCCAAAGACCCCACTTCTCCGCAAAGGCAACACATCTATTTGAGGGCTATCGATACCTTTCAAGAGGTTGAAATATATTATGGCTTGTTCCTGGCAAAATCGATTTGGAGATCGGTCATAAATCTTCCTGTGGCAGGCGAAACAATATCATCCGCGACTTGCCCTCCTGTAACTATTCCGCGAGGAACACACAATGTGACTGGCCCCCAAGCCAACTCGCTTGTGGCCGGTTCCTACCCGATACCAGGTCAGGTGAAGGCAAGATCGAAGCGGGCGCTTCCCGATGCCGTCCTGGCCGAGGTTCACTCGATGGAAGAAAAGGGCTCGGATGTGAATTCTGGCGTCCCATCTGCTGAACGATGCCTGGAAAAACTCCTTCGATGCAGCTGTCGTAATATCGAACGATACAGATCTGGTCGAACCTATCCGCATGGTTACGACCGAACGGAACAAAGCTGTATTCGTGGCCTGCCCCGGCAATCACGCGATGGCTCCAAAGCTGGCCAACGTGGCCACTTACCAAAGGCACATCCGGCCGGCTATGCTCTCGTCGTCTCAGCTTCCTTCTCCAATACCAGGGACAGCAATCAGGAAGCCCGCGGCTTGGTAGGCTAATTCATCCATGAGCTTGTAGCGTGGCGGCGGAGCCGTCCTTGCGTCTCCTTTCGTAAGCAGCCGGCCAATGCATTTTTGTGCAGCGCACAATTTTGTGAGCCTACGGTGCATCTTCGTAAACAAACCGTTCCTTTGCGTAGGAGCGCCACAATCCTTAATGCAGACATGGTTAATTGGGTAACGCCATGCGCGAAACAGGCCAGATTCTGTCAAAAATTGCCCGTTTGGGGTCGATTTTCAGCTTTCAAAACTACAGTTAAATATAATCGCAGGTTCTTTGTTAATGCGGTTCCCGCTCTCCGCCTCGCCGGTGAATGCAAAAAATCCCCCCGCAGAGGTTAACAAACGCGCCCGCAAACGCCGCTAATGGCGGGCAGCCGGCAGCAGGCGCGCGCCCTTTTTCGCCCCCCGCGCCGCTCCTATATGTCGTCCGGTAGTCTGTACGGGAGGCCTCCATTGGATCGTAAGCGCGCCGGTATGACCGTAAGCGTACTCAAGGGCGTGTCCGGCATCGCGGCGGCGGAGTGGAACGCGTGCGCGAACCCTCCCGGCCGTCCCTATAACCCCTTCCTGGACCACGCTTTTTTCCTGTCGCTTGAGGAGAGCGGGGCGGCTTCGGCGAGGGCTGGGTGGCTGCCGTGCCATCTTGTGCTTCGCGATGGGGCCGGGCCGGCGGCGGCGATCCTGCCGTGCTATCTCAAGTCGCATTCCTATGGGGAATATGTGTTCGACCAGGCGTGGGCGGAGGCTTACGAGCGGGCGGGCGGGCAGTATTATCCGAAGCTGCAGACGGCCGTACCGTTTACGCCGGTTACCGGCCCGCGGTTCCTTGTGCGGCCGGGGTTTCCGGAGGCGGATGCGCGCGGCTATCTTGCGGCGGGCGCGGTGGAACTGGCGAAGCAGCACCGGGCGTCGTCCTGGCATGTGACGTTCGCGCGCAAGGAAGAGTGGGAGGCGCTAGGCAAGCTTGGGCTGTTGCAGCGCACCGATACGCAATATCACTGGCACAACCAGGGCTACGGCGATTTCGACGCTTTCCTGGCCGCCCTGTCCTCGCGGAAGCGCAAGACCGTCCGCAAGGAGCGCGAGCAGGCCCGCACCTCGGGCGTGGAGATCGAATGGTTAACGGGCGCGGACATCCAGCCGGACCACTGGAACGCATTCTTCACCTTCTACATGGACACCGGCAACCGCAAGTGGGGCCGGCCCTATTTGAACCGCGAGTTCTTCCACCTGATCGGCGAACGGATGGCGGAACGCGTCTTGCTAGTGATGGGCAAGCGCGACGGAGCCTATATTGCGGGCGCGCTGAACTTCATCGGCGGCGATACGCTTTACGGGCGCTATTGGGGGTGCGTCGAAAGCCACAATTTCCTGCATTTCGAGGTGTGCTATTACCAGGCGATCGAGTACGCTATCGCCAATGAAATCAAGCATGTAGAGGCCGGCGCGCAGGGGGAGCACAAGCTCGCGCGCGGCTATGCGCCGGAGGCGACCTACAGCCTGCATTACCTGGCCGATCCGGGGCTGGCGGCCGCCGTCGCGGACTACCTGCAGCAGGAGCGGCAGGCGGTGCAGCGCGACCAGGAGATCATGAGCGAGTCCTCGCCCTACAAGCGCTGCGACTAGCACACAAGAAAAACCCCCAGTAGCGCGGGGGTGCCACCAGGGGTTGTTGCATTTGCGGGATGCAATTAAAACTTTAATTATTGTGGCTATGAGTGTCAAGCACCAGCAAGAGTTGTGTGGCCTCCGTGGAAAACTAGTGGAAATCTTGGATGCAAGCTTGGCGTAAGTCCTTGCAAAACCACGGCGCAAACGGCCAGAATATTCCACAGGCAGGGAACAAAAGCGGGCCCTGCGAGTTTGCCTGTGGCTGCAATTTTCCGGCAAATCCGGCGCGGCACAACTGCCCGCCGTGAGTTGGGAGGCGCCTTTTGGCTATGTTGCACTGCGCAAACAAATGCGTCATGCTGCACTGCAACCAAACTATTAGGGATGCGCGGCAAGGAGCGATCCATGAGTGACGCTGTCACTTTGAAGAAGCCGGAAACGGGCTCGGGCTCAAGTGAATTCAAGGACCTCTACGAAGTTGGCGAGATTCCGCCACTGGGCCATGTGCCGGAGAAAATGTACGCTTGGGTGATCCGCAAGGACCGCCACGGCCCGCCGGACCAGGCCATGCAGTTGGAGGTCGTGCCTACGTGGAAGCTCGACAGCCACGAGGTGCTGATCCTCACGATGGCGGCCGGCGTTAATTACAACGGCGTTTGGGCAGCGCTCGGCACACCCGTTTCGACGCTGGACGTCCATAAGAATCCCTACCATATCGCAGGCTCCGACGCCTCGGGTATCGTGTGGGCCGCCGGTTCCAAGGTCAAGCGCTGGAAAGTTGGCGACGAAGTCGTGGTGCACTGCAACCAAGACGACGGCGACGACGAGGAATGCAATGGCGGCGATCCGATGTTCTCGCCCTCCCAGCGCATCTGGGGCTACGAGACGCCGGACGGCTCCTTTTCCCAGTTTGCGCGCGTGCAGGATCGCCAGCTCATGCCGCGCCCGCAGCATCTGACTTGGGAAGAAAGCGCCTGCTATACGTTAACCATGGCCACGGCCTACCGCATGCTGTTCGGCCACCGGCCGCACGTTCTGCGACCCGGCCATAACGTGCTCGTCTGGGGCGCTTCGGGCGGCCTGGGCTCGTTCGCGGTGCAGCTTTGCGCGACGGCCGGCGCCAACGCCATCGGCGTCGTCTCCGACGATGACAAGCGCGATTTCGTCATGCAACTTGGCGCCAAGGGCACCATCAACCGCAAGGACTTCAAATGCTGGGGCCAGATGCCCAAGGTGGGCACGCCTGAATATGGCGAGTGGTTCAAGGAAGTCCGCAAATTCGGCGCCGCCATCTGGGAGCACACCGGCAAAGGCAACAACGTCGACTTCGTTTTCGAGCATCCGGGGGAATCCACTTTCCCGGTCTCGGTGTTTGTCGTGAAACGTGGCGGCATGGTCGTGATCTGCGCCGGCACTACAGGTTATAACCTCACCTTGGACGCCCGCTATCTGTGGATGCACCAGAAGCGCGTCCAGGGTTCGCACTTCGCCAACCTGCTGCAGGCAAGCCAAGCCAATAAGCTGATGGTAGAGCGGCGGATCGACCCATGCATGAGCGAAGTTTTCCCCTGGACCGATATTCCAAAAGCGCATATGCGCATGTGGAAGAATGAGCATCGCCCCGGAAATATGGCTGTTCTCGTAAGTGCACCGCACACCGGCCTGCACACTTTCGAGGATGCTATCGAAGCCTCGAAAGCGCGGTTTGGCTGAGGGAGCGGTTTTCGTTCTTCGACGGGGGATAAAAAGAGAACGGAAGGCACGCATGACGGGAGCATCGGAGGACTTGTTACAAGCGGTCTACGGTTTGCGTAAGGCCGCCGAAGCGCAGTTTACCGGCAACGCCTACTACCAGGCCGTGAATGAAATCGACAATCTGATCGAATGCCTGGGGTGGGGCGATAGCAAAATCCGCCCAGGCGACGGCGCTGCCTATGGCTTCGCAACCATGATTGCGGAGATGCGCAAGCTCGCGAAGGCCCACACCTCCGGCAACCAGTATTATGCGATCGTGGTCAAGCTGGACCGGCTGGAATCCCAATTGGCGCCTGCAGCGCGGCCGGGCGAAAAGCCCGCACAGGCAGCCCCCGCCGCAGCTCCCGCTCCTGTAGCGGCTCCCGTTCCCGTAGCGGCTCCCGCTCCCGCTGCTGCACCGGCTCCATCCGCAGCAAATCCAACCTTTGCCGCCTTGTCCGCGGCTTCGAAAGCCCGCGTGGAGCAAGTGGCTGCGAGCCTGGGCATCGTTCCCTCTCATCATGCCGCGCCGCATCAGGGAACCGAAGCACCCGCCGCTGCGGATTGGGAAAAGCGTAGCTCCGAGCCCTGCGCAATGGCGGAACTCGCGCCAGTTGCCGCTGCCCCGGCAGCGCATCCGGGCGGTGAGCCGCACATTGAGGGATCGCCGCACGGCGAGGGCGCGCACGGCTCCGCAGGAGCGGTCTGTCCGTTCCATGCGATGTTTGCAGTCCCCGCCGGAGAACCGGCATCAGCCCCAGTCGAGGCGGCCAGCGGAAAAAGTTTCGACGAACTCGCGGCGGCTTCCAAAGCGCAGGTCGAACACACCGCTGTGAGCCTTGGCATCGCGGCACCGCATACCGTAATTGCGCCGGAAGCAGTAGAGGCCCTTAGCGACCGGAGGTTAGAAAGTCGTAGCTCCGGAAACACAAGCACAAGCAGCCCCGAGGGCGGTAGCAACGACAACCTGGAAGCCGCTTCCGGACAAGCCGCTCCGGAGCCTCACGTTGCAGAAACTGCGCCTGATCTGGGATCACCGGCCGCTCAAGGCGAAGTTCTCGCGGCCGAAGTAATAGCCGCCGTCGACGTGGTGGCGGCTGCGGAAGCACCGCCGCCAACGGCACAAAAGGATGAGGCCATCCGGCCGGTCGAGATCAAGCGCAGTGAGCCTAAGACGCTGTTCAGGCTCTGGCTCGACCTGGCCTTCGGCCGCAAAGATTGAAGGCGTTCGCCTAGTGTGGTGTCTCGCAATTACCTACCCCCCTTTGCGGCTGGCCTCGCGAAGGCAATTGCGAGACATAAACCACACTAGCTCTTTGAATCTGCTAGTGTCCCTCTTGTCTCCGAATTACCGTGCGAGCCCTCGGCAAATGGGGGCGGTAATTCGGAGACGGGACACTAGCGGCGCCTTTCGAACAAAAAACTGAGCTGCGCTACCGCGCTTAGCGAACCTTGAGCGCAACTAGGAAGGAATGCGATGAGCCTTGCCGCCAGTCCCGTTGTGGTGCCCAATCTGCTTGAGCTTTGCAAGGAGGCCGGCGGCAACGCGGAGCGGCTTTTGGGACGTGCCTCCGCCGCAGTCCGCGCAAGGGTCAGCGAAAACGGCACGCTCAGCGCCGGACTGATCGAGCGCGAGCAGCACGCCTGCCACGGCCTCGCATGGCTTGCCACCTACGCCGAGGCCATCAAGCAGATGGCCTCCTACGCGGAGCGCCTGACCGCTGGCGGCCATTTCGGCGAGATGGAAGCGCTCCTAACCCAGATCGGCGTCGGCGAATACGTCACCCAGATCTTGGGCGGCATCCCCATGAACCAGTCCGAGATGGTGCGATTCCACGAACTGGACCTGACGCCCGAAGATCGCGACGCCTTCGCAACTCCAGCCGTGGCCGCGCTCATCATAGCGAACTCGCCGGCAGCGCGTGCGCGCCTCGTGGAGCTGGTGCAGCACGCCGAGGGAACCGGCCATTTCGGCGAAAGCGGCGTCGATGAGACGCTTGAAGCGATGCGGGGTGAGATGCGCCGCTTCGTCGAGGCGGAGGTCAAGCCGCACGCCCACGAATGGCACCTAAAAAACCAATACATCCCGCTCGAAGTCATCCATCAGATGAACGATCTGGGCGTGTTCGGCCTCACGATCCCAGAGGAATTCGGCGGACTCGGCCTTGGCAAGGAAGCCATGTGCGTGGTTTCCGAAGAGTTGAGCCGGGGCTATATCGGCGTGGGCTCGCTGGGCACCCGTTCCGAAATCGCAGCAGAACTGATCCTTGGCGGCGGCACCCAGGAGCAGAAGGAACGCTGGCTGCCGAAGCTCGCCAGCGGCGAAGTGCTCCCCACGGCCGTCTTCACCGAGCCCAACACCGGCTCAGACCTCGCCTCGCTCAAAACCCGCGCTGTCCGCGACGGCGATGTCTACAAGATCACCGGCCAGAAGACCTGGATTACGCACCCCGTCCGCGCCGACCTTATGACGGTGCTCACGCGCACCAACCCCGCCGAGCCCGGCTATCGCGGCCTTTCGATGTTCCTCGCGGAAAAGCCGCGCGGCACGGACGAAATCCCGTTCCCCGCGCCCGGCATGAGCGGCGGCGAAATCGAGGTTCTCGGCTATCGCGGCATGAAGGAATACGAGATCTCCTTCGACGGCTTCGAGGTTCCAGCATCGGCGCTGCTTGGCGGCGAAGAAGGGCTGGGCTTCAAGCAGCTCATGCAGACCTTCGAATCCGCGCGCGTGCAAACGGCAGCCCGCGCTGTTGGCGTCGCGCAATCCGCGATGGACCTCGCCGTGCGCTACGCCATCGACCGCCAGCAGTTCGGCAAGGCCATCGTCAACTTCCCGCGCGTTTCCGACAAGATCGCCATGATGGCGGCCGAGACGATGATCGCCCGGCAGCTTACCTATTTCGCCGCGCGCGAGAAGGACGGCGGCCGGCGCTGCGACCTCGAAGCGGGCATGGCGAAGCTGCTCGCGGCGCGCGTGGCGTGGGCTGCGGCGGATAGCGCACTGCAAATTCATGGCGGCAACGGCTTTGCGCTCGAATACCAGATCAGCCGCGTGCTTTGCGACGCGCGCATCCTGAACATCTTCGAGGGTGCGGCGGAAATCCAGGCGCAGGTGATCGCCCGGCGGCTGCTTGAAGTAAGAAACTAATCTTCCACGGTTGCCGGCGTTTACTTTCGAGAGTGGCGCCGGCAGCACACCTGCCTGGCACGCACGCGAACAGATGTGCATCCGCCAAGACATTGATTCAAAGCAGCATTTTGCTCACCAATTCCATTGCGGAAACAATCGTAGCGCACTTGTTCCTGCGCCGCCAGATTGCGCCCCCAGCATAAAACTCGTCTAATGAATGAAATCTCTGGAAACAATTGCCGCAAGGATGCGCCGGAGTAAGCAATGCCGTTGTTCCGCGTATTCACTGTCCTCCTGTTGGTTTCGATATGGTCCGGCGGCGGCGCGCAGGCGCAGGAACCGCTGAAAATCGGCCTTACCGGGGCATTCACCGGCAGTTCCTTGTCTTCCGGCACCGGCATGCGCGATGGCGCGAAACTTGCCGCCGAGGAGATCAATGCGGCTGGCGGCATCGATGTTGGCGGTACGAAACGGCCGATCCAGTTCGTCGAACGCGATGACCGCTCCAACGCCGAACTGGGCATAAAGATCGCTCAGGAACTCGTTAAGAACGAAAAAGTTGTCGCCACCGTCGGCTTCGTCAATACCGGCGTAGCTCTGGCCAGTCAGATCATCTACCAGGAAGCAAGAATTCCGGTGATGAATTGCGTGGCAACCGGATCGAAAATCGCAACGCAATTCGCTCCGCCAAACTACATCTTCCGCAACTCCGCCAACGACACCATTCAAGCCGCGATGATCGCCGAGGAGGCGATTGTGCAGCGCGGCCTTAAGTACGTGGCAATTTTCGCCGACAAGACGAATTACGGCCAGCACGGCCGTGCCGATTTGGAAGTAGCTCTTTTAGACCGTGACGTTGCGCCCGCCGATATTGAGATGTTCAGGGTTGGCGAAAAAAACATGCTCGCTCCCTTGTCGCGAGCAAAGGATGCCGACGCCGAAGTAATCTTGACATACGCCAGCGGCGGAGAGCTTACGGCAATAGCCAAAGGCATGGAAAAGCTTGGCTGGAAGCCGCAGGTCATTGGCTCCTGGACGCTGTCTTCCCTGAACTTTATCGAAGGGGCCGGCGCCAATAGCGAAGGCGCCGTCATGCCGCAGACGTTCATCCAAGCGCCTGTAACACCCAAGAGGGCGGCTTTCATCGAGGCGTACCAGAAGCGGTTTAACACGGACCGGATGCCCTCGCCGTCCGCCGCAGCACAATGCTACGACGCGGTCTATATTCTCGCAGCCGCTATCGAACAGGCGAAGTCCACCAGCGGACCGAAGGTCCACGAGGCCCTGGAAAACCTCGGCAAAAGGATCGAAGGCATAGTCACCACCTACGATCATCCTTTCACGGCGGACGATCACGAGGCGATTTCCGCCAATATCCCTGTTCTGGGGGTCGTCAAAAACGGCCGCGTGGTTCCGGCACATCCTGAGGATTTCCGCGATAAAGCAGTGCGGGTGAAGAAGAAGACTTAGGGCCCCTCCGATGCTGCGGCGGGCTTTGGGCTAGCTGTAGCAAGTTTGGCACCTTCAGGCTGGTCCTATTTAAGTAAGAACCATCCTGTAAAGCCATTACGCGTCCCGGAACAAATCTTTGTTAACACGTTGTTAGATGAGTTAGATTGCCCGCAATGCCAATCTCCGGGTAATGACGAATAGATCCGGTCCCAGCGGAATGCCATGGCGCAAGAGACCGTGTTCAAGCATGCGTGTTGCTGCCAGACGTTCTCAGGATAGCTGCGCTTTGTGGATATATACTTAGTTGTGAGGCTGGAGACATTGCCGTGTCATATCATTCAGCGATGTTCTACTGGCGCGGGATGCACAATTTGGGGGGGTGAGTATGAGTAGTGCGGGATGCCGGTTGTTCGCGGTGACGGCTGCCGCGTGGTTTGGCATCGCCTGCAGCAGCGTTCAGGCGCAGGAGCCGCTGAAGATCGGCCTTTCCGGACCGTTCACGGGCGGGTCGTCGTCGCTGGGCACCGGTATCAGGGATGGCGCGAAGCTTGCCGCCGAAGAGATCAACGCGGCGGGCGGCATCGGCGTGGGCGGCACGAAACGGCCAATTCTGTTTATTGAGCGCGACGACCAGGCGAAGAACGATCTCGGCATCAAAATCGCGCAGGAACTCGTCAGCGAGCAGAAGGTGATTGCCACCGTGGGCTTCGCCAATACGGGTGTAGCCCTTGCCAGCCAGCGCGTTTATCAGGACGCCCGCATTCCCGTGATGAATTGCGTTGCGACGGGCTCGAAAGTCACGCAGCAATTCGAGGCGCCGAACTATGTTTTCCGCAACTCGGCCAACGACACGATCCAAAGTGCGATGATCGCGGAAGAGGCCGTGAAGCACCGGGGCCTCAAATATGTGGCCATTTTCGCGGACACGACGAATTACGGCCAGCACGGCCGCGTCGATCTCGAAATCGCGCTCTCGCGCTGGGACGTGTCGCCCGTCGACATCGAGATGTTCAAGATCGGCACGAAGGACATGCTGCCGCAGCTGAAAAAGGCCAAGGACGCCGGTGCGGCGGCGATCCTCACCTACACCATGGGGCCGGAGCTGGCGGCAATCGCCAACGGCATGGAGCAGCTTGGCTGGAAGGCGCAGTTGATCGGTTCGTGGACGCTGTCTTCGGCGAGTTTCATGGACATGGCCGGCGCCAACAGCGAGGGCGCCGTCATGCCGGAGACCTTCATTCAGACGCCTGTAACGCCCAAGGTGGCGGCCTTCATTCAAGCCTATCAGAAGCGGTTCGGCGTGGACCGCATGCCATCGCCGGTGTCGGCGGCGCAATGCTACGATGCGGTCTATGTGCTGGCTGCGGCGATCACGCAGGCGAAATCTACCGAGGGCGCCAAAATCCTCGCGGCCCTGGAAAACCTCCAAACGAAGATCGACGGCGTTGTCACGGTTTACAACCATCCGTTCAGCGCCAGCAATCACGAGGCGATTTCCGCCGATATCCCGGTTTGGGGCATCGTCAAAGGCGGCCGGGTGGTTGCCGTGCGCCCGGAGAAATTGCGCGCCAGCCAGTAGGCCCGCCGCGCGAACGGTGCATTCGCGATTCCGCCGGGTTAACAAACCGTTCGCATTGCCTACGGCCTCGTCATGGTTAATCCGGTCGTGGTTAACGCGGAATTGACCTGCTCGAAACAGGCCGAATTCTGGCAAGAATTGCCCGGAATTTGCGGATTTCTAGCATCCAAAAATACGGTTAAATATAATCTCAGATTGTTTGTTAACGGCAAAACGGTGCATTTTTCTCGCCTGCGCGGGCCGAAGCATCCGCTTTATCCATAAATTTCAACAACTTAATTTGTCATAAATTTTCTAGAAAGGAGCAAGCGGTACAATGAGCGCCATAAGGGGGAGGGGTGTAATTGCTTAGAATCACCCCGGAACCCGCAACAACACGGTTAATGGGGACTTTACAGAGGGTGCTGCTACCGGTGAGCCAGTCCACTATAAGCTTGGCAATGCTGGGGCCGGGTTCGCTTCCGTGTTGTCAGCGTGTCCCCGGCCCCTATCGCGGGTTATGGCGTCCTTTTGCCGCCTGCCGGACGGCTTTCGAGTGCCGCGGTGGTGGCGGGCTGCACGCCGAACCATTGGCCCTTGGGCAGCAGCCGCTCCTTAAGGAACGAGTACAGCACCGGCGGCTTCACCGTTTCCCAGAAATCGTGGGCCGGCGGCGTGGCCACGAATACCGCGACAACGGCAGCAGCCATCAGCGCCGAGGCGCGCCAGGAATGATAGTCGAACAGCTTGAGCGCGGTGCCGAAGGATTTCTTGATATGGGCGCCTTCGATATCGACCGAATAGATTTCGTCGAGCGCCAGATGGATCAGGAAGCCGATCAACACGAAGAAGCCCGTGAGCCACGCCAGCGCTGCCGGCTCGCGGAAGACGCGGTCGAATATCACGGCGGTCAGCGCCATGAAGAACAAGCCAGCCAGGAGCGAGTGGAAGACGCCGCGGTGCCGCGTCCGGTCCTGGAACAGCTTATAGACGCCAAAGCGTACGAGGAGATAAGCGCCGATCCAGACGATCCAAAGCTCCGCGATGGAGTATTGCTTGTGCAGGCTGAACAGCGCGATGAAGCCGCTGATCGCCCCGAGCGCGCTGAAGAGGATGCGCGAGGGGATCGCCTTATCGAGGTCGATGTCGGGCAGAATGCCGCCGATGGTGCCCGCCAGCGTCAGCGTCAGCAGGTAGTTCTGCGGCGCGGCGTGCCCAGCGAGCGCCACCGTCGCGCAAAGACCGCTGCCGAAAGCGGCCACTGCCAGATGCGTATTGAAGTTCGCCATTTGTACCCTCCGTTAGAGACAATTTAACTGATTCGCGTGGCGGAGGGCGGATTGCTGCCGCAAATCCCAAGGAAACGGTACCGATGCTGAGACTGGTGCGGGGTAAGACATGAAATTGGGAGCGAGGAACCCGAGGGGCGGTAGCGCTAGCAGATGGGTGCGCATCATCCTGGCGGTTCCAGCCCTGCTCGCGCTGCTCGTCCTCGCTGGCGTCTATATCGCCGGGAGCATCGAAACCGCGCCTGCGCAGAGAGCCATAGGCGCCCCTCCGCCGGACCTGCCCGCTGAAGCGGTGTCATTCGAGAGCGGTTCAGGGGGCCGGCTGGCGGGCTGGTTCGTCCCGGGGCAGCCGCATCGCGGCGGCATTGTGCTGATGCACGGCATCCGGGCGAACCGGCTGGAGATGCTGGAGCGCGCACAACTATTTCATGTGAAAGGCTTCGCGGTCCTGTTGTTCGATTTCCAGGCGCATGGCGAGAGCCCAGGCCGGCACATCACCTTCGGCTATCTCGAATCCCGCGACGCAAGGGCGGCGTTCGATTATTTGCGGCGGAGGCTGCCGGGCGAGAAACTGGGCGTTTTGGGCATGTCGATGGGCGGGGCCGCGGCGATCCTTTCGGAAAAGCCGCTGGAAGCCGATGCGATGGTGCTGGAGGCCGTGTTCGGTTCGTTCGACGACGCGCTCATGAACCGGCTCGTTATGCGCTTCGGCGTTTTCAGCCGCGTGCTGTTTCCGCTGTACAAATTCCAGGTTCAGCCGCGCCTGGGTTTCGACCCGGATTGGCTGAGGCCTGCGGAGGCTGCCGCCAAAGTCCGCGCGCCGCTGCTGTTGATCGCGGGCGAGGCGGACCGGCATGCGAGCCTTGGCGAGATGAAAGCGATCTACGCCAATGCACACGATCCGAAGGAGCTTTGGGTTGTCCCGGGCGCTGCCCACACGGACTTTCACCGTTTCGCGCCGGACGAATACGAGCGCCGGGTTCTTGGTTTTTTCACCGCGCGTCTGGCGGGATAAAAATGGCGAAATTACATGAAAACATGACATATTTCATATGGTTACAAGTACGTATACGATCTAATTGCGCGCGCGGGTGGCGCGTGCTCCCTTCGCGATGGCTATGAGGAAATCCACAGCGATGTCTTCGTCCAGCGCGGGGCGGAGGCGGGTTTCCTTGAGGACGGTATTGAGCCGGGCGATCTGCGCCGAAAGGGCGGCGGCGGTCCACAGACGGGCCTGCGCGGCGAGTGCATCCTGCTGCTTGAAGAACACCGGGGGCCGCAGATCCTTGATGGCCTGGGCGAGGGGCGCGCCTGCGTCCGCGGCAGTGCGCAGGGCGTGCAGGCGCAGCAGGGCTTGGGCGAGCACGACCATGACAGGTGTCACATTCTGCTCGGCCGCCATGAAGCGCTCGAAGGCCAGGAGCGCTTTGCGCCCTTCGCCGCTTAGCGCAAAGTCTACGATTTCCGATAGCCCGGAGGTTTGCTGGTCCGCGAGGCAGGCTTCCACGTCTTCGAGGGCAATGCGGCGGGTTTGCCCGGCGTAGGTCATGAGCTTTTCGGTCTCGCTTTGGGCGAGCAGCGCTGAAAAGTCGCACCGTTCGGCGATCAGGGCTGCGGCATCGGCGGCCATCTCGTAACCCGCAGCCTGCGCGCGGTCGCGGATGGCGGCGGCTAGGCTCTTTTCGTCTTCGCCGTAAGACGGGATGGCGGCCAGATAGGATGCAGCTTCGAAAGCCGTCAGCAGCTTATGGCCCTTCCTCATGTCGGGCGCTTGTACGACGAGATAGGCACCTTCCAGCGGGCTTTGGGCGATTGCGCTTAGGGGCGCCTGCGCCTTCACCGGGCAGGCTGTCAGCCAGACGATTTTGGTGCCGCCGAACAGCGAGCCCGTCGAAAGTTCGCCCCCGGCACGCGCGGGATCGGAAGCCAGATCGGTTTCGTGAAAACGGATGATTTCGGCGTCCGGCCCGGCCTTTGCGGCAAGCATGCGTACCAAGGCTTCCGCCCTGGCAGCGATTTGCATGCTGTCGTTGCCGTAGAACAGGAAGCCGCGAACAGCGGCGGGGGGAGCGGATAGGAATTTGGCGGCACCGGCCGCGTTTGGCGCAACCATTTAGTTTCTAGCGGCTCCGGCCGGGCGCTGTCTGAGATCTACTACGCGCACAACCACTCACCCTGTCCCTCGCCCCCATGGGAGAGGAGACGCCCTCTCAGCGGCTATGGCGAGACCCCGAGGTCTGTCAGGCGGCACTTGAGAAATAGGCGGCGAGGCGCGTCTTTATCGTATCCGCCAAACTAGTGGCGGCCCGGTTCTCTGCGTCGATAGCGGCCCGGGTGTCGCCATAGGTGGAGCCCGCGAGACCAGTCGAGCCTACCAGGTTGTACGACGCCTGAGAGTTACTCCACGCCTTAAATACAACCTCGTTGTCTTTGAGGCGGACGAGGCGGTATTCCGCGTCAAGCTCCACGACCTGCGCACTGGCAAGGCCTTGTTGCGTAACCAGCGCATTCCGGGTGGATTCGCGCAGTGCTATCTCCAGCTTGTAGACCGGAGCCAAGGTTCCGCCGCCGCCCGTCGTACCGAAGAGGAGTTCGTTACGCAGGCGCTGGCCAGTGCGGCTCGGAATCGAGGCCACATCCACGGCCTTCATGACTTCGCCAACGTTCGCGCCCGACGCTGTTTCCCCGTAAAGCGGATGAAACCCGCAGCCGCCGGCGCCGAGGCTCACAAGGCCCGCAAATGCGAGCGCCGTGGCTCTGCCAAAACGCCGGTTCTGTTTCGAGAGTTCACGCCACCACATTGACGATCCTTTCGGGAACCACGATCACCTTCTTAATCGGCCGCCCATCCACCGCGCGTTTCACGCTTTCCAGCCGCAGCGCCGCAGCCTCTACGTCCGCGCGGCCGGCATTCCGCGGCACCACGATTTCGTCGCGCCTCTTCCCATTTACCTGTACGGCAATGGTGACGGTATCGTCAATGAGTAAGCTTCGATCCACCTCGGGCCAGCTCTCGTTTGCGATCAAGGTGTTGTAGCCCAACAGCGACCAGCCTTCCTCGGCAAGGTGCGGCATAATCGGATTGATTGCGTGTACAAAGAAGCTCAACGCCTCCTTTAGCGCGAAACCGAAGGAGGCATCGCCCTGTGCAGCCTTATTTTGGGCGCTACCGCCCTCTGGGCTGCTTGAGCGCGAGTTTCGCAGCGCAGCACTCAACGTATTGGCGAATTCGTAGACCGCCGCAATCGCCCGGTTGAAGCGCAGTCCTTCGATTTCCTCGGCAACGGCATTGAGGCCCTTATGCGCGGCGCGGCGCAAGGCAAGCGCCGCCGGCGTATATTCCGCCGGGGCTTTCGCCTTAGGGTTAGGCAGGAGGTCCAACCCCTCACCGATTAACCGCCATGCGCGCTGAATGAAGCGCCACGCTCCTTGCGCGCCTTCCTCGGTCCAGAGCACGTCGCGCTCCGGCGGGCTGTCCGACAGCATGAACCAGCGGGCGGTGTCGGCGCCGTAGTGCTCGGTGAAGACATCTGGATCGACCGTGTTCTTCTTCGACTTCGACATCTTCTCGACGGGGCCTATGCTGATAGGCGCGCGATTTGCATCTGCCTTGAAGGCCTGGCGCACACCATCCACCGTCTCGACGGCCACATCTGCCGGATTGATCCAGTTCTTCTTATCCTCCGGGCCGTCGTAATATGTTTCGTGCAGTACCATACCCTGCGTGAACAGGGCTCCGAAGGGTTCGGCCACGTTCAGGTAGCCGCAATCCTTCATAGCGCGGGTGAAGAAGCGCGCGTAGAGCAGGTGCAGGATCGCATGCTCAACGCCGCCGATATACTGGTCTACCGGCAGCCAATGATCGGCCTGCTCGCGGTCGAGCGGTTCCTTCGCATGCGGCGAACAGAAGCGGGCGAAATACCAGGAGCTGTCCACGAAGGTGTCGCAAGTATCGGTTTCGCGCGTGGCTTTGGCGCCGCAGGCTGGGCACTTCACGTGCTTCCAGCTTGGGTGCAGATCGAGCGGATTGCCGGGCTTATCGAATGAGACATCGTCCGGCAGCAATACGGGCAGTTCCTTCTCGGGCACGGGCACGACGCCGCATTTGGCGCAATGGATCACGGGGATTGGACAGCCCCAATAGCGCTGGCGCGAGACGCCCCAGTCGCGCAGGCGGAAGGTAGTCTTCTTTTCGCCCATGTTCCGCTTGCCGAGGCGCTGGGCAACCTCTTCCTTGGCATCCTCGACCTCCTTGCCGTTCAGGAAGGAGGAGTTGGCCAGCCGGCCGGGGCCTACATAGGCCTCGTTGTCCACCTTGAACGTTGCCGGATCCGCGTCCTCGGGGACAACGACGGCCTTGACCTTGAGCTTGTATTTGCGGGCGAAGTCGAGGTCGCGCTGATCGTGCGCGGGACAGCCGAAGATTGCGCCTGTGCCGTAGTCCATGAGGATGAAGTTGGCGACATAAACAGGCAGTTTCATGGCCGAGCGGAAGGGATGAGCGGCCACGACGCCTGTGGCGTAGCCCTTCTTCTCGGCGCGGTCGATCTCCTCCTGCGCCGTGCCGATCTTACGGCACTCCTCGACGAATTCTTTCAGCTTCGGATCGTTCTTGGCCAGTTCCTGGGCCAGCGGATGCTCAGGCGAGATGCCGATGAAGCTTGCGCCGAAGATCGTGTCGGGGCGCGTAGTGAAGACCTCGACCTCCGGGAAGCCCTTGGGCAGTTTTTCGCCGGACAGATGGAAGCGCATCAGCAGGCCCTGGCTCTTGCCGATCCAGTTGCGCTGCATGACGCGCACCTTTTCGGGCCATTTGTCGAGCGTATCCAGGCCCGCCAGCAGGTCTTCGCCGTAATGGGTGATCTTGAAGAACCACTGCGACAGCTCTTTCTGTTCGACGATAGCGCCGGAACGCCAGCCGCGGCCGTCGATGACCTGCTCGTTGGCGAGCACAGTGTGGTCCACCGGGTCCCAGTTCACCTTGCTCTTCTTGCGGTAGACGAGGCCCGCCTTGTAAAAGGCCAGGAACAGCTTCTGCTGCTGGTGGTAATATTCGGGGTCACATGTCGCGAATTCGCGCGTCCAGTCGAGCGAGAGGCCGATGCGCTTCAACTGCGCGCGCATGACTTCGATGTTCTCGTAGGTCCATTTGCGGGGGCTGGTCTCCTCTTTCATGGCGGCGTTCTCTGCCGGCAGGCCGAAAGCGTCCCAGCCGAAGGGGTGCAGCACGCTGAAGCCTTTGGCCCGCTTGTAGCGCGCGACGGCGTCGCCCATCACGTAGTTGCGGACGTGGCCGACATGGATGCGCCCGGACGGATAGGGGAACATCTCAAGCACGTAGTATTTCGGCTTGCCCGCGGCCGTATCGGTCAGAAATGTCTGTTGCTCTTCCCAGATTCTCTGCCAATGTTTCTCGCGCTCGGGGGCGTTGTAGCGTTCTTGAGCCATGTTCGGTGTCCTGCGCTGCGGGCGCTTGCAAAAAGTTGCGCTCAGGTAGCCCAGAGGGCGATAGCGCCAACAAGTTTGCCCGATATGAAGTTGAAACAGGGCGCGGGTCAAGAGAAGGCAGCAAGATGAGCACCGGCAATCAACCGTTCGATCCGTCAGCAATCGAAGAGCGTTACCTTGCCATCAAGGAGCGCGTCTGGCGAGCGGCGGAAGCAAGCGGGCGGGAACCGGCGGCCGTGAAGCTGGTGGCCGTGACCAAGACGTTCGAGGCGGAGGACATTCTGCCGGTGCTGCGCCAGGGGCACGTGACTTTCGGCGAGAACCGGGTGCAGGAGGCGATGCACAAGTGGCCAGGGTTGCGCGAGCGGTTTCCGGCTGTCGAACTGCATCTGATCGGGCCGCTGCAGACGAACAAGGTGCGGGAGGCGGTGGGGCTGTTCGATTGCATCGAAACGGTTGACCGGCCGAAGCTCGCAGCGGCGCTTTCGGCGGAGATGAAGCGGCAGGGGCGGGCGCTAAAACTGCTTATTCAGGTGAATACCGGGCTTGAGGAGCAGAAGGCGGGGGTGGCGCCGGCCGGTGCGGGGACGTTCCTGGAGCAGTGCCAGCGGGAGTTTGGGCTAATGGTGAGCGGGCTGATGTGCATTCCGCAGGCCGGCGAGGACCCGCTGCCGCATTTCGAGATGCTGGCGGGGTTGCGCAAGAGGCTGGGCCTTGCGGAGCTTAGCATGGGGATGAGCGGCGATTTCGAAACGGCCATCCGGGCGGGCGCGACCATGGTGCGGGTCGGCACGGCGATTTTCGGGCACCGTTGAAGCGGGTTGCCCCGCTACGAAATGCTTTTCCCGCGTAAACTCTGTTCGCGGCAAGCTATCGCTGGGCGAGCAACGGATATTTGCCGGGGCTGGCGACGATCTCCGCCGAGAGGTCGACGTCCAGATCGGGCCAGTAAAAATGTCCAGGGGACGGCTCCTGGACGTTGAGCACTTTCCCAACCGGTGCGTCCCGGAACCATGGAAAATCCTCGAACGGCAGGAATAGCTCGGCATCTCCGGCCAGAAGCCAGAAGCCATGCGATGAAATATGGCTTACTTCAACGCCCCGGGAAATGCTGCCGCCATGCTGCAATGAGGCTGTCATGGTGCTCCCGGCGATCAGGCGAATGTCCTGCAACTGAACTTGGGTTAGACGATGATTTCGGGCAAGCTCAATTTCGGGTT
>CAVYEY010000014.1:0-49523 GCA_963767435.1 uncultured Alphaproteobacteria bacterium
TTTGTCAGGTCCAGGACGCCGGCAGGGGCACCGTACGGATCGAAAATCGGCACGGCCGAGCAGCTCAGGATCTTGTGCGCATCGAAGAAATGCTCGCTGCCAAGCACCGAAATTGGATGCTGCTCTGCGAGCGCCGTTCCAATCGCATTGGTTCCGGCCGCCTCCTCATCCCACTTGGCACCGGCGCGCAAGGCTACGTTTGCGGCATTCCTCGCGAATTGCCCTTGCCGAGGAGGAGATCATCGCGCCTTACGGGACTGTGAGGATTACGATGGCGTCGGTCACTCAGGCATCGCGGAAGAGCACCTCCAACTCGCCCCGCGCCGCTCTCTATGAGACCCTCGTGGCGCTCTTGCGCTTCGCGCAGCTCGTAGGCCGGCAGGATGTAAATCTCGGGCTTCGCCTCCATGTCGAGGCCTCGCCCGGCGCTGCGCTGCCAGGAGCGCAATATCGGCAGGCGTATCTTTTCCCTCGGGACGGCGCCTTCGGCCAGGAAACGGCGCCGAGCCTGGATCACCAGTCCGGTGGTGGCCGCTTTGGCATGAACGCCCTCCATCGCTAAACCGGCTGGGCCCCCGCATTTCCCTGCGTCAGCGCTTAGGGCGTGCCGTGCTATCCGCTTTTTTCCGCGTTACCTCAGGCTATGCTGCCTCGCGGGCTCCAGGAAAATAACCTTTAGTTGAGCCGCTGTCCAGCAACCGCCCCTTGTCTTCCGGGGCTTATTTCCCTGGGTTTGGTTCAGCGTCCTGACGATCCTCGTAAGCGGTTTCGCCATGACCGGCATGAGCACCGGGTTCGCCGCCGCCCCCGCCTATGTCAACGCGATGATGGCCCTTGGCATCCTCATGGCGGCGGGGATCTTCCGGTATATTTACTTCGGCCCATGGCAGCAACTCGCCCGGGCGGCGCAGGCGGAGGACTGGAGCGCCGCCGAAAGTGCCATCGCGAAACTCCGCTCGATGGTCCGCATCAACCTCACGCTTGGCCTGATTACAGCGCTCGCAGGTGCTGGCGGGCGCTATTTGTTGTAGCCGCCAACGGGTGACTCTATCTATGGTGGTATGGCCAGTTCGCACACTGTGGCGCTTGGAACATAAAGATCTGCGTTAGAATATCATTTTATCCCAAATGGATGTAATCGGACGATGTTGCCCCAATTTTGCCCAATTCTCCCGCGCTTGATGGCCTAGCATAAATGTCAATAGACGGGCTAGAAGCCCGCAATAATTGCTGGTGTTTTCAGAGGAGCGCCTATAAATTAGCATGAAACAAGGTAATACTTCCAAGAGAATTGCCGTCGTACTTGGCCATAGGTCTAGTGTTTCTAAAATTTGCAAGAGAGCGTAAAGCGAAAACTCCGTTATTATAACGGAATAGTGCCTAAGGGCACAAAGCACCCTGCATAACCTGTCAGTAACGGCGCACGAAGCGGCGGAGCCTCCGCGCGCGCGTCATCGAGAAGGACGAGTACCGGCCATGACCAAGTTGAGAGTGTTGTTTTGCGTTCTGTTGGGAATAGCCGTCCTGGCAACGGCAGGTGCACAAGCGCAAGTCCAAGTCCGGAGCTCGGCATCTTCCTGGGAACAAAGGAAACGCGAGGCAAACGACATCGCCGTCTCGATCATGACTTCGGGCCTGGGCTGCACCTGCTCGCGCTTTGCAGAGGATATTCGCAACGTCGTCAACGATCCTTCCCAGAACGGCCTGCGAGTACTGCCAATTCTTGGCGTAGGCGGCATTCAAACCCTGAACGACATGCTGTTCCTGAGGGCCATCGACATGGGCATCGTCGACCACGACGACATGACCGCGCTGAAGCCCCGCGACCCCTCGCTCTACGGCAATATCGAGCAGCGCATTCAGTATATCACCAAGCTCTTCAACACCGAACTGCACATCGTAGCACGCAAGGAAATCAAGAGCTTTGCCGATCTGAACGGCAAGCAGGTCAATGTAAGCTACAAGGACAGCAATACCGATGTAACCGCCACCCGGTTGTTCGACATGCTGCACATGCGCGTCGAAAAGACTTACTACGGTCCGGAATCGGCAGTGGCGAAGCTGGCGAAGGGCGAAATCGGCGCGATGATGATCGTCTCCGGCGCGCCGCACGGGGCCATCGGCAAGCTTAAGGCCGAGGACGGCGTGCATTTCCTGCCGCTCGACGATGCCAGCATGCCGGGCACAGATATGACGCCAGTCTTCACAGAATATCTTCCGGGCGAACTTACCCACGAAATGTATCCGAACATGATTCCGGAAGACGCTCCCGTACAGACCGTCGTGAACCGGGCAATGCTCGTTACTTATGCTTGGCCGGAGGGCAGCCCGCAATACCAGAAGACTGTGCGCTTCGTGAATTCATTCTTCGAGAAGATCGCCCGTTTCCGCGAGACCGGCTTCCATCCCAAGTGGGCCGAAGTCAATCTTTGGGCAGACGTGCCTGGCTGGAACCGCTTCAAGCCCGCCTCCGAATGGCTTGCCGCGCATAAGGCCATGACCGCAAGCGTCACGCCTGCCCAGGAGCAGGCGACTTTCGAACAGTTCCTCGCCGCCTACCGGGCCAAGGTCAACAACAGGCCGCTCAGCCAGAACGAGAAGGAATTCTTGCTGCGGAAGGTCAAGCAGTTGCTGGACGTCGAAATAACCAAGACACAATAAAGTTCGGGCAGGGGTAGGATAACGATGACAATTGCAAAGCGCCATTCGCGCGCGATCTTCCCGCGCGCAGTTTTAACCGGCCTTATTCTTGCTGCGGCGCCGCAAGCTTTCGCGCAGGACTCTCCTCAACCGGTCCCCACCCCGGCCGCCATGCAGCCTGCCGGGGTTGCCCCAAGCGCTGGCGACAGGGCGCAGATGGAGCGCGCCGCACTCCTGCTGCAGGGCAACGACGTTGCCGCCGCCCGGCTGATCTACAAGAAGCTCGCCTCCGCCAGTATTGCCGAGGCGGCCTTCGCGCTCGCTCAAACCTACGACCAGGACTTCCTGAAAGACATCCAGACCGCAGGCCTGATCCCGGACCAGGCGATGGCGCAGCGCTGGTACGAACGCGCGGCAGCCCTTGGCAGCACGGCCGCCGCAAGGCATCTTGGCAAGGCGCCCGCGACCGTCAGGTACGCTGCTGCTGCCGAAGATGCTTACCCCTCCCACTCCATTCTGCTGATCATTCCGGCTTCCCAGGATAGCGGCTCCGACATGGCCTTCCGTGTCCTCGCTCAGGCCATGGAACCCGTACTGGGCCAGAAAATCGAGATTGCAAATCAGCCGGCCGACAGCGGCGCCGCGGGCCTTGCCGGGCTCACCAAAGCCAAGCCCGACGGCTACACGCTGGGTGCTGCCTGGAACGGCCCGCTCACCGCGTCGCCCCAGATGCGCAAGCTCGCCTACTCGCTCGACAGCTTCACTCCGGTCGCTTCGGTATTCGAGTCCGATTATGCGGTTTGCGTGCACAAGGACTTTCCAGCAGCGGCCGGACAGGAACTGGCGAGCCTCTTACGCCAAAAGCCGCTGGGCTACACCTATGGCAGCGACGGCAAGGACGGCAGCGGCTATTTCGCCGCGGAGCGCCTGTTCAATTCGCTGGGCGTTCACGTAAGAAGCGAAAACTTCGATAGCTCGGCCGATGCCGCCAAAATGCTCGCGGCAAGGAAGGTCGATCTGTATGTCGGCACAACGCCCGCGATCATGCCTCATGTGAGAAGCGGCGAAGCGAAATGCCTCATCATCATGTCCAGCCGCCGGCTCGATTTTTTGCCCGAAGCATCGACGGTCCGCGAGCTTGGCACGCCTGGTTCCGAGGCCTCCCTCTGGCGCCTTGTGCTGGGCCCCAAAGGTCTGCCGGAAGAGCGGGCCGAAAGGCTCGAAACTGCAATCCGCAAAGCGGTTTCAGCACCGTCCGTGCAAAGCTTCCTGGCCACTCAAGGCGAAAGAGCGTACGTGCACGACCGGATCGAAACCCTGGCAAGAACTCAAGCAGGAAACCGCCGCCTTTGCACAACTCGCCGACCGGCTGCTGCTCAAAAGCGAATAGACACGCAAGGGAGGGAGCTTATACGAGCGACTGCGCTGCCATGTTGGCGAGAAAATCGGCGATCTCCTGATCTTCCGCCGAAGTCAGCCCGCTGATGCCCGCCGCGCCGATGGTTTTGCCATCGCTGTTCTTCAACACGCCGCCGCCCGGCAAGGCCGTAAGCTTCTCGTCGCAGAAATAGGCCACCGGGATGTTCTCCCGTTCCAGCCGCTGGAGCAGCGCCTCGGTGCTTACCCCCATGCGGGCGGAGCTGTAGGCCTTGCCCTGCGAAATGGCGATGCTCCGCAAGGGCGCGCCTTCCTGGCGCTGGAAAGCGATCAGAAAGCCCGCGGGATCGCAGATGGCTACGCAGATCGGCCGGTCGTATACCGCTTTGGCCTTTTCCATCGCAAGCCGGGTGAGTTCATTGGCCTGAGCGAGCGTCAGCACATCCATCCTCTGAGTTCCCTTTTCCGGCGCAAGCAGCCGGCGTTTATCGTTCGTGGGCGTATGCTACACTCGCAGGCGGCCCGCTGTCTTGCGGCATTTCGGTTTTTCCGCGGGAGCGGCGCCAGGAGGAAGCGCTCGTGGCAAAGCTGAACGGAATTGCGCTCAAGTAGCGCGAAGCGCGGTAGCGCAGCTGAAAAATTCTCGAAACGGCCGTTTACGTAGACGATATGGCGCGCGCCAGGCGGTTCTACGAGGAGGCGATGGGGCTCAGGCCTATGTTCGCGGATTGGCGGCTGATTGCCTATGACGTGGCGGGGCGCAGTGTGCTGCTCGTTTTCAAGCGTGGGGCCTCGGTGCAGGGCGCCACTTTGCCGGGCGGCACTATTCCTGGACACGATGGCCACGGCCCTTTGCATCTGGCTTTCGCCATCGATGCTTCTGCGCTCGACGAGTGGGAAGAAAGGCTCAAGCTGTATGGGGTTGAGATAGAAGGGCGTACCAGATGGCCGCGCGGTGGCAAGAGCATCTATTTCCGCGACCCCGATGGGCACCTGATCGAACTCGCCACGCCTGGCCTGTGGCCTACCTATTGAGGGTTTACCTGCGTACCCCAGCACCTGCGCCGCTTCATCCGTGAAAGGCGCAGGCGGTACACTAAGAGCCGGAAGCGGCACGCCTAAGCTTACACCTACGCTTACCAGAGCAACCGAACGGAGCGGGGACTTACTCCGCGGCGCACGCCATCCCGGCGGCGCGAAGGTGTCTCACATCCGACAGCCGCACCACGTTACCAGCGTCTTGCGCCTCGTTCTCTTCAAGCCACTGGACGTCTTCCCAAAGCTCGCGAAGACAAATCAGCACGTGAATTTCAGGCTGGGTGTCGGCGTCGCGCTCCATGATATGAAGCGCTCCTTCTATGTGCTTTTTGCACGCCGCTAAATCTTCGCGTTTCATCACAAGGCCCCGTTTGGTTGCACGCTGGAACTGCCTTTTCGCGCGTTATGATTACGGATTCGCTAAAGCTTACGCGAAACTCGCTTACGATTCGAGTAATTCCCGATTCTGTCGCCACGGTGTCGCTTTGATGCCGCGCTTAACCCAATTCGTTAAAAAAGGCTGCAGCCATCCACAGTTTCCGGTAAAGAGGCAAGCGCGCATTATGGTTTATGAGGAGTAAGGAATTTGCGTGTTTTTGCGGCGCACCGCGCTGGCGCTCTCATCGCCTTCGCGCTCATCGGCGTACCGGCTGGGCTTACAGCCGCCAGCACCGGAGCAATGGCTCAAACCCCAGGACAAGCTATGACGACACCTTCAGGCCTGCAGATCCAGGACATCACCGTTGGAGCGGGCCCGGCACCCAAGCCCGGTCAGACCTGTGTCATGCACTACACAGGCTGGCTTTACGAGAACGGCGCCAAAGGCAAGAAGTTCGACAGCTCCGTGGATCGCGGCCAGCCCTTCGAGTTCAAGATCGCGGCGGGCCAAGTGATTCGCGGCTGGGACGAGGGCGTGGCGACGATGCAGGCGGGCGGCAAGCGCACGCTGATTATTCCGCCAAATCTGGGCTATGGCGCCCGGGGAGCTGGCGGCGTCATCCCGCCGAACGCCACGCTGATCTTCGAGGTCGAACTCCTCGCCGTGAAGTAGGCGGCCCCAAGCGATTCCGCCTGCCGCTATCTGCGGCCGGCACTCCCAGCTATTTCGTATCGCTTCGGACGAGATAGGCGTTGGTGGCCGTTCTATCTGTCTGGCAGTAGCCGGCGGCTTTCATCGATTCGATGATGTCGTTTTGCCAAAGCCTGCTGTGCGCGTGCTCGACGATGACCGCCTTCGGCCACATCGCTTCGGGCGCCTCTTTGAAAAAGGGGCCGAGTGCCCGGTCCTCGAACCCCTCGATATCGATCTTTAGCGCGGTGATGGACTTGATGCCGGCATCTTCCAAAATCCGCGAGAGCGGCCGGCATTCTATCTCGACGAACCCCGCGCCCTTTTTCTTTTTGTGTATGGAAGCCGTTCCTGCATTGGAAAGCCGGTTCAGCCACAATTTGGCGGCGCCAGCGGGGCCAACGGCGTAGGGCGCGATAGCAAAATCCGTAAGGCTGTTTATCCCAGCGTTATAGCGCAGGTGCTCGACGTTGACCGGGTTGGGCTCTATTGCCAGGACGCGAGCGCCGGTGCGCAGAGCCACAGGAATACATATTGCCCCGATATTCGCTCCTATATCGACGAGGATGCCGCCATCCCGCAAATGGCTCTGAAGGAAATCGTATTCCTCCTTTTCGTCGCCGAAGAGAGTTCCGCACGCTATCGCCAGATCGTGATGGTTCTGATTTGGATAACACCGGAACTTTATGCCCTCCAGTTCCACATCCGTCCGCAATCCTCTGAATGCGATCCTGACAGCTTTGCGAAGACGGTCGGGAATACGCTTGCCGTGGGCCAGCGCATTCAAAAGCGGTCTTTTCCGGTAATAGCCAAACTCCATATTGCCCCCCAAAGCCGTGCTCGCTTGCCCTATCTACTTCCGGCGGCCGGGGTATGCAATTGCGAACCGGAGCTTTCGGGCGGCAATTCCGCGGAAGTTGAATCTGCGGGCTTTCGTGTGCTAGAAACCGGCGCTGCACGAACGAACCGCTTGAGGGGGAGTTGGGCGAAGTGAATATTCCTATTTTCGTTATAAATCTGGAGAGAAGCGCGGACAGAATGCGCGACATCGCCCAGCGGCTGGACGCACTTGGCTTGAGCTACGAGCGCTTTCCAGCGTGCGACGGACGCAAAGTCGAACGTGAATTTATTGCCCGGAATTACCCGTCTTTTCTTGAGTCATACGATGAGGGGAGCGAAAACCTTCCTGGCATAGGCTGCTCTGTAAGCCACATCGGAGCATCCAAGCTGATCCTTGAGCGTGGCTTGGACGCGGCGTGCATCATGGAGGACGACGCGGAATTCGACGATGACTTTCCCCGCTTTGTCGATACGGGAACCAAGTATCCGGAATGGGCCGACACCATCAAGCTCGAAGCCCGCGTAAACCGGAAGCTCGTGGCCTGCTGCCATATCGGAACTGTTGCCGGCCGCCAGCTGGCTTACGTTCCCGGTAACAACACGAATGGCGCCGCCTGCTACATCATGACCAAGGCGGGCGCGAGGAAAGTGGCAGATATCCTCGGCAACCGTCCCTATTCGGGTTGGGATCACACACTGTTCGAGTATACCACGTCGACCGTGAAGGCCCTGCACGTTTTGCCGTACCCGGCCCGGCAGTTGCGCCAGATGAGCCTCCCCGGCACCATTTCGCCCGTGAGCACTATGCCGAAGAAAAAGGTCAGAAAGACCATGGGCCAAGTGCTTAAAATCAGGGTCGAGGGCACAAGACGCTTTTTCAGCGCGCTTCTGACCGCAAGCGAGGTGATCGGCGCCAGAGCGATGCTCTTGACGCTTTCGAGGGTTCAAACGAAGGAACTCAGGCTCAGGCCCTGACCGGCTCCGCCATTACGCCGCAGCGTCAGGCCGCGGAGTATCGTTTTTTTCTATGCGAGGCGCCGGATTTGCATATTTGGTTTGACGCGGGCGTCCTGAAGGGGATAGGCCATCCGTCCGGCTATCGCCCTGACGGCGGTTTCCGCAAACGGAGCGCCGGCGGCCCGTCCAATTCATAGGCCCGGCTGCCTGCCATTTATTTTGAGCAATGCCATGCTGCCGCTAACGGCCCGCGTTCTGCCTGTCGAAGAGTTTTTCCGCCTGGGCTGCTTCATTCCCGCATGCGTTCAACGGGATTATGTCTGGGACGCCGAGCAAAGCGAGGATCTGTTCGCCGACATCGAACGTGCCTGCACCGCCTATACGCCGGAGCCGGAGCGTGGCGGCGAACCCGTGATCTCCGTCGCGGACGGCACCGCCGATGAGACCGAAGCTGCCGGCGAGGACACCCCTGTGCCCGCCCTTCCGGAGGAAGCGGCCGGCTATCATTTGGGACCGATGGTGCTTCTGCGCGCGGACGCTGGCAGATTCGAGATCTTCGACGGCCTGCAGCGCGCAACCACGCTGACCATCCTGCTCTGCGTCATTCGCGACCTCACCGGCTCCGCTGACTTGCGCGCCCGCATCGGCGGCCTCGTTCAGGAAGGCAGTGCGAACAGGCTTCTCTTCCCCGGCGCCGATCATACCCTTTCCACCGAGATCCAGACGCCCGGCCAGACGAGGAAAAGCTTCCGCCGCACGGTGAGTGCCAGGGGCCTGCGCATGAGGCGCTCCCGCTCGATCTTTCACGGTTATCTTTCAGCCTGGGATCAGGACCGCCTGATGCGCTTTGCGGACTTCCTGCTTTCGCAAACGCTGCTCGTCGTCTCCAAAACCGGCAGCCGGACGCTTGCGCGGCAGGTGTTCATCACGGCAAACGATCGCGGCGTGCAACTCACGCCCCTCGATCTTTTCAAGGGCCAGATCCTCGACCTGGCCGGGAGCAGCGATGCCGCGGACATGGTCGCAAGGCGCTGGAACGGCATTCTGCATGTCACCGGCGACGGCATCGAAGACTTCATGCGCGCCTACGACTTCGCGAAGAGATGCGAGCCGCAAGGTGCGGACCATCTGGCCAAGCTTGCCGCCAGCATCGAAAAGGATTACGGCCCAGGCCGTCTTGAGGAAGCGCTGAACGATATCCTGCGCCACGCCTCGACATGGGTCTCATTCCGCGAAAAGCTGAACACTGCGCCGGGCTCGGAAGAAGAGTTGGATGTCTGGCGCCTGCGCTTCTTCAAATGGTTCGAATGGAAACCTGTCGCGCTGGCTTGGTACCACGCCTATAGCCTGAAGCGGGGCCAGAAGGCTGGTGGCGCCGAAACCAAGGCCGGCAAGCTGTTCCGCCTGCGCTTCGCCGCCCTGCATCGCATCTGCATGATGATGATGCTGGCCAAGTTTTCCGCCAACGACCGTGCCCGCATTTTCGGCCGGGCGCTGTCGCAAAGCCGCAACCCGTTCTCGACCAACCCGCAGCGGCCGGGTGCCTTGACCTTCCGCACCAATCAGATCGAGCGCATACAGGAGAGCCTGGGAACGCCGCTCCACGACGACGAAACGCGCCTCTCGCTCATCAGATGGCTCGAAACGATGCAAAGCGGGGCGGGTGTGGACGCCGGCACCGCAATCGCCACGGTCGAGCACGTGCTGCCGCGCCGGCCTGCCAAGGACTCGCAATGGCTCTTGGACTTTCCGGACGAGGAGGAGCGCTTCTCCGCCTGTCATTCCGTCGGCAACCTCGCGCTGATGGACTATGCCGAGAACGTGAAAATCACGAACTCGGACTTCGGCCTGAAGCTCCCCGTCATCAAGGAGCAGTCGCAGAAATATAAAACGCTCGCCGGAATTGCCGGTAAGACGAGCTGGACGTCTGCGGAGATCAGGGAACGCGCCGCGCAGATGATCGATTTCGCCTGCCGTGGCCTCAACATTCCGCGCCAGGCCAAGCCTTAGGGCACTCTTCCTCCCTGCGAGCGGCCAGCGTCATGCTGTTGAACGCCGCCCGTGCACTTGGGCGCAATGGGTACAGCCACTGAGTGTGTGCCCCCCGGCGCGCCAGTGCCATCGCACGCGGCCCGAATCGAACAAAGTACACATTTTGCGTGCTGGCACCTCCGTTGGTCCCGTCAGGGTTGCTTATGTGGCATAAATACCCCAATAGGTTGTGCTTGTGGGTGTGATGGTGTATTTATGCTTGCTGTACAACCTAAAATTGAGCATACGTTGCAGCGTAGGGGATTTGCTGGTGCTGGCGTCAGGCGCCTTCGCAGTGCGGCAGCTGAGAACCCCCATGTCGCGTAACTGCGTACGTATGAATTGATTATGTGCAACGTAAAGTTGTAAGGAGGATGATTATGAGTGCGGGGTACGGGTTCACGGCCGCTTTCGGGGCGGCGCGGGGAGTGTTGTTGGCTGGCGTTAGCGCCGCCGCAATTTTGGCTGCAGGGCCAGTATATTCACAAACAACGCCGCAACAATTCACCAATGATGGTGAATACTATTATAGCGGTAGCGGCAGCCCCCAGGGATCTAACGTTTCACCCTCGGGCATCACGCAGATCCCGGGGTTAACGCCCGATACATCCGGCGCCTATGTCGTTACGAGCGTTAACAATAACGGACCGGTCACCACGACAAATACCGGCGCCCTTGGAGCGAACGGAGTGCCGCAGGTAACGTACGCGAGCGAGTCAGCTGCGGCCGGTGCCTTCGTTGCCAATAATACTCAGGCCTCTAGTACTCTAACTGGAGCGGGCGGCACATGGACAGCTGGAGATTATCTCATCTCGTCCTCCGGTGCTATGGTTCAGGGAACCATCGGCGCTGTTACCAGTGCATGTGGCAACGCCGACGGAACCGGATGTACCTGGGTAGCGCCAACGGCGGCAAACTCCCATGCGGCATGGACCACGGTGACCTATAGCCAAGAGACGGCGTACACTTCGGCTGCTCAGGGTGCAAGCGGCCAAGCGGGCAAGGTGCTGGTGAATAACTCCACCGGCGCAATGATGACGGCTACATATGCGACCGCAAACAGTGTGGACCTTACCAGCGGCACTGCTCCAACCGGTTGGACCTGGACAGGTGCCGGTGCGGCGGACGTCAAAGCGACTGCTGCGTCGGTGGCGCCAACGTACTATGCCTTTACGCAGGCTGACGTCGCTACCTCACCCGCTCCCGTTGTGGCCACCAGCGGTGCTGCGTCAACCACCAGCCTTCCAGGCGGTGTCGTCTATGCCAACAGCGCGGGCAATTACGCGGCGATTGGCCCGGACGGTTCGTATTTCCACGGTGCAAGTTCCACTTGGACGGACGGAACCGCGGCCGGTACGACGGTAATCAACAACGGCGTTGTTACTGCCGGTACGTCAGTAACGGTGGGTACAGGAAGTAACACCACCGCCATTGTCGGCAATCAGGTAACCATCGGCGGCACCGCGGGCGGCACGTATGGAATGGTTGTCAATGGCAATAGCACCGTGCCCGGCACAATTTCGGTTGGCGTGAATAGCACGCAGATCGGCGTGAGTGTTACAGGCTCCGGAGGGACCGCCGGACAAGTCGCAAGTGTTGGCACGATGCCCGGTGGCAACATGGGCGTTGGAGTGTTCAGCTCGACCAGCACTCCTGAGTTCATTGCCCGTTCCGACGGTTATATCAGCGCCGAAGGCAACCGCATCCAGGGGGTCGGAACGCCAATTCTTGGCACCGATGCCGCGAACAAGGCCTATGTCGACAAGGGACTCAATAAAGCCTATGAGGGCACCGCTCTCGCCTTGGCGATTTCACAGCCTATGTTCCTGCCGGGTCAAAGCTTTGCGCTGCGTGCCGGCTGGGGCGGCTATGAAAGCCAGAACGCATTTGGCGTCAGCGCCGCGGGCGTCATTGCACGCGACATGTTCGGCTACGGCTCGACCGTTGCTCTCGATGGCGGTATCGGTGTAGGCGGAAACTCCAATAGCGTTGCAGGCAAGGCCGGGATCACCATCGGCTTTGGTGGCGGGGTGAATCCACTGAAATAGAACACTGGAGCAGAGCGGACTGCCCTGGGGGCCCGCTCTCTCTTACGTCTCCCGCGTAAAGCGCTCTAAGCGAAGCCGCGGCATCGCCCGCCCTTGATGGCTGATGCCTCGGCTAGCGTTATCCGGATTTGGCCTGATCGTAGTTGTAGTGGCAAGTAGGGTTGCCAGGCGTTGGCATATCCTCTTATTTCAGGTGTACCGATGCTTTTCCTTTGCCGTTTGGCATTGTTGCTCGCTTTGGCTCTCGGCGTGCAGCCTGTTCTTGCAGGGCAGCCGGCCGTGTCCGCCGCCAGTGATGCGGGGGCAAAGCCCGGCGAGATGCAAATGAGCACGGTCACTTTGACTGTGATTATCAAGGATGCAATCATCGCGCTGCAACACGCGAACATGACCGGAAATTATTCGGTGCTGCGCGACATGGGCACGCCGGTGTTCCGCGAGAACTTCGACCAGGCGGCTCTCGCTGCGGCCTTCGCCAACCTCAGGGCGCGCAAGATCGATCTAAGCCCAGCCTATTATCTTTCTCCGAATCTGACGAAAAAGCCCGAACTGACAAAGGATAGCGAACTGGTTCTCGTTGGTTTTTTCCCCACCCAGCCAACTCGCATCCAATTCGAGCTCAGATACATGCAACTCGACGGCAGGTGGCGCCTCGCCGGTATTGGCGTTGACGCGGTCAACCCGCCCCCTCCGCAGGCTTCCGCAACAATCGCTCCCGCTCCAGCCCCCAGCGTTCCTGCCGCCAGCCAGGTCACGAAGAAAACACCCGCGAAGCCCAAAGGCTGACTTGCCGCCATTCTTACGGTGTCAGCCTTGCGGTGTCAGCGAACAGCGCGTGCGTGGCCGCCAGCACGGCGTGCTAGCCCAGGTTGCACTGTTGGCTGCGCGGTTAATCCATCGTAAACCATGGTCAAGGTAATGTGTGCACTTGTGCAAGTGCGCCTTAAAGAAGGAAGGCAGCCATGAAATTCTTCGTAGACACAGCCGAAATCGCGGAAATCCGGGAACTTGCGGCCACAGGTTTGCTCGATGGCGTAACCACGAACCCGTCGCTGATCGCAAAGGCTGGCGGCAACTTCCTCGAAACCGTGCGCGAGATTTGTGCAATTGTGGAAGGTCCGGTTAGCGCCGAGGTCGCCTCGACCGATGCTGACACCATGCTCGCCGAGGGCCGCAAGCTCGCCTCGATTGCAGAAAATGTGGCGGTCAAGGTGCCGCTCACCTGGGCCGGCCTCAAGACCTGCAAGGCGCTCTCCGGGGATGGCATTCTGGTAAACGTGACACTCTGCTTCTCGGTGAACCAGGCCCTGCTGGCCGCAAAGGCTGGCGCAGCCTTTGTCTCGCCCTTCGTCGGCCGGCTCGACGACATCGGCGAGGACGGCATGGCCCTCATCCGCGACATCCGCAATCTCTACGACACCTATCCCGATCTCGGCACCGAGATCATTGCCGCATCAATCCGCCACCCGCGCCATGTTACCGAGGCTGCCCTCGCCGGCTCGGACGTAGCAACCGTGCCACCCTCGGTCTTGAAGCAGATCGTCAACCACCCGCTCACCGATAAGGGCCTCGCGCAATTCGTCGCCGATTGGAAGAAGACCGGGCAAAGCATTTTGTGACCGATGGCGGACGGAGTTGACAATAAAGAGGGCTGCAACCCCTCACCCCCGCCCTCTCCCTCAGGGAGAGGGTGTTTCGCTGTGCCCGTTGTCACGGCGTCCCCTCTCCCTGAGGGAGAGGGACAGGGTGAGGGGTTACAGGTCTCGCAGGATCTAGCCGAAGCTATCTCAGGCTGGCTCGCCTATCTAAGCGGCGAACGGCGCTATGCGGGCAACACGCTCGAAGCCTACGAACGCGACGCCCGCCAATTCCTGAACTTTCTCGCAGGCAGTTGGCAACACACCGTCACCCTCGCCGGCTTGAACAGCCTCACCCCCCGTGATTTCCGCGGCTTCATGGCCTCGCGGCGCGACGATGGCGCGGGCAGCCGGTCGCTCGCGCGTACGCTCTCCGCGCTGCGCTCCCTCTTCCGCTACCTGGAACGCACCGGCACCTTGCAAAACCGCGCCGTGCTTTCCGTCGCCTTGCCGAAGCTCGCCCCCCGCCTGCCCAAGCCCCTGACCGAGGTCAAGGCGAAGGATGTGGTGGCCGAGGCCGCACTCGATGGCGAGCAAAGCGACCATCCCTGGACAGGGCCCCGGAACCAGGCCGTGCTCCTCCTGCTCTACGGCTCCGGCCTGCGCATCTCCGAAGCGCTCGGCCTCGACCGCAAGGATGCGCCGCTTCCCCCGCGCGACGTGCTTCGTATCACGGGCAAAGGTGGCAAGGAGCGGCTCGCACCCGTGCTGCCCGTCGCGCAACAGGCCATCCAGGAATACCTCGAACAGTGTCCGCACCCCCTCGAACCGCACGGGCCCCTTTTCGTGGGCGTCAAGGGCGGCCGGCTGAACCCGCGCATCGTGCAACTCCTGATCGCGCGCCTCCGCGTCAATCTGGGCCTGCCGCACACCGCAACGCCCCACGCGCTGCGCCATTCCTTCGCCACCCACCTCCTGAGCCGCGGCGCGGATTTGCGCGTAATCCAGGAATTGCTGGGCCACGCGAGTCTTTCCACCACGCAAACCTACACCGCAGTTGACCGCGAGCGCCTGTTTCAGGCTTACTCTAAAGCGCATCCGCGGGCTTAACGGTTGATCGTCCGCCCGTTCGGCGATAAATGACGCTGCGGGCAGGATTTCGCGCGTAGCATGGAGGTTCGGCGTGGGCATTCTTTTGGCAGTCGCTAACCGCAAGGGCGGTGTCGGTAAATCGACGGTTACGACCATGCTTGCCCATGGCTTTGCGGCAATCGGGGAGCAGCGCGTGCTTGTCGTCGACCTCGACACGCAATGCAACTCCTCGATCATCCTGACGGGCGGCGAGAAATGGGACACCGCGCGCCGCAACCGCCAAACAATAGCGGAATATTTCGACGAGAAATACGACCGGCCGAAGATCAGGCCCGACGACTACATCATCCGCAACGCGGGCGACATCGTAACGCCAACCGGCAGCGTCTCGGTCCTGTCCGGTTCGCTCGATCTCGAGGATGTCGAAAACGCCTTCCTGCACAATCGCGCCAAGGCGGGCCAGGATTTCGAAGCCGCCGAGCAAAGCGTCATCACGCGCATCAACGACATGCTGAAAGACTTGGCCGATGCCTTCGACGTGGTGATTTTCGACTGCCCGCCCGGCTTGAGCTTCTCCACCCGCGCCGCCCTCCGCCTCGCCCACAAGGTCATCGTGCCCTTCCGCCCGGACTTCGTGTCGAGCTACGCCGCCGACCGCATCTCGACTGTCATCGAGGACAAGAGGCGGCTTGAGGAGGTCATCGCAATCTCCCCCGAGAAGCGCCGCTACATCACGCTGGTGAACTTCTGGAAAGACGGAACCTTCCAGCGGCTCAACTATGCCAATGTCGCAGCCGTCCACCCGGTCATGCGCACCACCATTCCGCAAGACGATGGAATTGCAGAGGCTTTCGAATATCGCGGCGAGATGCTAACGATAGACGAGAAATACGGCACCGGGGCAGATGTCGTGCGCACCCTTTGCAAAGAGGCCGTCGACTCGATCATAATGGCCTACCGGCGAGAGGCGGCTGCATGAACGATGACCGGCAGGCAAGGATTCTTGCAGCTCTTCGCGAGTTGTTCGAGGCAATCGCGGAGGAAGTGCGCTCTAATCCTGCATTTGCCGGCAAAGTCCAGGCGTGCCTCACCGGTACGCCAGTAGCGCCGCCAACTCCGTCCGCCATGAGCGCTCTGCGGAGCGCTTCCGCCGCGGCACCGGGAAGGCCCGTATCGCCTGTGCCGCCAGCCGCCGCACCTGCCGCTGCCTTGCAGCCGGCCCTGCCCCCGGGGGCGCCAAAGGATAGCAAGGCAAATATGCTCCTGCATAACGTTACCTTCGATCCGCTCGAATGCCATATCGAGGCAGCACTCCTGAGCGGACGCGAACAGGAAGCGCGCCTTTTCCTCTCCAGGCTCGACCGCTGGCAGCTTGAGGAGGTCGTGAAAGCCCAGCGCCTTCCGGGCACCAGAAACCTGCAAAAGGCGATTTTCGAGGGCGACACCCCTACGGCCGTCGATGCGATCATGAGCAGCGCCTTCGAGCGCATCCGCAGCCGGCTCTCCTCCGCCCGCTAACCCTGGCCCATATTTCTTATGGAATCGCGCGCTGATGGCGCTGGCCAACGTGTGGCGCCTCGCCAGCAGTATGAGCCGCTCAAGCAGATAGTCTGTGCCGGGGCAGTTTAGCAACCGCTTAGGTTTTTAAATATATTTCACTATTTGCGCCACGATATTTTCTTCGGCGGACTACGTTGCCGCTACAATCTACATTCTGCTAGCTTAACTTGTTACTTTATCTCGCGGCTCCATTTTGTTTGCAGATGCCACTGGCTTGGCGCGGGGCGCACCTCTCGATGTAGCTTTCATTCAACCTTATCCCCCGTATATTAGCGAGCCAGATCCTCATTGGTACAGAGCACACTTCTGCTGAGGAAATCCCAGGATTGAAGGCGCGTTATCCACTTTGTAAAAGTGTTGTAAATATCCAGACTTGAAAAGCGTCGCTCATGCTACAATATTACGTGATAGCAGAAACCGTCGAGCTCGTAGGATAACTCATAGGGGCTCTTTTTGCGCCTGCCGATATATCAATTCGGAAAACGAGAAGCTGTAAAACTTGTGTGCCTGGCATGCGAGATAACCTTGTGTTTGTCATATTTATCTCATGCAGAGCCAGAAACAGCACCAAACGCACCTCCGGCCGCGGCGCGGCCTCTATGCATTCAGGCTGCCCGTCTTAGCGCGCACACACACGCTCATGCTGTCCTCGGCCACCGAAATCACACTCACCGCAAGCGCTACCTCGGCAACCATCGCCGACGCCCTCTTGAGTCCGTCCGTACCTGTGGGCGAAGCCGTCATTGCCGTCGCTCTTTTCTTCTGGCTGGCCGCCGAAATCGCATGTCTTGGGGCCGGACCCGCCATCGCACTGCCGCAAGCGCCCATGGTTCCGCTTCACACCGGGAACCTCGATCGCGCTATTCAGCGCAGAAACAGGCGCATCAGACGCGCGGCCTGGTTTAGCGCGGCTGCCTCTGCCGCCTACATTGCCGCCGGCGCTGTGCTCGCCTCATTTTCCATCATCGCAGGCGGCGCGCTCTATCTGGCCGCTGCCTGGGTCGAATACAGCTTCAAACATGGCGAGCCGGCGATTTGCCCGCGTTTCCAAGCAGGAAGCCCCTGGGAGTATATCGCTTACGCGAAGACGCTGCTGCAGCGTAATCCGGCGGCACTGAGCGGCGTTATTACCCTTCCTGCACTTGCCGCCTTTTGCGTGGGACTATTCCAAGCCCTTCCGGTCTATCTCGCCCTGCCGATTACGGTGGGACATCTGATCGCGGCCGCCTTGTGGAGCGCGGGCATCGCCCAGCAAAAAAACGCTCGCTGGGAAGCGGCCTAAAGCCGGGCGTTCAGAGCCGCCGGCGTTTGAGGCAAGACGCCTGCCGGCGATGACGGGGCTTTCGTAGAGAATACCAAGTGTAAATAATCCGATAACGCCGCCTACGCCGCCACAATCCTTAATGCGGACATGGTTAATCCGGAATCGCGATGGCCGAAACTGGCCGGATTCTGTCAAAAATTGCTCGATTTGGGCCAATTTCTGCATTTCAAAAATACGGTTAAATATAATCGCAGATTCTTTGTTAACGGCGGAACGGTGCATTTTGCCAGGCTGACGCCGCCCGCCAAGTAAAAAGTAATACAGTAGTTTCAATGACTTAATATGCTATTGGATACATTTTTAACGGGTTTTTGCTATACTTTGCAGCATCGAAAAGGCCGGCCCGCGCAGGCCGAACCAGCGGCACCTGTGAAAAAATTAAGTCAAAGTATGCATATTGTGTACCCTACGCCAGATCCCGGTCCACAGCATCCCGGAGGCCGCTTGCCCCGCCGGCGGGCTCTCCGGCACTGCCTCGGTTTACCGCGCGCTTCCCTCGAACACCGCGCGCGCCAGAATGCGCCCCGCATTGAGCGCCTGATCGCGCAATTTGCGCCAATCCACGCCCTCGCCGATGTCCCGCAGCGTCCGCACCAACTGTGCCCGCTGCGCATCGGGAATCTGCTCCAGGACTTCGGCCCAAATGGCGTCGGCGTTATAGATGCCGATGCCCGGATCGAGGCAGGCCGGCACGATCAGCTCCTGCGGAAAATCGAGGTCGCCGCCCGCCGCCTCCATGGCACTACGGATGGATACAGCCTTGGTGCTTTGCTCGTCCGCGAGATTGTAGGGCGGCTTCCATTCCTGCATAGGGCGCAGCCGGTCCACATGGCTCAGCACCAGCAGCATCGGCGGCCTGCGCCGGTTCGGCCGCTCCGCGAAATAGCGGCGGATTTCGTCGAGCGCGCGGCTATCCAGTTCCCGGTCCGGGCGTACCGCGTTGGCCACCCACAGGATGAGGTCGGCCTGCGCCGCCTCCTCGACAAGCTTCTCCAGCGGCTCGTCGAGGCCGGCAAGACCGGGGCTGTCCAGGATCGTCGCCTGCGGCACGCCCTGCCGCTTAAGCTCGTAGGCCATGAAGCGGTCAGTCAGCGGCAGCACATCGGGGGCCGCGCGCACCTCGCCCACCAGCGCGTTGATGAGGCTCGATTTGCCCGCCTTGACCTGCCCGCATACGAGAAAGCGCAGCGGCTCGGCCTGCACCTGTGCCGCGTTGCGCCGGTCGCGCTCGCTCACCCCGGTGATGTGCGCTTCAAGCTCCTCTACCGAGACGCGCAGCCGTCCGCCATAAAGGTCGATAGCCGCCCGGCCAACCTCCCTCACGTAGCCGCGTGCCAGCCGCTTGGCCAATTCCTCCCGGCCCCATTGGTACATCTGCCGCGAAAGCCGCTCGCGGACCTCCTGTGTCACTGCCGTGGCGGGGTTCAAGAGGCGGATCATGCGCCAGATATCCCAGCCCCGCTGGGCCATATCGATGGCCGAGCGCCATTCGTAGATGCGGATCGCCTGGCCTACGGTGAGCTTGTCGCCGAAGGGAATATTGTGCACTACCATGGGCTTCAGGTGCAGGCTCACCTGTTCGATCATCGTCAGCGCTTCGGGCAGCGTGAATTGCCAGACCGGCTCCTTCACCTCCGGGTGAAGCGATTTCGCCACCGCTTCGATGGTTTCCTTGCCAAGCCCCAGAAAGGCCTGCCAGCTGGCGAAATGGCTCAGTTCCACCTTGTCCGCGACGGTCTGCACCGCCTTCCACGCCTCTTCCTCGCGCGGCGTCCAGGAAGATGCGGCCCGATCCTCTGGAAGCTCCACATGCTGCGTGCCTTTGAGCGGAATATCGAGCCGGCGGAACAGATAAAGCTGGAACAGGAAGGCGGTCACGACGAACAGGCAGGCGCCGCCAACCCAATAGAGTGCATAGCCCTTCTGGTAGAGCCAGACGCCGCCGAAAGGCGCCAGCGTAAGCGTGGGCAGCACGAGCGAGATCACCGTGACCCAAAGCCTGAGCGCGAAGCTATTGTTCCGGCGCTTGCTCATATCTCAGCTCCCATCGGATACCTTGCGGATGCGGAATGCCTCTGTGAGCGCGGCGGAATAGGCTTTGGCCACCCCTTGCGCGTCCGATGCGCCGAGCCGGTGTTGCGCAAGGAAATAGCAGGCGGCCTTGCCGATGGCGTAAGTGGTGGCGAAGCTTGTCGCGGCAGCGGCGGCGGCGCCCGCGGTTTGCCCGTAGACCGGGATGAGCTTGGCCAGTTCCCGCAACCCGAAGCCTGCCAAGAGACGCGAGACCGCACCGGCCCCAAGGCATGCAGCGAATTCGCCAAGCGACTTCCTGTTCCATTCGGCGCCGTAAATCAGCGCCAGGCTATGGAGCATTTTCGACTGAATCGCCGGCACCGCAACGGCACCGGCAACCGGCACGGCGTCGGCGGCGGCAGCGGCGGTCGCGTAGCCGACGATATGGGGATGAGCCTTTCTCGCCAGCGCATCGGACGTTTGCAAACTCGCATCCTTGAGCGACGCGACGAGCCCCGCGGGTGCTGCGGTCTCAAGTGCGGCCAGCAATGCGGGCAAGCCGTAGGATATGGGGTCGAACCCGTCTCCCGGCTGGGTGAAGTCCAGGGGCACGAATAGAACCGCGCCGTTGCCGGGCAGGTCCGCAAACAGCGTGCGCTGATAGGCGAGGCTTCGCGTCAGCGCCTGTGGGAGTGCAGCCCCGGTATCCGCATCGCCAAAGGGATAGGGCCGCTTATGCGCCCCGCCTGGCGCGTAGGCTTCGTGCAGCGACGTCTGCGCCACGATCACCGGCCATTCCGGATGCCGCTTCCGCGCAGCCTTTACCGCAGCCGTAACCGCATCCTGCTGCGGGTCGAGCGCCTTCATGACTGCGATCATCAGATGCGACTGCGCCTCGTGGACCGCGATATCGTCCGCCGGGTCATAGCCCTTTTCGCCGAGCCCCCGCGTATCGAGAAAGCGGATCACGGGCGCTTCTGCCGGGAAATCGAAGATTGCCGCCGTTCGCGTGCAGGGCTTATAGCCATGCCCAACCTCGGCAGCACTCGCCTCCGTCAGCGCGCGCACGATGGAGGACTTGCCCGCCTGCACCTTGCCGATCAGCCAGATTACAGGCGCCGCCTGGCTTGCCAGCGAAGCCACCTTCTCATCGGATGGCCCCCCGGCCTTGGGTGCGAGCACGGTCTCGCGGAAGCTTCGCCAGCTCCTGCCGGCCACACCTTCTATGGTTCCCCGCCAATCCATGTTCGCCATCGCTGTGGAAGCTCGCCGCTGGTCTGGCCTGCTTCCGCTCAAACGTTCCGCAAACTGCAATCTAGGCAGCCAACCGCTTCTAGGGAAGGGTGCGGTCCGGCCTTTCTCCGCTTCATAGCGCGCGCCGCGGATAGACATGAGCCTTGCGGGTATCTGCGAGGCTGATTACACTCCAATCGTACACGCAGTTTGTACTTTGTGCCAGATAACTGGAGTTGTAAGTGGCGTACAGAATTAAATGGGAAGGCGCCGGGGAGGAAAGGCGAAACAATTGCGGGGGCGTTTGCGAGCTGACCTATACCGTTGGGATGTTTTATATTTTCCTTATTTGTCTAGGGCTCCTTTTCGTTACGCTCAAGCAACGGGAAAGCTTGGACGCTCAGGTGCGCCCCGCTGAAAGTGCGCTTTTTCAGGCTTTGCTGCCCTACGACAGCGGACGCTAGCGTTGCAAGCGGGCGGAGTTGCCCAGAAGCGTTGCATTGGGCGCGGCGCCAACATTGACGCTCAATCGCATCAAATGTATATGCAATCGCAGACCGGCCGCTTCGGCGGCCTGAGGCTACGTTCCCGAAAGCATCGGCTCTTAAAGCGCGGGCCGCCGCCCGCGAAGGATCATTAGACATGGCAAATACGAAATCGGCAAAAAAGGCTGCCCGCCACGCGGAAAGCCGCACTGAAATCAACAAGGCCCGCCGCAGCCGCGTGAAGACGTACACGCGCAAGGTTGAAGAGGCCATTGCGGCTGGCGACAAGGAGGCCGCGAACCTGGCTCTGCGCGAGGCACAACCCGAGATCCAGCGCTCGGCCTCGAAGGGAATCATTCACAAGAACACCGCATCCCGGAGAATCTCCCGCCTGTCGGCCCGGATAAAGGCCCTGGGCGCGGCCGCCTGAGAATCAAAAAATGCTGGTGCCAAATTGCATCAGCTAGCTTTCGCATCGAAAGCTGGTGCAATTGGTTCCGCAGCAAGAATCTCGTATTTTCAATGACTTAATAAGGAATACCGCCCGGGCTGGCCATATTGCGGTCCCAGAGGCCCGGCGAGAGTCAATAAAAATAATACAACCCTTGCGCGAACCGCGGTTTACCTGAATTTGTTAACAATTCATTAATTTTTTCAAGGACTTGGCGCTGCCTTAGCGGTCAAGCTCATGCCTTCTGCCAAAGACCCGCCACACGTTAAACGCTTCGCGCCGGCTTGCGCCCGGCCGCCGGGTTTTGTATTGTGAAACTTCCGAACGGGGGTCAATCCCCTCCTGATAAGTTTCTGTGTAATGCGTACCGGGGTCATGTTGGTGGGTGGCCGCCCCCAATTATCCCTCCGTCTGTTATCAGGCAACGGGCAGCCGGTGCGTGTACCATTATGTCTTTGGTGTCTTGCGCACTTTCTGTCCGTATCGCATTGGGCAGGAGGATTAGTCGATGCAAAGCGAAAGCACGGCGATTACGCCGCAATTTATATGTTCTTATGCGTGGAAACAGCCGCCCGTGCGGCCTGCGCTATTCCAGCGCGCACAAAAGCTACTTTCTCGCGATAATCTTGGTGCTGATACCTCCCAGGCAGGTCCCTGGAAGGCATACCTTGCGGCTCGCGAGCGGCAGCATTTGGCGTCGGATATTGTCGAAGGTTTTTTCTCCGCCTCGCGCGAGGTGAAACCTTTGAGCGCGGTCAGGCCTTCGATCCTGATGTCGAAGCTGCCTGGAGACCGGCCAGCCAAAGGCTTGCTGGCTTCCGTGCTGCCGCAAGACGCTGCCTCGCAAGAACCCGCATCTGCCGGTTCCTCCGATCTCCCGATCGCAGCCTAGCACTATTACATTTGCCCCCTTCCGATGACGCCCTCTTGGGCGATGAGGTATATTATTATGGAAGCTTTGGACCTCACGACCTCTTCGATTGAGTATAAATGGCGGCGCATTCAGAGCCGTCTCAAGGCTGAGCTCGGTGACGATGTGTTCACGAGCTGGTTCGGCCGGGTAGAGCTGGAAGGCTACGACGCCCGCGTTGTCCATGTTTCCGTGCCAACCAAGTTTCTGCGGAATTGGCTGCAGTCCCACTATTCGGAAAAGCTGCTTGCCTGCTGCGGTACGGAGCTTGCCGGTGCGAACAAGCTGGAATTCCGGGTCCGCCAGCCCCATCTGGCGGCGGTTGACAAGTTCAAGGCCGCACCCGTGGCGAGAGAAGCCGCTGCCCCGGCCAGGCCGCTGCCGGCGCCTGCCACGCCAGTGCCGTTTCGCGTCGTACCTCTGCCTGCTCGCGATGCGAGAACCGGCCTCGACGGGTTCGAAGGCTCGCCGCTCGATGCGCGCTACACGTTCCAATCCTTCGTCATCGGCGCACCGAACCGGCTCGCGCATGCCGCAGCCTTGCAGGTCGCCGAGAGCACGCCCGATCAACCCCTCCGCTACAATCCGCTTTACATCCACGCGCGGGTTGGCATGGGCAAGACCCATCTCCTGCACGCCATCGCCTGGGAGGTGAAAGGCCGCAATCCGGGAGCCAAAGTACTGTACCTCACCGCGGAGCGGTTCATGTACAGCTTTGCCGACGCGCTGCAGACCCGCGAGGGACCGGCCTTTAAGGAGAAGCTGCGCACCATCGATCTTCTCCTGATCGACGACATGGAATTCCTGCAAGGCAAGACCTTCCAGCAGGAGTTCTGCCATACGCTGAATTCCTTGATCGATGGTGGCAAGCAGGTCGTTGTGGCCGCGGACTGCGCGCCGCTTCTGCTCGAAAGCTTCGATGCAAGGATGCGTTCCAGGCTCTCCGGCGGTTTGGTCGCCGAGCTTGCACCGCTCGATTACGAGTTGCGGCTGAAAATCCTTGAGAAACGCGCCACCGAGAAGTGCACCGTTTCGCCAGGCTTCGAGGTTCCCGCGGACGTGCTCGACTACCTGGCCACGCAGCTGACCGAGAACGGCCGGGAGCTTGAAGGCGCCATCACCCGCCTCCACGCTGCCTATCAGCTCACTGGCGAAAAAGTGACGTGCGATGCGGCCGAGGGCACTATCGGCGATCTCATCCGCTCGAAAGAGCCCAAGCGCGTCAAGATCGACGATATCCTTCGCATCGTCGCTAAGCACTACGGCGTGCAGCGCGGCGACCTGCTGTCCAGCCGGCGCAACCAATCGATCGTGCGGCCCCGGCAGATCGGCATGTATCTCGCCAAGACGCTGACCGCGCGCTCGCTGCCGGAGATCGGCCGGCGCTTCGGCGGCAGGGACCACACCACCGTCCTTCACGCCATACGCAAAATCGAGGGCCTGAAGCAGCAGGATGGAGTGCTGAAGGATGAGCTGGATTCGCTCGCCCGGATGCTCAAAGACGGCGCGCTCTAGAGTGCGTCCGGAAAAGCGCGAAGCGGGTTTCCGGTAAAGACGCACGGCGAAACAAAAGCTTAGAGCCCGCTTTCGGTTGAATCGAAAGCGGGTAAGCTTGAGGGCGCATAACTGGCCAGTATAAGGCGTAAGCGGTGGCGGAAGAGTTTCACAAGCTTGATGCTCTTGCCGCCATCGCCGCTATCAAGGCGCGCCGCATCGCGGCCACAGACTATGTGCGTGCGCTGATCGCACACGTCGAGGCAACCGAGCCTGAAGTCCAGGCTTGGCAATTTTTCAGCCCTGAACTGGTAGAAGCTCAGGCTGCGGCTTTGGACGGGCGTGAGGATATCTCCTCGCTTCCGCTCGCGGGCGCCTGCGTTGGCGTGAAAGACATCGTAGACACCGCGGACATGCCCACGGAAAACGGCACCCCGCTCGATGCGGGCCGCCGGCCGCAATCGGATGCCGCCGTGGTCCGGGCACTGCGCGAGGCAGGCGCAATCGTCATGGGCAAGACCGTCACCACGGAGCTTGCCTTCATGCACCCCGCGCGAACCCGCAATCCGCGCAACCTCAAGCATTCCCCCGGCGGCTCCTCGTCCGGCTCCGCTGCGGCTGTTGCCGCCGGAATGGTTCCCATCGCAATCGGAACCCAGACCGCAGGCTCAGTCATCCGTCCCGCCGCGTTCTGCGGTGTTTACGGCTTCAAACCAACCCATGAACTCTTCCCGCGCGAAGGCGTGCTGGAGGAAGCGGGAAGCCTGGACACAGTAGGCGTATTCGCCCGGACGCTCACCGATATAGCCGCCGTAACGCAGGTTCTCGCACAAGGCGCCGCGGGCCAGGCGCAGGATTACCTCCGTGCCGCGCAAGACGGCAGCTTCCCCGCCCGGTTTGCATTTGTGAAGACGCCCGCCTGGCCCTTCGCGGAGGATTCCACGAAGACCGCCTTCGAAAGTTTCGCCCAGGCCCTGGCACCTCGTTGCGCGATCCTCGATCTCCCTGAGGATTTCGAGCGGGCACTCGGCTTCCACCGCACGGTCATGCTTTCAGAGATGGCGCTGAACTATGCCAGCTATTACGCCCGGGGAAAGGACCGGCTCAGCACCGCGATACAAGAAGCGGTCGAAACCGGCCGGCAAATGCTTGCCGTGGACTATGCCGAAGCGCTTCGCGCCCGCGCGCACCTTTACCGGCTGCTGCTGGACAGGCTTGAGCCCTACGATGCAATCATAACGCCGTCAGCCCCCGGGCCGGCGCCAGAAGGCTTCGAGACCACCGGCAACCCGGTCTTCTGCTCGCTTTGGACCTATCTTGGCATGCCCGCCCTGAACTTGCCTCTGCTTGAGCTGAACGGCTTGCCTCTGGGAGTTCAACTCGTAGGCCGCCGGTTTGAAGAAGAGCGGCTTTTCAAGGCCGCAGCGGCACTCCTCTCGCAGGTGCCTGCGCATTCTTGTTAACAGCCCCATAGCCAGCCAGCGCCAGCGGGCATTCGTTGGCTGCCCAACGAATGCCCGCTTAATTCCTTCGTTTTCGCCGCGTTTTATCGCAAAACCGGGAAGGCCACTTTTGCGAACTCTGCCAGGCGGCTGTGGCGATGCAAGCCCCAGGGTAGTTACCGGCGCTATGCCCCGTTTGGAGTTCGATGCCGTCCGTGCCAGCCAAAATTTGGCCCTCATTGCCCGGACAGTGATAGAAGTCCCGCTTACTACCCGGCTTTTCGCTTCTTGAAGGCTCGCAACGCAGGCCTGAAACCGGAGCTTACAATGATCCGTCCCAGACTCTCCTATCTTGGCTTGGCCCTTCTGCCGGCCGCAGCAATAGCGTTTTGCCTTGGCGTCAATGCCGCCAGCGCACAGAATTATCCCGCGCCGCAAGACGCGCCGAGGCAGATAACGCCGCCTTCAGCGCCGGGGAACTATAACAACCCCGGTTACGGCCAGCCCTACACGCCGCCGCCTCCTGCCGCCAGCGCTGGAGCCGCGTACGAAAGCCCGCCGCCAAACGCCTATTCTTCCAACGAGATCCTCGCCGCCGGCCACAACTTCTTCGGCAAGATTTCCGAAGGGATGGCGAAGGTCGTGGAACACGGGTTTTCCCGCTATGGCTACCCAACGGGCTACATCCTCGGCGAAGAAGCTGGAGGAGCTGTCGTCGCGGGTCTGAGATATGGCGAGGGCACGCTTTACACAAAAAATTCCCAGCCGATGAAAGTCTATTGGCAGGGGCCTTCGCTGGGCTACGATTTCGGAGGCGACGGCGCCAAGGTCATGACGCTCGCCTATAACCTTCAGTATAATTCGCAGGTTTTCGAGCGCTTTGCGGGCGTCGATGGCTCCGCCTACCTCGTTGGAGGCGTCGGAATGACCTTTCTGCAGCGCGGAGATGTGGTCTTGGCCCCCATTCGCGCAGGCCTGGGGTTGCGCTTGGGCGCCAATGTCGGTTATGTGAAATATACACCTTCGGCAACCTGGAACCCGTTCTAGGAAACCTCTGGGTGGGCCAGTGTGGTATACTCTAGGCCTGCCGGGCACACCGGTGGAATCGGCACGTGAAATAGTGCGCCAGGTAGCAACCGCTTTTTATATCCGCCGTTGTACCTGGATGTTTCGCAAATGCAGGGGAGCCCAGATCGATGATCCAAGCAGTTCTGTTGATCGCGCTTGGCTTCCTCACTGCCTGCCTGATCGGCGTCCTTGTTGCGCCCGCCCTCTGGTATCGTGCTTCGCGGCTCTCCCGCAAAAGGCTTGAGCAGACGCTTCCCGTTACGCTCACCGAAATCGAGGCAGCCCAGGACCAGCTAAGGGCCTCCTATGCCGTGCGCATGCGCCGGCTTGAGACAGCGCTGGCAGCCGCCAAGCAGAAGGCCGCAACCCAGCTCGTCGATAATAGCCGGCTGCAAATGCAGATCGTCTCGCTCAAGGATCAGATGGCCGGTCTCGATCTCCAATTGTCCGAGCGGCGCAACGCAGCCACGGTCCTGGAGCAGACCCTCACAAGGCGGTTCCCCGAGCTTGATCGCGAGATCACCGGGGTCAAAAAACAGCTGCAGGAGCGCTCCCAATCCTTGCAGGAGCTTTCGAGCAAACTGAACCGGCGCAATGAAGAGCTGGAGGAAGCCCAACGCGCTGCCGCCGCCTACGAGGACGAGGTTGGGCGCTTGCGGGAAGCGCTAGAGAAAAATAGCGCGGATCGTGGCGGCCGCCGGCTGAAGGGTGCATCCAAATGGAGTCTGGACGATTACAGGGCCGAATACGACCGGCTGAACCTGGAACTTTCGAAACTGCGGCAGCAGGTTAGCCAGCTGCAGGAGCGGGATGCGGGTCAGTCGAGTGTCATCAAGGGCGAGCTTCACAAGCTGACGGAATTGATTCTGGCGTCGGCTCAGCCCAAGGGCGGCCCGGACATTGAGCGGCTGCCTGCGATCAAGCGTTCCAAGGGAACCGAAGTCCGCCGCGACCGCCCAGTCCGGTGGACCGAAAATGCCTCGAAGCCCTCCAGCATGGCTGAGGCTGTGTCGAAGCAGCCCGATGGCCCGCAGACTGTCCACGAGTTTGCTTCGAAGCCGTCGCCCGAAAGCGCTAAACCCGATGCGGCCCAGGCAGCCGGCGAGACCGGTGGCAGTTCGCGCACGGCACACTCCAAGCTTTTGGTAGACGCCGTTCCCGGCAAAGCGGCGGAGCAAGGCAGCAGCAGCCCCGCAAAGGAAGAGGCGGCATCTCCCAAGGCTTCCGCGGTGCCTGACATGGGCCAGCCAGCTGCGGAGATCCCTGTCAACGGCTCGGGCGTAAAGCCAGATAGCACAGCCCCCGCCGGGGAGCAGTCCGGCAAGCAAGCTGGCACCTTGATGGAAAAACTTCGCGGAGCAGGCGAAGAGGCGGTCTAACGGCGCTGTTGCTCGGGCCAGCCCGCATGGCAAACCGGTAAGAACGCCAGGGGGCCCGCCCCATTGGCGCTAACATAACGGCAGGGTGCGCCCTGAACTGAGGGCGGCAACCCCTCACCCCAGCCCTCTCCCTATGGGAGAGGGAGTCCCGCCGCAGCCGTTGTTAATGCGTCCCCTCTCCCAAAGGGAGAGGGGCAGGGTGAGGGGTTGCAGCCCTCCATTTATGGCCCACCCTGCCGTTATGCCAATGGGGGCCGCCCGAACGCAGTCTCAGGTCGAGAGGAACCGCCGGCGCGAGCCTTCAAGGGCAACGGCGGTGAGCTTGCCTGTTGCGAAGGCAAGTGTGTCGACGCAGATCCGGTTGTGAAGGTTTTCCGGGGCTTGCGTTGGCGTGTGACCGTGGACGACGACCGCTCCGAAGCCCCCTGGATGATGCAGGAACTCGTTGCGTATCCATAACAGATCGGCCTCAGCCTGGAGATCGAGCGCGACGCCCGGCCTGACCCCGGCATGAGCGAAAAAGTAATCGCCGGCGCGAAAACTGAGCCGCAGGTTCAGGTAGAATTGCAGGTGATCGTCAGGAAGCACGCTACGGAATGCCGCGGCAGCCTCTTCCAGCCCGGCTTTGCTCAGAAAAAGCGCGTCTTGAATGACACTCGGCTCGACCCCGTAGGAAAGGAGCGACATGTCGCCGCCGTTGTGAAGCCAGTTCAGGCCTGTCCCGGGCCGGTCAAGGAAGCTCAGAAGCAGATCCTCGTGATTCCCCTTCAGGAAAACCGGCGTGATGCCAGGCCCAACCCCGTCCGCCAGGCGGCTCACCACCTCCTTGGAGTCGAGCCCGCGGTCGATATAATCGCCCAGGAAAACGAGCAGGGTTTCGGCCTCACCCTGCGCTTCGTTGTCGCTTGCAACAATTGACAGAATTTCGTCGAGCAGGTCTGCCCGGCCATGAATGTCGCCCACGGCATAGATACGCATGCCGCCGGGAACCGAAGCGTTCGAGCCCCCGTGTAGTCCATCGTTCAATGCCAGCTCTCCTTTGAAAGTGTCCCTGCCGGAATTGCAACCGTAACTGGATCATGGCAAAGTTTCGCCGCTTTTTTCATCCAATTAACGTCAGGTTGAAATGGCAGCATTCGATTGCTTCCTAGCCACAGATGTTTTAGGTCAATGCTATCTATAAGTCCGGGCGCAGCAAGGCGCAGGGGGGCTCGGTTCTTCCGTTTGAGGGGCTTTATAATGACCGCAAGGCTTCTTGCCGCAAGCCTTCTCAGCTTCTTGGCCGGAGCGGGAGGGGTAATGGCAGAAGTACCAGCCGCACCCGCGAACACCGGGCAACCGGCCACCTCCGGCACCGCTCATATCATAGCGGGCGGAGCCAATGGCACGGGCATCCGCATCGCAAGCGATCTTTCCCGGCTCCTCGATGGAAACGGTCTGCGCGTAATTCCAATTGCAGGCAAGGGTTCGGTTGAAGATATCAACGATCTTCTGGCCCTCCAGCCTGCGGACACGGCAATCGTGCAGTCCGGCGTCATGGCGCACGCGCTCGCGCAGCCCAGGTTGCCAACGCAAGTAAAATATGTAGCGAAGCTCTACTCCGAAGAGTTCTCCGAGCTTTCGCGGATGCAGTTTCTGTGCTTAGCGGATCTAAGGGCTCGGGACGAAATAACTGCATCGGCTGGCCCGTCTTTTCGTCCGCCCGCTTCGCCGCCCAAAGATCATGTACGTCCAGTACACTGGATCTTTGGGCAACAAAGCGGATCGAACAAAAATCCTGTGCCATTCGACACAGTTATTTCGTCCCGAGCCCTTAACGGACGGCGCGCCGGTTCCGGTCCGGAGGACAGCGGCTCAGCCATCCATGCCTTAGACGGCGTTACCCGCAAGGACAAAGTACATTTCCCAGACGTGGAGTATTTGCAGGCGCTGCAGGGAAATTATCCGCCCGCCATCATAACGCCAGAGGATTATCCAAATTTGGTAGCTCCAAATGAGAGCGTGGCGGCGATTGGCGTCTCATATGTGCCGGCCATTCGCGATCAGCCGCCGCAGCTGGAGCGGTACAGGGTTATGGCCAGGTTCGTGGAGAAGTTTTTGTCCGGCTTCGGCCAGGCTCAAGGAAGCAGGCTACAGCCCGGAATGGAGCGAGGTGAATTTGCGCGCTCCCATCAAAGTCTTGCAAGGATTCGAACCGGCGGCGCGATGGCTTTCCGCGGGCGCTGGACCTGCCGCTGAAGGCGCGCCGCCCGCGGCAGAAATGAAAACGATACTGGTGAAGTTCGTTGAAAGCCGGAAGAGTTCCCCCGCCGGGTCAAGAGGAACTCTTCAATCGCTTCGTTTTGTGGTATCGAGAGTACGGCGCGCAAGCGCTGCTGTAACGGTGAGGTTCGCAAAGACCCGCGGCTGAGTACCGTGCCGGAAGGAGATTACATGTCAGAGAAAGACAAACAAGAAGACGGCAAAGGGCTGCCCAAAGGGTCTTCCGGAACGCCTGAATCCGGCGCGGGCAAGGAAGAAAAGCCTGCCGTTCCGGGCCAGGCTGCAACTTCGGGCAAAGACGAAAGGCCCGCCGCAGCCGGCACTCCGGCGTCTGCGAGCGGCGAAGCCGCGGACCCTGCTGCCGTCGCCGCCGCTCAGAGCATCGACGATTTCGCAGACAGCGTAGCGTCCGGCCTTGAGCAGGCAGGCCTTGCCTCGCCGGGCAAAGAAGACCTCGACCTTCATCGCTTCGACTTGGAACATATGTCGGAAGCGTTTTTCGCAGGGTGGGGAAGCGCAGACGAAGAACGTGCCGCAGCCGATCCACAGGCGGCCGCAAATTCGCGCACCCTTTCCGAAGTAAGCTTGTCTTCGCTTGGAACGGGAAAACGCGACCGCGGCGCGCGCCCGGGACAGCCTGGGCAGGATCCGGGCGATTTGTCGCGGATGGGCATGGTCTCCTGGAGCGCGTCCGACCGGGTGGAGCCTGGCAGCAATAACGACTACGGCGGAAAGCGCGGCTTTGGCTCTGCCTCCGACGTAAGCTTGGCATCCTGGGGCGCCTCCCAAGGTGCTGGTGCTGAAGACGATGCCTCCGGGCCGCAAGCGGACGAGGAACAGGAGCCTCAGGGCAGCCCGCTGACATTGGCATCGCTGGGTTTCACCTCAACTGCCGTATTCTCGGATCATCCCGCCAACACCGGCGCCGGAACCGAAAAGCACGACGAATTGGCCGACGCCGTGGAGTCCGCGCTCCGCAGCGTATATGGAGACCAGCCTGCAAAGACCGCTGGGAAGCCGGCTCAGAAGCCTGTCATCGCCGAGGAAAAGAGCGCGCCCAGCCTGGTTTGGGACCGGAATTCAAATTCGTCGGGCGACAATCTGACGCCGCAAGAGGTCATATTTAACTATTTCGACTACACCCCCGAAGACGAAGGCTCCAAGCCGGACACCTCCTACCGGGAACGGGACCGGGAGCGTGAGCCTGAGAACGACGGGTTGTCGCCTCAGGACGTCATCCTCAACTACTTCGATTACCCAAGCAGCCAAAGCGGCCAAAGCGGCAGCCAAAACGGCAATGGCTATTCGCACGCCAGCATGCCGGCGGCGAGGGACCGCGACGAGCCGATTACCTTGCGGAGTTCCGAATTCCGCGGTCCCCCTCAGACGGGCGCCGCATCAGGAAGAGCGGCCCGTTCAACGCTACGATTGGTCCGGGCAGTCCGCTCAGCCGCAGCAATATAGCGGGCCGCCATCCTTCCCCGTTCCCACCCCCACACTGGCACAGCAACAGCAGCAGCCAAGGCCGGCACCGACCGCGGCACAGGAAAGCAGCCGGCTGCTAGGTGCCGCCGCGGTCGGCCTCATGGGCGGCATCGCTATAGCGGCAAGCCTGGCCGCGTTCCTGATCTATGGGCCGCGTCCCGCGAACGTGGACATCCCCGGTATCGGCAAATTCGGGCTGGGCAGCGACGAGCAGGGATATGGCCGCTCGCTGGCAGACGACGCCAACAGGGAACCCGCAACGAGAAGCCGCGCCCACGCTCCCGCCGATATATCCGGCGAGATCCTGGCGGCGGATGCCGTGGCAGTACCGGGACAGCCGTCGCCGCTGGCGATCAACATCAGGTCTCCGCTGCCCTATGAAAAGATGCTGGTGAGCGTTGCAGGCATTCCCGAGGGCGGCAGGCTAAGCTCCGGTGTCGACACCGGGGGCGGCAACTGGCTCGTAGCACCACGCCGGCTCGTGGGATTGACCCTCAACCTGCCGGCGGGAACTCAAGAATACGTTTCTCTTGAAGCGCAGCTTCTCGACAGCAGCGCGCGGACGCCCCTCTCCGCCAGGGGAACATTCACCGTGCATGTCGTTCAACCTGGTGGCGGAAGTGCTGCTCCAGCCTATTCCCAGCAATCCGCTCCGGCCTACGCTTCCAGGCAGCAGCAGCCGCAGCCATCCTCGTCGTCGAGCTATCCTTTCACGACGCAAATCCTTTCCCAGTCCGGCATGGCGGGCATGTCAGGCCAGACGGGAATGTCAGGGATGTCGGGTATGTCCGGCATGCAGGCAACCGCGCCCGAGCCTCAAAGCGCGCCCGCGCCGCAGCGGCAGGCAACTCTGGCCCCGCAAATCGCGGTGGCGGCGCCGTCTCCTTTCACCCAGCGGCTCAGCACGAACCGCGCAGCCCCCAGACCCGAGGTGGAGGATCTGATCCGCGAAGGCAACAAGCGCATGCGCGAGGGCGACATTGTGGAGGCCCGGCAGTTCTACCAGCGTGCCGTAGCCTTCGGCGATGCCGAAGCCGCGCTTGCCATGGGCCGGTCTTTCGATCCGATCTATTTTGCCCGGATCGAGAAGAAGAATGCCGACCCGGATGCGGCGAAGGCCTTCGACTGGTACAAGCGGGCCATGGATGCGGGCGCTTCGCAAACCGCGATGGTGCGCATCGAAAACCTCAAGCACTTCTTGAACGAGTAGCGGCGCGCGCGGTAAGCGCGCCGCCGTCACCATCATCTTATGTCCGCCGCTACGGCCGCAGGGGTAGCGCAGCCTGAGCGCGCGGGCTCTGGCTCTGCGCCGATTTTTTTGCGTCCAGTATTCCATGGACGGCATATTTTGTTGACATTATTCCACAGAAGGAATATTTAAGTGGTGAGTTGGATTGTCGAATTCACCGACGAATTTGGCGAGTGGTGGCAGGAATTGAACGAGGCCGCGCAGGACGAAGCCGGCGCGACCATCGAGATCCTAGCAGAGCAAGGTCCCGATCTGTCCTTTCCCCATTCGTCCGGTGTGAGCGGATCGCGGCATTCGCACATGCGTGAGCTGCGGGTGCAATGTGGCGGCAAGCCCATAAGGATCTTCTACGCTTTCGATCCGCGCCGGGCCGCCATCCTGCTGATCGGCGGCGAAAAGACCGGAGACAAGCGGTTTTACAAGCGCATGATCCCAATCGCGGACCGGCTCTATGACGATTATATCCAAGAGTTGCAAATGGAAGGGTTGATACAATGAGCGGCCACCGTCCCTTTTCCGAACTGACCGCCAAGCTGCCGCCCGCGCGCAAGGAGCGCATCGCCGCCCGCGCGGCTGAGCTTCGGACAGAGATGGCGCTGGCCGAACTGCGGCAGGCGCGGGCGTTGTCGCAAGGCGAGCTTGCCCGCGTGCTCGGCGTAAATCAGCCCGCCGTGGCGAAGCTTGAGAAGCGCGCGGATATGTATGTCAGCAATCTGCGGCGCTACATCGAGGCGATGGGCGGCACGCTGGAGATCACCGCGAAATTCCCTGGCGCCACGGTGACAATTACGGGATTTGAAGGCATCGGGGAGGCGGACGCGGGAGAGCGGGGGTGATTTGATTCCGCGCCCCGCCGCCCTGCGAAGTAGCGCGCGTGGCCCCCGTAATGGCGCGATGGTGCACGGAATGACGGCTACGGAGCAATTCGCCCCGGTTGGGCATTAGGCCGCCGCAGAGCCACACCCCGCCGGCCGAAGTTGCCATCCCATCGGCATCGGATTCATCGCCCTCTTGCCCAGCAGGTTTTGATGTGCTGGACCGCCGCCCGTCACGGGCCGTCCCGCAAAGCCACAGGAACGCCGCGTTTCCCCGGGACTTTGCCGTGGAGGAACCTGATGAACGCACCCGCAAATCTGGCGAACCTGCCCCTGGAATTCTTGAAATGGACATTGGCGGCGCTGGCCGGCGCGGTTTTGCCCGCTGCCGGCTTCTGCCTTGTGTTGCTCGGGACCGCCTGGACCGTCCAGCCGTCCTGGGTTCCGCTCACCATATCCATCGTTCCGCTGGCTGCTGGCCTGCTCCTGCCGCTGCCTGCCGCCCGGTTCGAGAAGGTTTACCGGCGTGCGTTTTGGGCGTTCGTGCTACATGCGGCGCTGATGGGCGCCATGATCGAGGCGGGATGGTGGACCTTCGCCGCCGGCGTTTCCCCTGTTCGTGGATGTGATGCTGATTTTCGCGCCTGGGGGCACGCCTGGAGGGCGGAAGCGGCTGTCGAAATCGATGATTTTCTGGGTTGCCGCGCTGTTCGGGCTTGGCTTTCCGCTCACCGCGCTCAACGCGATTGTGGTGGCAAGCGCAGGCGGAAGCGATTGCGGCCGGGCGGCCCTATTGCATCCAATATGCGAGCCAGACCGATGGCTTGAGACATGAGCCGGCGCGCACGCTGCTGCACTTATCGCCCTTCTACATGCTGTCGCGCCTGACCGGGAACGGCAATGGCATTTTGACCTATCATTTTCAGCAGCACGGCATGCTTGTCATCGACGATGGCCCCGGCCGGCAGTATTTGAACTGGTCCTATATGCGCGAAACCTTCGTGGATGAGGTAGCGAACTGGCACACCCAGCCGATCCTGCCGAAGGGCGCGAAAAATCCGCCGCCGCTGGTCACGTGCAAGCCGGAGCCGCACTTCGCCCGGAAGCTACCGTGGTTCAGTAACGCCTATTAGCGGGCACTTTCCGCAATCCACGTGAAGGCTGAGGGAAACGCAGGCGTAAGGCGGCCCACCGCCCTACCAGAGGCTGCGCCTGGCTGGCGTACGGTCCTGTTATGGTTAATATAAATGTGGTTAATTCAAAAATTCGCGATGGCTCAAATTGCCGGAATTCTGGCAAAAATTCCCCGTTTTGGGTCGAATTCCAGCTTTCAAAACTACGGTTAAATATGGCACAAATTTCCCCGTTAAGCATAACCACCAGGCCCCCTTGACACGGCGATGTATGAAAAATAACCATGCAATATCAATAGCATAACATCTTAACGCCTTCATAAGGCGTTTTGGTGTATTGTATTCTTCTTCCAGGAGACCGCCGCGTGTGCCCGCCCCGGCCCGGAAGTGTTAGGAAATACGGTTAACGGCAGCTTAACAAGCCTGTCTTAAACAGAGCGTGTCCGTTTCCATAGCTTGGACAGTTCCCCCGCGGGGCGCGGACCGGAGCCGCTCCGTCCTATAGCGTGTTACCGGCAGAAAGGCCTTTCCCCATGACACATTTGTTCAGCGACCTTCGTTTGCGGGGCGTTGTCCTCCCGAACCGGATCGGCGTCTCCCCGATGTGCCAGTACAGCTGCGAGGACGGGATCGCCAACGACTGGCATTCCGTCCACCTCGGTTCGCGGGCCATCGGCGGCGCAGGCCTGATCCTGACCGAGGCGGCGGCTGTCGTTCCCGAGGGGCGAATCGCCCCCAACGATGTGGGCGTCTGGAGCGAAGCGCATTTCGAACCGTGGCTGCGCATCAACCGCTTCATCGACGCGCACGGCTCCATTTTCCGGCATCCAGCTGGCCCACGCAGGCCGCCAAGGCCAGCACCTACCGGCCGTGGCAGGGCCGAGGGCACGGTGAGCCTCGTGGATGGCGGCTGGCGCCCGGCCGGGCCGAGTCCCATCGCTTCAGCCACAGCTATTCTCCGCCCCGCGAACTCGCCTTGAGCGAGATCCAAGGTGCGGGACGCCTTTACGATAGCGGCGGAGCGCTCCTATCAAGCCGGTTTCCGCGTCATCGAAATCCACGCCGCGCACGGCTATCTGATGCACGAATTCCTGTCGCCGCTCACCAACCGGCGCACCGACGAATATGGCGGCAGCTAGAACCGGACGCGCGCTCCTGCGCGAGACCGCCGCCGCGGTGCGCAAAGTACTCGCCGGATCGGCTCCGCTTCGTGCGCATCTCCGCCACCGATTCGGCGAGGGCCGCTGGGATGCTGAGCAGTCGGTGGGAACTTGCGCGCGCGTTGAAGGAGCTTGGCGTGGATCTCATCGACGTTTTCCACGGGCGGCAATATCGAGACCGCCCAGATGCCCATCGGCCCCGGCTACCAGACGCCCTTCGCGGAGCGCATCCGCCGCGAGGCTGGCATTCCCACGTCGACGGTCGGCATGATCACTTCGGCGGCCCAGGCCGATCATGTGCTGCGGACCGGGCAGGCCGACATGGTGTTTCTGGCCTGCCCGGTCCGCAGCACATGATCGGCCTGGGCCGCCGAAGTGATCATGCCGACCGTCGACGTGGGAATGCCAGCCTCGCGGCGGATGCGCTCCGCGAAGGGCGTCTGGTAGCCGGGGCCGATGGGCATCTGGGCGGTCTCGATATTGCCGCCCGTGGAAACGTCGATGAGATCCACGCCAAGCTCCTTCAACGCGCGCGCAAGTTCCACCGACTGCTCAGCATCCCAGCCGCCCTCCGCCCAATCGGTGGCGGAGATGCGCACGAAAAGCGGAGCGCGATCCGGCAGTACTTTGCGCACCGCGGCGGCGGTCTCGCGCAGGAGCCGCGTCCGGTTCTCGAAGCTGCCGCCATATTCGTCGGTGCGCCGGTTGGTGAGCGGCGACAGGAATTCGTGCATCAGATAGCCGTGCGCGGCGTGGATTTCGATGACGCGGAAACCGGCTTGATAGGAGCGCTCCGCCGCTATCGTAAAGGCGTCCCGCACCTCGTGGATCTCGCTCAAGGCGAGTTCGCGGGGCGGAGAATAGCTGTGGCTGAAGCTGATGGGACTCGGCCCGGCCGGGCGCCAGCCGCCATCCACGAGGCTCACCGCGCCCTTGCCGGCCCACGGCCGGTAGGTGCTGGCCTTGCGGCCGGCGTGGGCCAGCTGGATGCCGGAAATGGAGCCGTGCGCGTCGATGAAGCGGTTGATGCGCAGCCACGGTTCGAAATGCGCTTCGCTCCAGACGCCCACATCGTTGGGGGTGATTCGCCCCTCGGGAACGACAGCCGCCGCCTCGGTCAGGATCAGGCCTGCGCCGCCGATGGCCCGCGAACCGAGGTGGACGAAATGCCAGTCGTTGGCGATCCCGTCCTCGCAGCTGTACTGGCACATCGGGGAGACGCCGATCCGGTTCGGGAGGACAACGCCCCGCAAACGAAGGTCGCTGAACAAATGTGTCATGGGGAAAGGCCTTTCTGCCGGTAACACGCTATAGGACGGAGCGGCTCCGGTCCGCGCCCCGCGGGGGCAACTGTTCAAGCTATGGGAACTATATATGCTCCGTTCAAGACAGGCTTGTTAAGCTGCCGTTAACCGTATTTCCTAACACTTCCGGGCGGGGCGGGCACACGCGGCGGTCTCCTGGAAGAAGAATAAATACACCAAAACGCCTTATGAAGGCGTTAAGATGTTATGCTATTGATATTGCATGGTTATTTTTGATACATCGCCGTGTCAAGGGGGCCGGCGGGATGGTTAACGGGGAAGTTGCGGTTATATTTAACCGTAGTTTTGAAAGCTGGAATTCGACCCAAAACGGGGAATTTTTGCCAGAATTCCGGCAATTTGAGCCATCGCGAATCTGAATTAACCACATTTATATTAACCATAACAGGACCGTACGCCAGCCAGGCGCAGCCTCTGGTAGGGCGGTGGGCCGCCTTACGCCGGCGTTCCCCTAAGCCTTCACGTGGATTGCGGAAAGTGCCCGCAAATAGGCGTTATGAACCACGGTAGCTTCCGGGCGAAGTGCGGCTCCGGCTTGCACGTGACCAGCGGCGGCGGATTTTTCGCGCCCTTCGGCAGGATCGGCTGGGTGTGCCAGTTCGCTACCTCATCCACGAAGGTTTCGCGCATATAGGACCAGTTAAAATACTGCCGCGGGGCCATCGTCGATGACAAGCATGCCGTGCTGCTGAAAATGATAGGTCAAAATGCCATTGCCGTTCCCGGTCAGGCGCGACAGCATGTAGAAGGGCGATAAGTGCAGCAGCGTGCGCGCCGGCTCATGTCTCAAGCCATCGGTCTGGCTCGCATATTGGATGCAATAGGGCCGCCCGGCCGCAATCGCTTCCGCCTGCCTTGCCACCACAATCGCGTTGAGCGCGGTGAGCGGAAAGCAAAGCCCGAACAGCGCGGCAACCCAGAAAATCATCGATTTCGACAGCCGCTTCCGCCCTCCAGGCGTGCCCCCAGGCGCGAAAATCAGCATCACATCCACGAACAGGGAGACGCCGGCGGCGAAGGTCCACCATCCCGCCTCGATCATGGCGCCCATCAGCGCCGCATGTAGCACGAACGCCCAAAACGCACGCCGGTAAACCTTCTCGAACCGGGCGGCAGGCAGCGGCAGGAGCAGGCCAGCAGCCAGCGGAACGATGGATATGGTGAGCGGAACCCAGGACGGCTGGACGGTCCAGGCGGTCCCGAGCAACACAAGGCAGAAGCCGGCAGCGGGCAAAACCGCGCCGGCCAGCGCCGCCAATGTCCATTTCAAGAATTCCAGGGGCAGGTTCGCCAGATTTGCGGGTGCGTTCATCGGGTTCCTCCACGGCAAAGTCCCGGGGAAACGCGGCGTTCCTGTGGCTTTGCGGGACGGCCCGTGACGGGCGGCGGTCCAGCACATCAAAACCTGCTGGGCAAGAGGGCGATAAATCCGATGCCGATGGGATGGCAACTTCGGCCGGCGGGGTGTGGCTCTGCGGCGGCCTAATGCCCAACCGGGGCGAATTGCTCCGTAGCCGTCATTCCGTGCACCATCGCGCCATTACGGGGGCCACGCGCGCTACTTCGCAGGGCGGCGGGGCGCGGAATCAAATCACCCCCGCTCTCCGCGTCCGCCTCCCCGATGCCTTCAAATCCCGTAATTGTCACCGTGGCGCCAGGGAATTTCGCGGTGATCTCCAGCGTGCCGCCCATCGCCTCGATGTAGCGCCGCAGATTGCTGACATACATATCCGCGCGCTTCTCAAGCTTCGCCACGGCGGGCTGATTCACGCCGAGCACGCGGGCAAGCTCGCCTTGCGACAACGCCCGCGCCTGCCGCAGTTCGGCCAGCGCCATCTCTGTCCGAAGCTCAGCCGCGCGGGCGGCGATGCGCTCCTTGCGCGCGGGCGGCAGCTTGGCGGTCAGTTCGGAAAAGGGACGGTGGCCGCTCATTGTATCAACCCTTCCATTTGCAACTCTTGGATATAATCGTCATAGAGCCGGTCCGCGATTGGGATCATGCGCTTGTAAAACCGCTTGTCTCCGGTCTTTTCGCCGCCGATCAGCAGGATGGCGGCCCGGCGCGGATCGAAAGCGTAGAAGATCCTTATGGGCTTGCCGCCACATTGCACCCGCAGCTCACGCATGTGCGAATGCCGCGATCCGCTCACACCGGACGAATGGGGAAAGGACAGATCGGGACCTTGCTCTGCTCAGGATCTCGATGGTGCGCCGGCTTCGTCCTGCGCGGCCTCGTTCAATTCCTGCCACCACTCGCCAAATTCGTCGGTGAATTCGACAATCCAACTCACCACTTAAATATTCCTTCTGTGGAATAATGTCAACAAAATATGCCGTCCATGGAATACTGGACGCAAAAAAATCGGCGCAGAGCCAGAGCCCGCGCGCTCAGGCTGCGCTACCCCTGCGGCCGTAGCGGCGGACATAAGATGATGGTGACGGCGGCGCGCTTACCGCGCGCGCCGCTACTCGTTCAAGAAGTGCTTGAGGTTTTCGATGCGCACCATCGCGGTTTGCGAAGCGCCCGCATCCATGGCCCGCTTGTACCAGTCGAAGGCCTTCGCCGCATCCGGGTCGGCATTCTTCTTCTCGATCCGGGCAAAATAGATCGGATCGAAAGACCGGCCCATGGCAAGCGCGGCTTCGGCATCGCCGAAGGCTACGGCACGCTGGTAGAACTGCCGGGCCTCCACAATGTCGCCCTCGCGCATGCGCTTGTTGCCTTCGCGGATCAGATCCTCCACCTCGGGTCTGGGGGCTGCGCGGTTCGTGCTGAGCCGCTGGGTGAAAGGAGACGGCGCCGCCACCGCGATTTGCGGGGCCAGAGTTGCCTGCCGCTGCGGCGCGGGCGCGCTTTGAGGCTCGGGCGCGGTTGCCTGCATGCCGGACATACCCGACATCCCTGACATTCCCGTCTGGCCTGACATGCCCGCCATGCCGGACTGGGAAAGGATTTGCGTCGTGAAAGGATAGCTCGACGACGAGGATGGCTGCGGCTGCTGCTGCCTGGAAGCGTAGGCCGGAGCGGATTGCTGGGAATAGGCTGGAGCAGCACTTCCGCCACCAGGTTGAACGACATGCACGGTGAATGTTCCCCTGGCGGAGAGGGGCGTCCGCGCGCTGCTGTCGAGAAGCTGCGCTTCAAGAGAAACGTATTCTTAGTTCCCGCCGGCAGGTTGAGGGTCAATCCCACCAGCCGGCGTGGTGCTACGAGCCAGTTGCCGCCCCCGGTGTCGACACCGGAGCTTCGCCGGCCGCCCTCGGGAATGCCTGCAACGCTCACCAGCATCTTTTCATAGGGCAGCGGAGACCTGATGTTGATCGCCAGCGGCGACGGCTGTCCCGGTACTGCCACGGCATCCGCCGCCAGGATCTCGCCGGATATATCGGCGGGAGCGTGGGCGCGGCTTCTCGTTGCGGGTTCCCTGTTGGCGTCGTCTGCCAGCGAGCGGCCATATCCCTGCTCGTCGCTGCCCAGCCCGAATTTGCCGATACCGGGGATGTCCACGTTCGCGGGACGCGGCCCATAGATCAGGAACGCGGCCAGGCTTGCCGCTATAGCGATGCCGCCCATGAGGCCGACCGCGGCGGCACCTAGCAGCCGGCTGCTTTCCTGTGCCGCGGTCGGTGCCGGCCTTGGCTGCTGCTGTTGCTGTGCCAGTGTGGGGGTGGGAACGGGGAAGGATGGCGGCCCGCTATATTGCTGCGGCTGAGCGGACTGCCCGGACCAATCGTAGCGTTGAACGGGCCGCTCTTCCTGATGCGGCGCCCGTCTGAGGGGGACCGCGGAATCGGAACTCCGCAAGGTAATCGGCTCGTCGCGGTCCCTCGCCGCCGGCATGCTGGCGTGCGAATAGCCATTGCCGTTTTGGCTGCCGCTTTGGCCGCTTTGGCTGCTTGGGTAATCGAAGTAGTTGAGGATGACGTCCTGAGGCGACAACCCGTCGTTCTCAGGCTCACGCTCCCGGTCCCGTTCCCGGTAGGAGGTGTCCGGCTTGGAGCCTTCGTCTTCGGGGGTGTAGTCGAAATAGTTAAATATGACCTCTTGCGGCGTCAGATTGTCGCCCGACGAATTTGAATTCCGGTCCCAAACCAGGCTGGGCGCGCTCTTTTCCTCGGCGATGACAGGCTTCTCAGCCGGCTTCCCAGCGGTCTTTGCAGGCTGGTCTCCATATACGCTGCGGAGCGCGGAACTCCACGGCGTCGGCCAATTCGTCGTGCTTTTCGGTTCCGGCGCCGGTGTTGGCGGGATGATCCGAGAATACGGCAGTTGAGGTGAAACCCAGCGATGCCAATGTCAGCGGGCTGCCCTGAGGCTCCTGTTCCTCGTCCGCTTGCGGCCCGGAGGCATCGTCTTCAGCACCAGCACCTTGGGAGGCGCCCCAGGATGCCAAGCTTACGTCGGAGGCAGAGCCAAAGCCGCGCTTTCCGCCGTAGTCGTTATTGCTGCCAGGCTCCACCCGGTCGGACGCGCTCCAGGAGACCATGCCCATCCGCGACAAATCGCCCGGATCCTGCCCAGGCTGTCCCGGGCGCGCGCCGCGGTCGCGTTTTCCCGTTCCAAGCGAAGACAAGCTTACTTCGGAAAGGGTGCGCGAATTTGCGGCCGCCTGTGGATCGGCTGCGGCACGTTCTTCGTCTGCGCTTCCCACCCTGCGAAAAACACTTCCGACATATGTTCCAAGTCGAAGCGATGAAGGTCGAGGTCTTCTTTGCCCGGCGAGGCAAGGCCTGCCTGCTCAAGGCCGGACGCTACGCTGTCTGCGAAATCGTCGATGCTCTGAGCGGCGGCGACGGCAGCAGGGTCCGCGGCTTCGCCGCTCGCAGACGCCGGAGTGCCGGCTGCGGCGGGCCTTTCGTCTTTGCCCGAAGTTGCAGCCTGGCCCGGAACGGCAGGCTTTTCTTCCTTGCCCGCGCCGGATTCAGGCGTTCCGGAAGACCCTTTGGGCAGCCCTTTGCCGTCTTCTTGTTTGTCTTTCTCTGACATGTAATCTCCTTCCGGCACGGTACTCAGCCGCGGGTCTTTGCGAACCTCACCGTTACAGCAGCGCTTGCGCGCCGTACTCTCGATACCACAAAACGAAGCGATTGAAGAGTTCCTCTTGACCCGGCGGGGGAACTCTTCCGGCTTTCAACGAACTTCACCAGTATCGTTTTCATTTCTGCCGCGGGCGGCGCGCCTTCAGCGGCAGGTCCAGCGCCCGCGGAAAGCCATCGCGCCGCCGGTTCGAATCCTTGCAAGACTTTGATGGGAGCGCGCAAATTCACCTCGCTCCATTCCGGGCTGTAGCCTGCTTCCTTCGCCGGCCGAAGCCGGACAAAAACTTCTCCACGAACCTGGCCATAACCCTGTACCGCTCCAGCTGCGGCGGCTGATCGCGAATGGCCGGCACATATGAGACGCCAATCGCCGCCACGCTCTCATTTGGAGCTACCAAATTTGGATAATCCTCTGGCGTTATGATGGCGGGCGGATAATTTCCCTGCAGCGCCTGCAAATACTCCACGTCTGGGAAATGTACTTTGTCCTTGCGGGTAACGCCGTCTAAGGCATGGATGGCTGAGCCGCTGTCCTCCGGACCGGAACCGGCGCGCCGTCCGTTAAGGGCTCGGGACGAAATAACTGTGTCGAATGGCACAGGATTTTTGTTCGATCCGATTTGTTGCCCAAAATCCAGTGTACTGGACGTACATGATCTTTGGGCGGCGAAGCGAGCGGACGAAAGACGGGCCAGCCGATGCCGTTATTTCGTCCCGACCAATCCGCTAAGCACAGAAACTGCATCCGCGAAAGCTCGGAGAACTCTTCGGAGTAGAGCTTCGCTACATATTTTACTTGCGTTGGCAACCTGGGCTGCGCGAGCGCGTGCGCCATGACGCCGGACTGCACGATTGCCGTGTCCGCAGGCTGGAGGGCCAGAAGATCGTTGATATCTTCAACCGAACCCTTGCCTGCAATTGGAAATACGCGCAGACCGTTTCCATCGAGGAGCCGGGAAAGATCGCTTGCGATGCGGATGCCCGTGCCATTGGCTCCGCCCGCTATGATATGAGCGGTGCCGGAGGTGGCCGGTTGCCCGGTGTTCGCGGGTGCGGCTGGTACTTCTGCCATTACCCCTCCCGCTCCGGCCAAGAAGCTGAGAAGGCTTGCGGCAAGAAGCCTTGCGGTCATTATAAAGCCCCTCAAACGGAAGAACCGAGCCCCCCTGCGCCTTGCTGCGCCCGGACTTATAGATAGCATTGACCTAAAACATCTGTGGCTAGGAAGCAATCGAATGCTGCCATTTCAACCTGACGTTAATTGGATGAAAAAAGCGGCGAAACTTTGCCATGATCCAGTTACGGTTGCAATTCCGGCAGGGACACTTTCAAAGGAGAGCTGGCATTGAACGATGGACTACACGGGGGCTCGAACGCTTCGGTTCCCGGCGGCATGCGTATCTATGCCGTGGGCGACATTCATGGCCGGGCAGACCTGCTCGACGAAATTCTGTCAATTGTTGCAAGCGACAACGAAGCGCAGGGTGAGGCCGAAACCCTGCTCGTTTTCCTGGGCGATTATATCGACCGCGGGCTGAACTCCAAGGAGGTGGTGAGCCGCCTGGCGGACGGGGTTGGGCCTGGCATCACGCCGGTTTTCCTGAAGGGGAATCACGGGATCTGCTTCTGAGCTTCCTTGACCGGCCCGGGACAGGCCTGAACTGGCTTCACAACGGCGGCGACATGTCGCTCCTTTCCTACGGGGTCGAGCCGAGTGTCATTCAAGACGCGCTTTTTCTGAGCAAAGCCGGGCTGGAAGAGGCTGCCGCGGCATTCCGTAGCGTGCTTCCTGACGATCACCTGCAATTCTACCTGAACCTGCGGCTCAGTTTTCACGCCGGCGATTACTTTTTCGCTCATGCCGGGGTCAGGCCGGGCGTCGCGCTCGATCTCCAGGCTGAGGCCGATCTGTTATGGATACGCAACGAGTTCCTGCATCATCCAGGGGGCTTCGGAGCGGTCGTCGTCCACGGTCACACGCCAACGCAAGCCCCGGAAAACCTTCACAACCGGATCTGCGTCGACACACTTGCCTTCGCAACAGGCAAGCTCACCGCCGTTGCCCTTGAAGGCTCACGCAGGCGGTTCCTCTCGACCTGAGACTGCGTTCGGGCGGCCCCCATTGGCATAACGGCAGGGTGGGCCATAAATGGAGGGCTGCAACCCCTCACCCTGCCCCTCTCCCTTTGGGAGAGGGGACGCATTAACAACGGCTGCGGCGGGACTCCCTCTCCCATAGGGAGAGGGCTGGGGTGAGGGGTTGCCGCCCTCAGTTCAGGGCGCACCCTGCCGTTATGTTAGCGCCAATGGGGCGGGCCCCCTGGCGTTCTTACCGGTTTGCCATGCGGGCTGGCCCGAGCGACAGCGCCGTTAGACCGCCTCTTCGCCTGCTCCGCGAAGTTTTTCCATCAAGGTGCCAGCTTGCTTGCCGGACTGCTCCCCGGCGGGGGCTGTGCTATCTGGCTTTACGCCCGAGCCGTTGACAGGGATCTCCGCAGCTGGCTGGCCCATGTCAGGCACCGCGGAAGCCTTGGGAGATGCCGCCTCTTCCTTTGCGGGGCTGCTGCTGCCTTGCTCCGCCGCTTTGCCGGGAACGGCGTCTACCAAAAGCTTGGAGTGTGCCGTGCGCGAACTGCCACCGGTCTCGCCGGCTGCCTGGGCCGCATCGGGTTTAGCGCTTTCGGGCGACGGCTTCGAAGCAGACTCGTGGACAGTCTGCGGGCCATCGGGCTGCTTCGACACAGCCTCAGCCATGCTGGAGGGCTTCGAGGCATTTTCGGTCCACCGGACTGGGCGGTCGCGGCGGACTTCGGTTCCCTTGGAACGCTTGATCGCAGGCAGCCGCTCAATGTCCGGGCCGCCCTTGGGCTGAGCCGACGCCAGAATCAATTCCGTCAGCTTGTGAAGCTCGCCCTTGATGACACTCGACTGACCCGCATCCCGCTCCTGCAGCTGGCTAACCTGCTGCCGCAGTTTCGAAAGTTCCAGGTTCAGCCGGTCGTATTCGGCCCTGTAATCGTCCAGACTCCATTTGGATGCACCCTTCAGCCGGCGGCCGCCACGATCCGCGCTATTTTTCTCTAGCGCTTCCCGCAAGCGCCCAACCTCGTCCTCGTAGGCGGCGGCAGCGCGTTGGGCTTCCTCCAGCTCTTCATTGCGCCGGTTCAGTTTGCTCGAAAGCTCCTGCAAGGATTGGGAGCGCTCCTGCAGCTGTTTTTTGACCCCGGTGATCTCGCGATCAAGCTCGGGGAACCGCCTTGTGAGGGTCTGCTCCAGGACCGTGGCTGCGTTGCGCCGCTCGGACAATTGGAGATCGAGACCGGCCATCTGATCCTTGAGCGAGACGATCTGCATTTGCAGCCGGCTATTATCGACGAGCTGGGTTGCGGCCTTCTGCTTGGCGGCTGCCAGCGCTGTCTCAAGCCGGCGCATGCGCACGGCATAGGAGGCCCTTAGCTGGTCCTGGGCTGCCTCGATTTCGGTGAGCGTAACGGGAAGCGTCTGCTCAAGCCTTTTGCGGGAGAGCCGCGAAGCACGATACCAGAGGGCGGGCGCAACAAGGACGCCGATCAGGCAGGCAGTGAGGAAGCCAAGCGCGATCAACAGAACTGCTTGGATCATCGATCTGGGCTCCCCTGCATTTGCGAAACATCCAGGTACAACGGCGGATATAAAAAGCGGTTGCTACCTGGCGCACTATTTCACGTGCCGATTCCACCGGTGTGCCCGGCAGGCCTAGAGTATACCACACTGGCCCACCCAGAGGTTTCCTAGAACGGGTTCCAGGTTGCCGAAGGTGTATATTTCACATAACCGACATTGGCGCCCAAGCGCAACCCCAGGCCTGCGCGAATGGGGGCCAAGACCACATCTCCGCGCTGCAGAAAGGTCATTCCGACGCCTCCAACGAGGTAGGCGGAGCCATCGACGCCCGCAAAGCGCTCGAAAACCTGCGAATTATACTGAAGGTTATAGGCGAGCGTCATGACCTTGGCGCCGTCGCCTCCGAAATCGTAGCCCAGCGAAGGCCCCTGCCAATAGACTTTCATCGGCTGGGAATTTTTTGTGTAAAGCGTGCCCTCGCCATATCTCAGACCCGCGACGACAGCTCCTCCAGCTTCTTCGCCGAGGATGTAGCCCGTTGGGTAGCCATAGCGGGAAAACCCGTGTTCCACGACCTTCGCCATCCCTTCGGAAATCTTGCCGAAGAAGTTGTGGCCGGCGGCGAGGATCTCGTTGGAAGAATAGGCGTTTGGCGGCGGGCTTTCGTACGCGGCTCCAGCGCTGGCGGCAGGAGGCGGCGGCGTGTAGGGCTGGCCGTAACCGGGGTTGTTATAGTTCCCCGGCGCTGAAGGCGGCGTTATCTGCCTCGGCGCGTCTTGCGGCGCGGGATAATTCTGTGCGCTGGCGGCATTGACGCCAAGGCAAAACGCTATTGCTGCGGCCGGCAGAAGGGCCAAGCCAAGATAGGAGAGTCTGGGACGGATCATTGTAAGCTCCGGTTTCAGGCCTGCGTTGCGAGCCTTCAAGAAGCGAAAAGCCGGGTAGTAAGCGGGACTTCTATCACTGTCCGGGCAATGAGGGCCAAATTTTGGCTGGCACGGACGGCATCGACTCCAAACGGGGCATAGCGCCGGTAACTACCCTGGGGCTTGCATCGCCACAGCCGCCTGGCAGAGTTCGCAAAAGTGGCCTTCCCGGTTTTGCGATAAAACGCGGCGAAAACGAAGGAGATCTAAGCGGGCATTCGTTGGGCAGCCAACGAATGCCCGCTGGCGCTGGCTGGCTATGGGGCTGTTAACAAGAATGCGCAGGCACCTGCGAGAGGAGTGCCGCTGCGGCCTTGAAAAGCCGCTCTTCTTCAAACCGGCGGCCTACGAGTTGAACTCCCAGAGGCAAGCCGTTCAGCTCAAGCAGAGGCAAGTTCAGGGCGGGCATGCCAAGATAGGTCCAAAGCGAGCAGAAGACCGGGTTGCCGGTGGTCTCGAAGCCTTCGGCGCTGGCCCGGGGGCTGACGGCGTTATGATTGCATCGTAGGGCTCAAGCCTGTCCAGCAGCAGCCGGTAAAGGTGCGCGCGGGCGCGAAGCGCTTCGGCATAGTCCACGGCAAGCATTTCCCGGCCGGTTTCGACCGCTTCTTGTATCGCGGTGCTGAGCCGGTCCTTTCCCCGGGCGTAATAGCTGGCATAGTTCAGCGCCATCTCTGAAAGCATGACCGTGCGGTGGAAGCCGAGTGCCCGCTCGAAATCCTCAGGGAGATCGAGGATCGCGCAACGAGGTGCCAGGGCCTGGGCGAAACTTTCGAAGGCGGTCTTCGTGGAATCCTCCGCGAAGGGCCAGGCGGGCGTCTTCACAAATGCAAACCGGGCGGGGAAGCTGCCGTCTTGCGCGGCACGGAGGTAATCCTGCGCCTGGCCCGCGGCGCCTTGTGCGAAACCTGCGTTACGGCGGCTATATCGGTGAGCGTCCGGGCGAATACGCCTACTGTGTCCAGGCTTCCCGCTTCCTCCAGCACGCCTTCGCGCGGGAAGAGTTCATGGGTTGGTTTGAAGCCGTAAACACCGCAGAACGCGGCGGGACGGATGACTGAGCCTGCGGTCTGGGTTCCGATTGCGATGGGAACCATTCCGGCGGCAACAGCCGCAGCGGAGCCGGACGAGGAGCCGCCGGGGGAATGCTTGAGGTTGCGCGGATTGCGGGTTCGCGCGGGGTGCATGAAGGCAAGCTCCGTGGTGACGGTCTTGCCCATGACGATTGCGCCTGCCTCGCGCAGTGCCCGGACCACGGCGGCATCCGATTGCGGCCGCGGCCGCATCGAGCGGGTGCCGTTTTCCGTGGGCATGTCCGCGGTGTCTACGATGTCTTTCACGCCAACGCAGGCGCCCGCGAGCGGAAGCGAGGAGATATCCTCACGCCGGTCCAAAGCCGCAGCCTGAGCTTCTACCAGTTCAGGGCTGAAAAATTGCCAAGCCTGGACTTCAGGCTCGGTTGCCTCGACGTGTGCGATCAGCGCACGCACATAGTCTGTGGCCGCGATGCGGCGCGCCTTGATAGCGGCGATGGCGAAGAGCGTCGAGCTTGTGAAACTCTCCGCCACCGCTTACGCCTTATACTGGCCATTATGCGCCCTCAAGCTACCCGTTTTCAATTCGACCGAAAGGGGCTGAGCTTTTGTTTCGCGTGCGTCTTTACCGGAAACCCGCTTCGCGCTTTTCCGGACGCACTCTAGAGCGCGCCGTCTTTGAGCATCCGGGCGAGCAAATCGAGCTCATCCTTAGCACTCCATCCTGCTGCTTCAGGCCCTCGATTTTGCGTATGGCGTGAAGGACGGTGGTGTGGTCCCTGCCGCCGAAGCACAGGCCGATCTCCGGCAGCGAGCGCGCGGTCAGCGTCTTGGCGAGATACATGCCGATCTGCCGGGGCCGCACGATCGATTGGTTGCGCCGGCTGGACAGCAGGTCGCCGCGCTGCACGCCGTAGTGCTTAGCGACGATGCGAAGGATATCGTCGATCTTGACGCGCTTGGGCTCTTTCGAGCGGATGAGATCGCCGATAGTGCCCTCGGCCGCATCGCACGTCACTTTTTCGCCAGTGAGCTGATAGGCAGCGTGGAGGCGGGTGATGGCGCCTTCAAGCTCCCGGCCGTTCTCGGTCAGCTGCGTGGCCAGGTAGTCGAGCACGTCCGCGGGAACCTCGAAGCCTGGCGAAACGGTGCACTTCTCGGTGGCGCGTTTCTCAAGGATTTTCAGCCGCAACTCGTAATCGAGCGGTGCAAGCTCGGCGACCAAACCGCCGGAGAGCCTGGAACGCATCCTTGCATCGAAGCTTTCGAGCAGAAGCGGCGCGCAGTCCGCGGCCACAACGACCTGCTTGCCACCATCGATCAAGGAATTCAGCGTATGGCAGAACTCCTGCTGGAAGGTCTTGCCTTGCAGGAATTCCATGTCGTCGATCAGGAGAAGATCGATGGTGCGCAGCTTCTCCTTAAAGGCCGGTCCCTCGCGGGTCTGCAGCGCGTCGGCAAAG
>CAVYEY010000015.1:0-16242 GCA_963767435.1 uncultured Alphaproteobacteria bacterium
CTTTGACGAAGTTGTAAAAAAAGAGTCGCGCAAAGATTGCGTAATGCGGCGCGCAAAGGTCCACGCAAGCTTCGCTCAAATACTGCAAGAACACAGACAAGTCTGCGTCCCAGGCGATGGGGCGTCCAGTTTTTGGGCAGATAGTGGAAGAGCAGGTATAGAGTTATGAAACTCATGCGCAATTACGGTTCCCGATACGCGGCTCAGCGAAACGCCGCCGCGCCCGCGCCGGTGCGGCCGTCCGCCGGGACCGGCTTTGCCTATCGCCGGCGTGAAAGGCCATGTTGCCTACTGAACTGCACGTCAGCTGCTGATGGTCCTGCCGAAGTTAAAATCGTTACTGGGCAGTGTTGTTACCAGTCATGCACGGGGAACGCTCGCGCGGCGCTACCTATACTGGCAATAGAGCGTGCCGCAATCGGTTTCTTGGCAGGAAGCCAGCCAGCAGACATGGCGCGCGTTCCAATTTTGAGCTAGACCGTTCCGCCGGCAACCGGTGCGCACCTCAAGCTGACACAGGCGACATGGACCGCAAGAACGCAAGCCCCCTCCGCTGGCTGCGGCTGGAGCCGCCCTCCTGGTGGTACACCGGGCGAATACCGGCCGCCGCCCGCGCGCTCGCACCGGCCTCGGCACTCTACGGCGCGCTGGTAAAGCGCCGCTTCCGCAATGCCAAACCTTACCGCAGTAAGCTGCCCGTGGTCTGCGCAGGCAATTTCACTATGGGCGGCGCGGGCAAGACGCCCGTCGCCCTGAAGCTCGCCGCGCTGCTCGCCGAACGCGGCATCAGGGCAGGCTTCCTGAGCCGGGGCTATGGAGGGTGCGAGCGCGGGCCACACCTCGTCGCCGCCCCGGACGATGCCGCGCGGGTTGGCGACGAGCCGCTCCTGCTAGCCGAAGCTGCCCCCACGGTCATAAGCCGCAACCGGCCCGCAGGCGCGCGCCACCTCGAAACGCTGGCCGTCAACGCCATTATAATGGACGACGGCTTTCAAAATCCATCGCTCGCCAAGAATTTCAGCCTCATCGTCATCGACGCCGCGGCAGGACTTGGCACGGGCCGCGTTTTCCCGCTCGGTCCCTTGCGCGCGCCGCTCGCGTTTCAGGCTGGCCGGACGGATGCGATCCTGTTGCTTGGAGAAGGCGCCGGCGGCGTGGAAGCCCTTGAGCGGCTTAATTCGAGCCTGCGGCAAGCCCTTTCTGCCCCGGACTTTTTCGCCCGTGGCCGCAATGTCTTCGAGGCTCGCATCGTGCCGCAGGCCGGCGGCGAGATGCGCGCCCAGCCCTATGTCGCCTTCTGCGGCATCGGCAGGCCGGCCAAGTTCTTCGAGACGCTGCGCGGCGCAGGCGTCGCGGCCCTCAAATGCCACGCCTTCCCCGACCATTACCCCTACACGGAAGCCGATGCGCGCGCACTCCTGGCCGCGGCGAAAGCGCTTGGCGCCGGACTGATTACGACCGGCAAGGATCTGGCCCGCCTCAAAGGCGCATCCGGCGCCCGGGCGGAGTTGCTGGCAAGCGCGCGCGCACTACCCATCGCCGTGGAATTTGCCGGGGATGACGAGGCCCTGCTGCTGAAGGCGATATTGTCGCGGTTTTGAGCGCTTTGCGGTGCATGACGGCGCAACGCAATTCTTAACGAACCGTTTGCGCGGCCTACGGCGCCACAATCCTTAATGCCAACGTGGTTAATCCGGAATCGCGATGTCTGAAATTGGTCGAATCGCGGCAAAAATTGCCCGGAAAAAGCGGATTTCCGGCTTTCAAAACTACAGTTAATTATAATCGCAGATCGCGGATTAACCGGAACCGGTCCGCTTATTGCTATTTTATATCAATGGCATATGACAGCCAAGCGGCAGATCGCGGCAATTGCCTCGAAATAATTCAAAATCGAAGGGCATCCCAAAACTCCCAAAATGAGCAGGATTTTCAGCCGGCAGCGTTAATGAACCTTAACGGCCCAGGCCTACCGTACGAGCCGTTTCAGCAATCCTGCATCAAGACGCGGGCCGCAGCAGAACGTGGCGCTTCTTGCCGAGCGACAGCTTGATAACGCCATCGGCGTTGAGATCCTCGAGGGCGATCTGCGCCCGGTCGCCTGTGACCGCAACTCCGTTGACCCTGAGCGCGCCGCCCTTGATCTGGCGCCGCGCCTCGCTGGTCGAAGCGACGAGCCCGGCCAGCGTGGCCGCGTTCAAAATGCCGATGCCGGCGCTCAATTCCTCTTTCGAAACGTCGATTGTAGGCAGTCCCTCGGCCGATGCGCCCTCTTCGAAAGCCTGCCGCGCCGTCTCCGCCGCCGCCTCCGCCGCCGCGCGCCCATGCAAAAGCGCCGTGGTTTCGGTCGCCAGCACCTTCTTGGCCTCGTTGATTTCCGAGCCCTTCAGCGCCTCGAGCTTGGCAATCTCCGGGAGCGGCATATCCGTGAACAGCCGCAGGAACCGGCCGACGTCGCCATCCTCGGTGTTGCGCCAGAACTGCCAATAATCGTAGGGACTTAGCATGTCCTCGTTAAGCCAGATCGCCCCCTTGACCGACTTGCCCATCTTGGCGCCGGACGAGGTCGTCAGACAGCCCCGTGGTCAGCGCGAACAACTCTCGCCCATCCGCGCGGCGGGCCAACTCGATGCCGTTTACGATGTTGCCCCACTGGTCCGACCCGCCCATCTGCAGCACGCAATTATAGCGGCGGGATAGTTCCAGGAAGTCGTAAGCTTGCAGCAGCATGTAGTTGAATTCGAGGAAGGTGAGCGGCTGCTCGCGCTCAAGCCTGAGCTTTACCGAGTCAAAAGTGAGCATGCGGTTGATGGTGAAATGCCGCCCGTATTCGCGCAGGAACTCGATGTAGTGCAGGTTTTGGAGCCACTCGTCGTTGTCCACAAAATCGCATCCGTGGGGCCATCCCCAAACTTCAACAGCTTGGCGAACGCCGTCTTGATGCTGGCCTTGTTGGCATCGATGTCTTCTTGCGTAAGCAGCCTGCGGGTCTCGTCCTTGCCGGACGGATCGCCGACCTTGGTCGTGCCGCCGCCAACGAGCACAATGGGCTTGTGACCTGCGTGCTGAAAGACACGCAGCATCATAATACTGATGAGGTTGCCCACGTGCAGGCTAGGCGCGGTGCAATCATAGCCTATATAAGCGGTAAGGATGCCCTTCGCCGCGGCGGCTTTCAGGCCATCTTCGTCGGAAATTTGGTGCAAATATCCACGATCTTTTAAAATTTGGATAAAGTCCAATTGATTTTTCGCGGCAATCGGCATCAAATCCTCCGTAGTCTTCCGCGCCCCGCAGTCTAGCGAGGGGCGTGGTGCATCGGCACCATGTAGTACGTCATTCGGGTTTTGCGTCAAGCGAGGGTTGATGAAAGCAATCGGGCTAATGAGCGGGACGTCGATGGATGCAGCCGATGTCGCGCTGATCGAAACGGATGGCGAGGCGATACACTCCTTCGGTCCGGTCTGCTCGTATCCTTATACACCGGCAGAGCGCAATCTGCTCCGGGAGGCGATGGTTTTCGCGCGCAGCCTAAAGGCCAGGGATACGCGCGGCGGCGTCCTCACGCTGGCGGAAAGCATGATTACGTCCAAGCATGCGGATTGCGTGACGGCGTTCGCAGAGTACAACGCGATCAAGCTTTCCAGCATCGCCGCGATTGGATTTCACGGGCAGACCGTCCTGCACCGGCCGGAGCAGCAGCTGACCGTGCAACTCGGCGATGGCAGGGCCTTGAGCGCAGCGCTTGGCGTGCCAGTGGTCTACGATTTCCGCGCGGCAGATATCGAAGGTGGCGGCCAGGGTGCGCCGCTGGTTCCGGTTTTCCACCGCGCCTTGGCGATGCGCGCGGGGCTGCCCTTGCCCGCGGCTTTCGTCAACATAGGCGGCATTTCGAATGTAACTTTTGTGCCCGGCGGCGATGCCGCTGATCTGATCGCGTTCGACGCCGGGCCGGGCAATTGCCTGCTCGACGATTGGGTGCTGCGTCATACCGGGGAACCGATGGATCGCGATGCGAAGCTCGCGATGGCTGGCAAGGTCGACCGCGAAACGCTGTTGCGCTTCCTCGCCCATCCCTTTTTCCGGGAGCCTGGGCCAAAGTCGCTCGACCGTGGCGCTTTCACGCTGGATATGATCGGAAACTTGAACGCTGCCGATGGAGCGGCGACGCTCACGGCCGTCACCGTGGCCGGGATCGCCGCGGCGGCGCATTTGCTGCCATCGAAGCCTATTGTCTGGGTCATCTGCGGCGGCGGTGCCCGCAATCCGCATATGTTCGAGGGGCTCCGCCGGCTGCTTGGGCCGAATACCATGACTGCGGATGCGGCGGGTTTCAGCACCGATTTCACGGAAGCGCAGGCTTTCGCCTATCTGGCGGTTCGGCGGCTGAAGGAGCTTCCGTCGACCTTCAAGGGCACGACAGGTGTGCCGGCACCCACTGTGGGCGGCTTGATCGCCTCCGCCAATGCCCGGCAGCCTGCTGCCGTTGACCCCGCATTTGCGGACGCTTAACGGATTGAAGCCCCAGCCGGGCCGCCAAGCGGACCGCTAGGGCAATCCAATTCAGGGATGATGGAAGGCGAGGCACGAGCAAACTCGCGCCTGCCCGGGTTAGCGTGCGGCCGACAAAGCGGGGGCGCTCGCCAAGGCGCGCGGCGTTTCCGCCTTGATGGCGGCGCGTTGCACCGCCTTCTGCACCTTCTCGAATGCGCGCACCTCGATCTGCCGGATGCGCTCGCGGCTCACGCCGAATTCGGACGAAAGCTCCTCAAGCGTCAGCGGGTCGTCCGCAAGCCGGCGGGCGGTGAAAATGCGGCGCTCGCGGTCGTTCAGGCTTTCCATCGCCGTTTCGAGATAGACGCGCCGCCGGCCCATCTCCTCGCTTTCGGCGAGCGTGGTTTCCTGGTCCGGACTGTCGTCCACAAGCCAGTCCTGCCACTCGCCGCTTTCGGAGTCGGCACGCAAGGGCGCGTTCAGCGAGGCGTCGCCGCCCAGCCGCCGGTTCATGGAGATCACGTCCTCTTCCGGCACGCCGAGATTGGTCGCGATCGTCTTGACCTGATCCGGCCGCAGATCGCCTTCCTCCAGCGCCTGCAACTGGCTCTTGGCCTTGCGCAAGTTGAAGAACAGTTTCTTCTGGCTCGCGGTGGTGCCCATCTTCACAAGGCTCCACGACCGCAAAATGTATTCTTGAATTGCAGCCCTGATCCACCACATGGCATAGGTAGCAAGGCGGAAACCCTTGTCCGGGTCGAACCGCTTCACAGCCTGCATAAGGCCGACATTGCCTTCCGAGATGACTTCCCCGATGGGGAGGCCATAACCGCGGTATCCCATGGCGATGCGGGCGACGAGGCGAAGATGCGAGGTAACGAGTTTTTGCGCGGCAGCGGCATCCTCATGCTCCTGCCAGCGTTTGGCGAGCATGTATTCCTGCTGGGGCTCAAGCATGGGGAAACGCCGGATCTCTTCCAGATACCGTGCGAGACCGCCACTTGCAGCAACCGATGGCAATGAACTCATGCTTATATCCCTCCCAGCGGATACCGCTGTGCTTGGAGAACTCGTTCACCTTTTTTGAACGATGAACCTTACCTTACGCCTACGGACCAAACTCTGCATCTTAATTCTTGGACAGTTTCGTAACCAATGTTTCAAATGTTTCACACAAATCCGCGATTTCCCCAGGTAGCTTACTCTCGAAGGCGAGAAGCTTACCCGTAACTGGATGGCGGAACCGCAATACCGCAGCATGCAACGCCTGCCGTCCCAACCGCTTGAGCGCCTTAGCCGCTTGGGGCGGAAGCGCCTGCGCTTTGGACGCAAATCCCGCGCCATAAACGCTGTCGCCCGCAATCGGGGTGCCGATGTGGGCCATATGAACCCGCACCTGATGCGTGCGTCCGGTCTCCAGGCTACACCTGACGGAACTGAGCGCTATTGGGCTGCCTCCCCGGCCTTTGTCTGAAGCAGACGGCACGCGGTAGGTTTGGAGCGTCTCATAGTGGGTAATGGCAATCCGGCCGCCCGCCTTGACCACCGCCATCTTGATGCGGGACGCGGAATGCCGCGCGATCTGGGTCTCGATACGGCCGGCCTTGGGCTGCGGCTCACCCCACACCAGCGCGATATATTGCCGGCGCAGATCGCCCGTCCGCCCGTGGTCGGCGAATTGACGCGCGAGGCCCCGGTGCGCGGCATCCGTCTTGGCTGCCACCATCAGCCCGCTCGTATCCTTGTCCAGCCGATGCACGATGCCGGGCCTGGCGACCCCGCCGATACCGGACAGACTTTCTCCGCAATGGGCGATCAGCGCATTCACAAGCGTTCCGTTCAAATTGCCGGCACCTGGATGAACCACCAGCCCCGCCGGCTTGTCGATCACGATGAGGGTGTCATCTTCATAAACCACCTGGAGCGCAATCTGTTCACCTTCGACCGCGTAAGGCTCCACGGCGGGAAGCACGACTTCGAAGCTTTGGCCTTCACGCACTTTCGCACTCGGGTCCGTCACGGGCCGTCCGTCCGCCGCAACCTGCCCGCCCCGAATGAGTTCTTGCAAGCGCGCGCGGCTTAGTGTCTCTATGCGGCTCGCCAGAAAACGGTCGAGCCTTGTGCCAGCCTCGGCCTCAGCTACGGTGTGCAGGCCGGCAGAACTTGCGCTCAAGCAGCCCGGAGATGAATTCCCGTTTGTCACGATAACGTCCAGCATCTCTTATGAATACGCGGTTTCCATGACAAAAGTTACAGAACCGCTGCCGGGCACGGTTTTCACCCCCCGCGGCTACCGCATCCTGAAGATCGCCGTGGGCACGATGACCGTGCTTCTGATCGCTGGAGTCGCGGCTCTCTTCTATGGCGTGACGCTGCAGCTGTCAAAACTGGGCGAGGGATCGAAGCAGGCAGCCTCCGCCGCAGCGGTGCCGGTGGCGGTGGAACCAGCTGGACCGGCGCCCTACGCGCGCGTCATCGATCTAGGGCCGGGCAAGCTCGAAGGGATTGCCGCGAGCGGCAACTTCGCCGTTCTTCATTGGAAGGGCGAGGCAAGCGATATCGTGCTCATGGCCGATCCCCGGACTGGAACCGAGACCGGGCGAATTCAAATCCCGCATCATTAAGCCGGAATGAAGATCCGGGAAGAGTTCCCGCCCACCCGAAGCCGTATCGTACCGGCGCGCGCAACATAAGATTGCTGCGGCATCTAGAAAGTACCTACTCACTATCCGCAAAACTGCTTTTTTCCTTCGGCCTTCTTTTGGGGGCAATACGCCCATATATTCAGGCCAAGCTGAAGAGTAGAACGGAGATGCCGCAGGATTATCGCGAAACGATTTCCGCCATGAAGGCAGAAATCCCGCGCTTAAGGCGCTTCGCGCGCTACATGACGCGCGACGCGGACTATGCGGACGACCTCGTGCAGGAATGCCTCACCCGCGCTATCGCCAATATTGGCACCTGGCAGCCGGGTACAAACTTGCGTGCCTGGCTCTTCGTCATCCTGAAGAACGTCTTCCGCAATGACAAGCGCCGCGAACAGCACGACCTGGCGTATCGCAACCGCCTTGAAGCCGATCCGCCGCTTCATAGCAGCGCGGAGCAGCATCATAGCCTCCTGCTTTCGGAGGTGCAGGACGCGTTCCTGCGGCTTTCGGACGACCACCGCGAAATCCTGATGCTGATCGCGGTGGAGGGCCTGCGCTACGAGGAAGCCGCAACCGTACTCAACATCTCGGTGGGCACGGTCAAGTCGCGGCTGTCGCGGGCGCGGACGGCGCTGCGGGCACTGGTGGATACCGGCGAGCCCGATCCCGGCGCGGAAACCTATTGAGGCCGCCGGGAATGGAATTGACGCAGCAGAACAGCGAGAAAGCCTGGGTTCTTCTGGCCGATTTGTTCTTCCTCGACACGGAACCTTCAGATACCGATTGGCAGTATACCGCTGAACGTCTTAAAGAGATGGGGCTTGGCCGCAAGGAGGCCGAAGAAATACTGGTCCGCGAGGTCGCGCCGGTAGCTGGCGGCAATCTGGGCTACCTGCTTTACCCCGTCATCGGGGTATGGGCCGGCTTCGACGAGGCGGACATCGTTGGCCGGGTCAGGCTCCACATCGGGCGAGGGGCGCGCGGGCCCCAATGGCGCTACCGCCTTGAGGACCGCTTCATGCGCTGGATGGTGCGGCAACTGGAGCCGGAAAAGCTCTGGAGCCGGATGGAATAGCACTCGATCCCTGGCATGTTCCGCTGGCGTGCGGGCTGGCGGAGAAGTCTTGAATTCGCATTAACGCTATTTGCAACAAATCCTACCCATTTTGAGTATTTCCAGATGCCCCCCGATCCCGGAATAATTTCGCGCAAATAGCGCTGGCAGCCATCTCTTCTTTGATAACCATTTGATATACAATAACCATATCGACCCACATGCCCGCAAATTCTGGTTAACCCGCGATCTGCGATTATAATTAACCGTAGTTTTGAAAGCCAGAAATACGTTTTTTCCGGGCAATTTTTGACGCAATTCGACCAATTTCAGACATCTCGATTCTGAATTAACCATGTTCGCATTAAGGATTGTGGCCCCGCAGGCAATATTAGCGGAATCTTTACATATGGTAGTCTTCGAAATGTGTGCCGCGGCGCCGCGCTACCCTCTTGCCAGCAAATCCTGGGCGATCCCCGCGAGCTTCAAGCAAAATGCCGCAGTTGGAAGCTCATGCTGATCCTCGCTCAAGCCTCCCAGATTGCAGCTCCCAACGCCCTCTGCTCCGGGCCGCAATATCGCAAGCTGGCAGGGCGCGCCATCCCTCACAAAGGAAGACACATCGGTGAGCGAAGCTGGGTCCAGCCCGCTCAGCATGGCCAGCAATTCCCGGGCGGCATCATCCGGAAGTGCTGCTTCGGTGCGCGTATCCCCCGCTTCCGTCCGCCAGTCCGGCAGCGCCCATGCCGAAGCCCGCACGGCAGCCTTCGCCTGCACGGGTGGCCCCGCGATCACGGCAATCCGCAGCCAAACGATAAGGCCGTGCGGCAAGCCGCGTCTGGTAAACAGGATCATCCAGCCCGCGCCCCCATGCGCGAACTCGCCGCGCGCTTCGTCCATATACCGGGCGAGCGGTGCCTTGCCGCGCCTCCAGTCCAGTTCTTTGCGCCAGGCGCGCTTGGGCAGGCCCGCTAGGTAAAGCACCCCCAGCGCCGTGGCTGCACTGGCCGCGGCCACCACGAATGGAAGCGTGAATATGGCGGTAAACGCCAGCAGGATCAGCAGCACAAACGCGGCCAGAACTCCGAGGCAGCCCGCGGCCTCCAACCTGCTTTCGAGCCGCGTCTTGGCGCTCAGCCGCAGCAGTTCTTCGTCGCTAAGAGACCTGGGATCGCCCCGCCTCATTCCTTCGAAACCTGCGTCCAGGTGCGTGCAAGCCCTTCCACCGCAAGCGAGCCGATCCACGCTGCAAGGGTCAGCAGCAGGAGCGCGATGCCCAGGTAAAGCATATACTCCAGCGACCAGACGAAGGCCCGGAAGGCCCGCCCGAGCATCGACGGATGGACGGGCACGCCGGTCTCGGCCAAGGTCAGGTTGACCGTGCAAAACTCGTTCTCGGTATTGAAGTCGCCCAGCGACACGCCGAGGTCCTGAAGTTTGTCCTCAACCTCCGTCAGTTTGGCCTGCACCTTGAGCCGCTCGTCCACGGAACCGCCCGAAGCCGCCATATCGGTCAGCGACTTGCGCGTCTTTTCGAGGCTTTCCTTCTTGGCCCGAAGTTCGCGGTATTCCTTGGTCTTGTCGGTCTTGACGATTTCGAGGTGAGTGACCTTCGCGATTTTCCTGGCTTCCTCGATGAAGGAATCGAACCCCGATGGCGGTACGCCGATGCCCAATTGCAAGGTGCGCCGTCCGGTAAGCCCTTGCAGTTTCTCATATTGGGTCAGGCCGCCGGAAGATGAGATCAGGCTGCCGATCCTGGCGCGGTCTGCTTCGAAATCCGAGGCCGCCTGCCCGATGGTGGCAACCTTCTCGTATTTCTGGGTGTCCGCCGGCGATATGTTGCCGCCGCCAAGCATTTTCTCGCTCGCGTAATTCTTGCGGGAGTATCCGTAGCCGGAGCCGGAGCCGGAGCTGTCGTTCAGCCAGGTGTTTGCTTGAGGCGAAACCGGCTCGTCTCCCGATATGAGCTTGCCGAAGAAGAGCAGGGCCAGCACGGCGGCGGCCAGGATTGCTCCGCGTTCGAACGTTTGCTTTTTGGTCATGGCGTATTCCCCCCGGTACACAAAATGTCTGCACACGCATCGGTGCAGGACGGACGGGCGAATGTTGGGCGAAAAATCCGCTGAATTGTGCCGGCTGACGATTGCTGCGAATGGATACCACGCGGAGGGAGGGCTGGAATTTAGCCCGTGCGTAATTCCCATGCGGGCGGGCATGACGTGGCGAACCGCCCAGGCTATCCAGTTTGCGCGCCCCCGGCGGCATCCCGCGCCAGCCTGTCGGCGCGCCGCAACAGCGTTGGAATCCGGTCCGCGCCGTGCATGCTTGCCACCAGCGCCGCCGCCTGCGCCGCCTCCATCCCGGCCGCCGTCACGAACAGCGGCCGCTTACTCCGCCCGCGCAGCACCGGCACCGGCCACGTATCGCCCTGGAACGCGCTTTTGGCCACGCCGATCACCGGTGCGGACGCGCCCAGCCGCTCGAACAGATGCGCGCCGAGCCCTGGCTTGCCCTCCCCAAGCCAGACATAGCCGTCGATGACGTAGGCCTCGGGCTTGTCCGGTAGCGCCTGGATGACCGCGAGCAACAGCGGCAGCTCGCGCTTGTAGAAGGCGCCCGGCTCGTACTGCGCCGGCGTGCCGGGAATGTGCCGGGCCACCTCCGCCGCAGAGCTTGCGGCCTCCCAGCCTGCGGCAAGCACGCAGCCCACGCCGGCCGCCGTTTGCGTGTAGGCGGCATCGAGGATCGCAATTAAGGGGGGCATGTCCACCGCCGGGCACAGGATTTTGCATGAACCTACTTCCGGGACGGCGGCGTGTCCATTGCGATGCGCCGGAACCGGGGCTTGCCACAGTTTCGCGAGACCGTGTCCGCAAAAATGCCAAGGACATGAAACTACATGCCTCTTGGACCGCTATCCCAAGGGGGACAAATGGTGTGGGACTTCGTGCGCGGCGGGCTGTTCGCGCTAGCCGCTTTGCTGGCCGCCATCGCTGCGCTGCTCTGGTACAGCCTCGCCCTGCCCGGCCGCCCGCACAAGGGCGCGCTGCCGCAAGCGACGGCCGAGGAAATCTCGCTGGCGGGGCGCTTGCAGCGGCATATCGTTGCCATCGCAAGCGAACCGCACAACACCGGTCATTGCCAGGCCCTCGAAAAGGCCGCGCAATATATCGAGCAGGCCCTGGCGGCGGAAGGCTACCAGGTGGTTCCCCAAGCCTACGAGGCGCGGGAATGCATGGTGCGCAATCTGGAGGCCACCATCGAGCCCGCGGAGGCCGGGCCTGAGACAAAGACCGTCGTGATTGGCGCGCATTACGATTCCTTTGGCGATGCGCCGGGCGCCAACGACAACGGTTCCGGCACCGCGGCGGTGCTGGAACTGGCGAGGCTGCTGAAAGACCTGCGGCCCGCACATACCCGGCTGCGCCTTGTGCTGTTCGTGAACGAGGAGCCCCCGTTCTTCCAGACGCCGGACATGGGCAGCTACCGCTACGCCGAACTGCTGGCGGAACGGGGCGAGGCTGTCGCGGCGATGATCTGCCTTGAAACCATTGGGTATTTTTCGGATGCGCCCGGCAGCCAGCAATACCCGCCGCCCTTCGGCGCGGTCTTCCCCAGCCGGGGCGATTTCGTCGCCTTTGTAGGCATGCCGGGATCGCGGCCCCTGGTGCAGCAAGTCGCAGCCTCGTTCCGCGCACACACCGCGTTTCCGACGATTGGCGGCATCGCGCCCGGCTTCATTCCCGGCATCGACTGGTCGGACCATTGGGCATTCGCGCGGCAAGGCTTCCAGGCCATGATGATCACCGATACGGCCATCTTCCGCTACCCGCATTACCACCGGCCAACCGATACGCCGGAGAAGGTCGATTACGAGCGGCTCGCGCGCATTACCAAAGGCGTCGAGCGCGTTCTGCGGGATATGGTGCAATAGGGGAAGGCACCCCGGCGCGCTAACATGACGGCAGGTTGTGCCATGAACGGAGGTTACAACCCCCTCACCCCAGCCCTCTCCCTATGGGAGAGGGAGTCCCGCCGCAGCCGCTGAGAGGGCGTCCCCTCTCCCATAGGGAGAGGGACAGGGTGAGGGGTTACGGCCCTCAGTTCATGGTAAAACCGCTAATTCGGATGCTATTAATGTCCGCGCGTATGGGAAGGCATCCCGGCGCGATGCGGAGAATACGGGGCATAATCTCCGCAAAAGGTGCGGATATTACGCTTGTGCATGCGGAGAATGAGGCATATAACCTCCGCAAATCATGCGGACAATAGCGGGCGATGACCTACATCTATGAGCGCGAGGACTGGCCGAAGCTCGACTGGAGCCGCGAGAAGCTGATCGATCTGCTGATCGGCGTACGCTACCGCCAGGGCCGGCTGATCGGCCAGATGGAGGGCCTGGGCTTTTCGCTGAGGAATGAAGCCGTTCTTCAGACCCTTACCCAGGATGTTATGAAAACCAGCGACATCGAGGGCGAGAAACTGGATCGGAACCAGGTGCGTTCCTCGATTGCGCGCCGGCTTGGGCTGGACATTGGCGGCCTTGTGCCGGCGGACCGTCACGTCGAGGGCGTTGTAGAGATGACGCTCGACGCGACCCAGCAGCATGCCGCGCCTTTGACGAAGCAGCGGCTTTTCGCGTGGCACGCAGCCCTGTTTCCAACCGGCTATAGCGGGCTTTCGAAAATCGTTGCCGGGAAATGGCGGGACGATAAAGCGGGGCCGATGCAGGTTGTGTCCGGGCCAATCGGCAGGGAGAAGGTTCACTACCGGGCGCCCGCATCGGATCGCGTGCCTGGAGAAATGCAGGCGTTCCTGAAGTGGTTCAACACCCCTTCGGACATCGATCCCGTCCTGAAGGCGGGGCTGGCTCACCTGCGGTTTGTAACCATCCATCCGTTCGAAGACGGCAACGGGCGTATCGCGCGGGCCATTGCGGATATGGCGCTCGCACGCTCGGAGGACTGCCCGCAGCGCTTCTATAGCATGTCCGCGCAGATCCGGCAGGAGCGGGCCGCCTATTACGGCATGCTGGAAGAGACGCAACAGGGCGATCTCGATGTAACGGATTGGCTGCTATGGTTCCTGGGCTGCCTGGATCGCGCCTTCGCCCCCGCGCATGAGACGCTTGCGAGCGTTATGGGGAAAGCGCGGTTTTGGGAGGCCTACGCCGCGGTTCCGTTGAACGAACGCCAGCGCGTGGTGATTAATCGCCTGCTCGACGGCTTCGAGGGCAAGCTCACATCGACAAAATGGGCCAAGCTGACCAAGTGTTCGCAGGATACCGCTTCCAGGGATATCGCAGCACTGCTCAAAAGCGGGATGCTGATCAAAGAGCCAGGGGGAGGACGCAGCACGAGCTACGCCCTCAATGCTCCATGCCACCGTTAAGGGCTCGACGCGAAATAAACGCGGCCCCCTCAGGCGATCAGCTTGCGCACGATCAGCTGGGCAGCCTCTTCGGCTGACAATTTCGTGGTGTCGATACGGATGTCCGGCTTGAGCGGAGGCTCATACGGGCTGTCGATGCCCGTGAAGTTCTTGAGCTGGCCGGAGCGCGCCTTCTTGTAAAGCCCCTTGACGTCGCGTGCTTCGGCGTCGGCCAGCGGCGTGTCGACAAAAATCTCGACAAACTCCCCGGCCTTGATCATCTCCCGCACCAGCTGCCGTTCGGTCCGGAACGGGCTGATGAAGGCGGTGAGCACGATGAGGCCAGCGTCCGTCATGAGCTTCGCCACCTCGCCGATGCGCCGGATGTTCTCGATCCGGTCGGCCTCGGTGAAGCCCAAGTCCTTGTTCAAGCCGTGCCGCACGTTGTCGCCATCGAGCAGGAAGGTGTGGCGGTTCATGCGGACGAGCTCCCGCTCGACGAGATTGGCGATGGTGGACTTGCCAGCGCCGGAAAGCCCGGTGAACCACAGTACGGCGGGCTTTTGGTTTTTCAGATCGGCCCGCGTCTCGCGGGGAATGTCGAGCGCTTGCCAATGGACGTTCTGGGCGCGCCACAGCGAGAAATGGATCGTACCCGCCGCGACAGTCGCGTTAGTGAACTTGTCGATCAGGATGAAGCCGCCAAGGCCCCGGCTTTCGGCGTAGGGCTCGAAGACGATGGGCCGGTCCGTCGCGAGATTGACGACGCCAATCGCGTTGAGGTCCAGGCCCTTCGCCGCCAGGTGCTCCAGCGTGTTGACGTTCACCTCGTATTTCGGCTTCTGCAGCGTGGCCGTGACCGTCTGCGTGCCAAGCTTCATCCAGTACGCCCGGCCGGGCATCATGGCCTGGTCGGACATCCAGACCACGGTGGTCTCGAATTGATCGGCGGCTTCCGGCGGGGCGCTCGCGGCAGCGATCACGTCTCCGCGGCTGCAATCCACTTCATCGGCGAAGCAGAGCGTCACCGATTGGCCGGCGGCGGCGAGGTCCAGATCCCCATCCATCGTCACGATGCGGGTGATGGTGGAGTTTTTGCCCGACGGCAGCACCCTCACCTTGTCTCCGGGCCGCACCGCGCCGGAGGAAATCAAGCCGCAAAAGCCGCGGAAGCCGTCATTGGGGCGGTTGACCCGCTGCACCGGCATCCGGAAGGGCTTGGCCTGATCGGCGGTCACGTCGAGCGGCACGGTTTCGAGATGCTCGATCAGCGCTGGTCCCTTGTACCAGGGCGTGGCGTCCGACCGGGACGCAATGTTGTCGCCGGCAAGGCCAGATACCGGGATCGCCTGGAAGTCTTGGATGCCGATGCTTGCGGCGAATGCCTTGTAGTCCGCGGCAATCGCTTCGAAGCGCTTCTGGTCGTACGCGATCAAGTCCATCTTCGTGACGGCGAGCACGAAATTGTGGATGCCGATCAGGTGTGCGAGGTAGGTGTGCCTGCGGGTTTGCGTCAGCACGCCTTTGCGGGCGTCCACCAGGATTACGGCAAGATCGGCGGTGGAGGCGGCGGTGACCATGTTGCGCGTGTATTGCTCGTGGCCCGGCGCATCGGCTACGATAAATTTTCTCTTCGATGTCGAGAAAAAGCGGTAGGCTACGTCGATGGTAATTCCCTGCTCGCGCTCTGCGGCCAGACCATCCACAAGAAGAGCGAAATCTATATTTTGACCTTGCGTACCAAATTTCTTTGAGTCAACCTCAAGTGCTGCGACATGGTCCTCGAATACCATCTTAGAATCGTAAAGCAGCCGGCCGATTAACGTAGATTTGCCGTCATCGACCGAACCGCACGTAATAAACCGCAGCATGCTCTTGCGCTGATGCTGCCCCAGATAGGCTTCGATATCCTGGGCGACGAGATCCTCGGCCTCGTAGGAGGCGCCTAGCTGCTCGCTTTGCTGCTGAAAATCCATCCCGCTGCTCTCCGGCATCAGAAATAGCCTTCCTGTTTCTTCTTTTCCATTGAGGCCGCCTGATCGTGATCGATTGCCCGGCCGTATCGCTCGGAGGTAATGGTGAGCAGCGTCTCCTGGATAACCGCAGAGAGGGTTGCAGCCTCGCTCTCGACGGCGCCGGTCAAGGGATAGCAGCCAAGTGTGCGAAACCGGATCGAGCGCGTCACCGGCTCTCCAGGCAGCAGCGGCAGGCGTTCGTCGTCCACCATCAGGATGAGCCCGCCGCGCTCGACGGTGGGCCGGGGGGCTGCGAAATAGAGCGGCACAATCGGTATGTTATTCAGATAGATGTATTGCCAGATATCCAGCTCGGTCCAGTTGGAGATTGGAAATACCCGGATGCTCTCGCCCTTGGCCTTTTTCGCGTTGTAGAGGTTCCAGAGTTCCGGCCGCTGGTTCTTCGGGTCCCAGCGGTGATCGGCCGAGCGGAAGCTGAAAATCCGCTCCTTGGCGCGGCTTTTCTCCTCGTCGCGCCGGGCGCCACCGAAGGCCACATCGAAGCAATGAAGATTGAGCGCCTGCTTGAGCCCCTCGGTTTTCCACACATGGGTGTGCAGCTCGGAGCCGTGGTCGATGGGGTTGATGCCGCGTTCGAGCGCTTCCGGGTTCCGGTAGACGAGAAGCTCCATGCCGCTTTCGCGTGCCATGCGGTCGC
>CAVYEY010000016.1:0-17451 GCA_963767435.1 uncultured Alphaproteobacteria bacterium
AGTCACGGCTGGAACTGGAACTGCCGCAGCCTCGGCCTTCGCTGTCCTCTTTGCAGACGCCGTTCCTTTTTTCTGTTGGCTAATGGATGTATTGGCCGCCGGAGCCTCCGCACCCCGGTTTGCGCCATCTCCACGCCGAAGATCGCGCCAAGATCGCCACCTGTCATAACGCGCTTGCTGGATGAGGGCTTCTTCGCCGCTGGCAATCCTTCGCCCGCTTTCGCCACTAGTTCGCTCTTATCCACGCCGCGCAGGGTGAACAAAAGTTCGGGGCTCGCGTCCAGCCGCGCGCCTACGCCATAAAGTGCAGCGGCCACATGCTTGCACATGTCCGCCCAGTCCGGGCAGCTGCAGGACAGCTTAATATCCTTGGGAGACGGAAAAAGCCCTTTATCCCGCAGGCAGACCCGCTCCATGACTCCCTTGGAGAAGCGCCCTTGGAGCAGTTCGACAAGCGAATCGATGCTGCCCGCGCAGTCGTTGCACAGCCCCTTCCATACGGAGGACGATGCGGTCTCTATGGCGATTTTCACCGTGTAGACCTCGGAGCCGCTGACCAGGGCCTTAATTTCGCCCTTGGATATCTTGAGATCGACGACCGAACCGTTGCGACATAGGTGCGGCCGCGGGGCAAGCGGTTCGCGTAATCGCTGTAGCGTTCGAGGTTCTCGCACCAGGACTTGCCCCAGAAGGTCTTAGCAATCGTCCGGCCTTCGATGACCACGGGCGTTACCGCCTGGCCCTTCTTCGCCATCTTCTGAACGTGACGCGCCGCTTCTTGCCGGCGTTTCGCGACGGGCACATAAGGCTTCCACGCGTAGAAGGCCATGGCTTCACCCCTCCCTTGCCGCAGCGGCCAAATCCAGCGCGACCATCTTCAGCAATGCTTCGCTGTCCATTTCCGTCAGCCGTACCTCGGCGCCGCCTTCCAGAAAATCTCCGGCAAGCTGGTTCTTCAACTCAATCATTTGATCTATTTTATCCTCAACCGTGCCCCGGCAGACGAATTTGTGCACAAGAACATTGCGTGTCTGGCCGATACGGAAGGCGCGATCGGTGGCTTGGTTCTCGATCGCCGGGTTCCACCAGCGGTCGAAATGGATCACGTGCGAGGCGGCGGTCAGATTGAGGCCAGTCCCTCCGGCTTTCAGCGACAAGACAAAATATGGAATGCTCTCATCTTCCTGGAACAGTTTCACAAGTTCCTTGCGCTTCTTCACCTGCGTGCCGCCGTGAAGCACGAGCCCAGGGCGCCCGAACACGCTGGCAAGAAACGCATCCAGCGGCCCCGTGGTCTCCTTGAACTGAGTAAAGACCAGGACTTTTTCCTGGCGCGAGGCCGCAACCTCGGCAATCTCGCGGAGGCGCGCGAGCTTGCCGCTGTCCTCTTCGGCCCAGCCGCCGTCGCCAAGCCATTGCGAAGGGTGGTTGCAAATCTGCTTGAAGCGCATCAGCGCGGCCAGGATGACGCCACGGCGCTGGATATTGTCCGCCGTTTCGAGCCGCTCCGCGAGATCCTCCACCGCTTGGCTGTAAAGCGCCGCCTGTTTGCGGCTAAGCGGGCAGTAGGCCTTCACCTCCGTCTTATCGGGAAGGTCGGCAATGATGCTCTTGTCGGTCTTGAGCCGCCGCAGGATGTAGGGTCTCACCAGATCCCTGAGCGGGCCGTGCGGGTTATGGGGCCGCTCCTCCAACTGCTTGACGAATTGGGTGAATTGCTTGGCCGTGCCCAGCAGCGACGGATTGATGAAGTCGAACAGCGACCACAAATCGGTAAGCCGGTTTTCGATGGGCGTACCCGTAAGCGCGATGCGCGAACGCGCCTTGAGGCGCTTGATGGCCTTGGTCTGCTTGGTGTCCGGGTTTTTGATGGCCTGGGCCTCGTCCAGGATCACGAGGCGCCACGCAGTCCCGTTCAGCCAAGGCAGGCGCACGGCCGAACCGTAGCTGGTGATGACGAGATCGGTGTCCGTCAAACTGCCGGCCGGAAACGTTTTTGAGATCGCCCGCCGCCATCGCGGACGGGTGAGCCACGAGAGCCTTCACCCCTGGCGCGAATTTCGCAATCTCGTTGGCCCAGTTCCCTAAGAGCGAGGCGGGGGCGATCAAGAGGCTCGGCCCTGCCGGCCCTGCCTCGCCTTTCACCGGCTTTTGCGCGCGCTGCTTGAGCACCAGGAGCAGCGACAGGATTTGGATCGTTTTGCCCAGGCCCATGTCGTCGGCAAGGCACGCGCCAAGCCCCAATTGCGTCAGCAGATGCAGCCACTCCACGCCCGCGCGCTGATACGGGCGCAGAGTGCCGCGCAATGCTTCGCCAGGATCGGCACCCATCCGGCCATCCGGCTCGCGCATCGCTTTGAGAGTTCCGGCGAGCCATGGCCCGGCCGCAACCTCGCTCCAGCGCCCACGGGCGTCTTCGCCGCGGTCCTCCGCCTCGCCCGCGCCCGCGAGCAACCGCATAGCCTCGCCGAAGCTCAGGCCCTCGGCTTTGGCGCGGGCCTCCACCGCCTCGAATTGCGCCAGCGTCTTTTGCAGCCGCTCGCGGTCGATCTCCACCCATTTGCCGCGCACCAGCGCCAGGCCATCGGAGCTTTGCAGGATCTCGCGGATCTCTTGTTCGCTAAGCGTTTCGTCATCGAGCGTCACTTGAAGCTCGAAATCCAGGAGCGCGGCAGCCCCAACGAAGGACGGCTCCGAACCGCCAACCGATGCCTTGACCTTGGGACGCGACGGGCGGTTTAAGCGCCAATTCGCAGGTGTGCGCACCACCACGCCAGCGCTTTCCAGTGCTGGAACGTCATTCAGGAACTGCAACGCCTCGGCCGAGGTCCAGCGCAGGGGATAGTAGATTTCGCCTTCGTCCACCATCGCCTTAAGCCATGGGCAGGAGGAGGCGGCGGTTTGAACAGGGGTCAGGAGCGACAGGAGCCCGTCATTGTTCGCGGCCCCCGCATATTCCTTGAGGGCCTCGCCCAACGGTAGATGCTGAGCCCTGGCCTGCGCCGACAGGCGCGGCGTGTAAGTGGCGAGAAAGGCGAACGGGGCTTCCGTATCGCTGCGATTTTCGGCCAGGTTGAAATGCACCCGGCCTACCAAATTCCAGGCCGCGTTACGGCGCTTGAGGAATTCCTGCAAAGGGCAGCGGGCTTCGGCAAGCTCGGTGCCGAGCGCCTGCCCCATGCCTTGCCACAGAGAGGCGAGAACCTCGGCTGGTGAGGTATTCGGCCCCTTTCATGAGAGGCGGCGTATCCGCCAACCGCGCCAGTTCCGCCGGATCGGGCGCGGGCGGCTGGATCGCGGCGCCTTTCCCGTCCAGGTTCTGAGTAGCGCAAAGGGCGGCGGCAAACCGGCCGCCGAAATCCCTCCACCAGGAGAATACCGGCGGGATAACCGCGCCCGCATCGTCCACTCCGAGCGAGAGCAGCCCGTGTCCGCTTCCACGCTTGAAGGCACTCTGGAGGCGGGCGCCACGGGCTGCATCCAAAGCGGTGCCGTCGCGGGTTTCTGTCAGCACCAAGGCGCCATGCGGCGTCAAGACCGGGATTAGTTGGATCATGGATCGCGTTTTACACACGGTCATGCGGCCGCGAAAGACAATCGGTGCGGACCTCACAGGTTTTGCACGCCGGTGCGCGGTTTCGCATTCTCCGCTGAAAGCAGCCATATTGCAGGCGGATGCGCTAACCCCGGCCTGCGCGCATCAATTAATTGCGAGGAATTGGCGGGCAACCATAATGCCCCGCCTAACCGGGATAATTCACGGTCCGCGCGCCCGCTTGGCTTACGTATTGTTCCCACGAGCTATTTTCGATTCTCGCCAATACGCCCGGTATTGGCTCCGGCCGTAGTGCCGGTCCGGGCGTTTCGTTTGTGGCGGAATTGCGGTAGCTGGCCACAAGTGTTAAGAAAATCAGGTTAACGCGGGATCGCAAGTGGCAAAAAATGGCAAAAAAACCCCGTATCGTGTCATCCAAAGCCGGTATTGTGTACATCTCAAAGCGCATTAATTGTTGTGTCTTTACCATAATTGCTCCGTATACTGATATAAAAATAGCAATCAAATCCGCTACGTATGCAACTCATTGGCCTCCTCTCTTTCGCCACAGAGGCATGGTATAATCTATTCAACATCGAAGGATATACAAAATGAGTACTTTGAATAGCCTCTCCGTACGGCCGGTAGCGCCGTCTTGTACCGGTTGCAGGCGGTCAATACAGGCGCGGCGCGTAACGGTACGGGATCGCCGCACAGGCTTGCGCCACGGGCCGGCGGCCATGACCGTGCGATGCCGTGAATTATCCCGGCTAACCGGCGGCGCGATAGGCTTCGACGGCCACGTCTGCTGATTGGGGTGCAGCATCTGGGATCCGGATGCCGAGGCTGCCGTTACCGTTTCTGTGTTTCTCCCAACTGGTGCAGACAAGACGTGCTTCTCCAGCGTGCATGTGGCTATCCAATCTAAAGAGCCAGCAGCGGAAAGACTTGGATGCCTGGTGTTTTTCGTTTTGCCTTTTGCCAGAAGCTCCCATTATGTTGCTTCGATGACGCAACCATTCGACCCAAAGCTCGATATCCTGCCTGCCGCACAACGGCGTCTATGGGATGAACTTGGCGACACTCCGCCAGAATTCGTCCTTTATGGCGGTACCGCTCTTGCCTTACGGCTTGGCCACCGCAAGTCCGTCGATTTCGATTTTTTTGGCGCAAGACCGTTTGATCCAGGCGAACTCCTTGAGAGGATTTCCTATCTGAAGAACGCCAAAATCGTGCAGAACGAAGCCAACACCTTAAGCGTAACGGTGCAAAGGCGAGGACCTGTGAAGCTCTCCTTTTTCGGCGTGCCACGGTTACGGCGGGTGGGTGAAATTGCCAAGGCGCCTGTAACCCGAATAAAAATAGCTTCGTTGTTGGACCTCGCAGGTACCAAGGCTGCTGTTGTTCAAAGACGGGCTGAAGCGAAAGATTATATCGACATCGCGGCAATATTGTCTGAAGGCAGTGTTGATCTTTCATTTGCTCTGGCTAGCGCACTGGCGATCTATGGACCACAGTTTAATCCCCAAAACACCCTCAAGGCGCTTGTATTCTTCGAAGAGGGTAACTTAAAAGAGCTTTCTCAAGCCGTTAAGCAACGGCTTGTCGAGGCAGTACGCGGTACCGATCTTTCAAAATTGCCTCACTTGACAGGCAAGAAGTTCGATCAAGGACGGAAGCGGTGAGACAAATCCCATTGACACCTGAAATTGCCAGGATCGCAAGGCGGATAGTTTGGTTCGAGCCGCCGCGCGCTGCACTCGCCGATCCTGTACGCTTCTTGGCTTACGCCTTTGCTCGCGCAACCCATGAGGACATGGCAATCATCCAGCGCTACCTTTCCGGGGCTGAACTTGCAGAGGCGCTCGATCACGCTCCGCCGGGGATTATCGACAAGCGTTCCTGGGCTTATTGGAACTTGAAAATTGGCCGATATCCGGCACCGCCTTTGCCCCAAAGGCAGCTTGACTAGCAGCTTCACGCCAGCTGAAATGGCGACCTCAATTTCGGATGGTGCCGGCGGCGGATAGAAAGCGGTCGCGTAGTCCCTCCTCACGAGGATTTCGCCGCTGATCCGTCCCTGCTTCCGCGGAGACCATCGGACCATTCCGGCCATTGCTCGATCAAAGCGCAAGCGGAGAATTACCTACCCAATTTATACAGGAGCGGAAATTGATCCGTTCGCCGCAGCTGGCGAGACGGAAAGCAATGCCGGCCGCGTCCGCTAACTGGGGTATCACGCCGGCGCTCCGAATGCCGGTCTCTCCGCCGGCAAAAACGCGTATTGCCAGACACGCTTTTTGCGCTGCAAAAAGTCGAGACGGGTCGGAAGCAGGCGTGCCGGTTTCAACGGCTGCACACCCAGGCCACAACCGGTTCTGGATCTCAAACCGGAAACGGCTCCGCAGGCGGCAGTTGGCGTGCACCTGACCCTTACCGGCTGTCGCAGGATTTCCACAAATATCACCTCACTATGACCGCATTCCCCGACTGCGGACGTAATAGGTAGACAGCAGAACTATCGTGCCGGGGTACTCACCGCTCCCCATTGCCCACCAGCACGAAGGGCGCCCAGACGCTCGGATGTGCGAAGCGCCCGCCCTTGGCAATGAGCGCGGCTTCCGCGCCGCGGAGCGCCTCGGCGCGGCCGGTACCGGGGTTCGCCTTCATGGCGTTCACCGCGCCCGTGGTGATCGCGACGGCGGCTTCGGAATCCACGTACCAGTGCGAGACGAGCAGCGAGCGGGCACCTGCGTAGAAGAACGCGCGGGCGAGTCCCGATAGCGCTTCCGCGCCGTCGCTCGATCCGGCGGCGGTGTTGCAGGCGGACATGACCACCCAATCGGCGTTGAGGTTGAGCTGCGCCACCTCCGACGCGGTGAGCAGGCCGTTGTCGTCTTCGCTGGCCTCGGCGGGCGGGGTGAGCAGCAGCGAGGGCTCGGCCTTGTTTTTGGCGAACAGCGCGGTTTCGCCCGCGAGCAGGCCGTGGGTTGCGAAATGCACCACGCGGGCGCGGGCCAACGCGCCGCTTTGCGACAGCGTCTTGACCTGGGTTACGGTCGCGCGCCCGCCGAGATTGATAGCCTTGTCCAGCTCCGGCGCGGGAACGCCTAGCTCGCGGCCCACGGTGCAAAGCTCGTCCGCCGTCTCTGGAAGCGGCGGAATTCTGGCGCAGCTTCTCAACATTGACCGCGCCGCCCCGGAACAGCGAGGCGATGCTGGCGGCAAGGCTCGCGATGTGGGTTTGCTTCGGCGGGGCGGCCTTGCCGCAATCCTGCTTGGCCCAGGCGCTCCGGTCGGCGCCGTCCCGGCCGGTCAGGAGCGGATTGCCGAAACCAGCGAAAGGCTCCGGCGCGGCGCTGGCCTTGGCGGTGCGCAGGGCTTTGAGGCTGCCAACGGAAGGCAGGATCGTGATCGCCTGCCGCTGACCGAGCCATGCCGCCGTTTTGTACCCTTCGAAGCGCGGCAGCGTTTCATTGGGCTTCCCGGTAACGAGCGCCTCTAACGGCAATTGCGTTAGCGCACCGGAAGGCACGATAAGCAGCCGCTTGCCAGCGATCAGGTTTTCGATGCCGCCGAAAAGATCGCGGTAGAGCGCGCCGGCGCGGGCAAGATCGAAGGGCAGCGTTTCCGCGATGGCTTCGCCGCTCGCGTCGAAACTGGGCTCCGCGCCTGCAAGTTCGCGGCATTTTTGCCGGCCAGCCTCCCGCCACGACCCAGTATCGAGCCCACAGCGCAGGGCCGCCACCCGCTCCTGCAGAGCCGCGCTCCCCAGCCCGATGCTGGTCCAGCGGGCTTCCGTTTTTGTTAGCGCGAAGATGATGGTCTCTTCGGCCTCCCGCCCATACTGAGGCAGATCCAGAAACAGCACCAGCGCATCGCCGTCGCCGAGCAGCGCCTGCGCGTCCGCGAGCGCAAGCGGCTTCGGATTGGCGAGTTCCGCGTATCCAGGCTCGGCATTGCGTAGCGCCGCCTGGTTTTCTGCAAGCCTGACCTCGATATCCTTAATCGCGGCGCGCGCCACCTCCGCACCCTTTGCATCGGCCTTGCCCGCCGCTGCGTCGAGGCTGCGGTAGGCGGCTTCGCGCGAGGCCAGCAAATCCTGCTGTTCGCGCACAAGCTTGCCGAGTTCCTCGCCACCCTTGGCGAACCGCGCGGCCATGGCGGAGAGCGCATCCGCTGCATCGCTTTGCAGCGCCCATTGCGCAAGCTCGAAGCCCTCGGCACGGTTTGCGGCATCGCTCGCGTCAACTCGGTAGAGCGCGCGGGCATAGGCCCTTAAGCCGCCCGTGTTCTGCGCGAGCAGCGCCTTTTCGAGGTCGCCGCGCCCCGGCTCGCTACCGGGGTGAGCGCCAGTCATAACCGGCTTGGCCCTTTTGCGGAGGGCAATAGCTTCTGACCAGCGCCCCAGATCTTCCAACAGAACGGCCAGATTGTTCAGGCGGTCGGCCACATTTGGATGACCGGGGCCGAAGCTTTCCTCATCGATGGCGAGCGCGCGCCGCATCAACGGCTCCGCCTCGGCAGGACGGTTCATGAACAGAAGAAGCGTGGCAAGATTATTCAGTTCTAAGCCCACATGGGGATGACCGGGGCCAAAGCTTTTCTCGTAGATGGCCAGCGCGCGCTGCATCAGGGGCTCAGCCTCCGCATAACGGCCCGCATCCTGAAGCAGTCGCGCCAGATTGTTCAGGCGGGTGGCAACGTTGGGATGACCGGGACCGAAGCTTTCCTCGTCTATCGTCAGCGCACGCCGCATCAAGGGCACAGCCTCTGCAAGACGGTCCGTTTCCTGAAACATTTGAGCCAGATTATCCAAGCGGATGGCCACATTGGGATGACCGGGGCCGAAGCTCTTCTCGTCGATGGCGAGCGCGCGGCGCATCAAGGGCTCCGCCTCCGCAAGGCGGTTGGTGGCCTGAAGCAGCTCAGCCAGATTGTTTAGGTCTCTGGCCACATCGGGATGGCCGGCGCCGAAGCTTTTCTCGCCGATGGCCAGCGCGCGCCGCATCAATGGCTCCGCCTCCGCGAGACGGTTCGTGGCCTGAAGCAGCTGCGCCAGATTGTTCAGGGCGGTCGCGTGTTCTGGGGCGTTCTCGCCGTAGCGCGCTGCCATTGCAGCCTCATATCGCTGCTCCAGGGGTATCGCTTCGTTGTATTTGCCAGCGTTATAGAGTTCAACGGCACGGCTGTTTATGGCGTCCAGCTCATCGTCGCTAGGCGATTTGGCGAGCGCGGGCGGCAGGGCCGCTGCTATCGCGAGCACCATCGACAGCAGAAACAATTTCCACGCCAGCAACTGCATCGCCCCCCCAATCCGCCGTGTAATATGCTTGCCGACAGAACCGTCTTGGTACGTATAAAGCAAGGCCGAAGTTTGCCCGGACAGAGCTGGAGAGGGGTTTCGCGACGCCTGCACAATATGTCCGCAGAGGGATAGCATAAGCCGCCACTCCGGAAGTGTTCAATTGGATAGATCTATATTTCTGGTTATGGCCCACTGCTCCATTTCTCGCAGATGCAAAAATTCTTTCGGCTACTGGAGGGTGAGCGGCCTGCCATATTTGGCCACCTCGACCACCGAATGACCCACAGCAGTCATGTTGCGAAAGTGCAAAAGACTATTGCAAAATGGTCGCAACTACGTGGGAGGCTTAATTGCTACTTCCAGCATCGCCGTCCCACCAGGTTTCAAGCCGCGCGCCATAAAGCGTCGATCCCGGCGGCTGGCGCAGATGCGACCACGCCGCGATCCATTGCTTGGGCGCGTAATAGAGCGGAATGCCGTAGCGGCCCGATAGCAGAAGCCGGTCGAACGCGCGGACGGCCGAAACGTATGGCGCGACAATCTGGGTGAGAACGGCGCGTCAATCTGGATGAGACGAGGCAGCCGAGCGGCATGATGATTGTCGCTGGGCGCGATCTTGGCAAGCGCTTTGATTGACGGGGAGCGTCAATCAGCCATCATCCGTTTCGGTTTTCTTGATTGTCGCGTGGGCGGCTGGCCGTCCGCGTCCACGCTTTCGCTCGAGGGCTTCGCGGCGCCGGTAGCTTTCGACATTCATCTCCAGGATCGTGGCGTGATGCACGAGCCGGTCGATGGCGGCGAGCGTCATGGCCTGATCGGGGAAGATTTTGCCCCACTCGCCGAACGGCTGGTTGGCCGTTATCAGCATGGATCGCCGCTCATATCGCGCGGCGATCAACTCGAACAGCACGCTTGTCTCGGCTTGATCCTTGGTGACGTAGGTAATGTCGTCCAGGATGAGCAGATCGTAGCGGTCGAGTTTGGCGATGGCGCTTTCAAGCGCCAGCTCGCGCCGCGCGACCTGAAGCCGTTGCACGAGATCTGTGGTGCGGGCGAACAGCACCCTCCAGCCGTTTTCGACGAGGGCGAGACCGAGCGCCGCCGAGAGATGGCTTTTGCCCACGCCGGGCGGTCCAAACAACAGGATGTTGGCCCCCTTGCCGAGCCAGGCGTCGCCAGACGCCAACGCCATCACCTGGGCCTTCGAGACCATCGGCACGGACTCGAAGTCGAACGCCGCAAGGGTTTTTCCAGCGGGCAGCCGTGCCTCGGCCATGTGGCGTTCAATGCGCCGGCGGCCGCGATCGGCGAGTTCATGCTCGGCGAGTGCGGCAAGAAAGCGGGCAGCCGGCCAGCCCTCCTTATCGGATTGGGCGGCGAGCTTGGCCCACATAAGCTTGATGCCCGGCAGGCGCAGCTCGGTCAGCAGCAGCTCGAGCCGGGCGGCGTCGATGGTGTTCGAGGTTGTCATGCCGCGGCCTCCAGGCTGAAGGCCGGCTCGATAGCGCAAACCGCGGCAAGCTCGTCGTAAGCATGGAGCGGCGTGAGGTTCACCGTGACGGCCGGCGCCGATGCCGGGGATGGACCGAAGCGTTCACGCAATATCGCGGGGTCCAGCGCTTGGCCGGAATGAAGCGCGGCCTCGATGACCTGCGCCAGTTCCGCCTCGCAGCCGCGATCGTGCGCCAGCGCAAGCAGTTCGACCGTCACCTTACACGCGCGCTTCTCGCCGTCGCTGGCGCGCAATGCCTCGAAGGCTTTTCGATACGCGTCGCGCGGGAATAGCTGGTCCCGGTAGACGAGATTGTTGAGCGCCATCGGCTTTTTCCGCAGCGCATGGATCACGTGCCGGTAATCCACGACGTGACCGCCCTTATTGCCAGAGGCCTGCCGCCCGCGTCTGAGCGTCATCATCGGCGTTGAGCCGAGAAAGCATTCGAGCCGGTCGTCGTAAAGATGCACGCGCAGGCGATGACCTATCAACCGCGACGGAGCGGTGTAAAACACCCGGCGCAGAATGAAGCCGCCGCTTGAGGTCACGGTAACGATCTTCTCCTCGTAATCGGCGGTACGCCGCTTCGGTAGCGGCGCGAGACTTGGCCGCTCCACTTCGATCCGCTTCCGGTTATGGGCGTTGCGCCGGCCAACGATCTCATCGATGAAACGGCGATAGGCGTCGAGATCGTCGAAGTCAGGTGAGCCGCGCAGCAGCAGCGCGTCCTCCAGCGCCCGCTTCAGATGACCATGAGGGCTCTCGATGGAGCCGTTCTCGTGGGCCACGCCGGGATTGTTGCGCGTCGGCGTGATCCCGTAATGGTGCATGAGGCCGTCGTAACGCTGGGTCAGGTCCTCTTGGGCTGCCTTGTCCAAATTGCGGTACGCCGCCGACAGGCTGTCGCTGCGATGCTGCTGCGGCACACCGCCCAACGCCCAAAGCGCGTTTTGCAAGCCTTCGGCCAGCGCCACGAAGCTTTCGCCACCGAGAACCACATGGGCATGCTCAAAGCCCGAGAATGCCAGGCGGAAGTGATAGAGCCGGTGCTCGAGCGCGACGCCCGCAATCGTGATGCAAAGTTCGCTCGTGTCCGTGAAGTCCGATAGGCCAAGACGGCCGGGCTCGTGCTCCTGGCGGAAGATGACATCCTGCTCTGGCCCGGCGACCGCGCGCCAAGTCCGCATGCGCCGTTCGAGCGTGCGCCGGACATTGGGGTTCAGGTCCGGATGCCGCCGCCGGATCTCGTCGAAGACCGCAATCGACCGGATGCCCGGCGTTGCTTTCAAGATCGGCAGGACCTCGCCGTCCCAAATCTCCGCGAGCGGATCGGGCCGGCGGCGGCCGCGCGGCGCCCTCTTCTGGGACGGCAAGCGCGGATCGTTCTCGATCCGGTAGCCGCTCGCTGTGCTGAAACCGGCTTTGGCGGCAGCAATGCCTGCGCCGTGGCTTTGTCGATGACTCATATACAGCCTCATCTGGTGGTCGGTGATGTGGAGGCCGGGCAAGCGCTGATCCCTCGGAGATTGAGACGAATCAGCAGCTTGACGCCGTCCTGCTCGACCGCCAGACGGGTTCGGAAAAAAGCCGCCGCTGGTGATGTGCCTCCGGTCGGGCTACGCCCTCCCTGCGTCACACCACCAGCGGCATTCTCATCCTGATTGACGCTGTGTTCTCACGTTGATTGTCGCGCGGTAGAAACGAACTCTTCGCGCGTATTGGCGTTGAGCATCGCCGCGATCATGGCGTCCACGCCTTCGCTTTTCACGCCCGCGTAGTTGAAGCTGCCCACCTGGTCTGCCGAGGCCGCCGACCAGCGGAAGCTTTGCTCGTTGCCGGGAGCCAGCGAGGAGGCCCAGGACGCCAGCATCATGTCGAAGTCGAAGGATGTGCTCCGCCTCTGAAACTGCGCCGAGTTGATCATGCGGACCTTCGCATCGATACCGATTTGGCTCAGTGCGCTGGCATAAGACAGCATCAGCCGTTGCTGCTCGCGTGTGGCGCAAAGCATCTCGAAGGCGAAGGCAAGCCCCGTCGCCTTGACGGTCATAACGCCATCCTTGAGCTCGTAGCCCGCCTCGTTCAGAAGCGCGATCGCTTGCTTCCGTCCTTCGCGGTTCGTTCCCGTGCCATCGGTAACCGGCTGGCTGAAGGCGCCATCCATGACGCCCGGTGCAAGCTGGCTGGCGTAGGGCGCCAGCAACTGGCGCTCGCGTTCGTCCGCGGGCCTGCCGTGAGACGAAAGCTCGGAGCGGTCGAAAAAGCTTTCGGTCCGGGCGTAAAGGCCGCGGAAGAGCTGCTTGTTGAGCCACTCGAAGTCGAACACCCGCGTTAGCGCCTCGCGCACGCGCGGATCGGCGAAGATGGGGCGCCTTGTGTTGAAAGCCAGCGCGGACATGGGCGCCGGCACGCCTACGCTGAATTCCATTTTCTTGACGAGCCCCTCGCGCACGGCGGGAAAATCGAAAGCCTCGGCCCATTTCACCGCGTCGATGGAATTGCTGTCGCCCATGACGTCGAAGAGCCCCTTGCTGAAGGCTTGCATCATCGTAGCGCTGTCGCGGTAGTATTCGATGCGGATCGTATCGAAATTGAACTGCCCGCGCCTGATGGGCAGGTTCTGGCCCCAATAGTCCGGGTTCCGCTTCAACACAACGCTGCTGCCCGGCGAGTTGCGATAGCCACAGCGATGGCTACGACAGTCGTGGCAACGTTTTCAGGTGTTCAGTCGCATCTCGCACGCGGTGCGGTCGATTGGAGCATCATGTGGCGATTGACGCCAGGTGTCATGGTTGGCGCTTTCGCTGGGCCGCTGATTTCCGAAGCAATAAATGCCCAATTGCTGACCATTATTTTTGTTGGGTTTTTGCTTTTCGCTGCACGGTCAATGGTGAAACGCCGTGCCGCCCGTCAGACTGCTAGACAGCTTCCGGGCGTCGCCGGGCTTTTAATTGTGGGGATCGTTACTGGCGCGATTTGCAGCCTGCTGGGCATCGGCACGGCGGCGATAACGGTACCTCTTTTGGCCTCTCACCTCCCCATCCAGCGATCTATTGGAACATCGAGTGCGCTGTGCGTGCCGTTGGCCGTCATCGGAGCCGCTGGCTATCTTCTTGCGGACACTCCGGGCGCGACATGTTCCAGTAGTTGCACCGGATACGTTTATCTGGCCGGGGCAGGCGCAATCGCTATCGCGATGATCTTCACCGTTCCGCTTGGGGCATGGCTGACCCACGCTGTACCCACCGGGCCGCTGCGGATTGTTTTTGCGGGCTGCATGGCGATGATCGCCGTGCAGATGACATGGAAGACGCTGCCGGGCGTGGATTCCGCAGCCTATGCGGCAAGCCTGCGCGCCTGGCTTACAGCCCCAGACGCAGCGCTTTTAGCCGCTGCATGGTTTCGCGGATGAGCCTGGGATGGTCGATGAGCTGTTCGTGCGGGCGGGCTTTGCAGAGATCGTCGAAGGGATACCATTCGAAGGAGAAAAAGCCAAAATCGCTGCTCCGGTTCCTGGCCCGCATATAGTCGAGAAACCGTTTCATCCAGGAGGTGCGGCCGGTATCGTCCGGGATGGCGTTCCAGCCGTCATTCTCCGACTGAAAGCCCGGCCCGCCCATGACGAGGGCAGAGTTTGCTTTGCGGATGGCATCGGCGAACTGAATATAGAGTGCTGCGTAATGCTCTGGCGAAACATACTGACCGTCGGGCTCCTCGCCCAGCTCGATCTGGCGAACATAGTAGCCCCTAGCCTTCATAAAGCGGATTTCTGCGGCAGCGTTTTCCGGCGTGTCGTAAAGCAGGCCTGTGGGCATCAAGGGCGGCTGGCCACGCGTCACCCCCGATTGCATGAAGCGGTCAAGTCCCGGCTGCTCGACGTTCTTGTCGCGGCCGGCGGCGCGATGCCAGGGATCGGTGGAGGATGTTACGATCTTGGTTTGTTTTTTCCATCTGCTGCATGCGCAATAGCGTCTTTTAAAGTTGCGCTGGAATTGAGGACGCCCGCGTAAAGCTCGCGGATCGCAAAGCCAAGCCTATCGCGAGCGTCCGTCGAGCCGGCCGGGGCGGTTCCCGAACTCTTTTTCAGTACAATGCGCACATAGTGCGTGCGCACGGGAGCATTGCTCAGGCGCAATAGCGGGCCGCCGCCGGTGCTGTCCTCAATCAGTCCCTTGGGAAACGGACGCCAGCGGCCCCTCAGCATGTCCTTATAGAACTCGGCCGCCTCGCCCTCCCAATATTGCACTTCATACTGGGTTGCGAAGGGCTCGCCCCAGAGGATGCGCAAGGCTTGAACTGGCACTTCTTTCTCGAAATTGATCAAGACCCATTGCGGGTTTTTATCGTTGTCCTCGCTCTGTGAAATAGGCATCGAGGTACGGGTTGCTTTTCCAGAAGCTCTCCTCGTCGCCATCGTCAAGGCGCGAATAGCCATCATGGCCAGCCTGATCGTGAGTGTTGCCCCGGCGCGGTAGCCTGTATCCATAGGATGTGAGAATTGGCTTTTCCGCCTTATCGCTCGAAACCCAATAACCCTGCGAATGCTCAGGATCGCTCCAGCTCCCATCCGGGTTCCAATGCCAAACCTCCGCTGCGAGCTCGGTCCTGAGACGATAGGACATCCGGTAGTAGGGAATGGAGGCCAGCTCTTTCAGGCTTCCGGCACTGTAAGTCTGGTCTGTATCGCCCTCGCTCTGGCCATCCAGCCCGGCGCCGAGCGCTTCGGACGGGATGAGTTGTGCGGCCGGTTGCCCGGTTTCGACGATAATTGTAACCTCTTTGGAAGGACTTGCTTCCCCGGCCCATGCAGATGGAAGGCAAATGAGCGAAGTTAAAGACAAGATAAAGCGCCGAAAGAATCACCATCCGGAGATCACGGTTAAATTCGGTAAGAGGGCGGAAAGACCCTCCGGTATCGCTTTTTTTGTGTTACTTAGCCTGCGCCAAGCTTTGACATTGCAGCGACGCGCCTCAAGCGTGCGTGCCATATCAATATCAGCATTCGCGTTCCAGTTCTTGGACTGGGCGGAAGTGAATGCCTGCTGTAAGGGAAGCCATTGAATTCCGCGGCCTTTATGTGTCTGGCGCGCTACAGTTCCGTCCGGCGTGAATAAAACTGCCCATCCACGGCGCAAGCTATCTGATGAACAGGTAGCGAGGCCTCCGGGCGCGGCATCGCCCCGCTATTTTCTCGCATTTTCCCGTCTTGCCGCGGCGCGAACGTCTGACGGGGTCAGCCCATACCGCGTGCGGAAACAACGGTTGAAATAAGAAAGATCGGCGAACCCCGCCTCGTAGCCGATCGCCGAGACCGGAGTGCCGGCATAACGCGCATCGCTCAGTATGCGGTACGCCCGTGCAAGCCGTTCGGAAAGCAGGAACTCCGAGAATGTCGTGTCCTCCGGCTCGAACAGCATGCGTACATAGCGGGGGCTGATGCCTTGACGCGCGGCCACGGCGCTTAGGGTAAGCCCGACATCGCCAAGATAGGCGAGGATATCCCGCTTGATCGCATGGAGGCGTGCTGCCCTGAGTCCCTCCCTGGCGTGTTCCACGGTGCGCCGGGCGGGCGCCAGCACCAGGGCGCACAAATCGTGCACGTGGGTAACGAAAGCCGAACCGGTATCCGGCGCCAATTGAGCGCCTGTGCCATCGAGCAGCGAGAGGTATCCCGTCAGCAGCCGCAGCGCCTCGCTGTGCTTCGGGATAGGCTTCAGGAACAAGGCTTCGGGATCGGGTATGCGCTCCCGCAGAGCCTGGCGCGGCACGCCTATGGTGATGTATTTTACCGGCCCAGGCATGCGCGCCGACGAAGCGTCCTCACCCGATAGCAGGACGGCCTCGCCGGAGCCGGCGACCGCATCGCGCCCGAGCTGCGATAATTGGCCGGCGCCCTGCAGATGAATTTGGAGGAAGAAGTCGTCGCTACCCTCCGCTATGAGACTGCCCATCCGGGAGGCGCGGTAGCCGCCACCCACACCTGAGATCATGGAAAGCCCCGGCAGACCGCGAACGGTTGCGGTCTGCGAGAACGGCGCATCGGGAATGGCTTCGAAATCGACCTTGATGAGCCCCCGGCCAAATACCTCCGTCCAGATTGCCAGGCGGTCTTTTTCCGGTAGCTCGTCCGTCGAAATACGGAACGGGAGCACGTAATTGTTTTCGCCGCTCATCAAGACCCTTTGGGTATTGAGCCACCACACATACGCGTCTGTCGCATATTGGGCACAGAAGGTTCAAAAAACCTCAACGAGTTCCTCTACAGCAGGATGCGCTTCCCCTCAGTCCAAGAACCCTGGAGCGAATGCGGCTAATCATCGTCCAAGGGCTGAATGAACCTGACGCGGGCTTTCCGCGACAAATGCGCAACGGGCAAGACGGGGCAGTGGAGAAGATGAAGAAGACAATCGCGATAAGCGTCTCGGCACTTGTGCTTCTGGCGGCGGGGCAGGCGAACGCCGCCGACATGTATCGCGCGCCCGAGGCAGCGGGCGGCTATAAGGACGGCCCGGTATATGCTCCTGTGAGCTGGGCAGGCTTCTACGTCGGCGTCAACGGCGGTTACGGCTGGGGCGCGAGCGACGATAAGTTTGCCGCTGCCGATTTCGGCTATGGCCCCTTCGCTGGAATTGCCTCATCTGGTGCCTTCGGCGGCGGCCAGATCGGTTATAACTGGCAGGGGAACAGCCCGCTCGTTCTCGGTGTCGAGGCCGATATTCAAGCGGCTGACATAAATGGCAGTGGACACATCGGCCAAGACCTTCTGTTTTCGACCCGTTTGGATTGGTTTGGCACTGCGCGTGGCCGCCTTGGTTACGCAGCGGGCTCCACCCTGCTATATTTTACTGGCGGCTACGCCTTCGGCGGCTTGCAGAACAAATACAACGATTCGATTTACCAAACGAAATTCGACGGCACCGTATCAGGTTATACCCTTGGGGGCGGTGTAGAACACAAGTTCACCCCCTCCTGGTCCATCAAGGCTGAGTACCAATATCTCAACTTCGGCAAGAATGAGCTGCCAGGCAGCAGCGGATACACTTGCTATGATGCCCCTATTCACTGCAAGAATATCGACGACGCCTTTCACACGGTCCGCGTTGGCCTGAACTATCG
>CAVYEY010000017.1:0-96438 GCA_963767435.1 uncultured Alphaproteobacteria bacterium
GCCGATGGCCACGGCAAGCTGGCGGCGGCTTTCGTCGAAGTCGAGCTTTTCCTCGCTTTCGAGGAATTCGGGTGCGGCGGGCGTGTAGATGCCGGGCAGGCCGGGATTTTTCAGCAAGTCCGCCACCATGGGCAGCGCGTGGCCGCCGCCGGTTAGCATGATCTCGATGGGCGGGATGAGGCCATCCTTGCTCTTGTTGGCTTCGGCGCATTTGTGGGCGAAGAGCAGCGCGTGGTGGAAGCGCAGGCGCAGTCGCTCGGTGAAGGCCTTGACATGCGGTTGCTGAGGAACTCTTCTAAATTAATCGTAACAAATTCCTCGCCGACATCGAGCGATAATGAGGACGTGTTGAACAATGTTTCCTTATTTATCCTTGCCTGCGCAAGTAATCTCAAGGAGACGCCGCGTGCCGCGGGATCGTCTTGCAGATATCCTGCGCGAGACAGCAGTTCCCGCCGCAACTGCATGTCGAGATAATCCCCGGCTTCCTTCAAAATCTGGGAGCTGTCCTTGATCTCGGCGATGGTCTTTTGCCCGCGTATCGGCGTCATGAACGTGCCGAAGTCGGACGTGCCGCCGCCGATATCGGCGACCACCACGAGCCGCCGCCCGCGTTTGCGCCTGGAGTTGGTCGCCACCGCCGTCGCCTCGAGCACCGACGCGCTGCCGTTGCGGGCAAGGAGGAACATGTTGCCATCGGTTCGCCCGGCGCGTTCTCCGCCTCCTTGATCGCGGCCAGTGCATCGGCATGGCGCAGGCCGCCGCTTTTCGAAAGCGCCGGCCCAAGCCGGTCGACCAGCGCAAAGCCTTTGATCACGAGGTCCTGGAGCAATTTTTCGCCCGCCTTGGCACGCTCCTTGGCCCAGGCGGGCCGTGCAATCCTGAGGGGCACCGGCCAGGGCAAATCCTTGGCCTTCGCGTGTGCCCCGGCCCTTTCCAGGAGGTGTGCCATGAACAGCCGCAGCAGATTGCGCGCGGTGAACTGCCCCGTAGGGTCGATTTCCTTCGGAAGAGGCGCGTCGTATTGGGCCAGATCGAAGGTGCTCAGATATTGCTTGGGCGAGAGGAACGCGGACCTCACGCTGCCATTCGCGCGCTTGGCCGCGTCGGAGGCCTCCTTGCTGAACAAAAGCGCGTCTTCGGTGACGAAGACGACGGAGGGAAGCAGGTACTCGTTCAAGTCGCGATAATCCGGGCCGATGGAGATGGGCAGCGGCTGCACGTCGCACCGGTTCAGCTCCTCGCGGTCGGCCGCGACCACCATCGCGAACTTCGAGAACGTCGTTCCGAAGTCGATGCAGCCAATCCACTCCAAGTCACGGGCGCAGGTCGATAAATTCATGCCGCTACTCATTTCGAATCAAGCAATGCGTCAGCGAGCCCAGGCTGCACGATCACTTTGGCTTTGCCATGGCCCCTCGTTACGGCGGACTTCCGAATGCGAACCGGCTCGCCCAGTTTCACCAGATCGTCGCTATGGAAAAGTACGGGATCGTAGGAGGTTTCGGAGCCGATCTGGCCGTCGAGGTCGAGCTTGCGCTTGGCCGCCGCCAGCTTGAGGCTTTGGAATACAAGGTTCGCGGACGCCTCGACGCGCTTGAATTCCTTTTCGAAGCTCGCGCTTGCCGCGTCCTTGAAGCGGGCCACGTTCGTGGCGAAGACGGTGATATCTTGCAGCGCGCGGGCAAGCGGCTCGTCCACCTCCGACCAGGCCACGCCATTATCGGCGGGCGCTTTGGCGGGGGCGGCCGGCGCTGGTCCGAAAGCTGCTTCTAGCGGCATGTCCAGACGCCCGGTGAGCTGGCCGATTGCGCCAAGCACGGCGTAAAGCGGGCCCAGGCCAAGCGTGCCCTTAGGCCGGGGGGCGGACAACTCCGCTCTAAGCCAGTTCCATCCTTCCCGGGTAAGAGAGAACGCCAGCCGCTCATTGCAAACCTCGATAAGCCCGGCTTGCGCGAGCTTGTGCCGGTGGGCCTTCCTCACCGAAAGGCCGTGAACCGTCTTGAACGCGGCTTGCTCGACCGGCTGGCCGGTAGCCATGAGTATGAGCAGGATGCCGCGCTCGACGGGTGTGAGGGCTGTTTGCTTCATGGGACCGGAGAGTGCAGGGGCTCGCGAAGGACGCAAATTAGCCTTCGCGGCGGGCTTAGGCAATCGAAGGTGCATAAAGCCTGGGGAATATGCCCGCTGGCGCGGTGCCGGGCGCGATGAACTGCGGCGCCCGCGGGCAAGCCCATAGGCTGCGGCCGTCCCCGGGTGCTGGCGGGCGCGCTGTCTGGAAGGCCGCTGCAAGCTTGGAACGGACGCCATACCGGAAACCTCTCTGCCCCGAAAGCACCCATTTTGATAGCCAAAGGGTGCTTTTCCGATTTGATTTAATTGTAACAGATGTGCTTTACTGAACAATTAAGAGCGGGAGAAAAATAAGGTATTGATATTGCTGGAGGAAATAATCAACCCAGGGCGGGATTATGGTAAAGACACAATATTTAACCGTAGTTTTGAATGCTCGAATACGGGCAGTTTGAGCTGGAATTCGAGCAATTTGTGCCGTTTTGCGCATCCGTGATTCCGCGTTAACCTTGTTTTCTTAAGAAGTGCGGCGGCGGATAGGGATTCGTAGCGGCGCTGCCGCAATCGCACCACAATTGTCGGCCAACGCGGCGCTCTTGAACCCGCTCGCGTCTCTCTATATAATGAACATTATATAGATGGAGGCCACGTCATGCTCACCTTTAAAGTCACCACCGTTGGCGCCTCGGCCGGCTTCATCCTGACCAAGGAGGCCATGGCGCGGCTCAAGGTCCAGAAGGGCGACACGGTTTACCTCACCGAGGCGCCGGACGGCGGATACCGGCTCACGCCCTACGATCCCGATTTCGCGCGCCAGATGGCGCTCGCCGAAGAGATCATGCATGAGGACCGCGACGTTCTCCGGGCGCTGGCGAAGTGACCGGCGGGGCAGGGTGGCGCTGGATCGATGCCGCTCTCATCTACGCGATCCACGACCGGCAACTCGCCGAGCACGGCGGGCTTGACGGCATTCGCGACCGGGGCGGCGTGGAGTCCGCGCTGGCGCGGCCCAGGAACCTCGCGGAATATGGCGAGCCGGACGCGTGCGCGCTGGCTGCGGCTTACGCCTATGGGCTTTTGCGAAACGTCGGTTTTGCGGACGGCAACAAGCGTACCGCTTGGGTGGCCGCCCGGCTGTTTCTCGCGGATAATGGCTGCCGGATCAGGTTCGATAGACTGGAGGCCGTGCGGGTTGTGGAAGCCGCCGCCAGCGGCACGATGTCCGAGGCGGAGTTGGCCGCTTGGTTCCGCCAGCATTTGGAGGGGTGAGGCGGGGGCTGCGCCCGCGATGGTCGCGAATTGGCCAGTCAGGGGGTAAGAAACCGGAAATCGCAACCAGCACTCCCTTTTGAAAGGTTCTTATGAGCGGTCACCCGAGCGACCCCTCTCCAAATATGAGAGCCACTTAGATATCGATTTTGCGTTTTGGCGTCTCGCATTGTGCGCATTTACTATACTCCATGTAATAAACACCATAAGGAGGCAAGAAACACCTGCCTCTACTGCGAAGTACCAATCTTTAACCATAGAGCGAGCTCTGTACAACCACAGCGAAAGCGGTATCAATAGGAAAACAATTGAAACAGATGCTGTCTTTAATTTCTGTGATCGCGTCCAAAAGCTTCCAACGGCGACTGAGCTGTCGAAATTATGCACAAAGAAACCTGAATTCATAGCCTCTTCCGCTTTAGACATCTCTCCCAAATAGCGGCTAAGTAACGTTATAATCGTCTCTTCGATTTGATACAGTAAGAAAATCACAAATGAAACAGGAAGACTGAATGACAGAGCATTTGGAAGCGGCGAGTCACTATTAACAATCTGCAGCTTCAGCCCAGAAGCAATAGCAATAAGAACGAGCTGGCAAATAAGCTGTGTCTTTATCCAGTTATCTCTGTTTCTTATTCTAAACAGTAGTTCATCATATGTCTTGACGTATGCTTGTATCAGATATGCATGTTTTAGTTCAAGATTCATGGCTTTATCCAGTGTCGCAGTTGCAAATCAACTCGTCACATCCATAATCCGGACCAGGGCTTTACGTGCGCCCACCACTCAGTGGGCGAGAGAAAGCGCAAAGGCAGGTGTCGTAGCTTGTCCCGCTTCTCAAGAATCGTTTTTCTATCGCACGTGCAGAAAACGTCGCAACCGAGCCCGATAGCGTGTCCCACCAACTGCTTGTCAGCTTGACCTCGCAACGCAGTAGTCAACGAGGAATCGGCAAGACGCCGACCAAGGTCTTCCGCGAAACGCCAATCCTCGCTTTGGGTGAGCAGATCAATGAAGCAAATGCCGTAGTCGAGCATTTCAGAGCGAAACGCACTTTCAGGTGTAGCGGAAAGCTCTTCGAAAACTTTTCTCGAAGCGACAAGATCCCAGGGTGCACGCCTGCCGACATAGAAGACGTGGCCCAGGGCTTCGATATCACTGGCCAATGTCTCATCCTTCAGCTCTGGCAGTGCTGCCTGCTCAAAAATCTGATCGCTCCACTTAACTAAGCGATTAATAACGTTCGTATCTAGGAATACACGCCAAGGCAACTCCTTGTATGGATATCGCTCGCAATCTTTGGAATGCTCCTCCGCGTTGCGGTAGAGCACGTATTTGCCACGCCCATCATCCCAAAACTCCAAGCCCATAATCCTCAAAGAGTAGCCAAGTCATAGAGGCTGTCAACACGGCCGGGCGGGCCATTTGCGCATACCTATTGCGTAGTTCGGGAGCTGGGGGGCAAGCAGCTGCGGCCCCGAATGTAGCCGATGTCCGGAATCGACCCGATGCGGGAGAATGGCCAACCGAACGATGCGATGCCGCCCATTCGCTGGCCGTCCCAGGAACTTTGGCCTAGCCGCTTCCCGCCGCCCCTCCCGCCACATCCCGCTTCTGCGCCGCCTTCCGCGCGAGCTTCCCGAAATTCCCCGCCGGCTGCGGCCTGCGCCCTTCCCGGTACGCAATCGCGAGTCCCACATACGGCGCCGGCGCAACAATCGCCCGGTACGCAACCCCCTTCACATTGAGCTGCCCGATACACCCCGGCACCAGCGAAACGCCAAACTCCGCCGACACAAGCGACAGGATCGAGGCGATATGCGGCGCGGACAGAACCGATACCGGTTCGAAGCCCGCCTCCCTGTACGCGGCCATCGCCGTATCGTGCAGGTACGTCGCGGGCAGCGTCGATATCAGCGGATCGGCCCGCAGCATGCCGAGGCTTACCCCGTCCGGCTGCTGTGCCGCCGCATGGCCGGCAGGCAGCGCCACCACCAGGGGCTCATCGGCCAGATGCTGCAGCCGCAAGCCCTCCGGCACGGTCTCTCCCGGCCGGAAGATCACGGCATCCAGCCGCCGTTCGAGCAGGCTTGCCAGCAGCGTGACCGTGTTCGCCTCCTCGAAACGAAGCTCCACATCGGGATAGCTTCTCCTGAAGGCGCGGATGCTTGCCGGAACGATGGGGTTGAGGGCAGCCGTGCCGGTGACGCCGAGGCTCGAGATGCCCGGTTTCCCCGCGGGCGGCGCGCTGGGCCGCGCAAACCGCATCCGCCGCGCGCTTCGGGCAGCGTTTGCACGGCGTCGAGGAAGGCTTGGCCTGCTTCGGTCAGTTCGGCGCCGTGCGGCAGCCGGTGGAATAGCTGCACGCCCATTTCGGCCTCCAGATCCTTGATCTGAATGCTGAGCGGCGGCTGGCCGATGCCGAGGCGCGTCGCGGCCCGGGTGAAGTTGCGGTCCTCGGCGACGGCCAGGAAATAGCGGATGTGGCGGAGTTCCATTGCCATATCCAAAAGATATCGAGTCGATGTTGCCATATATTAGACGGATAGCGAGCTGGGCGCTATATTTGGCGGCAACGGAGAGTAGAGACTATGAATGCACATGTTGCCACCTTCGACGGCATCCCGCTTGGCAGCGTCCCGGCAAATGCGATCGGTCCGGTAAGCGCCGCAATGGCGCTGGAGGCCGACCCGGCGGCGGTCTGGATCAGGCAGGGAACGGCCGAGCACCGGCGCGCGGGGTTGGCGTTCTTCCTGGCGGGCTTCGCCACGTTCTCGCTGATCTATTGCGTGCAGCCCCTGCTGCCCCTCTTTGCCGCGTCCTATGGCGTGAAGTCCGGCGGAAAGCTCGCTTGCACTCTCGCTGACCACGAGCCTGGTTGCCATTTCCATCGTACTGGCGGGCGCATTCTCGCAGGCGCTGGGCCGCCGCTGGCCGATGTTCTGGTGCATGGCGCTTGCCGCGATCTTCGATTTGGCCACGGCGTTCGATCCAAGCTGGCACGGGCTCCTTGCCGCGCGCGCGGTTGAGGGGCTGCTGCTGGGCGGCGTACCGGCGGTTGCCATGGCCTATCTGGCCGAGGAGATCGAACCGGCCCATCTCGGCAAGACGATGGGGCTCTATATCGCGCGGCAACGCGTTCGGCGGGATGACCGGACGGGTTGGCGTGGCGGTTTTGGCCGATGCCACGTCCTGGCAGACAGCGCTCGGCGTGCTCGGGGCCTTGTGTCTTTTGGCGCCGGTGGGCTTCCTGCTTCTGTTGCCGCGCCCGCGCAATTTCGTGCCCCGGCCGGGCTTCGACTCCGGATTTCACTGCGCGCATGGAAGGGCCATCTGCGAAATGGCAGGCTGCTGCTCCTGTTTTGTCCGCCTTCGCGTTGACCAGCGTGTTCGTGACGCTTTTCAACTACGCCGCGTTCCGCCTTGTGCAAGCGCCATACGGACTGGGCCAGACCGCGATCAGCATGATCTTCCTCGTGTATGGCTTCGGCATGGTTTCCTCGGGTCGTTGCGGATGGGCTTGGCTGCCGCCTCGGACGCCGCGGACTGCTGGCGGCGGCTTTCTCACGATGCTGGCGGGCGTGGGGCTGACGCTGGCCCATTCACTCATCGCCATCATGGCGGGCATCGCCCTGGTGACGGTTGGCTTTTTCGCCGGGCACACGGTGGCCAGCGGATCGGTCGGGCCGCTGGCGGGCGTCTCCAAGGGGCATGCGGCGTCGCTGTACCTCCTGTTCTTCTACATGGGCTCAAGCATCACCGGATCGGCCGGCGGATGGTTCTGGCAGCATGGCGGATGGCCGATGGTCGCTGCCCTGCTCGGCGGGTTCGCCACGGCCGGGGTGCTGCTCGCCGTTATTCCCGCGAGAGGCTCCCAGCCGGTGCCCGGGCGCTGCTGATCCTGGTTGAGGACCATCGCAACGGCAGCGCTGAAGCTGAACCGCAGCCGCCGGCGTTGGCTGCGGCCCGTTATATTACACCATCTAGGACGGGTCTTTGCGCAGGCGAGGCTTTGCAGTACCGAGCCCGATGGCGGCCAGTGCGAGAAGGATATTGACCGCCCCGAAAACGTGTTCGCGTACGCCCAGGCCTGCGAAGGCTTCCGGCGTCAACGTTCCTGCGCCTACAGCCATTGCAGCGCTGGCGAGTTCCCACCCCACCGGCACCATCACGGTCACGGTAATTGCCGCGATGGCGGTAGCGGCCGCGATGTGCAGAACCAGCCAGCGTTGCTTTAGGAATCCGGGATTGGCCCTTGCTGCCATGACCGCGCCACTCGCGATGGCGGCGATGAGTCCCGGAACCGTGACGTACCGCGTTGCAAGGGCGATGGCTTGGCGCGCGGCCAGCATCGCCGGCGGATTATCGGCGGCGCCTGGGATGAAGCCAGTTGCGATATGCGCGAAAATACTGCCGAGGAACATCGCTACGCCAACGATATGGATGGCCTTGAAGAGCTTGTTCATGCCGCTACTCCTTAACTTCACTTGCCCTATCCAGGCATTGGTTGCATGATGTCAATGTGGTGCAATGCATACATATATTGTTGACATTATGATGTCAATAAGGGCTTATGGTGACATATGGACGGGACTTAAAGAACACCGGCAGGAACGGCCTTGACCGCTCTCATTCTCGACGTATTCAGGCTCAGCAGCCGGATGCTCACGGCGGGGGACAGGCTGGTTGCGGACCTGGGGCTTACGAGCGCCCGTTGGCAAATCCTGGGCGCCATCGTCGAGGCGGGCCGGCCGCAGCCGGTCGCGTGGCTCGCGCGCGACCTGGGCGCCAACCGGCAAAACGTGCAGCGGATCGTCAACGATCTGCAAAAGGAGGGGATCGTCGCATTCGAGACCAACCCCCATCACAGGCGGGCGCAGCTCGCCGTGCTGACGGACAAGGGCCGGGAGACCTTCGAGGCAGCCATGCGGTTGCAGGCTCCGTGGGTCAACGGTTTGTCGGATGGGCTTGAGGCCGGGGACATCGAGACGGCGCGCAACGTCATAAAAGCATTGCGCCACAAATTGGAGGACAACCAGGAGGGTGAGGCACGCGTGACCGGCGCGGCGCAATAGCGGCTTCCGCTTACCGGCCTGCCGCCGGACTGGGGCTACGATTTTACATAACTTTACAAACGGCGCGGCGGACAGAAACAAGCCTGCGCCAGCTTTGCCCAGGCAACCGAGCCGGCCGCGCCATGAGGATGCCGCACCGCAATCCGGAGGACAAACTTCATGCAGAACAGCAGACCTGACCGCTACGGCACCGTCGCGGTCTCAATTCACTGGCTGACCGCCATTCTCATCGTAGGCCTGCTCGCGTCCGGCTTCCGGACTGGGGGTGCGGCGGACGCGGCTGCAAAGGCGGCGCTTCTGCGCATCCATATTCCCGTGGCGATTCTGGTTCTGCTTCTCACGCTGTACCGTGCCGCCTGGTGGCTGTTTCTGGACGCGAAGCCGCAGCCGGTGCAAGGATCGTCCGCCGCGCAGGAACGCATTGCACGCCTCGTGCACTTGGCCTTCTATGCGGTCGTTCTGGGCATGGCCGCCAGCGGCATCGGCATGATGGTCCTGAGTGGAGCCGCACCCGCGGTCTTCGGTGAGGCCGGCGCGCTGTTGCCAGACTTCGACCGCTATCCGCCGCACATACCGCATGGCCTGGGCGCGCTTCTGCTCGTGGGGCTCCTGCTATTTCACGCGGGCGCCGCCCTCTACCACCAGTTCGTTCTCAAGGACCGGCTATTCGCACGCATGTGGTATGGCGGCTGAGGGCTTGCGCAGAGCGCTGCACTAGCCCAGAGGAGCCTTGGAACGGTCCGGTTTTGGGAGAAAGTGGCGGGAGTGACGGGACTCGAACCCGCGGCCTCCGGCGTGACAGGCCGGCACTCTAACCGACTGAGCTACACCCCCGCAAACAGGGCCAGCACCTTCGAAGACGAGGTGCTTGCTTCCCCTACATAACCTGCACTGGCGCGGACCTCAAGCGATAGTTTTCAAAATCGGCCGCTTGCCGCCCTCCAAATCCGTATTTTCCCGCCAGCCGGTTTAGCAGAGGGCTCGCCCGGCAATCCGGAGACGGACCACTAGCTCCGGCAAGCATTCTGCGCTAACCCTCTCGCATGCCCCGCTACAAGCTTACCATCGAATATGACGGCACGCCGTTTTCCGGCTGGCAAATCCAGGCGAGTGGCCCGTCCATCCAGGGCGAACTCGCGCGTGCCATCGAAGGGCTCTGCGGTAAGCACGTTGTGCCGCGGGGGGCTGGACGCACCGACGCTGGCGTGCATGCGCGCGGGCAGGTGGCGCATTTCGATCTTGAGCGCGAATACAAGCCGGGGACGGTGGTGGGCGCGCTGAATCACCACCTGCGCCCGTCGCCCATCGCGGCCGTCGCCTGCGAGATCGTGGACGAGAACTTCGACGCGCGCTTCTCCGCCAAAGCCCGGCACTACCTCTACCGCATCGTCAACCGCCGCGCCCGGCTGGCGCTGGACCGCGGCCGCGCCTGGCAGGTTGCCGTGCCGCTCGATGCGGGCGCGATGCACGAAGCAGCCCAGCACCTCGTGGGCCGCCACGACTTCACAACCTTCCGCTCCTCGCAGTGCCAGGCGAATTCGCCGCTGCGCACGCTGGACCGCCTGGAGGTCACGCGCGAGGCCCAGGACATTTTCATCGCCAGCAGCGCGCGCTCGTTTCTCCACCATCAGGTGCGCTCGATGGCGGGCAGCTTGAAGATGGTGGGGGAGGGGAAATGGAGCGCGGACGATCTGAAGCGCGCGCTTGATGCCCGCGAGCGCGCTGCTTGCGGCCCCGTGGCTCCCTCCTGCGGCCTCTATTTCATGAAGGTGGATTATTAGGTCTGCCGGTGCAATAAAGCTTAGCTTTCATATCGCTCCGTATAAGCGCCGCAAATGCGACGAGCCAGGTCATCGAAACTATCGCGCTGGTGATCGTTTCGAGCCAAAAAGTCTGCGTCTTATCCATAACGTCTACAAAAATGAGGCCAATTAAAATACAAACTCCTTTCGCCGTCATGGCGTAGCCGAAGGCGATGCCTGTGTTTGCAATCAGGATTAATGTTACGCGCAACAACGAACCCATGTTTACGCCCCGCAACGGTGGTTCGGCTTCACATTCCGCGCCGCATCAAGAGGCAAAAGTCCTGATCGCTTGCCATCATTGCGAGCGGAGAAAATCAATCCAGATGCAAGTCACCGATGTTGCTTCTGGATCGCCACGGCCGCCAAAGCGGTCTCGCGATGACGGTTGCGGGCGGTTTCAGCAGCCTGCTAATTCCCGGCCGGATAGCTGACGGTGGCGAAGGGCCGGTACTGGTAGAGCCAGGTTTCGGTCAGCACCTGTTCGCCAGCTTTGAGATAGAGGCGCATCTCGACCGGTTCGCTGCCGTCCACCGTAAGGTCGAATAGGGCGCGCCAGTGGCCCGGCACGTCGTCCGGCACCGCCTCGGCATAGGTATAGGTGAACTGCCCCCGCGACGCCCACAGCACCAGCTCGGGCTTCACCCCGTAAGGTAGATCCTTGAGCGGGCCGCCCAGGAATTCGACGTCGAACTTGCGTACGCCGCCGGGGCGGGGCGTGCCGGGTTGTCCGCCGCGGCCCAGCCGTGTGCCCACGCATCGGCCGAGCGGGGTGGGATAGGGCTCATCGCCAAGCCAGTGCAGCCGGTAGCTGAGCGAGACGCTGCCGCCTGCCTTGACCGGCTTCTCAGGGCACCAATAGGCAGTGACATTGTCGTTGATTTCATCGTCTGTCGGGATTTCGACCAGCTGAATCGTGCCCTTGCCCCAGTTGCCCAGCGGCTCGACCCAGGTCGAAGGCCGTTTTTCGTAGCCGACGCCGTCCAGGTAGTGGTCGAAACTGCGGTCGCGCTGCAAAAGCCCGAAGCCGCGCGGCTGCTCGTCCTGGAAGGACGAAATCGAGATGTGTGCCGGATTGTTCAGGGGCCGCCAGATGTGCTCGCCGCCGCCGGTCCACATGGCCAGCCCGTCGGAATCGTGCACCTCCGGCCGCCAGTCGATGCCCGCCCGCTTCACGGTTTCGGAATACCAGTACATCGTGGTCAGCGGCGCCAGTCCCAGCCGCTCCACGGCGGTCCTGAAGAACAGCGTGGCTTCGATGTCCATGACCACGCCCTTGGTGCGCTCCATGATGAAGCGGTAGGCGCCAGCCACGCTCGGACCATCGAGCAGCGCATAGACGGTGACGGTTTTGGATTCCGGGGGCGAGGGCTCAAACCAGAAGGCGGTGAAGTCCGGGAATTCTTCGGGCGTACTGCCGCCGGGGGTAATGGCAATGCCTCTCGCGGACATGCCGACCTGACCAAGCTCGCCCTTGGCGCGAAAGTAGGAGGCTCCCAGGAACGTGACCCAGGGCTCGGCCTTGCGCCAATCGCTGGTCCCCGCCTTAGGCTCGCGCACCCAGAAGCCGGCCATCGGCGACGGATTTACGGGCAATTGCGCCGCGACGTTGCCGGAGGGAATGGTGAAATAGGCCGGATCATACAGGATCTCGCGCGCGGTATCCTGGTCCCCGCTGTGCTCCACGGCATACATGCGGACGGTTTTAGGAAAATACCCTCCCACATGCATGAAGGTGACCGGATAGGGACTTGGATGCTCATCGCCGAATAGCGCGTATTCCGATTTGTAGTGGAGCTGGCCATGCGCATCGTAGTCGATGGAAGAGACGATCTTAGGGTCTGGACGCGGTGGCGCAATATGGGCGGTGCCGGCAAGTTCCTGCGCATGGGACTTGAGCCAGCCGTATGAAAAGGGTTGCGGGCCGGCCAGGCGCAGGCCAGGGGTGGCAGCGCGCGCGGGGAGCGCTGCAAATGCCTGGGCGGCGAGCGCAAGTTGGAGAAAGCTACGGCGGTCGATCATGGTCAATCCTGTACGGCGGTTTTGCGAATGCGCACAAAGCCGGGATAGCGCAGACTGGACCGGGCCCCGAAGGCCCTGCGCAGCGCACCCTTTCCTTGAGGGAGAAGGACAGGAGAAAGGTTACTTGCTATGCCATCCGGCGCCATTCTGCGTTCGCCGCAAGTCTCTAGCGTGGCGTTAACGAAATGGGAAGCGGCATTCTTGGCGCATGTTTCGTATTCGGCAAGAATCCGCACGCTGGGGTGATGGCGGGGAGCTAACCTCAATGGCCGGGGCGCTGTTGGCCACGCTCAATAGGTGCCTGCTTTCCTCCAGGCTAACGCCAATAAACAGGGCCTACGCAGATCCCGTTTCGATTCCCGCACCGGCATAATTACAGGGTCTTCCGGCGCCTATACGGGCTAAGGGCTCGACGCGAAATAAACGCGCCATCTTGCTTGTCTTTTTGTCCGTCCGCGGCGTTGCGGAAACGGTTACATATCTCGATATGCGCCTGTTTCCGCGCCTGGCGGACAAACAAAAATCCTGCACAATCCGGCGCGTTTATTTTGCGTCGAGCCCTTAGTTTACTCGCTGGTACACATACTCGTCGCAGCAGGAGCCCAGCAGGCCGCGGGTCATCGGGCCGGTATATTCGCGCACCAGCTTGAAGCCTAGGGCCTCCATACGCGAAGCCATCTCCACTGCAAGTATGCTCTCGTAGGGAAATCCTCCCAGCCAGTCATGCATGTCGTGGTAAAAGTCCATGCCGCGCTCCCTCATGGTTTCGATGTCTTTATGCGCGCTGCGGCCCTGAAGTAGATAGAGCAAACGGAACCACGCCAAATACAGGCCTTGCGCGAGTTTGCGTTGCAACCGGGGCGCCGAAGCATACCATCGCTTCTCCCGCACCCAGAACCAATCCAAGCGGGTCCGGCGGTACAAAGCAATCGCGAAGTAGCCGCCTTGCGCCACTAAGGCCGACGCTTTCCCGATGGCTGCGGTCAAGTCGCCGGTATGATGCAACACGCCCCAGGAATAGACCACGTCGAAGCTGCCGTGGCGCGCTGGATCGAGGTCGAACACGCTGACCTGCTCAGTTCGCCATGGCACCGCAACATTTTGCTGAGATAGAAGCGCCTTGGTTGTCGCCACGCTGTTTGGGTCGATGTCGACAGCCAGGATGCTTTTAACTCCAAGGGATGCCGCCGCCAGCGCGTGCACGCCTGAGCCGCATCCGATGTCCAGAAAGGATCGGCCGCTCAGGTTTCCAGGCTCTAGCAGTTTGAGAAGGCCGTCTCTTGCGCCGCCGATCTGCTGGTCCCCGATAAGCTTGGCGTAGGATGCCCAATTCGTGCCGAACTCGAAATGAGTTGCGGCGTCCTTCAAATCCGTGCTGGACATGACTGGAGCCTCCAATTACTGGTGCGGCCGGCTTCTGGCCGGCGTTTCCTGTCAGATACAAAAGTATTGCAGTAAAGGCAAATATGTTATGCTATTTTTCCATAAATCGATATTGCGCGCCCCGGCAAATAGGCGGCAATTTTGGAGACGGGACACCTAGCGGATGGCTTTGCCGGGCTTTCTTGCAGCCGGCAAAAAAAAGCCTGCCCCGGCTAAGACGGACGTTACAGCGGGATTTCGCAGCAGCAATGCTGAGATTTTGTATTACAGAGCGCCCTCTGCGCGGGCGAGCAACTCCTTGGCCTTTGCCACGTCGGCGGCCATTTGCGCGGTAAGGGTCTCGGCGTCGCGGAACTTCGCGTCCTCGCGGATGAAGGCGATGAATTCGATTTCGATAGTCTTTCCATAAAGGTTGCCGTCGAAATCGAAGAGGAAAGTTTCGAGCAGCGGCAGTCCTGCGTCGAAGGTCGGCCGCGTGCCCAGATAGGCGGCGCCGCAGATTTTCAGGCCATCGACGTAGGCGCGGACGGCATAAATGCCGTGCTTGAGCGTGATGCCGTCTTCGAGGCGGATGTTGGCGGTAGGGAAGCCCAAGCCCTGGCCGCGCCCCGCGCCGCTTTCGACAACGCCTGAAATGCGCCAATAGTAGCCCAGGATCTCGGCAGCGGCGGCAACGTCGCCTTCCGCGATCAGTTCGCGTACGCGGGTGGAGGAAAAAAGTTCGCCGGCAACGCCTTGGGCTTCGACCACTGTGACACCGAACCCGTGTTTGCGGCCCTCCTCAGCGAGAACGCTTGGATTTCCGCCACGGCCCTTTCCGAAAAAGAAGTTGTAACCGACCGAAGCATGGGCGATGGCGAACGCCTCGGCAAGGATGACACGCACAAAATCGGGCGCGGAAAGCGCCGCTAGTTCCGTGCCGAACGGCATTACCGCCGTGAAGCCGCAGCCGTACGCCGATAGCAACTCAAGCTTGCGGGGAAGGTTCGTCAGCCGGAAGAAGGGCCGCTTGGGCTGGAAAAACATGCGCGGGTAGGGCTCGAAGATCATGACGCCCATCGGCAGCCCGGCCTCGGCCGCTTTGGCCTTCGCGGCATCGAGCACGGTGCGATGGCCGCAATGGACGCCGTCGAACGTGCCGATGGCGAGCGAAGCGCCTTTCAGATGCTGGGGAACGTTCCGCCAGCCCCGCACTACGTCCATTGCGCCTCTCTCAATTTTTGCGCTACCGCCCCCCGGGCTATCGGGCGCGGTTCTATTTCCCGGCGCGCGATGGCACCATGATCACCGCCTCGCCTTCGAGAACCGATTTTTCGCCGACCGAACACTGGCAGGTGAAAATTGCTCTTTTGCGGTGTTCGATCAAGTCGGAAATGCGAACGGTCGCCGTCACCTTGTCGCCGATGTGGACTGGTGCCTTGAAGTTCAGCGTTTGCGAGATGTAGATGCAGCCGGGGCCTGGAAGCTTCGTTCCGAATACCGCGGAGATATAGGCTGCGGTCAGCATGCCGTGGGCGATAATGCGCCGGAAAGGCGTTTCCTTGGCGTAGGCTTCGTCCAGATGAATGGGATTTGCGTCGCCAGTGATCTGCGCGAAGGCTTGGATGGCTTCACCGCTGACGGTTTGGACGAGGGTCGCCTCCATGCCAACGTGAAGATCCTCGAAAAAGTACCCCGGACCGGCGGCAACTGTCATGACTTCTCCTGCGCAACCAAAACATCCCCATGCTGCGAATGCGAAACGGCTATTCTACTTGGAAGACAAGCGGAAAACTTTGGTGCAGCGCAACATAACCATATAGGGGGCAGTTTGCGGATTGCGCAAGTAGGCCAAAAGTCACCATCTGAGCTGCGCCATGGCGGCAACCGGGCGGAAGGGCTTGCTCGCGAAGAGCGCGTCGAGGGATTCCCGGGTGAGGCCGCGTTCGTCGATATCGCGCATATTGACGCGGCTGGCGACATAAATGGCATCGATACCCTGGGCGGCGGCGCCCTGAATATCCGTGCCGGTGCCGTCGCCGATGGCCAGGATCGCGCTCTTGGGCATCGGCCTCGAAAGCTTCCGCTGTGCGGCCTCATATATCGGCGCGTAGGGCTTCCCGGCCTGGATGACAGTCTGGCCGAGTTCCACGTAGCGTTTGGCGAGGAGCCCTGCGCAGGGGATGATCCTTGGGCCGCGTTCGACGATGAGGTCGGGATTGGCGCAGATCATGGGAACCTTGCGGGCAGCAAGGGAGGTAAGCATGGGCTCGTAGTCTTCCACGGTCTCCTGGTCTTCGTCGAAGAACCCTGTACAGACGGCGACCTTGGCGCTCCTGGCTGAAACGAATTGAAGTTTCAGCCCCTCGAACAGGCATTTGTCGCGATCCGGGCCCAGGTGGAACATCGGTTCGGTGGCGTAAGTCTCGACGAAGCCGCGCGTAACGTCGCCGGAGGTTACGAGCGTGGTATAGGAGTCGCGCGGAACGCCGACATTGGCGAGGTGAGCGGCAACCGGGGGAGAGGTTCTGGGCGAATTCGAGACGAGGACGACTTCCCCTCCCTGGCGCATGAATGCGCGGCAGGCATCTATGGCTGACTGGAACGGTTTGAGCCCGTCGTGCAGTACGCCCCAGACATCGCAAAACCAGGCCTTCCGGCCCGCAGCTATTTCGGCCAATCCGTTCAGGATCGGGATTGGCTCCGGCATCCCGTTCATTGAGTCTTTCCGGTTATTCCAACGATGCTGGTTTTCCCCCTCACGCTATTCTCTCCCGCTGCGGTTAATCGAGCCTTCATTCTCCCCAGGGGAGAGAAGGACATGGTGAGCGGGTTCTTTACGCCGTGTCTATGCGATAAGCTTATACGCCGGCAGCGTCAGGAACGCCTCTAGCCTATCGTTTAGCACGAGCTTTCTGAAAAGCGCTATCGCTTCGGCGAACCGGCCCTTCGTGTAGGCATTGCCAAGCGTTGCTTCGAGCTTGTCCATTTCGTCCGCGAGGCACGCCTCGACGAGTTCCGCCGTGACGCGGCGGCCGTCTTCCAGCGTGGCTCCGTGGCGCACCCATTGCCAGATCTGCGTGCGCGAGATTTCGGCGGTGGCGGCGTCTTCCATGAGGTTGTAGAGCGGCACCGCGCCGTTTCCGCGCAGCCAAGCCTCGATATATTGTACGCCAACGCGGATGTTCACGCGCAGGCCTGCTTCGGAGCGGGCGCCTTCGTGGGGCTGCAGCAACTCCTTCTGGCCCGCCTTCACATCCTCGCGCAGTTTGCCGAGCTGGTTTTGCTGGGGCATGTGCTTGTTGAAAACCTCAAGCGCGGTTGGCACCAGATCGGGATGGGCGACCCAGGTGCCGTCATGGCCGTATTGCACCTCGCGCAGCTTGTCCTCGCGCACGGCTGCCAGCGCCCTCTCCGTGACTTCCGGATCACGGCGGTTCGGGATGAAGGCCGCCATGCCGCCCATCGCAAACGCCCCGTGCTTATGACATGTCTGGATCAACAATTCCGCATAGGCTTTGAGGAAGGCCTTGCTCATGACCACCTGGCTGCGGTCGGGCAGGAGGTATTCGGGCTTCGCCCAGAGCGTCTTGATATAAGAGAAAATATAGTCCCAGCGCCCGCAATTGAGCCCTACGATGTGCTCGCGCAACTCGTAAAGGATCTCGTGCATTTCGAATGCCGCGGGCAGCGTCTCGATCAGCGCAGTCGTCTTGATCGTGCCGGTGGGCACCTGAAGCTGCTCCTGCGCGAATAGAAACACCTCGTTCCAGAGACGGGCTTCGAGATGGCTTTGCATCTTGGGCAGGTAGAGATAGGGGCCGGTGCCGCAGGTGAGGATGGCTTGCGCGTTGTGAAAGAAGTAGAGGCCGAAATCCACGAATGCGCCGGCGATCTTGCCGCCGTCCACCGCGACGTGGTCCTCGGTCAAGTGCCAGCCGCGCGGGCGGATCATGAGGATGGCGGGGTTGGGGGCGACGGCGTAGCTCTTGCCGGTGTCCTCCTCGGTATAATCGATCTGGCCCAGCCAGTAGTCCATGAGGTTGATCTGGCCTTCGATCACATTCGTCCAGGTGGGCGAGAGCGCGTCTTCGAAGTCCGCCATGAAGACGCTCGCGCCGGAGTTGAGCGCGTTAATGACCATCTTGCGCGAAGTTGGCCCGGTGATCTCGACGCGGCGGTCGAGCAGGTCTTGCGGGATGGGGGCAACTTTCCAATCGCCCTCGCGGATGGCCTTGGTGGCGGGGAGAAAGTCCGGCAACTCGCCCGCGTCCCAGGCTGCCTGGCGCTCGTCGCGCGCTTGCAGCAGGCGCTGGCGCTCTCCTTCGAAGCGGCGCGCAATGGCGGCGATAAACTCCAGCGCATCGGTGGCAAGTACGCGCTCGTAGCCGGGCTTCAAGGCGCCCGTAATCTCAACGCCGCTTGGAAGGTTGAGAGAAATCGCTTCCGCCATCGCTATCTCCAGTTAGTGCCGCAAGTTGGAACACGCCCATAAAAAGGGCAGTATAGCGTGCGCTGTCCATGCACCCTCAGTCGTATGCGGTAAATTTGTCGTGGGGGCGAGGGCATTAACCTGGACGGATGCCAACAAAGTCACCCGCTGGGCCCTTGGGGTTTCTAAAAGCCCCAAGCCATCGGTCTTCGCCTTCCAGAACCCACTGCAGGACAGCTCTATCGGTGGGAACCCTGTGATCCCATTCTGGAAGCCGCCTGCCGCTCTTCATATCGAAGGTAAGCCGGGGTGTGATTGGGAAGTAGGCGTTCAGCACACGATCCAGCTGGACCATTTTCCACAGCTCGCAGCGTCCATGCTTCGGGAAGCCCGCCTGGACGGCGAAATTATCGTAAAGGCAATCGTTGTCACAGCCGGCCACACGGACTTTCCGGCCTACCCATGTTTCGGGGCCGCTGCTGCCTAGGATCTGGGCGCGCAGGGGATACTTGAAGCCCGCGTAGCGTACATCGCACAGCAGGCAATCTTGGAATTCGCTTGGCTCTTCCTCGGTGCCTAGCTTGGCGGCCGCCTGGGCCGAAGGCTTTCCGCCGAAGGCCAAATAGAGCTGTAGGGCTGTAATGTCTTCTATCGAATGGCAGATGGTTCCTCCAACCTTACGGCCGTTTTCATCGGTATTGATTTTCACCACGCTGAGGTCCGGAAAGCGATCCATAAGCTCGCAGAGAACGAGCCGCGCTGTTCCCAAAGTGCTATACGCGTGGAAGTTATAGAATGATGTGGCGCCGCTGAGATCCTGGTACTGCTCCTGGATAGAATTCCGCTTTGCCGGGGAGAGGGGGAAGGACGCCGTTGATTGTGATGCTGGCGTAGCGGCAAAGCTGGCCAAGCGACAGGCCGCTATGCGGCGGGGCGATGCGCTCTTCCAGGAGGCAAACTCCATCCTCTCCGTAGGCCTCGCCGCCGGACTCCTTTGCGATCCATACCTCAAGCCAGCCCATTTTATAGCGGCAATAGACGGGCAGACCATCCTGCGTCACGCCCTCGAACTGAGCAACCCAGCCTCCCCCGCTGAGCGAAGCAAGATCGAGGCCGAGTGCTTTCGGTGGTGGCGGCGTGAAGAAGCGGATTTTGCGCAATTCGTCCATGTCGCTCTCCTGTACCGGCGCTAAAGCGGCAGCGGCCTGCGGAACCTCACCGGCAGGCCCGCTCTTTCCCGTTCGATTACGGTCCTGACCTCTTCGAACCGCTCCGTCTCCGCGAGCTGCGGGGCGTAGTGCATGTTGCGCACGATGGCCGGAGCGTCGAAGGTCCAATACTGGATCATCAGGGGATTGACGAAAAGCTGGCTGCCGCCGGTGCGGCCGGTGGCGTGATAATCCCCGAACTCGCCACGCAAGGCGCTCGCGATGGAATTGCAGACGATGCTTTCATGGCGGGGCTGGCGCTGGTTGGCGTAGTCCACGAGATCGAGAAAGGCGGCGGCCCCAGGGGTGCCGGGAGTTAGCGAAAACGCGCCCAGGAATGCGCCTTGCTGGATCAGCCGGGAGACGTTCTCAAGATAGGCGTGATGCGAAACGCCGTGGAAATGATCGATGCCGAAGCCGAGGGCGGCGAGCAGGGTCTTTTCGCCGGCCGCCGTGCAGGCCGCGACCAGGGAAAGGGCGTCCTCTTCCGGGGTGCCGAGCCCAGGCTCATCGCCGAAGATCACGCTGTCGGTGCCCCCGTCGATCAGCAGCACCAGGTCTATGCCGTGGCGGTCTACGATGAGCCTATAGGTCTCGGCCAGAGGCCGTACGCCGGTTTTGGCGAAGGCGTATATCGCTGGCGTTTGGCCTTGCCGGGCAAACCACTCGGCCAGCCATTTTTCTGGAAAGTAGGGGAGTTCCTTGGCTTCGGCGCCGATGCGCCATGCGGCCGGTCCGGTCTGTTCACAGCCGCAAAGCCAGAGATTGGTGAAGGACAGGTTTGCGTACGTAACCTCTTTGCCAGCGCCCGCGAGGGAAAGGCCGATTGGCACGCTGGAGAACACATCGAACCCGCCGCCGCAGCCTGCGATCAAAATGCGCTTTGCTGCATCGAGCCTTTTTAGGAACGGGATCATCGCTGGAGAGCATCCTTTCCGCGCAGTCATTGCTGCAACGAGGCAGCAGGCCTGACCATGATAGTTCCGCAAACCGCAAATCCGCCGGGCAAGCTTGCGCTCACCCGGCGGCGAAACCGTTTGCAATACCGGTAAGGCTGGCGCCGGCGTTAGTTGCCGCCGCCAAGACCGATGGTGCGGCGGTTGACCACGAAGCGAATCCAGATCGTCAGCAGAAACTCGGCCGCGCTGACGACGATCAGAACCGAGATGGAATTGTGCTGGTAGGTTGTGAAATGGAATTTGCTGGCGTCGACGACGTTAAGGGCGAGCAGAACCAGTCCTGCTACCAGCGGGAAGATTGCCACCACCGAATCGAGCACGCCCAGCGCCCGGATCTGGCTGGCAGACTGCAGAAGGAAGATCATCTGGATGATCAGATAGAATAGGCCGATCCAGACAGGTACGGTCCACCAGAGATGCCCAGTCTTTTGCGGATCGACCCAGGCCTCGTTGCCCGTGAACCAAATAAACAATGGCGCTGCAATTGTAGCGAATACAGCCATGGCGATGCTGAACAATTCTTCCGGATATGTACGCTCCACTTGGCCTGCAGACTGTTGACCCATTTGACTATCCCTCCATAACTGCGAATTTAAACCTTGAATGCGTCCTAAGCCCAAGGTTCAGCGCAGAAAACCAATTGCCCCGGCCGGACGCTAGCAGAGTTGGCGGACGTTGCAAACTCCCGTTTGTGGAACTTCCCCTTCTTGACGGAAGGGCGGCCATGTTAAGGCGTTTTGCGGGCCGCGGCAACGCCATGCTCGATGAGGGCGCGGGCTTCGGCTTCGCCTGCCCAGCGGTCGATCTTGACCCACTTGCCGCCTTCGAGCTCTTTATAGTGCTCATAGAAGTGGGCGATCTTCTGAAGAAGCATTTCGGGCAGGTCCGAATAGCTCTGGATTTTCCGGTACAGCGGCGAGACCTTGTCCGACGGCACCGCGATGATCTTTTCGTCGGCGCCGGCCTCGTCGCGCATATACAGCACCCCCACCGGCCTGCAATTGCAGACGGCTCCAGGTACGATGGGACGGGAGTTGGCGATCAGCACGTCGACAGGGTCGCCGTCATCGGACAGCGTGTGCGGAATGAAGCCATAATTGCCCGGATAATGCATCGCGGTGTAGAGCATCCGGTCCACGAACATCGTTCCCGACGCCTTGTCGAGTTCGTACTTGATTGGCTCGCCGCCGATTGGTACTTCGACGATCACGTTGATATCGAAGGGCGGATTGGTGCCGATGGGAATCTGGTCTATGCGCATGGGACTGCTCCTTTAGGTTTCGTATCCGCTCATGTACCCTGGCGCGATTCTCAAGGCGTTTGCAGCGGATGCCGGAAAGATTGTACTTGCGTGGTTGGGTGACATTGTTATTGAAACGAATATCTGTAAGACGCGCTGACTGGAAACTGGGATTGGGCCGATGACCTTCTTTTTCCGCATGGCAATCGTTGCGGGTTTGAGCGGCTGGACGGCGGGCTTGTGCCTTGCGGCGGGCCCCATAGACCTAAAAGAGTTTGTCAAAGGTGCGTTCCAGGATCAGATCGATGCGATCAAGAGCGGCATCTACTGCCGTGCCTTCTCCTGCAATTTCGAGGTCGAAACCTTCTTTGTGACCGAGACCGAACCGAAGACCTACGCGCTTTCCACAAGCGGGTGGCTTGAGGGCACCATTCCTGGCCTCAAGGGATCGGCGCGCCGTGCGGTTGGCTTGACGGGCTCCTACACGCGCGGAACCTGTATCGTCAAGGAAGTAAAGCCCGTTTACGACAATGTGACCAACAACAACGGCTGGGGTGCCAGCAAGATCGAGGCGGCGTTCAAGAACATCGTGATACCGGCCACGGTGGTGCTGTCGCCGCAAACCTGCTCGAAGGTGGACGACTTCATCTACCAGCCGCCCTCAGCCAGCGGCGCGCCCGCCATGCGGCTGGAAAACTGACGCCAATTTCCGCGGTGGCCTGAACTTAGGTCGCAACCCCTCATCCTGTCCTTCTCCCTATGGGAGAAGGAACCCTCGAACTACCCGCAGCGGACGTTATAGCGTCCCCTCTCCCAGAGGGAGAGGGACAGGGTGAGGGGTTACAGCCCTCAGTCAACGCTTACGCGCTCAGCTTCTCCATGACCTTATCGCTCATTTCGAAGTTGGCGTAGACGGCCTGCACGTCGTCGGAGTCTTCGAGCGCGTCGATCAGTTTCAACAGCTTTTCGCCCTTTTCCTCATCGACATCCACGGTGTTCTGCGGCTGCCAGATGATGGAAGCGGCCTTCGCCGGGCCAAACTTGGCTTCGAGTGCTGCGGCGGCTTCGTGAAAGGCTTCTACGCTGGTCGTCAGCCAATGGCTGTCCTTATCGGACTCGCAATCGTCGGCGCCGGCTTCGATGGCCGCCTCCAGCATCGCCTCCGCACTGCCCGCCGATAGCGGATACTCGATCTCGCCCACGCGCTTGAAGCCGAAGGAAACCGCGCCTGTCTCGCCCAAATTCCCGCCATGCTTGGTGAAAATGGAGCGCACCTCGCTCGCGGTGCGGTTGCGGTTGTCGGTCAGCGCCTCCACGATCACACCGGCGCCGCCGGGGCCGAAGCCCTCGTAGCGCAACTCGACGAAATCCGCGCCGCCCGCTTCCTGGCTCTTCTTGATCGCCCGGTCGATATTGTCCTTGGGCATGTTCTGGGCGCGCGCGGCCAGCACGGCGGAACGCAGCCGCGGATTCATGGCGATGTCGGGAAGGCCGATTTTCGCCGCCGCTGTGATTTCGCGCGCGAGTTTCGAGAACATTTTCGAGCGCTTCTTGTCCTGCGCGCCCTTGCGGTACATGATGTTTTTAAATTGCGAATGCCCTGCCATGGGTTGCCTTCTGCACAGCCGTTTCGGATCTGAAATTTGTGAGCGCGGGCCCGGGACGTGCGCCAGGCTCAAAGCGCGATTCCATGTTTCTGCATGAGCGCGCCAAACTTTGCAAGCGGGGCGCTAATTCCTGCCCAATTCTGCCCCACTATGGCCATTCGCGCGTGCAATTAATCATGTTGCAAACAGGAGTTGCAAGTGCGCGGTGCATTTCCTCATCCGTGCATGCAAGAGAGGGCATTGTCTTATGCGTAGCAAGGGTCCAGTCATTGTAAAACTCGGCGGAGATTCCATTGTTTACGAGGGCGCGAGGCGTGAGACGCGTGGGGCCGGCTACGCGCAGGAGACGCTGGGGCCGCTTCAATCCAACATCGAAGAGACGCTAAGCGAGATCGAAACTCTGCGCGGCAGTCTGCAATATTGGGAGGGCCGGCGGCCTACGACCGATCCGAGGGAGCGGGAGATGCTGGAGGAGGCGTTCCGCGTGATGCACGGGGAGTTGCTGGGGCTGACCGCGAGGGCGAGGCAGTTGATGGAAGGGATGGGGGAGGGGGAGAAGGACTGAGCGGGCGCGCGGATTTTGTGTGCTCCGCAGGATGGCAGGCGCTGAGCAGGATTTCGCGCCTCGACCGGCGAGGGTGTTGGACAGCGCCGCTCATCCGCCGGTTTGTGTAGTCTGTAGAGGGTCGGAGAACGAACGCGCTCGCGCGCGAGTTTGCCGCTGCCCGCGCGGTGCCCTGGGTGCTGCGCGCTAACCATCTAAAGAGTTTTTGATAACGGGGCAGGCGCCCTGTCTTGAGGATCGTGGGGTCTAAGCACTTCCACCTCAAGACAGGAGCGAGAGATGAGCGTGACGCCATCGAACCCCAAGCCCATCAGTCCTTTGCGCGCTCGCATGATCGAAGACATGACGGTGCGCAACTTCACCCCCGATACCCAGCGCGAGTATATCCGCGCTGTCAAGAAGCTCGCGGCTTTCCTCGGCCGGTCGCCGGATACGGCAACAGCAGAGGAGTTGCGTGCCTTCCAGCTGCACCTGACTAAGACTGGAACCACCCCGCCAACCATGAACGCCACGGTCACGGCGCTGCGGTTCTTTTTCAAGGTCACGCTGGACCGGCCGGAGACAGCACGGTTTCTCGTGTTCGTGCATGAGCCCCGCAAGCTGCCGCGTGTGCTGCCGGCGAGGACGTGCTGCGGCTGCTCGAAGCCGCGCCGAACCCAAAGTACAAAGCGGCGCTGAGCGTTGCCTATGGCGCGGGATTGCGCGCGATGGAGGTGGCGGGCCTCAAGGTCGCGGATATCGACAGCCAGCGCATGCTGATCCGCGTGGAGCAAGGCAAGGGCCGCAAGGACCGCTTCGCGATGCTCTCGCCGCAGCTTCTGGACCTGCTGCGCGACTGGTACCGGATCGCGCGGCCTCGCATCTATCTGTTCCCTGGCCGGGACAAGATCGGGCCGATGACGACGCGTCAGCTGAACCGCATCTGCCATATAGCGGCGGAGCTGGCTGGCTTACCGAAGTGGGTCGCGCCGCACACGCTCAGGCATTCGTTTGCGACGCACCTGCTTGAGCAGAACGTCGATGTGCGGATTATCCAGGTGCTGCTTGGGCATGCCAAGCTGGATACCACTGCGCGCTATACGCAGGTGGCAACCAACATCATCCGCGAGGTCATGAGCCCGCTCGACCGGCTCACGCCGCTGCGCCCGAAGGAAGGCAAGCCCGGATAGCCGGCCGCCATGGCCCGCCCATCCCTAGAGGTCGCGGACATCTTCCGCGGCCACGGGGCAGCATGGCGCCAAGCCAACCGCGGCCATGTGAGCCCCGGCCAGTTCAAGGTGATGAGCGCCATCGAGAACTGCCGCACGGCGGCGCTCGGCGGCCATGTCGCGGCTTGCGAGAACGATGCCTGCGGACACACGGCCATCTCCTATAATAGTTGCATGAATTGCCACTGCCCGAAGTGCCAGGGGGCTGCGGCACGGGAATGGCTGGCCGCCCGCGAAGCCGAACTCTTGCCGGTGCAGTACTTCCACCAGGTGTTCACGCTGCCCGCGCCAATCGCGGACATCGCCTACCAGAACAAGGCTGCGATCTACGCCATGCTGTTCAAGGCCTCGGCCGAGACCATGCTGAAGATCGCGGCCGATCCCAAGCACCTTGGGGCCAAGACCGGCTTTATCGCCGTGCTGCATACATGGGGCTCGGCGATGACGCATCATCCGCATGTACACATGATCGTGCCGGGCGGCGGGCTCTCACCGGATGGCAGCAGGTGGATAGCCTGCCGGCGCGGCTTCCTCCTGCCGGTGCTGGTGCTCTCCAAGCTGTTCCGCCGGCTGATGCTTGAGAAGCTCGCCGCCGCGCACAAGGCCGGCAAGCTGCGCTTCTTTGGCGAGCATGCGCACCTTGCCGGTGCGGACGCATTCGCGGCCTTCCTGGCGTCGCTCAGAAAGACCAAGTGGTTCGTCTATTCCAAGCGGCCGTTCTCCGGGCCTGAAACCGTGCTGGCTTACCTCTCGCGTTATACGCACCGGGTTGCCATCTCGAACCGGCGCCTGATTGCCGCGGACAAGACCAGCGTCACATTCAAATACAAAGACTACCGGATCGAGGGGCCCGGCCGCTACAAGACCATGACGCTTGAGGCGGGCGAGTTCATCCGCCGCTTCCTGATCCACGTCTTGCCCAAGGGCTTCCACCGCATCCGCCATTACGGGTTCCTGGCCAGCGGCGTCCGCGCGGATAATCTTGCCACGATGCGTATCCTGCTCGCCATGACCGCGCCTGCGCCCAAACGCAAGGATGCAGGCAAGACCGAAGCACTTGCCGGCGCCGCGCCGGTCCGCCTTTGTCCCTGTTGCGGCAGCCGCATGCTCATTATCGAGACCTTCGAGGGAAGCTGCCGGCGGCGCAGGCCCGCGCTGGCCCCCGCGGGGATCGACACGTCATGAGCAGGATCGTAAGCGCTTCCATCCCGATTGCTGCGCGCCTTCGCCGCCGCCTTCATGCCGGCCACGGAGGTGCTCGCCCAGGCGCGTCTCAACTGAAGCAATCGGCGCTCAAGCCAGCCTGCTTGCGGTCGCCCAAGCGGCTGCCTCGCCCCGTTGCGGCTATTGCGGGGTATTGCAGCGCCGCCCAGCGCACCTCCTGGGCCATGCCGCCAGCCCTTCGCATGCCGATGGCGCGGGCAAAATCCTCATAGCGCTGTGCTGTTGCGGGTGGTGCCCTGCTCCCCGCGCGTTCCTTCCCCGGAGACTTTCGGACGCCTGCCCGTGGTGCGCGCGGTGAGGTTCGGCAGGGGCCGGCATCCGAAACCCTTCACAGGAGTGCAGGTGTCGCAAGGGAATGTTGGCCGGGTTCCGCAGTGCTGGAGCCGCGGCGCCTGGGCCTCAGATTTTCCGCCCGTCCGCCGTCCCGGAAAGCAGAGGCGCGCAGCAGTCGAGCACCGGCAGATCCTTCGACGGGGATTTGGACAGCACCCTGGCCGCGAGCGGGAACCACGCATAGGAGTGCGCGGCGGCCATCACCAGGTACATGAACCACATGCTGGTCAGGAAGCCGTAGGGGCCGGGGACCATGCAAAGGGGCGACGGCTGCGAATAGCTGACGGCGGCGAGCGCCAGGAAGGCCGGCAGGGCGGCGAGTTGTATGGTCCAGCGCGCGAGGTTCATGCAGTAGCTGCCCCTGTTCGGATGCGTGGTTCGCGATGCTGCCTTGGGTAGCATGAAAGGGCACGCGGCCCCAATGGCGCGCAACGCCGCATGGCAAATATCAAAGCGGGCGGCGGGCAAATGGGGCGTAATTGCGGCGGGCGGCCTATGCGCCGCCATATTCGTTAAGAAGAAATGGTTAACGCCTGGAATTGAGTGGCAAAAATTGCAGAAAAAAAACGAAAAGCAGCTCGAATAGCCGGAATTCCGGCATTGAAAAATACGGTTAAATATTGTGTCTTTACTATAATTTGCGGCGTATCGTAAAAATTATCCTGCAATATCAATAAGATACACGTTAACTTAAATTCAATATCTTTGTGATACACTATAAAAATCTCGAAAAGCGCCCATTTTGTAACCTTTGGGCGTTCAAGGAAAATTAACGGGGCGGACGGAAGGGCATGTGGACGCCCTGGCCGGCGCATAGATTCCCGAGGCAAGGCTGGACGGCGGTCCTGTATCCGGAACCGCCGGTTTTTGTTGTGCCCGCGCGGATGCGGAAGCCCGGGCCGGAGCTGGGTCCGGCGCCGGTTGCCGGCTCAGCCGACGATCTCGCTTTCCTGGAACACGAGCCCGATTTCGAGCGCCGCATTCTCGGCGCTGTCCGAACCATGCACGGAATTGCGCTCGATATTTTCGGCAAATTCCTTGCGAATCGTGCCGGGAGCGGCATTGGCGGGGTTGGTCGCGCCCATGATCTCGCGGTTCTTCGCAACCGCGTTCTCGCCTTCGAGAACCTGCAGCACGATGGGGCCGGAGGTCATGAAGGAGACGAGGTCCGTGTAGAACGGCCGCTCCTTGTGCACGGAATAGAATACCGCTGCGTCGCCTTCGCTCCAGCGCACGCGCTTTTGCGCAACGACGCGAAGCCCGCCCTCTTCGAGCTTGGCGATGATCTTGCCGGTGAGGTTGCGGGCGGTTGCGTCCGGTTTGATGATGGAAAGCGTGCGTTGGACGGCCATGGGTTCGCCTTTGCTGGTTGAATAGGTTCGAGCTGGCTGGAAAGTGCGTTTCTAGCGCTACGGCTGATGCTGCGGCTTATAGCGGAGGCTCACGGCCGGAGCAAGGCGGGGAGGACCGGGAGGTGCGGTCGTCCACGCTAAAAGGGGGCTGGACACGGGGCCGGCTATAGCGGGAACAGCTGGACTTCCTTGTTCTTGATGCCAAGCGCCAGGGTTCCTGCCTTCAGTGCCAGCGCCTTTTCGCCGAAGAACTCCCGCCGCCAGCCGCGCAAGGCCGGGATGTCGGAATGGTCGTAGCGCGCGAGCTTTTCGAGATCCTCGGCACTTGCGAGGAGCTTCGGCGCGACGTTGAGCTCCGCCGAAACCGCTTTGAGCAGCACGCGCAGCAGCTCGACCGTGGCCGAAGCGGAGGCGGGCAGTTCCGCATGCGCGTCGGGTATCGCAACGCTTGCGGGGTCGTGTGCGTGGGCTGCCGCAACGCAGCGCAGGATCGCTTCGCCCCGCGCCTTGACGCTGTCGCGCACGGTGCGCAGCCGCAAGAGCGCGTCGAGCGAGTTCGGCGCGAACTTGGCAATCTCGTAGATGGCTTCGTCCTTGAGCACGCGTCCGCGCGGCACGTTCTCGTTCTGGGCGGCGCGCTCCCGCCAGGCCGAAAGCTCGATGATGATGAGTTTGCCCAGGCGCGATTTGCCGGCAAGCTTCATGCGCTTCCAGGCGTCGGCGGGGTCGAAGGCGTAAGTCTTGGGATCGATGAGGATCCCGACCTCTTCTTCGAGCCAGGATGCGCGGCCGGTTTCCTCAAGGCGCGTCTTGAGCTTCACGTAGACGTCGCGCAGGTGGGTCACGTCGCCCAGCGCATATTCGATCTGGCGGGGACCAAGCGGCCGCTGGCACCAATCGATGGATTGGTAGGTCTTATCGTGGTTGCGCTTCAGAAGCTTCTTGACCAGCGCACCATAGGAGATGGCCTCGCCGTGCCCCAGCGCCATCGCCGCGATCTGCGTGTCGAAGATCGGGGTGGGAATGATGCCTGCTTCCTGGTGGATGATTTCGATATCCTGCCGGGCCGCATGGAAGACCTTCATCACTTCCCGGTTGGCCATCAGCGCGTAGAAGCTCGACAGATCGACGCCAGCGAGCGGATCGACGGCGACCTCAACTCCCGAGCCCGCGATCTGGATGAGGCACAGCTTGGGCCTGTAAGTGGTCTGGCGCAAAAATTCCGTATCGACGGTTACGTAGGACTGCTGGTTCAGTATGGCGCAGGCCTGTTCCAGGTGCGCGGTAGAGGTAATCACTTGAGGAAGATCGGTCATCGGGCGGTTATAGCTCAAGTTGTGGGGGGCCGCCTAGGAAAGGCGTGCAACCTTGACAAATTAGACGGTGCGTGCGCTGTTCGGGCGGGATGCCGGTTCGCGCCGCACGCTTTCGCGGGCCCCGGCTACGGTCTTCTTTAAGCTGCTTTTGCGGCCATTGCCAGAGGCAGGGTTGGCGCAGGCAGAATTGGTTCACGAGGGTGAGAACTGTGGAAAAATCCGCACAGCGCGGGCGAGCCAAACACGCCATTTCCGGAAAGAAGCAAGTCCCTGCCGCAGCAGCAGAATCTGCGAACGGCGCGGCCAAGAAGAACGGGGCGGGGGGAGCGGCTGAGACGAATCCCGCCGAGGTCCACGCTTACCGTACCGTGACCTGCGGAGCGCTGCGCAAGGACGATGTGGGCAAAACGGTGCGGCTTTCGGGCTGGGTGCATCGCGTGCGCGACCATGGCGGGCTCCTGTTCATCGATCTGCGCGACCATTATGGGCTGGTGCAATGCGTGGCCGATCCAAGCGATCCGGCCTTCAAGGCCGCCGAGCTGGTGCGCGCCGAATGGGTGATCCGAATCGATGGCAAGGTGCTCGCGCGCGAGGGCGATACTGTAAACCTGAACCTGCCCACGGGGCAGGTGGAAGTACAAATCGGCAGCCTCGACGTGCTTTCGAAGTCCGAGGAACTGCCGCTGCCGGTGTTCGGCGAGCCGGACTATCCGGAGGACACGCGGCTTAAGTACCGCTTCCTCGACCTGCGCCGCGAGACGCTGCACAAGAACATAATGAAGCGCACCGCGATCACCGCCGCGCTTCGCCAGCGGATGGCCGGGGCAGGCTTTTTCGAGTTCCAGACGCCAATTCTGACCGCCTCTTCGCCCGAAGGCGCGCGCGATTTTCTCGTGCCGTCGCGCATCCATCCAGGCAAGTTCTACGCCCTGCCGCAGGCGCCGCAGCAATTCAAGCAATTGCTCATGATCTCAGGCTTCGACCGCTATTTCCAGATCGCGCCCTGCTTCCGCGACGAAGACCCGCGCGCCGACCGGCTGCCGGGCGAGTTCTACCAACTCGACATCGAGATGAGCTTCGTCACGCAAGACGACGTGTTTGCAGCCATGGAGCCCGTGATTCGCGGCACGTTCGAGGAGTTTGCCGGCGGCAAGCCGGTGACGAAAGTGCTGCCGCGCATCGCCTTCGACGAGGCCATAGCCAAGTACGGCACCGACAAGCCGGACCTGCGCAACCCCATCGTCATGCAGGACGTAAGCGAGCATTTCCGCGGCTCGGGCTTCAAGGTCTTCGCCGGCATGCTGGAGAAGGACGCCAAGGCCCGCATTTGGGCTATACCGGCGCCTGGTGGCGGCAGCCGTGCCTTCTGCGACCGCATGAACGGCTGGGCGCAGAAGCAGGGTCAGCCAGGGCTCGGCTACATCTTCTTCCGCGAAGGCGAGGCGGCAGGCCCCATCGCCAAGAACCTGGGCGTGGAACGCTCCGCGGCACTGCAGGCGCAGCTTGGCCTTAAGGAAGGCGACGCGGTGTTCTTCGCGGGCGGCGATCCGGCGAAGTTCTACAGGTTCGCTGGCGAGGCCCGCACCATGATCGGCACCGAGCTGAACCTCGTAGACAAGGACCGCTACGAGCTGTGTTGGATCGTGGACTTCCCCTTCTACGAATGGGACGAGGAAGAGAAGAAGATCGAGTTTTCGCATAACCCGTTCTCGATGCCGCAGGGCGAGCTTGCGGCTCTGGAAGGCGCGAAATCGAACGAGGATTTGCTCAAGCTCAAGGCCTACCAGTACGACATGGTGTGCAACGGCTTCGAGATCGCGTCGGGCGCGGTGCGTAACCATACGCCGGAGGTCATGTACAAGGCGTTCGGGATCGCGGGCTATGGGCCGGAAGTGGTGGATCACCGGTTCGGCGGCATGATCCGCGCGCTGAAATTCGGCGCCCCGCCGCATGCTGGCATGGCTGCCGGTATCGACCGGGTTGTGATGCTGCTCTGCGGTGCGCAGAACCTGCGCGAGATCACGCTGTTCCCGATGAACCAGCAGGCCGAAGACCTGCTTATGGGCGCGCCTTCCGAGGCATCGGCCAAGCAGCTGCGCGAGTTGCACATCCGGCTGAACCTGCCGAAGAAGGAGTAGCGCGCCAGACGATACCGTTGATGTTTTCCTATCGGTTGTGGTAGGTTTATCTCATGGTTAGTTCCGAACAAATCAAGGCAGCGCGGGCGCTTCTGCGTATGGAGCAGGATGAGCTTGCGCGCCGCGCTGGCGTCTCTGTCACGACGATTCGCAGGCTGGAGGCGGCGAGCGGCGAATACGCTGTTGCGGACGATACCGCCAGGGAGGTTCAGATGGCGCTACAGGAGGCCGGCATCGAATTCATCCACGATGGCGTGCGGCGCGCGGGCGGCAAGGCGGATGCGGCGCTGCTTGAGGATTTGCGCGCGATTGCCAAGGAAAGTGCTAGGCTGCAGGCGGCACTTCCGCGGTGGAGCGAGGACGATCTCTACGACGAACAGGGCTTGCCCGCGTGATCGCTCTCGATAGCTCCGCGCTGGTCGCGATCATGAGGGGTGAGCCGGAGGCGGAGCGCTTTTTAGAGGGGATTGCAGCCGCGGATGGTTCGGTTTTTTCCGCGGTCAGCTACCTGGAAACCTCCATGGTGCTGGCGGGGCCGAAAGCGAAGGATGCGAGTCTGGCGGCCGCTTGAGGCGTTTCTGAAACGGGCGAATATCGAGGTCGCGGCCTTCGACCGGGAGCAGGCCCAGAAGGCGCGCGAGGCGTTCCTGCGGTTCGGCAAGGGACGCCATCCGGCGGGGCTAAACTTCGGCGATTGTGCGGCCTATGCGCTGGCGAGGTCGCGCAAGGCGCCGCTCCTGTTCAAGGGCGGCGATTTCCTCAAGACAGATATTGCGCCGGCGGTGGCCTGAGCTGGCTCTAAACTCTTGTTTTGCCGTGCGTCTTTGACGGGCCGCACTCTAGAAAAGATACCAGTGCTTGTAGCCCCAGCTGTCCGTCCAGTAGTCGCTGCGCTGTTCGCCGGCTGGGCCGGTTCTATCGTAGCCCGCGCCTAACGTCTGCCAGTAGGAAAGCGGCATCTTGCGCATGGTGATCTCGCAGGAGAATTCGCAGGCGATCCATTCGCCCGTGGGGAGCTGGACCTCGTCGCAGCAGCCGATGCGGCGGACCGGTGCCACCACCTTCTGGTTTCCGTACCAGGCTTCGGCATAGACGTGGCGATAGGTCTCGCCCTCGGGTGGCGGAGACTTTTGCCCGGCGGCGCCAGCCGTTGCGGACAAGCTCAGCGAGACTGCGCAGGCGATGATAACGCGAAGCATTATGGCCAGCCCTCCGATGGAACCACAATGGAGGGCAGCATAGGCCAGGCATGGCGTTTCGCCAAGCTTTCCTGTTTGGGGCGGCGGAAACCCGCGACGCGTAGCCGCGCCAACAAAACTGGGGTAAGTGGCCGGGGGAAGGTGTTGCATTTGTTTCACTCGGCTATGGTATCGCCGATCCAGCGAGCAACTCGCGCTCAAGTAGCCCGGGGGCGGTAGCGCTAACAACCTGCGCTCAAGTAGCCCGAAGGGCGGTAGCGCTAACGAAATGGGACCGGTGGCATGCCGCATAACGGAGCCAGCATTTTCGACTATTGCGAGCGAACGGGGGCTGCGTTTTGGGCCGAGCCGCTCAATGCGGTAACGAACGCGGGCTTCATCGTGGCGGCAATCGCGGGGCTCGTGCTGATCGCGCGCCGCCCGGCGCAGGATCGCTCGCTTTGGCACTGGTTCTTCGCGGCGGACTTCATCGCCATCGGCATCGGCAGTTTCCTGTTCCACACCATGCCGGGCAAGGGCACCGAGCTGGCCGACACGGGCCCCATCGGCGTGTTCATGCTGACCTATCTGGTCTATGCGCTCAGGCGTTTTGCGGGCGCTTCCTGGGGCTTCATCGCCGCTGCAATGGCGGTGTTCGTGGCTGCGATGGCGGCCGGGCTCAATGTGCAGTGCTGGGACGGGCAGGCTGGCTTCGGGCTCGATATCCCGGCAGGAGCGCAGGCCAAGTGCCTCAACGGAAGCTTGGGCTACGGGCCGGCGATTGCCGCGCTGCTCTGCATCGGGGCATGGCTTGCTGTCAAGCGGCACCGGGCCGGGCCGCTCGTGCTCGCGGCATCGGCGGCGTTCGCTGTGTCGCTCAGCCTGCGCACGCTCGACCAGTCGCTGTGCGGCTCCTGGATCGTGCTGGGCCACCGCATGGGGACGCATTTCTTCTGGCATCTGTTCAACGCGCTTACGCTGTTCCTGCTGCTGCTCGCGGGGATTCGGCATGGCGGGAGGCAGGAGGTGCTGCCGCCACGGCCGAAGGCGAGGCCGCCGGTCTATGGCGCCTCGTAGGGGAGAGCAGGGCGCGGCAGGGGCGTACGGTCCCCCGGTGCGGCTTAGGTTAAGCGGCGATTACCTCCGGAACTTAGCAAATTGCCACCTTTCGATTATGATTTATATTGTAACAGATGTTTCTTGCTGAAAAGTAAAGAGGCTGCTGCGGCGAAAAGGTGATATAAAACAATCTACTAGATGATATCTATATAGACATAATATGGTAAAGCCACAATATTTAACCGTAGTTTTCAATGCTGGAATTCTAGCAATTCGAGGCACTTTTTCATTTTTTCCGGGCAGTTTTGGCGACCCTGGATTCCGCGTTAACCTTGTTCCGTTAAGAATTGTGGCCCCGTAGCAGGTTCATAGGGCTGTCTGCCGCAATCGCGACATATTTGCCGGTTGCCGGAGGTGGCGGTCTCGTTGATGTCCATGCGCTTGAAGCCGGGGGCGGTCCAGGCCGTAGGTCAGGTTGACGGTGCGCGCGTTCTGCACGATCTGCGACGGCATGTTGAACGCCGTCCACGCCACCGTGCGGACATCTAGTTATATAGTAACCCTCAGTTGAATACGCTCTCGTACCAGTATGCACGCTTATTGTGGAACCATTGATTGAATTCCGGGCGATCAAATATCCTTAGTTGCCGCATATTTAGATCGTGTCGGTAAAATAAGGCTATTAGCTCTCGCAAGGCCTCTTCATTCATCTTCTCTGCATAAACGAAAATGTGCAGTGCTCTGCCGCGCCCTTCATATCGTCTCACGAATGGCAATCCATCGAGCCAGCTGAAGAACATTTTTTCATCAGCCTCAGAGAAGAAGGTGACGCTTTCAACCTTCATCTCGATATCAGTTAATGCAGCCTTCATCGGCGGTTCCTCCCCGATAAACATTCTCATGGGCAAGAGGTAGACGGTCTGGCTGGAGGTGACCTCGATCACCACCACAGCACCCCAACGCAAATTGGCCGCTGCTTTTCTGAGCCTAACCAGAAAGTAATTGAATCAGCTTCATGATTGCAATATTTCTTTGCTCCGGGGCCACACCTACTCCAACTCTATTCTCGATATCAATCAATTTTTCTTTGATAGAGTTCTCGTCTTTGTTGGTGGCTTCTCTTAGTAATTCTGGGATGTATGCATCATATTCATCTTCAAGATGGGGATTGTCTCCCACGTTCAGGGGGTCCCAGTCGCGAAGCAGGATCGCTCTAATCTTATAGAAAAGTTCTCTACTCATAAACCTAACGTCCTGCCGCTGTTAGTATATTTATTATACCGGGGCCAAACATCGTATTTGGATACGTAGTTACCATTCGGCCAGCCGAAGACAATACAACAGCAGCGTCATCAGTTAAGAATAGGGGCTCTTCGCATTTTTTGGTGGTTAATTTTTGGATACAGACTGGCTAGAAGCCATTGCTTATCAGAATGTTAGAGGTTTTTTGGTGAGCGAAAAACGTGTTACGTTTTTTGGATGAACGAACAGCCAGCAAAAGCCCGGATCAAAAACTTGCGCGACGCCTACAAGGTTCCGGGTTTCCATGTGCGCGCGAAGCTCGATAGCCACGAGCTTGACGGGTATGGCGTGGCCGTCCTGACGCTCGACCGGCGCTCAAAAAAAGCGTGTGCGGCGGATGCGGGAAGACGTGCCGGCGGATTTATGACACGCGCTGGCGGCGCGTGCGCGATTTGGCTTGTGGCGACCGGGAAGTCCATCTCGATTTTACGATGCGCCGTGTAAAGTGTAAAACCTGCGGCGTGAAGAACGAAAAGCTCGCGTTTTTGTCGGACAACACGAAGTACACGCTGCGCTTTGCCATGCAGATCGGCGGCTTGTGCCGCGCGATGACGATCCAGGATGTCTCGCGGTTGATGCGCCTTGACTGGCATGCCGTCAAAGACCTCGACAAAATCTACATGCGTGAGCAACTGCGTCTTGCCGGACCGCCCGCGCCGCGCGTGATCGGCGTCGATGAGATCTCGATCAAAAAGGGCCACAGTTACCGGATCGTCGTCAGCGATATTGAAGCGCGACGCGCGATATGGTTCGGCGGCGCGGGGCGCACGGAAGCTGACATGGACTTGTTCTATGCGTTTTTAGGCAAGGAAAACGCGGAGAAAATCAAGCTTGCCGTCATGGACATGTGGAAGGCTTTTCGCAATTCCACGAAGAAGAATGCACCGCGAGCCGCGATTTTGTTCGATAAGTTCCATGTCGTGAAGCATCTATCCGACGCGCTCGACGACATTCGCCGATCCGAATACAAGCGCGTCACCGGCGATGATCGGAGCTTCATCAAAGGCCAACGTTACGTCCTGTTGTCGCGCCGTGAAAACCTGACCGATGATAAGCGCAAGAACCTTGATCGCCTGCTGCAAGCCAACGCGCGGTTGAACGTCGCGTATCTTTTGCGCGAGCAGTTCGAGCAGCTTTGGGACTACGCCGATGCCGGAGACGCCCGCGCTTTCTTCGACGCCTGGCGCGAGCAACTGCGCGATCAAGACCTCGCGCCTTACGAAAAGTTCGCCCGCATGATCGAGAAACACTGGGACGGCATCGCCACCCATTGCCAGCCAACTCACAAAATCCCCATGGGCTTCGTTGAGGGGCTCAACAACAAAATCCGCGTCATCCAGCGCAAAGCCTACGGCCTCCGCGATGAGGAATATCTCAAGCTCAAAATCCTCACGTCAGGCCTGCCGCCACTCAAAAATTAACCACTAAAATCCGCGATGAACCAGAATAGGAAGGTGCCATTTGATTGCTGCAATACAACCAGAGGGTCTTGCACAGCCCCCAATATTGCCTGAGGTGAAACTCCTCTTGTTATGGCTTGATCAACGGCATGTCCGCTCATCGAGGTTATGGAAAGTCCTGGGTCTTCTACCACCGTTCCAAGTTTTCCGAAACTCTGCCCAAGGATGCTCGTCGCGGTGGTATCCGCTGCGGCCGCTTCCTCAGCCAGCGAGGCGCCCAGTGACCTTATCCCTCCTACTATCCCTCCAGCAAGAACATCTAACGGGCCTACAGCAGCTTCGTATATACCAGAGAACCCAGGCTCTGGTCCCTCATAAAAAATACTTCCACGCTCCCCGTAACGTGAAACAGAGCCATACGGCGAACACTCCCCGGAGAGTTGCGCACCGCTTAGTAGCTGAAACTTATTAAACAAGTTCGCAAAGGCCGCCGTAATGAACCCAGCGTCGAACTTGCCGCCCGTCAGCACGGACGCCGCACCGCCCGCCGCGCCCACGATGGCCGTATCCAGCAGCACATTCCCGCCGCTGACCGCATTGCTCATGAGCCCAACATCCGCCCCGATGGCATTGGCCGCGAAGCCCTGTATGAAATGCCCGCCCTGCGCAACCGAGAGCGTGCCGCCAACCACGCCATGCACGAGCCCCTTGACCAGGAGGTTCCCGGCCACGCCCTCCGTTCGAAGAAAGGCCCCGACATTGGTCCAGACGGCCATGGACACGTAGGCAAACGCCATCGCCTCCACGGCCTGCAGCGGCGTTCCTCCTCCGGCCAGAGTGAGGATGCCGGCCGCCGCCACGCAGCCTATGGGCCCTCCGAAGGCGCAGGCCGCGATTTGGATGACGGCGCGCCAGCGTGGAGCGCCATGGCTCGCGGGTGGACAAAGCGCGCCTGCCTCAGTATCGTGCAACCATCGCACCGGCGGCGCGCATGCGCCCAGCCGGAACGCTGGGTTGAGGGCTCCTCAATGACACCAGGGCGCGGACGTGGTGAAATGGTAGACACAAGGGACTTAAAATCCCTCGGCTGAAAGGCTATGCGGGTTCAAGTCCCGCCGTCCGCACCATCCATACCGCTTGAAGGCTTCGCTGGCTGCTGACGTCATCCCGCACGCGCTGCGGCAGGAAATGCCGCTGCGCGGATGCGGGATCTTGCCGGACATGCCGGTAGATTCTGGATAGACGCCGCGCGCTTTCCGGAATGGCAGCTGCGGAACTATTCAACCGGATTCCATATTATCTGCCTGGCCGCGGACGGCGGCGCCTGCCTCAAGCCGCCGCGAGCCCCGCGGGAACTGCAAATGGCCTCCGCTCCCAGGGCTTGCTTCTCGCCCGGCAAGGCCTGCTGAAGCTCATGCGGCGGTACGGGGCCTCCCTGGACCGTCAGGCCCAAGGCCGTAAGTGCCGCGCACAGTACAGTGACGCCGGCCAGTCCCTGCAGGAGTTGCTTTTTCATGTATTTTCACTTTTCCCGGCATGGACCGCAATCATGGATCGAACCATTGCACACCTCCCGCCTGCTCTCTGAAAACCTTTACATGGTTAGTCCGCGCCGCTTAGATCGAGGCACCTCTTCCGCAATGACCAGAAGAAGGGCCGGTGAGTAATACACCGCCGCCGGCGTTACCCCGCGCCGGCGGCAAGCGGAAACCGGCCTATATGCTCCCCGTAGCCATGGTGGAGTTTCAATAGCCCTGCGCTTCTTCTTTCCGCTAAGTTGTGCTCTAAATATTGAACCTGCCGCGCAGTCGTCCGAGGTTACCGGTTACTTAATACTATAGGGCGCCGACGCCTGCCGGGCCTCATGCACTGGCTGGGGGCCATCCTTGACCACAAAGCCCAAATAAAGCGAGAGTGCAAAGCACAGGGCAGTAAATGCGAATAGTACCAGCTTGAGAGATTCGTTCATGTGTTTCCACCTTTCCTGGTTATGTCCGGTGTTCGTGGATCGAGCCATTACACACCTTCAATTCTTTTGCTTTTTTCTGCTTTCTTCGACGCTTGCCTTGGGTTCATACCTCCCCTTCTCAGAAAATTTTCGTTCCCTTAGTCCGCGCCACCCAGATCACGCCGCCTCCTGCCGCAATCAGCACAAGAAACATCAATCCCAAATGTATCGTATGTTGCATTGAGACTTGGCCTACGGCGAATGGAAACCGGCTTGTATGTTCCCCGGACTTATCGCGGAGTTTCAATAGTCCGACGTAATTGCCTTCCGCGAAGTTGTGCTCGAAGTTAAACGTGCCGGTCGGGCGCTTTTGGGGGGGCAGGTATACTTCCGTAATAGCCTCCACATTGTTGGATTTGGCGGAGGAATTGCCGGAATTGCGGATTACCCTTAGTTCCACCTCCATCCGGCGCAGTTCCGGCGTGAAATAGTCGAGTGCAACGATGGTCCGGCCGCGTTCCGGTATGTCCTCGCAAAATTCCTTCTGCTGACTATTGGGTTGATAGCCGGCAAAGTGCATCTTGTAGGTGGTTCCCGGAAAACGCAGGACGCAAGTATCGGCCTCCGCACTTAGCCCGCCATGCGCCGCGGCGGTTCTTTCCCCGGCCAGCGAGAAAATCAAGCCAAGTGCAAGCGCTGCCGCGCCCCATGAATTGCGCCCGATCCGTTTGAGTTCTGCATGTCCCATAAGAGAGTCCCCATGATTTGATCGGAAGTCCGCCCCCCGCATAGAAACGAGGGGCGGAGAGACTGACCGGAGACAACAATCGCCGGTCAGCTCAAAGGAACCTCAAAGCTTCAGAAGGCCGATGTTCGTGTAGTTCGGCACAGCCGGGCCACCGATTTCGACCACATGACGGCTACCGCTTTGCCCGTGGAGCATGAGCAATCCGGCCATGCTGCTATCGGTGCCGTAATAGATATCGGCGAGCCTTTGCGTGTCCCAAAGGGCATCCTGCGCGGTAATGCTCAGGGTGCGGGTTTCGCCCGGCGCAATCGGCTTGTCGTCGGACACGGTGAGTTCATCGGGAGCAAGCAGGTAGTCCGGATATTTCACCGCCTCCTTCATCACCTTTGGGTTGAGGAACCGGACACTGGCGGTGTTGAGTTCCCCGATCTGCACTGCCTCATTGCTGTTGTTCGTGATTTCGAGATTCAGGACCAGCCTGCGGCCGGGCACGTCGTAAACGCCGCGCTGGTATTTCACCTGCACGTTGTCAGGCGCGTTCAGCGCTGGATCGCCGGGCGCAATAGTCAAGAGGCCGGATTGGAGCGGCAGCGTGCGCGGCAATGCGGCTTCCGTCCGCGAGAAGGCGAACATGACGATGAGAAGCGTTCCGCCAATCATGGCCAAGGTTATCTTCTCGTCTAAAGGCGAGATCATCTTGTCGGCGGATTGCTCGTCAGGGCTTCCCGCAACACGCAAGTAGCGCGAAATGAAACCGCCGCGCCGGAACCAGTAGCCGATCCACAAAGCGGCAATCACTATCCAGAGGAAATGCCAGCTGTAAATGCCGGTGAGGCCGAAGGTTTCAAGGTCGATCGTCCTGCCATCGAGTGTTGTCACAGGATTTGTGAAAGAGGCGTAGTCGCCGGTAACCTTGATCCATTCGCCAGGGCCGCTCAGGGGACCGCCGTTTCTGATATTCATCACCGGATGGACATGCCAGTCTCCAGGCCGGCGTGCCATAAGCACAATCTTGAATTCATAGGTCTTTCCGGGTTCCAGAGTGAAAGCACGCGGAACAAAGGTGCCGTTCAGAAACACCTCCTTGCGGACGAAGACCGCTCCGGGCTGTCCGACGTTCAAGAACGACTCCTTGGGATAGCCGATAGCGTCCGGCCAGAATTCGGACAGGTGGAACTTGCCTGTGATTTCGACCGTTTCTCCGACCTTCACCTCAGCCTTCGACCACGCGATATCGTACCATTGCACCGACCGCATCCTGAGGAATGGCATCTGTGCCTTTTCGCCATGCGCCCACGCCGACGTGACCGCAATGACGGTAAAGGCCAAGCCCATTACCAGTGCGATGGATTTGCTTAGCAGAGCGGATCTCCCGGCTCGCCAGTATTTATGCCCTTTCATGCGTGTATCTCCCAACTCATTTTCTGGTTTTCGTTGCTTAGGCTCAGTTGCCGCCGGTTTGGAAACCGGCAGCGTACTGCTGTCTTAGATTCGAGCGATGAAGTTCGTCTTCGAGAACCACCGTCCGATGAAGTGCCAGATGAAGTACATCACCATCGAGATGAAGCCTGCGAAGAAGGATGACACAGGCACCACGTCTTGACCGAAGGATCGCAGCGTCCCCTTTTCGATCAGCCGGATGTACTCGGGCGTGCCGGTGCGGACGGTTTCGAATCCCATCAGGTCGGCGAGAGTCATCACCAGTCCATTTTTTTCCACGGGCATGTGGAACTGCGCGAGGATGGGCCAGTTGGACGGATACATGAGCAAGGCAAAGCCCAGAGAGCCGATGACCGCGGTCACCAGATAGCTGCGGCTCGCAAGTAGTATGCCGTCGATGAAGAGCGCCCCAGGTAGCAGGACAGTCGGCCAGCAGAAATTAACGGGGAACCAGGTCCACCCCCAGAAGTTCACATACCGGTTGACCCACTCGCCGAAAATCAGGCCAAGGACCACAAGTGTTGCGCCGAAAGGCAACCGGAATTTCTCCCAGAAAAAGTACTGCGCCGCCGCGACAAAGGGGATCGTGACGATAGGTGCCACCGTCGGCCAATAGCGTCTGTCTTTCCAGTCGATCCAGAAGTCCCAGTCTCCCATCAATAGCATTGTATGGATGTGATAGGACGACAGCAGGACGAAGAAGAATATGAATAGTAACAGCCAGTCCATCGCACTTACGCATGCGGCGGCCTCGCCCATCGAATTGAAGATCGACTGAGGTCTGCCTAACCGGGTTCCTTCGTTCGCCGCGACGGCGGGTGCCCAAGCTTCGTTGCTGGTGCTCATCTGGATTCTCCTCCTTGTGTTCTCGCATCTGCGTACATAGCGGCTCTCTTTCCTCCAAAATCGTTCTGGCGTGTTTCGTGGGCTCTTTGTCCGGTGCGTACGGGGCGAGCCTTATGGTTCCGCCGCACGGTGGATTGAAATGCCTTCACCTCCTTTTGCTCTTCGAGCGGAACGGGGTACCGGCGGGAGCCGCCCCGCATGGAGCGGCTCCTGAGTGCGTAATCCTGGGTTACTCGGCCGGGGCCAGTCCTGCGCCGGCGGGGGAGGCAGTCTCCTCCTCGTGGAATGCGCACGCCGCCTCTATGCCGCTCACGGCGCAGATCTCGCGAACGCGTCCGAGGATTGTCAGCGTCACTCCGAAAACGGCCAGCGCCGCCCATCCGAAGAATACGAAGCCCCAATGTAAAGGAGCCACGAAGATCTCTTCCATGAACCAGAAGGTGTGACCCCATTCGTTCAGGCCGACATTCGGAAAGATCATGAACGGTCCGACAAAGAAGATCAGGAACGGGACCGAAAATCCTTTCGAAAAGAGCGGGACGCGTGTCTTCGCATACATGAAGGCGCCGGCGCCCATGACGATGTAGATCGGATAGCTCAGATAGAACTCCAGGATGTGGCTGGGCGTAAAGTCGGTGTCACGCACAACGGTCTGGTGCCAGGTGCCATCCTGTTCGGTGAAGAAGCTGGCGCCCCAGTATATCGCCGTGGAGTAAGCGACAAGCCAGGCGAGCAGTACGAAATACCGCCTTAACTCTTCGCGGGGCGCCACGTTTGCTATATCGCGATCCCTGGTCTTCCAGAGATAGGACATGACCCCTATGAAGGCCGCGCTCAGAACCGGAAGTTCGATCCAAAGGATGGTCAGCCAATAGGTTTTGAACTCGTCGCTGAACGAGTCCAGGCCGGCCGAGAAGCCGTAAATCTGCTCATAGACGCGAATCATCGAGTAAAACGCGAACATGGCCACGAACGGCACCCAGATAATCTTCCAGTCGAATAGATCGGCGCCGAGTTTGCCATCCGCGCCTGGTACTGCCCTTGCATCTCTGCGTCCGGTATCGGCAAGGCTTCCGCTTACGGTGCTCATGCGTCAACTCCTTCCAAACGATGTTGCTATTGGCGCTTAAGCCCAGCCCTCCGCGAAGTCCCGGGAAGAGCCAGCTGTAAGCCTTGGAGGATAGCTGCAAGAGCTGTGCCATGCCGCTGAGCTTTGATCTTGATCAAGATAAATGTGCAGCTTTACAGTTCGTGGCGGAGAGAAGTCTTACCCGCTATTTGTAACGGTAATACGCGTCTCTGGAGCCGATTTTTCCAAGGCGCGTCTTGATCAAAGTCAAGGCCAGGCCACCTAGCGCGGACGAACTCTCCGCGTGCTGGTTTTTGGCGGGAAGGGCCACTATCGTTTTGCGATGCACAATGCGGTTAATCCGCTCCGAATGGCTCCGCTTACGCTGTAGCAAATTCAGACAATTGTATCATCTCTAGACAACGCCCGTATCGTTTATGAACAAGTGAGGCGTTTCATTCTGTTGCTTGCCGCTGGCCAATAGTTTCGGTTTCCGCTGCCGTGGCAGACGAAAGAAGATTATCGGCCCTATTGCGCATTGCTTGGCACAAAGGTTGCAGTTCCTTTCGGTGAGTTCGGTTGAATTGCCGTTTCACAAGGGAAGATGGAAGATGCTCGCTAGGACATGGCAAACAGGACAGGCGCTGTACGGCCTGGTGCGGCTCGAAACGGAGCCGCTGTCGCTGCCAGCTTCGGCGTCCTTCCTTTGGGCGTGCCTGGCACTTTATGGGTTCAGCGAATGCGGATTGGCTTTGCTGGGCCACGGTACGAATGCCGCCTTGCTGGCAGGCGCCGCCGCCGTCCTGCTGCTGGCAGTGCTTACGGTCTTGCCGCTCTCGCTTGCGGGGTATTCCTCGCGGGTCATGCAGACGCTTTCCGCGCTGGCGGCTGCCGGCGCCGTGGTCGATTGCAGCCGGCTCGTCCTGCAGCTTTTGCTCAAGGTTGCGGTGCCTGTCGCCAATATAGGCGGGTTCCTGCTCTTTCCGCTCCTGGTCTGGCACTTCCTCATTTGCGCCTACGTCTATCGCGGCGCGCTGGGGCGGGGTTCTTTTCACTCGCGGGGGCTGGCCCTCGCCTATGTCCTGAGCCTCGTCACATTGAGAAGAAGCCTCGATGTTTGGGCTTAGGAAGTCTTTGAGCTTATCTTCCAGCCGGTGCATGCAACTAGGGAGGGAACGCGGGGACATCGCTAAATCGAACTAAAGTCAGTCGTAACTGAACGCTTCAACATAAGCAGCAAACAGGAGAGAGACAATGGGAGCTATACTCGAAGTGGTGAATATGATGAGCACGCCGCTGGGCATGGTTATCGGCGCTGGCGTCGCCATCAGCGCCTTTTATTTTGCGCGCTGGGTTCTGAAGGACTAGCACGTCCCACGAGAAATCCTCACCCCTGTGCAGCTGGCACCGAAAGGTTTTCCTGCGGATAAGGGAGCGCGCCGGCGCCGCCGCGCAAAGCTTTGCGGCGAGCGCACGCATACACAAGAACGTATAGATGGAAAGCACCGCAGCGCGACTGGGTGGCCCGATGTAATGGCCCGCCGCATCCGCGGCTTTCTCTTCAAAAGCGTGATCGTTGTTCTGGCCAAAACGGAAAGCTCTTGCGTGGTGGTCACGCAGTGCCTGCGTAGAAGCAATAAAATGGACCGGGATCGGAGGAAGGCAAGTTGCAGAAGATCTTATTAGCCTTAGCAGTACTTCTTGGGGCGCCCAATGCTGTGTTCGCGCACGCGGCTCTGGTCAAGTCCATCCCAGGGAGCCGCGCGGTGGTATCCCGTTCGCCGGAGCGCGTCTTGCTGTGCTTCAACGAGGCCGTCGAACTCAAATTCTCGTCGGTCAAGGTCGAGGGTGCGAAAGGGGCGGCGGTTGCCGTTGGCGAGTTGAAGCCCGGCGACAGCCCGCAATGCTTGGAGGCCGGTTTGCCCGCACTCGGCGCTGGGGTCTATACGGTCCGGTATCGCGTGCTGTCGAAAGACGGCCACACAGTGGATTACGGCTATCAGTTTTCTATCCAGGGGGATCGCGCACAGCCGTGATTGAGTTCCTGGCCGAGATGGCGAAGGCCGCCGGATACGCAACCCACGCAGGTTTGCTTGGGGGAATAATTTTCTTGTTCCTGGCCGGCCCGGCCGGGGACGAGTGTTCCTTGCGGTGGCGCAGCCGGGTCATCGCGGCGCTGCCCTGGCTGGCGGCAGGGTACGCCGCCGCCTCGGCGGTAATCGCGCTCTCCGAGGCCAGCTTGACCGCAGGCGTAACGTTGCCTGAGATTTTGGGCCAGCCAGACCGGCTTTGGGATTTCGCAACTGGCACGCGGGTAGGCTTGGTGGCGGCACTGCGCATTGCCGCAGGCCTGTTCATGCTGGCTGCGGCGATCGTCATTGTGCGTTTCAAGAAAGAATTGGCGGCGGCCCTGGCCGTCATGCTGCTTCCGGCGGTCCTTGTACCCGTTCTCGAAGCCTTTGCGAGCCACGCCGCGGGGGACGATCAAGCCGGCTACCTTAGCCCCGCATACATCGTCCATATGCTGGCGATGGCTTCCTGGGCTGGCGGGCTGCCGGCCTGGATTGCGCTTGCGTCGATGGCCGCCAGCGCGCCGGCGGATCGGAAATTTCCGGGTACGCAGCCCGTGCGGCGCGGAGATTTTCGCTGCTCGCGACGATCTGCATCGGCGCCGTGGTTGCAACGGGCGTTACCTTGGCCGCGAACTTTACGGCGACCCAAGGCGACTTGCTCGGCACGGCCTACGGCCTACTTTTGTGCCTGAAGGTGGCGTTGCTGACCGGTGTGCTGGCGGTTGCCTATAAGGTGCGGCAGCAGGTTCTCCCCGTCATGGAGAAAGGACCGGCATCGCGCGTGCAATTTTCAGCAGCGGCGCGGCTAGTCGCCATGGAGGCCGCCTTGGCGGGGGGCATTCTCGTTGCGGCCGGCGTGCTTTCGCAGACAACGCCGGCGGCGCACGATGCACCTTATTGGTGGCTGCCTGTCCGGATTTCGTGGACCGCAACGTGGGGCGCCGGAAATGGCCAGTTCCTTGCGGGAGCGGGCTTCGGCACAGCGGCTGCGGCTCTGGCCGCAGGCTTTCATTTCAGGAGGCACCTTCGGGGCTTTCTTGGAGCGGGCATTGCGGCAGTTTTCCTTGCCGGTGCGGGCGCTGGACTTTGGTCGGCGTGCGTTCCCGCTTTTCCGGACACCTATGCCCGTTCGACCGCTCCCTACCTCACCGTTTCCATCGCGGTAGGCATGAGCCACTTCCAGCGATACTGCACACCGTGCCATGGCAATGGCGGCCTAGGCGACGGTCCCGCTGCAAGTTCGTTGAAAGTGCGTCCCGCCAATTTGACCGAACCGCACACCGCGCTCCACACTGCTGGAGATATGTACTGGTGGCTGACCCGCGGTTTTCCCTTAAGCGGCATGCCAGCCTTCAGTGCAGAGCTGAGCGGACAAGACCGTTGGGACGCCGTCAACTTCCTGCGGGCCTTTTCGGAAGGCTTCCAGGCCCGCGTCCTGACGCCGGATATCGCTGCGGAAAAGCCGTGGCTGGGTGCGCCGGACTTCTATTTCGAGGGAGAGGGGGGAGAGCCCCTGGAACTCAAGAACTTCCGGGACCGCGCTAATGTGCTTCTCGTATTCCCGCCGCCTGCCGCGGAAGGCGGGGCGGAGCGCATCCGGGAACTGGCACGGATGAGCGAGGCCCTGCGCGGAGCCCGCGTCGAAGTTCTGGTTGTCTCCGAAGATCCCGCCCTGCCGGACGTGAAGGGTCTGATCCGTATCCGGAGCAATACCCGTGAAATGGCAATGACTTACGAATTGCTGTCGCGCACCATCGCTAACCGTGGCGATGGCGCGCGCCTGGGCATGCCGCGCGCGCAAATGGAGTTTCTGATCGACCGGTTCGGCTATATCCGCGCCCGCTGGATTCCGGAAGACGAACCGGATGGATGGCAATCTCTGGAGCGTGTGCGCCAGCAGGCGGAACGCCTCAACCGCGAGCCCAGGATCAAGCCTCCCCCCGACGACCACGTGCATTAGACCCGAGCTTCGCAAAGAAGAAAACGAAAGGAAACGTTATGAGAGTACATTTCAAACGCCATGCCGCTGCTCTGGCGGCTTGTACGGTTGCCGGCGCCCTTTTCGCCGGTGCCGCATTCGGCCAATCCGGGCATGAGCATATGGACCACATGGATCATATGGACCACATGAACCACGGTTCTGCCGCGGCTCCTGCGGAGGTTCCGCCGCTCAAGATTTTGATGCCCGGAAATGGCGATGTCGTCGGCTCCCGGCTTGCCATCGTCTTCGAAACCCCCGCCGATATCCGCAAGATGACGATGGGCCATCATGCGATGGGCACGCATTTGCACATAGAAGCGGGCGACACGGTCTTGATGCCGTCGCAGGAGCAGCTCGTCCGGCTTGGCGCGAACCGATATCTGTTTCTGTTTGACCTTCCGGCACAGGCGGGGACGGAGGTGCTCCGTGTGTCTTGGGCCGGCGGCGATCACAAAACCGTAGAATCCTCCGTGCAAAAGGTGACGGTAACGGTAGCCCCCGAGGGCGCAGCCTCCGAGTGATCCACCCTGGTTCGGCCTCATTTGTGACGCCAGACGGAGTAAAATCGCATGTCAATTCTATCTGAAGTCTTGCAGGCTAACGAAGTTTACGCGGCGAGTTTTGGTGACAAGGCGAAGCTCCCGTTGCCCCCGGCACGGCGTTTTGCCATCCTCACCTGTATGGACGCCCGGCTCGATCCGGCGAAATATGCGGGCCTTTCGGAAGGCGACGCCCATGTCATCCGCAACGCTGGCGGACGGGCGAGCGACGATGCTATCCGCTCGCTCGTAATCTCCTATAAGCTCTTGGGGACGAAAGAATGGTTCGTGATCCACCATACCGATTGCGGTATGCAGCTCTTCACCGGCGAAGTCATCGGCGGCCTCTTGGAGCAGAGCCTGGAGACGGCCTCCTTCGACGGGGAGGGCTGGCACGATCACGGCCATGGCCCCGGCAGCGTCCACGGACATTATGTGAAGTGGCTAACCATCGAGGATCAGGCCGCTAGCGTTGCCCAAGATGTGCGCCGCATCCGGTCGCATCCGCTGGTTCCCCCCAGTATCCCAATCTACGGCTATATTTACGATGTGCGAAGCGGGCGTCTCGTTGAGGTGCCCGAAGCAACCGGGGCGGGAATGACGGCCTGACCGGGCCGGTACGGGGGGCGTTTTCACCATTCTGGCGGCAAAGACACAAGCCGCTCAGGGTGTTGGCGGGAAGTGCAGCGTTACCCTGAGGCCGGGCACGTTATCTTCGAGTTCAAGCCGCGCTCCGTGCCATTCCGCGACGGCGGCAGCGAAGCTTAAGCCCAGGCCGTAGCCCTGCTTGCCCGAGGTCTGGTCGAGCCTGACGAACCGGTCCAGCATGGCGGCGCGCTTGTTTTCCGGGATACCAGGCCCGTTGTCGGATACGGTAAGGCTTGCCCCGGCGGGACTCCTTGCGGCAGAAATCGAAACCCGCCCGCCTTTCGGAGAATATTTGATGGCATTGTCGAGCAGGTTCGCCGCCGCCTGCGAGATCAGATGCGCGTCGCCCTGTACGTATACCCCGCCGCGCGCGCTGGGCTTGGCTTCGAGGACAACGCCGCTTTCATCCGCGAACGCCTCGTAAAGATCGGCCAATTCCTCGGCGACCTCGGCAAGGTTAACTGGCGCTCGCGGCAGGGAAAGCGCGCCGGCCTTGATGCGGGCGATTTTCAGGATGCCGTTGAACGTATCGACGATGGTGTCGCATTCGGCAACGGCGCGCTTCAGGACGGCTTCGTATTCTTCGCCCGTGCGCGGGGAGAGGAGGGCCACTTCGAGCCGGCCGCGAAGGCGGTTCAACGGTGTGCGCAGGTCGTGGGCGATGTTCTCGGAGACGCCGCGCACGGTGGCGACGAGCTTCTGGATGCGGCCCAGCATGGCGTTGATATTCTGGGCCAGGTGATCGTATTCGTCGCCGCCTTCGCCAACCGCGATGCGCACGGAAAGGTTGCCTTCGAGCACTTCGTCCGCAACAGCGTTGATCTCGCCCAGGCGGTGGCGCGCATAGAAGGCGAGGAGGCCGCCGGCTGCGGCGCCCAGCAGCAGGTTGGCCATCAACACGCTCAGAAGCAATTCCCCGGCGATCGCCTTGAAATTATTGCGTTCGGTGAGCGCGCGGCCGGCCAGAAGACGGCTGCCGTCCTCGAATCGCAGCGTGTGGACGCGCGCGGCCTTGGTCTCGTGCTCCACCGCTATATCGGCGGTGCCCCCAGGCCCGGGCGCATCGGCGGGCCATTCCTTCAGATTGCCGGTGACGGTGCCGTCAGGGGCTATGAGCATATAAAGGCGGACGGTATCTGGCTGCGGGCTGGCGCGGTCCGCGACCGTTCGGCGCAGGCGCTCGTAGCCGCCCTTCGCGTAAGCCGCGGTCATGTCGCTTGTCTCGCGCGAAAGGGCGCCCGCGATCTGAGCGTCGATGACGGACAGCATGCTCCAGTAGAGAAAGCCGATGACCGCCCCGCCGGTCGCGACGAAGGCCAGGCTCGCAAATGCCATGAGCCGGAACGTGGTGGTATGTGCAAGCCTAATCCGCACTGATGCAGTACCCCGAGCCGCGCACCGTATGAATGAGAGGGGGTTCGAAACCCTTGTCGATTTTCTGGCGCAGGCGGCTCATTTGCACGTCGATGATCTTGGTCTCCGGCTCGAAACGGTATTTCCACACGCTTTCGAGAAGCATGCTGCGGGTGACGGTTTGCCCGGCGTGCCGCATCAGGAACTCAAGCAGGCGGAATTCGCGCGGCTGGAGCACGATGCCGGTGCCGGCGCGGGTAACCGTCCGCGCAATCAAATTCATCTCAAGTTCGCCGACGCGCAAGACCGTTTCCGGGGATGCGGCCCTGCGGCGTAAGATTGCTTCGATCCGGGCGAGCAGTTCGTGGAAGGAGAAGGGCTTGGCGATGTAATCGTCGCCGCCCGCGCGCAAGCCCGCGATGCGTTCGTCCACCTCGTTGAGCGCGGTCAGGAAAACGGCGGGCGTCATGATATTTTGCGCGCGCAGTGCAATGACGATATCGAGACCGTCGCCGCCGGGCAGCATACGGTCGACGATGAGCGCGTCGAAATCGCCGGTCCGTGCAGCGTCCAGGCCCTTCGCAAAATCTTCCGCGCAAACCGCCTGGTGGCCGCACTCCGACAAGCCCTGAACGAGCATGGTACGTCCGCCTGGATCGTCCTCGATGACGAGTATTTTCATAGCCTTAAGAATTGCCCCCGTCGTGTCCTCTGCCTGCCTGGAAGGTATCAAAACGGTAACTGGAGACACCAACCCGCTCCCTGTACCCTTCCTTCCATGAAAGTTGGGCATGGAGCGGGAGGAACAAGCCCTATCCGCCGATTGCCGGACTGCGATTTTACTTGCTTCGCAAGCATGTTTCCAGACTGGACCGGCAAATGAGTGGCAGCGGTGGACAAGTGTCCGGCGGCGTCCTTCGGGACAGCTGCAATATCGTGTGGCTCCCTGGCATCGCGCCGCAGGTCAGCGCCGCCGGTGCCGTGTGCCGGGGGCAAGACAACCGAAGCGATTTTCTCGCGTCTGCACGCAGGTCTTCGACGTTCGTCCATGCTGCCGCTGCTGCGGCTTGCATGGCCGGGCAGGCGGCAGCGCTGCCGCTATTGGCCGCTGGCGGCGCCTCAGGAAGCCCCTGGATCGCGGGCGCTGTTTTCGGGGCGGCCGCTGCCGCTTCTTCCTGGGCATGGGCCAGGACCGGCGCCCGGCAAGCTGGGAAGGCAGGCCGGGCTTCCGGACCTGCGGACCCGGTGCTTAACGATGCGTTTACTCTGGCGCTCGTTCTGGCGGCTTCCGCCGTCATGGGAGCGCCGGCAGCCGCGCTACTTCTGCCGGCGGGCGCCGTGCTGGCGCAAGCCAAAGACCGTTCTGGCAGAAGCGGCGCGGCTGGCAAAAATGGCGCGATGCTTCTGCTTGGTGTGGTCCTGGCGATGGCTGGGCTCCTCTCGCCGTCCGGCGTCGAGGAAGCCGCCATGGCTGCAATCGCGCTGGCGGCCATCACACTGATGAAGGCTGCTCATGCGCAGTTGCAGGCCCCGAGGTTGCAAATCTGGCAGGTTTGGGGAGCTTCCGCGCTTCTCTGTGCCGCGATAGCAGCCGCAGGACATGGGACGGCAGGAACGGCTGCCCGCTTTTCTGCCGGACTGGCTTTGGCTGCCGGCGTGGTCTACGGCGTTGCTGCCGGTGCGGCGGCGCAGCTGTTCACGGGGGCAATGGCAAAAGTGCTTGCTGCGGCGGTGCCCTTCCTTTCCGCAGCCGCGATTGCGGCCTTCAGCGGGATAGTCACCCTTCCTCAAATAGCGGCAGCAGTCCTCCTTGCCGCCGCTGCAGCCGCCGGTTCGCGTTCCCTCACCGCAGTACCCAGCGGGCCGGCGGTCTCCTCGCCAAACGGCTGGCCTGCAGGCTGGTTTTAGGTTGCACTTGCGCGATTGGCGCGAAATGCACCTGTAGCCGCCAGCGGAGCGTGACGCGGAAGACATCCGCGTCATCGGGCTGCCCGCAAGGTTCCGGAGACTGTTGCTTCGCATAATCCTCCCGGCTCTTGCCGCATCGCTGCTGACCTTCGCTGCCGCCATCGGCGCCCGGGCTCGCATTCGCCGCCGGTGGCGCTGGCCGCCAGACGGGTAAGGCCGCCCGCCGGTCCGAAGCCGTGACGGAACTCAGACCGGGGCTGCTTCTTCCAGGATAGACGGCTCCTGCTTACCCTTGCGCGCGCATTCGACAAATACGCGCAGGTTGCAGGTCCGGCAGAGGCCGTAGTCGAGCTTGGTGTAGATGTAGCGGAGGGCGGCGGTTTTCGACGCGAACAAATTCTGCCTGCCGATGCTGTCGAGATAGCCTCCGCGTTCCAGAATTTCGAGCACGGCGCTGTTGACCCCAATGAGATAGAGGCTGCCGCCCCGGCTGCGGTAATGCCGCGCCATTTGCGCCAGCGCCTCGGCGCCCGCGATGTCGGCGAAGTTCACGCCGGTCATGATGATGGCAAGGTGGCGGCAATCGGGATTGAGCCGGCCGCAGCGCAGGAGTTCTTCCTTGAAGGCATTTACCGCGCCGAAGAACAGAGAGCCGTTGAAGCGGATGATATGGAACTGACGGCATTCGGGCAGATCGGGCCGGGGCTCGGTCATCTTCCGGGTTGGGCTTGCTAGATTGGGCACGAGCCGCACGATGCGCGGGTTGGAGGTCCGGTAGAGATAGACCACGAGCGACAGCACCACGCCCGCCAGGATCGCCACCTGCACCTGCACGAAGATTGCCGTAAGCAGGGTTGCGATCATGATCGAGATTTCGATGCGGCTGGTCCGGGCTATCTGGGCGATGTTGGGGCGGTCGATGAGCCCCCAGCCGATCAGGTAGAGCGAGGCGGCCATCGCGGAGTTGGGCAGATAGGCCGCGAGCGGTGCCGCAACGGAGATGATAGCGGCCAGCGAGAGGCCGGCGGTAAGGGCGGAAAGCGGAGTTTGCGCGCCTGCGGCGTAGTTCAGGGCGCTTCGATTGAAAGAGGAGGAAACCACGTAGCTGGAGAAGAAGCTGCCTATCGTGTTGGCCAAGCCTTGGCCCACGAACTCCTGATTGGCGTCGATGTGCTGGCCGGAGCGGATGGCAAGCGCCCGGGAAATGGAGACGGACTCGTTCAAGGCCGAAATGGCCAAGGCCAGCGCCGTGGGCATCAGCATGGCCCACACCGCCGGGTCGAAGTCCGGCATGGAGAGCGGCGGCAGGTGCGAGGGGAGGGTACCCACGGTAGCGATATGCGCACCCGCTGCGTTGAACGCCGTCCCTGCGGCGCTGCCGGCCACGATGGCGACGATCATGAACGGAATGCGCGGCAGATAACGCTTCACCGCGATGCCCGTGGCGAGCGTAATGAGCCCCGTGGCCGCGGTGGCCAGGCTGGCCTGCCCCAGATGGGTCGCGATGTATTGAACGAGCGCATACACCGGCAACCCCTTGGGGACATCGAGGCCGATGAAATGGCGCGTTTGCGTAACGATTATCAGGACGCCCACTCCGGCTGTGAAGCCGATGATCACCGAGTGAGATATGAAGTTGACCAGCGCGCCAAGCCGGAAGGCTCCCAGTGCAAGTTCCATCAACCCCACCATGAAGGCGAGCGTGATGGCAAGCTGTACATATTGTGCGGAGCCTGGGGCGGCGAACGATGGCAGAGCGGTTGCCAGTACGAGCGAGGCTGTGGTGCTTGGTCCCGCCACCAGATGCCACGAAGAGCCGGAGAGCGCGGCAATGATGGTTGGTACGATTGCGGCATAAAGACCGTATTCGGGCGGCATGCCGGCAATAGTGGCGAACGCCACGCCTTGTGGCAGCACGACGATGGCACCGGTCAGTCCCGCGAGCAAGTCTTGTGGCAGCGTCCGCCGGTTTATTCTCGGCAGCCAGTCTGGGGCGCGCAGCAAACGCCCCGGCTGCCAAGCCGTCTTTATAACATCGCCGAAGGTCATATCGGGCACGCTCTCTCAGCCAGGCGCACTCATCCGCCGGGCGACGAAAGCTTCCCCGCCCAAGTAAAGCCGGCCGATTTTTGAAGCTAATTGTTAGCCGGAGCCCGGACTTTCACTCGCGCCCCACGGGAAATTACGACTAAGACACAGTCCTGAATAGTAAATTATTTGATACCTGATGCTTCTGCCGGTGCGCCAAAGGTAGCAAAGGAGCGTTCCAATGGGCACTTAGGGCGCTTTTTCATGCCTGGTCTGCGCCCGCCACCGGAGGCTACATGCTGTGTCTGGGGGATAATTCTCCCCGCCGGTTGCCAGCCTGAAGAATGCTGCCAGGATTCCGCGTCCGCGTTAATGTCTTATGCACGTGGAAGTAGTACAGGTTGAAAATAAACATATTCAGCCGGGACTGTGTGCGTGCGAGGAACCGCCCAACTCAATAAGAAGCGCCTTGGAGCGAAGAAGGGTGCCGGCACTTCGAATGCAGCGGCGGGCACCCCTGCGCCGCTGCTGACGGCGTCGTACGGCGGCGACGTGGAGGAAGTGCGGGCGCTGCTCGCCGCGGGCGCCGATGTGAACGCCGAGGAGGACGATGGCGAAACGGCCTTGCTCGCCGCGACCGCCAAAGGCAACCTGAAAACGGTGCAAATTTTGCTGTCAAGCGGCGCCAATGTGCACGCCAGGCGGTTCGACGGTAGCACGGCGTTGCACATCGCGGCGGCGAACGGCGCACTGGAAATGGCCCAGGCCTTGATCGCCGCTCGCGCCAATGTGAACGCCAGGCGCTACGATGGCGAAACGCCGCTGCTGCTGGCGGCATCGAATGGCCGCACGGAGATCGTACGGGCGCTGATTACAGAGAAAGCCAGCGTGAACGACGCCCTTCGCAATGGCGAAACGCCCTTGCTGCGTGCAGCTGCGAAGGGCCGCGCGGACATCGTGCGCGAATTGATCGCGGCGGGGGCCAATTCGCGGAGCCCTCCCCAGCATTCCCAGCCGTTATTGGAAGCGGCGGCGAACGGCCACCTGGAGACAGTGAAAATCCTGATTGCCGCGAAAGCCAATTTGAACGCCGAGATTCGCAATGGCGATAACCCGTTGTTGCGGGCAGTGGTGAACGGTCACGCGGAGGTAGCCCGGGCGCTGATCTCCGCTGGCGCCGACGTGAATGCCTGGCACCAGAACAGAACTGCGCTGGTGGTGGCGGCTTCGAACGGCGATGCTGAGCTTGTGCGGAATCTGATCGCAGCGGGCGCAGACCCTAAGGGCTCTGCCTATAACCGCCGCGCGCTGGTGGAGGCGGCATCGAACGGCCACGCGGAAGCGGTACGGGTCTTGATCGCAGCCAAGGCGGATGTGAACTCCGGGCTGATTAACGGCGAAACGGCGCTGCTCAGAGCCGTTGCCACAGGCAATGTGGACGTCGTGCGGGATTTAATCGCGGCGGGCGCCTATCCAAATGCGGCAAACCACGAGGGAGAAACGCCGCTGCTCCGGGCTGCCGCCAAGAACCAGCTGGAGATGGTGCGGGTTTTGATCGCTGCGAAAGCCAATGTAAACGCTTGCCTTCGCAGCGGTGAAACGGCCCTGTTTTCGGCCGCGTTGAATGCCAATTCGGAGATGGTGCTGGACTTGATTGCCGCAGGTGCGGATGCAACCGTCTGGTGCCAGAACAAGACAGCCTTGCTTTCGGCTGCCTACAAGGGAAACCGGGAAATCGTCCAGGCGCTGATCGCGGCCGGCACGAATTTGTGGAGCACCGCCTATAACCGCCAGGCCCTGGTCGAGGCTGCATCCAACGGTCATGCCGGGATCGTGCAAGACCTGCTTGCAGCAAGGGCCGACGTCAACGCCCGGCTGCTGCATGGAGAAACCGCGCTGCTGCTGGCGGCTTCGAACGGGCATATACAGATCGTGCGGGACTTGCTTGCTGCCGGCGCCGATGTAGACGCCAAGCGCGACGATGGGGCAACGGCGCTGCTGTTGGCGGCATCGCACTGCCATCTGGAGGTTATCGAGGCGCTGCTTGCCGCAAAGGCCAGCGTAAACGTGGCGCTGTCCAGCGGAGAAACGGCTTTGCTCAAGGCCTGCGCGAGCGGTCACGCGGAGGCCGTCCGCGCGCTGCTCAACGCCGGGGCAGACGCAAGGGCCACGCGAACCGATGGTGCCACGGCGATATCGCTGGCACTTTCCAGCGGCCATATCGGGCTGGTTCCGATCCTGCTTAGCGCGGGTGCCAGCGCAGACGCCAAGCTTGGCGACGGCAGCACCGCCTTGCTGCTGGCGGCGTCGATAGGCAATTGCGAAATCGTACAGGCACTCTTGGCTGCGGGCGCCTATGTAGATTCCAAGCGCAGCGATGGCGAAACGGCCTTACTTGCGGCCTCGGCCGCCGGGAATTGCGAAATCGTGCGCGCGCTACTCGCGGCTGGCGCCTATGCGGATGTCAAGCGCAACGATGGCGAAACGGCCTTGCTTGCAGCGGTGCCCGCCGGAAATTGCGAGCTTGTGCAGGCGCTGATCGATGCAGGTGCCGATACCAGTACAAAACGCTCCAACGGCGATACTGCCCTGCTCATTGCGTCGATGGGTGGCCAACTGCAGATGGTGCGGGCATTGCTCGGCCGGGGTGCAGATATCGACACCAAGGCCAACGATGGCAGCACGGCCTTGCTCAGGGCTGCGGCCAGCAATCATGTGGAGATTGTGCGGGAGCTACTAGCTGCTGGTGCCGATGTGGAAGCCACGGGAAATGGAGGCGAAACAGCGCTGCTTGCCGCCGTATCGAACGGCCACCTCGACACCGCACGGGTGTTGCTGGCAGGCGGCGCCAATAAGAATGCCAGGAATCTCGCGGGCGAGACGGCACTGCTCATGGCGTCGTCGAAAGAGGACACACGCATGATGCACGCCCTGCTCGATGCGGGCGCTAACGTCAACGTGACGCTGCCAAACGGGGAAACGGCGCTACTCAGGACATCCTCCAGGGGAGATTTAGAGGCGGTCCAGGCTCTCCTTGCCGCCAAGGCCAATGTGAACGCCAGGCGAAGCGATGGCGACACGGCTTTACTCCTGGCCGCGCAGTGCGGCAGCCTGGAAACGGTACAGGCATTGCTCGGCGCGGGAGCTTCCGTAACCGCCAAGAATAGCTTCGGCGAAACCGCGTTTATGATTGCGACGCGCTTGGGGTACACCGGAATGGCACAGCTCCTGAAGACGTCGCTTCCGCTATTCGACCGGATCCGTATCTGGCTAAAACTTAAATCCGTAATGCGCCGCAAGGATATGTGACGCTCAAGGTTATACCTGCGTGTGTCTGGCGCGCCTGAGTTGGGATTTACAGATGACGATCCGCTATTTGCCGCTCTGCTAGGACGGTTTGGGTAAAAATACAATGGAACAGACTTGTTCGGCTGCAAAAATACGCGTCCTGATGTTGGAGGATACCGCCTCCGACGCGGAGCTTATCGAGCGTGCGCTGCAAAAGGGGAGTATCGCTTTCACTGCAAAGCGCGTGGAGCGGCAGGAGGCGTTTGCGTGTGCGCTGGACGAATTCAATCCTGACATCGTCCTTTCGGATTACAGTTTGCCCGGTTTTACCGGCATGGCAGCCCTAAAACTTGTGCGGGAGCTTCACCCTGGAATCCCAGTAATCATGGTGACAGGGGCGCTTAGGGATGTTGAGGCAGTCGATCTCATACATGCCGGCGCCAAGGATTATGTCTTAAAGGACCGGCTGGCCCGGCTTGCGCCCGCCGTGCTTCGCGTTCTGGCGATGGACCAGGGAGAACGCGAGCGCAAGACTGCTGAAAAAGCGATGCAGGAGTCCGAGGAGAGATTTCGCGGACTGGCCACGCAATCGGCGCTTGGCATTGCGATCGTCGATGAAGCGGGCTTTGCCTACGCTAATCCGAGGTTCGCCGAAATTTTCGGGTATGCGGAACACGAAATTGTGGAGGCCGAGCCTCTCGATCTGGTTGACGAAGATGGGCGCCTGGTGTTGGAGGAAATGATCGCACGCTGCGCCGCGGGGGAGATCGAGCGGGCCAGCAATACATTCAAAGGCGTGTACAAGAACGGTTCGCTCATCGACATCGAAATCCATGGCAGCGGCATGGAAGTCGGCGGCAATCCGCTGGCCCTGTTGTCGGTACTCGATATTACCGAGCGCAAGCGCACCGAGGATGCCTTGCGGGAAAGCGAGGAAAAGTTCCAAGCGATTTTCGATGCGATGCCCCAGGCAATCCTTGTGCACCTGCCGGGAGGACGCATCAGCGCCGCGAACAAGGCCGCCGAACGGATATTGGGTATTCGTGCCCGGCAGATGGTGGGGGTCAGCCCGGATGCCCTGCCATGGCAGACGATCCGCGAAGACGGCACGGAGTTCCCGGCCAGGGATCATCCGGCTGCAATTTCGCTCCGGACCCAAAGGGGCTGCCACGATGCCGTGATGGGAGTGAAGCGGCCGGACCGCAGTGTTGTATGGCTTTTGGCCAGTGCCGAGCCACTGTTCCGGAACGGCGAGGAAGCCCCTTATGCGGCCGTCACGGCACTTACGGACATCACCGCGCTCAGGCGCGCCGGTGCGCCGGATGGAGGAGATGGGTGACGGACAAGGGCAAAGGCGGCATTTTAGCGGTAGATGACACGCCTGCCTCGCTGAAACTGCTGACCGGCCTTCTGAAAGCGGAGGGATACCGCGTACGGTCCGCCATAAACGGAGAGCTGGCGTTGCAAGCCGCGGCGAGCGCTCCGCCCGATCTCGTGCTGCTGGATATCAATATGCCCGGCATGAACGGGTTTGAAGTCTGCCACCGGATCAAGGCCCAGCCGGAAACCCGCGACGTTCCGGTCATCTTCATCAGCGCGCTGCAAGAGACGGCGGAGAAGGTAAAGGGATTCGAATTCGGGGCAGTCGATTATGTCACGAAGCCCTACCAGCGCGAGGAGCTTCTCGCACGGGTTCGCACGCATCTGGAATTGCATAGCCTGCGCTGCTATTTCGAGAGAACGGTTGCGGTGCGAACCGCCGAGTTGCGGGACAGCCAGGCCGCTCTGGCGCGCTCGAACCGTGAACTGCGTGCGCTCAGCAGATGCAACAAGGCTCTGGTGCGCGCCGCCAGCGAGCAGACGCTGCTTGAAGCCATCTGCCGTATCGTTTGCAAGGAAGCTGGCTACCGCATGGCTTGGGTTGGCTATGCAGAGGGCGATTCCGCGGGGACAGTGCTGCCGGTGGCCTGGGCCGGATTCGAGGAGGGATTTCTGACCACTCCCAGCATCGCCTGGGCTGGTACGAAGGAAAAGCCCAGTCACGCCGCATCGGCAATCCAAAGCGGCAGGCCTGCCTGCATTCCGGATTTGGCACAGCAAGACGGCTGGGAGGAAGCCTTGCAACGGGGCTACCGCTCTTGCATCTACGTCCCGCTTAGAGACGAAGACGCGAATACGCATAGTATACTTTCGGTGTTTTCCGCGGAGCCGGATGCGTTTACGCCCCATGAAGTCCGCCTTTTGGAAGAACTGGCCGGCGATTTGGCGTTTGGCATCGCGACTTTGCGGGTCCGCCAGGAGCGCGCCCGCGTGGAGGCCGAGATAAGGGCTCTCAACCAGCATCTCGAACAGCGGGTCGCCCGGCGCACGGCTGCTTTGGAAGAGGTCAACCGGGAACTCGAATCCTTCTCCTATTCCGTTTCCCACGATTTGCGGGCGCCGCTTAGAGCCATCGACGGCTTTTCGCGCATGCTGGAAGAGGACTGTGCGGACCGCCTCGGCGAGGAGGGGCGGCGCTATGCCGGCACGATCAGCCGCAGCGCCCAGCGCATGGAACAGCTTATCAGCGACATCCTGGCCTTCTCGCGGACGTCGCGGTGCGAAATCGCCGCGGCGGCGGTGGATATGACCGCCCTTGCACAGGAAGTCTTCGAGGAGGTGCGCAGTGCCTTCCCGGCGGAACGGACTATCGTATTGCAAATGGCAAAGCTGCTGCCTGCTCTGGGCGACCGGGCCATGCTTCGCCAGGTTCTAATGAACCTCATCTCCAATGCCATGAAATATACGGGCCCCCGCGCCGAAGCGGTGATCGCGATCGGCTGCCGGGCAGGCGGCGATGAATTGACCTCAAATCCCGCCCGCCCGGCGTTAGCGGCAAATACGTATTGGGTGAAGGATAACGGCGTCGGCTTCGACATGCGCTACGCCGATAATATCTTTGGCGTCTTCCAGCGGTTTCATGGGGAAGGAGAATTCGAGGGAACCGGCATAGGGCTTGCCATCGTGAAGCGCATCGTGATCCGGCATGGCGGCCGGGTATGGGTGGAAAGCAAGCTCAATGAAGGCACAACGGCCTCTTTCACCTTGCCCGCGGCCCAAGTTTCTGGCGCCACCGCGCTTTGCGCTACTTGAGCGCAGCTTCCTGGCGGGCGTCTTTGTTATCGCAGGCATTTGCCGCTGCCGCGCAGGGCACGGCCTCGATCGCTCTCAATATCGCAGGATAGTCGAAGTTCTCCGCCAGCCGGGTCAATACCGCGGCAAGGCTCGCATCGATTTGGCCTGCCTCGGAGATTGCAGCCACGATGTGATCGCTGTCCAGGCTGGTAAGCGCGTCCGTTAACCGTTGGCGCAGCGCCTCTGGCAGCTTAGCCACCATCTCCGGCTTGAGCACTAGGGGGAAGTCTGCCACCGCTGCCGGGTCTTCGGCGCAGGTGGTGTATTTCACTCCCAGCTGCTGTGCCAGACAGCCGTAAATTTCATGAAACCGGTAGGGTTTGCGCACAACGCCGTTCATGCCGGCATCGAATAGCTTCTGACGGTGGTCGCCGAAAACAGATGCGGTGACGGCGACGATTTTGACGTCCTGGCCGTCCGGCATGGCCCGGATGCGGCGTGTTGCTTCGAAGCCGTCCATAAGGGGCATGCGCCCGTCCATCCAAATGAGGTGCGGGTGCCATTCCTGGAACATCTTGACGCAATGTTTGCCGTTTTCCACCGCTTGGGTGTCCAGGCCGATGGACGTCATCAGTTTCGTGAGCAGGAGCCGGTTCTCGGGTTGATCCTCCGCGATGAGGATGCGGTAGGCGGGCTGACCGGGGGCAAGGCCGCAAACATCGGCGGACTGTGTGCGGGTCTGCTGGGCGGCGGCGCTGGCTACAGCCGTTAGTTCGGCTGGCAGTACGACCCGGAAAATGGACCCTTTGCCTGGCGTGCTCTCGACGGCGATGCTGCCGCCCATCAACCCGGCGAGCTGGTGGCTGATCGCAAGGCCCAGCCCGGTGCCTTTTTGCGAGCCCGATTCGGCAAGCTGCACGAATGGCTGGAACAGGCGTACCTGATCCTTTTCTTCGATCCCGGGGCCGGTGTCCTCGACCTCGATGATGAGATGCGGCAGGCCGTGCTGCCGCGTGCGAAGCCGGACCGTCACGGAGCCTTCGGAAGTGAATTTCACGGCATTGCCGGCGAGATTGACCAGGATCTGACGCAGTCGCGCCTCGTCGCCCTTGATGAAGCGCGGAAAATTGGACGGCTGGTCCAGCAGCAACTGCAGCCCCTTTTCCTTTGCCCTGATTTGCATCATGTCGATCACGTCGCGCACCATGCTGCCCAGGTCGAAGGGCACGCGCTCCAGCTGCAGCCGCTTGGCCTCGATCTTGGCCATTTCGAGCACGTTGTTGATGAGGGTCAGGAGGTGTTCGCCGCTGCGGTTGATGATGTCGAGTTTTTCGCGCTGGCCCGGCGTGATGCCGGGCTCCCGGCGCATCAGGCTGGAAAAGCCCAGGATTGCGTTCAAGGGTGTGCGCAACTCGTGGCTCGTGTTAGCCAGGAAGGCGCTCTTGGCCTTGCTCGCCGCTTCGGCGGCATCGCGGGCCAGCAGCAGCTCGGCGGTGCGCATCCGCACCGTTTCCTCAAGCTGGTCCTCATGGCGCCGCAACGCCTCTTCCACTGCTTTGCGGGCGCCGATGTCCCGTTTCAGCGCGCCGTTGAGGGTCCGTATCTCCAGATAGGCCGCCTGACGGGCGTACCAAATGCGCAGCAACTGCCATCCGCCGGCTGCGGTCAGCAGGCAGAAAAGAGCAACCAATGCCCCAAGTCCGGCGGCTTCACGCCACCATCCGCCGAAGGTGTCGTCGATGCCGAGGCCAACCAGGGCAATAAGCGGATAGTCGCCCACAAACTCGTACGAGAATATACGCTGGATATTGTCCACACCGCTATAGGCTCTGTAAGAGCTGCCCGCCGGATTGGCGGCAGACGCGGCTGCCAGCTGTGGCGATATTTTCGTTTCGCCGATGAGACCGGCCTCAGGGTACCGCGCCACTATGACGAAGTCGCGGCTGGCATCGCCGCGCAAGGCGATAACGCCCTCCGGCCCCACGTCAAGTTTGGCGAATTCCCGATTGAACCAATCCAAGGGCACCTGAACATAGATGACGCCGTCGAACGAACCATCGGGACGGCTAAGCCGGCGGGCCGTGTTCATAACCCATCGGAGGGTGACACGGGCAAAAACGGGCCGGGCAATAAATGTTCCTGTGTAATCGCTTTTCTGGAACGCGAGAAAGTAGTCCCGGTCCGCGACCGAGACGCCGGTGGGCAAGGTATCGTCGGCGCCAAGGACGATGATGCCGCTGGCGTCTGTCATGCGAACGGCCGAAGCCATCGGCAGCCTTTCGAGCTGACGCTTCAGAAAGGCTCTCAACACTCCCTGGCCGATGCCGCCGGAAGCATACTCGCGTGCATATTCGTCTTGCACCGCCTTGAGTGCCATATCGATCCGGCTGATCTGGCTGGCGATACCTTGAGACATCAGCCGGCTTGTATTCCGCGAGGCCAAGGCCGCGCGCTCATAATACTGCAGGTAACTTGCCCGCAGCGAAACACCGGTCAGCACAATGACAAACACGTCTGCGATAAGAACTGCGGCAGCCACAGTCCAGAAAAGTCCTTTAAATCGCCGCCGCAGGGTTGTCAGCATGGCCGGCCCGGAACAGGATCTCTATCGGTTCTTGTGTGAATTCAATATCTTGCTGTAGTGCGTCCGTTCGGACCCGCTGCAGTGTAAAACAGCTTTAGATTGTATACCGGCCTGGGATGAACAACCGGTTACGTGCAAACCTGCAGCCTGCCGGTTAGAGCCGCCGGAAGCGATCCCGGGCGCTGCGGCAAAGCGCTGGTTTATCAGCTGAGTTCAACGCGCAAATCGTGGCATTCCGTAAGCGTAGGCGGCTCCCAGCGGCCGAGCATCCGTTCGATGGCGCTCGCGGGCACCGGGCCGGGGCGGCTGGCATTGCGCCGCAGGAGTTCTGCTTCGCCGGTTTCCAGATAGACGATATCGATCCGGGCGCGGTATGCCGAAAACAGCCCGCTTAACGCCGCGCGCGCCGGCTTGCCGAGATTGGTGGCGTTCCAGATAAACGGGGTGGCCGCGGCAAGGAGCGGGCGGGCCTCGGCCTTTGCGGCGGCGATGACGGGGCCTTGATTGTCCGTGGGCGCCACGCCGAGCCGCTTGCGCAAAGCGTCGAGCGAGACGATTGGCATGCCCGCCGGAGCGTTCGCCGCGATCCAGCTGTCCTTGCCGGACGCCGGCAGGCCGCTCAGCATCGTCACGGTAAGGCGTGTGTCGTCGTAGGCTTCCGCATCCGCGGGCCGGCCGGCCTTGCGGAAATAGAGGAAGCGGGTGTGCGGGGTTGGGAAAGCCTTGGGCCTATCGAAACAGCCCTCGTCGCGCGCTAGCTGGCGGAACAGCTCGATGTTGTCTAACAGCCGGTGGAGGTCAGGGGCAATGCGGCCCCTGGCGTCGGCGTCCGCGAGGATTGCCTGGAAATCGCAGCGCGTCTTCAGGCTGATTTCGTGGGCGATAGGCTCCGGCTGCGCGCGTTCGAGGATATAGAACGGCAGCTGATGACCGGCGATCATATGGCAAATCTGTTCGCGCTGCCCGAAGGGTACGCCCATATGCCATAGAATGGAGCGGGCCGCGATTTGCCCGCGATGCGAATGCGCGCGTGTGCGGATGCGCCCGTCCGGTGCAATGTGGGTGCAATCGGGCTTGGCGACATCGTGGAGGAGTGCAGACCAGAACAAGGTCTGCCGGTCACGGAGCGGGAGCCTTCGCCATGCCGCATCGGCAATCAACGCCTCGCAGACCATCCGCGTATGAATGAGAACGTTGCCTTCGCCGTGGTGCTGCGGGTTCTGCGGGCAGTCTTCCAGGTGCCTGAACCATGCGAAGGCCTCCGTAATGGCGGACCAATCGATGGCGGAGGCAGGCTCCGGAACGAGGCTTGGGAACAAATCCGTCATGATATCCCAGGCAGCTTGACGCCAAGCGCCAGCTGGTTCGGCAGAATCGGGCGCGACTGCCAATGACTCGCAGAGTCTAGCACGGCGGTGAGGAAATCGTGGCGCACGTATTTGAAGCGGCCGGCCACGGAGCCGTTTTCCTCAACTTTGATGTAGAGTCCTTCGGCGAGACCGGAGGCATCGGTTTGCCTGGACACATAGGCAGCGCGATGGCGTCCGGCTTCCACGGTAGCCGCCAGGCTCTCGCGCCAGCCTGGGCTCTTGTAAAGCGAGGGTGCGATCAAAGCCTTCAGTGCTGGCGCCGAGACGATTTCGCCCTCGTGCAGGACCGGAACGGAAGCTAGGGGCAGCCCAGCCAGCAGTCTGCGCCGCTCGGGCGTCGAAAGAAACGCGCCTGTTTCGCAGTCCAGCACGTCGAACTCCAGGAAATAGTGCGGCAGCGCATCGTAGAATATGGTGTGCTTGGCGTAGAGCCATTCGCCGTAGACGATGTAGCGGCTGCCGAGGCCAGCGCGCAGTTCCGGCTCGATTGCATGCGCCCAGGCCTTGAACAGGGCGAAATGGCGCTCGCGCGGTCCGCCGGTCAGGTAATGGCCGCGGCTTTGCAGCAGGAGGCGGCCGTCCGGGCTAAAGCTGATGGCGGCGTTGGCGCCGTCGATCTTCTCCTCGATGACGAGATGACGGCCGGCGATGGCCTCGAACCCGGCCGCTGCGAGGTCCTCGTCGCCGGGCTGCAGGCGCGAGTTGAGAATGTGCCGGGTACGCGGATATTTGCGGATGGTCTCCATTTCAGCCCACGCGCGCGATTGCAATAATGTGGTTTAAAACATACTCGATTTTGACGGAACGCGCTCCAGCTTTGTGCAATAGCCCGCCCAGGCTTTCGCCCCGCCCCTTCAACCCTGAACCGCAACAAAGCCTTCAAGCGGCGGCGAAGAAAACCTCGCTGGGCGTTTTGTAGCCGAGCGCCTTTCTGGGACGGGAGTTGAGTTTGTCTTCGACCCATTGGACATCGGCGGGGGTGAGGGTAGAGAAGTCCGAGCCTTTTGGGAAGTACTGCCGCAGGAGGCCGTTGGTGTGTTCGTTCAGGCCCCGCTCCCAGGAATGATACGGCTTGGCGAAGTAGATTTGGGCTTCCAGCGTTGCGGCGATTTTGGCGTGGCCGGCGAACTCCTTGCCGTTGTCGTAAGTGATGGTCTCGATCTTGTGAGCGATGGGAAGAAGTGAAGCATCGCAAGCGCTTTGGACCGAGGCCGAGCTTTTGTCCGGGAGGATCGCAAGCTTCGTGTATTTGGATTTGCGGTCCACGTGGGTCATGATCGCGCCCTTTTGGCCCCGGCCGATGACGGTATCGCCCTCCCAGTCGCCGATGCGGCTTTTTTCCGCTACGATGGCGGGCCGTTCAGAGATGTCCACGCGGCCAGGGATCAGGCCGCGCCCGGAGTTCTTGCCTTTGCGCTTGTTGTACTTCTTGCCGTTGTGGCGCAGGCAGCGCCAAAGACTTCCCCCGTTTCGCTTGTCCTTCCAGATATGCTGATAGATGCGTTCGGGGCTGACAAACTGCCGCCCCTCTTTCTTCAGCCAGCCGCTGATTTGCTCTGGGCTCCATTGTTCCTGCGTCAGTTTCTCCTCGATCTCGCGGATGAGGCTTGGCGTCATCTTACGCGGCACGCTCGATGCGGCGGTACGCCTGGCGGATGCTTTCTCCTGTGCTTGTTTGTAGCGATACCCTTTGCGGCCAGTATTGCGTTTGATCTCGTTTGTGATCGTCGAACGGTGCACGCCGATCTGCCGCGCAACCTCGGCTTTGGTGCAGCCGCTTTTCAAGAGCGCGTAAATCTGGCAGCGTTTGTCATAGGTCAGGTGATGATGGCCTTTGGGCATGTGTCCCCGGTGAGATGTGGTAGTCCCACGCGAGGATAGTCTTCACTTGGCCACCGGCATACACAGCCTGGCTCAGGATGGTGGATAAGGCAGGCGGCCTCAAGGGTGCTCGCTATGCTCCCACCGCCTCCGGCGGCAAGCCCTTGACCCCGCCTGCCTTATCCACCGCTCGCTCTGCCATGCGGTTTATGCCCCCTTGTTGCATTCCGGAATTGAAACGGCGCCCGTAAAGAGTTGCACATGCTCCGGATTATCGTCCTGCTTCGATGGCGCCGATGCGATGACGAAGCGGGCGGCCACGCGCACGGCCTCGCGCGCTAGCGGCAGGGGATCGTGCTGGTGTTCCAGCACTTCGAGCGCGGTGACGGCATCGAAGCTGGCTTGAGGGAAAGGCAGCCGCGCGGCATCGCCGGGCACAGTCTTGAGCCGCGCGATGCCGCCCTTCCGTACCGCTTCGAGATGCGCAAGGGCGCGCCCGTCGCGCTCGATGGCGGTCACGGCAAGCGCTGGAAACGCCTCCATCAGCGGCCAGAGGAAGACGCCCCGGCCGCTGCCCATGTCTGCAAGCGTGGCGGGCGAGAGGTTGCGCAGCACGCCCAGCACCGCGCGCACGCGGGCAAGCTCCGCACTCCGCTTAAAGCGATGCAGCTTGAGGTTCTGGCCGCGGCCGAAGTCCAGCAGGTCCGAGAGGCTTCCATCCTGCGGTGCCGCGGGGCACATGCCGCGCACATAAGCGGCTGCAAACTCCTCGTACAAGCCTTCCGGCATCGGGCCATGTCCTTCCTCGCGTCCGGGTTGGGGCGGGATGCGGTCATGTGCCACGGTGCGTATTGCGGCGCAAGCCCAGGACGGCGGCTGCCGTGGTCACGGTAGTCCGGAAATTCTTCCGTTAACGCCAATCGGGCCTGTCCGGGAAAGAAAGCGGTAACAGGGGCCGGGCAAAATGGTCAGGCTGGCGCAAAAGCGTCTTGTTATGCGTCAGGGCTGCATACCCCAAAGATTGCGCTCAGTTGGCCGTATATACCGGAGACCGGATCATGAAGTTCATCAGGCAGCAGTACGTTTTGCAAGCGGCGCTCGCTGCGGTTTTATGCGCCGGCGTTGCCCGGGCGGAAGATGCGGACCCTTCGGCCCATTCGAAGAACCCGCCCTATTCCAAGCAAGCGCTTCTGGGCAAGATCGAGTATTGCCAAACCTGCCATGGCGCCTCTGGCGAGGGCGCCCACGGGCCGGTTCCGATACCGCGGCTAGCGGGGCAGCAGGCCAAGTACCTGGAAAATCAGTTGCGGAATTTCGTCGTGCACCGGCGTGTGAATAACATCATGTCGAATGCCGTACAGCAAATGGGCTCGGCGGAAATGGCCGCCCTGGCCGCCTATTTCAGCGGTCTCAATCCCAAGCCGCTTGGCGGGGCTTCGGGCGAACTCGTGGCTGCGGGAAAGGGGGTTTTTGAGGAAGGAATTGCCGGTACCGGCGTTCCGGCATGCGTGTCCTGTCATGGACCGGACGGCAAAGGTGCCGGCGTAGTTCCGCGTCTGGCGGGGCAGCTCAACGATTATGTAGCCAGGAAGCTCGCGGGCTGGGACAAGGAACGGGGCGAAGACCCGTCGGTTCCGGCCAAGACGGAAGCTACGATGAAGACGGTGTCGCACAATTTGAACAGCGAGCAGATTGCCGCCGTATCGGCCTACCTCAGTAATCTGGAGTAGCCGCTCCCTGGGGATGCCGCCGCAGGGAAGAGGCGGCGGCTATCCGGCCCTTTCACGGTTTCCCGAAGATAGGAAGGGATAGGGAAGGGGCAGGCAGCCCGATTTACGGCCGATCCGCTGGTGCGCGGGCGAGGCGGTATGAACAGGGTTGCTCAGGGCTGCGATAATGGGCTTGCAAATCAGAACAAAGCATGAACATACTGCGCCGGTCATTATACGGGAGACACCTTCATGCTCGACCTCATATCCTTTGGCCTGGGTTTCGTAGTTGCGCCGGTTGCCTACGTCATATTCGGAGCCGCAGCCTACAGCGCCTATTGCACCGGGAAATGGCTGCTGGCAACGTCCTTCCGGCACTCGAAGCCCGTTTGAAATCCCGGCAGCCCGCAACGCCGTCTGCGCCGCCGCGCTAGCGGGCTTCGCTCCTGTGAAAGATTACGGCCAGGAGCGCTACGGCAACGGCGGCAAGACCTGATGCCCAAACGGACATGTACAACCCAGCCACGAGCCGGACCGCGACGATTTCGCCGCTAATGCCATAAAGGGCTTGGTATATTTCTATACCCACCATCAGCAGCAGGGTAACGGCTGCCCAAATCCTGACGAACGTTCCCAGTTTCATTTAAGGCCGTTTCGTTTGAGAAGAACTTCTGGGGTGAATAAGCGCTGGTTTTCCTATGGTCAAGCTTGGCTCCAGGCCGCTACATGCGCTCGGGAACGTCGATCCCAAGCAGCCACAGCGCGCGTGACAGTACGGCATGCGCAGCACTGCACAGCGCCAGCCGCGCGCCCTGCACATTTGTGCCAGGTCCGGCAAGGACGGGGCACTCGTCGTAGAAGCGGCTGAATTTCTTCGCCAGCGTAAAGGCGTATTCGGCGATTTCGTTCGGTTGCAGCGTCCTGGCCGATGCCGCTACGGCCTCTGGAAACCGCAGGCATTCGAGCGCCAGTTCGCGCTCGGCGGGCACGGAAATGCGGACATGTCCGGGTTTCAAGCCACGTTCGGCGGCAAGCGTGAGAATGGAAGAGATGCGCACGCAGGCATATTGAAGATAGGGGCCGGTCTTTCCTTCGAACGACACCAGCCGGTCGGGATCGAAGATATAGCCCGAGGTGCGCAAGCTCGATAGATCGGCGAATTTCACGGCCGCAATTCCCACCTTACGGGCAAGCATGGCCTTCTCTTCCTGCGAAAAATCCGCCACATGGCCTGAGCTTTCCAGTCTCTGGGCAGCCTTGCCAGTGGCCTCGGTCAGCAAGGCGGACAATTGCATGACGCCGCCCTGTCTGGTCTTGAACGGCTTGCCGTCCTTGCCGTTGACCGTACCGAAGCCGATATGTTCCAGCGCGCAGCCCTCCGCGAGCCCAGCTAGCTTGGCGGCGCGGAAAACCTGCTCGAAATGCAGCTTTTGCCGCTGATCGACGACGTACAAAATGCGCTCCGCCTTGAGACGCGATACGCGGTCCAGGATCGTGGCGAGGTCGGTCGTCGCATAGAGTGCGGCTCCATCCGCCTTCGCAAGCAAGAGCGGCGGCATGGGTTCCTTGCTGTCTTGGGCTGCGACCTCGATCACGATGGCGCCCTCGCTTTCTTTCGCCAGGCCGCGCGCGCTAAGGTCCGCGATCATGGGCGCGATCAGAGGATCGGCGTCCAATTCGCCTTCGAACAGGTCGAAATGGGCGCCAAGTCCGGCGAAGTCCTGCCGCTGGGCGGTAAGCGACAACTCCCGGAAATGGAACCACAGCGCGCGATAGCCGGGACGGCCGGACTGCAAGGCGGCCGTGGCCTTCCTTGCCGCTTCCATCCGTTGCGAATCGGCTTTGCAGGCAGCAGCCGCATCCGGGTACATGTTCTCGAGATCGGCGAGCGTGACTGGCGGAGCGTCCGGATACGGCCCTTCGAACGCGGCGTCGAAGTAGGGGAGTTCCGGCTGGCGCAGTTCCAGTGCGGAGATCAGCATGCCCATCTGCAATCCCCAATCGCCGAGATGGACGTCGCTCACGGCCCGATGCCCGCAGGCTAAGAGAATGCGCCGCAATGCTTCGCCGATGACGAGCGACCGCAGGTGTCCGACGTGAAGCGGCTTGGCGACGTTGGGGCCGCCAAAGTCGATGAGTATCCGTTCGGGCTTTGCCGCCTGTTCGATGCCGAGGTGCGCGGAGGCTGCCTGCGCTTCGGTCATTTTCTCCAGGAACCCATCCGACACGCGCATGTTGATAAAGCCGGGCTTAGCCACCGACACCTCGGCGAACTCGTCATGGCCCGCCAGGGCCATCGCAATTTCTCCCGCCACGCTCATGGGATCGCGGCCCGATGCCTTGCCAAGCCGTATGGCGGCGTTGCATTGCCGGTCGGCCAGGTCCGGCCTTGCCGATGGCGTGGATTTGGCGAGTTCGACGGGGAGCGACAAAGAGGAAAAGGCGGCTGCCAGCAGGGAATCGATCCGGCTGGCCAGTGAGGTGGAGGTCATGGAAATTCCCGATGGACGAAAGAGACTATGGGTTGTGCCAGGCTACGGTTGCTATATGGGCCTGAGCAGGCACCCGGCACATGCGTGAAATGCTGTGTATTTTGACGCCGGCAATAGCCTATGAAACGAACGCTGTGAACCGGCGCCGGCTCTTACTCCGCCAACTCGGGAACTGGCTCCGGTTCCTCCTGTCCGCCAAGCGTTGTCCGCCAGACGAACAGGCACAGCAGCACGCCCGGGATGCCGATGCACGAGGTGGACACGAAGAACAGCGGATAGCCGAAATGGTCCACCATGACGCCCGAGAGCCCGGCCACGAGCTTGCCCGGCAGCGCATAGAGCGAGCTTAGCAGCGCGTACTGGGTTGCCGCAAACGCGGGCGAGGTCAGCGACGACATGAAGGCGATGAGTGCGGTGCCGGCGAAACCCGCGGCGAAGGCTTCGACGCTAATGGCGAGCGTCAGATATTCGAGCTTGGCGCCCGAAATGGATAGCAGTGCCAGGCTTAAGTGCGAGGACGATGCCGCAACGACGCCGATAAGCAGCGTTGGCATAAGGCCCAGCCGCAGTACCGCGATACCGCCCGCGAACACGCCTGCGATGCCGATCCAGATGCCATAGAGCTTGGACACGGTGGCGATGGCAGTTTTCGAGAAGCCCAGGTCGATATAGAGCGGGTTCGCCATGACGCCCGAGACGAAATCGGGCAGGCGGTAGATCGCGACGAGCATCAGGATGGGCACGAGCATAGCGCCATTGCGGCGTACCAGCTCCGCGATTGGCTCGGCGTAGGTCTTGAGGATGGATTCGTGCTCCGTCTTGGGCTCGCCCTCCGGCGGATGCGGCGCGAACAGGCTCGCAACGATGCCCACGGCCATCAGCGCCGCCATGCTGGTATAGGCTGCCTGCCAGCCCGCGTAATCGGCGATGTAGAGGCCGCCAGCACCCGCGCACAGCATGGCGATGCGGTAGCCCAACTGGTAGCTCGCCGACATCATGCCCTGCCGCTCTACGGGGGCGGCGCCAATGCGCCAGGCATCGATCACGATATCCTGCGTGGCGGACGAGAAGGCCACGAAGAAGGCGCAACCCACGGTCCACAGCAGCGAATGCGAAGGATTGCCGACGGAAATGCCGATCAGCCCCAGGGCGATGCCGCCCTGTGCCAGCAGCATCCAGGCGCGTCTGCGGCCGAAGCGCGACAGGAACGGCACGTCGCGCCGGTCCACGATGGGCGCCCAGGCAAATTTGAAGCTGTAGGCCAGCGCTACGTAGCTCAGGAAACCGATCTCGGTATGCGTGATGCCGGCCTCGCGCAGCCATGCCGAGAGCGTGGAGAACACGAGCAGGAACGGCAGCCCCGCGCTGAAGCCCAGCGCCAGCATGAACGCAAGCGCCGGGTCGGCCGCGATTTCGGCGAGAAGATGCTTGAACCTTTGGAAGCGTCCAATTTCTTGTGTCATGCCCCCTTATAGCGCGCTGGTACGGTTTGTCATGTCCGGCGCTCGGTGCATTCATGCCATTTGTGCAGGCGGCAATATGCCGGACAGGCTCGCAGCCTCCCGGTATGACATCGGCGGGTGCTGCTCCGGAAAGCGCTTGCCGCTTATCCGGGGTGACAGCTGAGACCTGTCCAAGCGGATCCGGCGCTACTTATCCGGTGACGGTGGCTGGCCGCGGGGCTTGGTTGAACTCGCGAGCCGCAGGACTTCCGCGCCGGGCGTGCCGGCGGGCAGGCGCCCGAATTCGCCAAGGCCCTGAAGCGCCTGCTCCAGCCGCCGGTGGAAGGCCGCCCGGCTGATCTCCTGGGCGCCGAACTGGCGCAGATGATCGGTCACGAACTGGGTGTCGAGCAGGCGGAAGCCGCCATGGCGGAGCCGCGCCACCAGGTGAATGAGCGCCACCTTGCTGGCGTCGGTCTCATACGAAAACATGCTCTCGCCGAAAAATGCCCGGCCGAGCGCCACGCCGTAGAGCCCGCCTGCGAGCCTGCCGTCAACCCAGGTCTCCACCGTATGGCAGTAGCCCATGTCGAAAAGCTCGGCGTAAAGCTCGCGGATGCGCTTGTTGATCCAGGTGGTCTGGCGCCCTGCGCGCGAGGAGGCGCAGCCCTCGATGACGTCCGCATAGGCGCTATCGGTGCGAACCTCGAATTTTTCCTGCTTGATGATGCGCGCGAGCCGCCGCGGCACATGCAGATGATCCAAAGAGAGGATGCCGCGCCGCTCGGGCTCTATCCAATATAGCGTCGGATCGCCCGCACTTTCGGCCATTGGGAAAATGCCACAGGCATAGGCCTTGAGCAGTACCTGCGGCGTGATTTCAATCATCAAGTTCGAGGGAGAGCCCATCTCCTCGGGCCTGCTTTCGCTAGAGCTGTTCCCGTTGCTCCCTTAATCTAGTGCTTCTGGAGGAATTTTTCGAGCCAGTGGATGTCGTAAACTCCGTCCACGATGTCGGGTTGCTGAATGAGCGAGTTGAATAGCGGGATCGTGGTCTCGATTCCGTCGATCACAAATTCGCCAAGAGCGCGCCTCAGCCGCATCAGGCACTCGTTGCGGTCGTGCCGTGGACGATCAGCTTGCCGACCAGGCTGTCGTAATAGGGCGGGATCGTGTAGCCGGCGTAAGCGCCGGAATCGACGCGCACGCCAAGGCCGCCGGGCGCGATGGAAATCGGTGATCATGCCGGGCGAGGGCGGGAAGGTGCGCGGGTTTTCCGCGTTGATGCGGCATTCGATGGCGTGGCCGTTGAAATGCACGTCGTCCTGGGTGAAGCTCAAGCGGCAGCGCCGGCAGCGATGCGGATCTGCTCGTGGCCAGATCGATGCCGGTGACCATCTCGGTGACGGGATGCTCGACCTGGAGGCGGGTGTTCATCTCGATGAAGATAGAATTCGCCGTCCTCGTAAAGGAACTCGATGGTGCCGGCGCCCCGGTAGCCGATGCCTGCGATGGCCTCGGCCACGGTCTCGCCGATCTGCTCGCGCTGCGTCGTCGTTGAGGGCAGGGGAGGGCGTCTCCTCCATGATCTTCTGGTGGCGGCGCTGCAGCGAGCAGTCGCGCTCGCCGAGGTGGCACGACGCCGCCCTTGCCGTCGCCCATCACCTGCATTTCGATGTGGCGCGGGCTGCTCGAGGTAGCGTTCGAGGTAGACCGCATCGTCGCCGAAGGCCGCCTTCGGCTTCGGCGCGGGCAGTGGAAAGCGCGCTTGGCAGGTCCTCGTCGGTGCGCGCGACCTTCATGCCGCGCCCGCCGCCGCCTGCCGCCGCCTTGATCAGTACCGGAAAGCCGATTCGCGCGGCGATCGCTGATCGGCTTCCTCGTTGTCGTCACCGCGCCGTGCGAGCCCGGCACCACCGGAATGCCAAGCTCCTTGGCGGTCTCCTTGGCCGCGATCTTGTCGCCCATGATCCGGATATGCTCGGGCGTGGGGCCGATGAAGGTAATGCCGTGCTCTTCGAAGATCTCGGCGAAGCGCGCGTTCTCGGAAAGAAAGCCGTAGCCCGGATGAACGGCGTCGGCGCCCGGTGATCTCGCAGGCCGCGAGGAGCCGCGGAATGTTGAGATAGCTTTCGCTTGCCGCGGGCGGCCCGATGCAGACGCTTTCGTCGGCAAGGCGCACGTGCATGGCGTCGGCGTCCGCCGTCGAATGGACGGCGACGGTTGCGATGCCCATCTCCTTGCAGGCCCGCTGGATGCGAAGTGCGATCTCCCCGCGATTGGCGATCAGGATCTTATCGAACATCAGCGCCCGCCTATTCGATGATCATAAGCGGTTCGCCGTATTCGACAGGCTGGCCATTCTCGACAATGATGGACTTGACGACGCCGCCGCGCGGTGCCGCGATCTGGTTCATCGTCTTCATCGCTTCGATAATCAGCAGCGTTTGCCCTTCCCGCACGGCCGTTCCAACCTCGACAAAATTCGCAGCCCCCGGTTCCGGTGCCCGGTAAGCGGTGCCCACCATCGGCGAATTAACGACGCCTGGATGATTTTCGAGGCTCGGCGCACCCGGAACTCCGCTGGGGACGCCAATTGCCGGCGGCGCCATATGCGCATACGGCACGGCGTGAGTTGGCATCGCAAGCTGACGGGCGACGCGCACGCGTAAGTTGTTCTCCTCGATCTCGATCTCGGTAAGCCCCGTTTCATCGAGAAGATTGGCGAGGCTGCGGATGAGTTCTTCGTTGGGCGCTTTTTTCTTTGCCGGTTCAGCCATGTGTACCCCGGTTCGATGGATCGGACGATGTCACCATAGCGATAATCGCTGAAAGTGCCAGCCCGTAGCTCTGCGGTCCAAAGCCGCAAATCAGCCCAGTTGCGGCTGGCGAAACGAAGGAGCGGTGCCGGTACTCCTCGCGCTTGAAAATGTTGCTGAGGTGAACTTCGATAACGGGAATCGATAGGGCCCTGAGCGCATCCAGAATGGCGATGGATGTATGCGTATAGGCGGCTGCGTTCAGGATCAGGGCGCAGGCCCCGTGGCGCGCCTCCTGTATCCAGTCCACGAGTTGGCCTTCGTGATTGGTCTGGCGGAACTCGATTGCCAGGCCTGCGGCCGCCGCCTGCGGCCGCAGCTGCAGTTCGACATCGGCCAGCGTCTCTTTGCCGTAAATCTCCGGCTCCCGCTCGCCGACGAGATCGAGATTGGGCCCGTTAAGGATGAAGACCGGTTTCATGCTTGCGAGTTCGATCCTGAGCAGAGTTTCCCCAAAGTGGCCACCGGTTCTGGGACAAAAACTCTGCGAAAACAAAAGACTCTAAGCAAGCACTCGTTGGGTGGCCAACGAATGTTTGCTTGGTGGCGCTACTGGCGCGCAGCCCGCCCGCCTTGCCGGCGGGTAGGCCTTTCGTATCAGCTTTTTGCGGACGGCGCAAAAGCGTTAGGACTTTTTCCCGTCCATAGCTGCCGCGGCGCAAGCCTTGCAGCCGTCCTTCCGGGCCCCAGCCACAAGCTCCTTCAGTTGTTCATACTGGGTCCAGCCGGGGTTTACCCTGTCGCCGACGACGAAAGTCGGCGTGCCGTCGACGTACATCTGCTTTCCGGCCTCGGCAATCTGGCCCAAGATCGCGTCGGTCTCGGGCGAGGCCATGTCTACCTTCAGCTGAGTCATGTCGAGCCCGATCTGCTCGGCGGCCTTGAGGGCGGAATCCTTCGAGGCGCGGTTGATGGAGAACATCGCCTTGTGAAACTCGAAGTATTTTCCTTGTTTGGCCGCGGCAATCGCGACCCTTGAAGCGTCCCGCGATTCGGCAGCGAGGATCGGGTATTCCAGGAACTGAACTTTGACGTTCGGCTCGCTCTCGATCAACTTGACGACGTCCGGCAGGGTTTTGCGGCAATAGCCGCAATTGTAATCGAAGAACTCCACGACGGTCACGTCGCCGCTGCCTACGCTCATGCTGTCGAGCGTGGATTTCATGCCTGCGAGCGTCTTATAGAACAGCGGAAGATGCGCGCGGGTTGCGTCGGCGCGCTGGGTCTCGGCCTTGCGTTCGAAGGCTTCCTGCGCTTCCTGGATGACTTCGGGATGGTTAACCAGGTAGTCGTGCACGATCGTCTCGATCGATTTGACCTGTCCTTCGCTGAAACTATCCGGCTGGGCCGCCGCAGGGGCCATGCTGCCTCCCGCTACGAGGCCCAACGCGGCGAACGTTGCAGCCGCCAATCCGATCTTCATCTGGCGTTTCCTTTCCTTGAACTCTGGCTATCGCCCTTCGGCGCTTGTCTAAACAAATATTCCTTGGTTCTCCAATGAACGTTTGTTCATTGCCGTTTGTTTTCCCAAGGCTCTTATCCAAAAAAAGGCGGTCCCGTGCAGGAGGCTCCGCTTAGCCGTCGCCTTTTTCCATCCGGAAGGCGACGAGGTCGTCGGCCTTGATCCATGCGGGACTGCCTGGCGCCAGGCCGTTCCTGGCGCGTTCGGCCAGTTGCTTGGCCTGTTTGACGTCGCCCTTGTGGAAACTCGCCAAAGCGGCGGCCAGATCCGCTTCCGGAATCCGTCCGAGCTTGCCGTAGGCCTGCGATTTCGAGCCGGTATCCGAGATAGGACTGGTCCTCATCGACAAGTGCCATGCGCAACATCTTCAGCGCGTCATCGGCGTTTCCGCCGCTCTCCAGGATCGCCTGTGCAAGCTCGATGCGCATGTAGCTCGATTTCGGTGTCAGCGAAACGGCCTTGCGAAGCGGGGCCACCGCGTCTTTCGCGTTGCCGCTTTCCAATAGAAATGTGCCCTTGAGTTCATGGAACCAAGGGCTCTCGGGCTGGGCCGCGATGAGTTCGTTCACCGCGGATGCCGCGGCCTTGTAGCCGCCGGTGTGAAAGGTTGCGATTGCCCGTGCATAGCGCGAAGGCAGGCTGTTGTCCGAGTATTGCCGGACGATGCGCTGTGGATTGTTCTCGTAGGTGTAGGCCATGATCTTGGCCCGCACCAGATCGTGACGCAGCTGGAGCTGGGGGAAGTCCTTCTCGTTGAAGTAGGGGCTCTTCTGGGCGATTTCCTCAAGTTGCGCGAGGCGTTCCTGCGGCATCGGATGGGTAAGCACATAGGGGTCCGGGCGTATGCCGGCGGTCTGTTCGGCGAAGAATTTGAACACCGTCAGCATGCCGGCCGGAGATTGATGCGAGGCGTTCAGGAACTCGACGGCGGCGCGGTCGGCCGCGGATTCCTGCTGGCGGACATAGGAGAGGATCGAGCGCGAAAGCACCTGCTGGCCGCCCATCATCATGGCGCCGCCGGCCTGCGCCGTATCCGCGTTGCCGGCAACTGCGCCAGCCGCCATGGCCCCGACGCTCAAGGCCGTGAGGAGAAGCGCGGCAGTCTGCATCTTCTCCATCAATTGCCTAAGGCGCGCATTATGCCCGCCTTTGATGTGGCCGGTTTCGTGCGCGATGACGCCGATCAGCTGGTTCGGCGTCTCGGACTGGGTGATGGCGCCCGTGTTGATGAACATGTGCTGTCCGCTGATCACGAACGCATTGAACGAGCTGTCGTTGATGATGTGAACTTTGACATTGTGGCTCGCGACGCCCGCCGCCTTGAAGATAGGCCCGGTGTAGTCCGCGATGAGAGCCTCGGTTTCGGCGTCGCGAATCAGGCTGATCGATTGGGCGTCCGCCTGCCCGGCCTGCACCGCGCAAAAGGCTAGCGCAGTCAATGCCGCGGTCATCCTCGAAACCAGCTTCGGCCGGCAGCTATGTCCGTTTCTGCCCGCCAAAGGAACCTTTGCTTCTTTGTCCGCTTCCGTCATCGCGATAGCCATCCGCCCGGCTTTCCCGCTTCCTGTTGCGTTGCTTCGATGCTTACTAGCATTGCAATTTGACGCTGTCTTTCGAGAAAGTTGCGCCTGTAAATCGGGCGTAAGGATGACGGCGGGCGCAAGCTATTCCTGCTATATTGTATCGAACTTGTAACCCAAGCGCCGCCGCAGCCGCCGGCGGCCGGACGCGGAAAGGAAGGCCGGCATGACGGAGAAACCTGCGGTGCTCATCCTGGGCGCCTCGCGCGGCCTGGGCTTCGGCCTCGCACAGGAATGGTGCGGCCGCGGCTGGCACGTTATCGCCACCCAACGCAGCGCCTCGCCGCAACTGGCGGCGCTCGCGAAACAGCATCCCGGCAGCCTCGAAATCGAGACGGCCGATATCGTCGATGCAGGCAGCATACGCGCGCTGCGCTCCCGCCTGGAAGGGCGCCGGCCCGGCGTTCTGTTCGTCAACGCTGGTGTCTCCAACGCGCCCGGAAGCACGCCTTCCACGGTGGACGAAGCCGCTTTCCTCGCCATGATGCTGACGAACGCGCTGGCGCCTGTGCGCGCCGTCGAACTGCTCGAAGGGCTGGTGCCGGCGGACGGCGTCATCGCGGCAATGTCGTCGGACCTCGGCAGCATCGCCAAGGCCCAAGGCTACTGGGAGCTTTACAGCGCCAGCAAAGCCGCGCTCAACATGCTCATGAAGTGCTTCGCAGGCAAGCGCGCAGGCGACCCGCGCGCGATGCTGCTCGTGGCGCCCGGCTGGGTGCGTACGGATATGGGCGGCCCGCAAGCCGCCCTTTCGGTGGAAGAAAGCGCGAGGGCCATCGTGCAAATGGTGGAGGAAGCCTGCGGCAAGCCGGGTCTGCGGTTCGTGGATCGCTTCGGCCAAGTCATTCCGTGGTGACGGCATAGCCGGTGTTTGGCTGCAAAGTCGAAAGCTATTCTGAATCAATTTTAGGTGAATTGACAGGCGGTTCGGACAATGAAAAACTTGGTCGTAATAGGTATCGATCATCGACTAGAATGGGCGGCAGGATGGCCACACCAGTCCGGCCCGTTGGGAGATGCTAAAAAGAGTGGAGAAGTATGATGCAGGCGGGTTATATCTACTTTTCTTGCAAGGTTAATGACGATTTTGCTGCTGCCCTTATTACCACTGTAGTAAGTATGCATGAATCTGGGGTTGATAATATAACGCTTTTGTTGTCCACCACCGGCGGTTCGGTGATGGACGGCATAAACGTATATAACGTGTTTCGAGCGCTTCCCATTAATCTGGAGACTCACAATGTCGGAAGCGTCGAGTTTATCGGAAATGTTATATTTGCAGCCGGGAAGAGACGATATGCGTGCTCGCATTCCATCTTTATGTTCCATGGGGTCTCGTGGACGGCCGCAAATGATGCTGTTCTGGATGCCAAGGCTCTGGGGGAACGCTTGGAATTGGTCAAGTCCGATAACAAGCGGATAGGTGCAATCATAGGCGATCACACGAGCCTGAAGGGCGAGGAACTTGACCAGCTTTTCACTGGGGACCGGTTCAAGGATCCGGTCTGGGCGAAAGACGTTGGGTTTATTAATGAAATATGCGACCCAGTCCTTCCCGCGGGAGTTCAACTTCACAATATAGTTAAGTAAGTTATGCCGTTAGCCCGGATTGGGCTGCCAGAAGGCTCCGGCCTATTCCTTACGGGTTTCGACCTTCTCGGCATCGATACTGTAGCCTGTCTCCGCAAGGCCTGTATATTGCGAGGCGGTCTTAAGCGTGCCGGTAACCCAGACCGGGTCGAACGAGCCTTGCACATCGAAGCCCTTTTCAGACTTTACATAGACGATCTGGTTTGGCGGAGGCGGCGGCACGTGAATGCAGGCGCCGACGAACGGCACCAGCAGGAACTCCTTCACATTAGTGGCCTCGAAATCGAGGGGCACCACGTAGCCGCCGATGCGCACGCGCTTGCCGTCGAGTTCGGGAACCACGGCCGGGGCAGCGCCGGTGCCGGGCTGCAGGCGCTTCTCCGACATCCAAACCTTGTCGTTGGGCACAGGCGGAGGCGGCGGCTCGCTGCCGCCCGCACCCGCCCACGGCGTGGCGCCGGACAGAAAGCTCTTGGCCTTGAGCGCCTGTGCCGGCGGTACGGGAGGCGCAGGGGGTTGGAGCCTGGCCCAGGTCAGCTCCATCGGCGGCTCGCCGCCCGCAAGGCCCGGTGCGGCCAGCATTGCCAGGCCAAGAGCTACGGCGCAAACAAGTCGAAGCATCCGGTTTTCCTTCATGTACGCACGGTCATGCCATCCGCGAGCGACAGCCTGTAGGCGCGCAATGCCGGAAGCAGGCCTGCAACGAAGCCTCCGATCACGATGGCGCCCAGGACGGTCAGCTGATCCTGTGTGGGCAGGTCTATGGCGATATGTAGGCCGTAGGTGCGGTCGATGAAGGGCTGGAGCACAATTAGTGCCGCGTAAAGCAAAACCGTCCCGAGCGCTACGCCCAGGAACGTCAGCACGCCCGCTTCGGTGGCAAGCAGGGACAAAATCGTAACGGGCGTAGCGCCCACCGAACGCAGGATCGCCATTTCGCGCCGGCGCTCGTTGAGGGTGGTCAGGATCATGGTCATCATGCCGAGAAGTGCTGTCAGAACGACCATGCCCGATACGGCCGAAAGCGCAGTCTCTGCCGTACCGACGAGACCCCACAATTCCTGGAGCGCCACGCCGGGCAGGATGGCCGACAGCGGCTCCTCGGGATAATCGTTGATGGCGCGCTGCAGCCTGAAGGCGGCAAGCTTCGATTTGAGCCCGATAAAGGCGGCCGTGATGGCCTTCGGCTGCAGGTCCATTTGCCGTACCTGCTCCGCGGAAACGCTTTGGCCCGGAACTGGCGCGCCATTTTGCCAGTCCACATGGATGGCTTCGATGGCCTGGAGGCTTACGTGCACGGTCCTGTCCACCGGCGTGCCGGTTTTCGCCAGGATGCCCGTAACGCGGAACGGTTTGTCCTCGTGCTTCACGAAGGAAACTGAGCCAAGCCCGTGCGCCACGATAATAGGATCGCCCACTTTATAACCGAGATCCCTGGCCACATCGGCCCCAACCACAGCATCGAAAAGATCGCCGAAGGGCCCTCCCGCCGCGAACTCCAGCCCGCGCCCGTGGCGGTAATGGTAGAGCTTGAAGTACTCCGGCACGGTGCCCATGACGCGGAAGCCGCGATGGCTGTCGCCAAGCGAAATCGGCACGATCCAGGCCACATCGGGCTGGGCCGCGATATCCTGATAGGTCTTCCAGGTGATGTTGTTGGTCGCATTGCCGATGCGGAAGACGGAGTAGAGCAGGAGGTTCAGTCCGCCGCTGCGGGCGCCCACGATAAGGTCGGTGCCCGAGATGGTGTCGGTAAAACTTTGCCGCGCACCCGTCCGCACCTTCTCGACGCCTAGCAGGAGGGCCACGCTGAACGCGATGGAAAGCACCGTAAGCAGCGCGGTAAGTTTGCGGTTGGCAAGCGACTGCAGCGCCAGGCGAAGGATAATCATGCGGCACCTCCGCGAGAGGTGCGGGCGATGCTGGTGAGGTCCGCGACGCGGGTGAAGCGTGGGCTCAAGCTCTGGTCATGGCTGACCATGATCAGCGTCGCCCCCGCAGCGGCGATGTCTGCAAACAGAAGGTCGAGGAATGCCTGCTGGCGGTCGCGGTCGAGCGAGGAGGTGGGCTCGTCGGCAACGATCAGCTCGGGCGAACCGATCAGCGCGCGGGCGGCGGCGACGCGCTGCTGCTGGCCTACGCTGAGACTTGCGGCGGAAGTGCCATCGTTAAGTGTTGCCTCGATGCCAAGGCTCTCCAAAAGCCGGATCGCTGCGGCCCTGGCACCGCCCTCCGCCCCGGCGCGCGCCCGGCGGCTGGACGAGAAGGCCAGCGGCAGCACAACGTTGTCGATCACCGAACCGTAGGGAAGCAGATTGAACATCTGGAAAATGATGCCCAGGTGCTCCGCCCGGAAACGGTCGCGCGCAGCACCCCTGAGCTTGGCAATATCGGTGCCCAGCACATTGATCGTGCCCCGCTGCGGTGTCAGGATGCCCGCGAGCAGGCTCAGGAAGGTGGACTTGCCGCTGCCGGACGGCCCGATCAGCAGGAGCCGCTCCCCTTTATGCAGCGTGAAGCGGTCTATCGAGAGCGTGAAGGCGTTCCGCCCCGGCCAAGTGAAGACAACGTCCGTCATCTGGACGATAGGTACGGAAAGCGCGCCGTTATTCGCAGCCGTATGCGCGGTTTGGAGTGCGGTCACATGACGCCCGCTAGATCGAGGGTAGGCTTATCGCGCTTGACCTCGAAGCTCGATTGCCCCTTAGGCCCGATAACCGCCACATCGAGTTCCTGTGCGCCTGCGAAGGCGTTGAAGTATTCGAAGGTCATCGAGGTAAGCTTCGAGGGCGACGGACACGTCAGAGCGTACGTGGCGTGGAACTCGGAATGATGGTGCCCGGCTTCTTCCCCGTGGGCGGCCGCGCCGTCATGCGCATCCACCTCGTGCTCATCCTCATGCTCATGTTCGGCCTCTATCGAGACCTTCGCCTCATCCAGCTTGCAGCCGGCCCCCGGTGCCGGGCCGAACAGCGCCAGCGCATCGGCGAGCTTGGCTTTTGCCTGCTGAACAGCGGCCTTTTGCTCCGGCGTGCTGGGCTCGTGCTCGAAGCCCACGATGTCGGCGCCCGGAACCTCAAGCTCCATCGTCAGTTTCTTGCCTTCGATGGCGATGTTCAAATGCCCATGCCCGTGCACATGTGCGCCAAGCTGCCTGTGTTCTTCGGCAGAGGCGGGCAGGGCGGCACAGGCCGCACCCGCGGCCAATAAGCATGCCAGTTGCATCGTTCGCATGTCAGGCCCTCCAATTCGTTTCGGCTGCCGGAAGGTAAGCCCCGGTTGCGGCCTGCGGCACGGTTGTGCCGCAGGGTGGCGAGCGCATTCCTAGCTTTTCCCCGGCAGGCGGGCGTTGTCAAGGTTGGTGATGTAACAGTATATCATTGCGGCAGAATTCCAAGCCCCAGCAGTGAAACTTGGCGGCGCCATCTCCCGTAAGCGGCGGAGCGCGTCAGGCTCCGGTAAGCCCGATGGATATACTCCCCGGAATTGCAGCCGGTTTTGAGGAAGGAAGCAATTTTGAAAAAGGGAGTTTTAGCTGCGGGCGCTTGCGCCGCGGCTTCCATATTTGCGCTCGTTGAGTACAGCGCGGCCGTTGAAGCCTGCAGCCGCATCCTATGGAACACGAATTCTCAGGCGGTTGTCACGGCGCGTACCATGGACCTCTATATGGACGATAAGCCACGGCTCGTTTATCTGCCGCGAGGGATCGCGCGCCGGGGCGCCAATGTGGACGGCGCGGCGCGCTGGACCTCCAAATATGCGAGCATCGCCGTGACGGGCATGGATGCCGCTTCCGACGACGGCTTGAACGAAGCGGGCCTCGGTGCGCATCTGCTATATCTGCACGGGAGCGAACATGAGCCCGCCGATCCGCGGCCTGCCGTTTCGAACCTGATTTGGGCTCAATACGCCCTCGACAACTTTGCCACCGTGGCTAAGGCCCTGGAAGGCTTGAAACAGGTGCAGGTGGTTTCGAGAGTGGCAGCCGGCCGGGAATGGCCGCTGCATCTGGCCCTTGAGGACGCAAGCGGCGACAGTGCCATCGTCGAGTATATTGGGGGCAAAATGGTCATCCATCACGGCAAGGAATTCACCGTGATGACCAACGAACCCGCCATGGACGAGCAATTGGCGAATTTAAAGCGGTACAAGCTGTTCGGCGGCGATCTGGCGATGCCGGGAGACATCGATCCGATGAGCCGGTTCGTGCGCGCCTCCTCTTACCTAAAGACCCTTCCGGCGCCGGCGGACGATCGCGAGGCAGCCGGTTATCTGGCGGGGTTGATCCGCAACGTTGCGGTACCTTTCGGGGCGCCCGACACGTCCGGGTCCGTTTCCGCGGATGCCTGGCCAACCCGTTGGGCGACCTTAACGGACCATTCCCACAGGCGGTACTTTTTCCTTCCGGTGCACAGCCCGAACGTGTTCTGGGTGGATATGGCAAAATTCGATCCGGCATCCTCCACCATTCTCGCAGTGGACCCTTACGCCGTAGATCTGAGCGGTGAGATATCTTCGCAACTGAAGAGCTATGCCTCAATCCAGAGCGAATACCCACCCGCCTTCTGAAGCTTGGTTTGTGCCGGGGGTATCCGGCCCAGGAAGCTTTGCAATCGGGTGCCGGTCACGCTGCCCTTAGGCTCCGCACGAAGCTTTCTACAACTCTATTCAAATCGGTTGCCCGGTCGTGCAGGCCGGAAGACAGGCTCATCAGATTGGCCGAGGCGGTGCCAGTATCGCCAGCGGCCTGGCCGACACTGGAAATGTTTCCTGTCACCTTTGTGGTGCCATCGGCTGCGTGGTGGCAATTTTCGGCGATCTGAACTGTGGCCGAGCTTTGCTGTTCGACTGCCGCGGCAATCGAGCCGGAAATGTCGCGAACCATATTGATGGTCGAGAAAATCTGATCGATGGATTGGACGGTCATGCCGGTTGCCTGTTGCATTTCGCCAACCTTGCGAGCGATTTCATCGGTCGCCTTGGCGGTTTGCGTGGCAAGACCTTTCACTTCGGACGCCACCACGGAAAAGCCGCGGCCCGCCTCGCCCGCACGTGCCGCTTCTATGGTAGCGTTAAGAGCAAGAAGGTTGGTCTGGTCGGCAATTTGCTTAATCATGCTGACCACATCGCCGATCTGCTGTCCGGCAGTGGCAAGATTGCGGACGCGCTCGCTGGTAACTGTTGCCTCCTGCACAGCAGCGTCAACGGCAACAACCGCCTTCGCCACTTGTCCGCTAATTTCCGTCACCGATCCGGAAAGCTCTTCGGCGGTCGAAGCGACCGACTGTACGTTAGCGGCAGCTTCCCCGGCGGCCGTTTGAACGGCACTGGCCCTGCGGGTGGTCTCGCCGGCGGTGGACAACAACTGCTTAGCCGAAGCCGAAACGTCCTCCGACGACGTGACGAAGCCCTTGGCGATGTCATGCATTGTGCTGACGAACTCTTCGGTTTGACGCAGACGCTGGGCATTGCGGTGCGCTTCCTCGGCCTGAATGCGTTCTTGCTCCTGCCGCAGGCTTTCGGCGTGCTGGGATGCCGCCTCGACGGTGGCGATCATCTTCTTGCCCTCGCTGAACATCCTGTGAACACGAATGGCTAGATAGCCCGTTCCAAGCAGCTGGATAGTTAGAATAGTGGCGTGGTAGCCGAAACGCAGCCAATCGGTTCCGTTTGGATAGAGATAGAAAGGCAAAAATATATTGAATGTAAAGTGTTGGATGGCCGTGTGCAGGCACGCCGCAAGCAGTGTAGCCCAGCAGAAATAGGTTAGAAGCAGCGCGGCCAGGACAAAATAGAGCATATGCGCGTCGAGTTGATAAGGCGTGTAGGACGTACCGTAAATAAAGACGTCGTAGTCGTTCATCAGACAAACCGCGATGACCAGGCGGCCGAATTGGCCAATTGGGTCTTTCCGATAGGTAAACGTTCCAACCAGTGCGTTGAACAGCGAAATGCCCAACGCCAGTTGGACGTTCAGGCCGAAAAAGAGGCAGGTCAGGCCGTTGACTGCCACCATGATCCACAAACTGCCAACGAAAGCGCGGCCCGCCTGCCTGCGCAGGGCAATCAGGCCTTCAACGCCGGTTTCCGTCGATGGAAGATTGAACAGCATCGGAACCTCTATTGCTTCAGCGGACGCGCGGTACGCTTGGTAAAGCCGCACCACCCGCCGATCATTGGATTGAGGACGGCGACGGCGCCATTGGCGCGGGCGCGGGCCGGGAGTTCCTTGTCGTTGGTCTCGGGGATCGCAACGATGATCCAGCCGAATTTTCCAGAGCGGATTGGCTGGCCGCCAGCCGCCACCGCACGCAACATGGCTTCTCTCGGCGTCATGTATGGCGGATAGATAAGCGCCACAGCGCCGGATGGATCTGCAACTGTGGCAAGCACCGTAACCATGGCTAGCGCGCTCGCCAGATGGAATAATATGAAGTACTTCCACACATACGTCACCCAGTCACCCTGGCCAAACCGCGCCATTCCGCAGCCGGTGGAAGCAGTATCGCTTCAGCTTAGCCGTATAGTTGTTAAGTGGCCCGGACTTCAAAATAATGCCAATGGGTTATGGGTCTATATATCCGCGGGCACAAAAGCGAATGATCTTGAAAAAGATCGCGGTGCGGCCCCTCGTACCGGTGAAGAGGCGGACGGGCCGGACGCAAGCTGGTGCCAGGCCCGCTTTCCGCCGCTTCGAGCCCGCCGGCCTGAATTTATTCGAGACCAGGCGAAGTGCGAGAAGTGCACAAAATGCGCATGTTTGGCGGCGGATATCCTTAACGGGCGGGTAAGCCCGGTCCTACCCGCCGGAGAGGGCCGGGATAGCTCCGCCGGCCGTGCTACTATGCTTCCGGGGCAGGCGGCATGCCATCGCTCCAGAGCTTGAAAACGATGGAGTCGATCAGCGCCTCGAACGATGCGTCCACGATGTTGGGCGACACGCCTACCGTGAACCAGCGCTTACCGGTTTTGCGATCCATACTTTCGATCAGAACGCGCGTCACGGCGTCCGTGCCCCCCGTGAGGATGCGCACCTTGAAGTCCGCCAGTTCCAGGTTCTGGATGCTCGGTTGATAGATACCCAGATCGCGCCGCAGCGCCTGGTCGAGCGCATGCACCGGGCCGTTACCTTCGCCCGCGTTGATCAAGAGCTGCCCGCCAATTCGCACCTTCACGATAGCGTCGGACACGGTGATCATCTCGCCGCGCGCGTTGTGACGCCGCTCGACCATCACGCGGAAGCTCTCGACATCGAAGAAATCCGGCACCTCGCCGAAGGAGCGGCGCGCGAGCAGTTCGAAGGAAGCACCGGCGGCTTCATAGGCGTAGCCCAGCGCCTCGCGGTTTTTCACCACATCGAGCAGGCCGCCAAGCCGGGGATCGTCCTTGTCCACCTCCATGCCGATACGCGCGAGTTCCGCCAGGATGTTGGAGCGCCCGGCCTGGTTCGAGACCAGCAGCTTGCGCGCATTGCCGACAGTTTCGGGCGGCACATGCTCGTAGGTACGCGGCTCTTTGCTCACGGCGGAGGCGTGGATGCCGCCCTTATGCGCGAAGGCGGATTTGCCCACATAGGGCGCGTGGCGGTTGGGCTGGCGGTTCAACAGTTCGTCGAACTGGCGCGAAAATGCCGTAAGCGTGCCAAGCGCCTCCGCGCTGACGCCGGTTTCGAAGCGGCTCGCGTAGTCTTCCTTGAGGATCAGCGTGGGGATGATCGAGGTGAGGTTCGCGTTGCCGCAGCGTTCGCCGAGCCCGTTTATGGTCCCCTGGACTTGCCGGGCGCCCGCGCGGACCGCCGCCAGCGTGTTGGCGACCGCGTTTTCGGTATCGTTGTGCGCGTGGATGCCGAGGCGGCCGCCGGGGATATGCCGCACGACGGCTGCGACGATCTCTTCCACCTCATGCGGCAGGGTTCCGCCGTTGGTGTCGCAGAGCACGATCCAGCGCGCGCCGGCATCATAGGCGGCCTTGGCGCACTCGAGCGCATAGGCCGGATTGGCCTTGTAGCCGTCGAAGAAGTGCTCGCAGTCGATCAGCGGCTCGCGGCCGGTGCCGCGGACGGCTTCGACGGAGGCGGCGATAGCCTCAAGGTTTTCCGCGCCCGTGATGCCGAGCGCCACCTCGACATGATAGTCCCACGACTTCGCTACGAGACACACCGCGTCCGCGTTTGCCTGTACGACGGTTTGAAAACCCGGATCGTTCGAAGCGGACCGGCCCGCGCGCTTGGTCATGCCGAACGAGGTGAGTTTCGCCTTGAGTTTCGGCGGGGCCTCGAAGAACGCCGTATCGACCGGGTTCGCGCCGGGATAGCCGCCCTCGATGTAGTCGATGCCCAGTGCATCGAGCCGCTCCGCGATGACGCGCTTGTCTTCCTGGGAGAAGTCCACGCCAAGCGTTTGCGCCCCGTCGCGGAGCGTGGTGTCGAACAGATAAAGCCGCTCTTTCATGGCGTGTCCTTGGAAGCACCTTCGCCACGTTGGCGGGGAGGGTACTTTGCTAGGGTTGTGGCACTTACCCTCTCCCCTTGTGGGAGAGGGTGGCCGCGAAGCGGCCGGGTGAGGGGTGATTGTGCGCAGTTCACCGGGCGATCTCCCAGGTGGTTTCGATCTCGCCGGTGGCTGGGTTTTTTGCGTCCTTGAGCGCTATGCCCGTGGCGCCAAGCTCGTCCCTAATTCGATCAGCCTCTGCCCAATTTTTAGCTTTTCTCGCTGCGCTTCTTTGTTTCACAAGTGCCGAGATTTTGGCCTCATCGATCCTCGCGCTGCTTTCGAGGGGGATAAGTTCGACCTCGCAGTGTTCCCGCACCTCAATTCTTACGCCGTCAGCTGCAAGCGTCGGATGGGACGTATTAATCTTTGTCTCCACTCCTTTGCGGTCTGCCTCACGTGCGGCGTAATCAGCTTGTTTATATCTATATTCGTTGAGTACGATTGCACGCGCTTCGAGTACCGTCTCTAGTATTTGCTCAGTAGCTCTGGACGTACGTCTCCGGAGCACCCAATAAATTGGTATGCATTGTGATAATCAGGACGGTACAGCCCTAACCACATCAAGCTCAACTAGCTGCAGGCATCCGCATCGCCTGAGACAGCCTCCCGATAAAGTCCCCTCAGTACGGTAATAGCCTGAGGTGTATTTAAGTCCTCCTCCAAAGAGGCAATTAGGCTTCGATCTGGCGCCAAATCTGCTGTATTGGTTTGAACCTTTAGTTTTAAGTCTCGGAGCCAAATTCATGAAAAGCGTCAGCCCAGAATGACAGCTTCAAGCTTCTCTTAATCGCCTTTCCGTCCAATTAAGAGGTCGCGATAGTGCGTCATCAGCATCGAAAGTCGTATGGCTTCGCCCGGCCACTTTTGCAGTAGCTCATTGATGTCACGAAATTGCCGAGGCTCTTCGACATCTTCTGCGCCCTCGACCTGGAGATGCCCGTTGTGCATCCAGACATTGGCCATGATTTCGGTGCCGTGCGCGCAGGTCGATTGCGCCACTTCGTTCTCGTGGTGCGGGAAGACGAGGTCGATGCCGCCGCCATGGATGTCGAAGACCTTGCCCAGATATTTCTCCGACATGGCCGAGCATTCGAGGTGCCAGCCCGGCCTGCCGAAGCCCCAGGGGCTCTCCCAGCCGGGCTCGCTCCGGTCCGTCGGCTTCCACAGCACGAAATCCATCGGGTCGCGCTTATAGGGCGCACCTCGACGCGGGCGCCGGCGCGCATTTCGTCCAGGGAACGCCGCGCAAGCGTGCCGTAACTGGCGTCCGAGGCGACATCGAATAGCACATGGCCCTCAGCCGCGTAGGCATGGCCGCGCTCGATGAGCTGCTTGACGAGCGAGATCATCTCCTTGATGTGCTCGGTGGCGCGGGGCTCGATGCTCGGCGGCAGGCAGCCAAGGGCTTCGGCGTCGGCGTGAAATTGCGCTGCGGTCTTTTCGGTCAGCTCACGGATAGAGATGCCCTCTTGGGCGGCGCGCGCGTTGATCTTGTCGTCCACGTCGGTGATGTTGCGCGCGTAGGTCACATGGTCCGGGCCGTAAAGGTGCTGCAAAAGCCGGAACAGCACGTCGAACACGATGAGCGGGCGCGCGTTGCCGATATGGGCGAAATCGTAGACCGTCGGGCCGCAGACGTACATGCGCACGCCCTTGTCAAGATCGAGCGGCTCGAAAACGTCCTTCTGCTTTGTACGGGTATTGTAAAGCTTGAGTGTCATAAGCCCTGCCTTGGCTGGCGGGCTCTCTCTTCTCAATGACAATAGCTTGCCGCGCCAGCTCCTATGTTAGCCCGCGAAATAATGCAGTCTGGTTGCTGAAGCAGCGTGTGTCATGCCGCGACAATCGCCGCAAACCGGCTCGCGGTCAAGCCGGATTGCCAAAAAAGCCGGAACCGGCGGCGGCGCGGGAGGCGACGTTTTCCCCATGCGGCGCAGGCGCGGGTTGCGCGGCCGCCGGCGCAGCTCATACTTCGTCTCAGTTAGGAAACTAAACGGCCTTCCCTTGGCCATCATGGCCGGCTATGGGCAAAGAATGGAAATGATGAATCGGCTTTCGCGCTTTAGGCGTAGTTTGCGCTGTTGCGACCATACTGGCGGGCGGCGCGGGACGGCTTGCGGCCCAGGATTGGGAGGGAACGCGGACCCTATGGCGAACCGGGCTATGGGCAGCGGCCAGTTTATGGGCAGCCGGGCTACGGCCAGCCGCCAAGCAGCAGCCAGGGTTCCCAGGCTTCCCAGGGTTCGTTCGGCGGTTCGGCGAACCAGCGCTGCCGCGAGCTTGAGCTTCAATTGACAGGGGGGCAAGCCCCGCCTCGGCCGATCGGCTCCCCAGGATCGATGCGGATATGCGGCAGGCGGACACCGATTTCCGCATGGCGCAGGGGGACGCAGACCGGGCACGCTGCTACGACGACATGTTCCTGTTCGGACGCTCGCTTAAGCGGACCCCGCCCTGCATCGAACTCGACCAGCGGGTTCAATCGGCAAAGGCCACCGTGTCGCAACTGAAGGCGCAGCGCGACGCGATCGTTCGCGGAACCTCGCCGCGCGTCCGGCACGACGACATCATCGCCGAGCTCGCGCGCAACCGCTGCGGCGAGCAATATTCGCACGAATACGAGTCGCAGCGCAGCCGCAGCAGCTCGATCTTCTCGTTCTTCACCTCGGAAGAGGACTCCGGGGACAGCTGGCATACGTCGCAGTCGAGCTGGTTCGGCGGCAGCGGCGGCAGTTCCGCGTTCCGGACGCTTTGCGTGCGGGAATGCGACGGCTTCTATTTCCCGATCAGCACCGCGACCAGCGAAAGCAAGTTCGCCGAAGACGAAGCGAAGTGCCATACACAGTGTTCGGCTCCTGCCGAGCTATATTATCACCGTGTAGACCAGGATGTGGAGCAGATGGTCTCGCTGAAGGGCGTGCCATACGCCCAGATGCCGAACGCATTCCGGAACCGGAAGGTCTATATTCGCGGCTGTTCCTGCAACGCAACCGAGTATTCGCGCGAGGAGATTGCGAAATCGGAGGAAGCGCTGAAGACGTCCAAGCGCGCGGATGCCAGTGCGGGCAGCGGCAAGACGCCGCCGGCAGGCTCCGACGCGGCCTTCGCCCGCCGGATCAACCAGGCGGTTCAGAACGCGCCGGCGCAGCCGCAATCCCCGCCAGCGCCCGATGCGGCGGCTCCTGCACCCGGCGCCACGCCGCCCGCGAACTCGCCTTGGACCCCAGGTGTCGAAACGCCTGGCTCCGCGAGCGGCAGCCCAGCCCAATAACGGTGCATAGGGGCTGGCTGCAAAATGCCGGGCTGGCACGTTGGAGCAGAGACTTGGTCTCGCTCAGTGTAGCCCGGCGGCTCTGGCGATGGCGCCAGCAATTGCGCCGATAAGCAGCACGCTTGCGGCAAGCGTTTGAATCATAAACCCAGTTTCGCGTTTCTCGGCGGCGGCGATGTAGCCCCGGTAGTAGAGGATGCGGCCGAAAATCCAGACGAGACCAAGCGCTGCCGCGGCGGTGTCGCCGAAATAGATGGCGAACAGCCAGAGCGGGGGAAGGAACAGCGGCAGCCATTCCAGGGTGTTCATTTGTACCCGGAAGACGCGCTCGAAATCGGGGTGCCCTGTCGTGGCAGGCGCGTTCACCCCGAACTTCGCCCGGGCTTTCGCCACCGCGATGCCGGTGAAAGAGTAGAAGCTTAGGGCGAGTAGTGTCACAATTGCCGTATAATTTTGCATCGGCGCTGCTGCTCCATCTCCATCAGGAAATCAGATAAAACACGGCTCGTCACGGCCGTTCAGGCGTACATAGTCCGTCCGGCCCGGAATTTATCCGCTGTTAAGGCTATCCGTGCGGAATTCCGGGTAATTCTTCCGCTCTGCGGCCGTTTCCCGAGTTTGAATAAGTTTAGCAGGAGCGCTTTAACAAAGCGTGAAGCGGAAATGTCCTGCGGTAAGAGGCGAATTTTGTTCCATAAATTGATACTTTTGAGCGCGAGGAGTTTCGGTATGGCGTCCCTTCGCAAGCCCCATCTGTCCCCCGGCTACGTTCCTTGTCCGCCCCAATCGCCAGCAGTGCGCGGCGGGCTGCGTCCGTTTGCGCGCCTTAGCGGTTTATAACCCTGCGGGCGGGCCGTTATCGTGCTGTCAGATATTGCGGCTACCCTCGCTCTGTCTTATTGAGCGCAGTCGCAATACGCAGGGGAGATGCTGCTATGGCCGAAGGAACGGTACTGATCATAGGCGCGGGCGGCGTCGGGAGCGTTACGGCGCACAAGTGCGCGATGAACCCGGATGTCTTCAAGCGCATCCATCTGGCGAGCCGGTCCATCGCGAAGCCCAATGCCGTGGCGGCCTCCATCAAGCAGCGCACGGGCGTGGATGCCGCTACGCATACTGTGGACGCCGATGAAGCAGGGCAGGTGCTCGCGCTGATCGAAAAGACCGCGCCGCAGGTGGTCGTCAACGTGGCGCTGCCCTACCAGGATCTCGCGATCATGGAGGCCTGCCTTCAGGCCAAGGTGCCCTACATCGATACGGCTAACTACGAGCACAAGGACAAGGCGCATTTCGAGTACAAGGAGCAATGGGCGTTCCACGAGCGGTACAAGCAAGCGGGCCTCCTGGCGGTGCTGGGCGCGGGCTTCGATCCGGGCGTCACCAACGCCTACTGCGCCTATGCGCTGAAGCATTATTTCGATACGATCCGCTTCGTGGACATCATGGACGCGAACGCCGGCAGCCATGAAAAGGCGTTCGCAACCAACTTTAATCCCGAGCTGAACCTTCGCGAAGTCACGCAAATGGTGCGTCATTTCGAGGCCGGCCAGTGGGTGGAAACCCCCGCCATCCTAGACAAGGACAGCATCCATTTCGCCTTCGATTACCCCGTCGCCGGCCCCCGCGAGAGCTATCTGCTGTTCCACGAGGAAATGGAATCGCTGGCCAAGCACCTGCCGGGCCTCGAACGCATCCGCTTCTGGATGACGTTCTCGGAAAACTACCTGACGCACCTGCGCGTCATGCGCAATATCGGCATCGACAGCATCGTGCCCATCGACTTCCAGGGCCAGAAGATCGTGCCCATGGAATTCCTCAAGGCGCTCTTGCCCGATCCGGCCTCGCTTGCGGCCAACTACAGCGGCAAGACGGTCATCGGCTGCGTCGTCACAGGCGTCAAGGCGGGCCAGGAGAGCACCAAGTTCATCTACAACGTCTGCGACCACGCGGAGACCTTCAAGGAGGTGGGCTCCCAGGCGGTTTCCTACACGGCTGGCGTGCCGCCCATGGTTGCGGCCATGATGGTCATGCAGGGCAAATGGGCGGGGGCCGGCGTCTTCAACGTCGAGCAGCTCGATCCCGATCCGTTCCTTGAAGCCCTGGCCCAGAACGGCCTGCCGCATGAAGAAATTGCATACCAGCCCCTGCCGGCGAAGATTTAGGAGCCCGGATTCCAAGCCTTCCGCACAGTTGCGGCAATTTGTTCGCACACCTGGAAGCGGGAATCTATTTCTGGCGCGGGACCGAGCTGCTATATGGTCCCCGCTTTCTCGCGCGGACGGTGCCGCGGGGTAATCCTCGCGGCAAATGGCATCTCGCGGCCCAGCTTGAATGAAGGTGCGTCGGAATATGGAAAAGCGGCCCAGGTCTTCGGTGGATGTGTCGATGGTGGGGGCGGCCGCCTTCATCATCGAGGAAGAAATTCTCAGGCATAATCTGAGCGTGCTCCGCCACGTCAAGGACCGGACCGGCTGCAAGATGTTCCAGGCGCTCAAGACCTGGTCTACCTGGCCCCTTTTCAAAATCGTCCGGGAATATCTGGACGGGACCGAGGCAAGTTCGCTCAACGAAGCCCGCCTGGGCCACGCCGAGTTCAATCGCAATGTGCACACCTACGCGCCGGGATACAGCCAGCGCGAGTTCAGCGAAATTCTCCGCTACAGCAGCTCCGTCACCTTCAACAGCTTCGAGCAGTGGGAGAAGTTCAAGCCGCAGGTCGATCACTTCCGCCGGGCGGGCCGGAAGATCGATTGCGGCCTGCGTATCAATCCGGAATACACGGGCAAGGACGAGCATGGCGGCCTGTGGAGCCCTTGTGCCCCCGGTTCGCGCCTCGGCATCCGAATTGCGGAATTCGAGGCAGCACTCGCCAAGAATCCGGCCGCGCTCGATGGCATCGACGGCTTGCACTTCCACATCTTCTTCGACAAAACCTTCGAAGACCTCAAAGACGCGCTGGCCGTTATCGAAGCGCGTTTCGGCAGCTATTTCAAGCAGATGAAATGGATCGACTTCGGCGGCGGCCAGATGATCACCAACGACGATTACGATGTCGAAGGGCTGATCGGGCTCGTCAACGGGTTCCAGAAAAAGCACGGCGTTACCGTCTACCTGGAGCCGGGTGCGGCTATTGTGAAAGATGCGGGCGTGCTGGTCGCGAACGTGCTCGATATCGTCGAACCCGGCGATGGGAACTACAAAATCGCGATCCTGGACGTTTCGTTCAACGCGCACATGCCGGATTTCCTGCTGAGCCCGGAGCTCGGCATGCCGGCCGGGGGAGCCGAAATCGTGCGCGATGCGGCGGACTTGAAAGGCCGCGAGCACGTCTACAGGTTTGCGGGCGTATCCTGCGTTTCGGGCGACCAGCTCGGGCATTACCACGCGTTCCGGAAAGCCCTGAATGCTGGCGGCAAGGTGATCATGGACGACGCCATCCAGTATAATCTGGTGCAGTGCACGATGTTCAACGGCGTGCAGCATCCGTCCATCCTGCTTTGGAAAGACGGGCGGCTGGAGACGATCCGGGAATTCGGCTATCAGGATTACAAGGCGCGGATGGGGTAAGCCGGTTATACGAGCCGCCATTTCCGGATCGATAAGGGCGGGACCCAGCAGCAGAACCAAGGCAGCGCTGCGCCCGCTGCGAAGAAGTTCACCTTCCAGGGTTGTTTCTGTACGAATTCGTCGAAGGAAATACGCTGACGCGCGTGCAATTCCGGCGGACGCTCAGAGTGGCGCGGTCACTGGGCCAGGATCAGCCCATTACGGAGGAGATACGGCGCGACGCCAGAACCTTCATTGGCAGGCTCGCTCATTTCCTCGATATTCCGATGGTTTCAACCATCGTCTTCTTTGGGGTGGTGCGGCCCGATAGCTGGCTTACCGTAGGCATTGCCATTGGCGTCGCAATCGCGATTGCGCTGGTGCTCATGATCGTAGGGCCGCGCCTCGCCGAAGGCCCGGCCGCCTCTAAGGCGTAGGGGCCACCGTTTAGTTCAACCTAGGAGTTTCCTGGCTTCCCCAACACATGGCCTTCCCTGGCGTTAGCGGCCCAGGGGCAGAATTTTGCATGAGGCCAGGGAACGAACGCGCTCGCGCGCGAGTTTGCCGCTGCCCGCGCGGTGCCCTGGGTGCTGCGCGCTAACCATCTAAAGAGTTTTTGATAACGGGGCAGGCGCCCTGTCTTGAGGATCGTGGGGTCTAAGCACTTCCACCTCAAGACAGGAGCGAGAGATGAGCGTGACGCCATCGAACCCCAAGCCCATCAGTCCTTTGCGCGCTCGCATGATCGAAGACATGACGGTGCGCAACTTCACCCCCGATACCCAGCGCGAGTATATCCGCGCTGTCAAGAAGCTCGCGGCTTTCCTCGGCCGGTCGCCGGATACGGCAACAGCAGAGGAGTTGCGTGCCTTCCAGCTGCACCTGACTAAGACTGGAACCACCCCGCCAACCATGAACGCCACGGTCACGGCGCTGCGGTTCTTTTTCAAGGTCACGCTGGACCGGCCGGAGACAGCACGGTTTCTCGTGTTCGTGCATGAGCCCCGCAAGCTGCCGCGTGTGCTGCCGGCTGAGGACGTGCTGCGGCTGCTCGAAGCCGCGCCGAACCCAAAGTACAAAGCGGCGCTGAGCGTTGCCTATGGCGCGGGATTGCGCGCGATGGAGGTGGCGGGCCTCAAGGTCGCGGATATCGACAGCCAGCGCATGCTGATCCGCGTGGAGCAAGGCAAGGGCCGCAAGGACCGCTTCGCGATGCTCTCGCCGCAGCTTCTGGACCTGCTGCGCGACTGGTACCGGATCGCGCGGCCTCGCATCTATCTGTTCCCTGGCCGGGACAAGATCGGGCCGATGACGACGCGTCAGCTGAACCGCATCTGCCATATAGCGGCGGAGCTGGCTGGCTTACCGAAGTGGGTCGCGCCGCACACGCTCAGGCATTCGTTTGCGACGCACCTGCTTGAGCAGAACGTCGATGTGCGGATTATCCAGGTGCTGCTTGGGCATGCCAAGCTGGATACCACTGCGCGCTATACGCAGGTGGCAACCAACATCATCCGCGAGGTCATGAGCCCGCTCGACCGGCTCACGCCGCTGCGCCCGAAGGAAGGCAAGCCCGGATAGCCGGCCGCCATGGCCCGCCCATCCCTAGAGGTCGCGGACATCTTCCGCGGCCACGGGGCAGCATGGCGCCAAGCCAACCGCGGCCATGTGAGCCCCGGCCAGTTCAAGGTGATGAGCGCCATCGAGAACTGCCGCACGGCGGCGCTCGGCGGCCATGTCGCGGCTTGCGAGAACGATGCCTGCGGACACACGGCCATCTCCTATAATAGTTGCATGAATCGCCACTGCCCGAAGTGCCAGGGGGCTGCGGCACGGGAATGGCTGGCCGCCCGCGAAGCCGAACTCTTGCCGGTGCAGTACTTCCACCAGGTGTTCACGCTGCCCGCGCCAATCGCGGACATCGCCTACCAGAACAAGGCTGCGATCTACGCCATGCTGTTCAAGGCCTCGGCCGAGACCATGCTGAAGATCGCGGCCGATCCCAAGCACCTTGGGGCCAAGACCGGCTTTATCGCCGTGCTGCATACATGGGGCTCGGCGATGACGCATCATCCGCATGTACACATGATCGTGCCGGGCGGCGGGCTCTCACCGGATGGCAGCAGGTGGATAGCCTGCCGCGCGGCTTCCTCCTGCCGGTGCTGGTGCTCTCCAAGCTGTTCCGCCGGCTGATGCTTGAGAAGCTCGCCGCCGCGCACAAGGCCGGCAAGCTGCGCTTCTTTGGCGAGCATGCGCACCTTGCCGGTGCGGACGCATTCGCGGCCTTCCTGGCGTCGCTCAGAAAGACCAAGTGGTTCGTCTATTCCAAGCGGCCGTTCTCCGGGCCTGAAACCGTGCTGGCTTACCTCTCGCGTTATACGCACCGGGTTGCCATCTCGAACCGGCGCCTGATTGCCGCGGACAAGACCAGCGTCACATTCAAATACAAAGACTACCGGATCGAGGGGCCCGGCCGCTACAAGACCATGACGCTTGAGGCGGGCGAGTTCATCCGCCGCTTCCTGATCCACGTCTTGCCCAAGGGCTTCCACCGCATCCGCCATTACGGGTTCCTGGCCAGCGGCGTCCGCGCGGATAATCTTGCCACGATGCGTATCCTGCTCGCCATGACCGCGCCTGCGCCCAAACGCAAGGATGCAGGCAAGACCGAAGCACTTGCCGGCGCCGCGCCGGTCCGCCTTTGTCCCTGTTGCGGCAGCCGCATGCTCATTATCGAGACCTTCGAGGGAAGCTGCCGGCGGCGCAGGCCCGCGCTGGCCCCCGCGGGGATCGACACGTCATGAGCAGGATCGTAAGCGCTTCCATCCCGATTGCTGCGCGCCTTCGCCGCCGCCTTCATGCCGGCCACGGAGGTGCTCGCCCAGGCGCGTCTCAACTGAAGCAATCGGCGCTCAAGCCAGCCTGCTTGCGGTCGCCCAAGCGGCTGCCTCGCCCCGTTGCGGCTATTGCGGGGTATTGCAGCGCCGCCCAGCGCACCTCCTGGGCCATGCCGCCAGCCCTTCGCATGCCGATGGCGCGGGCAAAATCCTCATAGCGCTGTGCTGTTGCGGGTGGTGCCCTGCTCCCCGCGCGTTCCTTCCCCGGAGACTTTCGGACGCCTGCCCGCGGTGCGCGCGGTGAGGTTCGGCAGGGG
>CAVYEY010000018.1:0-68536 GCA_963767435.1 uncultured Alphaproteobacteria bacterium
CCCGCACAATCGCCGGTCGCCGCGCAATGCCGAACATCCACCTTCCCCGGGACGGCGTTTGTTGGAAAAACGGCCGACAATTTCATCGGTCCCTGTTTTCTCTACCGGGGCTGGATTGGGCGGCTGCTGGGCGAGTACGATCCGATTCAAGGCATCGAAGATTTCGATTATTGGCTGGGATAACCTGGTGGCGGCATTCCGCAGTCTGACAGCGACGAGCCGCTTTACCGATATCGCGTTCACAGGAATAGCCTCAGCGGCCGTGCCGCGGAGTTGCAAATCCCGAGCAAAGGCCCTGCGGCTAATGGAATATCACCAGGTCCAAAGGAATATTTCGCCAAGCCGTGGACGATCCACGCCGACGCAGCCACCTTGGAATGGCTGAACGAAATGGACGTAGCCCACATCGCGTGGTTCCGTGGTCGGGTGAGCGGCTCACCGCCGGCGAAGACGAGAAGTGCCTGTTGTTGGTCCATGCCGGCAGCCTTCCTGCGACAGCCGCCGAAATCGTTCGGCTTCGGTCGACCTGGCGGCGTGGTTTCCCAACGACGCTCGATCCACCGATCAATATCGGGCCAAAGCCCAAGGCTCGGCCGACGTGTGTTTACCCCCGATCCGGCCACGGCGTCGCGGCTGGCGATGTTGAGCCGGAACGTGTTTCGCGCGGAGCCCGGCCCGCTGTTGCTGACATTGGCAACCTACTGGGCCAACAGCCGACATTCTACGAGTCCACTCGATTGGAGCGGCGCAGCGGGCCCGCCGATTGCCTCGGATGCTCCATCCCCAAGGGCGGAATCCCGGCGCGCTGTCCAAGCCGACAGCTTTACTCAGGGCGGCATGGAACAAGTAGTGATCGATCTGGCACGCTGTCTGCACAGCGAAAACTTCGATGCCTCGCTGTTGATCCTGGAGGAAAACAAGGGCCAGACGCGGCGGAGGGGCGGAGCAGGCCGAATACCCGTGCTCAGCTTGCCGCGGGAGGGGCGCGACGTCCACTACCGCCGCTTGCTGCGGGAGCAACGGATCGACGTCGTCAACGCACACTACTCGCTCTATGGCGCGGCAATTGCCGCTGAGATGCAGATTCCATTTGTGCAAACGATCCACAACACCTATATCTTTCTACCGCCCAAAGGCGTAGCGGCCTATTACGCCAACGACCCGTTCACGTCGGCCTATGTATGCGTATCGCAATGGCGGCCCATTATTCCGAGATCAAGCTCGGCCTGCCCGTGTCGAAAATGGTTGTGGTGCCCAACGGCATCGACATCGGCCGGTGCACGCCGCCATGGCCCAAGGCGCTCGGGCAGACGTTGCGGAACGAGTTGGGGCTCATGGCCGGCAATTTCGTGTTCCTGAACGTGGCTTCGCACCAGCCGATCAAATGCCAAGCCAGGCTCGTCAGTGCGTTTGCGGATGTCGTTCGCGAGTTTCCCGAAGCCCGATTGGTTCTGGTCGGAGCGCGCGTTGATTCCCGAGTACTTGGTCAAAGTGAAGGAGGCCATCGCCGAGCACGGCTTGGAAAACCGCGTGTTGGTGACCGGCCACCGGGCCGACGCGGCTCGCTTTTACGCGGCTGCCGACGCCTTTGTTCTCCCTTCCCTGTTCGAGGGCTGGAGTCTGGCGATGGCGGAAGCGATTATGGCCGGTCTGCCGGTGGTTGCCACCAGCGTGGGCTCGGCGACCGATCTGCTGCCGCAAATCGGTGGGCGCCTGATTCGTCCGCCGTTCGGCGCCATTACAAACTTGGATTATCTGAGTCTGAACGAGTACGGGGCCAATGAAGACCCCGCGTTCGTCGAAGACATTGCGGCGGCGATGAAGGACGTGTGCCGGAATCGGTCGCAGTCCGCTGGTGTCCGACGCGCTTCGCCGCGCGTTCGACTGCCGCGAGGCTTACAAGCCGTACGGCCAGTTGTTCTTGTGGCTGTTGCAAGGCGGGCAACCCATCGCGGCACGGTCGTGGACTGCCGCGGGCTTGGCCTTGGGGAAGCGTTGCCGCCCGTGCAGACGGCGGCCGCTTAATCGAAGTGATGGTTTTTTTCGTGAAGCAAAAGAATGAAACAACTGCTTCAACTTTGCAGCAGTCGGGACTGGTCCATTTTTCGGCCAACACACTTCTTCGGCGAACACGCCCCAGGCCGAAACATGGACCTGTCCCCCTCGGCTTCGACTGCCGGCGTCAAAAGTGGAGTAGGCCAAAATGACACGAAGTCAGAGCGACGATCGGCAGTCGACGCCTCTAATGCCGCACGTGCAGCAATCGGGGACTGGTCCATTTTTCGGCCAACACACTTCTTCGGCGAACACGCCCCAGGCCGAAAACATGGACCTGTCCCCTTTGCCTCCCCATGCGAGCACGCCTCCACGGCTTCCCGCAACGGGGACGATTCCAGCCGTGTTGGGGGGCGTGCGGCGATTGGCCGCCAAGGCGTTGCCCGTGGGAAGCCGCCGGGGCCATTACGCACGATCGGTGGTGAGCATGTCCGGCGGATGCACGGGCGAATCGGGTCGGCGAGGAAAAGCATCAGCCTTGCCAGCGTGTTGCGCGAGAACGCCGACCGCAAGGGAATCGTCATCTATCCGCCGTTGATCGACTGGGGGTGGATGCGGCAGCGGCCGCAGCAGTTGATGGCCCAATTTGCCAAGGCCGGATATCTGTCGCAATCTTCTGTTCGCCGCGGTAGCGGGTCGATTCGTTTCAGGGATTCGTGCGCGTCGCCGAGCGGCTCTATTTGTGCGAGGCGCTCGATCCGCTGCTCGACATCCCGAGCCCATTCTGCTGGTCGAGCGGACCGACCATTGGGAGACGATCCAGCGGTTTCGCTCGCCGCTGGTGATTTACGATTATCTGGACAGCCTGAGCGTGTCGTCACGGGGCGGGACGCCCGACCGGCGCAAGCTCGAACTGCACCGAAAACTGGTTGCCGGCGTCGGAGATGGTGTTGGCCACCGCCCGGCGGTTGCACGAGGAGGTGCTGGCGATTCGGCCGGACGCATCTATTGCCCCAACGGCGTGGATTACGATCATTTTCACCTGCCGACGCCCGCGGCGTGCCGGCCGACATCGCCGACATCGTGGCCGCCGGCCGGCCGATCATCGGCTACTCCGGCGCATTGGCCGATGGTTCGACTATCGACCTGGTGGCGCGAGCCGCCGCCGCCCGGCCGGACTGGGAGTTTCGTCTTGATCGGCGCCCGATTTCGACGGCAGCTCTCGGCCCGCAGCCGGCTCTGCAAATCGGCCGAACGTCCGCTGGCTGGGCGAAAAAAATACGAGGAATTGCCGGCCTACATTTGCCATTTCGCCGTGGCGACGATTCCGTTCCTGGTCGAACGAGATGACGCAAGCGACCTCGCCGGTCAAGCTGTTCGAGTACATGGCCGCAGGCCGGCCGATCGTCACGACCGACATGCCCGAATGCCGCAATTGCGACTGCGTGCGCATCGCCCGCAATGCGGCGGAGTTCATGGCCATGCTGGACAATGCGCTGATTTGCGGCCGATCGGACGGCCACGGCAAGCTCGACTCGACGCGGCGGCCCGACCAAAACACCTGGGAGGCCAACATTGAGCAGATATCGCCGGGTTGGCGGAGCGGCAGGTGCCGCACGGCAGGCAGTAGACACGATGTTCCCTCTCCCTCCGGGAGAGGGTTAGGCGTGAGCGGCCGACGGAGACGGCATTATCGACATCACCCTGCCCCTCTCGCAAAAGGAAACGGGACCGTTCCATCACGAACAGCGGAAGTCGCCGATCATGGAAGAGCACGCTCGGCAATCGCGTGGAGCGCACTGCTGGATTTCCTGCGTCGGGTTCGCTACTGGCTCTTCTATGCGCCGGCCGCGCTGCGGCAGCGGGCCCGCGAGCTCATCTTCGGCAAGTCGTCCGGCGGAACGGGGGCTCCAGCCGGCGGCGTCCCGGTTGGCGTGGCAGGTCCGGCGGACGCGATGGGGCACCGCGCCGTTGGATCGCGTGATGGGCCAACGGCCGCGGAAATCATGGCCAACACGGGCCGACGCCGCACAAGTTGAGCGGCCGGCGGACCTACGACGTGATTTGCCTGCCGGTGATCGCCTGGAACTCGCGGTTCCAGCGGCCGCAGCAATTGATGCGGCAATTGGCCGCGCGCGGGCATCGGGTGTTCTATGCCTCGCTGGGCTTCCACGCCGGCACGGACCGCCGAACTCGCGCCGCTCGAGCCGGGCGTGTTCGAGATGACCCTGCCCGGCACGCCGGGCATGAACGTCTATCGGCAATTGCCTTCCGCCGCCGACGTGGATCGCATGGCCGCGGCCATCGACCGGCTGCGCGCCGAGCGCCGCATCGCCGTCGGCCGTGGTCGTGGTGCAATTGCCCTTCTGGACCGCCCTGGCCGAGAAACTCCGCGAGCGGTTCGGCTGGCCGGTCGTCTACGACTGCATGGACGACCACTGCGGGCTTCTCGACGAACTGCGGCGACGATGTTGCAGGCGGAAGAGCGGACGATCGCCGCGGCCGATCTGGTCGTCGTCACCTCCGAGGTGCTGCACGAGAAGGTCGCAGCCGAAGGCCCGGCGGACGGCGCTGATCCGCAACGCGCTGCGACTACGAGCATTTTGCCGGATCGGTCGCGCTGGCGACCCTCTCCCAGATCCGGCGCGAGCGCGGCCACAGCCCGCTCTCCGAACGGATCGGCCGACCGTCGGCTTCTACGGCGCGATTGCCGAATGGTTCGACGCCGACCTGGTGGCCGACTTGGCCGAGTTGCGGCCCGACTGGAGGTTCGAGCTGATCGGCAGCACGTTCACCGGCGACGTGACCCGGCTGGAGAAGCTGCCGAACGTGACGCTGCTGGGCGAGAAGCCCTATGCCGAGTTGCCGCGGCTGATGGCCGGCTGGGATTGCTTCATCATCCCCTTCAAGCGGATTCCGCTGACCGAGGCCACCAATCCGGTGAAGGCCTACGAGATGCTGGCCACCGGCAAGCCGGTGGTGGCGGTGGACCTGCCGGAGTTGCGGCCGATGGCCCGCGACGGCCTGCTCTCGCTGGCCGACGATGCCCGCGGGTTCGCCGCGGCGATCGAGCGGGCGCTGGCCGCCGACGATCCGGACCGCAGCGGCGACCGCCGCCGGGCCTTCGCCGCCGCCAACACGTGGCAAGACCGGTGCGACGCCTTCGACGCGGGCGGTGCGCGAGTTGTTTCCGCTGGCCTCGATCATCGTCGTCACCTACAACAACCTCGCGCTGAACAAGGCCTGCCTGCAAAGCATCTTCCGCGAGACCGACTGGCCGAACTACGAGGTGATCGTCGTCGACAACGCCTCGCAGGACGGCACGGCCGGAGTGGCTGGCCGAGGAGGCGGCCCGCGAGCCGCGGCTGCGCGGTGATCCGCAACGCGCGAGAACCGCGGCTTCTCGGCGGCCAACAACCAGGGGCTGCGGCATGGCCCGCGGCGAGTTCCTCTGCCTGCTGAACAACGACACGCTGGTCACCCGCGGCTGGCTCTCGACGCTGATCGGCCATCTGCGGCAGATGCCCGAGCGTGGGGCTGGTCGGGCCGGTGAGCAACAGGTCGGCAACGAGGCGAAGGTGCCGGTGGGCTACGGCACGATGGCCGAGATGCCCCGCTGGGCCGACGGCCTACTGCCGCGCAGCACGACGGCGAAACCGTGCCCATCGCCATGCTGGGCTTCTTCTGCGTGGTGTTCCGCCGGGAGCGTGTACGAGCAAGTGGGCGAGCTGGACGAGCGGTTCGGCATCGGCTGTTTCGAGGACGACGACTATTGCCGCCGCGTCCGCCGCCAGGGCTACGAGATGCGCTGCGCCCGCGACGCCTTCGTCCACCACTGGCAAGGGGCGTCGTTCCGGCTGATGGGCGACGACCGCTATGCCGACATCTATCGCGAAGAACAAGCAGCTGTTCAAGGCCAAATGGGCCGCCGACAGCATGGCCGGCGCCTATCGAAAGGAGTAGGTCTCCATGTTCAACGTAAGCCTCATGCCGATCATCAAGAGGCCGGCGAAGAAATGTTTGCGGGCGATCGGAAAGATTCGTCGTCGGCAATGGAAGCCGCCGCCGCCCTGCCGCCCGAAGATCCGCAGTGGACGCCCTTCCTTTGCAACGTCTGCGGATTGTCGAACTATCTGCCTTGGAGCGCCTCACCCGCGAGGACGGTTGTTGCGCGAAGTGCCAATGCTACGGGCGGTTGCGGTCGATGATGTACGCGGTGACAGCCCATTTTCGCCCGATGAAATCGTCCTGGCCCGCATGAAACCCCGCAAAGACATCCGCGGCATCGGCTGCTCGGATTGGGCCTACACCGACTTGCTGGCCGAAAAGTTCGACTATGTCAATACGTTCTACGATCACGAGCCAAAACTCGATCTGTGCAATGTCGATTGGTCGCGCTGGCAGCCCCACAGCGTCGACTTCATCACCTGCACCGACGTGTTGGAGCATGTCGAGCCGCCGATCGAACGAATCTTCGAGAACATTAGCCGGCTGCTGAAGCCCGGCGGCGTGGCGTTTATCACGGTGCCGACCACGCTCGAACCCGCCACTCGCGGAGCATTTTCCCCATCTGCACGATTGGCGGATCGAGGGCCGAGGGGCAAGCCGAGTGCTGGTGAATCGCCGCCGCGACGGCTCCATCGAACGTTATGACAATCTCTGCTTCCACGGCGGCGAGGGGCTTACGCTGGAGTTCCGCTTCTTCTCGCGGCAAGGACTGTTCGAGAGCGTCCAGCGCGGCGCCGTGAACCCGGTCGACGGGATCCCCGGCTTCGCCTACCGATTGATCCTGCCCTGGCTGACCTTTCCCGCGGTGTTGGGCGCGGACGTCGCCGGCGAGGTCGTCGAGGTCGGGAGCGCGGTGACGCGGCTCAGGCCGGGGGATCGCGTCGTCGGGCACGCGTTCGGCCTCGAGCGCGACCGCAACCGGGCGGCCGAGGGCGCCTTCCAGCAGTATGTCGTGCTCATGGAGCACATGGTCACGCCCATCCCCGACGACCTGGCCTTCGAGCAGGCGGCCGTGCTGCCGCTGACGCTGTCGACCGCCGCCACCGGGATGTTCCAGCAGGACCACCTCGGATTGGCGATGCCCAGCCTCCACCCCGTCGATCGGAACGAGACGGTCCTCGTGTGGGGCGGCTCCACCTGCGTCGGCAGCAACGCCATCCAGCTCGCCCGCTGCGCCGGCTACCGGGTCGTCGCCACATCCTCCCCGCGCAACTTCGACTACCTCCGTTCACTGGGCGCGGCGGGGACGGTTGACTACCATAGCCGCACCGCCGTCGAGGAGCTCGTCGAGCTGATCGGAGACAGCCCGCTCGCCGGCACGCTTGCCATCACCGCAGGATCGATCGCACCGAGCCTGGTCGATAGCGTCCCGAACCTCAGGGAGCCGCCGCATCGCGACGGCCCGCCCGGCGCTGTTGGTCCGCATCGAGTCGCTCGGGAGAAGACGGCGCGGCGTACGGGTGAGCTCGATCTGGGGCGGAACCTTGAAAGACAACGAGGTCGGGCCGGGAATCTATGTCGACTTCCTTCCCGCCGCGCTCTCAAGCGGCGCGTATCGAGCCGCGCCCACGGCCACCGTCGTCGGCCATGGGCTGGAAGCCATCCCCGTCGCCCTCGAGCAGCTCCGGAGCGGCGTCTCCGCGACGAAGCTCGTCGTCACCATATGACACGCAGGTCTTGCAAGGAGGACACATAATGAGAGTTTTTGTCACGGGAGCCACGGGATTTCATTGGGTCCGCAATCATCCGCGAGCTTCAGAGTGCGGAGACAAGGTGCTCGGCCTCGCCCGTTCCGACGAAGCGGCTGAGAAACTCCGAACGGCGGGCGTTGAAGTCCACCGCGGAGGCCTCGAGGCGTGGCGGTTCCATCGCCGAAGCGCTGGCGGAAACCCCCGCTGCGCCTCCCAATCCCAAGGCTGCTGCGCGTGCCGAAGCGCAGCGCGAGCGCATCCGGCAGGAGCGCGAGGCAAGCGTTGCAGCGGCCTCGACGAACTGGGCCTCTGGATTGCCGATCAACTCGGTCACGGGCTTGCCGGCTTGCCGCGAACGCCGCCAAAAGCTGCCGCACCTCGTCGGCGCGGTTGGTGGACGCCAAGGCGGCGGGCCTTGCCGGCAGCTCGACGCGCTTTCGGCCGATGTGTTCCGCGTGCCCGAGTCGCAGCGCGGCGAACTCGTCATGGAGCGCCTTGGGGCAATGGCTCTGATCTCCGCTGCCTACCGCCGTCAGGGTGCTCTGCCGCCAGCACTTAAGGCCGATGTGCGCCGCACCGTAGGCTGGACCGTCAAGCGCGAGGATCTTCTGGCCGATACGCAAGCGCTGCGCGTCAAGGCGCCGTGGATGGTGGTGGCAGCGCGCAGCGAGGTGCAGCCCGACAAGCTGCGGCGCCTCGAAACCTGGCTCCTGCGGCTCGATGCGCAGGAAGGTCCGGCCCCCCAATTCGCACTGCTTTTGGACTTCGTCCCGGTTTCGGCGGGCGCCCAGGCTGCGCCCTATATGCCCGGCGAACTGCTGCTGGCCGAACTCGTGTTCTATGCCTCCGCCACGCCGCTGCGCGCCCATATCGCCGCTCGCGAGCCGGTGCCGTTCGATCCGCTGGCCGAAAGCCTGCCGTGGCCGCCATTCCCGGCAGGGCTGGGGCAGGCGCTTGCCGCCTACGATGCAACGCTTGCCATGCAGCCGTGGCTCGATGCCTGGCCGGTGGCTGCCTCGGGGGTTCAGCTGGTGCGCGGCGAGAAAGACGGGCTGCTCTTCGCAAGCGCGGACGCCGTGGCTCTGCCGCTGAACGCTGCCCAAGCAGATGCCGCACTGCCGCTCCTGGGGCTTGAAGACATTTCCATCGCGGGACTCTGGGACGGGCGGCTTTTCACGCTGTTCGCCGCCCAGACGCCGCTCGGTCTTTGGTACGAGGCTTGAGGCTCCGATGTCCGTGCAAAGTTTTTCCCGCCTCAACCCCGCCAGCCTGCGCCAGAGCTTCATGCTAGGCCTCAACCGCAGCCCGCTGGCGCTGCCAGAAGAGGCCGCACAGGCCATCCGCGCAGCCCCGGCCGATGTGCCGCCAGCACTTGCCGCTCTGGCCCTTGCCGGGGCACACATCCGCTTCGCCCGTCCTGCGCCGGCGCAGGCCGCCGAACCGGTGCCCGAAGCAGCACGGCGCCTTCATGCCGATCCGCGGCCCGTTCTGCCCGCCAAGGCCCGGCGTCATTTGCAGCGGCTCCTGTTCAAGGCCGATATCGAGACGGCGCGCGTCATGGTTGGCGCCGTGCTGAAGCGCCTCAATCCGCTTGGGCTCAGGCTTCATCCGTTTGACCTGCCACGGCTTGCCGCGCCTCTCAAGAGCTGCAGTGTGCTGCCAGGCGTTGCGGAGCGGGCGTATCTCGCGCTGACGCAGACCGCCAGTGAAGACGAGCCGCAGGAGCACCTCTTTCACGAAGTCATGACCGTGGAGAACTGGCGCAGCTTCGGCAAGGCGGCCCGTGTGCGCTTCCTGGCGGAGCTGCGTGCGAAGGATGCCGCCGCGGGCCTCGCGCTGTTTCAGGAGAGCTTCGCGCAAGATCCTGCGGCGCTCCGGTCGGAGCTGGTGATGGCGCTTTCCACGGGTCTCTCCGCCGCCGACCTGGCATTCCTGGAGGGCCTTGAAAAGGACCGTGCGGAAAGCGTGCGCACCGTCGCCGCCAGACTGCTTTCGCTCCTGCCGGGCACCGTTTCGTACAACGAGCGGCTCGGCCGGGCGCTGGCAAGCTTGCAGGTGAAGCAGGCCAAGACGGCGCGCGGCAAGACGCAAATCGCGTTCACCCGGCCAACGGGCGCCTCGCCTCAGCATAGCGGCATCGAAACCTATCTCCTGTTCGAGAACATCTCCGCTGAGGCTCTGGCAGACAGTCACGGCATGACGGTAGACGCCTTTCTGGAAGCGCTGCCGGACGGCGAGGAGGCGCTTCTTGGCGCGCTGCTCCGCACCGCGATGACCGGCAGCAGCGCCGGTGTCATCGCCGCCCTCGTGCCGAGGCTCTCCGCCGATGCCCTCGATATGCTGATGATCCATATGCCGGATTCGGGCGCCATGCCCGAGGTGCAGAGGACGTTGCTCGGCCGCTTCGTAACGCGGCTGCAAAGCGGTAATTACCCGCGCTCCTACGCCTTCGCGGCATTGCTGGGACGCCTTGCCGGGCCGCTGCCGCTTGAGATGGCTCAAGCGTTGCTGGCTTCGCAAAGCTGGCGCGATTATCTCGCGGCGCTGGCGGAGCCTGAGGTGGACCGGCGGAAGATCGATCCGGAATCGCTCATGTACACCGCGATGCTATTGCCCGCTGAAATCATGCGGGCGTTCCTTGCGGCCATCGAGCCGCTGCCGCCCGCGATCAATCGCAAGGCCCATGAGTTCGCCCATTTCGTGCTGGCCCTGCCAGCGCCCGCACAAAGCCCCGCTTCCGACGAAAGGTAGATCATGTCCAAGGACAGCACCAAGCGCTCAAGCAGCCCAGAGGATGGTAGCGCCGCTAAGACCGGCGGCCATCAGCTGCGCCAAGCCGCCGAAAACCTGTTCGCGCATGAGTTGGAGGCGCTGGCGGCCGAAGACAAGCACATGCGCCCGGCCAACTGGCGGATGTCTCCGCGAGCCGTTGTCGATTACCTGATGGGCGGCAAGACCAAGAAGGGCGTCGAGATTTCGCCGAAGTATATCGGCAACCGCCGGCTGATCGAGACCGCCGTGGCGACGCTGGCCACCGACCGTGCGCTTCTGCTGCTGGGCATTCCCGGCACGGCGAAGTCCTGGGTCTCGGAGCATCTGGCTGCGGCGATTTCGGGCTCTTCGCAGCTTCTCGTGCAGTGCACGGCGGGCACCGACGAAAACCAGATCCGCTATGGCTGGAATTACGCAATGCTGCTCGCCAAAGGCCCTTCGCGCGCGGCGATGGTGGCGACACCGTTGATGCGCGCCATGGAGGACGGCAAGATCGTCCGCTTCGAAGAGCTGACGCGCATGGGCTCCGACACGCAGGACACGCTTATCACGGTGCTCAGCGAGAAGATGCTGCCGATCCCCGAGTTGAACGATGCCGTGCATGCCACGCGCGGCTTCAACATGATCGCCACCGCCAACAACCGCGACAAGGGCGTGAACGAGCTGTCCTCGGCCTTGAAGCGCCGTTTCAACGTGGTGGTGCTGCCGCTCCCCGATACGCTGGAGGAAGAAGCGGCGATCGTTATCAAGCGCGCGGGCGAGATCGGGCCGGGCCTGGAACTGCCGCAGATCGAGCCCGCCAACAAGGAAATCGAGCGCATCGTCACGATCTTCCGCGAGCTGCGCGACGGGCAGACACTCAACGGCAAGCTCAAGCTCAAGAGCCCGTCCGGCTCGCTTTCCACCGCCGAGGCCATCGCCGTCACCATCGGCGCCTGGGCGGAAGCGGGGCATTTCGGCTCGGGCGTCATCGATGCGTCGAGCCTTGCCGCCAACCTCGTCGGCGCCATCGTCAAAGACCCGGTGCAGGACAAGATCGTGCTGCAGGAATATCTCGAAGTGGTGGTGCGCGAGAGGAAAGAGTGGGGCGACCTCTATTCCGCGATCCGCGAGGTGATCTGACGTGTCAGACCCGCGTCTGCATATTTTCGGCGTCCGCCATCACGGGCCCGGTTCGGCGCACAGCCTGTTGCAGGCGCTGGATGCGCTGGACCCGGCCGCGGTGCTGATCGAAGGGCCGCCCGAGGCAAACGGACTGATCGAGTTCGCGGGCTCGCCCAATATGCGCACGCCGCTGGCGCTTCTGATTTACGCGGCGGACGATCCAGCGTTTTCGAGCTTCGACCCGTTCGCGGAGTTTTCGCCCGAGTGGCAGGCGATGCAGTGGGGCATCCGCCATAAGCGCCCGGTGCGGTTCATCGACCTGCCTACCTCACATACGCTTGCCGCCCGCAAGGCCAGGAAAGAGGCGTGGGAAGCTGAACAGAAGGCGGCGGCAGAAGCTGCAGAGGCGGAAGAGGAGGAAGGCGAAGGCGAGGAAGAAGAGGAGGAGGCCGGGCCGCTCTCTGAGACTGCCGGGGAAGAAGGCACGGCCGAAGTTGCCCAGCTCCGCCGCGATCCGCTCGCCTATCTCGCCGAGCTTGCCGGCTATGACGACAGCGAAGCTTGGTGGAACGCGCTGATCGAGCAGGGCGCGCATGCGCCCGAGATATTCGCGTCCATCGAAAGCGCCATGACGGCGCTGCGCGAGGCGCTGGACGGCGAGCCTTCGAACGATCCGGCCCGCGACTTGCGCGAGCAGCAGCGCGAGGCGCATATGCGGCTTGCCATCGCGGAAGCGCTCAAGGAATTCGACGGTCCCGTCGCGACGGTTTGCGGTGCGTGGCACGCGCCCGCGCTGCGCCGCAAGGTGGCGAAGGCGGACGACAAGGCGCTGCTTAAGGATTTGCTGAAGCTCAAAGTCACCGCGACCTGGGCGCCCTGGACCAACACGCGGCTCACCATTGCGTCGGGCTATGGCGCGGGCATTGCTTCGCCCGGCTGGTACGGTCATCTTTGGGGCGAGCTTCGGCGCTGGCGCGAGGGCGGGCTTTCGCCGCGCGCGTTCACAGCACTTTGGCAGACGCGGGTTGCGGCGCTGTTGCGCAAATCCGGCCGTATCACCGCCACCGCATCCGTTATCGAAGCCGCGCGGTTGGCTGAAACGTTGGCGGCACTTCGTGAGCTGCCGCTGCCAGGCCTGGCAGAAATGCGCGACGCGAGCCTTGCCACGCTATGCCATGGCGAGGTGCTGCCGCTGCGGTTGATCGAGGAAAAGCTGATCGTCGGCAACGATGTCGGCGCGGTCGATCCCGATGTGCCGCAGATGCCGTTGCAGGCCGATCTTACGCGGCAGCAGAAGCGGCTGAAGCTCAAGCCCGAGGCGCTGGAGGCAGAACTGCCGGTCGATTTGCGTTCGGACGCAGGGCTCGCCAAGTCGCTGCTGCTGCACCGGCTCAACCTCATCAATGTGGGCTGGGGCAAGCTTACCGATCCGGGCGGCAGCCGCGGCACGTTCCGCGAGCGCTGGATATTGCGCTGGGATCCGGAATTCTCCGTGCGCCTGGCCGAGGCCATCATCCACGGGCCGACCATTGTGGAGGCGGCCAGCAATGCGGCGGTATCGCGCGCCAAGGAAGCCACCGAACTTGGCGTGCTCTCGGGCATCGTGCAGAGCTGCCTGCTTGCGGATCTGGGCGAGGCGGCGCGGGTGGCGATCAGCCTGCTGCAAGCGAAGGCAGCGGTGACGGCAGATATCGGCGCGCTCGCGGGGGCAACGCCGCCGCTGGTCACGATCCTGCGCTATGGTGCGGCGCGCGAAATTCCGGTGGACGAGCTGCGGTTGCTGGCTACGAGCCTGATCGAAGCCGTGTGCGCGGGGCTCGTCTACGCCTGCCGCAGTCTCGACCGGGCGGCGGCGGGCGAACTGCATGCCAAGCTCTCCGAGTTCAACCGGGCGCTGCCGCTGCTGGACAACGAGGGGCTTACAGCCGATTGGCGCAAGGCGCTGGGTTCGCTCAGCGAAGACAGCTTCGCTGCGGCGCTGCTGCGGGGCTTTGCGGTGCGCATGCTCTACGATCAAAGCGTGCTGAGCCCGGAGGAGGCGCAGACGCTGCTATCGCGCGCGCTGTCGCCTTCCGTGACGCCGGGTGAGGCGGGCGAATGGCTCGAAGGTTTCCTCGCCGATGGCGGCCAGATGCTGCTGCACGACGCAGCCCTGCTTGCGGCCATAGACGGCTGGCTGGTGCCGCTTGGCGAGGAGGATTTCACGAACCTGCTGCCGATGCTGCGCCGCGCGTTTTCGGCTTGCGATGCAGGCGAGCGGCGCAGGCTCCTCGATATGCTGAGGCAGCCCGCTTCGGCCGCACCTGCGCAGGCGGCCGCTTCCGGGGGCGCGGTGGCGGACGCTCCGGGTTTTGCGGCGGCGCTGCCGCTGCTCCTTACAATTCTCGGCCTCGACGGAAAGGAAGGCGCAGCATGAGCGGCCAGGACGCTGAACGCGCGCGCCGCTGGCGGCTGGCGCTTGGGGGCGACGAAAAATCCGCAGGCCTGAGCGCCCGAGACCTGCGCCTGGATCGCGCGCTTGCCGGGCTTTACAATGTGGGTTCAGGCAGCGGCAAGGGCGGGACAGGCAAGCGCGGTGGGCTTGGCGGCTCCGCACCCACCGTGGCGCGCTGGCTGGGCGACATCCGCGAGTTTTTCCCAACCTCCGTTGTGCAAGTCATCCAGAAGGACGCGTTCGACCGCCTGGGCCTCAAGCAGATGCTGCTGGAGCCCGAATTCCTCGCCACCATCGAGGCGGATGTGCACCTCGTCGCCGACCTGATTTCGCTGCGCTCGGTCATGCCCGCCAAGACCATGGAAACCGCGCGCGAGGTGGTGGCGAAGGTCGTGCGCGAACTGATGGCCAAGCTCGAAGCCCGCACGGTCGAGACCCTGCGCGGTGCGCTCAATAAATCTAAGCGCACCTTCCGCCCGCGCTTTTCGGATATCGACTGGCCGCGCACCATCGCCAAGAACCTGCGGCACTGGCAGGCGGAATACAACACCGTCGTGCCGGAGCAGCTCGTCGGCTACGCGCGCCAATCGCGCCGCGCGAACCTCGAAGAGGTAGTGCTGTGCGTCGATCAGTCGGGCTCCATGGCGGAGTTGGTGGTCTATTCGTCGATCTTCGCCGCCGTGATGGCGTCGATCCCGTCCATCTCCACCAAGCTCGTCGTGTTCGATACGGCCATCGTGGACCTCACCGAGGATCTGAAAGACCCGGTCGAGGTGCTGTTCGGCATCCAGCTCGGCGGCGGCACCGATATCAATCAGGCGCTGGCCTATTGCGAGCGGCAGATCGGCGAGCCGCGCAAGACCCATCTCGTGCTAATCTCCGACCTGTACGAGGGCGGAAACGCGCCGGAAATGCTCGCGCGCGCGGCAAGCCTGGTGGCGAGCGGGGTGAACGTCATTGCGCTGCTGGCGCTCAGCGACAGCGGAAGGCCCGGCTATCACGACGGCCACGCCCAGGCATTCGCCGCGATGGGCTGCCCGGTGTTCGCGTGCACGCCGGACCAGTTCCCGGACCTGATGGCCACCGCCCTCCAGCGCGCAGACATCGCGGCGTGGGCCGCGGCGCGGGATATCGCGCTGATCAGGGCGGGCTAACGCTGCCCGCCGCTACTCAAGCAGGCGTTCGTAGCGCTGGTCCGTGAGGGTTTTCAGGAACGCGATCAGAGCCGCGGTCTCGGGTTCGTTGAGTGCCGGAACCTCCTTGAGGCGGGCGGAGGCGAGGTTCGCGGGCACCTCCGGGCTGTCCCAGGGCTGGCCGGTTTCGGGGTTGGTTTGCGGGCCGCCTGCGCTCAAGCGCTGGTGGAAGGCGAGCACGGTGCGCAGTTCCTTGAAAAGGCCGTTGTGCATATAGGGGCCGGTAATGGCCACGTTGCGTAAAGTTGGGACTTTGAACCTGCCTTCGTAAGCCGCGCCGGGCGTTGCCGGGTTGGCGGCAAGCCCCGCATCGATGAAGCCGGGCTTGGAGCCGTTGAGCGCACGCACATTGCGGTTCTGCGGCGTGCCGAGGTTGTAGTACTTGAAGTTTGTGAAGACTTCTTTTTCCGAAAATCCGCCAGGGTTCGACAGGTGGCAGCTGCCGCAACTGCTGCGCGCGAAGAAGAGATCCCGGCCCTGAGTTTCAGCGGCGGTAAGCGTGGCTTGCCCGCGCAGCGAGCGGTCGTATTTGGAATTGAAGGGCGACAGGTCCGCTGTGCGCTCATAGGCAGCAATGGCCTTGGTCATCGCTTCGTATGCCTTTTCCGGGTCTTCGAGCACGGCAGGGCCAAATAGGGATTGGAAGGCCTCCACCAGCCGCGGCTCCTCCTTGATGCGGGCAGCCACACCCGGCTTATCGGGCATCCCCATTTCGACGGGGTTGAGCGGCGGGCCGCCGGCCTGCTCCTCAAGTGTTTGGGCGCGGCCGTCCCAGAAGAAGCCGCCCGCCGGTTCACCGTCTGCTGCGATGTGGAATTCGGGCCCAAAGGCGGCATAGGCGGCGGTGGGCGAGTTGCGGTCGCCGAAAGAATGACCATCCGCGCCTACCGAAACCGCGCCCTCGATCTTGCCGAGTTCCTTGGGATCGGTGAATGCCAGATCGGGAGAGTGGCAGCTCACGCAAGACTGCGTGCGGGTGAACGACAGATTGCGATCTGCAAACAAAGCGCGGCCCAGCTTTTGGATTGTGCCAATCGCCGGCTGGGCCGCGCTCTGCGCCCGGGTTGCGGCAGGAAGGAGGAGACTGGCTGCAACAACCGTAGCAGCCAATCCAGCGGCAACAGGGGCTTTGGTGCAGGAGCTCATATTCAGTTGAGCTCCCGGATTGCGAGCGTGACAGTCTCCGTGGGCGCCCCGCTGATTTGGACTGTGAGCGGGCCGGCGCCGAGTTCGTAGCGGACGCTCTTGTGAACCGCCTTGCAGCCTTTCTTCCCCGTGAAGCCATGCGATAGCACAGACTCTCCGTTCTGGACGGCGTCGATCCAGCCCTCATGCGAGAGCGAAATCTGGTACAGGCCGGCCTTTGGCAGGCTGGCAATCTCCATCCAGCCCGAGAAACTGGCCGGTCCAACCGCCTGCTTCTTCATGCCGGATTTTACAGGTAGCGTTACGTCCTTCGATGGCTTGAGCTTCACGGCAATTGCCTTGGCGGGCGGTGCCGGCATTTTTGCACCGGAATCGAAGGTTTCGAGATCCTGGGCGCTCATCCAGGCAATTTCTGTTGCCATCGGCCAGCCAAATCCGCTGCATCCTTCTTCCGCGGTGGCAGGGGCTTCCTGAGCTGCGGCTGGGATCGCCATTGCGCCCAGCAACGCGAATGCAAGAAGCAATCCGGTATTCGTCTTTTGGGCTGTCTTCCGCGTCATGGTGCCTCCTTGTTCGTATGCGCCGTCGCGAGCGGAAAGAGGCGATCCAGACGCGGTGGCTATGGCCGGCCTGGATCGCCAGGGGGACTGCTAGAACTTCATTTTCATGCCTACGGTCACGGTGCGCCCCGGTTCCGGGAAACCGTCCGTCAGGAAGTAGTTGGTGTCGAGCAGGTTGCGGCCGGTCACGAGGAAGTCCACGCCGGGCTTCAGCTCGTAGTCGGCACTGATATTGGCAATCGTATAAGCGCCTATCCTGTAGTTCAGCGTTCCCTGCCAGTTCGTGGTCCATCTATCCGAGGCAAACTCGGCATTTGGCGTTATGCTGAGCGAACTGGTTGGGTTCCACTTCACGTAGGCGATGCCCTTCACATCGGGAACGCCGGTGATCCGTTCCGCGACACCCTTGTTATCGGTGACATCTAGCCTCATGACCGTCAGGTTGCCGCCCGTTGCCAAGGTTGACGTGACCGGGATGTCTACGGAGCCTTCCCAGCCCACGAAGTAGCCGTCACCGACATTCTGGCTTTGGGTCAGGTTCGTGCCGATGACCACCGACTCGATCAGGCTGGTCACGCTGCTATAGAAGACCGCTGACGAGAGGTTCGCGTTTCCGAGCTTGCCCGCCCAGCCGATTTCGTAGTTTGTGACTCGCTCGGGCGCCAAAGAGGGATTGGACGCCGCTCCTCCGAAACGCGTGCTATACAGCTCGAAAAGCGTGGGGAAGCGCGTACGGTCCGATACGCTTGCATAAATTTTGGCGTCGTCCGAGTAACGGTAAATCAGGGCGGATTGCCAATTGAAAGCCTCCAAATTGTTGAGCGCATAGTGCACCAAGCCGTTGGAGTCTATGGAGGTAATGTTATAGCCGGGGCCCCAGCCGGAGCCTGGGATGGAGGAAGTCCAGTCTTGCGCCTGCTGCATGATGCGCCAATCGTAACTGGCCCCTGTCACGAAATCGACGCGCTTCGTCACATGGTAGGTGTTCTCTAGCGCTGCCGAGTAGGTGTCGGAGATGCTTGTCTGCGTGGGTTGCACACAGGGCCCCGTGCCCAGCACTCCGCAGGACGAGGTGGCGTATAAGTCTTCGTATTGGCTGTGAATATCGCGGCGGTAGAAGAATGCCGCCTTCAGCGTATCCCAGTGCGTGATGTCAGAGCCGCCTTCAACGTTACCGCCATAAGCGGAATCGTTGTAGAAGCTGCGGAACGCATAGGGCAGCGTTTGTGTGGTTAATGCCTGCTGATCGTAGCTGTATAGCGAGTCGTTATATTTCGTGTAATACGCCTTGGTGTTGATGTAGGAGGCTTCGCCTATGCGCGTCGCCGTGTTCTCGTAGATGTTGGTGAGGTCGCGGCCAGGCCAGCTCCAATAGCGCTGAGAACCGGCAGGTTCGGTTACGTTGAGCGGCGCGCCTTTATCGCTTTCCTGATGGATCACGCTGAGGGTGTATTCATCGGTCGCGTTGGGGGTGATGCCAACCTTCGCGCTGACCCGCCAATTCTCCTTTTGGGACTCGTCGCGCCATCCGGAACCCTGAACGGCGCTTGGCACAAAGTCTCCCGAGAGCATCCATCCATTTCTGTCGTTGATGGTGCCCGTCGCCAGCATGTACCAGTACCTTTGCCGGGTTCCCACGGAGCCGTAGCTGTCGAAACCTTGATAGGAGCCGTCACGGGAAAGGGTTAGGGACGAGCCCGCTTCGACTTCGAGCTCTTTCGTGGGCCGCTTGGTCACAAGGTTGATCGCGCCGCCATCGGCGCCGGGGCCGTCCAAAACCGACGCATACCCCTTCGCGATCTGGACCTCGGAAATGTCGGCAGTGACAAAGTCGCTGAAATCAATCCGGTTATCGTAAGGCAGATAGATCCGCACGCCGTCGATGGAGAGCGGAACCTGCCAGCGGTTGAAGCCACGGACGGAAATCAGCTGCTCGTTGCGGCTGCCGCCGGAATTCGAGTTGGATACGCCAGGTGCCAATTCCATGGCCTGGTCGAGCGTGGTTTTGCCGAAATACGACATCTGGGCGCTGGTGATGTAGGTGCCGCCCAGCAGGTTGATGCCGCCCAGGCTGAACATGCCGGTCTGCGCGGTGCCGCCCGTGCCCGGAACGGTGGGGCCGGAGGCGGCCTGCTGGCCGGTTTCCGTGGCTGCCCGGGCTTCTGCACCACCTTCGGCCCGCTGAGCAGGCCGCGATGCGGGGGTTACGGTCTTTTGCTGCATCACGACGACCGGGGGAAGCGTGGAAGCCTGCTGATCGCTCGCGCCGCTTTGGGCTTCCTGCGCATGAGCGGGAAGCTGGACTGCGAGCGCCAGTAGCGCGGACAGGAAGGCTGCGGATTTGCCGCTTGCGAGCGGCTGGCACGGCAGTTCCCGCGTCTGGGTTGAAGACACAGGTCCGCATTCCGGGAGCGCGGCAAAACGCAGGCGCGCCCGCTCCAAGCGGGAACGGTTCATGATTGCTACCCCTTACCCAAACTCATTACTGAGGCGGGCGCACATTGGCGCTCAGGCATCGCGCCCAGCCGGTCATTCATGTATACAACGGGATACAGGTGATCTGAAGCTGTATCCCATTGTATATAATATAATGCGTTAGAAATTGTTGCCGATATGCAACGGCGTGGCCAAGGCCGCCTGCGGCGGGTGCCTCCGGGTCGCCTTTAGACTATTGCTATGTGCCTGATACGGCGTGGCAATGCTAACGTGAGGCAAACGGAAAAGGCTAGGGCGCATGACGGCTGGAGGCGGACAGGCAAGGTTTTGACGGTCGCGCTGATCGGCGCCCTGGTGCTGGTATGGGGCTGCAACTGGCCCGCGATGAAGCTCGTCCTCGCCTACATCACCCCGCTCTGGTTCGCGGTTTTGCGCGTAGCTACGGGTACGCTGAGCCTGTTCGCGGTGGTGGCCTTCTGGACCGGGCGCATCAAGCTGCCGGACCGGGCCGACCTGCCGGTGGTGTTCAGCGTTGGGCTCCTGCAGATGGGCGGCTTCCTGGCGCTGGTCAATCTGGCGCTGACAGCCGTGCCGGCGGGGCGCTCGGCCATTCTTGCCTATACGACGCCGCTATGGGTGCTTCCCGGCGCCACTCTCATCCTGGGCGAGCGCATCAGCCTCGCCAAGACGCTGGCCCTTCTGCTGGGGCTTGCGGGCGTCGCCTTCATGTTCAATCCGGTTGGGTTCGACTGGAGCGACAACAGGGCGATCGCAGGCAATGGCTACCTTCTCCTGGGGGCCGCGATGTGGGCGATTGCGATTGTGCATGTAAGGGCACATCGCTGGGTGGGCTCGCCGCTGACGCTGGCGCCGTGGCAGATGCTGACCGGGCTTGTGCCGCTAACAGTGCTCGCGTGGGCGGCCGAAGGCCCTCCGCCTGCGCCGGGCTCAACTGGGGGAGCAGTTCTGCTAGCCCTTTATGCCGGCCCGCTGGTCACGGCCTTCCCGTTCTGGGCTGCGGTTACGGCCGCGCGCATTTTGCCGGCCGTGACGGTTTCCTTGACGCTGCTTCTGGTCCCGGTGATCGGCGTCGTAAGCTCCGCGCTGGTGTTGCACGAGCGGGTGAGCGCTACAACCGTTACCGGTCTGGCGCTAATCGTGGCCGGCATTGCCGCGTTGAATTTCGCCAATGCCCGCGAATCCAAGGTACCGCCCAAAGACGCCTAACCGCAAACTGTTAACAAGCTGCACGCAACAATTGCGATACACGCTTGGCGCAAGCAATTGCTGCTGTGTTGCGATATCCGCGTGGGCGCCTCCGCGTAGCTTAGGGCGGGTGCACAATCGATGCCTACTTATACAAAAAGGGTTGAGCTATGAATATTGTTCGCAGCGCCGTAATAAGCTTTGCGATTTTTGCAGGTCTTATGCTGCTAGACACGGGCAATGCGCGCGCCTGTTCGCCCGAAGATGGCTGCACCGAATGCGAGACCGGCATGGTTTCGATCTGTTTCGGGGCCGAGGCGGCCAGAGACTCCCTTGAAGTCAGCATAGGCAAATATGCCCAGAAATCGAACCTTGGCCAAAATCGCAGCAGCAGCGCCGATACAGGATCGGATTGCGCCGAGTGCCTGAACTACGGCGGAGACAGTGCAACCAGGAAAGCGTTCTGCGCAAGTTATCTGGCGAGCGGAATTTGCAGCCGGTAACCGGAGGTCAAGCCGCTTCAATCGGAGTTAGCCGCCCCGCAAGGCGGAACATTGGGCGAACAATTTAATTTGCGGCAAATTTTAGTGGAATACTTCACGCGCAACACAAGCACCGGTTGCGCAACCTCTACTTGCGCTGATTAACTGGACGGCAAGTTCTGAGGGATGCTGAAGCGTGTGTTTGCGTTTGTTCAGGCGGCATAACCCAAGTCTCGCATTGCGGCGGGACCAGTGCCTCCCCGCGCGCTTGTGCGAGTTGCGCAAGGCGATTCTACCCGGTCTGGCGCTGCTCAAGCGCAAGTTTTCATTTGCGCCGCCGCTATTCGATCTGCGTGAGCGCATGCGCGCCCCACGCTATTCGCGCCCCTACGTTTTCATGTTCATTTTGCTGATTTCTGTACCGGTCGCCGGTTGGGCTGGCGGCATGAGATTCGTGTTAGAGGCGGTTTCCGTATCTTCGGCGCTGGCGCATGGGCACGGTGGTGGTGGAGGTTACGGCGGCGGTGGGCGCGGGGACGGCGGGGACGGGGGTGGCTATGGCGGAGGCTACAGCGGTGGTGGAGGAGGCGGGGCCGGTAGTGGCGGAAGCTCCGGCGGGGGCAACGATAGCAGTGGCGGAGGTTCTCGCGGTAGCGGCGGGGGAGGCTACGGCGGTAGCAACGGAGGCGGCTCTGGATACGGTGGCAGTGGAACGGCAGGCTGGGGCGGCGGCATACCCTCAAGCGATGGCAGGGCCCCGCCGGTAGGAATTCCACAACCGGAAGTGACCGGGTTGCCCAGCGATCTTGCGCCGGATGGCAAGGACGAAAAGACCTGGGAAAAATTCCTGAAAAAGCATCTCGTTTTCCATTTTGGCACAGGCAAAGCTAGAGAACCGCTTGAATTCAAAACTTCCGGCGAAACCGCGCGCTCAGGCAGCGCGGAACGCGGTGGCGCAAATGAGAACTCGCGTTCAAGCAGCGCAGGGCAGGGCAGCGCAAATGGAAACCCGCGTTCAAGCGGCGTGAATGAAAGCTGGCGGCCAGGTGGCCTGGAGCGCAGCGTCGCAAACAAGGCGCACCCGGAGAACGAGAGCGTACACCAGAAGCAAGCGACGGCCTCTCCGGCCGCGAAGGCCGCTCCTGCGGCCAAGGCTGCGGGCGGGCATCCTGCCGGGGAGGATGTGTCTTTTATGGCCGGAATTAGCCGGGACTCCTATTCGCGCACGGAAGTGCTTGCCGTGAATCTGAGCCCTGCCGGGCTGGACCGGGCCCGGGAGCTTGGTTTTGAGGCTGCGCGCAAAGGTTCCCCCGCCGTCTTGACGATTCCAAAGGGGATGGAGGCACTACCCGCCGTAAGGCTTCTCAAGGATGCCCTGCCGGGGGAGCATTTCCAGCTCAACCGGCTTTACCGGTTCTATCAGCCAGCTACCAAATCGGACGGCGGGCAAGGCCTTCCAAATCAGGCTCCGGCCGGGAGGAGATGCAGCGCGGACCACTGCTACGCACAGTCGGCGATCCAGTGGAGGGATCAGTTTGCTTCCTGCACCCGCAATATAAAAATCGGCGTTATCGACACGGCTGCCGACCTCACTCACCCGGCTTTCAGAAACCAAAAGATCGTTCACAAGGCGTTCATGCCCGATGGCAAGTCTCCCGCCGCCGATTGGCACGGAACCGGGGTTTTGGCGTTGCTGGCGGGCCGTCCCGACAGCGGCACACCTGGCCTTGCCCCGGACGCCAGCTATCATGCCGCCAGCATTTTCTATGTGAGCGAGGATGGCGACAGCGTTACCGACACCGTTTCCCTGCTGAGGGCGCTCGACTGGATGGATGAATCCGGGGTGCGCCTTGTGAACATGAGTTTCGCGGGCCCGCGGGACGATCTCGTGGAGAAGAGGATCGAGAGCCTCTCCGGCAAAGGCATGGTGTTCGCGGCGGCTGCGGGAAACGATGGACCGGCGGCCGGGCCTGCTTATCCGGCGGCTTACCCGCAGGTGATCGCCGTGACCGCGGTGACCAAGGACATGCGGAGCTATCCTTATGCCAACCGGGGGGATCATATCGATCTTGCCGCGCCTGGGGCCGATATCTGGACCGCGTGGCCCGAGGCGAAGGAAGGGTACCGCTCCGGGACATCGTTTGCGGCGCCGTTCGTGACGGGGGTGCTCGCGGTCTATCCGCCCGACGTGTTGCGCGGGTCGAAGGAGAGCCTGCTGGAGCATGTCGGCGTGACCGATCTGGGGGCTCCGGGCCGCGATCCGGTCTATGGCAGAGGGTTGTTGCAGGCGCCCTCCAGCTGCCAGGGGAATGCGAGCGAAGTGGCCGAGCTTCAGATACCTGCGCGTTAGCGGCAGTGCAAACCGGCATTTTATACGATATAAAGAAAATTTTTATGCGCGTGGGATTAATCAGGCTGCTCGCGCGTTTTACGAACATGCTGCGGCCCCCGCACGCAGCACCGGCGGGCAGACAGTCTCGGGCTGTCTGCCCCTCTCCTTGTTTACGCGACCGTTTCGGGACTATTTGGGCGCGGGCCAGCGGCTGGATTCGCTATGACGGCGGCGCCCATGTATTAAGAAACCACGTCCTTCGCCTACAGCGTCGCCATCGAAAGTGCCCCCTGGCGGCCGCTAGAAGGGCCGGGGAGCGGTAAGAGCGGTAAGAGACAGCACCTTACGCTGGGGCTTGCGATATACGGGCTACCAGTAGAAATCGAAAGGGAAGAAGCGCCGCCGGCGCTGTTGCTGCTGTTGCTTCTGCTGCTGTTGCTGGGCTAGAGCCTTCTGTTTCGGGTCTTCTGCCGGGCTCGCATATTGTGCCTGCGCGGAGGGCTGGCTGGCACTGCTGCCTTGCGGCCGCATCGAGGGCGGCAGATAGGAGTGGTCGTCGTCCTGCCCGGACGCTTGGGGTTTTTGCGCGTCCTGCGCTGCGGCGTAAGGCATGCCAGCGGCGAGGGTGGCCAGGAACACTGCCAGGGCAAGGCCGGCCCAAGGCCCGGTCTTTGTCATGGGACGGAACATATAACCTCCCGGAACGCCCTGTGGGTGCCGCGAGCCGCGGCGGCTGGGCGGCATTGTAATGAGCGCATAATTATCGGCGGCTGCGCCATTTCTGCGGCCTTTTTGGCGCAAAATGCAGCCGCTGCATAGTCCTCGGACGGGACATTGTTCGAATCGGTGCAGAGGTAATGGTTCTCATTTTTAAATAATGCGCATGATCGTAATTTTATTACCGAAAGCACCGTTCAGCGGCCGAAGAAGCTCAGCGGCTGGAAGCTATCCGGCGTGGCCTGCGTGCGCTTGGCCAGCCTCTGCGAGATGCTGTCGAAGATCTGCGCGAAGCGCTGCGCCCGCTCCTTTTGCACGTTGCGGTTCATGATCTCGTCGAGCTTGGCGAGCAGCTCAGCGCCCGTCTTGCCCGCAGCCACGGGGTTGCGCTCGTAGCCTTTGCGCTCGAAGAAATTGGAGGTGGGCATCTTGGCGCCGATGGGCGTCATCATGTCGAAGCCGTTGGACGGCCCGGCAAGGTTCATCAGCTCAAGCTGGGCGCCGGAGAGGTTCGTTCGCCCCTTCTTGGCTGCGTACTCCACGATGCCCTTGAGCTTCACCACCTGCAGGATGGGGCCGATATCGCCATCGAGGTTGATCGCATGCATGCCGATGCCGTTGGGCGTCTTGGCGTAGGCCACGTGCGCCGGCCAGTTGTCGCGAACCTTCTTGGCGTCGGCGATCATGCGGCGCAACACGGCGGCCTTGGCACGAAGCGAATCGGCCCGGTCGCTCGGCGTGGCGTCGTCGGCCGCGTTGCGTTCGAGCCGCGCCACGAACTCGTCGCCGTCTTTGCGCAGCTGCTCGATGGTGTTGGCGGCCAGCAATTGCGCGTAGCCCAGCGCAGTAGAGGCTGCATGCTTGGTCCTGGGATTATATCCCGATTGCAGATCGTGCGTGCCCATGCCGCCGGTCTCCAGCGCATAGAGGCGGACGACCTGATCACGCGTAAAGCCGAGCTTCATGGCTTCCGACGCGTAGAAAGTCATGAAGCTGTCTTCGCTGACCCGCTCGGGCTTGAAGTCGTAGATCTCCTCGGCCTGCTGCAGGAAATCCTCAACGATCGGCACGCGCTCGGGCGTCTCGGAAGGCGGGGGCGCTGGCGGCTTGGGCAGCTTCGCCATGATGTCCGCGGGCCTGTCCGGGCCTTTGTAGACGGGCGGCTGTTCGGCTACGTAGTCGGCCTTGGTGACGGGCTTGCCCGCTCCGAGCTTGGTCTTGCGCTTCTTCCGCTTCAGCTCGGTTGTGTGCCAATATTGGTCGGTGCGGCGCTGGAACGAGAGGTGCGCTGCATCGTAAGCCTTGAGCCTTGCCTGTTCTTGCGGCGTGAGCCTGGCGATGGCCTCCTGCAGGGGCGTTTGCGATTGAGCGCGCGCGCAGAACGGCTGCGCTGGCATGGTGGCGAGCAGGCAAACAGCCGCAAGCAGTATGACAAGTCGTTTCAACATGCGCGCACTCTAGCGGAAAGGAGGCTTTGGAACAGCCCAAAAGTTGCGGTTGTGGATGTATCGCCGATTTCGCCTGACGGGAGGCTATAAAGAAGTCTGCGGCCGGTCCGGTGAAATCCCAAGTTGCATATCCCTCTAAAACCGATTTGGGCAGGCCGGCCCGTCCCGATAACTTTTACCCGAGAAAGCACCCATTTTGATAACCAAAGGACGCTTTTTTAATTTGAGCTAATTGTAGCAGATGTGCCTTGCTAAAAAGTTAAAGGCGAAGATCTGATAAGTCATTGAAATCATTACGGTAAGCAACCTCGCGGTGCCTCGATTATGGTAAAGACACAATATTTAACCGCCTTTTGAAAGCTGGAATTCGAGCAATTCGAGCTAAAATTCGAGCAATTTTCGCCAGTTTCGAGCCCTCGCAATTCCGCATTAACCTTGTTTTCTTAAGAGGTGTGGCGGCCGCATAGGGTATTGTAGGCCGCCTACCGCAATTGCGGCACATCTGGCCGCCGGCTCCGGCAAAATGCCGGGATCTGCCCGGCGATGAGATCGCGGGACAATCGGATAAGCAATATCCCAATCCGCTCGCGGCACCGCCACATTTCTGACGCGCCGGTGATGCAACGCGTTAGCTTAAGGGCTTCCTCCGGTTGCGGCCGGGCTGTGAGCATTGGATGCGCTCTATGCGCGAGACCATCGCAAGCTTCAGGGTATGACATTTCTGAGACTCCAGCTTGGGCGTAAGGCGCACGTTCCGGCGTTCGCGAAATTTGCGGAGCGTCTAGTACGCCCCGCGGGCGTGAAAGCCGCCGCGGCGTGCGCGATGGTGCTTGCGCTTGCCGGATGCGCGGGCTTCGGTTTGCGCAACGCTCCGATAAATTCGGCGCTGGGCGACGGAATCGCGGTGACGGATGGCATGCCGGCCGCTTCGCTCAGCCAGGAAGCAGCCGAAACGGTGATCGGGCTCAGCTTCTCCGGTGGCGGCACGCGGGCAAGCGCCTTCGCATATGGCGTCCTGCAGGAACTGGGCAAGACGCAAGAAACCGCGCGCAATGGAACGCGCGGGCAGCTCATCGACCGCGTCTCGCTCGTTTCCGGCGTCTCCGGCGGTTCGGTTACCGCGGCCTATTTCGCGTTGCACGGGCGCGACACCCTGAACGATTTCCGGCACAGGTTCCTGGTTCAGGACGTCGAGGCTTCGCTCAACACTTCCGTGAGCGTCACCAACCTTGTGCTGATGGCGAGGGGCGGCGTGAACGACCGCAGCGGGCTTCCGGCCTGGCTCGACCAGAACCTCTTTCACGGCGCGACCTATGCCGATGTGCTGAAGCCCGGCCATCCCCAGCTCTGGATCAATGCGTCCGACATCTTCAACCGCACGCCGTTCATCTACAACACCGTGAACTTCGGCGCCTTGTGCAGCGATTTGCAGCGCTATCCCTTGTCGGAGGCGGTGGCAGCTTCGGCCGCGGTGCCGCTGGTTTTTGCGCCCATCGTGATCGAGAACTACGCGGACAGGTGCAATTTCAATGCACCGGATTGGGTGGATTCGGCCGGCAGGCCTGGCGCTCCGGCGATCATGCGGGCCTCGGCGGCTGCAATTCAGCGCTATCGCGAAAAAAGCGATGTGAAGTTTGTGAAGCTGCTGGATGGCGGCATGACAGACAATCTGGGGCTCAGCGGCCTGCTGCTGGAGCTTGCGGCGTCGACGAAGCCTTACGAGCCGCTTACACCGCGCCAGGCCGTCAACCTAAAGCGTTTTTTGTTCGTGGTTGTCGATGCGGCCGGCCGCCGGGCGGAGACCTTGCGAAAAACGCCGATTCGCCTGAGATCATGGATTTGATTCAGGCTGTGTCCGATACGGCGGTGGATGCCAATGTGCGCGCGGCTTACGACGCCTTTGCCGGCGAGATGGAGAAGTGGCGCGAGCGGCTTATCGAATACCGCTGCGGGCTGACCCCGCCAGAGGTGGTGGCTCTCAGGGGCTCGATGGACGGATGGGATTGCCGCGCGCTTTCGCTGCAGGTGGCGAAGGTGAGCTTCGAGGCGATGCGGGAGCCAAGCGTCAAGGCGCGGCTGGACAAGATTCCGACCCGGTTCAAATTGCCGAAGGACGACGTCGACCTCGTGATCGCTTCGGCGGGAAGCCTTCTGCGCCAGAACCCGAGCTATAAAGAGTTCCTGGCCGCCAACTAGGGGGCAGAATGTAACGCTTGGTGGCTTATGGCTTATGGTCCTGTGGGTCAATTCCGGCTGTTCAATATTCTGGAACGAAATGCAGCATAATCTCATTAGCGGAAATCGGCTGCTCGCGTTCAGGACGCTGGCTCGCTGTTCGCTGCCTCGTTGTCGTATCCCCGCACGCCTGAGCACCATATGTAGAGGATAACCCAGAGCAAGCCTTGTCCTGTGGCGCAACTCACCCGCTTTCTTGCGCCAGAGCGCCTATTGCGCGAAGGAGTTTCATTGTGAGCGAGCTAAAGGTTTGGGAATGCGAGATTTGCGGCGCTGCAGTTCCTGCAGCCTATGTCGCAGACGGATTTCAGCCGAAGCTGTTACGGCCTGAGCTGCCAGAAGCCTGCAAGTTAAAGGAGCGCTCGATTGGCAACGAGTGCATTGCGTTGCGGCAAATTGACCTTGCGCGAGAGCTGCTGGCGGAAAAGCAAAAATGACACGGATGGTACCCAGCCAGGTCGTTTCGGCCATCGATCAAATGTTTCCTCACGTCAAACAGAAGGCCCCACGGCGTGACTATACCAGAGACGACAAAGGCGGTCTCATGGCTATCGCGGCACTCGTTAACGAAATTCCGCCGGAGCTGTTAGTCCTTCCTGCTCCGCAGTACGCTGAGCTTAGGCGACAGCTGGCGTTGATTTCATATCAAGTGGACTACTGGAAGGGTGGCGGCATGGGAAGCGCAGGCCATCTGTCAGAGGGCGATCCAATCGCCATTTTCCGAGAGGTGCTAAGCCTGTGCCCCGATGAGTACCCGCCAGAGGCGACGGCGGACCTTGCCTTTATTTCTGATACGGATCTGCGAACGAGCATCAGGAACGACGTAGGAGCCGCAGGGCGCGCGCTCCATAATGGTGAATGGAAAGCGGCGACGGTGTTGGCCGGGGGAGCCATAGAAGCTCTTCTTCATTGGGTGTTAGGCGAGAAAAAGACTGCGGCGGATCGCGCGGCGGCAGGGAGCGCCCTAGTAGCACAGCGCATTCTTGGAACAACACCGAACACAGACCTTGACCGCTGGGACCTGCATCAATTCATAGAAGTGGCTGCTCATCTCGGGTTGATTAAGCCCGAAAGCGTCATCGCTGCAAATCTTGCTCGCGACTATCGCAATCTTATTCATCCCGGTAGAGCGAAGCGGCTGGCGCAAGTATGTGACCGCGCTACCGCATTCTCAGCTATGGCGGGGCTGGAGCATGTCGTCAGGGATCTGAAATGACGCTGCGCCTTGCTAAAGGTGAAGCTTTCCGAACGCCGTTTCAATTCCGGAATGCAACAAGGGGGCATAAACGGCATGGCAGAGCGAGCGGTGGATAAGGCAGGCGGGGTCAAGGGCTTGCCGCCGGAGGCGGTGGGAGCATAGCGAGCACCCTTGAGGCCGCCTGCCTTATCCACCATCCTGAGCCAGGCTGTGTATGCCGGTGGCCAAGTGATGACTATCCTCGCGTGGGACTACCACATCTCACCGGGGACACATGCCCAAAGGCCATCATCACCTGACCTATGACAAACGTTGCCAGATTTACGCGCTCTTGAAAAGCGGCTGCACCAAAGCCGAGGTTGCGCGGCAGATCGGCGTGCACCGTTCGACGATCACAAACGAGATCGAACGCAATACTGGCCGCAAAGGGTATCGCTACAAACAAGCACAGGAGAAAGCATCCGCCAGGCGTACCGCCGCATCGAGCGTGCCGCGTAAGATGACGCCAGGCCTCATCCGCGAGATCGAGGAGAAACTGACGCAGGAACAATGGAGCCCTGAGCAAATCGGCGGCTGGCTAAAGAAAGAGGGGCGGCCGTTTGTCAGCCCCGAACGCATCTACCAGCATATCTGGAAGGACAAGCGAAACGGGGGAAGTCTTTGGCGCTGCCTGCGCCACAACGGCAAGAAGTACAACAAGCGCAAAGGCAAGAACTCCGGGCGCGGCCTGATCCCTGGCCGCGTGGACATCTCTGAACGGCCCGCCATCGTAGAGGAAAAAAGCCGCATCGGCGACTGGGAGGGCGATACCGTCATCGGCCGGGGCCAAAAGGGCGCGATCATGACCCACGTGGACCGCAAATCCAAATACACGAAGCTTGCGATCCTCCCGGACAAAAGCTCGGCCTCGGTCCAAAGCGCTTGCGATGCTTCACTTCTGCCCATCGCTCACAAGATCGAGACCATCACTTACGACAACGGCAAGGAGTTCGCCGGCCACGCTGGAATCGCAGCAAAGCTGGAAGCCAAAATCTACTTCGCCAAGCCTTATCATTCCTGGGAGCGGGGCCTGAACGAGCACACCAACGGCCTCGTGCGGCAGTACTTCCCAAAAGGCTCGGACTTCTCTACCCTCACTCAAGCCGATGTCCAATGGGTCGAAGACAAACTCAACTCCCGTCCCAGAAAGGCTCTCGGCTACAAAACGCCCAGCGAGGTTTTCTTCGCCACCGCTTGAAGGCTTTGTTGCGGTTCAGGGTTGAAGGGGCGGAAGGTAAAAATGGCTAAAATAGTGGATTATGTACATTGTCAGAACGTCGAAGAATTCCTCAAGGAAATATCGCCCCTTCGAGTTCCGGTAGAGTGCTCTTTGCAGTGGATTTACCGGGGCGTCTGTTCATTTGAGAATCACAAGCTCGTTCCAAGGATTTTACGCAAAGAAGAGCTCCCATGGCACAAGATCGGCCTGCACGAAGGAGGCAATCCTACTGATCTGAGGAGGGGCTACATAACCATAGAGATTGGAATACTATGCCGTTTCTTCCAGGCGCTCGATGAGAATGGCTTACAAATCCCCGGTGATATTCCGGCTGTGGGCCTAAGGGCTTATTTGAGTGGCAAAAAAGACTTACTGAGTGACTTAGAGCAATTCGATAGATGGCCTCTTTTTTGGGCCGTGGAATTGATGGCCCTTGCGCAGCATTACGGGTTGTCAACTCGTCTCCTCGACTGGAGCCGCAGCCCGCTTCACGCGGCGTACTTTGCGGTAACAGATGCGTTCAAAGAAGATTTCAATCCCGTAGGGCGGTTGGCAGTATGGTGTTTTCACCATGCCCTTACCCGCAAGCTTCTTGGCGAAAATCCACTGCAAATAGTGAATGTACCGAGCCATGGGAACCCAAATTTGCAGGCACAGAAGGGCGTATTCACCCTATGGCCAACACCAGTTTCTCCCTACGATAAGGATGACGACCGCAAACCATTAGATGAAAAGGTGGCTACAACTCTGAACGTAGAGACTATCGACGGCGAGCCTTTTTATCCTTTCCGCTGCGTTACTCTTCCTAGAACTCAGGCTCCTCAACTGGCGGATGCTTTGCATCAGTACGGGATCGATGCCGGGTCGCTTTTTCCTGGTTTCACCGGTGCTGCTCAATGCGTGAGAGAAAGAAGCGCTGTACAACTTCTCAAGCGCGGGACCTAAGCACGCAATGAGAGACTGCGGCTGGAGACGGTGGAAACCATGAACCAGACGGGTCAACCCAAAGTTTAAGCACATGGTTTTCTGAGCGACGGGCCAACGCCGGGCAGAAACTGCTGCTCATCCCCGAACAGCGGGCACTCTCCGAAATCGAACCGACTTCCGGAATTGGCCTTAAGTGAAGAAGCGCTTAAAGTTGCCCGTTGCCGAATCCAAGCATGACTGCATAAGAAGGAGACTGGTGCGGCTAGCCGGGTTTTCGCGCCATGTGGCGGATACGGCGGATGACGATTTCGGTATCCGTGACCGCGTAAAAGATCACATAAGGATAGGGGTTTGTATTGATCCGCCGGATGCCGGAGCGCTTCCTTGTTGGCCGCCCCATGAGCGGCACTTTGGCAATGAGCTCTACAATATGCTTGATGCGGGCCTGCACTTTGCGCGCGCCTTGCGGAGATTCCTCGTGAATGTAGGTCAGGATTTCGTCAAGCTCACGCGCGGCGGACGGAGTGAAGCGGACCTTCATAGGCCGTGCTTGGCCCAGATGGCGGCGATCTCTTCGTCGCTCGCGTATTCGCCGCGTGCGCTCTCGGCTTCGGAAATTGCGATTGCAATTTCATCTTCCGGGGTCAGGCCGGCGTCATCCTCGGCGGCGAGCATTTGCAGAATAATGGCAACCTCTTCCTGCCGGGCAGGATCGAGCTTCCGGATTGCGGCAAAGGCAAGGTCTAACTGGTCGGTCATGCCGGTATCCTAGCATGAATGTGCGAAAGGCCATAGAGGCTTATCCGCAGTGGCCGGCTGTGCTTACAACGGCGTGCGGACGGCGGGCGGCGCTCCGGCGCTTGCGGGCTGCGCCTTTTCGCTGCTCATGGCAGGCGCAAGAGGCGCGTTGAGAAGCGGAATGGAAAGATAGGGTGCCACAAGCAGCGAGCCCGCGGGGCTTAGATGATTGTCGTCGATCATCAGGAGCACGCTTCCCTGCCGCGCGCGGCAGAACTCGCCGCCGCAAAGGGCGCCGTTTCCGTTCGCTACCGTAAAGCTGTATTCCTTGTGGAGATAATCGAAATAGCCGTCCAATTCCTTACGCCACGCGACCGCACCGGCAACCGGCTCCATCACGCAATGCTCGCTGTCGCGCCCATAGAAGAGATCGCGCGTTACACAGCGCGGCACATCCTGGGAGAATTCGGGGACTTGGTCGAGGATTGAGACTTGAACGCCTTTGGCGGCGAACATGGCGAGCGTTTGCGCAAAGCCGCCCTGGTTCTGGGACGGGCTGCCATCCGCGAGGAAGCGGCGGTAGTCCTTCAGGTGGTTGCGCCAGCGGCCGGCAAGGATCGCGACTTTGACAGGGTGTTCGTCGAGCCAGCGCAGCACCGCGCCATTCAGGTTCTTGCAGTTTGCGGCAAGGTGGCGATCATTCAGGAACGGAAGGCATCCGTTCTGGATGAATGCCATTCCGGACAGCTTGCGATTGGCGGCCAGCGTACTCACGGCCGAGGTGTAATGGCGGGCGTGGGAATTGCCCCACAGGATAAAGTCGTAAGAGTTTCCGCGGTCCTCGCCGAGGATGCACGGCTCCGCGGCCTTTAAACCCGGTATCGCGGTTTTGCGGCAATACTTGCCCCAGTCGGGCGCGGGTGCTTTCGAAGCTTGAACCTCGGACCCCAGCCGGGAAGGAAACCCCTCATTCCGGACGAACACCGCCCCGCACAGGTAAAGGCCGGCCATGATTGCAGCTGCCGCGCCGAATGCCTGCGGCTTGGAAAACTGGCCTGTGCGAAAGGGAGTTTCGATAAATCGCCAGGACGCGTAGGCCAAAAGAATGCTCGCCGCAATGACGGCCAAGGCGGGCTCAAGCGGCAGCTTCCGGTTGAAGTATTGGTGCGCGAAGCTGAATAGAGGCCAGTGGATCAAATAGAGCGAGTAGGAAATCAGGCCGATCCGGCGGATGGGTTCGAAAGCGAGCAGCCGGGCAGCAGGATTAGGCGTGCCTCCAGAAGCGATGACGAGTGCGGCCCCCAAGCAAGGCAGGAGTGCGCTGACGCCTGGAAAGACGGTCGAGAGATCGAAAAGAGAGGCGGCCGCTGCGATTGCGGCAAGCCCAGCCAAGCCCAAACCGCCGGCAAGCCGGCTCGTTCGTATCGTGACGGGCGAAACGGCGAGCAGGGCGCCGAGCATAAGCTCCCAGCCCCGGCACCAGGGAAAATAGAACGCGTCCTTCTGGTAATCGGGCAATCTCGCTTCCGACAGGATCAGGGAAACAACCGCCAGCGTAATGACAGCGTAAACCAGCTTTTTTCCTGGGAGGAACCGCCGGAACAGCAGCAGCAGCAGCGGCCACACCGCATAGAATTGCTCCTCGACCGCCAGCGACCATATATGAAGCAGCGGCTTGTCGATGGCAGGTCCGGCAAAGTAATTCGTGTGCTTGTGCCAGTAGAAATTGGAGAAAAACAGGACCGTGGCGTTGAGCGAATCCCCGAAGACGGACAGATCTTCGGGAATGAGCAGAAAGTAGGCCGCTATCGAACTTGCGGCGAGAACGGCAAACAGGGCGGGAAAGATGCGTTTGACGCGCCGGAGGTAGAAGCCTGAAAGCGAAAATCGTCCATTCTCCAGCTCGGACCATACGATCTGTGTGATGAGATATCCGGATATCACAAAGAATACATCGACGCCCACAAAGCCGCCGCTAAAGCCCGGCAGCCCGGCGTGATAGAAAACCACGGCCAGTACGGCGACGGCCCTCAGGCCGTCTATGTCCGGGCGGTATGCCGGCTTATTGTATGGTGGCATATTCGTGCACCCAAATGCAGACTGCCGGAAACCGGCAAGGGGCCGCGTGACTTGCAATCAGGCCCAGGGGCGGGAAAGCGCTGCCTGCTCCTCGAAGGCTTCGATCTTGCTTACCTTTTGCATGGTCAGCCCGATGTCGTCGAGGCCTTCCATCAGGCATTTCTTGCGGAAGGGGTCCATCTCGAAGCGGACTACGCCGCCATCGGGCCCGCGGATCTCCTGCTTCTCAAGGTCGACGGTCAGGGTCGCGTTCGAGCCGCGCTCCGCGTCGTCCATCAGCTTTTCGAGGTCTTCAGGCGAGACGATCACCGGCAGGATGCCGTTCTTGAAGCAATTGTTGTAGAAGATGTCGGCGAAAGAGGTCGAAATCACGCAGCGGATGCCGAAATCGAGAAGCGCCCACGGCGCGTGCTCGCGGCTCGATCCGCAGCCGAAATTCTCGCCCGCGACCAGGATCTTGGCATCGCGGTAAGCGGGCTTGTTGAGCACGAAACCGGGGACTTCTTCGCCGTTTTCGCCGAAGCGCATCTCGAAGAACAGCGACTTGCCGAGACCTGTGCGCTTGATGGTCTTGAGGAACTGCTTTGGGATGATCATGTCGGTATCGACATTGATCATGGGCAGCGGCGCAGCCACGCTTGTGAGCGAGACGAACTTTTCCATCGGTTATCCCTTCTTCTTATAGGCGCGCTACCGCGCTTCACGCTACCTGAGCGCAAGTTCCCCGTCTTTTTAGCGGAAGTTGCGGCCGCTGCAAGGATCAAGCGGTCTCAGCCGCAGCTTCCCCGGCCCAGGCGGGCGGACGGCGGGCGTGCCGCAGGAGCAGGACGGAAATTCGCGCACGCGTCTTGCTGCCGGATTGTGCTTTCCGATCTACTTGAACAACCCTTGGGTGCAGCAGAAAGGGACGAAGCGGGAATTACACGCGCGGCCAGCATTGCGGCGTTAGCAGTGCCGGAGCATGGCTGCCAAAAAGGCGCTGCACTGTGGCAACAATACAGCATAAGCTGTGGAAAACGCTCCTGCTTCAACACGGCTGCTTCCATGTACGGAACAAATGCATACCATCATTGCAATAATATTGGTGCCGGCGCTTCCAGCGGAACGGAAGAAAGTTGCCGGCAAGGCTAATTGAGCTGTGGAAACTGCCTTGGACTTGTAGCAATTGCATTATACAACCGTGATTGGCGGCGTGGGTGTGTGGGCGTTGGAGTTGGAGTTTGGGTATGATCGACGGCAAGGAACTTGACGAACTGTTCCGCTGCTTGCTGGCCGGTGTGCGCACGCCGGCAGACGATGTGAAGCATCGTTACGAGCAATCGCGGCAACTTCTGCTAGCATTCGATAGAATAGCAGATTCCGAGCTCCGCCAGGAGCTAATCGTGTTGATCGAGATCGTTTCCAAGATGCCGGATGCGGTACGCAAGAGCCGCAACAGCAAGCTTGGAACGCCTGCGCTCACACAGCTGCATTAGACGGCCACCGCGGCCAGCACACGCTAACCGGCGGCGAGAAACCGCCGGTTCGTAGCGTCATCGCTCAATTGCCGGCCAGCACCTGCTTCACAATCGCGCTAGCCTTGGTCATGTCGAGCTGACCGGCATATTTCGACTTCAAAGCCCCCATCACTTTTCCCATGTCCTTCACGCTGGCGGCACCAAGTGCGGCAGCCAGCTCGCGCACGGCGGCCTTGGTTTCTTCCTCGCTCATCTGCTTGGGCAGGAACTGCTCGATAACAGCGATTTCGGCCTGCTCCTTGTCCACGAGATCCTGCCGGGCGCCCTGCTTATAAAGCTCGATGGACTCGCGCCTGGACTTGATGAGGCTTTGCAAGAGGTTGAGCACCTCGTCATCGCTGATCTGCTGATCGCCGCGGGCCCTGGCCACGTCGATATCCTTCTGCTTGATGGCCGCGTTGATCATGCGGATGGTCGTGGTCGCGGGCTCGGCCCTGGCGCGCATCGCGTCCTTCAGGGTAGCGGTTAGCTTTTCCCGTATCATGGGTGTTCCTTTCCTGCCGGATGCGCCTTCGCCGGAAACGCTTCCGCGTTTGTCGGGACCGCGCACTGCGAAGCAGCTGGGTGGTTCTGGCGCCACTTTAGCGCCTGGCGGGCAGGGAGCCACCGCGATATCGCATTCCGGCGGACCTTCCACAGCAAAGTCCGCTCGCCGCGCGCCAATTGCGAGGTTAGGGCGAACTTGCCTCGGGTTGTACTGGATATCCGCTATTTCCGGTCTTTCTGCCCCAACTCCGAGATAGCCCGCGCCATCGACACGAACTCGGACGGCATCATCACCACAGTCATGGTGTTCTGCTCGGCACCCACCTCGGTGATCATCTGCATGCGCCTGAGTTCGAGGCCCGCCGGGCTGCCCATGATGATTTCGGCCGCATCGCGCAAGCGCTGCGCCGCTTCCATTTCGGCCTCGGCCTTGATGATGCGTGCCCGCTTCTCGCGCAACGCCTCGGCTTCCTGGGCCATGGCGCGCTGCATGGACTCGGGGATGACCACGTCCTTCATCTCGACCATTTGCACCTGGACGCCCCAAGGCTCGGTCACGTCGTCGATGTTCTTGCGCATTTCTTCGGAGAGCTTGTCCTTCTCCTTCAGCACATCGTCGAGCGAGTGGCGGCCGATGATGTTGCGCAGCGTCGTCAGCGAGATTTGCGTGACCGCGGTGTGGACATCGCGCACGCGCACGACGGCCCTGGCCGGATCGTTGATGCAATACCAGACCACGGCATCGACCTTGGTGGGGACGTTATCCTTGGTGATCGCCTCCTGCTGCTCGACGGCGGCGGTGACGATGCGCAGGTCGATCAGGGTTTGCCATTCGACGAAGGGGAACAGGAGATAGAGGCCCGGCCCGCGTGTGCCTGCGAGCCGGCCCAGGCGGAACACGACGCCGCGTTCGTATTCGTTCGCGATACGGACGCTGAAGCCGAGCAGAATAAGGAGGGCAACGGCTATCGTTACCGCTGCCATCGGATGCAACAAGATCATGAAGGCCTCCCCACAAAAACGCCGCCAGTGTGGCTTATGTCTCGCAAAGCAATTGCGAGACGCCACACTGGAGAGGTCATGAATCGTACCGGAGTTTGCCGCGGGCATGACAAGCATGCGGCGGAAACGTGGCTTCGTTAATAAGAAATTATGATGCGGGTATCGTCCGAACCGCGCACGAGATCGTAAAGCTCGGCGGCATCGTCTGGATGCAGGCGGACGCAGCCATGCGAGGCCGGGCTACCCAGGTGGTCTATGTCGTAGGAGCCGTGGATCGCAAAGCCGCCATGGAAGAAGATCGAGTAAGGCATCGGCGCATTGTGATATTCAGCCGACCGGTGATAGGCATCGAAGCCGGTAGGCCGGTAGCTGCCGGACGGCGTTCCATAGCTGCCCCGCCCGGTGGAAACGGGCCATTCGTGCTCCAGATAGCCGTCCACATAGACGTACATCGTCTGCTGCGATTTGCTGACACGCACGACGACGCCCGCGTCACGCGGGGGAATTCACCGCCGCGAAGGCCAGGAGGCCCGCGGCTACCACAAGGAATTTACGCATGATGAGAGACCTCAAAACCTGAAATGGCATTCGACCCAAACTTCCGCTCAGCTTTAGGTGGCATTTTAATAGAAAAATATTAAGAGGCAATTACAGGTTTTGTACATCTTCGGGATGGCGCAGCGTGACCAAGGCAATCTCCGGCGGCACGAGAAAGCGCACCGGAAGTGCCGTCAGCCCGAGGCCTGCGGAAACGATCAAATTGCGGCCGTTCTCCTGGATAGGACCGTAGGCGTAGCGCGCGTATTGCGACGGGATTGCCGGGCGGCCCACGAATGGCACGTAGACCTGCCCGCCATGGGTATGGCCCGAAAGCGTGAGCGCGATGCGCTCCGGCACGTTCTTGAAGATGTAAGGCTCGTGAGCCAGGAGCACGGCGGGTGCATCGCCGCGGATCTGGTGCAGGGTGCCCGGCAGGTCGTCGGCTTCTTCAAGCTGATCGCCAAGGCCGCGAGCCAGAACCGGCGGCCGGCGGCGCCTATCTGCACGGCTTCGTTCTCAAGCAGCCGGATGCCAGCGCGAGCGAAGTTTTCGCGTATGAGCTGGGCCTCTCCGCTCCAGTGATCGTGGTTGCCCAGCACCGCGTAGACGCCGAGTGGCGCGCGAAGCTCCTTGAGCGCCCCAACCCATGCGGCAACAGGAACCTTGCCGGAGCGGAACCGGCGCTTGAGCGCGCACACATAGTCGCCCAGAAGCACAACGGCGTCGGGCTTTAGCGTATTCAGCCGCCTTGCGGTTGCAGCGATCCGGCTCGCGGGCATCCACGGCTCGACGGCGTGGATATCGGTCAGGATGCCGATCCTTAAGGGTTTTGCGGATTTGGGCCAATCGCGGTGGGGAACCGTCCATTGCCTGACAGCAAGGCTGAAGCCCGGCTCGATTGCAAACGCATCCGCTACGCCCAGCACGCCGGACCCGGCCGCCGCGGCGCCAAACGCAAGGAACTGTCTCCGTGAAATCATGTGAAACCACTAGCCTACGGATTTTAACGTTTTATTGGCCGGAAAGCGCCGTTTCTTTGCCCTCGCAGATTATTCCGGCGAAGAGATCGGGATCGACGTTGCCGCCGGACAGAACGATAGCCACGGTGCGGCCCTTCGGCTGGAATGCGCCGGAGAGGATGGCTGCCAGGGCTGTGGCGCCCCCAGGTTCCAGTACAAGTTTCATTTCGCCGAACGCATAGGCCATGGCTTCCCGCACATCGCGGTCGCTGACCGCGAAGCCTCCGGCCAGCCGGTCCTTGTTGATGGCGAAGGTCAGTTCGCCCGGCTGAGGCACCATGAGCGCGTCGCAAATCGAGCCCGAAAGCCGGTCGTTTTCCTCGCGGGTTCCCGAAGCGAGCGAGCGCCTGTGATCGTCGAAGCCCTTGGGCTCCACGGTGTAGATTTGCGCCTTGGGAAAGCTGGCGAGGACGGCCAGGGCCACGCCTGCTATCAATCCTCCGCCGCTTGCCGGCGCCAGCACCGCGGCGATCCCAGTTCCCAGGGCGTTCGCCTGCCGGACCATCTCAAGCCCAACCGTACCCTGGCCCGCGATCACGTAAGGATCGTCGAAAGGCAGGACGAGATCGGCTTTCAACTGGCGGCAAAGGTCGCGGGCGATGGCCTCGCGGTCCTCGGTTTCGCGGTTATAGAAGACGGTATCGGCGCCGCTTCGCGCCGTGCGCTCGATCTTGAACCGCGGGGCATCGGAGGGCATCACGATCACCGCATCCAGGCCGCAAAGACGGGCAGCCTCGGCCACCCCTTGGGCGTGATTGCCGGACGAGCAGGCAACGACGCCACCCGGGAACGCGGCCCTGCCTACGCTCGATACGCGGTTATAGGCGCCGCGGAATTTAAAGCTGCCGGTGCGCTGGAGCGTTTCGACCTTACAGAGCACCCTGCCGCCGGCCATTTCGTTCAAGGCGGCCCATTCGAGAAGCGGGGTCTCCACGGCGTACGGCCTGATGCGCAGACAGGCCTCTTCGATATCGTCAATCGTTGGCAGCTTCATTGCGGACCCAATTGGCTCAGCGCTCTAAAATACCGGCCGGCGGCGCGATGGTCCATTAACACCATTTGCTACGCAACCTGCTCATTTTGGGAGTTTTGGAGCGCTTGTCGATCTTGAAATAATATAGCACAAACGCCTTGAGCAATCGTTAATGTGTATCTTATTGATTAGTATGGACAATACCCGCCAATACTGCTTAACGGACAATCTGCGGTTATAATTAACCGCAGTTTTGAAAGCCAAAAAACGGCTCAAAACGAGGGATTTTTTCGCAAAAAGCGGCCTTCGGGGAACGCGCGATTTTGAATTAACCATGATGTCATTAACTATGACAGCCGCCTTACGGGATTTGAACGACTTTAGAAATAGCGCGTTAAGAATTGGAACGCAACGATGTCATTAACTATGACAGCCGCCTTACGGGATTTGACACTGGAGAATATAGCTCGTTGTGGCGGACGGAATTTGCTTCGTTGGCGTGTCCGGTCATGCCGGAAATGGCGGCGCTTTGTCATGCGCCGGCGCTGCGTGCGCGTCCGTTAGCCCGTTGGCCTCAGCCACGATGTCGCGGAAGCGCGCCGCGCAGGCATGCCAGCTGAACCGCTCCGCATAGGCGCGGGCTGTGGCGCGATCGAGCGAAAGTGCCGCGAGCGCCGATTGCTTCAGGTCATTGCCAAGAATGCCGGCAGTCCCGTTCGCAATCACATCCTTGGGTCCGGTCACGTTGTAGGCGGCAACGGGAACGCCGCAGGCCAGCGCCTCCAGCATCACGTTGCCGAACGTATCGGTGAGGCTCGGGAACACGAAAACGTCTGCGGATGCGTAATGCTCCGCGAGTTCCACCCCGAACTTGGGACCGGTGAAGGTTACACCCGGATACCGGCTTTTCAGCTCCTCAAGCTGAGGCCCGCCGCCGACGATTGCCTTGCTGCCGGGCAGATCGAGGCTCAGAAACGCGTCGAGGTTCTTTTCGACGGCTACGCGGCCGGCATAGAGGAAAACCGGGCGCGGCAGGCCGAACCGGTCCACGGGGCGCGGGGCGAACAGCTCAAGATCGACCCCGCGCGACCAGAGGAAGACGTTCTCGATGCCGTGGCCCTCAAGCTCTTCGCAGAGCGAGCGCGTTGCCGCCATCACGCCGCAGCCGGCATTGTGAAACCAGCGCTCCATCGCGTAGCTCCAGGAAAGCGGCAGGGGGAAGCGGGCTGCGGCGTATTCCGGAAAGCGGGTGTGATAGCTCGTGGTGAAGGGCCGGCGGTTGCGGATGCAGTAGGCGCGCATGGCGAAGCCGATGGAGCCTTCGGTGGCGATGTGGATGCAGTCCGGGCGCTCGCGCTCGACGATCCGGGCGGCATCGGAAGCCCAGGCCAGCGCCAGCCGGATTTCGCTGTAGCCAGGCAGAGGCACGGTATTGAATTCCGCGGGCGTCATGAAGGAGAGCGAAAAGCCCGCACCTCGCGCCTCGCGCTCCAGGTTCACATAAGTGTTCACGACGCCGTTCACCTGTGGCTTCCAGGCGTCGGTAGCAACAAGAATACGCATCAGGGTGCCGGGGTTACAGGAGAGGCGGCGGGCTTGGCCGCTTGCGCGTCGCGAAGGCGGTCGGTCCAGCGGATGATTTCAAGCTCGCCGTTCGCGTGCTCGGCGATTGCCGTGCCGCTTTCCACCCAGTCGCCGGTGTTCACGTATGTTATGCCGCCGAAATCGTGGATCGCGGCATGGTGGATATGGCCGCAGATGACACCATCGGCGCCGGCCTCGCGCGCAGCCGCGATAAGCCTGTTCTCGAAGTTGCCAGCGTAATTGACCATGCGCTTGACGCGGTATTTGAGGTAGGCCGCAAGCGACCAGTAGCGCAACCCAAGCCCGCGCCGGATCCAGTTGAGGAGTTCGTTGACTGCGGCAGCGACGTCGTAGCCGATGTCTCCGATAACGGCGAGCCAGCGCGCATTGTGCATGACCGCGTCGTGTTCGTCGCCATGGATCACCAGGAACCGGCCGGCCCCGGTGGTGTGAACCGCGTTCAGGCGGATTTCGAAGGGCCCGAGCGTGGTGCCCGCGAAAGCGCGCATTTCGGTATCGTGATTGCCAGGGATGTAAATCAGGCGCGTACCGTTATGAGCTTTGGCGATCAGCTCCTTGACCGCTTCGGTATGCGACGCACGCCAGCTCGGGCCACGCCTGAGCCGCCAGAAATCGAACAGGTCTCCGACAAGGTAGATCGTGCCGGCATCGTGGGCTTTGAGAAAGCTCACAGATCCTCGGACCTGCAGGCCCGGGCTGCCAGATGGATGTCGGAAAGGAAAAGCGCGCGGTATCTCACAGGCGCTTTATAGTTTGATGTAGCCGGAAGGTCCACCCCTAGTCCTGTAGGTCAGATCCGCGCAAGAATGCACCCATCTTCGCAAAAGAATTATGACGCATAAGGCTGCGGGATACACAAAATGCGCACAAGGCGCCAGCGCCTTGTCGGCTGACTTGGTTACGGAGCGGTGGATTTGCCAGGGCCGTTAGGTTGGCACAATGTAAAGGAGATAAGCGGTAGACGTACCGTCCGGCTAGCCGGTTGGGCGCAAGCCCCTGGCAATCGCGGATCTGGCGCTGGGCAGCTTCGTCCTCATATTCTCTTAAATCCAGCCTTAAATAATCCCGTCTTGTATGGCTCATTCAAAAATGTCACGTTCCAGGCCAGCGTCATTCTACCACAACGCAGCCCCCGCAAATCGTTTTATGTGGCTTAGGGCGGTCCGGCCCCGAGCGCAGCGCGAGAACAAGCCGTGAAACCCCGCACCAAGCTCGCATCGGAGGAGAAAGCATGAGCACTGCCGTGTCACTCGACAACCTCAAGAACGTCACCTCTGCCGATGTTCATGGCAAACGCGTTCTAGTTCGCGCCGACCTCAACGTTCCGATGTCCGGAGACGAAGTTTCCGACGCGACGCGTATCGAGCGCTTTCTTCCGACCGTGAAGGATCTGGCCGCGCGCGGGGCGAAGGTTGTGATCCTGTCCCATCTCGGCCGGCCGAAGGGCAAGCCTGAACCCAAATATTCGCTGAAGCCGGTGGCGGACAAGGTCGCCCAGATGTTGCCCGGCGTGACCGTGGTGTTCGCCGGGGATTGCGTTGGCGCCGCCGCCGAAGAGGCCGTGTCCAAGCTTCAGCCGGGGCAGATAGCCTTTCTTGAGAACCTGCGCTTCCACGAGGCCGAGGAGAAGAACGGCGCGGATTTCGCCGCCGCGCTCGCCAAGCTCGGTGACATTTACGTGAACGACGGCTTTTCGGTTTCGCATCGCGCCCATGCTTCGACCGAAGCGGTGGCGCACTTGCTGCCCGCTTACGCAGGCCCCTCCCTGATGGCGGAGGTGAACGCGCTGCGGGCAGCGCTCGACCGGCCCGAGCGGCCCGTGGCTGCTGTGATCGGCGGCTCGAAAATCTCGACGAAAATCGATGTGCTGGTCCAGCTCGTGAAGAAGATGGACTATCTGATCGTCGGCGGCGGCATGGCGAACACGTTCCTCTTCGCCAAGAACGTGGGCGTCGGCAAGTCGCTCTGCGAGAAGGATCAGCTCGAAACGGTCAATGCGATCCTGTCGCAGGCCGCGGCTTCGGGCTGCCGGATCGTTCTGCCCACCGACGCTGTTGTTGCAACGGAGTTCAAGGCGCACGCGGAGACGAAGGTGGTGCCGGTGGATCGGGTTCCGGAAGATTCGATGATCCTCGATGTGGGGCCGGCGTTGGTCGCGGCGTTCGCGCAGTGCCTGGAGCAATGCAAGACGCTGCTTTGGAACGGCCCGGTTGGCGCGTTCGAGGTGGAGCCCTTTGGCGAAGGCACCTTCAAGCTGGCGCGCGAGGCAGCAAGGCTCACAGAGGCCGGCAAGCTTAAGACCATCGCAGGCGGCGGCGACACGGTTGCCGCACTCAATGCCGCCCATGTGACGGAGAAGTTTACCTACGTCTCAACCGCGGGCGGCGCATTCCTCGAATGGCTCGAAGGCCGCACGCTCCCCGGCGTCGCAGCACTCGCCCGCGCTTAACTTATTTTGCAAACCATCAGCACCACTGGGAGGCTAGAATGGCCCGTATAACGCTAAGGCAACTACTAGATCACGCCGCCGAGCACGGCTATGGCGTGCCCGCCTTCAACATCAACAACATGGAGCAGGGCATCGCCATTATGGAAGCGGCGAAGGCCACGGACAGCCCGGTCATCATCCAGGCCAGCCGCGGCGCGCGTGCTTACGCAGGCGACCTCCTGCTCTCCAAGCTCATCGAGGGGCTTGAGGCGCAATATCCGCACCTGCCGATCTGCATGCACCAGGACCACGGCAACAGCGACGCAACCTGCGCCAGCGCCATCCGCATCGGCTTCGACAGCGTGATGATGGACGGCTCGCTCAAGGCCGACGGCGCGACGCCCGCGGATTACGGCTATAACGTCGCCATCTCTTCCAAGGTGGTCGAGATGGCCCATTGGGTCGGCGTCTCGGTGGAAGGCGAACTCGGTTGCCTGGGCAGCCTCGAAACCGGGCAGGGCGACAAAGAGGACGGCCATGGCGCGGAAGGCAAGCTCTCGCGCGAGCAGCTCCTGACCGATCCCGATCAGGCCGCCGATTTCGTCGCGGCGACGAAGGTGGACGCGCTCGCGGTCGCCATCGGCACCTCGCACGGCGCCTACAAGTTCACGCACAAGCCCACGGGCGACGTGCTGGCGATGAATGTGATCGAGGCGATCCATAAGCGGATTCCCAACACCCATCTCGTGATGCACGGCTCCTCGTCGGTTCCGAAAGAGCTGATCGACATCATCAACGAGTTCGGCGGCGAGATGCCTACGACCTTCGGCGTGCCGGTGGAAGAACTGCAGCGCGGCATCAAGCACGGCGTGCGCAAGGTCAACATCGACACCGACCTGCGCCTTGCCGCGACCGGCGCCATCCGCAAGGTGCTCGCGACCTCGCGGAAGGAATTCGACCCGCGCAAATACCTCAAGCCCGCCATCGCCGCCATGCAGCAGGTCTGCAAGGACCGCTACGAGCAGTTCGGTACGGCAGGCAACGCGTCGAAGATCAAGGTTGTGCCGGCCGCGGACATGGCCAAGCGCTACGCCAAGGGCGACCTCGATCCAAAGATCGCTGCGAAGGCCTAAGCAGACTTTCGTTGGTACCCAACGAATGCCCGCTTAGATTCTTTCGTTTTCGCAGAGTTTTATCGCAAAACCGGGAAGACCACTTTTGCGAACTCTGCTTAGAGGGCCGCGTTTCTGCTGGCGCCGTGGCGGCAAACGCTACGGCGCGGGCAAACTCAAGTGACAAGGGCCAAGTGGAGGCGTTATGAAACGCGAGCCAGCAGATTGGCCGCGAGCAGTGGTGTTCGACCTGGATGGAACGCTGATCGATAGCGCGGCTGACCTCCAGGACGCGCTGAACTATGCGCTGGGCCTGCGGAATCTTCCGCCGTTCACCTTGCCCGAGGTCAAGCAGATGGTCGGCGGCGGTATTCCCAAGCTCGTCGAGCGCGCCCTTAAGGCGCATGGCGTCCGGGACATGGAGCTTCTGCCGCTCGCCGCCGATTTTACCAAGTACTACCGCGGCAACCTCACCCTGCGCACGCTCCTTTACGAGGGCGCGGCGGAGCTTTTGGAGGGTCTTAAAGGGGAGGGGCGGCTGCTCGGCCTTTGCACCAACAAGCAGCATGAGCTAACCGTCGAAATTGCAAAGCAGCTTGGGATCGCGAAGTATTTTTCCGCGATTTCGGGCGAGCGCGAGGGGCATCCGCGCAAACCGGACCCGAGGCCCTTGCTCGGCGTACTCGAAACGCTCGGCGTCTCACCGCAGGATGCCGCGATGGTAGGCGACAGCGGGGCCGATGTCGAATGCGCGAAGGCGGCCGGCGTTGTGGCCATCGTAGTTCGCTACGGTTATGCGCACAGCAATCCGGACGAGCTTGGCGCAGCCGCCGTCATAGACCGCCTTTCCGATCTGCCACGGTGCCTTGAAAGCTTGCGGCCAAGCGTCGAGTGATGTCCCGCCCGCCAGGAGTGTGGCCATGAAAATACCTGTGGCGCTTTCCATTGCAGGCTCGGATTCTTCGGCAGGCGCCGGGCTCCAGGCGGATTTGAAGACCTTTTCCGCGCTTGGGGTCTATGGCGCGACGGTAGTAACGGCAGTAACCGCGCAGAATACGGTGCGCGTGAGCGGCGTGCACAATGTGCCGGCGGACATAATTTCCGCCCAGATCGCCGCCGTGTTTTCCGATTTGAACGTGCGGGCGGTCAAGACGGGCATGCTTGGCGGCGAGGCTGGCATATTGGCCGTCGCAGGCGCGCTTCAGATGCACGCGCGGGGCATCCCCGTTGTGGTTGACCCCGTGATGGTCTCGACGAGCGGCAGCGCGCTGCTGGAGAAGGGCGCCGAGGCGGCGCTGAGGGCAAGGCTTTTCCCGCTGGCCACGCTCATTACGCCGAACCTGCTCGAAGCGGCAGCGCTGCTCGATGTGCAGCCCGCCGGCACGGAAGCCGAAATCAGGGAGCAGGCCGCCCGTCTTCAGGCACTCGGGCCGCGCGCCGTCCTGATCAAGGGCGGCCACGGCATGGGCAGCGAGTCCACGGATTTCCTCTACGACGGTTCCAAGTTCCGCGCCTATCCAGCACCCCGGGTCGCAACCAGGAACACACACGGAACCGGCTGCACGCTTGCCTCTGCCATCGCGGCATACCTTGTGAAAGGGCTGCCGCTGGAAGAGGCCATCGCAGAAGGCAAAGCCTATTTGCAAGGCGCAATCGTACACGCCGCAAACCTGGATGTTGGTGCAGGTGCAGGTCCCTTAGCGCACTTCTACCGGCAAATTCCGCCGCATTGTTAGCCTCTGGGCAGGGGACAGCAATCGGCTAAGCCGCAGCTGGAGGGCCGCGGCTTCGTTCAGTTATGGATTGTAGATCGTAGTTAGCTAGCGCCTTCCAGGAAGGCCGCGAAGGTAGCATGGCCCCTCGCTGCAGTGTTTTTCCTGGTTATGTATGGCGCGCCATAAAGCCGGATCGGCTACCGGCTTGTTTCGATGCGCGGGCTTCCGTGTCATGTCTTGGGCGAAAATGGCGCGGATGCTATCGAGCATCTCCTGGGGGGTCATGCCGTTCTGCATATGAATACTCCACTCCTCCCTGGTAATTGGCAGCGTAGCGCGTTCTTAAGCGTTCGCAAGTGCAAAAAGCGTTTCATGGGGTGTTTCACATATAATTGACCCCATAGATTGCGAGTGCATCCACGCACAACCCGCGGATTATAGTCCAGTACTGGTTAATCGAACTTCTGAACGATACAAGCTTGTACGCCGGCGCCCTTTAATCTTTTGCAAAGGTTATCAGCGTCGTCGTGCGACTTTACGGGCCCAGCAAGGACACGGAACCAAATTCCCTTGTCCTTCAAATCCGCTTCCCGTGTCGATAGCGGTACTTGTCCGAGCACGTCCTTGTATTTCTCAGCAACAGCAGCAAGCTCCGCTTCCGCTCCCTTCCGGTTCTGATCCGATTTGATCTGGGCGAAATAGCCGCCGGACAAAGCGGAAGCTGGTGCGGCCGCAACTGGTTCTGCGGGAGCTGGTGTAATCGCGGCTTGCTGAAGTGGCGCCGCCGGGGCCGGGGCTGCGGGCTCCGCTGCCATTGGTGCCGGCGCAGATGGCGCCGCGGGAGCCTCTACGGCCTGCGAAAGCGGCGCCGGGGCGGGAACCGGTCTGGGCTCCACAAAGGCCAGCACAGGTGCGCGGGCCTCGCCAGCGCCAGAAGCGGGCGCGGCAGCAGTTGCTGTCAGAGCGCCGGCATCGGTGCGGGTTCCATCGGGCAGGTATCTTTCGCTCCGGACCAGTGTTGGCCGGTCGGCCGCTAGCGCATGCGCCGCCGCTATCGTCGGTGCCACCTGCAGTAACGGTGCAGCGGCCTCAACCGGGCGCGCACGCAGGGGGGCCTGTCCACCGCCGCTTGCGGGCTCAAGTGAGGCAGTCTGGACTGGGCGGGCATCGTTCGGAGGGGTTTGGGCAGGGTGCTGCGGCTGAGGCTGGGGTGGCTGTCTGGTAGCGATTACCGTTTCGGCCGCCGGGACCTCGACTGGGTGTGCATCTATCGCCGCTGGAACCGCTTTAGCGGGCTGCCGGGCTTCAGGTGCATGTCCTGCATTGCTTGACGGCTCTACCGCAGCGGTCAGGACCGGTTGGGGAGGAGCCGGCGCTGCTGGCGCGGGCGGCTGACTTGCATGCGCCTGTTCCGGCGCCGCGGCGGGGCGGGCACTCGCAGAGGCGCTCTTGGCTGGCCCCTGGCTTTCAGCCGCCTGTCCACCGCTGGCAGCCTGGACCGGGACAGGATCGGCTGGAGCATCCGCTCCTTGGGCATCCTGCGCAGGCAGACGGTCATAAAAGAGCTTTTTGCCCGGGGCTGGGCGCACCGGTTTGGGCGGGCGCTGTTCGGCGGTCCTCAACGGTGGAACCTGGGCAATAGGGCTGATGCTCGCAGCGCTGCTGCCGGTGTTGCCGGCCTTCATGGTCCGGTAGCCATAGACTCCGCCAAAAACAAGAAGGCAGGCAATTATGGCTGCGATCAGCTCATGCCGGCGCCAGCTGAGCGTGGAAACAAGCGCGCCCCAAGCTTCATCGAGGGATCGGTCCAGGCGGCTGCCCCAGTCAGCTTTGGAAGATTTGCGGCGGTGGGCATAGTGCCTGCGCGGCGGTTCGGCAAGCGCGGCGCGCTCTGGCGAAGGACGCAGAGGCTCAAGGGGGGGCAGCGGCGGTTCGGAAAAGCCTTGTCCGGGTGCCGGGGGCATCATGGCGGCCGGCGGAGATGCCGGATAGGCCGGCGGAGGCACTGGAGTGACTGGCGGGGCTACCGGCGTGGCCGGCGGCTCGAATCCGCGGCCGGTGGAAGTTGCGAATCTGCGCCGGTACTCCTGAAGCGCGTCTGCTCTTTGGCGGCTTCCAATCGAATCGGTCAGGGAAGGCTTCTCGCGGCTATCTTTTGGCGCAGAAATTGTGCCGAACGCAAGTTGGCCGAGCCTCTTGCCCCCGCGAACGAGTTTCGCGAGAGCCTGCCATTGCTGGTTTATCAACTCTTCCAACATTGCGGGCTTGACCAGTGGATTTCTTTATAAACGCTGCAATTACACCCTGAAGATGCGGGCCGTTCCGCTTCCGGTACGGCCGGCGCACAATTAATTTATGGGCCCTAGCCTTTGGGCAATTTTAAGGTTCGGAACACAAAAAATCCCGTTTGCCTTTCTTTTTTGGCATCGCGCCGCCCCAATCTGGCCTCCTTTGCCGTTGCGGGAGGCTGCGGCATGTGCATGCTGGCGCTTCACGTTCATCAATCTGGTCCTGTCTCATGACGAAGCCGCAAGCCTCAAAGCATCCTAGCGCCGCCGCCGCTGCCGCCGACCGGCTGGAAGAGCTCTATGCCGGGGCAGCTTCGGCGCTGGCGACAGCCCTGGACCGCTATCTCAACGCACGCATTGCGCCGGCACCCGGGACGCGTGCCAAATTCTATTATCCGGCGCTACGCGTGATCTACCGGGAGGAAAAGCAGGTGCGCCCGGCCACGCTCCGCGCCTTCGGCAAGCTGCAGCATACGGGCGTTTACGAGACCACGGTGACGCATCCGGGCGACTTCCGGGGGTATCTACTGGAGCAGCTCGAACCGCTTGTGTCGGAATATGGCGCCGAAATCGAGACCAGCGTCAGCACGCAGCAAATTCCCTATCCTTACGTGATCGAGCGCACGGAGGAGATTGCGAACGCGAACGTCTCCGTAAGCGAGCTTGCCCGGCATTTCCCAACTCCGCGGCTTTCGGCCCTCGGCGACGAACTGGCGGATGGCTTGTGGCAGCGGAAGGAGGGCGCGCCTTATCCGCTTGCCCTTTTCGACGCGGTGCGGACCGATTTTTCCCTGCGCCGGCTCGTGCACTACACCGGAAGCGATTGGCGCCATGTCCAGCGCTGGATTCTGCTTACGAATTATCACCGCTATGTGGATCAGTTCGTCCGCTGGGGGCGCGAGCAGCTTGGCGGCAGCGGCCCGTACAACCGCCTCGTACTGCCGGGCAATGTCACGATTACCCGCCAGCACCCGGCCGCGGAGGCGGAAGCGCTGGTGGCCAGTTCGCCCTGGCACCGCTTCCAGATGCCTGCCTATCATTTGGCCGGGGAGGGGGATTCGGGCGTCACGCTTATCAACATCGGCGTGGGACCGTCCAACGCCAAGAACATCACCGACCATCTGGCGGTGTTGCGGCCCAATTGCTGGCTCATGGTAGGCCATTGTGCCGGGCTACGCGACAGCCAGGAGATTGGCGACTACGTGCTTGCGCATGCCTATCTGCGCCAGGACCGCATCCTGGACGAGCTTCTTCCGCCGAACGTGCCGGTTCCGGCATTGGCCGAGGTGCAGGTGGCGCTGCAAAGGGCTGCGGCGCAGGTTACAGGCAACGAGGGCGACGCGTTGAAGCAGCGGCTGCGCACCGGGACCGTCGTCACCAACGACGACCGCAATTGGGAACTGCGCTTCACCCAGGAACGCAAGCGTATCAACATCTCGCGCGCCATCGCGGTGGACATGGAAAGCGGCACCATCGCCGCCCAAGGCTTCCGCCTGCGTGTTCCCTACGGCACGCTGCTTTGCGTGTCCGACAAGCCGCTGCACGGCGAGATCAAGTTGCCGGGCGCTGCCAACGCGTTCTACGAAACGGCCATCGAGCAGCATCTGAAGATCGGCCTGGCGGCGCTCGATCTGCTCAAGGAAAGCCGCGACAGCCTGCATTCGCGCAAGCTGCGCTCTTTCGACGAGCCGCCCTTCCGTTGAGCCATTGCCCCGTTACACCAGATAGGCACGGGTGTGCAAAAAGGTCCTGCCCCAAAGAAGAGTATTGGCAAGCGGGATTTGAGGGACTATCTTATAGTCGTTGTGAGCATAAGTAGCCGGTTCGGGCTACGGGAAAAGAGAGGGCATGGGTCGATTCGCAGCTGACAGTTATGCTCAAGCGGAGCATAACGCGATGAGGCCGGAAGAAGGAGCGCAACTGCAATGTCATTCGTCGACAGTGGAATAGAGCCGGTCCGGCGTCCCAAGCATGGCACCGTCAAATGGGAGCCGCGCGAGCGGGCGCCTGCCCATCCGGGCTTCGATGCCGCCTATATCCGCGAGGCGATCCGCGAGCTGAAGCCGCTTTACGCGCGCCTGGAGCGGGTAATTCCGCCCTTCGAGTGGGCCGGGCATGCGCCCTACATTAAGGCGATCCGCGAGCTTAAGCGCGAACGCAATGCTGTGATCCTGGCGCATAACTACATGACGCCGGAAGTTTTCCACGGCGTGGGCGACATTCTGGGCGACAGCCTGCAGCTTGCCAGGGAAGCGGCCAAAACGGATGCGGACGTGATCGTCCAGGCCGGCGTTCACTTCATGGCCGAGACCGCGAAGCTGCTCAATCCGGACAAGACCGTGCTCATCCCGGACCCGCAGGCGGGCTGCTCGCTTGCGTCCTCGGTGACGCCGGAGGATGTGCGGGCATTGCGCGCGGCCTATCCGGGCGTGCCGATTGTGACCTACGTGAATACCAGTGCCGCCGTGAAGGCCGAATGCGATATCTGCTGCACGTCGGCCAATGCGGTGAAGGTGGTCGAGAGCCTTGGGTGCCCGCGCGTGCTGCTCATTCCCGACCAGTATCTTGCGCGCTACGTGGCGTCGCTGACGAATGTCGAGATCATCTCCTGGAGCGGCGCCTGCGAGGTGCACGAGCGCTTTACGGGCGAGGAACTGCGCGGCTACCGCGAGGCCGAGCCAGGCATCAAGATCCTCGCGCACCCCGAATGTCCGCCGGATGTGATCGCGGAAGCCGACTACACCGGCTCGACCGCCGGTATGATCAAGTGGGTGAAGGACCAGAAGCCCGAGCGCGTTGTTCTTGTTACCGAATGCTCGATGGCGTCCAACGTGGCGGCCGATGCCCCGGAGACGAACTTCACGCGGCCCTGCAATCTGTGCCCCCATATGAAGCGGATAACGCTGCCAAAAATTCTGGACAGCCTTGTCACCATGAAGGAAGAGGTGAAGGTCGATCCTGCGGTGGCAGTCCGGGCACGGCTGGCAGTCGAAAGAATGGTGAACCTGCCTGTCTGACGGGCGGGCCGTTCTGGAAACGCCTGCGGGGTTAACGGGGATCTTCTAAGCGGAGAGAGTATCATGGGCGGGAGCGCAATTGCTCAACCGTTGAAGTTTCAGCGCCGGGGCGGGCCGCATCGCGTGCTCGTTGCGGGCGGCGGGCTGGCGGGACTGTTCACGGCGCTGAGGCTTGCTCCGCTGCCCGTGACGGTGCTGAGCCCGAGGCCGCTCGGCGAGGGCGCGTCTTCGGTTTGGGCGCAAGGCGGTATCGCCGCGGCCATCGGCGAGGGCGATGCGCCCGAGGCCCATGCCGCCGACACGATTGCCGCAGGCGCTGGGCTCACCGATCCGGAGATGGCCCGCATCCTGACCTCCGAAGCCGGACAGCGTATCGAAGACCTGCTGCGTTATGGCGTGCCCTTCGACCGCGATCTCGAAGGCAAGCTGCGGCTGTCGCAGGAGGCGGCGCACAGCGCGCGCCGCATCGTGCGTGTGCAGGGCGACCGGGCGGGCAAAGCTGTCATGGCCGCGCTGATCGCCGCCGTTGCTGCTACTCCGTCGATATCGGTCCTTGAAAATACCGAAGCGGTGGAACTCGCTTTCGAGCGCGGGCGGGTAAGAGGCGTGTATATCCGCCGAACCGGCGAGCCGGGGCGGGCGGCCTTCTTGCCGGGATGCGCCGTGGTTCTGGCGACAGGCGGCATCGGCTCGCTTTACCGCGTCACGACCAATCCCAAGGAAGCGAACGGCAGCGGCCTTGCCATGGCGGCGCGGGCGGGCGCGATCATCGGTGACCCCGAGTTCGTCCAGTTCCATCCGACAGCGTTCGATATCGGCCGCGATCCAGCGCCCTTGCTTTCCGAAGCGATCCGGGGCGATGGCGCGCTCCTGGTGAACCGGGCCGGCGAGCGCTTCATGCTGGCGGTGCATCCGCTGGCCGAACTTGCGCCGCGCGACATCGTTGCCCGCGCGGTGCACCGCGAAATCGCCGAAGGACGCGGGGCGTTCCTCGATTGCCGCGCCTTGAACCTGGAATCGGCATTCCCGACGGCCTTCGAAATCTGCCAAGAAATCGGGCTCGACCCGGCGGAACAGCCGATCCCCATCGCGCCGGCCGCGCACTATCACATGGGCGGCGTGCTGACCGACGCGCGGGGCCGCACCTCGCTCAGGGGGCTTTGGGCTTGCGGTGAGGTGGCCTGCACCGGGCTTCACGGCGCCAACAGGCTTGCCTCGAATTCGCTTCAGGAGGCGGTTGTCTTCGGTGCCCGCGTGGCAGCCAATGTGGCGGAGGAGGCGCAGTATTGGCGGGCGCTGTGCGAAGAGGACTGCACGGTCGAGGAGACCATCGAACTGCCGGAAGCGGACGCAGAAAAAACTGCGAGTGCGGTCCAGCAGTTGCGGGAGATCATGGCGCGCGATGCCGGCGTGGAGCGGTCGGAGGCTTCGCTGCAGGCGGCGCTTTTGGCGCTCAAGGAACTGGGCGCCGAGGCCCGTTCCGCCGAGCTGCGGGGCATGATCGAGGCAGCCCTGCTCATCGTGGCTGGGGCCTATGCGCGCAAGGAAAGCCGGGGCGCGCACATGCGGCTCGATCATCCAGGCGCGCAGGAGCCGGCGCGGCATACCTATCTGACGCTTGGGCAGGCGCGCAAGGCTATGGAAACCGCGGCTGGCGGTGCCGTGCAAGGCCGGAGCGGCGATGCCGGGCGCTTGCGTGCGGCGGTATAGTACGGAATAATAACGCAAACCACCCTTACCCTGTCCCTCTCCCAGCAATTCTGCCTTGGCGGGATCGCCATCTAAAGTGGCCCAATCCGCAAGCGGAATTGGCGGAAAAGGGGACGCCTTAACGAAGCGCGGCAGCGATGACAGCCCATAATACAGGATTGCAATTCCCCTATCATCTTGTGGCGGAGACCGTGCGGGCGGCGCTTGCGGAGGATTTGGGGCTCGCAGGCGACATAACCACCAACGCGCTGATCCCAGCGGACGCGGTTTCCGGGGCGGCATTTGTGCTGCGCGAGGAAGGTTGCATCGCGGGGCTGCCGCTGGCGGTTGCCGCGTTCCGGGCCATCGACCCCGAGGCAAGGGTCGAGGCGCATGTGCCCGAAGGGGCGTTTGGCGGCGCGGGCAGCATCGTGGCGCGGGTATCGGGGCGGACACGGGCGATTCTTTCGGGCGAGCGGGTGGCGCTGAACCTGGTGCAGCATCTGAGCGGGGTGGCGACGGCGACGCGAGCGTTCGTCGAAGCGGTGGCGGGCACGGGAGCCCGTATCGTCTGTACACGGAAGACAACGCCGGGCCTGCGGGCGTTCGAAAAGTACGCGGTCAGGGCGGGCGGCGGCGCGAACCACCGCTTTGGGCTGTTCGACGCGGTACTCATCAAGGACAACCACATCGCGGCGGCGGGCAGTGTTACGGCGGCCATCGGGCGGGCGCGGGCGGCTGTGGGGCACATGGTCAAGATCGAGGTCGAGGTGGATACGCTTCACCAGCTCGAAGACGCGCTGCGCCAGCCCATCGACGCGGTGCTGCTCGACAATATGGGGCCGCATCACCTCAAGGAGGCGGTGGCGCTCGCGCGGGCGGTGCGGCCGGGCATCCTGTGCGAGGCGTCGGGCGGCGTGCGGCTTGGCACCGTGCGCGCCATCGCCGAGGCTGGTGTGGACATGATCTCGGTGGGCGCGCTTACCCATTCGGTGAAGGCGCTTGATATCGGGCTCGACTTCTGAGCTGTACGCCGTCTTTTGGTGCCAGCCGCATAGGCGGGAGGATTTCCTGCGGGCCTTACTAGCGTTGCGAAATGACGCTGCTTGTGTAGGGGAGCGAGCTGCGGACGGTGCTCAAATTCACAAGCGCGATGAGAACCGTAAGCACCTCCTTGGTTGTCGCTGTTTCCTGTCCGGGAACGCAGTAGCTGCGCCCGGCATAAGCGGTTTGCACGAAGCAGCCGGTGGTATCGGCCGTTACCTGGAAAAGGTCTCTTTCTCCCATCTCCCTCTGCGGCCCGGCGGGCAGCTTCACCGCGGTTCCGGTTCTGAGAAGCTTTCCGTAATATTGGAAAACGCCATAGGGGGAGCGCAAGACAGGCTGCATGCTCTTGTCGTAGTCCCCGATCCGTGTATCGAGCGGCTGGGACAAAAGCGGCGCGCCAGCTTCCTTGCCGCCTTTCGCCCCTTTGCCCCGGCCTTTGGCGCAACTCGAACTCGCTCCATACCGTGTGGCCGTAATCGGCTGCGATTGCGGGGTCGAAGCATAGAATAACGTCGCCCTGCTCGTTGGAGCGCGCCGCAAAACCGGACGCGGAACCGGAGCCGGATGCCGATACTTTCTGGAGCTGAGGTTTCTCCACGGCAGCGGTGGTCACGCCGTATTGGAAGGCTTCGTTCACGAGCAGCAGGAACTTGTGGTAGTGGCAATCCCCGAGGTGCTCGCCCAGCCAGAAGCCCGTGTAAAAGGGCGCCCAATGATTGCCCTTGCCGGTATGTGAATAATCAGCCTGGGCCTCCATTTCGCAGCGGGCGTACGCGCCCTTCGAGGAGAGGCCCCGCCAGCTGTCGTTCGTAGGGTCGTTCTTGAAGCGGAGCTTGGTGTAAAGGTTGGCCGGCTTTATGGATTGAGCCACCTTGTGCTGGCCTGCGTCCGTAAGATTGACGTCGATGGAATCGATCAGGGAATAGAACACAGCCTCCCTGGAAATACCGGCGTTTACCAGGATGTTGATTTGCTGGGGCGTCAGCGTCGCCAGGAAATTCTCGTAGAAGTCGGCGTTGTCGAGAGGCGCCAGATCGAAGCTGTTGCTTGCCGACAGCGAGCCGGTGGCACCAACCGTGTTGAGAGGGCTCGATCCAACCAGAGAGGGACTGGCTGGCGCCTGCGCGCTGTTTCTGAACAGCTCGAAGTCGATGCCGATGTTCCGCTGCGCGCTCGCGCCCGCGCCCATTGTGCCGGACGCCGTAAACTTCGACAGCGTCGTGAAGTTCAGCGGCTCGAACCGGCTCGCACGTACGATATTGAGCAGAATCAGCTCTTCGCGAAGATTCTGCGTGCCGAGATTGAGCTCATAGGATCTCGGTTCGTAGCTTATCTTGTCGAGCGTCTGACAGCCCGCAACGAAAAGACCTAAAATTGCACCCGCCAGGGGGCGCCAGGGAAAACAGCACGCATACATCATACTGACCGGACACATAAATCGGCGGACCCGTGAAACGGGAGCGCGCAAAAGAAACAACCGTAGCGTGCATATTAAGCGCGGAAAGGTGCGTTTGCGAAGGGCCGAATGCACTTTTTCGAAGAAACTTATTCAAATGTGACGATTCTGCCGCAACCGTCCGCCGCGCATTTACGGAAACTGTTGCCCAGCTGGCTGCGGACCATATAGAAAGCTTGTTCCAATCTGAACCGCACAGCGGACGTGGAGCCAGCTATGTTCCTTTTGTTGTTGACGTTCTCATTCGGACTGGCCTGGCAGTATCATTCCCTGAGCATCGTGCCCTTTGCGCTGGCGGTCTACGCGGCCTTCGACCGTGGCGCGTGGCACCAGTGCCGCGAGTTAGGACTGGCCATCTACAGGATGCGCGTGCCCGTTATCGTGGCGCTCCTGGCGTTTGCGATCTACACCAACGATCAGATCCTCGAAGTGCTCGCGATGCCCTACCAGCCGGGCGCCACGGGCACCGAGATCGTTCCCTTGCTGTCGTTCATCGCGACGGCGGTGGCCATTTGGCTCTGGGCGCGGTTCTTTTCCTGGTTCGAGCCGAGGGAGGCTGCTGGTAAGGACGGCCCCGGTATCGAAGCGGTCAAAGGCCCGGCCTGGTGGCACAAATTGCTGCCCTGGCTCTTGCTGATTGCGCTGCTGGCGGTGCATCCAGTGCTTTTCTCCGGTGTCAGGGACGTGCTGTCGGCTGCGAAAATGCCTGACAGCGCGAAACTCGCCATCGCTTTTGGCGTTACGGGCGCAAGCTTGGTGTCGTGGCTCTATTTCGCATGCATCTTCAACAAGCATTTGCCGTTCACGAACAATCTGCCCGACGCGCTGGAAGATCTTCCCTATCCGCTTCAGGTGCGGACCGTCGTTCTGCGGCTTTTTCCCATCGTCCTGCCAAATCTGCTTGTGGCGGCCACGGTCTACAACGTGCTTCCGCGCGTGGACCCCGCATGGAGCAATTTCAAGCTGCTGTGGGCGGGCGGTGCATTTCTGGTGCTCTCGGGCACAGGCTTCCTTGTCGACGATGTATTCGTAAGGCTCCTTTACCGGCAGAACGCCTATGTGCGCCGCAAACTGGCGCCGGGAGAAGAACGGATACGCGATACTGTAGGCAGTGTCCTTAAAGGATACCCCAGGGCGTTCGGACTGGGGGTGGCCTATTTCGTGGAACTGCTCCTGATTTTCGCGCTGGCGGCGATTTCGCTGGTTTCGCGCTTCCGCCTCGGCTTCGTTGCGGCCGCAAATGTGCTCGTCAACGCCGCCCTGGGGCTGGGATTTGGCCGCTATCTCAAGGCCAATCAGGAGTTTGCCTTCGACGGCAATCTTTGGAACTCCTATTTCGGCGACCTAGCCATCCCCGACGAAGTGGCGGTGGTCCGCCGGAAGCTCAAAACCGCAAGCCAACCGGCTGGCGTGCCGCAGGCCGGCGCGGACGATGGCGCACAGGAAAAAACGCACCGGCGGCCGCTCGCGCATTTGCCCCAGTTCCTGCAGCTGACCGACCTATTCGGGCTCCTAGCCTTCGCTGCGGCGGGCATAATTTTTGCCGCCGGCCAATTCTGGCCGGACCCACTGTTCAAGGAGTACTCCTATTACGCGATGGCGGCGATATTCGTCCTTTCGCTGGTGCCCTTCCTGCCGATCCTGGCTGCCTTCGTCTTTCTGATCCTGATCGTTTTTTCGCCCGTCATCTTTTTCATCGGGCCGTTCCTGGACGTAAAACTGTCGCCGTCCAGCGAAACGCTGCTCGTGATCAATATCTTCATCGTTGCGAGCCTCGGTTTCTTCGCGCTGCTTTTGTTGTTTTCGTACCGGCGCCCGCTCATCGGCCTGTTCTTCGGGCTCATCGTGCTGCTGGCGACCTTCGATCTCAATGACAACCATGCCATTCCGCGGCCTACCGCGGAAGCGCAGCCCATCGGGGTGCAACCGGTGGCGGCCGGCTTCAAGGCCTGGCTCGACAATAGGGTGAAGCGCTGGCCGCGGCTGGCGGAGGGGGCCAAACAGCCGGTCTATATCGTCGCCGCCGAGGGCGGAGGCGCTTACGCAGCCCTTCACGCGGCCCTTTTCCTGGCGGAAGCGCAGGACGAATTCCCCGAATTCTCCGATCATTTGTTCGCCATCAGTGGCGTTTCGGGCGGAAGTGTCGGGGGAGCTGTGTTCGCCTCCCTGCTTCATGCAGGTGTCAGCGATCCTGCCAACCGCCAATGGTACAGCGAGAGCACGAAGAAATTCTTCAAGGCCGATTTGCTGACGCCGGTTGTCACCGCGACCCTGTTCCATGACACGATTGCCAGGCTTATCCCCTGCCTCGAAGAGTTCTGTCCCACGGCGGGTCTGGACCGGGCGCGCGAGTTCGAGCGGGCGCTGGAACGGACGTGGGACGAAAAGCTCAAAACCGCCAAGAACCCCTTTACCTATCCGCTCAACGAGCTGTGGTCTCCGGAGCGGGACGTGCCGGCGCTCCTCCTGAACACGACCGAGGTCGAGACCGGCGAACGCGTCGTGCTGGCGCCGTTCTTTCTTCAGAAGGACGTACCCACGCTCAATTCCCTGATGGACCGCGATCCGCAGCTCGATATCAGGCTTAGCACCGCATCGGGCCTCAGCGCCCGCTTCCCTGGCCTCACGGCGCCCGGCTGGTACAAGTCGAGCCTGGACCGGCCGGCCTGCAAGCGCCGGCTCGTCGATGGCGGCTTTTTCGAGAATTCGGGCGTCGCCACGGCCTTCGATTTGCTGACGTCGCTTGAGAAATCGCTAGGTGCGAGGGACCGCGCGCAGGTTGAGCTGATCCTCATATCGGTAAAGCTCGAAGACGCGGCGGGGCCGGCCAGCGAACCGCCGCACAGTTTTCACGAAATCATGACGCCGTTCCGCACCCTCAACAATACGCGCGCGGCACGCGGCAAGCTGGCGCTCGACCAGGCTTCTCTGGCGCTCGATGGCGCGGTTTGCCGGGAGCAAACGGCTGCCGGCTCGCAGGCCGAGGCCGATCCGTCCTGCTTTTATGCGGGCCGGGTGCGGATGACGGTGCTTGAAAACAGCGAAACGGAGCCTCTGCCCTTGGGCTGGCTTCTGTCGGACGTTTCGAAAGGAAAAATCGCCGGCAGCATCGGCCGGGCTTCGGAATGCCCGGCAAAATTGGACGTTGCGGCCACCACACTGCGGAATTCCTGCCTCTTGCACCAAATCGGCAAGGAACTAAGCGATGGCCTCATGCCGGCGGCGAAGTCGGAGGCTCCGGCCTGGGTTACGGAGACGATCACGGGGCGCTAGCTGTGACTTTGGCGCCAGATGGAGCGAAGATCTGGAGCCTGCTGCGGGCGGTCCTGATCAGGTTCTTGAGGGAGAATTTCGAGCTGTCGTAGGGCATATCGCAGCCGTCGCAAGCCTTGGATTTCCAGGGGGTCCGGTGTGCGAGGTTCTTCCGCAGTTCCTGGAACGCCGCTCCGCGCCAGATGTCCTGCAAGGGCCGGTCCAGGATATTTCCAAGCACCGTTTGCCGCCGGAGGTCTCTGCAACAGGCTACAACGTTGCCATCGGATGCGATAACGAGGGAAGTCCACGGATAGGGGCAGGTGAAGTAGCGCTTTTCCTGGCTATTGCTGACGAGTACCTGGGTGAGGCCGGCGGAGTTGTGGAAAGTCTTGCCGAGGAACTCGATCCGGTCCCCTGCCGCTTCGAAGAGCCCCTTCAATTTCGCGAATTCGGCGCTATGGATCGCTTGATCGCCGGTCTTGTAGGAAGTTATATCGCTGACTTTGAAAAAAATATGAGAATGTGCGGCGCTGCCTAGCGAATTCTGGATATTATCGTATATTGCCTGCCAGGAACCGCTTCTTCCCCTTACCGTTTCGAAGTAGGTTTTGTCTGAACAGTAGTCTACGCTAAAGGTATACTTCGTGCGGCCTCCGGATGGAAGCTGAGCAAGCCTTTCCTCCGTCAGGAGCAGCCCGTTCGTCGCAAATACCATATTCGTGAAACCGTGCTTTATGGCGATCTCACACAGAATATGGAACTTCTTATTCATGAACGGCTCGCCATCGAGCGTCCAATGCAAAGTATCGGTCGACACTCCGCCTTCTCTAAGCCGCTTCAATATGATTTCGGCATTGCCCGGCTCCAGATCGATACGCGGAACCAGTGTGCGATGCTCAGGATCGGATTGGGGGCAGAATTTGCACCGGAAATTGCAGTTATTTGTCGCTTCCAGGGAAATATCTTCGGGAACATACGATGGGGCGAGGGTCTTTCTTATTTGCCAAGCGTATAGTATTTTAGAATAGTTTATAAGTTTTTGCAGAGACATTCAATATACTCCCTATAGGCAAACAGAAGCGCCCGGCTACATCAAATCCGGTAGCGCACAGGGCCTTGGGAGCAAAGTGTTAACGAAAGGATTTTATCCTGTCAAGAAAGTCACTTTTTCGATAAAGCTGAAATTGGCCGCATGAAGCCGCGCTTGCGCGGTTCGAAGGGTAAGCGGACCGGTGCCCTTAGTCAGCCGGAACGAAATCGAAGCGCTCGCCGTTGGCGGTGGTTTCCGCAGTCAGCAGGGATAGTGCCAGCGGCACGATTTCCTCGGGCGCCGGCACCGTGTTCTCGTCCTCGCCCGGATAGGCCTTGGCGCGCATCCGCGTCCGCATCCGCCCCGGATTCAGGAGGTTCACGCGGACGGCGGTGGATTGCACCTCATGCGCGTAGGTCTTGGCGAGTGCGTCGAGCGCTGCCTTGGAGACCGAGTAGGGGCCCCAATAGGCCCGGCAGTTCTGGGCTGCATTGGAGGTCAGGAACAGGACGCGGCCCGCAGGCGATAGCCGCAAGACCGGGTCGAGTGTGCGGATGAGCCGCCAGTTCGCGGTGACATTGATGTTGAGGGTCTCCATCCAGTTGGCCTCGCTGATATGGCCCAGCGGCGAGAGCGGCCCCAGGATGCCTGCATTGCCCACGAAAATGTCCAGCCGCTGCCAGCGTTCGTAAAGGGTGGGGCCGAGATTGTCGATCTGGGCGCTTTCGCGCAAATCGAGCTTCACCAGCGAAATCTGGGCGCCTTGCTCCTTCAACTCGTCGTCGAGTTCTTCAAGCCCGCCCTTTGTGCGCGCGAGCGCCACCACATGCGCGCCCTGAAGTGCGAGCGCCTTGGCGATGACCCGGCCGATGCCCCGCGAAGCACCCGTTACGAGCGCGATCTTCCCGTCGAACCTTGGAAGCGTATCTGTCATGCGATTTCCATTGGAATAGATGCGATTTGCGCCGCCTTAGTCAGCCGCCGCATCGAAAGGGTGGCCGCTGCACTTTATGCAGCGCTACACGGCCATGAGCGAAAGGCGGTGCTGCTGGCCAGGCTCCGGCCCGTCCCAATCCTGAAGCTGCGTCGGATAATCGCCGGTGAAGCAGTGATCGGTGAACTGCGGAAAGGCCGGGTTGCGCGTTGGCTGGCCGAGCGCCCGGTAGGTGCCCTCGACGGACAGGAAGGCGAGGCTGTCGCAGCCGAGAATTTCCCGCATGCCTTCGAGATCGTGGTTGGCGGCCAGGAGCTGGCTCTCGTCGGGGGTGTCGATACCGTAGTAATCGGAGTGCTTGATCGGCGGGCAGGCGATGCGCATGTGCACTTCGCGGGCGCCGTGTTCGCGCATCATGCTGACGATCTTGGTCGAGGTGGTGCCGCGAACGATGCTGTCGTCGATCAGCACGATGCGCTTGCCCTGGACAGCCGGGGTGGGTGTCGGGTTGTGCTTCAGCTTCACGCCAAGCTTGCGGATGCGCTGCTCTGGCTCGATGAAGGTGCGGCCGACATAATGGTTGCGGATGATGCCAAGCTCGAAGGGGAGCCCCGATTGGGTCGCATAGCCGATGGCCGCTGGCACGCCGGAGTCCGGCACAGGGATGACCACATCGGCGTTCGCCGGAGATTCGAGGGCCAGCTCGCGCCCGAGCGCCTTGCGCACGTCGTAAACGCAGCGCCCGCCCATGATGGAGTCGGGGCGGGCAAAATAGATGTATTCGAAGATGCAGGGACGGGCGGGGCAGGGCGGGAACGGCTTGTGGCTCTCGATCCCGTCCTCCGAGATGACGACGATCTCGCCGTTCTCGACCTCCCTTAAGAAGCGGGCGCCGATGATGTCGAGCGCGCAGGTCTCCGAGGCAAGGATAGTAGCGTCGCCGAGCTTGCCCAGCACCAGCGGCCGGATACCCAGCGGATCGCGGATGCCGATAAGCTTCTTCATCGTGAGGAGCCCGAGCGCATAGGCGCCCTCGATCCGCATCAGCGCGTCGATCAGCCGCATGGTGAAACCGCGCTTGCGCTCGGCGCTGCGCGCGATCAGATGGACGATAACCTCGGTATCGGAGGTCGATTGAAAGATCGCACCCGAGGACACTAGCTCGCGCCTAAGCGTCAGCGCATTGGTCAGGTTGCCGTTATGGGCAAGCGCCAGGCCGCCCGTGTCGAGGTCGGCGAACAGCGGTTGCACGTTCCGGAGCGCGGTTTCGCCGACGGTTGCGTAGCGGACATGGCCGATTGCCGAGGAGCCGGGCAGGCGCTCGATGATGGATTTCTTGTTGAAATGATCGCCAACAAGCCCAAGGCGCTTCTCCGAGTGGAACCGCTCGCCGTCGAATGTGACGACGCCGGCAGCTTCCTGCCCCCTGTGCTGAAGGGCATGCAAGCCCAAAGCCGTCAGCGCGGCGGCATCCGGGTGATTGAACACGCCGAAAACCCCGCATTCCTCATGCAGCTTGTCGCCGTCGAGGTCCAGCATCGCGGCCTCCTGAGCATTCATGCCAAAAATCCCGTGCAACCTTAAGATCCTCTACCGTACCGGACTGGCATCCAATAACGCGGCATCGTGCGGGGCGCAACTAGTGTGGCCTCGTAATCGCCTTTATCCTTCGTGGTATCCTCGCAAATGCGATTGCGGGACATAGGCCACACTCGCCAGCAGGGCTAGCGCTTGCGGAACGCCCAATCCGGATTGTCCGGCATCAGTGATTTAATGGTGTCGCCCGTAGATTCAATCAAATAGAGCGAGCGGGCCTGCGTTATCCAGCGGGGCAGGTTCTGCCGTTCGACGAGTTCCCCCGTGACGAGATAGGCGATAACCACGATGACGAGCCCCCGCAAGAGTCCATATGGCAATGCAAGCATGCTATCTAGCTTAGTGGGCTTCTGATCCTTTGTAGGGAACACGAGCTGGGCCACCCATTCGACTTGCATGCTGAAGCCGATCAGGGCCACGATGAAGACGACGCCGATGAGGATCGTATCAGCCAGCACCGGCGTGTCGATGATTGCCCGCATATCGGCCCGGAAATGCGTATAGGCAAGCAGCGTCACGAGCGCCGCAAGCGCCCAGGCCATGAGCGACAGCATCTCCCGTGTCAGGCCCCGCAGCATCGCAAGCAGCCCCGAGAGGATCATGATAATGGCGACAATGATGTCGAGCGCCTGAATTGGCATTGCGGCACCGCCCCTGCTTCGATTAGCCCGCCGGCGCGGAGGGCTTCTCGCGCTTGCGGAACAGCCAATCCGGATTCTCCGGCACCAGCGACTTGATGGTATCGCCGGCATATTCGATCACGGAGAGAGACCGCGCCTGGGTTACCCATTTGGGGAGGTTCGGCCGCTCGACGATCTCTCCGACGATCAGATAGGCGATCACGACCAATACCAATCCGCGCGCGAGCCCGTACACAAAGCCAAGCGTGCGGTCTATGGCGCCAACGCGGCTGTCGAGCACGCGTTCGGAGATGTTCGCGGTTAGCAGGCTGAAGAGGATGAGGCCTGTGATGAAAACGGTGGCGATGAGCGCCGCGTCTGCCAGCATCGGCGTATCGATGATCGCGCGGACATCGGCCTTGAAATGCGAATAGGCGAGCAGCGTCACGAGCGCCGCCAGCGCCCAGGACATGATGGACAGCATCTCCCGCGTCAGGCCCCGCAGCATGGCGAGCAGGCCTGAGAAGATCATGATGGCCACGAGTACGACGTCGAGCGCCTGAATCGGCATTGGTTTACCCTTCCCTGCGGATCGCGCACGCAACTAGCGCCTCCAGCTTTCACCCTCCCTGCGGGTTCAACCGAAAAGCGCAACCAAATCCTTCAACTGGGCGAGGCGCGTCAGCTTCCCTGAAAAGCCGCTCTTCAAATCCTCGCCCGCCGCTGGTACGAAAGCGGTGCTGAACCCGAGCTTCTGAGCCTCCTTCAGCCGCACGCTCATCTGCTGAACGGGCCTCAGCGCCCCGGACAATCCAGCCTCACCGAAATAGACGCAATTCCTCGGAAGCGCAATGCCCGTGAGCGCCGAAAGGAGGGCTGCCGCGACCGCAAGATCGGCTGCGGGTTCGGCGATGCGCAAGCCTCCGGCAACATTAAGGTAAACGTCCTGCTGGCCGATTTTTACGCCGCAGCGGGCTTCGAGCACGGCCAGGATCATGGCGAGCCGGTTCTGGTCCCAGCCGACCACGGCGCGGCGGGGTGCCGCATAGGGCGAGGGCGCGAGCAGCGCCTGGATCTCGACTAGGATCGGCCGGGTGCCCTCGATTCCGGCGAAGATGGCGCTGCCGGCACTATGCGCGCCATCCTGCGTCATGAACAGCTCCGACGGATTGGCCACCTCGCGCAAGCCGTCGCCGTGCATATCGAACACGCCGATCTCGTTGGCGGGGCCGAAGCGGTTCTTGGTGGCGCGCAGGAGCCGGAGATTGTGGTGGCTCTCGCCCTCGAAGGTCAGCACCGTATCGACCATGTGCTCGATGACCTTGGGGCCGGCGATCTGGCCGTCCTTGGTCACATGGCCCACCACGACGAGCACCGGCCCGCGCGATTTCGCCAAAGCGATCAGTGCCTGCATGCTGGAGCGGACCTGACTCACGGTTCCGGGCGCGGATTCGATGGTGTCGGTCCATAAGGTTTGAATCGAATCGACGACGATGAAATCGGGCGCGCCCGCCTGCTCCACGGTGGCAAGGATGCGCTCGACGCAGGTTTCGGCCACGAGGCCCAGCGGCGATTGGGTCAGCCCCAGCCGGGCTGCCCGCATGCGGATTTGCCCGGTCGCCTCTTCGCCCGAGAAATAGAGCGCGCTATGGCCTTGGTTGGCGATGGATGCGGCCGCTTGCAAAAGCAGTGTGGATTTGCCAATGCCCGGCTCGCCGGAGAGCAGCGCCGCCGAGCCTTGCGCGAAGCCGCCGCCCGCCGCCCGGTCCAGTTCGCCGATGCCGGAGACGATTCGCTGCAGCGGCTTTTCCTCGTGATCGAGGCTTTCGATCTTGGCGGCATTGCCTTTCCGCCGTGCCTTGAGCCCAACCGGCCCGGCAAGGCTGATGGCACTTCCTTCCTGGGAGAGGCTGTTCCAGGCGCCGCAAGCGGGGCACTTGCCCTGCCATTTCGCCGAAACCGCCCCGCAGGACTGGCAGACATAATCTTGGGAAGCCTTCACCATGGTATAGCTCCCCTCACCTTTGCTCCCTCTCCCGCAAGCTCGCCACCAACATGCAAGGGGCACGTCTTCTCAACGGGCAGGCACCCTCTCCCCTTGCGGGAGAGGGTGGCCAGCGAAGCTGGCCGGGTGAGGGGGCTTTTTTAGTCATCCAGATAGACCCGGTAATAGCGGTCTCCCAGCGAGGTTAGCACCTCGTAGCCTATCGTGCCGGCAAAGGATGCAAGATCGTCCACAGTCACGCGTTCGCCCAGAAGCTCGACGAAGCCGCCGCGCCGGACCGCATCGGCGGGCGCATCGGTCGCGTCTAAGGTGATCAGGTCCATGGATACGCGGCCGAGCAGGGGCAGCGCATGCTCCCCGGTATAGGCGGGAAGCCCCTGCCTTGCGTCGCTCGCAGACAGCGCCCGGAAAAACCCGTCGGCGTAGCCCGCCGTCACCGTAGCGATCCGCGTGTTGCGCGTGAGCGTTTTCGTGGCGCTATAGCCAACTGTTTGGCCCGCCTCCGCTTCGCTCACTTGCGCGATGCGCCCGTAGAGCCAAAGCACCGGCTCCATCGGGTTCGCCCCTGCGGACTGCGGCCGGCCGCCGTAAAGACCGATGCCGGGGCGCGTCAGCTCGAAATGGAAGTCAGGCCCGAGCAGGATGCCGGTGGAGGCGGCAAGGCTGCGCGGAACCCCGGGAAACAGCGCTGCCAGCTCCGTAAAGCGCGCAAGCTGGTCCTGGTTTTTGGGATGCTCCGGCTCGTCGCCGCAGACGAGATGGCTCATGACAAGGCTAAGGTCGAAGGCGGACAATAGCTCCGGCGATTGGGCGAGCCGCCGGGCTTCCTCCGCGGGCAGGCCGAGCCGCGTCATGCCTGTGTCCACGTGAATGGCGGCGGGCAGGCGTTTGCCGCGCGCCTTGCAATGCGCGGCCCATTCGCAGACCTCGTCGAGGCTGCTCAGCACAGGCCTTGCATCGGCCACCTCGAACAGCGGCGCGGTGCCGGGCAGAAGGCCATCCAGCACATAGACCGCAATATCCGACAGCGCGCGCACGTTCAGCGCCTCGCCAATCGTCGCGACAAAGGCGGTGCGGCAGCCTTCCTGTTCAAGCGCAGCCAGGGCCTGGGCAACGCCTAGCCCATAGGCGTTGGCCTTCACGACCGCGGCAGTTTCGGCGGGGGCGGCGAGATCGCGCAGTTTGCGGTAATTGCGGCAGATCGCGCCAAGCCGGACGATGGCTACGCCAGTGGCTTGCGGGGGGACATCCGCAAGGGCCTCGGTTATCCGGGCTGGGAAGGACTCATCCATGAGGGAAATACTCGGGGAATCGCCCCTCACCCTGTCCCTCTCCCCATGGGAGAGGGAACCCTCGAATTGTCCGCAGCGGAAGTTCTGGCGCCCCTTCTCCCAGAGGGAGAAGGACGGGATGAGGGGTTATAAGCTTAGTATTTGTCCGCCATGCCATTCGCATTACTCATACCGTTCCGGCAGGCGGCGGTCGTCGGCCAAGTCGCCGAAGCGCGTGATATCGGGCTGGAACTGCAGCCGCACCGTGCCCGTGGGGCCGTGGCGCTGCTTGCCGATAACCACTTCGGCCAGACCCTGGACCTGGTCCATCTCGTCCTGCCATTTCTGATGCTCTTCAACCTTGGTGAGCGTCGGCTCCTTGCGCGAAACGTAATACTCCTCGCGGAACACGAACATCACCACGTCCGCATCCTGCTCGATAGAGCCCGACTCGCGCAAGTCCGACAGTTGCGGCCGCTTGTCGTCGCGGTTCTCGACTTGGCGCGAGAGCTGCGACAGTGCGACGATCGGTACGCACAGCTCCTTGGCCAGCGCCTTGAGGCCCACCGTGATTTCCGAAACCTCCTGCACGCGGCCTTCGGACGAGCGCTTCGCGGAGCCCGAGAGCAGTTGCAGGTAGTCCACAATCAAGAGCCCAAGCCCCTTCTGCCGCTTCAGCCGCCGCGCGCGGGCCGCAAGCTGCGCAATCGAGATGCCGCCGGTGTGGTCGATGAAGAGCGGCAGCGTCTGCAACTGCATCGCCGCACCTTGCAGGCGGTTGAATTCCTCGCCCGTGATATTGCCGCGCCGGATCTTCTCCGAGGGGAGCTGTGCCTGCTCGGCAAGAATACGGGTCGCGAGTTGTTCGGACGACATTTCGAGGCTGAAGAAGCCGACAATCGCACCATCGAGCACCTCCTCGGTGCCGTCATCCTTCTTTTGCGTCTTGTACATCTTGGCCACGTTGAACGCGATGTTGGTGGCCAGCGCCGTCTTGCCCATCGAAGGGCGGCCGGCAAGAATGATAAGGTCGGAAGACTGCAGGCCGCCCATCATCCGGTCGAGATCCTGAAGCCCCGTGGAGATGCCCGACAAGCCGCCGTCGCGCTCATAGGCCTTGGCCGCCATGTCGATGGCGTCGGCCGTCGCGTCGCCGAAGGACATGAAGCCCGAGCCATACTTGCCCTTGTCGGCCAGGTCGAACAGCCGCTGCTCGGCTTCCTCGATCTGCGTTTCGGGCGGCGTCTCGACCGGCGAATCGTAGGCCACGTTGACCAAGTCCTCGCCGATGCCGATCAGGTTGCGGCGCACCGCCAGATCGTAGATCACCCGCCCATAAGCCTGGACGTTGATAATGGTGACGGCCGCGGCAGCGAGCTTGCCCAGATACTGCACAACGCTCAGTTCGCCAATCGGCGGCTCCGAATCGAAAAAGGTTTTGAGCGTGACAGGCGAGACGTGTTTGCCCGCGCCAATCAGCTTGCCCATCACCTCGAACATCTTGCCATGCAAGGGCTCGAAGAAATGGGCCGCTTGAAGGAAGCCTGAAATCCGGTCGAAAGCCTCGTTGTTGATCAGAATCGCACCGAGCAGAGCCTGCTCGGCCTCGATGTTGTGCGGGGCTTGCCGGAAGGGCAGGGCGTCCAGGCTTTCTTCAAGCGAGGGCTGGGCGGGGAGGGGGGAAATGGCGCGGGCGTGTCTCATGACCGGGACTTAGAGCCGATTCGGCCGGGCCGCCGAACAAGCCCCAGGTTGCGAATCGCCACGCGTGCACAGGCGGATGATTCCGTGGGAATAAAAGTTAACGGGCAAGGCTGGGGCTTGACTGATGCACGCACGCGTAAGGCGAGTCTTGGAAAGAGTGTTGCGAAGAAAGGGAAAGGCCAAGGGGCTGGCGCCCATGCGCGCTGACATAAGGGCAGGCTGTGCCATAGGCAGAGGTTACGCCCCTCACCCCAGCCCTCTCCCCATG
>CAVYEY010000019.1:0-148675 GCA_963767435.1 uncultured Alphaproteobacteria bacterium
TGTGGATGGCTGCAGCCTTTTTTAACGAATTGGGTTAAGCGCGGCATCAAAGCGACACCGTGGCGACAAAATCGGGAATTACTCGAATCGTAAGCGAGTTTCGCGTAAGCTTTAGCAAATCCGTAATCATAACGCGCGAAAAGGCAGTTCCAGCGTGCAACCAAACGGGGCCTTGTGATGAAACGCGAAGATTTAGCGGCGTGCAAAAAGCACATAGAAGGAGCGCTTAGTATGGAGCGCGACGCCGACACGCAGCCTGAAATTCACGTGCTGATTTGTCTTCGCGAGCTTTGGGAAGACGTCCAGTGGCTTGAAGAGAACGAGGCGCAAGACGCTGGTAACGTGGTGCGGCTGTCGGATGTGAGACACCTTCGCGCCGCCGGGATGGCGTGCGCCGCGGAGTAAGTCCCCGCTCCGTTCGGTTGCTCTGGTAAGCGTAGGTGTAAGCTTAGGCGTGCCCTTTCCGGCTCTTAGTGTACCGCCTGCGCCTTTCACGGATGAAGCGGCGCAGGTGCTGGGGTACGCAGGTAAACCCTCAATAGGTAGGCCACAGGCAAGGCGTGGCGAGTTCGATCAGGTGCCCATCGGGGTCGCGGAAATGGATGCTCTTGCCACCGCGCGGCCATCTGGTACGCCCTTCTATCTCAACCCCATACAGCTTGAGCCTTTCTTCCCACTCGTCGAGCGCAGAAGCATCGATGGCGAAAGCCTAATGCAAAGGGCCGTGGCCATCGTGTCCAGGAATAGTGCCGCCCGGCAAAGTGGCGCCCTGCACCGAGGCCCCACGCTTGAAAACGAGCAGCACACTGCGCCCCGCCACGTCATAGGCAATCAGCCGCCAATCCGCGAACATAGGCCTGAGCCCCATCGCCTCCTCGTAGAACCGCCTAGCGCGCGCCATATCGTCTACGTAAACGGCCGTTTCGAGAATTTTTCAGCTGCGCTACCGCGCTTCGCGCTACTTGAGCGCAATTCCGTTCAGCTTTGCCACAAGCGCTTCCTCCTGGCGCCGCTCCCGCAGAAAAACCGAAATGCCGCAAGACAGCGGGCCGCCTGCGAGTGTAGCATACGCCCACGAACGATAAACGCCCGCTGCTTGCGCCGGAAAAGGGAACTCAGAGGATGGATGTGCTGACGCTCGCTCAGGCCAATGAACTCACCCGGCTTGCAATGGAAAAGGCCAAAGCGGAATACGACCGGCCGATCTGCGTAGCCATCTGCGATCCCGCGGGCTTTCTGATCGCTTTCCAGCGCCAGGAAGGCGCGCCCTTGCGGAGCATCGCCATTTCGCAGGGCAAGGCCTACAGCTCCGCCCGCATGGGGGTAAGCACCGAGGCGCTGCTCCAGCGGCTGGAACGGGAGAACATCCCGGTGGCCTATTTCTGCGACGAGAAGCTTACGGCCTTGCCGGGCGGCGGTGTGTTGAAGAACAGCGATGGCAAAACCATCGGCGCGGCGGGCATCAGCGGGCTGACTTCGGCGGAAGATCAGGAGATCGCCGATTTTCTCGCCAACATGGCAGCGCAGTCGCTCGTATAAGCTCCCTCCCTTGCGTGTCTATTCGCTTTTGAGCAGCAGCCGGTCGGCGAGTTGTGCAAAGGCGGCGGTTTCCTGCTTGAGTCTTGCCAGGGTTTCGATCCGGTCGTGCACGTACGCTCTTTCGCCTTGAGTGGCCAGGAAGCTTTGCACGGACGGTGCTGAAACCGCTTTGCGGATTGCAGTTTCGAGCCTTTCGGCCCGCTCTTCCGGCAGACCTTTGGGGCCCAGCACAAGGCGCCAGAGGGAGGCCTCGGAACCAGGCGTGCCAAGCTCGCGGACCGTCGATGCTTCGGGCAAAAAATCGAGCCGGCGGCTGGACATGATGATGAGGCATTTCGCTTCGCCGCTTCTCACATGAGGCATGATCGCGGGCGTTGTGCCGACATACAGATCGACCTTCCTTGCCGCGAGCATTTTGGCGGCATCGGCCGAGCTATCGAAGTTTTCGCTTCTTACGTGAACGCCCAGCGAATTGAACAGGCGCTCCGCGGCGAAATAGCCGCTGCCGTCCTTGCCGTCGCTGCCATAGGTGTAGCCCAGCGGCTTTTGGCGTAAGAGGCTCGCCAGTTCCTGTCCGGCCGCTGCTGGAAAGTCCTTGTGCACGCAAACCGCATAATCGGACTCGAATACCGAAGCGACCGGAGTGAAGCTGTCGAGCGAGTAGGCGAGCTTGCGCATCTGGGGCGACGCGGTGAGCGGGCCGTTCCAGGCAGCACCCAGCGTGTAGCCGTCGGGCTTGGCTTTGGTGAGCCCGGCAAGGCCCGCGGCGCCGCTGTCGGCCGGCTGATTTGCAATCTCGATTTTCTGGCCCAGTACGGGTTCCATGGCCTGAGCGAGGACACGGAAGGCCATGTCGGAGCCGCTATCCTGGGAAGCCGGAATGATCAGCAGAATGGAGTGGGAGGGGTAAGCATCTTCGGCAGCAGCAGCGTACCTGACGGTCGCGGGCGCCTTGCCGAGATGCCTTGCGGCGGCCGTGCTGCCAAGGGCTGCCGCGCGTTCGTACCAGCGCTGCGCCATCGCCTGGTCCGGAATCAGGCCGCGGTCTGGATGTCTTTCAGGAAGTCCTGGTCGTAGGTTTGAGCGAGCGCGAAGGCCGCCTCGGCGATACTGGCGGAGGCGAGCTTCTTGTAGATCAGCCGGGCGGCGGCGACGTCGTTTCCCTGCAGCAGGAGTGCGGCGCGCTCCATCTGCGCCCTGTCGCCAGCGCTTGGGGCAACCCCGGCCGCCTGCATGGCGGCCGGGGTGGGGACCGGTTGAGGAAGTCCTGCGCGAAAGCCCGCGGCGCTGCGGCAAGAATAAGGCCGGTTAAAACTGCGCGCGGGAAGATCGCGCGCGAATGGCGCTTTGCAATTGTCATCGTTATCCTACCCCTGCCCGGCCTTTATTGTGTCTTGGTTATTTCGACGTCCAGCAACTGCTTGACCTTTCGCAGCAAGAATTCCTTCTCGTTCTGGCTAAGCGGCCTGTTGTTGACCTTGGCCCGGTAGGCGGCGAGGAACTGTTCGAAAGTCGCCTGCTCCTGGGCAGGCGTGACGCTTGCGGTCATGGCCTTATGCGCGGCAAGCCATTCGGAGGCGGGCTTGAAGCGGTTCCAGCCAGGCACGTCTGCCCAAAGATTGACTTCGGCCCACTTGGGATGGAAGCCGGTCTCGCGGAAACGGGCGATCTTTTCGAAGAATGAATTCACGAAGCGCACAGTCTTCTGGTATTGCGGGCTGCCCTCCGGCCAAGCATAAGTAACAAGCATTGCCCGGTTCACGACGGTCTGTATGGGAGCGTCTTCCGGAATCATGTTCGGATACATTTCGTGGGTAAGTTCGCCGGGAAGATATTCTGTGAAGACTGGCGTCATATCTGTGCCCGGCATGCTGGCATCGTCGAGCGGCAGGAAATGCACGCCGTCCTCGGCCTTAAGCTTGCCGATGGCCCCGTGCGGCGCGCCGGAGACGATCATCATCGCGCCGATTTCGCCCTTCGCCAGCTTCGCCACTGCCGATTCCGGACCGTAGTAAGTCTTTTCGACGCGCATGTGCAGCATGTCAAACAGCCGGGTGGCGGTTACATCGGTATTGCTGTCCTTGTAGCTGACATTGATCTGCTTGCCGTTCAGCTCGGCAAAGCTCTTGATTTCCTTGCGTGCGACGATGTGCAGTTCGGTGTTGAAGAGCTTGGTAATATACTGAATACGCTGCTCGATATTGCCGTAGAGCGAGGGGTCGCGGGGCTTCAGCGCGGTCATGTCGTCGTGGTCGACGATGCCCATGTCGATGGCCCTCAGGAACAGCATGTCGTTCAGGGTTTGAATGCCGCCTACGCCAAGAATTGGCAGTACTCGCAGGCCGTTCGGGAAGGATCGTTGACGACGTTGCGGATATCCTCTGCAAAACGCGAGCAGGTGCAGCCCAGGCCAGAAGTCATGATCGAGACGGCGATGTCGTTTGCCTCGCGTTTCCTTTGTTCCCAGGACGATGCCGAGCTCCGGACTTGGATTTGCGCTTGTGCACCTGCCGTTGCCAGGACGGCTATTCCCAACAGAACGCAAAACAACACTCTCAACTTGGTCATGGCCGGTACTCGTCCTTCTCGATGACGCGCGCGCGGAGGCTCCGCCGCTTCGTGCGCCGTTACTGACAGGTTATGCAGGGTGCTTTGTGCCCTTAGGCACTATTCCGTTATAATAACGGAGTTTTCGCTTTACGCTCTCTTGCAAATTTTAGAAACACTAGACCTATGGCCAAGTACGACGGCAATTCTCTTGGAAGTATTACCTTGTTTCATGCTAATTTATAGGCGCTCCTCTGAAAACACCAGCAATTATTGCGGGCTTCTAGCCCGTCTATTGACATTTATGCTAGGCCATCAAGCGCGGGAGAATTGGGCAAAATTGGGGCAACATCGTCCGATTACATCCATTTGGGATAAAATGATATTCTAACGCAGATCTTTATGTTCCAAGCGCCACAGTGTGCGAACTGGCTATACCACCATAGATAGAGTCACCCGTTGGCGGCTACAACAAATAGCGCCCGCCAGCACCTGCGAGCGCTGTAATCAGGCCAAGCGTGAGGTTGATGCGGACCATCGAGCGGAGTTTCGCGATGGCACTTTCGGCGGCGCTCCAGTCCTCCGCCTGCGCCGCCCGGGCGAGTTGCTGCCATGGGCCGAAGTAAATATACCGGAAGATCCCCGCCGCCATGAGGATGCCAAGGGCCATCATCGCGTTGACATAGGCGGGGGCGGCGGCGAACCCGGTGCTCATGCCGGTCATGGCGAAACCGCTTACGAGGATCGTCAGGACGCTGAACCAAACCCAGGGAAATAAGCCCCGGAAGACAAGGGGCGGTTGCTGGACAGCGGCTCAACTAAAGGTTATTTTCCTGGAGTCGGCGAGGCAGCATAGCCTGAGGTAACGCGGAAAAAAGCGGATAGCACGGCACGCCCTAAGCGCTGACGCAGGGAAATGCGGGGGCCCAGCCGGTTTAGCGATGGAGGGCGTTCATGCCAAAGCGGCCACCACCGGACTCGGTGATCGAGGCTCGGCGCCGTTTCCTGGCCGAAGGCGCCGTCCCGAGGGAAAAGATACGCCTGCCGATATTGCGCTCCTGGCAGCGCAGCGCCGGGCGAGGCCTCGACATGGAGGCGAAGCCCGAGATTTACATCCTGCCTGCCCACGAGCTGCGCGAAGCGCAAGAGCGCCACGAGGGTCTCATAAGAGCGGCGCGGGGCGAGTTGGAAGTGCTCTTCCGCGATGCCTCAGTGACCGACGCCATCGTAATCCTCACAGACCCGCAAGGCGTCGTGCTCTACTGCCTCGGCAAGGGCAAATTCGCCAGGAATGCCGCAAACGTAGCCTTGCGCGCCGGTGCCAAGTGGGATGAGGAGGCGGCCGGAACCAATGCGATTGGAACGGCGCTCGCAGAGCAGCATCCAATTTCGGTGCTTGGCAGCGAGCATTTCTTCGATGCGCACAAGATCCTGAGCTGCTCGGCCGTGCCGATTTTCGATCCGTACGGTGCCCCTGCCGGCGTCCTGGACCTGACAAATGCCTCGGACATCTCGCAGGTCCATGCGCTAGCGCTTGTGAGCCGCGCCGTGCAAGCGATCGAACACCGTCTGTTCCAGGAACGGTTCCTCGGTCACGAGCAGATGCAGTTCCACTCCGACCCCTATCTCATCGGCAGTTCGCATGAAGGGCTGCTCGCGTTCGCGGGCAGCCCGGCTCACCGGTGCCAATCGCATCGGCATCCGCCTTTTGGGGCTCGATTGGAAGGGCTTCAATGCACTTCATTTCGACGACCTATTCATGGTTGGGCAGGAAGACGTAAGCCACAATCCGTCGTCGGACGACTTCGTCCTTCAAACCAAAAGGGGCATGACGCTTTACGCGCGCATGCGGGCCCACGGCCAGCTTCATCCGGGCTGGTCGCCTGCGGGCGCGCTCTCTTCAGGAACTCATGGCGGGCAGGAGGGGATGCAAGGCACGCCCGGTACGCTGCTTGAAATCATGGAACGGCTCTTGAAGGGGCCGCTGGCACGCCAGCTCAAGGTCCGCCATGTCAAGACAGGCCAGCTCATCTACGGCGCGGACCAGGAATTGAATGCGGCGCAGGGGCTTGTCACCGTGCGCAGCGGCCGGCTCCGGTGTTTTGCCTCCTTCGACGGCAAGGAGCTGACGCTATACACGCTCGACCCAGGCGACGCGCTGCCGCTCAACGCGAACTCGATGTTCGAGGCCAAGAAGGATAGCGAGATCGTCATTATCAGCGGGCAGGCGTTCCGGGATTTGGCGCGGAGCGATCCGGACCTGGCGCGTACCGCGATGCCTGTCATTACGCGGATGCTGGAGAAATCCGAGCAGATGATCGAGGACATGGCGTTCCGCGGCGTCAAATATCGTGTGATCCGGGCCCTGTGCGAGGCCGCGGAGCGGGATGGGCGGCCGGGCGGCGAAGGGATCGTGCTCGACAAGCCGCCCAGTGCGGAGGATTTCGCCATGCAGATCGGGGCGACACGGCAGTCGGTCTCGACGGTGATCGCCGGGTTCATCCGCGATGGGATCGTGCGGCGTCTGGATTTGCCGGCGATTGCGATTTGCGATCTGGCACGGCTCAAGCGCGAGCTTGAGGAGGGGGTGTTGGGGGATTGAGGCCCGAAACCGGACGAACCTGGACTGGCTTCTGTTCAAGAAGCATGGCCCGTTTTGCGGCACGCTTACACTTCTCAGTGCGGTGCTTAAGACTTGCTAAGCGTTTGAGCCTGCCTTCGCCGGGGCGGTCGCCGCTAAGGGGTACCGTGTCGCCAACCGCTTTGCCAACGCACCTGAAACGGTCAGATGCTTAAATGCTTGCGACGGCCGTCCCTATATGCGCTTGCCGCCGGAAGACCACCTGCGGTCCACGGCGGATAAAAATAGGCAGCTACTCAAAGCCGCCTATGGCTTTCATGCTTTCGCCATCGCCCCTGCAACCTTCTCGGAAACGATGCCGAAAATGCCACCGATAACGAGCGAGATCGCGATATTGACCGCCGGATTCGTAAGCGAGGGAGCAGTAAGATTTGTCAAGCCATCGGCGGACAGAAGCGTCATCGCAACCGTGGCTGCGAAGCCATATACGCTGGCCGGGATGGCACCGAGTGCAGGAATCTTCGCGCCGATAACGAGGATGAAAGCCCCTACTGCCACGCAGATGCCGCCCCAAACCGGCAGGCCAAGGCTGCCAGCCAATCCAGTCCGCGATATCGCAAGCAGTGTGAGGACTCCCATTACGACCCCCCAAAGATTTGCGATCACGCTCTTTTGAAGGCCATCCGCTTTTCCACCACAGTGGTAGAAGCTGGCCCACCCAATGAAGGCGGCCCAGATTTGTAGTCCCATGGCAAAGGGCGAGAGGAAGAGAAACGTCGCGATACCCCCGAGAATGCCGATGCTGAGTGCTAGAGCTGTCACTAAATCCATGTGTTCTCTCCGTAACTTAAATACATGGCTGGTTCGAGCCGGTACAGTGAAAACATATGCCCAAGTCTTAGGCACAAGTGTCGGCCAGCCGACACCGCTGCGAAATTGGGTTCGAGTTAATACGAACGTCGTAAGTATTTTCGCAGGCACACTATTTTTGAGGGTCCGAAACCATGGTCATCCGGAATGCCTTCCCGTTGAAGCGCTTGCGCCGTGCGATATCTGCACGTGCGATATCTGCATTGCGGGGCTGACCGAAACGGCCGCTATAGTGCCCTCAGTGATGAACGCTTTGGCAAGACCTCACGCTTTATAAGTAGAACCGCCGCCTTGGACGATGACCACCTCGTATGCCTTGCCGCCGCTTGAGCTGTTCATCCAGTTCACCTGGGGTCCGCCACCCACTTCGCGCATCCCATGTTGATTTGCATCAATGGGAATAATTTTCCGTTGTGCGACTTTTTCCAAGTGAGCCAAAACTCTATAAGCGAAGGACGCCTGGCAGGTTCCGAAGGGCCAATGCAAATGTTGAATGAGCAGGCCACCGCTTCCAGCTTGCGAGCAACTGGAGCCTTCTTTCCTTCGCAGGTAAAGGCGGCGCTGGGACGAAGTAAGTGGACATTGATCGCCACCGCGGGCGTTGCCATCCTTCTCGCGCTCGCCATCTGGGGGTGGCGGCAGGCGGCGAGCCGCGCAACGGTCGCCTATACGGTCAGCCCCGTTACGATGGGCTCCGTCACGCGCACCGTAACCGCCACCGGCACGGTAAATCCGGTTCTTACGATCATAGTCGGAACGTATGTTTCAGGTCCGATTCAGCAGCTCTATTGCGACTATAATGCCCAGGTGCTGCAAGGACAGATTTGTGCGAAAATCGATCCGAGGCCCTATCAAACCATTGTCGATCAGAACAAGGCCAATCTCGCGGTCGCCAAAGCGCAACTTGAAAAGGACAGGGCTAACCTGGTCTACACAAAAGCCAACTCCGAGCGGCTCGCACAACTGTCGAAGACGCAAGCTGTGTCTCAGGATCAGGCCGATAGCTCAAAAAACGCACACGATCAGGCGACGGCCCAGATTGTCTTCGATGAGGCAACCATCCAGCAGCGGCAGGCCGAGCTTGAGGCTGCGCTCGTCAATCTGGAATACACGAATATCGTCTCGCCCGTTAACGGCACCGTGGTCTCCCGCAATGTGACAGCTGGGCAAACCGTGGCGGCAAGCTTCCAAACTCCGACGCTGTTCTTGATTGCGGCCGATCTCACCCAGATGCAAGTCGACACCAACGTCAGCGAAAGCGATATCGGCGGCGTCAAGACCGGCAACGGGACCACCTTCACGGTCGATGCTTACTCCAAGCGAATTTTCGAAGGCATCGTTACGCAGGTGCGCCAGTCGCCGCAAACTGTGCAGAACGTTGTTACCTACGATGTTGTGATCGGCGTCAACAATAAGGACTTGGCGCTCAAACCAGGGCTGACGGCCGCAACCAGGATCGTCGTCGAGCAGCAGCAGAATGTGATCCGCGTGCCGGACTTGGCGTTCCGCTACAAGCCCACTCGAAGCGAGTTGGCCGGCGCTGCGCCCAGGGACGCCCAAGGCGCCTTCGTTTGGGTTTTGCGCAATGGCAAGCCGGTGCCGGTATCGATCGAGACGGGGTTGGACGACGATACCTACACCGAGGTCTTGGAGGGACTTAAAGCAGGCGATCAAGTCGTGGTTGGCGAGCGCGCGCCAGGGGGCTCCCATGTTCCACCGCCGAGATTATAGCGGGCGGCTCCGGATATGAGCCAGCCCGTCATCAGGGTCGAGGGGCTTACCCGCATCTATCGCTCTGGAGACGTGGAGGTTCCAGCGCTGCGGGGCGTCAGTCTGACCGTTATGCCTGGCGAGTTCGTTGCGATTATGGGCTCGTCGGGATCGGGCAAATCCACCCTGATGGCGATCCTGGGCTGCCTCGACCGCCCTACCGGCGGCCACTATTTCTTCGAAGGACTCGATGTGGCGCAGCTCGGCGAGCCCGATCTGGCCAGCATTCGCAGCGAGCGCCTGGGCTTCGTCTTCCAAAGCTTTAATCTGCTTCCCCGCACCAGCGCGCTCGAAAACGTGACGCTGCCTCTGTTCTACTCGGCCCTGGCCCCGGCCAGCCGGGAGGTCAGGAACGAGCGCGCGCGGACCGCCTTGCAACTGCTCGGCCTTGAGAGCCGCGAGCGCAACACGCCGGGCCAGCTTTCGGGCGGCCAGCAGCAGCGCGTCGCTATCGCGCGCGCGCTCATCAACTCGCCAAGCCTGCTGCTGGCTGATGAGCCAACCGGCAATCTCGATACGAAAACATCGCACGAGATCATGGAAACGCTCGTCACGCTGAACCGCGAGCAAGGCGTGACCATCATTGTCGTGACGCATGAGACCGATATCGCGGCTTACGCCAGCCGCGTGGTCACAATGCGCGATGGACAGATCCTATCCGATCGACGGGTGGAGGCTCCGTCCGCGGCAGAGCCTGCAAGGCAGGGGCAACAGCCGGCCACTTTCGCTCTGTTCCATCCGCATGATGAGGCGCCCTTGGCGGCCACGCGGTCACAGGCCTTCCTTGCCTTCAGCATGATGATCCTGTCCGTGGCCGCCCAAGCCATCAATCGCAACCGGATGCGCTCCGCGCTGACCATGCTTGGTGTCTTCATCGGCGTCGCCGCCCTCATCGCCATGGTCGCCGTGGGGCAGGGGGCGAATGAGGCCGTGCGCAAGCAAATCGAAAGTTTGGGCACGAATCTTATGGTTGTAGTGCCCGGCGCCGTCGCGCTACGGGTGGATTTCGTGGAGGGTTCGGCAGCGCCTCGACCTTGACCATCGGTGACGTTCAGGCGATCAGGCGCGAGGCTCCTTCCGTCGCCAAAGTGGCCTACCTCCTTCGCCAGCAGGGCCAGGTCCAGTACGGAAGCCAGGACTGGAGTACAATGGTACAGGGCGTAAGCGCGGGTTACCCTCCGATCACTAACTGGCAAATTGCTGACGGCCGCGCGATCACCCAGGATGACGAGAGCAAAACCGCCCTCGTCGCGCTACTTGGCCAGACGGTCGTGCGCCAGCTTTTCGCCGCTGACGAAAACCCGATCGGCGCGCTGTTGCTGGTTAAGGGAGTGACCTTCCGCGTCATCGGCACCTTGAGCCCGAAGGGACAATCGACTTTCGGACAAGATCAAGACGATCTCGTCATGATTCCGTTCACAACGGCCGAGCGTAAGGTTCTGGGCGTGGCGGCTCCAAGCCAGGCGCTAACCCAGCTCAACTGGGCGTATCTGCCGCCGCCAAATCCATATAATTTGCAGTCCCGGATCACGGGTTATGTCAATCAGATCTATGTGCAAGCGGTAAGTTCCGCCGAGGTGCCGCACGCAATCGACCAACTAACCTCGGTTCTCACCCGGCGCCATAGGATTTTGCCGGGGCAAACCGCAGATTTCGCGGTCCGCAACTTGAGCCAGATCGCCGAGGCGGCGGAAGGCTCCAGCCGCATCATGGCGCTGCTGCTTGCCGCCGTCGCTTCCATTTCGCTTTTGGTCGGCGGCATCGGCATCATGAATATCCTTTTGGTGTCGGTTACGGAGCGCACACGGGAGATCGGTTTGCGCATGGCCATAGGCGCGCGCCGGCTGCATGTGCTTTTGCAGTTTCTGGCCGAGGCGGTGTTCTTGAGCGTGAGCGGCGGCATTGCAGGTATCGTGCTAGGCATCGGCTTTGCGCTGGCGATCCCCGCCCTCGCAGGCTGGCCCGCGCCCATTTCGCTGTGGGCGGTGGCAGGCGGCTTTCTTTTCTCCGCGGCGGTTGGCGTGTTCTTCGGCTATTACCCGGCGCGGAAAGCGGCAAGCCTCGATCCCATCGAGGCGCTGCGCTACGAGTGAAGTCAGGGCAAGTGCCCATAGGAGGAACCATGGCCACGGCACGCTGTATCAAGCTCGTAACGCAAAGAGCGCTCGCCTTCCTCGCCGCGATGGGGCCAAATGGAGTTGCAGCCGCGCCTCAAACGCTCGATTGCGTGTTGAGAGACACCGAGACCAAAAGCCCCGGCGCTAAGTTCGATAGCCAGGTGGCGGCGGAGACGCGCTCCCTCGCTGTAACGTTCGATGACGATACAAGAAACCTGCCGATCAATATAGATGGCGCCAGGCCCCCCCTTAGGAACGTTGCGATCTCGCAAACTTCGATGACCGGAACTGGCGAGAATTTCAGCCTCGGCATCGACAGGTCGTCTTGGCGAATCGTGTTCCAGACGTACGGACAAGGAACCGCGCGCAGCGAATTTGGCGATTGCAGCTACAAGCTCCCCGAACATAGTGCCCGTTGATGTGCGGCGGACCTTATTGGGCCCGCAGCGCTTCGAGAAGGCAGCCGAAAAACAACTTGAACATATTGCCGCCGGTCTGGACTGCTGGCCCAAAAAGCCGGCTTTCCGCTATTTTATCCATAACCTGCTTCCCGAGCACAGGATACGAGCGGCAATTTGTAATGCCTGCTCCTGGCCCCTATGCACAGAACCGAACTATGCACAGTGCGTAAATTCTCAGCGGGCGCGAGCTGTGTGTTCGGTGGATTATATTAGAGCATCCGTTTTCGCTAAGGCCGTGCGCAACTTCTTGCAGGTGCCGTCACTCAAGAGGCGCTGAGCGATGCCGTTTATCTCGGCTCGCAATTCATGTCTCATCTTAACCTCATGCCCCGTGGGCGCGCACTCGCGCATATTGCGGCGAAAATGGTCTCCCAAAACTCATCACAACGCCTTGCCGTCGCGCGCGGGCGCGTATCGGCCGGAAAATGGCCTCGCCAGTGGCGGCGTCATCCCAGACCGCCCGATTGCAGGGCGCTGACCATGCCACGGCTTGCTTTCACCAGTTCGGAAAGCTGGCGCCGCTCTTCTATGGCCTCGTTGGTGAAACGCCCGTGCTTATAGGCGCCGTTTGAGCTACCTTGGGGTGCTCCAGCGCGAGCACCATGGAAGCGGCACACGCTTTTGCCACGCTCCGCAGGAGCACCGCACCGCTGCCGGGTCCGCTTTGACGTTGCGGTGCAGCGCGGTGCACTTTGGAACGGATATCCGGCTTTCATGGGATTGCCCGCACCTTTCTTTGCTGCCCCCCGGCGGTACCGAAAGCGATTTTTCGCTTGGCGGCGCGAGCAGCGGAGCGGTTCGTTTTCCGAGGCGGGCGAAGTGTTCGAGCCGATGTCGTGGCTGAGGCTACCGGAGGGCGCCAGGACCGGGGTCAGGATCTTCGAGGCAGGTGCGCGCGTCTGGATCAAGCAGGGGCACCTTGCCATAACACCGCGGCCGCCCGCGTTCTGACGGAGCATTCGCGGACTAGATCGTATGTAAAAATTCCACTAACGCCGTCTACGGCGCCACAATCCATAATGCAGGCATGGTTAGTCCCGAAGCGCGGCGACTGAAATTGGTCGAATTCTGTCAAAAATACGACTTCTGGCTTTCAAAGCTACAGTAAAGTTTGGCGTGTGCGCAGAAAAATAGCATTGTGAGTCAATAACATGCGATCCGGAGCCACAAGCTGCGCGAATCCATGCCGCGATAAATCGAGGCCGGAAACCGCCGCTCCGGCTGCGAAAAATGCCCGGAAATTGGGCAAAGGCGTTAAGCTCCAGTTACGCCGGGTGCAGCGCGTGGGCAAGGCGCCGCCCTGGAGCGGCGCGCCTCAAAAAGCAGGTGCGTATTGCGGCGCGCGCCCAAATAAACCGTTGCGGGCTGACGGCGCTGAACTTAGACATGGTGCTCCTACGAAAGAGACTACCATGGCAAAAACACAGATCGACGAAGCGACGGTAAAGCGGATTGCCCATCTGGCGCGGCTCAAAATCTCCGGGCAGGAGGTGCAAAGCTTCGGGCGCGAGATGAATGGCATCCTGGCCTTTGTCGAGGAACTGAGCGCGATTGACACCGGCAATGTCGAGCCGCTGACCCACACCGGGGCTGCGCAACTCAGGATGCGCACCGACGTTGTGACGGATGGCGGGCGGCCCGGCGATATCCTCAAGAACGCGCCCAAGTCCGAAGACGGATTCTTCCTGGTTCCCAAGGTTATCGAATAAATCCATGTCATTGAACGAACTTACTATTTCCGAGGCGGCCGCAAAGCTGCGCGCCAAGGAGATCAAGGCTACCGAGCTGACCGGAGCCTGCCTTTCCGCCATCGAGGCCGGGAACAAGGCGCTGAACGCCTTCGTGGCCGTCACCGCCGATAAGGCGATGGAAGCAGCGGCGGAATCGGACAAGCGGCTCGGCGCCAAGTCGCAAGCCGGCGTCCGCGCGCTCGAAGGCATTCCGCTTGGCATCAAGGATCTCTACTGCACCAAGGGCGTGCGCACCACGGCGTGCTCGCACATCCTGCATAATTTCGAGCCCACCTACGAATCGACCGTAACGCAGAACCTTTGGGACGCGGGCGCGGTGATGCTGGGCAAGCTCAATATGGACGAGTTCGCGATGGGCTCCTCCACCGAGACGAGCTATTGGGGGCCATGCATCAGCCCGTGGCGGGCCAAGGGCAGCACGGAAAAGATGGTGCCCGGCGGATCGTCGGGCGGGTCGGCGGCGGCGGTTGCGGCGGGCTTCTGCCTCGGTGCGACAGCATCGGATACGGGTGGTTCGATCCGCCAGCCGGCAGCCTTTACCGGCACAGTCGGCATCAAGCCAACCTATGGCCGCTGCTCGCGCTGGGGCATGATCGCGTTCGCGTCCTCGCTCGATCAGGCGGGGCCGATGGCGCGCTCCGTAAAGGACGCGGCGCTCTTGCTGCAGGTCATGGCAAGCCACGATCCCAAGGATTTCCACCAGCGTGGAATTGCCGGTGCCCGACTACCAGAAGGCGCTTGAGCTGCCCGTGAAGGGGCTCAGGATCGGCATTCCCAAGGAATACCGCGTGGACGGCATGGCCCCGGAAATCGAGGCGCTCTGGCAGAAGGGCATCGAGATTTTCAAGCAGGCCGGGGCCAAGATCGTGGATGTGAGCCTGCCGTATACGAAAGCTGCGCTGCCGGCGTACTACATCGTGGCGCCTGCCGAGGCTTCGTCGAACCTCGCGCGATATGATGGCGTGAAATACGGCCTGCGCGCCGACGGCAAGGACATCACCGGCATGTACGAGGAGACGCGCGCCGAAGGCTTCGGGGCCGAGGTGAAGCGGCGTATCCTCATCGGCACCTACGTGCTTTCGGCGGGCTATTACGACGCCTATTACCTCAAGGCGCAGAAGGTGCGCAGCCTGATCAAGCACGATTTCGATCTGGCGTTCGAGAAGGTGGATGTGATCCTGACGCCCGCCACGCCGACGCCAGCCTTTGCGCTCGGGAGCCAGGGCAGCGGCGATCCCGTCGAGATGTATCTGAACGATATCTTTACCGTAACGGTGAACATGGCGGGGCTGCCGGGGTTGGTGGTGCCGGGCGGGCAGTCGCCGGGAGGGCTGCCGCTCGGTCTGCAGCTCATCGGCAAGCCGTTCGACGAAGGCACCGTTCTGCGCGCCGGGCAGGTGATCGAGGACGCGGTGGGCCGTATGCCCATTCCTAAGTCCTGGTGGCTGGAGGCCTCTCCCAAGCAGGCGCCGGCCGCAAAGAAGGGTGCTGCGAAAAAGGCCGAAGCTGCCGCGCCAGCCAAGAAGCCTGCTTCCAAAGCAAAAACGGGAAAGAAGAGCAATGGCGCCTCGTAAAGCAGCGGACTGCGAAAACATGGAGCAGGTGCGCATCGAGATCGACCGCGTCGACGAGGCGCTGCTCGACCTTGTGGCCGAACGCTTCTCCTATGTGGACCGCGCATGGCAGCTCAAGACGAACAAGAACGAGGCGACCGTACCGTGGCGCATCCGGCAGGTGATCGACAAGGTCGAGGCGCGCGCGAAACTGCGCGGATTGCCGCCCGAGCTTGCCGTTGCGCTCTGGCGTCAGATGATTGGATGGTTTATTCAGTACGAGGAAGAAAAGCTCGCAAAACGGGACGATCGGGCGCCTGATTAAGTGAAAGAGTAAAGCGATGAGGATGGGATTGCTTGCCTGGGTGCTCGCCGTGGCGACATCGGCGGGGGGACTGGCTATTCCGGCAAGGGCGGAAACCTCGGATTTGACGGTGGAGATCAGCGGCCTCCACACTTACAAGGGCCACGTGGTGTTGGAACTGTGGCCGGAGTCTTCCGAGAGCGCCAAGTTTCCGGATAGTACGCGGGTGCAATACCGTGACGAGCGGGCGGGCGATCTGCTTTGCGATTTCCCAGCCTCCGCCATTTGCCACCGCGTGATCGAAAGCCTGCAAAATCTCACCGTGACGTACACGTTCAAGTCGCTCCCTGCTGGGGATTACGCGGTTTTTGTGTTCCATGACGAGAACAACAACGGCATTCTCGACACCGGGCTGATGAAACGGCCGCTCGAAGCGCGAGGCTATAGTGGCATGCTGCCGGACGATATCAGCCCCGTCGCGGATTCGGTTCGTTTCGACCAAGCGCGGTTTACGCTGAACGGGCCGAAGACCATCACCATCGGATTGAGATATCCGCCGCGTTTTTAGGCTATTTTTGACGATGAGGCATGAACGAACGGTACAACCCCTCACCCGGTCCCTCTCCCCGCAATCTCGCCTAGGCGAGATTGCCATCTAAAGTGGCCAAATCCGCAAGCGGGTTTGGCAGGAGCGGGAACGCTCGAACTTACGCTGCGGGTGAACCGCCTCGCATATTGGCGAAATGCTACAGGACTATAGACATGACGCAGACAAGACGGGAAAACCTGATCGACGGGGCAACCGGGCAGTGGGAACTCATTGTGGGCCTGGAGGTTCACGCCCAGGTGCTGTCCAACGCGAAGCTGTTTTCGGGCGCTTCGGCGGAGTTTGGCGGCGAGCCTAACGCGCATGTGAGCCTTGTCGACGCGGCGATGCCTGGAATGCTGCCGGTCATCAACGAGGAATGTGTGGCGCAGGCGGTGCGCACGGGGCTCGGGCTGAAGGCGCAGATCAACCTGCGCTCGGTGTTCGACCGCAAGAATTACTTCTATCCCGACCTGCCGCAGGGCTACCAGATCTCGCAGTATAAGAACCCCATCGTCGGCGAAGGCGTGGTTACGGTCGATCTCAAGGACTACTCGTTCGAAGTCGGCATCGAGCGGCTGCATCTGGAGCAGGACGCGGGCAAAAGCCTGCACGACCAGCACGCGGAATATTCCTTCGTGGACCTGAACCGCTCCGGCGTGGGCCTCATGGAGATCGTGTCGAAGCCCGACCTGCGCTCCTCCGAGGAAGCCAAGGCCTACATCAGCAAGCTGCGCACGATCATGCGCTATCTGGGCACCTGCGACGGCAACATGGAAGAGGGCAGCCTGCGCGCCGACGTGAACGTCTCGGTGCGAAAGCCCGGCGAGCCGCTCGGCACGCGCTGCGAAATCAAGAACATGAACTCCATCCGGTTTATCGGCCAGGCCATCGAATACGAGGCGCGCCGCCAGATCGACGTGCTGGAAGATGGCGGCACGATCCGTCAGCAGACGCTGCAGTTCGATCCGAAAAGCGGCAAGACGGCGCCGATGCGGTCCAAGGAAGAGGCGCACGACTACCGGTATTTCCCCGATCCCGATCTCCTGCCGCTGGTGATGACCAGCGCTTTCGTGGAGAAGCTCAAGAAGGCGCTGCCGGAGTTGCCGGATGACAAGCGCGCGCGCTTCATCAAGGACTACGGGCTTTCGGCTTACGATGCGGGTGTGCTGATCATGGACCGCGCTTCGGCCGATTTCTTTGAGACGGTGGCGAAGGGGCGCGACGCCAAACTCGCGGCGAACTGGATCATGGGCGACTTCTTCGCCGCGCTGAACAAGACGGGCCGGAGCATCTCCGATAGCCCGGTTCCGGCCGCGCATCTGGGCGAGTTGATCGACCTGATTTCGACGAATGTGATCTCGGGGCGCATCGCCAAGGAAGTGTTCGAGATCATGCTGGAGTCGGGGCATGCGCCCAAGCAGATCGTCGAGGAGCGCGGGCTCAAGCAGGTCACGGATACGGGCGCCATCGAGAAGGTGGTGGACGAGATCATCGCCGCCAACCCGAAGCAGGTCGAGCAGGTGCAGACGAAGCCCAAGACGCTTGGCTGGTTCGTTGGGCAGGTGATGAAGGCAACCGGCGGCAAGGCGAACCCGGATGCGGTCAACGCAATCCTGCGGGCGAAGCTCAATGTGCCGGATGAGGTATAGGCGCGCCGCATGCGAGGCGCAGCCCCGGCTGTGGCTGACGCAGGTGGAGCGATACGAAATGCTGGATGCCGGCCGGGTAGCCTCCTGGCCGGCCATCCTACCGCGGACGCGGATGCGGCGGCGTTTCGCTGAGCTGCGTATCGGGATACCGTAATCGCGCATGACTGAGTTTCATTCATAACTCTATACCTGCTTCCACATCCGGCCAAAAAACTGGACGCCCCATCGCCTGGGACGCAGGCTTGTCTGTGTTCTTTCAGTATTCGAGCGGGCCTTACGCGGACCTTGACGCGCCGCATCGCACAATCTTGGCGCGACGAATTTTCAACAATTTCGTCAAAGTTGTGTAAAACCGCACGCTCCAGTTGTACTGCGGCCGGTCCGGCGCAATCCTTGGTCATCCGCGGAACGCTTCGACGCCACCAAACATTGCGGCGGGGTACCTGCGGAGCTCTTTGAAAAGTTGGTCATTAGGACAGCGCCATGCCCAGCGGGGCATCTGCGCGCGCCGTTCCGGGACATGAAAAGCCAGTTCGCGATGGCCGCCATGTCCCCAGTATAGAGACGATGCCGCCAATGGCCGGGAGGGCGGTTTTTGGCCTCAACCGCCGCTGAAGACGAAGAGCAGGGACGCTTCCCTCTTGCTTGCCGCGTCTATAGGCGAAGTAACGGCGTAGGAAATCGTGTCAAAACGGCGGTAGTTCGCCATACTCGTTAAGAAAACACGGTTAATGCGAAAACCGGCATGTCAAAAATTGGCGAAAACAGGCCGCTTTTTGTCTCAAATTGCTGTTATTCGAGCATTGAAAAATGCAGTTAATTATTGTGGCTTTACCATAATTTGGTTGCGCGCAGGCATGTATCGCAATGATTTTAAACAATATTTTTACAGCATACCCGGTAATTTTTTAGTAAGGCGCCTGTGCTACAATTAATTCAAATTGGAAAAGCGTCTTTTGGTTGTCAGAATGGGCCTTTTGAGGCGCCAAGCCATAGCCGGGTACGCTGCTGCAGAGGCTGTCCGTTGAGTCTGCGATGCTAAATGATGCTAAATGAGCCAGTATCGACAGCCTGTGCGTTCCGGTGCATAACTGCGGCAATATGTCCAGGCGCGCGCGCCCTAAGCTACGAGGTGCTCTATGTCCCATGCAATTCGTGTTCACGCCGTAGGCGGCCCCGAAGCCATGAAGTGGGAAGAGGTTCAGGTTGGCGAGCCTGGGCCGGGAGAGGCGAAGATCAAGCAGCACGCCGCCGGGGTGAACTATATCGACGTTTACCACCGCAACGGCCTCTATCCTGTCGCGCAAAAGCCTTTCACACCCGGTGCGGAGGGCGCGGGCCAGGTCTTGGCCGTGGGTGAGGGCGTGACGGATATCGCCGTAGGTGACCGGGTGGCCTATGCCGGCCCATCGGCGGGTATGCCGAGGAGCGCCTGATCCCCGCAGACAGGCTGGTGAAGCTGCCAGACGATATTTCCTACGAGACCGCTGCGGCGATGATGCTGCAGGGCATGACCGTGCGCTATCTTGTGAAGGAAACCTATCCGGTTACGAAGGGTAGCGTGGTCCTCTGGCATGCGGCGGCTGGCGGCGTGGGGCTCATCGCTTGCCAATGGCTTGCACATATCGGCGCGACCATGATCGGCACGGCAGGCTCGGATGAAAAGGCGCAGCTCGCGAAGGATCACGGCTGCACGCACGTCATTAATTACCGCACCGAGGATTTCGTTGCCCGCGTGAAGGAAATCACCGGCGGGGCCGGCGTGGATGTTGTCTACAACTCGGTTGGCAAGGATACGTTCCCGAAGTCGCTGGATTGCCTCAAGCCGCGCGGGCTTTGGGTGAGTTTCGGCAACGCGTCCGGTCCTGTGCCGCCCTTCGACATGGGCTTGCTTGCGCAAAAGGGATCGCTCTTTGCAACGCGGGCCTCGCTTTTCACCTACGTGGCCTCGCGGCAGGCGCTCGTTGAAAACGCCAGCGATGTCATGGATATGGTACGGTTCGGCCGCATCAAGATAAAGGTTACAAAAACCTATCCGATGGCGGACGCGGCGCAAGCGCATCGAGATCTCGAAGCTCGTGCAACCACTGGCTCTATCGTTCTTCTTGCCGATTACGCAGAGCGGCGTATTACGCCCCTCTTCGATACCAGCGGCGGCGAAGAGTAGATGCGGAAATAGCTATTGAGGAACGCTTATTACTTCACGGTAGTAAGTTGTTCCTCAACGGGTTTCTTCCCTTCGAGCGGGGGGAAATCCTCTGGGGTGATGGTCTCCTTTTCGAGCAGCAACGCTGTGCCGTCATCGAGTTCCTTGCGGCGGGCGTTCAGGGTGACCTTGGCCTTCCCGTAGGCCTCGTCCAGAAGCTTGCGTACGGCGACGTCGATCTCGCGGCTGGTCTCGTCGGAATAGTCCTTAGGCCGCGTGCCGAGCATGGCATCGCCCAGGAAAGCCTGGCGCTGCGGCTCGTAAACGCGCTGGCCAAGCGCTTCCGACATGCCGAAGCGCGTCACCATCTGGCGCGCGATATCGGTTGCACGGTCGAGATCGTCGGCGGCGCCGGTCGAGATCTCGCCGAACACGATCTCCTCCGAAGCGCGGCCGCCCATGAGCACGGCGATGCGGTTGATAAGTTCGCCCCGCTCGATAATGAAGCGATCCTCGGTCGGACGCTGCATGGTGTAGCCCAGAGCGCCGATACCGCGCGGGATGATGGAAACCTTGTGGACGGGATCGGCGCCGGGCAGGGCCGAGGCGACCAGCGCATGGCCCATCTCGTGATAGGCAACGACCCTGCGCTCCTTGGGCGACAAGATCCGCGAGTGCTTCTCGATGCCGGCCACCAGCCGCTCCACAGCGGTGGTGAAATCGTCCATCGTGACCGTATCGCCGCCGCGCCGGGTGGCGGCGAGCGCCGCCTCGTTGACGAGGTTAGCGAGGTCGGCGCCCGAGAAGCCGGGCGTGATGCTGGCAATGCGGTCGAGGTCGAGACTGGACGCGGCTTTGACCTTCTTGATATGAACCTTCAGAATCGCCGTGCGAGCCGGGCGGTCGGGCCGGTCGAGCGCGATCTGCCGGTCGAAACGGCCGGCGCGGGTCAACGCCGGGTCGAGGATTTCAGGGCGGTTCGTTGCCGCCAGCAGGACGATGCCCTCGCGCGGATCGAACCCGTCCAGCTCCGCAAGTAGTTGATTTAACGTCTGCTCCTTCTCATCGTTGGCGCCGCCCATCATGCCCGCGTTACGCGCGCGCCCCATGCTATCCAGCTCGTCGATAAAGATGATGCATGGCTTCAACTTGCGAGCCTGCTCGAACAGGTCGCGAACCCGCGCCGCGCCGACGCCTACGAACATCTCCACGAACTCGGAGCCCGAAATCGAGAAAAACGGCACGCCCGCTTCGCCTGCCACCGCGCGGGCAAGCAGCGTCTTGCCGATGCCGGGCGGGCCAACAAGCAGAATGCCCTTGGGGACGCGCGCGCCAAGCCGGCCATAGGGCTCGGGGTTCTTCAGGAAGTCCACGACCTCTTTCAGTTCACCCTTCGCTTCGTCCGCGCCTGCAACATCGTCGAATTTGACGCCGGTTTTCGTCTCCACATAGATTTTCGCGCGCGACCGGCCGACGCTCATCAGTCCGCCCATGCCTTGCCGCTCGGCCATGGGGCGGATGAGGAAGGCCCAAATCCCGACGAAGAACAGGATCGGCAAGACCCAAGACAGGATATCCCGGAGCCAATTCTCGCCCGTGCTACCGGTGAACGTCACATTGTATTTCTGCAGTTCGGCGGCGATGTCTGGGTTGACCGGCGTCGTGGTGAAGTATTTTTTGCCATTCTCGGGCGTGTTGAACTCGCCCTGAATCTGCGAGGGGCCGACCACCACCTTGTCGATTTGCTTGTTCTTCAGGATCTCCTGGAACTTGCTGTAGGGGATGTTTTCAATCTGGTTGTAGCTCACCCAGAAGGATTGAAACAGCAAGAGAAGGAACATGGCGACAAATAGGTAAGTGAGGTTGAACTGATGCTTCTTTTCCATCGTCACTTCCCCCTTAAGGCCCAACTCACTTAGTAACACAAACGCCCGAACGGAAGGCCTATCGCAGCAAAAACAGAGTAAGCAGGCACTTCAGGTGAATGACGCGCATGCGAAACTATGCTACCGGGCTGGCCTTTTATCGCCTTTTGAGCCGGTCCTTTTGCTGCCACAGGCGCTGCGGATTCTTCGAGATTGAAGCAATTTCATAGCTGCATTTTAAGGGGGTATTGGGCACAGCTACCTCTTTGCTCCAGCTTCGCTCTCCTGTGATATTTGGCCCACAGCCGTGCTCAAGGCTATGCGGCCCCAGCGATCGGGGTTGACGGGCTCCCTGGATAAGCTCATATATGTAGCCCAAGCGTCAGGCGGGGTTTTGCTTTCTGCCCGTGCGCCGCTTCCGGCGATGCCCTTAAGAGAAGCGTCTGCCGCGCCGCGCTGATATCACAGCGCGAAAAAATCCTGACGCATGCAAACTGTCATCGTTCCGCATAATGCACGATGATACTCACTGAACCCGAAAGAATGTGGTTCCAAGAACATAGCTGGATATGACCTTTAGCGAACTTAAGCTCAGCGAAAAAGTGCTGGCAGCCATAGAAGCGGCCGGATACACGACTCCCACTCCCATTCAAGCCCAGGCAATTCCCTTTGCCCTCGAAGGCCGCGACGTTGTCGGCATTGCGCAGACGGGCACGGGCAAAACTGCATCGTTTGTCCTTCCGCTCCTCACCATGCTGGAGACAGGCCGGGCCCGCGCGCGCATGCCGCGCTCGCTCATCCTTGAGCCGACGCGAGAACTCGCGGCACAGGTGGCCGAGGCCATCGAGGCGCTCGGCTCTCAGCATAAGCTCACGGTGGCGCTCCTCATCGGTGGCGTCTCCTTCGACGATCAGGAACGCAAGCTCGAACGCGGCGCGGATATTCTGATTGCGACACCGGGACGCCTTCTCGACCATTTCGGGCGCGGCAAGCTGCTCATGAGCGCGGTCGATTACCTCGTCATCGACGAGGCGGACCGCATGCTCGACATGGGTTTCATCCCCGACATCGAGCGCATCTGCAAGCTTCTGCCGCCCTCGCGCCAGACGCTGTTCTTCTCGGCCACGATGCCGCCGGAGATCCAGAAGCTCACCGAGCAATTCCTTCGCAATCCCGAGCAAATCCGCGTTTCGGCCCCGTCCAGCACGGTCAAGGCTATCACGCAGAGGCTCAAATTCTCACCCGCCGACTCCAAGATGAAGCGGCACGTGCTGCGCGAACTCATTCGCAGCGAGGCGGGCAATGTGAAGAATGCGATCCTGTTCTGCAATCGCAAGAAGGATGTCGCGGTTCTGCATAAGTCACTGGTCAAGCACGGCTTTAACGCCGCTGCGCTTCATGGCGATCTCGATCAGCGCCAGCGCATGGCGACGCTTGAAGCGTTCCGCAAGGGCGAAATCGCCTTTCTCGCCGCCTCCGACGTTGCCGCGCGCGGGCTCGATATCCCGGAAGTCAGCCATATCTTCAATTTCGACGTGCCGGTGAGCCCCGAGGATTACGTACACCGCATCGGCCGGACAGGCCGCGCCGGACGCGATGGCTTTGCAGCGATGATCGTGACGCCTAGGGAAATGAAGGCTCTCGCGGCCATCGAGCAACTCATCAAGACCAAGATCGAGTGGCTCGACGGTGAGCCATCAACCGAAAATCTTGCCACGGCGGACTTCAGCGAACGCCGCGAACGCGGACGCGGCGGGCGTGCCAAACCCGAGCGGCCGTCCAGCCGTGGGGAGCGCAAGGAAGCAGCCCCCCGCCCGCAACAGCAGCCGGTGCCGGTGCCGCAGCAGGAGGCCGAAGTGCGCCCGTTCAATGGCAAGAACCGCCGCCGTGACAAAGACAGCAGCGTTTCCCGTTATCATAAGGAGCTTTTGCCGCCAGCAACGTCGGCGCCTGTCGTCGGCCTTGGCGAGCATGTGCCGGAGTTCCTGAAACGCCCGGTACGCGCTGCTAGCTAAGCGCGGAAGTCACTGATGAATGGGGAGGAGGAACTGTGCAGCGTCCTGCTCCCCGGGCCTAAGAGCCCTTTTGGCCAATACTTCAATCATTTCCGGATTCGGGCGCGGCTTGGCGCGAGTTTTTGCTGCGCTTTGGGCGTTAGCTTTCCGTCGCGGAGCAGCGTAAGAACTCGTTCGCGCCGATGGTCTTATGTTAATGGATCGTAGGCCTGCGGCTCAATTCTGGGCGGACACAGGCGCGATTGTAGCCAGTTCGCCATAGCCTTTCCAACGGTAGATGGCCACCGAAAGCACCCAGCTCGCCACGAAAACTCCGATCACCACAAAGCCGAAATTTGCAAGGTCGGCGTTGAGGTTAGCCGCCATCTGCCAAACCGGGCCGGTGAGCTGGAACTTGTCTGCAATCAGGCCCGCAGCCTCGATACCGCCGATGAAAAGGGCCACCGCAACCGATGCCGCGGTGATGGTAAGGTTGTACCAGAGCTTGCGCACAGGATGCACGAAGGCCCAGCCATAGGCTTCGCCCATGAGCACGCTGTCGGTGGTATCGACCAGCGCCATGCCGGCGGTGAAGAGCGCCGGGAACACAAGCACGGAGCCCAGCGAGAGGCCTTGGGCTGCTTCGGCGGCGGAGATGGAGAGCAGGCCGATTTCGGTCGCTGTATCGAAGCCCAGGCCGAACAAGGCGCCCAGCGGGTACATGTGCCAGGAACGGGAAATGGCGCGGAACACGGGGCCGCAGAGCCGGGAGAAGAGGCCGCCGCCCTGGGTTTCGAGGTTAAGGGCATCGGGCGAGCCGCCGTGCTGAATGTGGCGGAACGCACGCCAAACATCCTTCAGAATCAGTATGTTAATCAGGCCGATGGCGAGCAGGAACGCGGCCGAAACCGCGGTGCCGATCTGGCCGCCAACCGCCTTGAGCGTGCTGTCTTCGAGGGCGGAGGCGGTCAGCGCGATGCCGACGCAGGCGAGGATCACGATGCTGGAATGGCCGAGCGCGAAGAAGAGGCCCGCCGAAATGGGCCGCTTGTCCTCCTGCATCAGCTTGCGGACGACGTTGTCGATGGCGGCGATGTGGTCGGCGTCCACCGCATGGCGCAGACCGAAAACATAGGCGAGAAGGGCGGTGCCCAGGAGCGCGGGGCGGTCTGCGAACAGCGCCCAGGCCCAGGCCCAGCTTGCGATGTTGGCGACGGCCAAAAGAGCATAGATCGCCGCGGTTTTGCCGCGGTAGGCGGCCGGCTTGTCGTCGAGCGCATGCAGGGACGCTTGGAGGAGCTGTTTCACGCGGGCACCGGCGGTATGACGAAAAGAATGAAATTTCATACCACGGCTGCCGGCGTTTCAGCAAGACCGTTCGTTTGGCGGATTTTAACCGGCGAACAGCCGCTTAAAAGCGCGCATATGGTCACGACAAATCAGCAATATAACGCCCCGGACTATGGTCCGGGGCGCCGCGTCCGCTAGCCTGCCGGCGATTTCGCTACGCCGCCTTGGGCGCGGGATAGAAGGTCTCGCCCTTGGCCGCCATATCGCGGAGAAGCTTCGGCGGGGCGAACCGCTCGCCGTACTTGGCGGCCAGCGCCTCGCACTGCTCGACGAACTTGGCGATGCCCACCGTGTCGATCATGCTGAGCGGCCCGCCCGTATACGGCGCAAAGCCCAGCCCGAAGATACCGCCGACATCGCCGTCCTCGGGCGCCGTCAGCACGCCTTCCTCCATGCAGTGCACGGCATCGAGTGCCTGAGCGTAAAGCAGCCGCATCTTAAGCTCCCCGGCCGATGGCCACAGGCTCTCTTCCTTGGGCGGATAAAGATCGGCAAGCCCCGGCCAAAGCGTCTTCGGCGCCTTCTCCGGATAGTCGTAGAAGCCCTTGCCGTTCTTCCGGCCCGCGCGGCCATTATTCACGTACATGGTCTCCATCACCGGCACGGCGGCGCTGGCCTTGTAGGCAGCCCCAAGGGCGGCTTCGGTCGCCTTGTGGATTTTCCAGCCTAGGTCGATGGCGACCTCGTCGGCGAGCGACAGCGGGCCGACCGGCATGCCGGCAAGCTTGCCCGCGTTCTCGATCATCGCGGCCGGAATGCCTTCCGTCAGCATGATCTCGCCTTCGCCGATGTAGCAGCCGCAGAACCGCGAGGTGAAGAAGCCGCGCCCGTCATTGACCACGATGGGCGTCTTCTTGATCGCCTGCACGAAGTCGAGCGTGACTGCCAGTGCCTCGTCGCTCGTCTCCTTGCCCCGGATGATCTCGACCAGCGGCATCTTCTCGGCGGGCGAAAAGAAATGTATGCCGATGAACTTCTCCGGCCTGCTGGAGGCCTCCGCGAGCCCCGTGATGGGCATTGTCGAGGTGTTCGAGCCGAAGATGACGCCGGGGCGGATTACGGCCTCGGTGCGCTTGGTCACGTCCGCCTTAATGGCCTTGTCCTCGAACACCGCTTCGATGATGTAGTCCACGTCGGCCAGAGCCGCGAAGTCCACCGCCGGCTGGATGCGTGCGAGCAGCGCCTCGCCCTTTTCGGCAGCCATGCGCCGCTTGGCAACCGCGCCCTCCACGAGCTTCCTGGCGTAGCCCTTGCCGCGCTCGGCCGCCTCCTGGTCGCGGTCGATCAGCACCACCTCGATGCCGTTCGAAGCCGCCACATATGCGATGGCAGCACCCATCATGCCGGCACCTAGCATGCCGATCTTCTTGAACGTGGCCTTCGGTACGTCCGCGGGCCGCCGTGCGAGTTTGTCCGCCTTACCCTTGTTGATGAAGAGTGTGCGGATCATGGCCGGCGCCACATCGCCGCGTATGAGCGAGAGGAAATACTTCGCCTCGATCTTGAGGCCAAGGTCTATCGGAACCTGCGTCCCCTCGTAGACGCAGGACATGATCGCTTGGCCAGCGGGATAGTTGCCCTGGGTCTTGTCGCGCAGCATCGCATTGCCCGCGATGAAGGTCTGCACCGCGTTCGGGTTCATGCTGCCCGCCCCGCCCGGCACCTTGAACGACTTCTCGTCCCAGGGCTGCACTGCCTTAGCAGCAGGCGACAAAAGCCACTTCTTCGCCGCCGCCAAAAGCTCCCCCGCCGGCACCACTTCATGCACGAGCCCATTGGCCTTGGCCTGCGCCGGCGTCATGTTCTTGCCTTCGAGCAGCAACGGCGCCGCCGCCATGATGCCGATCAGCCGGGGAATTCGCTGCGTGCCACCAGCGCCGGGGCAAAGCCCAATCTGCACTTCCGGCTGCCCAAGCTTGATGCCCTCGCCATCGGCCGCCACGCGGTAATGGCAAGCAAGCGCAATCTCGAACCCGCCGCCCAGCGCCGTGCCGTTGATGGCGCAAACCGCGGGCTTCTTGCAGGTCTCAAGCCGCCGCAGCACATGCGTAAAGTGCGCGGCCTCCTTGAGCGCTTCAGCCACAGGCGCGGTCCTGGCCTTGACGATCAGGCTCTCCATCGCGATCAAGTCCGCGCCCGCCACGAAGCTCGATTTGCCCGAGGTGACGATGATGCCCTTCACGGTCCCATCGCCCGCCGCGCGCTCGATAGCGGCCTCGAACTCGCTCACAAATTCCGGCCCCACGACGTTCATCGACTTGCCCGGCTGGTCGATGGTCAGGGTTAAGATGCCATCGCTATCGACGGCGTATGAAATGCTGCTCATTGCCAATTTCCTCGTCTCGCTTCCCTGGCCCCAGCCCTCTCCCCATGAGAGAAAGCGTCCGTAACCTGCCATAGTTGAACGGCACCCCTCCCATGGGGGGAAGGCTGGGCGGAAAGCACAATCCCTAGTTAGACCCGCTCGATAATCGTCGCCGTGCCCATGCCGGCGCCGATGCACAGCGTGGCAAGGCCAGTGCCCGCGCCGCGCCGCTCCATCTCGTCCAGGAGAATGCCCAGGATGATCGCGCCGGTAGCGCCCAGCGGATGGCCCATGGCGATGGCGCCGCCGCAGACGTTGATCTTGTCGTGCGGAATATTGAGCACCTGCATGAAGCGCAGCACGACCGCCGCAAACGCCTCGTTCAGCTCCCACAGGTCGATGTCGTTCTTCGACATGCCGGCCTTGGCGAGCGCGCGTTCCGCCGAATAACTAGGTCCAGTCAGCATGATGGTCGGCTCCGAGCCGATGGAGGCGCAAGCCCGGATGCGCGCGCGGGGCTTGAGGCCCGCCTTCTCGCCGGCCTCCTTCGTGCCGATCAGGATCGCCGACGCGCCGTCCACGATGCCAGACGAGTTGCCTGGCGTATGCACGTGGTTGATGCGCTCGATTTCGGGGTATTTCTGTATGGCCACGCCGTCGAAGCCGAAGTTCTTGCCCATGTCCGCGAAGGACGGCTTGAGCGCGCCTAGCGACTGCATGCTGGAATCGGCGCGGATGGTCTCGTCGCGCTCCAGGAGCGGCAGGCCGAGAATGTCCTTCACCGGCACGACGGACGAGGTAAAGCGGCCCTCCTGCCAGGACTGCGCGGAGCGCTTATGGCTTTCGACCGAGTAGGCGTCGCAATCGTCGCGGCTGAACCCGTACTTTGTGGCAATGAGGTCGGCGCTGATGCCCTGCGGCACGAAGTAGGTGGGAATGGCCACGGCCGGATCGACCGGCCAGGCGCCGCCATCGGAGCCCATCGGAATGCGGCTCATCGCCTCGACGCCGCCTGCAACCACCATCGGCGACTGACCAGACGCGACCTTCGCCGTGGCCATGTTCACGGCCTCAAGAGCAGACGCACAGAACCGGTTCACCTGTACGCCCGGCACGCTCTCGTCGTAGCCCGCCATCAAGACGGAGGTACGCGCGATATCGGCGCCCTGCTCGCCAACCGGCGTCACACAGCCCAGGATCACGTCTTCGATCAGCCTGGTGTCGAGGCCCGGATTGCGCGCGGGCAGCGCCCGCAGCATCTGCGACGCAAGCTGCACCGGCGTTGCCTCGTGCAATGAGCCATCCTTCTTGCCCTTCCCGCGCGGCGTGCGCACGGCATCGAAAATATAGGCGTCAGCCATCCTTCACTCCTCCGTTATTCCGTTTCCGCGCATGCCGCTACAGGCTGCGGGCAATCAGCTCTTTCATGATCTCGTTCGTGCCGCCGTAGATGCGCTGCACGCGCGCGTCGGCGTAGGCGCGCGCAATCGGGTATTCGTTCATGTAGCCATAGCCGCCGTGCAGCTGCAGGCACACGTCCATCACCTTGCATTGAAGATCGGTGATCCAATACTTGGCCATTGCCGCGGTGGTGGGATCGAGTTCCGTTTCCATCATCTGCTGGAGGCAGCGGTCGACAAACGTCCGGCCGATCTGCACCTCCGTTTTCAGCTCCGCGAGCTTGTGCTTGGTGGTCTGGAAATCGAAAACCGTGCGGCCGAAAGCCTTGCGCTCGCGCACGTAATCCACGGTCCATTGCAAGGCGGCTTCTGAAGCGGCGATGCCGGCAATCGCAATCTGTAGACGCTCCCAGGCCAGTTCCTTCATAAGCAGGATGAAGCCTTCGCCCTCGCCGCCCAGCCGGGCATCGCCCGGAAGCTCCACGTCCTGGAAGAACAACTCCGAAGTGTCCTGCGCATGCATGCCAAGCTTTTCGAGGTTGCGCCCCTTCGAGAAGCCGGGAAGCCCGCTATCGACCAGGAAAAGCGTGATACCCTTGGCGCCCGCAGCCGGGTCTGTCTTGGCCACCGTAATCACCACATCGGAGTTCTGGCCGTTCGTGATGAAGGTCTTTTGGCCATTGAGCACGTAGCCGTTGCCGCGCCGCGCCGCTGAAGTCCGCACACCCTGCAAATCGAAGCCCGGCCCCCGGCTCGGTCATAGCGATGGCACCGATAATCTCGCCCTTCGCCATACGCGGCAGATACCGGCGTTTCTGCTCTTCGGTGCCGTAGGCCAGGATGTACGGCGCCACAATATCCGAATGCAGCGAAAAGCCGGGCCCCGTAGCGCCGGCCCGCGCCAATTCTTCCATCACGATGGCCGAATGAAGCCGGTCGCCGCCGCATCCGCCGTACTCGTCGGGGATCGCCGGCAGAAGCAGCCCCGCCTCTCCCGCCGCAAGCCAGACGGACCGCGGCACAATGGAATCCTTTTCCCACTTCGCATGATGCGGCGCGATTTCGCGCTCCACGAATTTGCGCACCTGATCGCGGTAAAGCTCGTGCTCCTCAGAAAATAGAGTCCTTGGCAGCATGGGGGTTCCTCGTAATTGCGACTATTTGCCCATCTCGCTTGTTGCGGCTGGTTCATCGAGAAATTGAAGGCATTGCCTGCGAACATCCCTCAATTCCTTGAGCGTTGCCGCGATGTTCGCTTGCTTCTGTTCGAGTTCCGCGATCAGTGCGGACGAACGTTCGGCAAGAAAGCCCGCCTGCTGAGGGCGTCCTTCGCCACGGTCCCCGTAGAGATCGAGGTACTGCTTGATTTCAGCTATCGAGAAGCCGATGGACTTGGCGCGCAGGATCAGCATCAGCCGCGCGCGTTCCCGCTTGGTATATACGCGGGCGCCGCTCGCACGCGGCGGATTGATAAGCTCCTTGGCCTCGTAGAAGCGGATCGTGCGCGTAGTGATGCCAAATTCGTCCGCAAGCTCGGCGATACCGTAAAGCTTTTCCGGTTCCGGCTGGTTTGCGGAGCGGTTTTTTGACACTGTTTTCAAACGCTTATCCTGGCTGAAGGTATCATTGTCATCGGGATGCCGTCCGCGTGCCGTCAGCAACCCCAAACCGCCGCGAATACGGCGGTCCCGGCCAGGGTTGCGCGGCCCGCGGCGGTCTTTCTGCATTTCTGGAAACCGGTGCTACACAAGCTGGCCCAGCTTCATGGCAAGGCCCATGTTTCCTTCGACCCGCATTTTGCCCTGCATGAACGCTGCTGTCGGGCCGAGATCGCCTTTGATCAAGTCTTCGAAATCCGCGGCACTCATCGCGATTGTACAATCGGCGGCATCGTTCTTGTTGAGGGTCACGGTGTTTCCCGCCCCCGAGCCGTCGATGAAGAGGCAGCCATCGCTTCCAAGGTCGAACTTGACCGTCCCCCCAAGCGGCGCCGCTTCGCCAAACCGCGCCGTCATACCGGTGGCGACCTCAGCTAAATTCATTTCATGCTCCCTTGTTTGGTTTGCCGGCGCCGTATCTAGCGCATCCCGTTAACTTAAACAAGAGCTAGTTGACGTATACGTAAAGCAGCGCACGCATTTGTGATCGTTTAGCCGTTGGCTGCGGGCACCGTTTTCGATGCCTTTAAGCCGAAAACCCGCTCCGGCTGGAACTCCTTCTTTACGTGTTTATGCGAAACTCTACCTCTCAAAGTTGTCGAAGCCCCGCCCAAATCGTAGCTGTTTCCTCCGCATCCAATGTAACCGGCGGCTTTCAAAGCAGGCAGAAGGCAGCCGCGATTCCATTCGTATTGTTTGGAGCGTTTCATGAACAAAGTCTCGCTAGTGCAGCCGGGCGTACTCGTGCGCTTAGTGGCGTTAGGAATAGCAGCAGCTGGAAGCCTTTCATCGGCGGCATCGGCACAAACGGACAAACCGCACGCCGCGCCAAGCCTATGGCTCCCGCAATCGAGTTTGCAGCAGCCCGAAGATATTGGTATAAATTCCCACACTCATCTGATTGGCCTGGTGCTGGCCGAAAGGGGAGTGACGCCTCCAAATCCAAGCGGGTCGAGCGGAATAGCGCCCACTGCCGCTCCGCGTGCTGGCTACTATTACGAGACACCCGCGTCGCTCGCTTGCGTCTATGGACTGACCACGAACACAAGCGGCTGCAATCCGAACACCGTCACAGCGGTTGCTCCCAGTAGCGGAAGCCCGCTTTCCATCGCTATCGTCGACGCATACGACAACACGAAAATTACCACGGACCTCGCGACATTCGATTCGCAATTCGGACTGCCGGCGCCCAAATTCCAGGTTGTCTACGCATCCGGTTCGCGCCCGAAGGCAGACACTGGCTGGGCGTTGGAGTCATCTCTGGATGTCGAGTACGCTCACGCGATGTCCCCAGGCGCCAAGCTCTACCTGGTGGAAGCTGCATCCAATAGCAACAGCGACCTGCTGACTGCCGTCGATAAAGCGGCGAGCCTCGTCGCTGCCGATGGCGGCGGCATCGTCTCCATGAGCTGGGGCGAAAGCGAGTGGAGCAGCGAAACCGCTTACGATTCCCATTTCCAAAAGTCTGGAGTAACGTTCGTGGCTTCGACCGGCGACGCTCCCGGCGTCTCATGGCCAAGCGTTTCCGCTTATGCCGTTGCGGCAGGCGGTACTTCGATTAGCCGGAATCCGGCTACAGGCACTTTCATCAGCGAGGGAACCTGGCAGTTGGCTGGGCTGGTACAAGCGCCTACGTGACGCGGCCGTCCTATCAAAGCCCGGTAAGTTCCATAACCGGTACCAATCGGGGTGTGCCCGACATAGCAGCCGTTGCAGATCCCTATACCGGCGTTTGGGTTTATAGCGGCGCCAATGGGGGCTGGTATATAGTGGGAGGAACAAGTGTCTCCGCCCCCCTATCCGCGGGCATGATGAGCATTAAGGGCACCAAGTTTACCGGCGTTAACGGCTTAGTGACCGCTATCTACGGTGGCAGTTACGCGACCTTCCGCGACATCACGATCGGAAACTGCGGGCCGTACGCCGGTTACATCGCAGGGACAGGCTGGGATCTCTGCGCTGGCGGGGGAAGCATACTCGGCGGCAACCGGACGAGCATCATCTTCAGCAATCGATAGGCTTGAGGCCCAGCTGCGCGGCTGGGTATCTCCACTTATTGGTGTGCCGCCCAAAACACTTGCACTCAACGCCTCCCGGAAGGTAGAGCGCCAGCAATATTTACGTCATCAATGACTTGGAATTAGCGCAGGTATACATTACAATTTACGTGCACAACCAAATGCCGTCTTTTTCTAGTTGCAATCAAACCGGCCTAACCTGGGCATCAAGGCAACTTAGTTAAGAAAAAGGCCGAATCCAGCTCAAATCTATCTAGATTCCAACCGCTCCCGTCTGCTATGGCTCCCGAAGCAACCAGCCGCTTGCGAAGCTGGCAGCGGGTAGTTGCAATTTCAGAATAATTTGGAGTTGCTCATGAACAAAGTCTCGTTAGCCCAATTCCTGGTACTAGGAATGGGAATGGCTGTTACTGGAAGCCTCTCCTCGGAGGTGCTGGCACAAGGGGCGCTGGCGCCAGGGTCTTCATTGAACACACACGCCACACCGAGTTTATGGATCCCTAAGTCGAGCGTGCAAAAACCGGGAGATGCCGGATTTAAGGCTCACACTCACCTGATGGGCTTGCTCCCCACCACCAAGGGGATCAAGCCGCCAGTGGCAAAAACGGCAAGCGGAATAGGTCCCGATCTTCCCCCGGCAAGCGGCTACTATTTTGAGACGCCGGCGTCGCTCGCCTGCGTTTACGGCATCACCAGCAATACGAGCGGATGCAATCCGAATACCGTTACGGCGGTTCCCTCCAGCACGGGCAACCTCTCCATCGCGATCGTCATCGCCTACGACAACCCCGATATACAGGCCGATCTCAACACCTTTAATGCGCAATTCGGGTTGCCGGCTCTCACCGTCAATGTTGTCTATGCATCCGGTTCTGTGCCCGCAGGGGACACTGGCTGGGCGCTCGAATCGTCCATGGATGTCGAGTATTCTCACGCGATGTCCCCTGGGGCGAAGATATACCTGGTCGAAGCGGCATCTAACAGCAATTCCGACCTGCTGCTCGCCGTCGACAAGGCAGCCACCCTTGTTGCCGCTGACGGCGGCGGTGTTGTCTCTATGAGCTGGGGCGGAAGCGAGTGGAGCAGCGAAACGTCCTATGACAGCCATTTTCAAAAGGCTGGCGTGACGTTCGTGGCGTCTACCGGCGACTCGCCTGGCGTTTCTTGGCCGAGCGCTTCCGCCTACGTCCTTGCTGCAGGCGGCACTTCGGTTAGCCGCAATCCGGCCAGTGGCACCTATCTCGGTGAGGGCACTTGGCAGATGGAAGGCAGCGGAATTAGCGCCTACGTTGCGCGGCCCTCCTATCAGAATGCCTTAGGTTCGATAGTCGGCTCCTACCGCGGCGTGCCGGATATCGCCGCCGATGCCGATCCCTATACCGGTGCATGGGTTTATAGCGGATACAACGGCGGTTGGTATTACGGCATGGGCGGGACAAGTCTCGCTGCTCCCCTGTCGGCCGGCATGATCAGCCATAAGGGTACCAAGTACACTGGCGTTAATAGCCTGGTGATCAACCTCTACAATGGCACCTATGGCAACTTCCGCGACATCACGACCGGCAATTGCGGACCATATGCCGGTTACGTTGCCTCGACTGGCTGGGATCTTTGCAGCGGCCGTGGAAGCATCCTCGGATCGAATAGAATGTTCCTCAGCTCCATCAACCAATAAGCTGCGCTCAAGTAGCCCAGAGGGCGATAGCGCCAACAAGTTTGAGACCCAGCCGCCAACAGGCGGCTGGGTCCAGTGTGAACGGTTTATCTGCGATGTCCTTGCCGCGGGAGTCGCTACCCTTGCGGTGCAAGGGTGGCAAGTGCCATGCTCAACAGTTGGGCCGGCTGCAGAATTGCCTATGCCCGCATCCAAACGCCAGACGGACTGAACGAATGGCGCCCTTGCGGCATCCGCGCTACCCCGTCAAACTAAGCGCCCCGCCCGGCCCGGCATTTAGCGGCCCCAGCAAGAGCGCTCATGAGCACAGAACAGACTGTTTCGCCCCAGGCGAACTTCACCAGCCCCATAGATGACCGCTATTTCGAGGACTACATTCCCGGCTCCGTCCACTGCTTCGGAGAGGCGGCCGTCACAGAGCAGGAGATCGTCGAATTTGCCCAGCGCTACGACCCGCAGGATTTCCACACCGATCCCGCAAAAGCTGCGCAGTCGCGCTTCGGCGGCCTCATAGCCAGCGGCTGGCTGACCTGCGCCCTGATGATGCGCATGTACACCGCTCATTACCTGACCAAGAATGCGAGCCTTGCTTCACCGGGGATCGACGAGGTCCGGTGGCTCGTCCCCCTGCGGCCGGGCGATGCGCTGAGCGCTCGCGTCACCGTGCTCGAAGCCAGGCGCTCGGCCTCCAAGCCGGACCGGGGCATTGTGCGTTCGAAAATCGAGGTGTTGAACCAGAAGGGCGAGGCGGTCATGACGATGATCGCCATGAACTTCATCGCCTGCCGCACGCTCGCGTGACATCATCCGTGCCAGGAGCGAAGCCCTGCGGCGATGTGTATCTCCTGTGCAGTGCCGCTGTTTCGGGCGCTTCCGCGAATCGCAGGCTAACCTAGGCAATTGCGCAACAATTAAATTTATGTTAACAATATGGCGAGCCAATTTGTTGGAGGCGTGCTGTGGGGGCATATCTTAGAGTTTTCCGTGCATTTTCAATTTCAACCGCCATTCTAGCTGCAGGGGCCACATTGCTTCCGGACCCTGCCGAAGCGCAGAACATGGGTAGCTTCCTCGGCGGGGTCGTTGTGGGCGGCATGCTGGGCGGTCGCATCCCGCAGATGGGCGGTGGCCGCAGGGGCGGCGGTGGCGGTGGCGGTGGCGGTGGTTCCGCGGATCAGGACAGCGGCAGCGACAAGGGCAAGGCTCAAGAGGCCGCCGAAAACGCCGTGCTGCGCTGGGACATTGTCCAACAACAACAGTGGAACGAAAACTCCGAAGAAAACCGGAACGTCAGCAAGGCTATCTCGCGCTTTATCGACGTTTTGAAGCTGCAGCACAAGCTATTGCGTAGCAGTGCAAATGCGAGTGTCAGTGCTTCCTTCGATATCCATCAGGTTACCGAGGGCGAAGTCAGGACATCAGTCGACAAAGCTTACCAGGAAGCGGAGTTGACTGACTTCGATACTTTGGCAGGAGAGATCTGGACCGGAGACCGGCTGAGGGTACAGATCCTTCGCCAGGCCGAAAAGGGCATTCTACCCTATTTCAAGGGTGTCGGCGCCAGAGGCCCCGACATGAAGAACCTGGAGCAAGTGTTCAAGGAAGCGGCAGCCAACGTCTACGCCAGCGCTTTGGAGCTAAGCGACATCGTCGGCGCCAGCCGCAGTTTCGACCGCTTCATACGCACGATTTACGAGAACAGCGATCAGACACCGGCCAGCTTGTGGACCGTCGGCGCCGACATTCAGTACGAGCGCATGCTGACAAGCGTGATCAACCAGGTCGACCGCGATTATTTTGTCGTCAACCGCGTCGACATCGATAACCAGAGGTATGCCACCCTGGGCGGACAGCTTTCGCACCGGTTCGACTTCCGGTTCCGGGCCCGGCGGGCGCTTTACGACTGCCTGGCCGCAAGCTACGTGGGTTTGATAAGCACCGGGCCAGGAGGAGCTATCAACACGTCGAGTTCTGGTGGCGGCGACAGGCGTGGTGCGTCCATGGGCCTTTTCAGCAGGCCGGAACCCCAAACAGCGAAGCCCGAAGTCGTGAACGTGGTCGAATCCGGCGATAGTTCCGCTCAGCTTTGGAAGCGGACAGAACAGGCGGTGGGCGACAGGTGCAGAGGTCTCACCACGCCGGTTGCTCAAAGTGCAAAGGCTTCCGGGCTGAAACCGATCTCCGTACGTGAGGATTTGGCGGTGAAGGCTGGAATGGCTATTGATCGCACTGAGGGGCAATATATGCAAATACGGACCGGCGAGCCCCGGTAACACTCGATACTGGGCGGGAGGCGCGCACCCTCCCGTCCTCTTCCATCTCCTTCTGCGGCTTCCCCAGCCGGTCTCATCTCTAATGCAACGTTTCAGCGGCGGTGTTAATCATGCGTTTCCGGCGGCACTCTGAAAAGGCGTGGTTGCGTTTTGCCCGGCTTGGCAATTCTTCTGTTTTTCTCTGCCTGGCATTCTCCCGCCAACGCAAAACGGCTGGCTTTCGTCGTCGGTGTGGGAGAATACGATAGCAAGAGCGGCCTGCCGGTATTGGGCGCGCCTGCCAACGATGCGCAAGACGTCAAGACCGCACTGGAGCGGCTGCCGCGGCCGTTCTCCGTAGAAATCCTCACCAACGATCAAGCCAAAGATAAGGAAACCTTCCAGACTGCATTCGACCGTTTCCTTAGCCGCATAGAGCAGGGCGACGACGTTCTTTTCTACTTTTCCGGCCACGGCTTCAGCTCCGGCTCCGACAAGAAAAACTACTATCTGCTCAAGAGCGCGAAAACGGAGACCGCCTTTTTCAAAGATCTCAACATCGCCGAGCTGAGGGAGCTCGACACTTCCGAGAAGAAAAAGCAGCGCTATAAGGAGTTCATCACCAAGGCTGCATTGGCCGAAGATGACATCGAACAGGCGATCACGAGCCATAAGCCCAATGTCATTATCCTGATCGCCGATGCGTGCAGAAGCCTGATCGATGGAACGAAGGGAGCCGGCCTCGACACCGCAACGGACTATGTCGTCCTGCCCACCCACTCCGCAGCGGGAACCTACCGCCTCTATAGCGCCAGCGAGGGACAGGTCTCGCTGGACAGTCCAGAGGCTCTCCCGCGTCAGGACGAAGCATATAAGCCGCAGGCCATCGCTAAAGAAAAAGACAGAAAAAATTCGCTCTTCACGCACGTTCTCGTTCCGGAACTCCAGCGGCCTGGCCAACCGATCCTGGTGATGGCCGCCCAGGTGAAATCGAAGGTACGCAATCAGGCTCGCAAACTAAGCAGAGATCAGATTCCGGACTACAACGAGGATGCCTCCAGCAGCGATTACTATTTCTGGCCCACCGAGGCGGGGAATATCGAGGTCGCCGCATTATGCCAAACAAAAAAGGCGGAGTTGCAAAATCTCCAGTTTGGCATTGCCGCGGGTGCGCTCGGCCGGGACAGCATCGAGGAAAAGTTTGCCGAACTGGCGCGATGCGGGCCAGAGGTGCTGGAAGAATTGCGCTCGCTCCGTCAAATCGAAGCACAAGGAACCGGTTCGCTCGCATCGCAAAGCGAACAACCCATCGATACCTCGAAGCTGACAGATCCGCTAAAGATTTGCGACCTCAAGGGCTCTTCGCCTCTTGACGCCGACCGCCCGCAAGGCAGTTCCGGAATCGACGTTCAGAAGCTCGCGGCGTTCGCGATTTCGGGCGAAGGGGACCGGAAGAGGGCCGAGTTCGAGATCAAGTCCATCGTCGAAGCCTGCGAGCAGGCCGCAGCTCAGCGTCCACGGGTCGCGCGCTTCAAGTTCAATGCTGCCAGGGGCAACTATGCGCTAGCCACTGTGACCAATGGCATAGAACGCACCGTTTCCCTGCGCAAGGCTTCGCTTTACAGCGAACAGGCGGTCGAACTCGACTATCCTGCCGCCTTCAACTACCTGGCGGTGATGGTCCAGCGCGGAGAATTCTACAAGAATCAGGCAGACAAGGATCAGGCGGATAAGCCGGAACCTGCCGACCGCGATAAAGCCGTAAAGCTTCTTGAGCAGGGCGCGCAACTCAACGACGTCGTCGCACAATATAGCCTTGGAATGGCGTACCTGCGCGGCGAACTGGGACTTGGCAGGCTTGGAGACGCGCAGGGCGCGCAGGGGGTAAAGCTGATTGAAGAGCGCCGTCAGGCGATCGCTTTCAAATTTCTTTCCGCCGCGTCGGAGCACAGTTACGTCCCAGCCATGGTCGAAACCGCCAAGCTGCTGCACGAAGGCAAAGGCGTCGATGCGAACCCTGCGCGCGCCGAGGAGCTTCTTAAAGTGGCAGCCGCTGCCGGGTCATGGGATGCGATGTACTGGCTTGGCCATTACTACCAGCGCGGCGACGACGATCAACAGGCCGTCATATGGTACGCCCGCGCGGCGGAAGCGGGCGACGTGAAATCTCAAACTACACTTGCCGAGATGCTTAACGACGGCGAGGGAGTTCCCGCGCGCCAGCCGGAGGCGGCAGGACGTTATTTCAGGCTCGCAGCTTACGCAGGCTCGGCCGAAGCACAGGCTTGGCTGGGAGACCTGTTGCGCGATAAGAAGGTTCCGTTCCGCCCAGTCGCGGAAGGCAAGCCGGACGGCGGCGCGCTGGAAATCCGCACACTCTATCTTGGAGCTTTCGCAAACGGCAATCCGAAGGCGGGTTTGGCGCTCGCGAGGCTATACCGCACAGGCTTTCCCGAGGGGAAGGAGTCCGAGGCCATCCCGAAGGATCCGGACAGTGCCGTCAAATTGCTCTACCGGACCATCCAACACGTAAAGCAGGCGCCGGCCGACAGCATCGAAGCTGACCCAAAAATAGCTGCCAAAGCTGCGTTCGAGCTTGTGAGCATGTACGACAAGGGCGATGCGAAACGCCGCGACGGTACCTCGGTCCTGTCCGACGACGAGATTCAGCAGCTTCGTCAAGAGTACGGCGGCGGGGACATTCAAGGCTACGTCAGGGTTAGCGGTATCGGCGCGCCCATCTGCGGTGACAAGGAAAACGTGAACAAGCTTGGCAGTGAATGGCTGGCATTGTGGGATTCGAGCCGCGACGAGCCGCCGACCGAGCCACAGCTTCGCTGGCTTGAACGCCGCTACTCCTGTGCGGAATCGGAGGTCGCTCAAGCCCGGGAGAAGGGGAAACGCGAGCCGAAGCCGGAGGATACCGGTTTTTCACGGGAATTCCGGGACAAGATCGCACGCCAATACAAGGCCTCGCGCGACGACATCCAGAGGAACGGGGCAAAGGCCAAGTCCTTCTATGACCGCATGGCTGAGATAGTGAACAGAAACCGGAGCCGTTAACGCCAAGCCATGAATTCGCGCTCAAACGGCCTGGAAGGCGGTCGCGTCAGCAACCTGTGCTTTCTTCTCCGCGGGGTGATCTTGCTGACCGTAATGGCCACGGGCTTTGCGGCCTCCGCGCAAGGTGAGCCCGAGGCCCGCACAGTATCGCACGCGTTGCAGCTTCCTGGCGGCGGCACGGTAAGAGCGCTCGTGGTTGGCATCGACAAATATCCCAATCTGCCCGAGCAGGTGCAGCTCAGCGGCGCCGCCGCCGACGCGAAGGACATCGCCGCTGCGCTTAAACGCGTTGGCGCCAGCAACGTCACCCTTCTTTTAGACACGGCGGCAAGCCGCCTCGCGTTCCTGAACGCGATGGAAACGCTGTTGCAAGAGGCCCGCTCCGGCGACTTGATCGTCCTTGCCTTCGCCGGCCACGGCACCCAGGAAAGGGAGCGCATACCCGGCAGCAAGCCCGACGGAAAGAACGAGGAGTTCGTTCTCTCCCCATTCCAGGAGGAAGGGCCGAACACCGCCGAAAGAATCCTCGACGACGAAATCTTCGATTGGCTGAAACGCGTCGCGGCCAAGGGGGCAGAGATCGTCTTTGTCGCCGACAGCTGTCACGGCGGCGGCATGACCAAGGCACCCGGCCGCGGCAGCGCTCGCAGAGGCGTGCGCGGGCTCACGCGCGTCTACAACGAAAACGAAGCGGGCCCAGGCACAATCTACATCGCCCGCGGCAACGACCGCCTCTCCGTGCCAGCCACCATCGCCGCCACCGACAATGCCACCATGGAAATCCCGTCGCTGACCTTCTTGGCCGGCGTCGACCCATGGTCTGAAGTCATGGAAATCACCATCGACGGCCAAAAGCGCGGCGCCTTGAGTTACGCATTCGCGCGCGCCCTGGATGGGACTGCCCTCAACGGCGACATTACCCGCGAACAGCTCTTCAAGTTTACACATCAGCAAGTCCTGCAACGGACCCAGCACCAGCAACGTCCGGTGCTGGAACCAAGAACACCTGAAACCGCTAAGCGCGTGCTGTTCCGCAAATTAGGCGGCGCACCCGCACCAGCTGGGGCAATCGCCGCCCTGCGTCCTCCGGAAACCTCGATCGTCATTTTGCAGGGCATTGCAGCCGTCCCGGCTCCGGCCGGTCTCGCCGCATACTGGGACAAAGCAACCGGAGACGTAATCTCCGAAACGCGGGCCATTCTCGCCTACAAAGTGCCCGAGGCAGCCCTTCCCACCGTAGCCAAGCGCGTCAGCACCACGGCGGAGCTTGCAAGAATGGCGGCCGAAGCCCCGTTGCAGGCAGATCTGCAGCCTGCAAGCAAGGATTTCGCATCGGGCCAGAACTTCAAGCTCCTGATAGAAGGGCTTTATGGCCGCAATCTCATGATTGTGAACCTGGCCGGCAACGGCGAAGTTCAATATTTATATCCTACCGGCAACGCCGATCCCCTGATCCTGGAAGGCAGCTTGGCGATACCCATGCACGCAGAGCCGCCATTCGGCACGGACACGCTAATCATATTGGCATCCAAGAACCGGCACCCCAACCTTGAGCTGGATATTTCTCTTCTCGACAAGCAATCGAAGCCGGAAGAATTGCTCTCTGCCATCCAAAAACACCTTGAAACTGGCGATACACTGGGCGTTATCAGCTACAGCACCCACCCATAGTCCGTAAGCGAACCGGGTTTTGGCGCCATCAGTATTCCGCCCCCTCACCACGCTTCAAAATAGATGGTCTCCGTGCGGCAGACGGCGAACTCAAATCCCGCTGGCTTGAGGTGTAGCAGCCTCTGCCACAACCAAGCGCCAAGCCTCGCTTTAAGCGGAAGCTTGGCGTTTTGCCGCCCTACTTCACCGGCACGCTCATTTTGGTGAGCCTGTCGCGCAGTTCAGCGATGTCCTTCTCGAAGGCCGGAACGATCTCCTCGCGCATGCGCTTAGTATCGTCCATGATCAGCTTCGCCGCCCGGCCCGACTTCCAGTCCTGGCTGAGCATATCCTTCATGTTGCCTTCCATCGCGTCGTAATAACGGCGCACGCCGGACAGAAGTTGCGGCGCAAGCTGGAAGGTGATCGACTGCTGCTTCATGGTCTCCCAGACGAAGTTCTGCATCTTAAGCTCGTCCGGCTTGATCCTGGAGCTCTGCCAGCCGCCTTTTTCGGACCAGTAGTCCACCCAGTTATCGGTGGGCAGGAAGTAGTCCGCGGAGATGCGGTTGCGGAGCGTCTTTTCCATGCCGGCGCCCCATTCGCCGGCCGCGGTCAGGTTGTCCTTGACCTCGTCGAGCAGTGCGCGCCGCATGTAATAGCCGTCGCGGTCGCTTCGGGCGATTTCGAACTGAAGGGCGGTCGTGAAACCGGCCTGCGCCGCCAGATACACGCCGATGATTGTCGAAGCCATGATGAACAGGTTCGAAAGCCAGAATTCGGCGTTGCCGCTTTCGCGGACCTTAAAAATGCGCAAGACTCGCCGGGACATAGCTCCTCCGTGCCGGGATTGAAGTCAGAACCGTTTTGCGCGCCATTGTGTCCGCTTGATGGTCGCAATGTGCATGCGGCAGTTGCGCAAAGCCTCCGCTCATGCGATTTGCAGCTATTCTTGTTTTAGCGGCGGAGTTGCCAGGAGAAGATATGGCATCGCTTATTGCCGGCATTCTGATCGGCGCTGTTTTTGCTAGCGCTTTCTGGGCGCGGCGGGACTTGGCGCGTGCTTTGCCCCACCTGGATCGCCTCAAAGCTCTCCTAGCTCAAACCGCTCGAAGCGAAGCTACAGAGCCGCCTCCTGCCGCGGCCTGCACGCCGCCTGCAAATCCCGAAGAGCCGCTGACGGCCAGGCTTAAGAGGCTTGAGGCGGAGTTTACGCCCTCCTCGGAGGACGCCGCCCACCCGCGCGAATTCCTGGATCAGCCGCAATTCCAGGAGATGACTGCACTTCTTGCCAGCGAGACGGTTCCCCTGAAAACCGTCCTGCAATACGCACTGGGGACAAATTGGGCACAGTCCTGCGCGGGTCTTGCCGCGCTCGCTGAGCGCCCAGACCGCGCAGAGGCGCGGGAGCAGGTGCTCTCCGCGTTCGACCGGCTGGCGCCCTGGGCGATGCACTACGCGCTCAGTTATTTCCTGACCCTGCCCGAGCGGCCGGCCCCCGGCGCGCCCTTCGTCAATGCAAAGGACTGGTGGCGCGACAATTCCACAGTGACGATGGCCGGCCGGGAGTATTTCGACGAAGTCGAGCTTTGGGACGACACGCCCTCGTTCGGCGCGGCCCTCGATGCCGTTCCGGCCGCTTCCTACACCACTTTGCGCAGCTTTCTGGAGCGCCTGCACCACCCCGTCGCGAGCCAGCTTATCCAGGAGATGGAGGCGAAGCAGCGCGCCGTCATCGACCGGGCGTTCCTTACCTCCTTCGGCCGCTTCTGGACGGACAGCGAAAAGCTCGATTTGCTCATCGAGCCCGCCGCATGGAGCGAGCAGCTCCGGCAAGCCGAAACCGCCGTTACCGGTAGCCCATTCCGGCCCCTGCTTGTGACCGGCGAAACACGGATCGGCAAGACCTCCTTCCTGCGCCTCCTTGGCAAGCGCCTGGAGCCCGAGGGCTGGACCGTGTTCGAAGCGGGCGGTGCCGAGCTTATGGCCGGCCAGCAATATTTCGGCCAGCTTGAGGGCCGCATCCAGAAGGCCGTGGAAGAGCTTGCGGCCTCCAGGAAGCTGATCTGGTACATCCCCGATATCCTTCAGATCGCGCTTTCCGGCACCCACCAGGGCCAAGCAGCAAGCGTCCTCGAACAAATGCTGCCAGCGATTTCCGCGGGCCGCCTGATCGTCTGGGCCGAGGCTTCGGCGGCCGGCGCCACGCGGCTGCTTCGCATGCGCCCGCAGCTTCGCAACATTTTCGAGGTAATCCGCTTCGAAGCGCTATCCAAAGAGGAAACGCTCGCAATCGCAAACGGCCTGACAGAGCGCGTTTCCGCCGAAGTCACGGCTGCTGATCGACCCCGCCTGCACAGACACGGCGCTAAGCGCTGCCCGCCAATACCTCAGCGGCACAAGCCTTCCCGGCTCTGTACTCGACCTCCTGAAATCCGCGATGGCACGGGCACTTAAGGACGGAACGCACGTTGTAACGCCAGCGGGCATCATCGCGAGCCTTTCGCAGCTGACCGGCGTTCCTGCCGCGATCCTCGACAGTAAGGAGCGCGCCGATCTGGCCTCGATCCGCAGCTATTTCGCCGCACGCGTGATGGGCCAGGACGAGGCCGTATCCACCATCGTCGACCGGATCGCGATGCTGAAGGCCGGGCTCAACGATCCAGGCAAGCCGATTGGCGTTTTCCTCTTCGCCGGACCTACAGGCACGGGCAAAACCGAACTCGCCAAGACGCTGGCCGAATTCCTGTTCGGCTCGCCGGAGCGCCTCATCCGCCTCGATATGAGCGAGTATCAAGCCCATGATTCGACATGGAAAATCCTAGGCACGGCCGACCCTGCCACGCAAAGCGACTCGCTCATCGGCCGCGTGCGCAAGCAGCCCTTCTCGATCGTGCTGCTGGACGAGTTCGAAAAGGCGCACGCCAATGTCTGGGATCTGTTCCTCCAGGTGTTCGACGATGCGCGCCTGACCGACGCCGGCGGCCAGGAAGCCGACTTCCGCCACTGCATCATCATCCTCACCACCAACCTCGGTGCCACCGCACACCGCACTGCCGATCTGGGCTTCGCGCCTTCCCTGGCCGGCTTCTCGGGCGATCAGATCATGCGTGCGGTCGGCCAGACCTTCCGCCCCGAGTTCCAGAACCGCCTCGATAAAGTCATCGTATTTCAGCCACTTACCCGCGAGCTGATGCGCAGCATCCTCAAGAAGGAGCTGAACCGCGTGCTCGACCGGCGCGGCTTCAAGGACCGCGAGTGGGCCGTTGAATGGGAGGCTTCGGCGCTCGAATTCCCGCTGGAAAAGGGCTTTTCGCCCGACATGGGTGCCCGGCCACTGAAACGCGCCATCGACCAGTACGTAATCGCCCCGCTGGCCGCGACCATCGTCGAGCGCCGCTTCCCCGAGGGCGACCAGTTCCTCTTCATCCGCAGCGACGGCAAGGCCATCCAGGCCGAATTCGTCGATCCCGATAGCGATCCGGACCAGGGCAGCGAACCGCCTGCCCTGCGGCCGGGCGAACGCGTGCCGCTGGCTGCCATGATCCTAGGCGCTGGCGGAACGTCCGCGGAGGTGCAAACGCTTGAGCAGGAACTTGCTGCGATCCAGGCTTCGCTTGCGTCCGAAGCCTGGGAAACGCTGAAAATCCTGCACGCTGAGAAGATGCAAAGCCCGGATTTTTGGAGCAAACCCGAGCGCTTCGAAACCCTGTCCCGCATTGCCCTGATGGACCGGGTGAGGGCCGCGGCGGGCACTGCGGAGTCTCTGCGCACCCGCCTTGCCAAGGCGCCCGCGCGGGCTGGCAAGTCCTCGAAAGAGCTGATCGGCAGGCTCGCACTCCAGCTCCACCTGACCGGGCAAGGCATCGAGGATGTGTTCGAGGGCGCGCCAATCGAGGCCGCGCTCACGGTCGAGCCGGCACTGGACGGTGGAGCGGAAAGCGGCGATGCGCCGGTCTGGTGCGGTCAATTGCTGGACATGTACCGCGCCTGGGCAGGCGCCAGAAATATGCAGATTTCCGAGGTCCAGGGAGCAGTCAAACAAGGCCCGGTGCTACTGATCAGCGGCTTCGGCGCCTACCGGGCGCTGGCCCGCGAAACCGGCCTGCACGTGTTGGAGACGCCCGGTGACGGCAAGGCCGCCAGCCGCATTCCGGCACGCGTGCGCATCGCGCCGGCGCCGTTTGGCGAGCATTCGCCGGGCAAACTGCGCGCGGCACTTGCGGCCGCGTTCGCGCAGACTGCTGCCTCGAATACGGTCATCCGCCGCTATCGCGATGGCATCTCGCCATCGGTGCGCGACCTGAAAGCGGGCTGGCGCAGCGGGCGGCTGGATGCGGTACTGCGCGGAGATTTCGACCTGATCGGCGCGATCCAGGGCTGATCCTGCGTAATGTTTCCGGGCTCAGGCGGCCTGCGCGGAGGATTCGCGCTTGATTTTAACGGGACGGAACACGGTGCCCAGCTCGCCGGCGTCAGCCTTTTCGAGGAAGCCTTCAGCCAGGAACTCGCGAAGCATGTACGCCGGCATTTGGTTTATTCTATATGGATAATTTGCGATCTCCGCCGCCTGCCCATCTTCCCGTCTCAGCACTACGTCGTCCAGGTTCGCGTCGTGCTTCTTTTGAAGCACGTAATAATCCCCGCTCACGAGCAGCTCCTGAAAATCGGCCTTCGACTTCCTCATCGGATACCCCGTTACCTGACAGCCCTTGCCTGGCGAACCGGCAAATGCCCTTACACATAGGTACAAAACCCAAAGCGGGTTTGATCGTGACGGAAGGTAGCGGCGGTTGCTTACAGCCAACTTACAAGCCGGCCATGTTGCCCCTGTTTCCGCCGGCCGGCGGAAAGGGTCAAGAACCGTTAACGCTAGCCCCCGGCGAAACTGCGCATTTTGACAATTTTCTGCAGAGCCTTCGATCTTGAATTATTTCAGCGGATGCGCGCCGGGCAAGCGTCATGCGCGCGGCGGCTGCGATATGTCATTGATACCAAACGATAAATTGCGCCTGCTGAGCACCAGCCAGGCCCAAATCCTGGTTAAGTTCAAATCTGCGATCATATTTAACTGCGCCGTTTCAATTCCGGAATGCAACAAGGGGGCATAAACGGCATGGCAGAGCGAGCGGTGGATAAGGCAGGCGGGGTCAAGGGCTTGCCGCCGGAGGCGGTGGGAGCATAGCGAGCACCCTTGAGGCCGCCTGCCTTATCCACCATCCTGAGCCAGGCTGTGTATGCCGGTGGCCAAGTGATGACTATCCTCGCGTGGGACTACCACATCTCACCGGGGACACATGCCCAAAGGCCATCATCACCTGACCTATGACAAACGTTGCCAGATTTACGCGCTCTTGAAAAGCGGCTGCACCAAAGCCGAGGTTGCGCGGCAGATCGGCGTGCACCGTTCGACGATCACAAACGAGATCGAACGCAATACTGGCCGCAAAGGGTATCGCTACAAACAAGCACAGGAGAAAGCATCCGCCAGGCGTACCGCCGCATCGAGCGTGCCGCGTAAGATGACGCCAGGCCTCATCCGCGAGATCGAGGAGAAACTGACGCAGGAACAATGGAGCCCTGAGCAAATCGGCGGCTGGCTAAAGAAAGAGGGGCGGCCGTTTGTCAGCCCCGAACGCATCTACCAGCATATCTGGAAGGACAAGCGAAACGGGGGAAGTCTTTGGCGCTGCCTGCGCCACAACGGCAAGAAGTACAACAAGCGCAAAGGCAAGAACTCCGGGCGCGGCCTGATCCCTGGCCGCGTGGACATCTCTGAACGGCCCGCCATCGTAGAGGAAAAAAGCCGCATCGGCGACTGGGAGGGCGATACCGTCATCGGCCGGGGCCAAAAGGGCGCGATCATGACCCACGTGGACCGCAAATCCAAATACACGAAGCTTGCGATCCTCCCGGACAAAAGCTCGGCCTCGGTCCAAAGCGCTTGCGATGCTTCACTTCTGCCCATCGCTCACAAGATCGAGACCATCACTTACGACAACGGCAAGGAGTTCGCCGGCCACGCTGGAATCGCAGCAAAGCTGGAAGCCAAAATCTACTTCGCCAAGCCTTATCATTCCTGGGAGCGGGGCCTGAACGAGCACACCAACGGCCTCGTGCGGCAGTACTTCCCAAAAGGCTCGGACTTCTCTACCCTCACTCAAGCCGATGTCCAATGGGTCGAAGACAAACTCAACTCCCGTCCCAGAAAGGCTCTCGGCTACAAAACGCCCAGCGAGGTTTTCTTCGCCACCGCTTGAAGGCTTTGTTGCGGTTCAGGGTTGAAGGGGCGCTGTAGTTTTGAATGCCAGAATTCCGCTTTTTCCGGGCAATTTTGGTCGCGATCCGGCCAATTTCAGACACACGGATTCTGGGTTAACCATACGCGCATTTACCAAAATCGCGCCTTACGCAAAATGAACGGTTCTTTAATACTTGCTCAGGACGCCTCATTGTCTTTCTTGGCGCGCGGCGGGCCGCTTTGGATGGCCAAGAACAAGCCGGAAGCCGCGAGCGCCGCTTCCGGCCTGCAAAAGCCTAAAAGGCTCTCAATGTGCGGTAGTTCACGCTCGCCGGCTGCGTCTTGTAATTATAGAACCCGCAGCCCGTTTTGCGCCCATACCAGCCGGCCTCCACATATTTCACCAGCATCGGGCAGGGCCGGTACTTCGAAATCCGCCGTGCCCTCGTAGAGCACGCGCATGATGGCGAGGCAGACATCGAGCCCGATGAAATCGCCAAGCTCAAGCGGCCCCATCGGCATGTTCGCGCCGAGCTTCATGGCCTCGTCGATGTCCGCGACCGTGCCGACGCCCTCGTGCAAAGCAACAACCGCCTCGTTGATCATCGGCAGGAGAATCCGGTTCACGATAAAGGCCGGATAGTCCTGCGAAGGCACCGCCTTTTTGCCAAGCGTTGCGACAACGCTATTCACCGCCGTCACCGTCTCGTCGCTCGTCGTCAGCGCCCGGATCGTCTCCACGAGCTTCATCACGGGCACGGGGTTCATGAAGTGCATGCCCATGAACTTGTCCGGCCGGTCCGTGCGCGAAGCTAGCAACGTCACCGAAATCGAAGAGGTGTTCGAGCAGACGATAGTCTTCTCCGGCAGGATCGGACAGAGTTGCGCAAAAATCCCGCTTTTGACCTTCTCGCTCTCGAAGGCGGCCTCGACCACCAGATCGCAATCGGCGAACGGCTCCAGCGCCGTGCCGGTGCTGATCCGGGCGAGAATCGCCTCGCGGTCTTCGCCGGAAAGCTTCTGCCGTTCGACAAGCCGGTTGAGCCGGTTCCCGATGGTCTTCAGGCCCTTTTCCACCCGTTCGGCGGAAATATCCTGAAGCCTCACCTCGTAGCCGGCAGCCGCGCAGACCTGAGCGATACCCCCGCCCATTTCGCCCGCGCCGACGACGCCGATTTTGGAAATCGCCGCGTCATCCTCCAAAGCAGTCCCTCGCAGATCCATAAAGCCTCCTACACTTCAGGCATCGCCAGCTGCACAATCCGTTCCGGACCTGCAAAGCGCGCCCCTGCTGGAACCTGCCCGCCGTGCACCGCTGCTGTCAAGGCGGCAAAGATGGCGGCGGGAAATTGCAATCCGGCCCGGTTTCGCCGCCGCCGGCGGTCCAGACCCAACGTTCCTACCGCCTGCGATCCGTGTACTGGTATTTTTTACCAACGTCAAAAAGTCTTAGCGGGAAAAAGCAGTACACAGCTCGCATTTCGCCATGTCATCTGGCATTGATGTACACAACGGCATAACACTCAGACTGTACCATAGATTATCTCCAGAAATGACCTTAAGTTAAGCTAAAGCCTACCTTGATCTGTCTGAGCGAATAGGCTAGGATGCCCAACAATATCGCGGGGAGTTCTCCCGTTCCGGTAAAGGTGGAGGGAGCTGGCTTGGTCTGGAGTAAAAGGGTCCCAGTTTTTGCGGAGGCGCCGCGATGAGTTGCGCATTCCGCGAACGCGCCGCCGCCCTGCACTGGACGGCAAATGCAATCCGCGAGATCGCCCGGCCGTCCGAACAGTCGGAGGATGGTGCCGGGCAACTGCGCTTGTTCGTCGAACAGGCCCCAGTTGCCTTGAGCATGTTCGGCCGCGACATGCGCTATCTGGCCGCGAGCAGCCGCTGGAAATCCGACCGCGGTCTGGACGGAGAGGATTTGTCCGGCAAGTTTCACTGCGATCTGTTTCCCCGCGCCTCGGAACGGTGGAGGGAAATGTACAAGCGTGCGTTTTCAGGCGAGACCTTGCGCGAGGAGTTCGACCTGACCACCCGGCTGGATGGCAGTTTTCAATGGATGAGCTGGGAAATGTGGCCCTGGCGAACTCCCACGGGCGATACCGGCGGCATTTTGATGCTGACCGAGTATCTACGCGCTGGGGAGTGCATAGCCGATGGAAACAACAGAGCATTGCTGCCCTTTGCTGCGGAACCGCTGAACAGCGAGCAATGCGGCAAATGCGGCTCGATGGACAGGGGGGCGGCCGCGCACGATTTCTTCTCGCACCTTCAAGAAATGATCGAAAAAATGGCGCTCATAGAGAGCGGCCTGGGGGATGCGCTGGACAAAGCGAAGGCTGCATCGAACGGCGGCCCGCGGCCTGCGTGGTCCGCCACGGACCGGCAGACCGTTATGAAAAAGAGCCGCGAGCTTGCGGCCCAAGCCGCCGGCGTGGCGCGCGATGCCCTGCTGCTGGGCGCGCTCCTCGACACGGCGGGCCGCGAGCGGCGCGGCAAAAGTTTGAATTAGAGGGGTTACCGAGCGTTGATCGCTTTACAGGTTCTACGGTTATTCGAAAATGTGGGCTGGTCAGATGCCCAGTTGAGGGCTGCCGTCAGGGCGTTGCCCGGTACCCCCCCGCTCAACATTCGCGCGCGTTATTAGCCGGCGCATCGGCGTTTCGATAAATCGGTAACTGACCGCCGAAATGCCTATGACCGCCATTATCGTCAACAATGCCAGCAGTCTTGCGGCCGACATGCTCAGTGTGCTGACAGAGTATCCGCTGGCAGCAAGTATCGCCATCGCAGCGTAATGAGTTGGCGCGTGCCAGAGATATATTGAATACGACCAGTTACCGATAATGACTGCGGGGCGGAGTTTAGCAGCCTGCTGAATACATCCGTCGCGTTGACGGCGTAGTACATGAGGCACGCAAAAGCCGCAACAATAAAGAAATCCATTTGGGCTGCGGCACCCAGGCCCAAAAACAGGTAATTGCTCACCCCCGGCTTGGCTGGCGTCAATTCGCGGCGAGCACTGAACCGCCCGCGAGGCAGGTGCGGATGGCTGCGAGGGCTGTGAGGCCACGCATCATGCCGGTCTCGATCACGGAGCAGATTGCGGCGTAGACCTGTGCCCCCCAGGCAGAGCGAAAGCCGTTGGTCACTTTGCGGAAGATGACCGAAGGGCGCAGCCAGGCGCTCCGATATGTTGTTGGTGGGCGGCACGTCGCGGCGGGTGACGAAGACGAACAGCTTGTCCCGGCATTTTTCGATGCCGCGCTTGAGCTTCTGGCCCGCTTCCGCATCGGGTTCGATTGCCAGCAGCCGGTCGAGGCGGCGATCCAGTTCGCGCCGGTAGGCCACAAGCGTGCTGTCCGCCAGGTTTTCGCGGCGCCTTGCGATAACGAAGGCGCGCTTCAGCAGGCTTTTGAAGCCCGGCGCGAACAGTTTGTCTCCGGCCTCGATGGCGTAACGGGTGTCGCGCAGGAGATGGGCCAGGCAGACTTGATGTGCCGTGGCATGGCCCATTTGCGAGCCCAGCCTGTCGCTGATCCAGACTTCCGGCACCGCACCCTTGAGGAATTCCGCGACCACCGCTTTGCCGCGGCTGGCGGCAATGAAGTGCGCTACGGCCGTGGCGCACCCAAACACCCATTGCCAGCCGGTCACTCCCTCGATGCGCGCGGAAGTTTCGTCCGAAGCGATTACCGGCGCGGCGCGGACCTCGGCGTCAATCCGCTCCGCTTCGGCGGCGAAGGACGCCTGCGCACGGTTGAACAGGTTGGCGATGGCGCCTTCGCTGATGTCCAGCCCGAACAGCCCCTTGAACATCTCCACCAGGCGGCTGTAACTGACCATCTGCCTGGTATGGAGATAAACCGCCAGCGCCACGATGCCGGGCCCGAACGGGCTGCCTGGCTGCATTCCGGCGGGCGGGGTTCCCGCGATACGCTGGCCGCAGCACCCGCAGGCGCCGCTGTGAAGCTCGATGCGCGTCACCACCGGCTTGATCTCCGGCAGATCGATGTGATCGTAGGCATGCACATCCGGCTGGTCCCCGGGCGAGGCGGTATTTCTGCAATGCGGGCAACTGCTTGCAAACACTTCGAGCACCCGGTCCGGATTTTCCGAAAGCTTGCGCGCAACGCCAGGGCGGCCCTTGCGCCCTTTCTTCGCCTTCTCAGGCTTGTTTGCTTTCTGCCCCTTCGATGGCGGCAGCGATGAGTTGCCGGGAGTTTTGGGTGGGATGTTGAGTTTGGCTTCCAGTTCCGCCACCCGCGCCGCAAGAGCCTTGTTTTGCTCCGCCAGAACCAGCATTTGCCGGTTCTGCTCCATCAGCGCCAAAACCAGCGCGATGAGTTCCTGCTTGCTGAGCGAATCAAGTGCCTCGGGGGTCATCCCGAGCTTGAAATCAGCCCGCAATTCTCGTGTCAATCGAGTTGTTGCCCTTATCCAAAACGCGCAGGGGGTGAGCAATTACAAAAACAGAATCGCAAGACCTGCCGCTCGCTTGCGGAGAACCCCCTCGCCGCCCAAATTTGCGCGATAGAGCAGCACGCCGAGAGAAAACTCAGTGAGAGTGCGAAGCACGGCAGCAGATCCAACGAAAAGATTTAAGCTCCAGCTGTTAGAGTAGCTCAACCCTGCCAAGGTGGCGGCGCAGCCCGCGGCAATGAGGCGCGGATATCTGCCGGTGAGAAGCGGGCCTGCCATGAAAACAAAAAAAATATACACTAGGCATTCTGTCCCAATCGACCAGGACGGATAGTTCCAACTTAGGCCGGAAGCTAGGTATTGTAGCAGGAAAGGCTGGAGCGCTAGCGTACGGTTGGATAGTGACACGTATATTAGTTGTCCGCCGGATAGAGCAAAAACTACTACCATAGCGAGTGTCGTGAGGGTAAATAGGGGATAAATACGGGCGAAGCGCGCTATCGCAAACTCTTTCCAGTGCGCCGCCCAATCCGATGCCAGTTCGCGCCCATAGACGTGCGCCATCACGAAGCCGCTCAGTAGAAAAAAAAGATCTACCGCTAGATAAGCCCGGCCGAGGAAAGGCAAGCCTGCTTGCGGTAGAAAAAAAATGTTAAAGTGAAAAAACACAACCGCAATAGAAGCGATGCCTCGTAGACCGTCCAAGGAAGGGATTCGCTTTGCGTGACTCATTCCAACCTATATCCGGGTAACCGCAGGATTTGGGCCGAAGCCAGGGAGGCGGACGCCGACCCAATTGCAGACGTGCTTACCATGAATTAATTATCACAACAAGATTATGCTATTCAGAGGACACACGAGGGCGGCGGTACTTGCATGGGCCGTCGATCTGGACGGAGCAAGACTGCAAGCCACGCTCGCAGAAGGCGCGTTCAAGGAACTTTACACTTGCAAGCCTCAATAGGGTTCCGGTTGTTCCGGCTCGCATCCGTCTTCCAAATCGCGCCATGTTCCCATGACATGGACATATTGCCTAAGCGAGGTCATGTTAGCGACGATGCCCCAGCAGCCGCTTACCAACATTGCCGAATTCTCCGTCTCCGAGCTCTCCACCGCCATCAAGCGGACGATGGAGGACTCCTTCGGCCTCGTGCGCCTGCGCGGCGAAATCTCGGGCTATCGCGGCCCCCACAGCTCCGGCCACGCCTATCTTTCGCTCAAGGACGACAAAGCGCGCATCGACGCCGTAATCTGGCGCGGCGTGTTTTCGCACCTGAAGTTCAAGCCCGAGGAGGGGCTTGAGGTCATCGTCACCGGCCGCATCACCACCTTCCCCGGCAAATCGAGCTACCAGATCGTCATCGAGCAGCTTGAGCCGGCGGGTGCCGGCGCGCTCATGGCGCTGCTTGAGGAGCGGAAGAAGAAGTTCGCCGCCGAGGGCCTGTTCGACGAAGCGCGCAAGAAGCCGCTGCCCTTCTGGCCGCAGGTGGTGGGCATCGTGACATCGCCGACGGGTGCCGTGATCCGCGACATGCTGCACGGCTTCACCGAGCGCTGCCCAACGCATGTCATCGTCTGGCCCGTGCGCGTCCAGGGCGAAACCTGCGCCGCCGAGGTCTCCCACGCCATCCGGGGCTTCAACGCCCTCGACGCATTCAGCCCGCTGCCCAGGCCCGACCTGCTCATCGTGGCGCGCGGCGGCGGCAGCCTCGAAGACCTCTGGGGCTTCAACGAAGAGATTGTCGTCCGCGCCGCCGCCGAAAGCACCATCCCGCTCATTTCCGCCGTGGGCCACGAAACCGACTGGACCTTGATCGACCTCGTCGCCGACGCTCGCGCGCCCACGCCGACCAAGGCAGCCGAATGGGCGGTGCCCAAGCATTCCGACTTGGTCCTGCGCCTCGCCGAATTTATCGACCGCGCGCGCCACAGCATCCGCCGCCAGCTCGATACGCGCCGCGCCGAATTCCGGGGCGCCGAACGCGGCCTGCCGCGCCCGCAAAACCTGCTCGCCATCCCGCGCCAGCGCCTGGATACCGTGGGCGCCCGCCTCGGCCAATCGCTGCGCCATTTCAGCGACCGCTCGCGCGGCAAATACGAGCGTTGCGCCGTCCGCCTTACCTTGAGGCTCATCACGGCGCCTCTGGAGCGCTCCGCCGAGCGCCTCGCACGCGCAGGCGACGGCACTGCCCGCGCCTTCCGCCTGACTGTCGCCAAGAAGCGCGACCGCCTCGACGACCGGTCTCAACGCCTGCAGCCGGCCCTCCTGGCAGTCCCCGCGGCTAGACAACGCGAGCGCCTGCAATCGCTAACCGGCCGCGCGGAACAGGGCTTGCTAAACGCAATTAAGCGCAAGGCAATTGAAAGCCGGCTCGCTTGGCCAACGCCTCCAGCCTTCGCTTTTGGCTACTCCCGCGGCACGGCAGCGCGAACGTCTCCAGTTGTTCACCGGCCGCGCGGAACAGGCCATCCGCAACGCTCTCAAACGCAAAGCCACCGAGGCGGGCGCGCTCGCCCAGGTTCTGCGCACCCTGAGCCACAAAAGCGTGCTCGACCGTGGATTTGCGCTCGTCCGGGGCGAAAATGGCCGCGTCGTCCGGCAGGCTGCCGCAGCAAATTTGGCCTCCCGTCTTGACATTGAGTTTTCTGACGGTCACGTTGCTGTAATACCCGGAGAGGACACCCAGGAGCGCCGCGCCCCAGAACGCAAAAGTCTTGGCAGTTCCCGCCGGGGAGGATCCGTAAACAAAGACGATGGCGGCCAAGGCAGCCTCCTGTAAGGCGCGGAAAAGAGCATGAATCGCATCGAGCGTCCCTTCGTATTCGGCCAAGAGGCGAAAATCCGCTACCTCGACGGGGAATTCCAGGTGCTCAAGAACGGCTCTTTCGTACGCTGCGCCGTCACGGGCGACCCGATCCGGATCGAAGACCTGCGCTACTGGAGCGTTCCCTATCAGGAACCCTACGCAAGCGCCCAGGTGGCCCTCAAACGCCACCTCGAACGGGGCGGCACCAGCCGCCGCTGATCTGACACAAGAATCGCCGCGAGGCGATGTGCCTGCCCCCCCTCCGGCCATGCAATGCACTTTCCCGGTTCGCCACCAGGACGGTGCGAAGTTTTTGTGCACTATTTGCGGTTGGCGCCCTCCAGACCGGACAAAATGAGACGCGTCATGTACTATATATACGCTGCACGCATAATTGACTTCGGCACATGGGCCCGGAGAAAGACGGCGGCAGCGGTTAGCGGTGAACGAAATGGAAGTTCGTGAGCTGAGATTATTGCTTAAGGACGCCGGGAGGCAGGCTCGCCCGCTCGACGATATATTGGCAGAAATCCGGGAAGAAAAAGTCGATATTGCCACTCTGGAAGAAGCGGTGCAGGCGAACAGGGAGCAATTGCAGGAATTCATGCGCCGCAACGGCTTGGCCTCGGCGGAACAAGCGGCGAACTATTTCGGCCAGCCGGTCAGAACGCTTTCGCGCTGGCTTGACTCTGCTCAAAGCGGCGCCGGTGGCAGCATACCGGTGGGGCCTTCCAGGCGGATACTTGGCATCAGCGGCGAGGATTGGGATGAGCTTCGCAGGGCATGCACCTGCGGCGGCCGGAGTTCCAGCCTGCCCTGGTATACGGATGCCGTCCTGGAGCGCGGCCCCGACGTGCAGCGCCTCCTGAACGAAGCGATCGAGCCGATGTTGAGTTCGGTCGATGCCGGTGCACTCATCGATTGCCGGGGTGAGGTGCTGCTGACCGATACCCTGAGTAGCTTCGCCTCGCCAGGCGAACGGGAAGCGTTCTATGCCGCCCTTGGGCTGATCGCTGCCCCGTTCCTGCCCGGCTTCCGGGCGCCCGCGTTTAAATCCAGAACGGAGTGTGCGCCCGGCTCGGAGCTCAACCTGATTTCCGGGCCGGTCAAACACATCCGCATCCGGTTCAATTCCGACGATACCCATGCTGGGGCTATCAAGCATTTGCTGGGTGTTGTCAGCATCGACAAGGGCGGCGACCTCTTTCTGGCGTTCCTGAGCTACAGGATGAAGGACTACAACGAAGTCCGCTTCTCCCTCGCCACGAGCCGCTGTGTCTTCAAGGTGCGCGAGTTGTTCGGCCTTGCCGAGGAAGGCGAGCGGCCCGAGGGCGCCTCAATTCTTTTGTTTTCGCAGAGTTTTATCGCAAAACCGGGAAGGCCACTTTTGCGAACTCTGCTTAGCCGCGGGCCTCCACCCGCCGGGCGAGGAAGCGGGCGGCAGGCGGTCCCACGGCGATGATCGTCAGGAACCGGACCATCTGCAGCGTTATGACGAACGGCGTGTCCACATGGCTCGATGCCGCAATGATCGCCACCAATTCCATCGCCCCCGGGCTTGTCGCCAGATAAGCGGTCAACGCATCGATACCGAGGATTTTGGTGAGGAGAAAACCGACCCCGGCCGCGAATGCGATCTGCGCCGTCACTGAGGCCAGAACCTTGGGAAACGCCCGGAACGCATGCGCCAAAATCTCCGGCGTGAAATGCAGGCCGACGCTCCAGCCCACAAGCGCAAACGTTCCGGTCAAAAGCCAGCGCGGCAGTTCGAACTCTACCGCGCCCAGGAGATTCAATACGACGCCCACGGCAAGGGCAACCATGAACGGCCCCGAAGGCAGCCGCAGCACCCGCCCGGCCACGCCCGCGCCGGCGGCTATCAGAAGCGTCGAGGCGAAGGCCTGGTAATGCAACGGCGGAAACCACGGCACCGCGGCCGGATGTCCCCCGCCTGGAACCCCAACCACCGCAGCGACGATAGAGGCAAGCCCCGCGACGCAGGCGACCCGGAAATATTGCATGAACGCGACGAGCCGTGCATCCGCGCCGAACTCCCCCGCCATAACGATCATCGCGGTTGCAGCACCGGGCCACGAGCCCCAGATGCTCGTCAACGCCGGCATCGCGCCCGTGCGCGCCATCGTCCAGCCGAGCCCGGCCGAAGCGGCAAGGATCAAGAACACAGCGGTGAGGAAAACCGGCCAATCCGCAAGGAACGAGCGCAGGACACCGGGCGTAATCGCGCTCGCAAGGAACAATCCCATGATGGTTTGCGCGGCCAGATAGGGAACGCGCGGCGCCCTTACTGTACCGCCATTTGCGCCAACGATGACGCCCGCAACCATCGGCCCCATGAAAAACGCGGCGGGTATGTGCCCGGCATTCAGAAGAACCGCAAACACCGCCGACAGCGCCGCGAGGATGAGCCATTGCGCAGGCGCAGGCGACCGGTCGAACCTAAGCTGAAACAAACCTGTGCTACTCCACGCCGCTACCTATTCCGCAGCTTTGCGGTGTCTTAAGCCCTAAGCTTCAGACGCGCAATCCGGCGCCGCCCAACGGCGTGCGGCGGAACACCATATTGCCCTCCCAGCCCTGCAGCCACATCATTGTGAGATTCAGCTCAAGCGGGGGGAGCGGCGGCGGATGGGGATATCCCTCAAGCCTATACGGACCTGGTGGTACAGCCTACCTCGCCTGATACGCTTCCTTGGCGTCAACTGCGCCATCGGCATCGCTGGCGGCTGGACATTGCTCGTAGCGCTGATCGCAACCGATACCGGGGGCCTAAGAACCCTGATCGTGAACGAAGGCTCCGCTGTGCCCATTATCCTGCTGGCGGTCGGCTTTGCCGTCACCTTTGGCAGCGCGGCCATGGGTGCCGCTGTCATGACCATACATTACTTCGACGACGATGAAAGCTGACCTGCAGGCCTCAACAAATTCCATATATTGCCGCCAGGGCGGCAAAATGCCGGAGTAACTGGGCGGCGCCGTTCTATTGCAGCGAGCGCTCCGGGGGCCCATGAAAACAACAGCGCGTATCGGTGCTATCTCTACCGCAGCGGTGCTGGCCCTGTGCTTGTGGCGCGCCGGGATCGCTTGGTTCAATGGCGGCGAAGGATTGGCATGGCTTGACGGGTTCCAATGGGGAGCAATCCCTGTTTGCGCGGTGATAGCGGCCGCATGCGCTACGGCGGTGGTAGCGCGTGATCGCGATCCCGTCCGCCTGGCACTATTCATGTTGCTGACTTGGGCCGTGTGCTTTTCGGCCTTCGCGGCTGGCCGGGGCGAATTGTACGAAATGTTCGGCGGCAGCTTAGTGGCAGACGCCACACCGGCCATCAGGCTTCTACTTTACGCAGTCGCGGTGTCCGTCAGCCTTCCCTGGCTCGCGAGCCGCCTGCTTGCACCGCTCCACTGGTGGACCGCGTTGCTCTGCCTAGGCGCACTGCCGCTTGCAGACTTTCTCGCCTATTTGACGGTGGCCTATTTCCCGGACGGCAGGCACTCAGATGAATTCAACGCCATCAGGCTCGGCTATCCGGCGTTCTGGATCGCGCTGCTTCTGCCCGCCGCACTCTGGGGCGGGGTTAAGCGGTGAAATTGCCGGTCTTCCCGGCGAAAGCCTTGAGAAGGAAGTTATCGTTCCGCCGCTTAGTTAGTCGCTCAATCCGCGGCAATTGCGCGGAACCCGCCTTCGCGCACGGCGGATCAAGCGGGCACAAAAAGAATCCCTTCTCCCCAAGCGGCAGGGCTAGGGAGAAGGGATTCGATCAGTTTAGCGTGCAAACTAGCGGACTTGCTCTTACCGCCGGATACCCAGCCGCTCGATCAGGGTGCGATACCGCGCGTGGTCCTTGCTCTTCACATAGTCGAGCAAACTGCGGCGCGCGCTCACCATCTTCAACAGCCCGCGGCGCGAGTGATTGTCGCCCTTATGAGTCTTGAAATGTTCCGTCAGGTTAGCGATTCGTTCCGTGAGAACGGCAACCTGCACCTCAGGCGAACCGGTATCGCCTTCCTTCGTGGCATATTCTTTGATCAGCACAGATTTGCGCTCGGCTGTAATCGACATCGGTTATCTCCGTAAGTTAGCCGTTCAATTAGGCTTCAGGCGGGGATATTGAACACCCGGATCGGATGGAACTCGCCGCGTTCCACCTCGCCAATGGCGATGAGGACCCCGCGCGAGGTCGCATAAACCGGGCCATTCAGGATTGGTGCGTTCCCGCCCCTAATCAGGAAGGATTGCCCCCGCTTCAGCCTGGCCGCATCGTCCCCGTTAACGGCGAGCGCCGGGATGCCGTCCAGCGCCGTCTCGACAGGGTTGATCGCGCTCATAAGAGCGTCTTGGCCGTCTTCCTTATTGCTCAAACCTTCGAGCGTTTCCAGGGAAATCGCCTTTTCCTCATCGAAAGGCCCCACCGAAGTGCGGCGCAGGGCCGCGATATGGCCGTAGCAGCCCAGCGCCCGGCCGAGATCCCGCGCAATGGAGCGGACATAAGTGCCCTTGCCGCAGTCGCAGACGAGCCGCGTCAGATCGGGCGAAGGCATCTCCACGATCTCAAGCTCGTAGATCGACACCTGCCGCGCTTCAAGCTCCACCGCCTCGCCGTCGCGTGCCAGATCGTAGGCGCGCTCGCCATCCACCTTGATGGCCGAATAGGAAGGCGGCGTCTGCATGATATCGCCGATGAACTGCGGCAGCGCCGCCTCGATTGCCTCGCGCGTTGGCCGGGCTTCGCTGGTCTTGACCGGCTTTCCCTCCGCATCGTCGGTATCGGTTTCGACACCCCAGCGGATAGTGAAATCGTAGGTCTTCTCGCAATCGACCACATGCGCGACCGTCTTCGTCGCCTCGCCGAACGCAATCGGCAGCACCCCGGTCGCCAGTGGATCGAGCGTGCCTGCGTGGCCCACCTTTTTGGGATGGAACAACCGTTTCAAGCGCCCGAGCGCCTGGTTCGAGGTCAGCCCCTGCGGCTTGTCGAGGATAAGCCAGCCGTTGATTTCGTTGCCTTTGCGGCGTGCCATGGTTTTCGCTCTGCTATTTTGAACCTGGAAATTGGCCGCGTGGCGCAATGAACTAAGGTTATAACCCCTCATCCTGTCCTTCTCCCTATGGGAGAAGGAACGCCAGAATTCTCGCTGCGGCAAGTTCGAGGGTTCCCTCTCCCATAGGGAGAGGGACAGGGTGAGGGGTTGAACCTCTTTGTTAGCGCCTGTGCCTGATTTCCCGGCTCTCCTCCGGTAACTATTATTACTTCAAATCGCGGGCCACTTCGGGCGAGCGCAACAGTTCGTCGATATGCGCAGCCTCCTCGCCCACATGGTCGCCGCGGAACGCCAGCTCCGGGACATATTTCAGCTCGACGCGCCGCGCAAGCTCGCCTCGCAGAAACCGCTGATGCCGGTTGAGCGCGCGGGCCAGATCGTCGCTGTTTTTGCCGGAAAGCGCGCTCGCATAGACGGTGGCATGCTGCAGATCCGGGCTCATGCGCACTTCGGCGACGGTGACGATCTCGCCCTTGAGATCCTCGTCCACGATGTCCTCGGTGCGGAAAATTTCCGAAAGCGCATGCCGCAGCAGTTCGCCTGCGCGAAGCTGCCGTTGCGTTGGGCCTTTGCTAGCTTGCCGTTTCATGATGCGTGTCTCCAAGCCCGCATAGTTATGCGAGTTGCCCTGGGAAGCAAGCGCCGCTTGGGGCCCGCGGGTGGAAAAAGCCGGCCGTATCACACCACCTCCTCGGCGGTGCTTTCGAAACTCTCACGCACCTTTTCCCCAAGCTCCGCGTGGAACTTGCGGATAAACCCGGCCTCCTCCTTCGGATGCGCCGGCACGCCGATACCAAGCACTTCGCGGACGCCGGCGCCATCCAGGCGCTTGAACAGGATCGGGTAGGCTTTCGGCTTTTGCCCGAAGGCGATGACGTATCCGCTGCCTTCGATGTAGCCGTCATCCCGGCTTTCGACCCTCATGCAGGTGTACCCCGTCGCGGCCCGCCGCCCTTGCCAGATGAATTCGAGATTTTCTTCGTTTTCATCCGGGAAAAACAGGTGGTGCGATTGGAAGGACGAAAGCTCTTCGCCCGCGTGATTATAGCTGCGCCCGAACGCCTCGAACCGCTTCTTTCCGGCATGGTAGAAGATGTGAATGATGGCATAGCGGATTTCATCGGCGCGCTCCACCGCCTGAATGTACTGTCCTGCGTAGCGCTCCTGGGGCAGCAGTCTTTTGCGAAAGACCCGCCAGCGCATGGCCAGGTCGCGCCAATAGAAAGTCAGCCAGGTGGCAACGCCGGTCGCCAGGATTAAAATAAGCAGGCGGAATGCTTCGCCGGCTTGCGGCTCCCGGTCCAGAACCAGCCCCATGGTCCAGATCAGCACCGTCCGGACGATTTCCAGGATTGCGTAAAATATGTTCATCGCAATTTGAGATAAATTCTAGAGCCGGGCAAAGCGCAAGAGCTAAATAGAAGCGTCCCGGCCGCAGCTTACCCTTTGCGCAGCCGGCTACCTGGACATATAGGCGCAGAAGCCGTTGCGAAGGAGCCAGAGGCATTTCAGGGAGCCTTCGCCGGCAACAGTAAAGTCCGAATACATCAGAAACACGAGATTGGCAGTGTGCCATCGCATGCCTGGTGCTGCGCTGCGCACGTCGATTGAAAACGCATCCTCTACGGTTTGGATCAACACGGCGGCAGCGGCGGCGCCCGTGAAGTCGGGCGGCATCTTCTCCTTATTGACGACGATGTAATTCATCTGCCCGGTGGCCGCCGATGCGATGTCCTGCGGCGTTGGCTTGGTCAGGATCAGGACGGTGCCGAATGCCAGGACAATGGCTAAAACAAGCAATTTCTTCACGTTAGCTCCCTACTGACGATCCGCTTGGGCCGCGCAGGCGCGGCGCCGCAACACTTATCCACAACTCTATTGTTGCCGCGGCGCCTTTCTGTTGCAAAAGAGCATCGTGATCAGCCTCAGGAAACGAATCAGCAATTCACTCTCAAAAAAAAGATGCAACCTCGGTGAACTTTTGCTAATTTGGCAACATAGATTAGCTTTTAAGAACCAAATAATGTTGCAGCCGTATACTAACGCAGGGAGCCCGGCCTAGCCGGGCTCCCTGGGGACTATCAAGCGAGCGGCCCCCCTGACCCCGCTTGAATCCCCCCATTTGTTGACCATGAGCGGCGTATCGAAACAGTCGGAGAAGACCCACTTGGGCAACTCCGTCAGAGCCATTTCCCTGATGGTGCCAATATTCGATACGCCGCCCCCTAACACAATCGCGTCCGGGTCTACGATATTGATCACCGTGGCCAGCGATTTCGCAAGCCTCTTCGCATAAACGGTAAGCGCGGACTGAGCAGCGCTTTCGCCAGCCGCCGCTCGCTCCGCGATGGCCTTCGCTTCCGCCTGCTTGCCCGAAAGCGCCCGGTACTGCCTTTCGAGCGCCGGCCCGCACAGGAACGTCTCGATACATCCCTGCTTTCCGCAATAGCAGACAGGCCCCTGCAGCTCGTCTGCTTCCGGCCAAGGCAGCGGGTTATGCCCCCATTCGCCCGCAACCGCATTATGCCCGAGCAGCGCCCTGCCCCCAACAACCACGCCACCGCCTACGCCCGTCCCGAGGATCACCCCGAAGACGGTGCCGCACCCTTTCGCCGCGCCATCCGCCGCCTCCGAAAGCGCGAAGCAATTGGCGTCGTTCTCGATGGCGACAGGCCACGCGAACCGCGCCTGAACGTCGCGCAGCAGCGCCCGCCCATTGATCCAGGTGGAATTCGCGTTGCGCACGAGACCCGTCCTGGGCGACAGGCTGCCCGGGATGCCGATCCCGATTCCGGCAATATCGCTGTCAGCCAAGCCGTCCCGGCAAGCCGCGGCAGCCGCAACGATGGCGTCGAGTGTGGCGTCATAATCGCCGCGCGGCGTGGGAATGCGAACCCTGACCCGCTCTTCGCCATCGGGAGAAAGGGCAAGCGCTTCGATCTTCGTCCCGCCGAGGTCAATACCGATCCGCCACATCTCCAGCTCCTATGGAACGATATGCGCGTCCGCCACCATCCGCTTTGCGGCATCGGCCGCTTCGGTGATCTGCTGGATGCCGTGCCCGGTGCCAATCACCGTCTTGCTGGCCGGATTGTGCAACCCTGGAAGTGCATTGAAAATGTCGGTAACCTTGGCCGCAGCCATGTAGACGGTCTCGCCGTTCGGCGCGGTAAACTGCACAAGCGCAATCTTCTTGCCGAGATCGCCAACGAGGTTGGCAACCGGCGTCGCCACGAATAATCGGTTATCGGCGAAATCGACAACGGTGGTGCCCTTGGGCTCGTCGCTCGCGAACGCCAGCCTCACGCGCCAAATCTCGCCGAACAGGATAAGCTGAGTGCCGCCGTCCTTGAGATCGACGGCCACGCCGGCATCGGAAAGGCTCGTTACCTGGCCGGGATGCTTGCGCCCAAGCACGAGCCGGAAACTATGCGTAGGCTGGAACATTGCTGACGATTGCGCGGCCGCAGGAGTTCCGTAGCCCCCGAGAGAAACAAGCGCCAACGCCAGAACCATTACGCGAACAAACATGGCCGTCCGGAACCTTTCTATAGGTATAATGGAGTGTGTCCTGAACCTAAGGTTCAACCCCTCATCCTGTCCTTCTCCCCATGGGAGAAGGGACGCCCGAATTGTCCGCAGCGGAAGTTCGAGCGTTCCCTCTCCCTGAGGGAGAGGGACAGGGTGAGGGGTTGAACCCTAGGTTCAGGGCAGAACCGCACATTCGAACGCTTTCTATAAGTGAATCGCGCGCTTACCCGCAGCCAGCGCCGCTTCCTTCACAGCCTCGGTCAGCGTCGGATGCGCATGACAGGTGCGCGCCAAATCCTCCGCCGAGCCGCCGAATTCCATCAGCACCGCCGCTTCGGCGATCATATTGCCTGCATCCGGCCCGACGATATGGACGCCCAGCACGCGGTCGGTCTTCGCATCCGCCAGAACTTTGACGAAACCGTCCGTCTGCCGGTTCACCTTCGCGCGCCCGTTCGCAGTGAAGGGGAACTTGCCGACGTTATAGGCAATGCCCGCCTCTTTCAGCTCTTCCTCGCTTTGCCCAACGCTCGCAACCTCGGGGAATGTATAAACCACGCCGGGGATTACGCCGTAATTCACATGGCCCGCCTTGCCCGCAAGCATCTCGGCGACGGCCACGCCCTCGTCCTCGGCCTTGTGCGCCAGCATCGGCCCGCGCACAACATCGCCGATGGCGTAAATGCCCGGCACATTCGTCTGGAAATGGCCGTCGATAACCACGCGCCGCTTGTTGTCGATCTGCACGCCTGCTTCTTCGAGGCCAAGCCCTTCCGTGTAAGGCGCACGGCCGATGGCGACGAGCACCACATCGGCGTCGAGCAACTCCTGCGGGCCTTCGCCCTGCGCGGGCTGGACCGTCACCTTGAGCGGGCCGGCGCCGTCTGGCTGAACCGCCGTCACCTTCATCCCCAGCCGGAACTCGATACCCTGCTTCTGCAGGATGCGCTGGAACTGCTTGGCCACTTCGTTATCCATGCCGGGCAGGATGCGGTCGAGGAACTCGACCACCGTCACTTTCGCGCCCAGCCTGCGCCAGACCGACCCCAGCTCCAGGCCGATTACACCCGCGCCCACCACAACGAAGCGCTCCGGAACCTTGTCCAATTCGAGCGCGCCGGTAGACGAAACCACGCGCTTCTCGTCGATCCCGATACCCGGAAGCCGCACGACATCGGAGCCTGTCGCAATCACGATGGCCTTGGTCTCAAGCGTCTTCTCTTCGCCGCCATTGACCGGCCGGACAATCACCCGGCCCGGCGCCGCAATGCGCCCGATGCCATGGTGCGTATCGACCTTGTTCTTCTTGAGCAGATACTCGACGCCCTTGACGTTGCCGGCGATGCCCTCGGCCTTGTATTTCATCATCTGGGGCAGATCGAGTTCGGCAATCGCCTTGATGCCCATGGCCTCGAAGCCGTGGTTCGCCTCTTCGTAAAGCTCGGACGCGTGCAGCAGCGCCTTGGACGGGATGCAGCCGATATTGAGGCAGGTGCCGCCAAAGGTGGCACTCTTCTCGACGACGGCAGTTTTAAGCCCAAGCTGCGCCGCCCGGATCGCGCAGACATAGCCCCCCGGACCTGTCCCGATGACAATAAGATCGTATGCGTCCGGCATGCCGTTTATCTCCGCGCTGGTTTACTGCTCCCCCTCAAACGATTCGGATGTATAACAGGCGTCTGCCCGCCCCTCCAGAGGTATGGCACAACGGCAGCGCTTTTCCATGCGGCTTACGCCGGGGTTGGAAACTACATATTCCAGGCAGGCACGCGATGCCCAAACTCCTTACCCCTGAAAGCACCTGGACACCACCACCAGAACAGGCAATGCAATGACCCACACTATTCGCGCCGCTTCTCTAGCGGCAGCAGTTTGCCTGGCCCCGGCCGGATACGCACAGGCGGCGGAGCAGCTGCCCCAAAACTTCGTCTATCTCCGCGGCGTGGCGCCTTCGATTGTGCAGGACATGCGCTATGCGGCGGCGGATAATTTTACGGGCAAGCCTGTGCCGGGCTACGGCGCGGCTGAATGCGTGCTCCAAAAGCGCGCGGCCGAAGCGCTGGCCCGGGCGCAGGAAAAAGCGCAGGCCCTGGGGCTTTCGCTCAAGGTCTACGATTGCTACCGGCCGGTGCGCGCGGTCCGCGCCTTCGTAGCCTGGGCGGCGGCTCCGGAGGACGGGCGCACCAAGGGCCATTACCCGCGCTTCGATAAATCGCAGCTCGTGCCGGAATACATCGCCTCCCAGTCGCAGCACTCGACCGGGTTTGCGGTGGACCTGACCATAGGCCCCGCAGGCGCGCCGGGAGAGGCCGCGGGCGAACCCAAGGACTGCACCGTGGCCGCTCCCGATGCTGGAAGTCTCGACATGGGCACCGCCTTCGATTGCTTCGACACCAAGGCCAACACGGCCTCGCCCGCAGCAACGCCCGCGCAAGCCAAGAACCGCGCGGTGCTGGTGAACATCCTCGAAGGCGCGGGTTTCAAGAACTACGCCGCGGAATGGTGGCATTTCGCTTACCCCGGCAGCGCGCAGGCTTACGATTTTCCGGTGGAGCCGCGTCCCGGCCGATGATGCGGGGAGCAAAATTGAGGGTACCCTGCGGGGATATCTGGAAAATAGCGTTTGAAGCTTGAGGCTTGCCGCACTACTTGAGGACGGGGTGCAATTTCAGCGGAGGGCTCTATGCCAGCTCGCTTAACCAACAGGTTCGCGGGATTCCTAGCCATTCTCATGGCGGCAGTATTTTTATCCGGGTGCGGTATAAACACCATTCCGACCTTGGAGCAGGAAGCCAAGGCGAAATGGTCGGAGGTGCTGAACCAGTATAAGCGCCGCGCGGACCTTATTCCGAACCTCGTTGAATCCGTGCGCGGCTTCGCCGATCAGGAGAAGTCGGTGCTCGTCGGTGTGACCGAGGCACGCGCCAAGGCGACGCAGGTGCAGGTCCAGCTGCCGTCCGACGTTCTCACCAACCCGGATGCGATGAAAAAATTCGGCGAAGCGCAAGGCCAGCTGTCGAGCGCGCTGGGCCGGCTGCTCGCGGTGTCGGAGAAATACCCGGACATCAAGTCGGGCGCGAACTTCATGGCGCTGCAGAACCAGATCGAAGGCACGGAAAACCGCATCGCCATCTCGCGGCGCGACTACATCGAGGCCGTGAAGCAGTACAACACCGAAATCAACACCTTCCCGGGCCGCATCTGGAAGGCGATGCTCTATGGAACCGCCAAGGACATGGCGACCTTCGACATCCCAGCCAAGGAGCAGGAGACGCCCAAGGTCGATTTCGGCCCGCGTAAGTAAACGCCATGCAACAGCACTTGCGCTCAAGTAGCCCCGAGGGCGGTAGCGCCAGTAACATGCGCTCAAGCAGCCCAATGGGCGGTAGCGCGGGGGGGATTAATACCGGGGCCGGCAGATTGCTTCGCTTTAACGCAAGGGCTGCAACCCCTCATCCTGTCCTTCTCCCAATGGGAGAAGGAACCCTCGAACTACCCGCAGCGGATATTCAGGCGTTCCCTCTCCCTGAGGGAGAGGGACAGGGTGAGGGGTTGCAGCCCGCTCGATGGAGCGAACCGTTCAACTGGAGCCGGTATTATTGGCTCCTTCCGCTCATACTGGCTGCGCTTTTCTTTGCGGCCGACAGCGCGTTTGCCGATCCAAAATTCCCAGCCCTGACCGGCCGGGTCGTCGACGAGGCGCACCTGCTCAAGCCGGCTGACCGCGCCGCCATCGACGCGGACTTGAAGGCGCTGGAGGCAAAATCGAGCGACCAGCTCGTGGTTTTCACCACCAGCTCGCTGCAGGGCTATCCCATCGAGGATTTCGGCTACAAGCTCGGGCGCGCCTGGGGCATCGGTCAGAAGGGCACCAACAACGGCGTCATCCTGATTATCGCGCCCACTGAGCGCAAGGTCCGCATCGAAGTCGGGCGCGGGCTTGAGCCGCAGCTCACCGACCTGCTCAGCACGATGATCATCCAGAACCGCATTCTGCCCGAATTCCGGCGCGGCGGTTTCTCGGCGGGCATCGTGGCGGGCGTCCACGACATCAAGGACGTGCTCCTTGGCGACGCCGAGGCCGTAAAGCAGCGCGCGGCCAAGCGGCCCACGGCGGTACGCAAGAACGAGGGCTGGGGCCAGGCGATCCCGCTCCTGTTCATCGTGGGCATTTTCGCATTCATATTCTTTGTGCAATCTCAGCAGGCACAGCGTCCGCTCACCGGCGGAAGGCCTGGCAGGCCGGGCTATGGCCCGCCCATCTTCTTCCCTGGTGGCTGGGGCGGCGGAGGCCGCGGCTCTGGCGGTGGCGGCGGAGACGGAGGCGGCTTTTCAGGCGGCGGCGGCGATTTCGGCGGCGGCGGCGCATCGGGCGATTGGTAGGGAGACCCGGATGATCTCGGAAGCAGAAAAGGCCGATGTCGAAGCGGCTATCGGCGAGGCCGAAAAGCACACCTCCGGCGAAATCGTGGCCGTCGTCGCACGGGCGAGCGGGCGCTATTCGTACGTGCCCTACCTCTGGGGGGCGCTCGCCGCGCTGACCGTGCCCTGGCCGCTCATCTACTGGACATGGATGCCGGTGCAGGACATCTATCTCATCCAGCTTGGCGTCTTCGCCGTGCTGGCGGCGGCGCTGCATTACGAGCCGTTGCGCTTGATGCTGGTGCCGCGCTCCGTCATGCGCGCCCGCGCGCACAGGCGGGCGATGGCGCAGTTCTTCGCGCAGAACATCTACACCGCGCCCGGGCATACCGGCGTGCTGCTGTTCGTCTCGGTGGCCGAGCGCTACGCGGAGATCGTGACCGACGCAGGGATCGGCGCCAAGGTGCCGGCGAGCGAATGGAAGGACATCGTCGCGGGGCTCACGGGCGAGATCGGCAAGGGCCGTGCCGGCAAGGGCCTGGCGCAGGCGGTGCTGCGCGTGGGCGAGCATCTGTCGGCGCATTTTCCGGCACCCGCGGATAAGGCGAACGCGCTGCCGAACCACCTCGTGATGCTGGATGCGGAATAGGGGTCGAGGACAATACGGAGCGCTGCAACCCCTCACCCTGTCCCTCTCCCTATGGGAGAGGGGACGCCCTCTCAACGGGTATGCCCGGACTCCCTCTCCCATGGGGAGAGGGCTGGGGGGGATATAGCGCTCCATATTTCAGAACCACTTTCGGGCCTTATCGAATCCCTGCCCCCTAAACATCCAGGGCGGCCTTGACGATATCGGGCCGGCAATAGGTGCCGGCGAACGCCGGGGCGGGGTAGAAGTCTGGTGCTACGCCGTAGCCGCGATTGACGTGCCAGCCGAGGAGGTCTTCGGCGCCCGGCGAGGCGGCGTAATAGCCTTGCGGCGTCCAGGCGATGTGGCGGCGGTCCTTGGCGTGCACGAACAGCGCGAGCAGCTCCTGCCCGTTGGACAGCCGGTGCCAGCGGATGGTGCCGTCGCCATAGGCGGCCACAATGAGTTTGCCATCGCCGGCAATGTTCACGCCATAGGCAATGCCGGGGCCGGGCTTTTGCCACAGCTCTTCGCCATCGGCGCGATAGGCGCACAGCCGGTATTCCGTGCCGAGCACGAAGCGCTGCGCATCCGGCGCGATGGCGAGTGCGCGCGATCTTTCGTGGCCGTTAAGCTTGATGGGCCTGCCGTTCAGGTCTGGGAAAGCGGCATCTTCCCAATCGTTGACCGCGAGGCCGGAAATCATCGGCTGCGCAAGCCCTGCTTCGCTGCCGGGCGCGTCCGAAAGCAGGAACGCCGCCAGATCGAATAGGACGGGCTGCGCGCCGCCCGCTCCTAAGCCGAACCGCACTCGCCTGCCATCGCCGGAGAGCATGAAGGCATCGCGCTTTTTTTCCCGCATATCGGCGGTGACGCCCTCCTGCCAGAAACGCTTTGCGCCACGCCCCGCGACCAAACCGAAGGCTGCCCCCTGTGCCAGCGCCACGATGCCGGCAGCGCAGGGCAAAAGCTGCAGGATGGTGCCTTGCGACAACGGCGCCTGGATGCGCTTGCCCCGGCCTTCCAGTTGCCAAATGACGATGGACTCAGGCGTTTGCCCTGTCCTCCCGCCCGCAAAAAGCCGCTCGCCGTTCGCGGACCAGGCGACGGCGGTGAGAGCGCCGCCGGAAATACCGCGCGTATCGGCGGCGTAAAGCTGCTTCAGAGTGCGTGCGTCGTAAACCTCGACCGAAGTTGTGTCATTGAAGCCGATGGCGATCTTGCCGCCGCTGGGGTGTACCGCGATGCTGGCCGGCTCGAAACTGGCAAGCGTTGCCGCCCTCGCTTCGAGCTGCCCATCTGCGCCGTAGCGGCGGATCTGCCCGTCAAGGGCCACGGTGTAGAGCCGGTTCGCGCCGTCGAAGGCTGCGTCACAGCTTGGCCAGCCACCATATCCTTCGTCTTGGGCCAGAAGCCCCCAGTCCGCGGTCTCCCACAGCCGCATGCCTTCGCCCCCGCCTAATGCCGCGGCGAGGCGGCTGCCATCGGGCGAAAAGGCGAGATGGTTGACCGCATCGCAGAACTTGCCGGGGCGGGTGGCGAGCCGTCCCGTCTCTGCCTCGAAAACGTATACCGAGTTGTATTCCAGTTTGGCCTGGAGGAAGCCTCCCGCCGCCACCCATTTTCCGTCCGGCGATAGCGCCACGGCATAGACCTTGCCGTCATCGCTCTCGCCGATGGGCACGCGAAAGGTGCGCAGCAACTCCGGGCTGCCGCATGCGGGCCGCAGCGCCTTTACGCTGCCGCACTTGGGCCGGGGCAGCGCCCAAAGCCGCGCCGTCTTGTCGTCCGAGCCCGTCACCATCAGCGTGCCCGCCGCATTCACGCCGATGCGGTTGATCGCCGCCGTGTGCATCGAAGGCTCGCTGCGGAGGAACACATCGCCCGCTGGCCGCGGCGGCGTTCCCACAGGCTTTGCCGCCACAACGCCGCCGGCCCCCGCGAGCAGTTCCGCGAGAAAGGTCTCCGCCATATCCGCGAAAAACGGATGCCGGCCGCCATAGCGGCGGATGAAAGTCTGGACGAGCGCCGGATCGCCCGAAGCCTTGGCCCTGCCCCAGGCCGAGGTCACCCCGGTGACTTCCATTTGGGCTTCCGGCAGAGGCGCGCTTGGCCTGGCCCTCATCCGCAGCCTCGTCAGCGCCGCGTAAATCTTCTGCCGCTCGCCGGTGGCCGGGACATCGAAGCGGTTGAACGGCATCGGCACGTTGTAGGCGGGCACATCGGGCGTGCGCACGCAGATGAGCTTCTTCATGTCCTGTGCCAGTTTTGCTGCCGCATAGAGCCACTCGGAGTCGACCGCGCACGCCGGCCAGATCACGATCACGGCTTTGGCCGCCACGATCTCGCCGCGGATCACGTTCCGGAACGGGTCCACGGGCAGGAGCCGCGAGTTGAACCAGACGCTGTGGCCCGCCTGGGTGAGGTCGAGGGCCAGGTCTTCCGTCGCCTTCGGCGCGCTCTGGTCGTAGCTTATGAAAATATCGGCCATGCCGTGTCCCACGTGCTTCAAATATTTATAATTTTTAGCGCTTTGGGCAGGCGGTTGCAACATATGCGGCGGCGCAAGGCGAGGTTGGGGGTAATATTGAGGGGGCAACCCCATAAGGGGCCAACGTAAGGGCTGTAACCCCTCATCCTGTCCTTCTCCCTCTGGGAGAAGGAACGCCCTAACAACGGCTGCGGCGGGACTCCCTCTCCCATAGGGAGAGGGTTGGGGTGAGGGGTTACAACCCTCTGAATTAAAACCACTTCCGCACCTTATCGAGGAACCCCTCCGGCGCCGGCAGCGGCGCTGACGCATCCACATTATCGAGCGCGGCCTTGACGATATCGGGCCGGCAATAGGTGCTGGCGAAGGTGGAGGCGGGGTAGAAGTCGGGGGCAGTGTCGAAGCCGCGATTGACGTGCCAGCCGATGAGGTCTTCGGCGCCGGGCGAGGCGGCGTAATAGCCTTGCGGCGTCCAGGCGATGTAGCGGCGGTCCTTCGCGTGCACGAACAGCGCGAGCAGCTCCTGCCCGTCCGAGAGCCGGTGCCAGCGGATGGTGCCGTCGGCATAGGCGGCCGCGACGAGCTTGCCATTGCCGGCGATGGTCACGCCATACGCGGGGCCGGGGACGGGCTTTTGCCACAGGTCGCCGCCATCGGCACGATAGGAGCGCAGATACCATTCGGTGCCGAGCACGAAGCGGGAGGCGTCCGGCGCGATGGCCTGCGCGCGCGACATCTCGTAATCCTCAAGCGCGATGGGCTTGCCGTTCAGCTTCGGCGCGGTGTCGTTCTCCCAATCGCTGACGGCGAGGCCGGTGGTTTTGGGCGGCGTGAAGGCCGGGCGTTTGCGGCGCATCGGCGAGGCGGAAGGCGGCGAGATCGAACAGCACGGGGTCTTTCGCGCCCAGCCCCAGGCCGAAGCGCGCGCTCCTGCCGTCCGCCGCGACGGCGAACGCGTCGCGCTTCTTGCCGCGCATATCGGCGGTGACGCCCTCCTGCCAGACGCGCTTGCCGCCGTCCGCCGCGATCAGCCCGAAGGCGGGATCTGCGCCCCCACCGCCAGGCGCTCGCCGCAGGGCAGAAGCTGCATGATGGTGTTCTGCGCCAGTGGCGCTTCCGCGCGCTTGCCCCGGCCTTCGTCTTGCCAGATATAAATGGGAGCGGGCGGTTCCCCATCGGGATGTCCCCCCGCATAAAGCCGCGCGCCATCGGCGGACCAAGCCACGCCGCTGAGACTTCCGCCGGAAATGCCGTCCGTATTGGCTGCGTAGAGCCGCTTGAGCGAGGCCGTGTCATGGACCTCCACCGCTGTCGTATCGCCGAAGCCCACCGCAAGCTTGCCGCCCTTGGGGTGCACCGCGATGCTGAAAGGCTCAGCCCCGCCCGCCGCCTTCGCCTTGGCCTCAAGCCGCCCATCCGCGCCATAGCGGCGGATCTGCCTGTCCAAGGCCACGGTGAACAGCCGGTTCGCGCCATCGAATGCCCCGCCGTTGCTGCGCTTGCCGCCATAGTCCTTGTCTTCGGCGAGCAGCCGCCAGCTTCCCGCCTGCCAGAGCCGCATGCCTTCGCCGCTGCCAAGCGTTGCGGCGAGGCGGCTGCCATCGGGCGAAAAGGCGAGATGGAAGATGACATTGCCGAGGCGGCCCAGGCGGGTGACGAGCCGGCCCGTGGCGGCTTCGAAGATGTAGACGGAGTGATGCTGTTCGCTTGTTGTAAAGCGCATCCCAGCCTCCCGCCGCCACCCATTGGCCGTCCGGTGACAGCGCCACGGCATAGACCTTGCCGTCATCGCCCTCGCCGATGGGCACGCGCAGCGTGCGCAACGAGCTTCGCCTCGCCGCGCCCGGCTTCCGGCAGCGCCCAGAGCCGCGCCGTCTTGTCCTCCGAGCCCGTCGCCATCAGCGTGCCCGCCGCATCTCACGCCGATGCGCCAGATCGGCGCCGTATGCATCCCCGGCTCGATGCGGAGGAACACATCGCCCGCCTGCGGCAGCGGCACCTCCGCCGGCCTCGCCACCGCAACCTGCCGCTCCCCGCCGAAAGCTCCGCGAGAAGCTCTTCCGCCAGCTCCGCGTAGAACGGGTGCCGGTCGCGGTAGTGCTGGATGAACGCCTTGACGATCTTGACTTTGCGCGAAGCCTTGGCCTCCCCCCAAGCCACCGTCACCTCGGTGACTTCCATTTCGGCCTTCGCCAGCGGCGCGCTTTGCCCGGCCTTCAAGCCCAGCTTCGTCAGCGCATCGTAAATCTTCTGCCGCTCATCGACCGTTGTGACATTGTAGCCGTTGAACGGCATCGGCACATCGAAGGCCGGCACATCGGGCGTGCGCACGCAGATGAGCTTTTTCATCTCGTGCGCGAGCTTCGCTTCCGCGTAGACCCATTCCGAATTGATGGCGCGCGCCGACCAGATCACGACCACGGCCTTCGCCGCCTTGATCTCGTCGCGGATCACCTTCCAGAACACGTCCATGGGCAGGAGGCGCGAGTCGAACCAGACGCTGTGGCCGGCCTTGGTGAGGTCCAGCGCGAGGTCTTCCGTCGCGTTGGGCGCGCTCTGGCTGTAGCTGATGAAAATATCGGCCAAGGATTACCCCGCTTCTGGCGCCGGCCTGCGCCGCAATGTTTGGGTCTTTGCAATTTCTAACGTATTTCTGGAAAGGTCTCAACGATTCGCTGGCGCCCGCGCGGGGAACGGTGCATTCCGGCCCTGGAGCAAGTATTAAGGAAGAGTATAACCGCGTAGGCGCGCCACAATGTTTAATGCGGCTATGGTTAATCGCAAATCCGGGTAGCTCAAATTGCCGGTATTTCTGCAAAAACTACCCGGAAAAAGCGTTTTTTTAGCATTCAAAACTACCGTTAATTATACGAGCAGATTTGATCTCAACCATAATCCGGCCGCGCCGTGGTGTGCAGATTGCGCAATTAATCGCGCAAAATCAAATACATATACCAGCGCGCCGCGCGCATGCCGCCCGCCTCCGCCGCACCCCCCGGAAATAATTCCGCATCCGGCGCGTGACTAGGAATTATCAAAATGCGCAGCTTTTCCGCCAAACAGCGTAAACGCGGGCGAAACCTTTCCGTAGCGGCCCGCGCTCCCAGCTTTTTGAACGGAACGGCCCTGGGCTTCCAGCATTTGTGTTTTGCATCCCCCGCCCGCGTACGTGACGGTGCGCCCGGCCGTCTTCGAAGGAGAACCACCCTGGATGAGTGCATTTAAGGAAGAAACCGTCCTGTCCGTAAGGCATTGGAACGAGGACCTTTTCAGCTTCACCACGACCAGGGACCCGTCCTTCCGCTTCAAGAACGGCCAGTTCGCGATGGTGGGGCTGGAGGCCGGGGGCCGCCCGCTGGTGCGCGCCTACAGCATGGCCAGCGCCAACTACGACGACCTGCTGGAGTTCTTCTCGATCAAGGTGCAGAACGGCCCGCTGACCTCCCGGCTGCAGCACATCAAGCCCGGCGACCGCGTTCTCGTCGGCCGCAAGCCGACCGGCACGCTGGTGCTCGACAACCTCCTGCCCGGCAAGCGGCTCTACCTGCTGAGCACCGGCACCGGCCTTGCGCCCTTCCTGAGCCTCACCCGCGATCCCGAGACTTACGAAAGCTTCGATAGAGTAATTCTGGCCCATGGCGTCCGCTATCTCTCGGATCTGGCCTATTACGAGCGGCTAACCGAGAAGCTCCTGGAGGACGAATATCTGGGCGAAACGGTCCGCGAAAAGCTTATCTATTACCCAGCCGTCACGCGCGAGCCCTACCGCAACGCCGGCCGGATCAGCGACCTCATCCGGAGCGGCAAACTCTTCGAGGACATCGGCCAGCCGCCGCTTTCCCGCGCGGAAGACCGCATTATGCTTTGCGGCAGCCCCGCAATGCTTGCCAGTTTCCGCGAGATGTTTCTGGGTTTCGGCTGGGCCGAGGGCAACATGGGCGAGCCCGGCGAATTCGTGATCGAAAAGGCATTCGCCGAACGCTAAATCGCCTGGGCCCGAGCGATCCGCCGCACCCCTCTTGAAAAGTTGAGCAAAGCCTGCAAGGTGAGCGCAGAGTCCGCCAGCGCGGACTAGTGGTCCGATTCCAACATTTGCATCCGCTTGCGGAGGAACTCGAGAGCAAATGTTGGAATCACAAGGACCACTAGCAACTTCATGATTCTAGTGGAGCTTTTGAATTTGACATTTGATCGCGAGCTAACGGCTAGTGGGAACTCAAATGTCAAATTCGCTCCACTAGGCAGGTTTCACCATGACATCCTCAAAGACAAAATCGAAGCCCTCGAAGGGCGGCATTACCTATCAGGGCGAGCCGGGTGCCAATTCGCATATCGCCTGCATCAATTTCGCCAAGGAGCTGGCGCCGCAGGCTTGCGCGACCTTCGAGGACGCCATCGCGGCCGTCCGCGCCGGGGCTGCGCGCTACGCGATGATCCCGGTCGAGAACTCCGTCGCGGGCCGGGTCGCCGATGTGCATCACCTCCTGCCGAAATCCGACTTGCACATTGTGGGCGAGCGTTTCGAGCGCATCTCGCACCAGCTCATGGCGCTGCCCGGGGCCTCGCTCAAGACCGTGAAGACGGTGCACAGCCACATCCACGCGCTGGGCCAATGCCGCACCGTCATCCGCGCGCTCGGGCTGACGCCGCTTGTCGAGGCCGACACGGCGGGTGCCGCGCGCATCATCGCGGAGGAGGGCGACCTTACCAAGGCCGCCATCGCCTCCAGGCTCGCCGCCGAGATTTACGGGCTGGAGATCCTCAAGGCCGATATCGAGGATGCGGCGCACAACACCACGCGCTTCCTCGTGCTGGCGAAAAAGGCCGAGGTGCCCCCGGCGGGCAACGGGCCGGTGCTGACCACGTTCATCTTCCGGGTACGGAACGTTCCGGCCGCGCTCTACAAGGCGCTGGGCGGGTTTGCGACCAACGGCGTGAACATGACCAAGCTCAAATCCTATCAGCTCGAAGGCAGCTTCAGCGCCACCATGTTCTACGCCGATGTGGAAGGACACCCCGAAGACCGCCCGCTCAAGCTGGCGCTTGAGGAGCTTGAGTTCCATACCGCCGAGCTGATCGTTCTAGGCACCTACGCGCAAAGCCCGTTCCGCGAGACGCTCAAGGCGCGCAACGCCAATGGGGACGAGGCGGCGCGCGCCCATACTGCTTGAGCCGCCGGCGGGACGGCTTCGATCCTGCACAGATGAGGGGGCGCATGACCGAGCTTTACCAGTTTCCAATGTCGCATTTTTGCGAAAAGGCCCGCTGGGCGCTCGATTACAAGGGCGTTGCCTATCGCGTCGTAAACTACTTGCCGGGTTTTCATTTTCTACCCGTGCGAATGATTGCCCCCAAGACGAGCGTCCCAGTGTTGCGCGACGGGAAAGCCATTGTTCAGGGCTCTGGCGAGATCATAGATTACCTGGACGGGAAATATCCGGAATCGCCGCTGACTCCGCGCGATCCCGAGTTTGCCAAGGAGGCGCTGGAATGGGAGCGCTTTTGCGACGAAGAGATCGGTGTCCATGCGCGGCGGTGGTTCTATTACCATGCCCTGGCTGACCGGCGGGTCGCGCTGGGTTTCCTGCTTCAAGACGCAGCACGATATAAGGGCGCGTTCTTCAGGCTCGCATTTCCTGTGGTGCGCCTCGTGATGATGCAATTCATGGACATCACGGCTGAGACGGCCGCGGGGAGCGAACAGCGTTTCCGCCTTGCGTTGAAAAAATTGGACGGGGTCTTGGCGGGGCGGCGTTTTCTGGTGGGGGACCGCTTTTCGCGGGCGGATCTGGCTGCGTGCGCACTGTTGTCGCCCGTTTGCCTGGCTGACGATAGCCAGGCAGCAGCGCGATTTCCGGCGGCTGCGCTTGCCTTCCGGGAAGAGGTTAAGGGCGGCCGCCTGATGTTCGAGCATGACACTTGCTCAAAATGGGTTGAAGGAACCTGGTGAGCCTTTCAAGGCGAAAAGATAGCTGGTTCCGCTTGCCGGAACTCTCCCCGCATCGAGCGCATATGCTCTGGAGCGGTTTCTCGAAGGACGGTTCTGGACGGGGCGAAGCCAGCCGTCCGTTGGCGAGGCCGCGAAAGTGTGCTTAGGCTTGCCGGAGCAAAATCTGGAGGCCCTATGGACGCAGAGGAATTCCGCCGGTTAGGCTATCAACTGGTCGATTGGGTTGCGGACTATCGCGAGGGGCTTGCGGGCCGGCCGGTCATGAGCCAGGTGGAGCCCGGCGAGGTACGGGCGGCGTTTCCGGTGCGGCCTCCGGAGCGGGGCGGCCGGATGGATGACGCCATCGCGGCGCTGGACCGGGACATTATGCCCGGCATCACGCATTGGATGCATCCCAGCTTCTTCGCCTACTTCCCGAGCAACACGAGCTACGCCTCGATCCTGGCGGACATCGTGGCTTCGGGCCTCGCCGTGCAGGGCATGAGCTGGCAGACGAGCCCTGCCGCCACCGAGCTCGAAGAGACGGTCATGGACTGGCTGCGCCAGATGGTTGGCTTGAGCGAAGCGTGGACCGGCGTGGTGCACGATACCGCCAGCACTGCGACGCTTACCGCGCTGCTGTGCGCCCGCGAGCGCGCCTCGGGCTTCAGCCAGAGCGGTGCCGGCCTGCAAGGCGGCGCGCCGTCGCTCACGGTGTACGCCTCGGACCAAAGCCATAGCAGCATCGAAAAGGGCGCGTGCCTCGCGGGCTTCGGCAAGGCGAACCTGCGGCTCATTCCCACGGACGAAGCCCACGCGGTGCGGCTAGACCTTCTCGAAGCGGCCATCGCCAAGGATGTGGAAGCGGGCCGGGCATCCTTGCGCGCTCGTTGCTTGCGTTGGCAGCACCGCGACCACGGCCGTGGACCCGCTGCCGCAGCTGGCGGACCTAGCGGAGCGCTATAAGCTCTGGCTGCATGTGGACGCCGCCATGGCCGGGACGGCGATGGTACTGCCTGAATGCCGGGCCTACTGGGAGGGCGTCGAGCGGGCCGATTCCCTGGTCTTCAATCCGCACAAATGGATGGGCGTGGGCTTCGATTTCAGCGCCTATTACGTCCGCGATCCGGAGCATCTCATCCGCGTCATGAGCACCAACCCGAGCTACCTGCAGACCAAGCAGGACGGGGCGGTTACGAACTACCGCGACTGGCATATTCAGCTCGGCCGCCGCTTCCGGTCGCTCAAGCTCTGGTTTTACCTGATGGACGTTGGCGTGGAGGGGCTTCAAGCGCGGCTGCGGCGCGACCTCGCCAACGCGCAGTGGTTCAGGGAGCAGGTGGACGCCGCGGCGGGGTGGGAGCGGCTCGCGCCCGTGTCTTTCCAGACGATATGCCTGCGCCACGTCCCCGCCGCGCTCAAGGGCAACGAGGCCGCGCTCAAAGCACATAATCTGGAGATCGCCCGGCGCATCAACGAAGGCGGCGAGGCGTACCTCACACCGGCCATCCTTAAGGGTACGCAGATCCTGCGGGTGAGCATCGGCGCGGAGGCTACGGAGCGCGCGCATGTCCAGGCGCTATGGACGCTTATGAACGAAGCCGCGGCAGGGACGCAGTACCCCGGGTACTGACTAAAACCGCAATTTGCCGTACAATGTTTCTTATGCGGTTGCGGATCACGCGGCAAAGTCAGGAGGGCAGCCCGGCTTTCCTTCAGGCTGCGCCAAGCGAACACATTGATGCCCCGCACGGATTTCGCTACCTACTGTGTTCCGCTACTTGGTCATGCGTCTAGCGCGAAAGTTCGCCCAATGGACATTGAAGGGAAGCTGCGATCTGCGGCCCGCAGTCTCATTGAGGCAGAAAGCGCTTTGCGCGCGGCAGTCGACAACCATCCTTCTTTACAAGTTTCCCGCCGCGCAATCGGGCGCCTGGCACGCGCGGCCAAAAGACCTCTGCGAATTGGGATTATGGGAGAGGCGAATTCGGGAAAGTCGTCATTGGCAAATCTCCTCGTAGGAGTAACCGCACTGCCTGCGGACCCGATAGCGCATACGCGCCTGCCCGCGCTCCTCAAATACGCTCCGGAACCCTCTCTCACCGCCGTTTATGGGAACGGCGAGAGGATTCGTTTCCCGGTGAGCGGGGAAATTGCCCAGGCTGCCGGTGCCGTTCGAGAGAGCGGCGGACTGAAATATCTGGAAGCCTGCATTCCAAGTGAAATTCTGCGTTCGGTGGAAATACTGGACCTTCCTTCCGGCTGGGAGAATTTGGCTGGTTGCCGTATCGACGGCGCGATCTGGACGACGGTTGCAACGCAGGCCTGGCGCGAGTCCGAGCGGGCTCAATGGGCTAGGGTGCCGCAGGCCATCCGGGGCAGGAGCCTGCTGGCGGTAACGTTCTGCGATATGATTGCTGGCGGTGAATACGACCTGAAACGCCTGGCATCCAGACTCGAAACATATGCAAGGCCATATTTCCGCGAGATCTGCCTCGTCGCGGACGGTGGCGAAGGCCCCGCCACAGCAGCATCCAGAAACAAGGCGTTGCTCGCACAGGTCCAATATCTGGCGCAGGAGTTTGCCACCGGCCGCCTGAGCAAGGTCGCGCGCATTGCAGGCCGGCTGACAACAAATACGCTCGGACAGTTCCAAACCGCAGACGGCAGTGTCAGTCCCGTCTCACCCGGCAAAGCAAACCGTTTGTCCGGCGAGGATTGGGTGACGGCTTTGAGCGGGCCCCTTCCGCAGGCTACCCTCGATAAGCCCGCAATCCTTCTCGCCCCGCAAGCATCCGGAGCGGCGAAGCACACGAATCGCAAGGGAATTTCCGCGCCCCATACAAGCTTTGAAGACCGGGGTTCGGGGAAGCGTTCCCCAGTTGTCATTGTGGGCGCGGCAACGTTGTTAGCCGGCGCCGCGGTGGCCGGAGCAATTCAGCTCGGACTGTTCGGCACAGGTTTGGGACGGCCGGAGTCAAATCCAGTGTTCGGTCCTTCTGAAGCGGTTGATAGAAGCACGGAGACGGACATCCTGGCCCGCAGGAAGGCCGAGGCGGAGGCTGCTGCGGCAGAAGCCCACAGGAAGGCCGATGCGGAGGCTGCCGCGGCGGAAGCCCGCAGGAAGGCCGAAGCGGAGGCTGCCGCGGCAGAAGCCCGCAGGAAGGCCGAGGCGGAAGCTGCTACGGCGGAGGCCCGCAGGAAGGCCGAGGCGGAAGCTGCTACGGCGGAAGCCCGCAGGAAGGCCGAGGCGGAGGCTGCTACGGCAGAAGCCCGCAGGAAGGCCGAGGCGGAGGCTGCCGCGGCGGAAGCCGGGAGGCGCAGGAGAGCTGCAGCGGAGGACGCTGAAAGACGCAGGCAGGCCGTGCCGCTGGAGGCTCCACGCCGCTCGAACAGCCCCATCATACACGGCGAAAGCGACTGAGTTACCGAACCAAAGATCGAGGCCGTCTGAAAATCGGTACACCTACACTGGAGGTGGAAACCGGGCATCGCACGCAATTGCCAGTTAGTTTAACCGCTTAGCTGTTCTGTTAGGAATAAAAGGGGATCGTTGCTCTGCATCCGCTTCGCTGCAGATGTGGCTGTCTCCGGGGTTGGGGGAGTTATGTTGCGTTTTTTGCGTCCGGCTGCCAGGGCAGCCAACGGCCACGACTGCACAATTCCGGCGCTCCTGGGTGGCGCGGTGCTGATGGGGGCGGTGCTCGCTTCGCCCGGCGCACAGGCGCAGTGCGTGGGCAGCCTGAATGCAGTCAGCACAGTGATCGGTACGGTCAACACCGCCTTTCTGAGCAGCGGATCGGCCTTCGTTTCGGCGCCGGAAAGCGCACCCGATAAACAGGCTGGCGGCATATGGGTACGCACCGTTAGCGGGACTGTTACCGAGCAGGCTGACAGCAATCTCAGCACATCGTTCACTGTTGGCCTGCCGCAGGGTAGCATCACCATACCATTCAGCGACTCCTGCCGCCTAAAAATTCAGCAGGACTTCACAGGCGTGCAGGCCGGCCACGACATAGCGGTTCTCAATACCGGCGCTTCGGGCATGAATTGGCACTTTGGCGTGCTGGCAGGGTACGTGGGGGTAAACGCCAAGGATCTAACGGCGGGCAGTCCTTCTTACGCGCAGACCGGCACCTTCGACGTACCATCCGCGGGCGTTTACACGGCGTTCTCCAAGGGTAACTTCTATGCCGACGCTCAGGCCCGCCTGGATTATTTCCAAGGCGAATCTGTAGGGCAAAGGCTCGATGCGCACGGCTATTCCGTTTCGGGCAATGCGGGCTATCGCTTCGATCTCGGCAGCAATTGGAGCCTTGAGCCTTCGGTTGGCGGCATCTACTCCAGCACCGCGGTCAACCAGCTTAGTCTGTACGGTCAATTCGGTTCGCTGGGCACATACCCCGCCACGATGCAAATCCAAGACGTGGAGAGCGCGCTTGGCCGCGCCAGCATAAAGCTGCGCACGAGCGTGGCTTTGGACAGCATCGGGCTCGTTGCGTACCCCTTCGTTACCGCAAGCGTATTTCACGAATTCGCTAACGGCCTCACCGCCTCCGTCACATCCAGCGGCATTATTCCTACCGGTCCCTATGCGGGTGCTTCCTATTTGGGCGGCGGTGTCCTTACAGTCGGCCGCGTGGGCACTTATTCTCAGTTCGGCGCCGGCAGCGCGTTCCAATTCGCCGGGACAGACTGGCTCGGCTATGCACGCATGGATTACCGGACCGGCGAAAACATCGATGGCTACAGTTTCAGTGCCGGCCTGCGCTACCAGCTCAATCCCGGGACAGCCAGCTTGAAAGAAGGCGGCAGCCTGAAGGATAGCCCCTCCAAGGATTATAACTGGACCGGCCCTTACGCGGGTGCCTATGCCGGCAGCGCTTGGGGCAGCGCGCAATGGAGCAATCCAAGCGATCACCCGGAGCCCGATTACGCCGGTTATCTTGCGGGCGGCGAGGCCGGATACAACTACCAGACGGGACGTATCGTCTGGGGCGTCGAAGCGGACGCCGGCGGGTCGAATGCGCGCGGCGGAAAGACATGTACGGGCGAACCTAATACATACAGCTGCAATGCCGATCTAAAGGCGCTGGGAGCTCTCACAGGGCGGTTGGGCTACACATGGGGCCGCGCGCTGTTCTACGCCAAAGGTGGCTGGGCGTTCGGAGAGGCGGCTGAGGGGATGCACTTGAACTATGGCGCTTCCGCTTCGGCGCTGCAGCCCGCAACATCTACAGAGTGGCAAAATGGCTGGACCGCCGGCGGCGGCATGGAATTCGCGCTTACGGACAGCTGGTCCGCAAAGGCGGAATACATGCATTACGAACTCTCGCCCGAAAGTTTCACCGTGGCGCAGAACTATACGGCAAGCGTTTCGACCGAAGGCGATGTGGTCCGCGTCGGCGTGAACTACCATTTCGGCCGCTGATCCAGCCGCAGGGGCGCACAAAAACCGCCTGAAGTGGGCATCCCCAGGCGGTTTTCTTCTTGATGCCGCCCGGTGATCGCCGGGCGGCATCAATATTACAAACTATCCCCGAAATCGGCGCGGAACTTCGCCACGAGTTGCTGCTGCCAATCGGAGACGGGCTCAAGCCGGCCATAGAAGAAGCGCAGGATTTCTGGCTCTTCGACGAATTTGAGGCCGGCCACGATCTTGCGGTTCTGGTAGAGCCAGTCGATGCGGTCCACCGCGTAATCGACCTGCGAGCGCGTGAACACGCGGCGCGGCATGGCCAGGCGCAACAGCTCCATGTTGGCCAGCACCTCGCTGCCGTCCGGATTGCGCTGCTCGGACATCGTGCCCCGCTCCATGCCGCGCACGCCGCTGGCGATGTAGAGCGCAGCACCGAGCGCCCCCGCCGAATATTGCGATTGCGGCACATGGTCGAGGAAGCGCAGCACGTCGATGTGGCAGCCAAGCCCGCCGGCCGGTGTGATTACGGGCACGCCGCGCTTCAGAAGCTCGTCCACCATGTACTCGATAAAGAGCGGACCCTGGCTGATCATGTCCTCGTCCATGGTCTCTTCGAGGCCCACGGTGAGCGCCTCGATCTCGCGCACCGACATGCCGCCATAGGTGAGGAAGCCCTCGTAGAGCGGAATGAGCGGCCGGATCATCTTGTAGATCTCCTCGCTCCTCATGCACATGCCGCCGCCGCGCACATGGCCCAGCTTGCGGGCCGAGAAGTAGACGATGTCGCAAAGATCGGCCATCTTGCGGGTGATCTCGCGGATGCTGAGATCCTTGCATGCCTCTTCGCGCTCTTTGATGAAGTACAAATTGTCGGCCAGAAGCGAGGCGTCCAGCACAAGGATCAGGCCGTACTTGTCGCACACCTTGCGGATATCGCTCAGGTTTTCGACCGAGAAGGGCTGGCCGCCGATGAGGTTGGTGCCCGCTTCCATACGCACGAAGGCGATGTTGTCCGCGCCCTTGGTCTTCGCCAGCTCTTCAAGCTTGGCGATGTCCATATTGCCCTTGAACGGCAGGTCGCTCGTCACCTGCAAGCCCTCGGCCTTAATGATCTCGTCCACCGAGCCGCCATTCAGCACGATATGCGCCTTTGTGGTGGTGAAGTGGTAGTTCATCGGTACGACCGAGCCGGGCTTCGGCTTCACGAACACCTGTGCCAGGATGTTCTCGCAGGCGCGGCCCTGGTGCGTGGGCAGGATCCAGTGCATGCCGAACAGCTCGCGCATCTTGGCTTCGAACTTCGTATAGGTGGCGCTGCCCGCGTAAGAGTCGTCCGCCACCATCATGGCCGCGAGTTGCTGGTCGCTCATCGCGTTCACGCCGCTGTCCGTCAGCATGTCCATGAACACGTCGCAGTTCTGCAAAAGGAACGTGTTGTTGCCAGCCTCGTTCATCGCCTTCAGCCGCGCTTCGATGGGAAGCAGACTGAGTTTCTGGACGATGCGCACCTTGTGCATTTCCAGCGGAATTTTCGCGCCACTGAAGAATTTAACTTTCGCCATGCATGCCTCATTCGGGTTGGAACTGCGAAGCACGGACAAACTAGCCTGCCTCTGCTGGCCGAGGCCCCGCGTAAATAAGACGCGCCCCCCGCGTCTTTTCAGCGCGCAAAGATATTCTAATATTACGATGTAAGTATTTGCCGGGAGGCTGCTTCGGAAGTCTTACCTGTTTTCCATGGTCTGCAGCAGCGCGGCGATTTTTATGGTCGCGAAATTCGAGAAGGTATCGGAGACCGCATAGGGCAGGACGATCCGGCCGTTATGCCGCATGGCTCCGCATGTGTAGACGACGTTGGGGACGTATCCCTCGCGCTCGGATGGGTCGGGCCGGACCAGCGGCTCAGCGGATCGCGCGAGAACCTTGGAGGGATCGTGCTTGTCGAGGAGGACTGCTCCTATCGAATATTTCCGCACCGGACCGACGCCATGAGTGAGCAGCAGCCAGCCTTCATCGAGTTCGATCGGCGACCCGCAATTGCCGATCTGTACGAATTCCCACGGGAACTCGGGCTTCAAAATGGCCTGGCCGCCGTTCCACGTGTCCAAATCGTCCGAATAAATGAGGTGGAGGTTTTCGTTGTCCTGCCGGCCGATCATGGCATATTTGCCGCCTATCTTGCGGGGGAACAAAGCCATGCCCTTGTTTCGCGCGGCGTCCCCCTTCAACGGCGACATCTTGAAGGAAACGAAGTCCGCGGTTTCGATCATCTCGGATCGTATGGCCAAGCCCGTGTAGGCCGTGTAGGTCGCGTAGAAAATCTTCCGCCCGTCATCGCCGGTGAATTCCACAAACCGGGCATCCTCGATGCCGTTCGATTGGGAGAGAGTAACGGGAAAAATCACCCGCTCGCTGATATCCTCGTCCGGTTCGAAGACCACCTCGACTTCTTCCCCATCCGGACGCGGGACGCGATTGCGCACTCTGGGAATTGAGGCAAGGCGGGCGCTCGGGTCGACGCTCACGCTGCCATCGGCTGCGATGGACCCGGATCGAAACGTCAAGGATGAAATATGGCCTTCGCCTACGGCGCGAAGGCTCAGGATGAAGCGGAGCCCGCCTTCGGGCGCGCCGGACTGATCGGGATGCGCGACGATGCTCGGATTGAATAATGCCGATGCTTCGAAGGAGTATTCATGCACAAAATAGGCACCAACCAGTTGACGCTGTATCTTGGTGAAATCGGCATGCGTGGCGAAGGCGTCTTCCATTTCGTCGGCACGCCCCTCGAACGTCCTTAGCAGGTGGCGGTGCCGGCCCTGAAAATTCTCAAGAACTTCGGCAAGTTGATTGTGCGCCGTCTCGGGATCGAGCCCAAGAACCCGCTCAACGATATGGTTCGCCCGCGTTTTGTCGGTGGCATTGAGATCGCGCGGCTCGGTCGCCGGCTTGAACGGGCGCACGACGACTCTGGCCGGGTCGGGGCGCAGATAGAGAGCCTGACGATTCAGGAACGTAGCTTTCGGCACAATGCCCTCGGTTCTCGCCGTCCCGTTGGCTCGGGACGGCTGGTGTGAGTAGTCTGACGGTTGGTCTGAGTAGGGTATCAGGAAACTTGCGCGCGCAGTGCGGGAAATGGCGCTAGGTTCGCGCGATCTCCACTAATGCGTGCAAGCTGACGGATTTCTGCGAGGCTTAGAAGATAGGAGACAGTGGAGTCGCCACCTCTGTTCTCGTTCGGCCGGTCGCAATGCAGCCCATCGCGGCAGCTCCCCGTCTCCAGATCGGCCAGGGGCGCCGACAGATCGTTACTGCCAAGAAACCAAGCGAATGCACGCGCAGCACCTACCCTCCATTCGGGATTGCCGTCCGCACGCGATGCCGCAAGGCAGGCCGAGATCGTGGCCGTAGCTTCCAAAGGCTGCTGATCGAACGGCTCCGGCGGCTTCCGCCTGTGGCCGAAGCTATCCGAGCCGACGGGTCTGAAACAGCCCGATGGCGCCGTCTGCACCTTCATAAGCCAGGCCAGGGATCGCAAGCCGGCATCGACGTAATCGGGCACTCCGGCCGACATCCCCGTAGCGATCAGGGCTTGTGGCAAACGGGCGTTGTCGTAGGCAAGCACATCCTCGAACCACACCCAGTCCTTCGTTCCGGCGGCCTGCAACATGGAAACCAACCTGTCAGCCAGCAGATGACGGAGGAGGCCGGCATAGGAATTCCTCGCAACTGCTGCGCAATAGGCGTCCAACCCGAGTAGGGTAAAAGCCCAAGCCCGCGGCGAGAGAAAGGCCTCCACCGTCGGCAGTGCTTCGGCGAACAGGGAGGCGGCCCAACTCCGGCGCGACGGGCTGGTATCGCTGCGGGTGCACTCACCCAAGGCCCAAAGGGTTCGTCCGTGACTGTCCTCCGAGCCGCGGTCTTCGAGCCAGCGCCGGTCGAAGCTCATGAAGTTACGAAACCGCTTCGTGTCCGGATTCCACGCGTGCTGCACGAATCCGGCCAGGCGAGCCGTCATTGCTTCCGGTAGGTGCTCCTCGCCTGGGCCATTGAGCGCGCAAGCCAAGAGCAGTGCCCGCGCATTGTCATCGACGCAATAGCCATGGTGACGGTCAGGAACCGAATGAACGGCATGCTGGAAAAGCCCGGTATCGTCGCACATAGTCAGAAAGTGGCCGAGGCGCATCTCCGGTGCAGCGTGGCTGCCACGCCACGGCACGCTTTGGGGCGTCCGCGAAATAACCCTCGGCCGGTACGCCCGCCGTCCGGTTTCGAACGCGGCAAGGTGGGCTTGCGCATTTCGCTCCCACGTCATGCACCGGCTGCTCGCATAGGCGCGCTCGCGCATTGCCTGCAGCCGCCCATTGCCGGTCAGCAAGGCCGCGATCTCCGTGCCGGTCGCGGTGGCATCGCCGAATGGCACCAGTATGCCGCGTCCGTCCGCAAGCAACTCCCGTGCGTGCCAATAGGGCGTCGAGACAACCGCCTTTCCCAGCCCGAAGCTGTAGGCCAACGTGCCCGACGTCATCTGCGCCTCGTTGAGATATGGCGTGACGTAGACGTCGCACATCGAGATGTAGGCGAGCAGCGTTGCCTGATCGACGAATTGGTCGAGGAATATGACGTTGTTCTCGATACCAAGTTCCTGCACGCGCGCCACAAGGCTCTCGCGGTAGGCCTCGCCCTGATCCCGGACGAGATGAGGATGTGTCGCCCCCAGAACGATATACACCGCGTCTGGACTGCTCTTCAGGATCGTGGGCATCGCGTCGATCATGACTTCGATGCCCTTGGTGGGAGAAAGAAGGCCGAACGTCAGGATGACCGGCCTGCCGCTGAAGCCGAACCTGGCCTTCGCCTGGTCGGGCTCGACGAATGCAAAGTCGGGAATACCGTGCGGTATGACCTCAATCTTCTCCGCCGGAACCCGGTACACGGTACGCAGCAGGTTGCGGCCCTTTTCCGCCATGACGACGATTCTCGCCGACGCATCCACGATCCGGTCCAGAACATCGCGGTATGCGGGTGCGGGCTCGGCAAGCACCGTATGCAGCGTCGTAATGACCGGCATGGTCAGCCGCGAAAGCAGCGCCATGATGTGGCTGCCGGCTTCACCGCCGAAAATCCCAAATTCGTGCTGGAGGGAAACGGCGTCGAACCGGCCTGCATTCAGAAAGGCGGCCGCGCGCACGTAATCCTCTATTCTTCCATCCCTGATCTGATGGCGGACGGCGGAAGGGTAGCCGTAGACGTTACCGTTGTCGGTCATCGCCACGATGGTGGTTTCCACGTCAGCGCCGGACGTTGCAATCGCCTGTTGCAAATCGGTTGTGAAGGTTGCGATCCCGCAGCGGCGCGGGAGTGAATTCCCTATGAATGCTATGCGGCTGAGCTTGGTCATGGACGCGCCTCGGTTGCGCGGACCGGCGAACCCGCTGTTGCCCGGTGAAGCAGGGGAGGCCGCGTAGAATGATGTACCGGAAAACTCCCTTTATGCTTTTCGCCGCTGCGTAGAAGGCTGGCACTTGGTTCGGTAGCCGAATAGGCCAGCAGCCCCTTCATGCCTCCTGAGCCAACTTCGATGTTCGTATCCTCCGCTTCCATGAAGATCGCTTCGCCAGCGAATGTATTCATCAGACCGATACGGGCGTGACCTTCGATGACAAAAAGCCAAGTCTCCTGCCCGGCGTGGAGTTCCCAGTTCGATTTCGGCAAAAGGCCGATACGCTCAAGCACGAAATGCGAGTTGGCGGTGAGCAGGGTTCTGGCATCGGTGAGGGGACTCTGAGTGGACTGGCATTCTGCTGGTCCCGCCCGGGCCGCCGCCACGGCGTAGCCCGCGTGAAGCTCCCGCTGCCGGCCGTAATCGAAAAGGCGGAAGGTCGCGTCGCTTCGCTGCTGGATCTCGGCAATCACGAGCCCCGGACCTATGGCATGAATGGTGCCGGCGGGTACGAAGACGGCATCGCCCGCCTGGACCGGATGCCATTGTACAAGGTCCGCAATCGAGCCGTCGCCGATGGATGCCTGCAATTGTGGGGCGGTAAGCTGGCCCTTCAGTCCCACCGCAACTTGGGCGCCGGGTACTGCGGAAAGAATGTACCAAGCCTCGGTCTTGCCGCGCTCCATGCCAATCGATTGCGCGAAGGCATCGTCTGGGTGAACCTGGATGGACAGCGCTTCATTCGTGAACAGCAACTTGAGCAGCAGGGCGGCGGGGGGAGCGGCCGGGCCTGCACGTTGAAACCACAACTCACCTATTGGATTGCCGTCGCTCTTAAGCTCGCTCCATGGGCGCAGATCGGTACTTCCCCAGGGTTTGTGCACGGCCTGCATGCGGGCATGTTCGATCGTCACGCTTATTCTCCTGGTTCGCGAGCGTCTCTTCCCATATGGCCCAGGTTCGAAGACCCGCCCGTTGCTGGCGGGCTTGCGGTCTAATGCGCGCGGGCGAATGTGCGGATACCCTGCGTTCAGCGCAACAGCGATACCGGCCGTTTCAGGTAGAAGCAGCCAAATTCGCGGGACAGATGAGCTAACTCTTGTTCGCGCTACCGCCCTTTGGGCTATTTGAGCGCCGGTTCACGCGATAAAAATTACTGCGTACGCGCAGATATTTTCTTGTTTAGCAAAGCTAGAAGAGGCTACAACCTTGACCGCATAAAATAATATTGCCGGCCTCTCGCCGTACTATTCTGCATGCGGTTCGCTTAAGATGGTTATGCTGCGACAAAAAACAAGCACTATTTGACACATTATTTAAACGTGGAAAATGATAGGCCGAAAATATTTTGTGGTGACGCCGCCATGCTGCGACCATTATTTTGAGACACCGTTCGCAGCGTTCCGCCCGCGTCTCGTCCTCACTATGATTGTCAGATTCCGTGCCCCAGCGATAATGGGTTCCGGTGCAGAAGCGGTTTACCCCTATTTCCAACCATGGATTGGCTCCAGCTGCCGTTTTTGAGAATAGTCTACTTGTGATTTGAAAATAGTTTTTTAATAGACGCTTGTCTTATGGCATCACCATCCCGATATATGGACGATGACACAGTTCATGTGCGTCTTGTTGCAACAAGACCCAGCCGGCTCATCAGTTCTATTTATTTAACTCCAGGAGAGGACTTTGCAATATGAGTCTCGCCCTAAAATTGGCCGCCGCAAATACCCCAGACATTGTGGACACAATACAAGGTAACAAATCATACTCCAAGTTCATGACGGCGCTAAAGGCTGCCGGACTTGCTGAAACTTTAAGGGCGGCTGGACCGTTTACTCTCTTCGCGCCATCCGACGTAGCGTTCAATAAGCTTCCTACCGGTGCGTTTGAAGGGCTGCTTAAGCCGAAAAACAGGGACGACCTCGTCCATATCTTGAAGTATCACGCGATTGCGGGATGGCTCGGCCCGGACGAATTGGCCGGTAAGAAGTTCAAACGGAAGTCGGTCGAAGGCGGAGAGCTGTCGCTCGATGGAACCGCAGGCGTGACGGTGAACAGGGTGAAGGTGATCGGTTCCGCCATCGAAGCATCGAATGGCGTCATTCATGCCATCGACACGATCCTGGTGCCTCCAATGGCATAATTGCCAGTAGAAAACAGGGCGCGATTGCCGGATAGGGCAGGCAATGGCCGGTTCAGGGCCACCGAAACCTTCATCTCGGAACATCTTGTTCAAGCTCAACCTGGAGGAGGCAGATTTGTCTCACAAATTCGCGGTAGGTCAAACAGTCCATTTCGCCCCAAGCGGTGCTCATAATGCTATCGCGGGGAATTACGAGGTTCGCCACCTCATGCCGGCAACCGACTATCAAGTTGAGCCGCGTTACCGGATAAAGAACGTGGCCGAATCGCACGAACGCGTCGTCACCGAAAGCGATTTGGCGCCGCGGCATTAGCCTGCGGACTAACCGGGTGCGATGCAATACCGGCACTCCCAAATTTGAACCAATCTCATCGACGAGGAAACGCCATGTCAAAAGAAAAACGACGAGGCAACCGCGAAATGAAAAAACCTAAAGTTACGAAGCCAAAAGAACCAGTAGTTTCGTCTTTTGCGGCAAGTATGACAAAGGCGAAGCTCGTTCCGAATTCCACCGGCAAGAAGTAGATCTTTCTATACTCTTTATCGTCTCGCTCCAACCGGAAGCTCCGCACGAGGAAATGGCGCCTATGCGCACAGATGCGCACCGCGCCGCAGCCAGATCGCGAGCAGTCCAAGATAGACCCCGGCCTGACCGCAAGCGATATTTCTAAATTTGCTCTTAAATTTGGGCAGGCCTAGGGTGAACCCGCAGAAGCGCCGGTCTGTAGAAAAGTTGGAGGATATACTCATGGCAGCCAAAGACGTGAAATTCGCTCAAAACGCCCGGGACCGGATGATGCGCGGCGTCGACATCCTCGCCAACGCCGTCAAAGTGACGCTTGGCCCCAAGGGCCGGAACGTTGTGCTGGAGAGGAGTTATGGCGCCCCTCGCATCACGAAAGATGGCGTCACGGTCGCAAAAGAGATCGAACTTGAGGACAGGTTCGAGAACATGGGCGCTCAGATGGTGAAGGAGGTTGCGAGCAAGACTTCCGACAGTGCCGGTGACGGTACCACCACCGCGACCGTGCTCGCGCAGTCGATCGTCAAAGAGGGATTGAAGTCGGTGGCAGCTGGCGCCAACCCGATGGACCTGAAGCGCGGGATAGACCTCGCCGTAGAGGCTGTCGTCGCCGAGCTCAAATCGAAATCGAAGAAGGTGACCAATAACGAGGAGATCGCCCAGGTTGGCACAGTCTCAGCCAACGGCGATTCCGAGGTCGGCAATATGATCGCCGATGCCATGCAGCGGGTTGGCAAGGAAGGCGTGATCACGGTCGAGGAAGCCAAGTCGCTTGCCACCGAACTCGACGTGGTTGAAGGCATGCAATTCGACCGCGGCTACATCTCGCCGTACTTCGTCACCAACGCGGAGAAGATGGTGGCCGAACTGGAGGACGCTCACATCCTCATCTGCGAGAAGAAAATCTCTTCGCTGCAGCCCCTCCTGCCTTTGCTGGAGGCCATTGTACAGGCTGGCAAGCCGCTGCTTATCATCGCCGAGGATATCGAGGGTGAGGCATTGGCCGCGCTGGTCGTCAACAAATTGCGCGGCGGCCTGAAAGTGGCGGCGGTTAAGGCGCCGGGTTTCGGCGACCGGCGCAAAGCTATGCTCGAAGACATCGCCACAGTGACCGGCGGCAATTTGATCGCCGAAGATCTGGGCATCAAACTTGAGAACGTTACGCTTGCCATGCTTGGCCGCGCGAAACGCATTTCGATCGACAAGGACACCACGACAATCGTCGATGGCGCCGGCACGAAAAAGGACATCGGAGCCCGCACCAATCAGATCAAGACTCAGATCGAGGATGCGACTTCGGACTACGACAAAGAGAAGCTGCAGGAGCGGCTCGCAAAACTTGCCAGCGGTGTCGCGGTTATCAAAGTGGGCGGTTCCACCGAGGTCGAGGTGAAGGAGCGCAAAGACCGGGTCGACGATGCCCTACATGCCACCAGGGCTGCCGTCGAAGAAGGCATCGTGCCGGGGGGTGGCGTGGCGCTCTTGCGCGCAGCCACTGCCCTCGACAAGCTCAAACCCGGGAACGCGGACCAGAAGGCTGGCATCGCCATCGTGCGCAAGGCACTCTCGTGGCCGGCCCGCCAGATTGCAGCCAACGCTGGCGAAGACGGCGCAGTGGTGACTGCCAAGATCCTGGAGAACGCGGCTCATGGCTTCGGCTACAATGCCCAGTCGGGCGACTACGGGGATCTTATCGGTCAAGGCGTTATCGACCCCACGAAGGTCGTGCGTAACGCTCTGCAGGGCGCCGCCTCCATTGCGGGGCTCCTGATTACAACCGAAGCAATGGTAGCCGAGAAGCCCACAGCGGAAGCAGCCTATGCGCCGATGCCAGGCGGCATGGGAGGAATGGGCTTTTAGCCACGGAAGGGAGCACGAACAAGCGCGCGGGTGCGAATGCTGGACGAGAGATGACGGCCCGCTCGTTGCCCTCGGTATAGCCGTAAAAGCGCCTGGCGAACTCCGCAGGGCATCATCGGCAAAAAGGATAAGCCGCGGCGGGTGGAAAACCGGAAATGGCGATCCCGCCGGTTTAGCCTAGTGGAGCGAATTTGACATTTGAGTCCCACTAGCCGTTAGCTCGCGATCAAATGTCAAATTCAAAAGCTCCACTAGAATCATAAAGTTGCTAGTGGTCCTTATGATTCCAACATTTGCTCTCGAGTTCCTCCGCAAGCGGATGCAAATGTTGGAATCGGACCACTAGCGAGCGAGCAATGGCTGCTTTCGGAGTACCAAAGCAGAAACTTGCGGCAATCGCTTCGCGATCTCTCCAGCGCGCTTTGAGCCAGCGATCCGGTTGGCTTCGGCGATGGCCGTGTCCTCGTCAAGGTCGTCGAGTACGCGGCTAACGATGTCGGGGCGGTTAAAATGTTCGTGAAACCGCGAGGCTGGGAAGAAATCCGGTGCGCGATCCCAGCCGCGATTGACATGCCAGCCGATCAGGTCTTCCGCACCGGGCGAGGCAGCGTAGTAGCCCCTGGGCGTCCACGCGATGTAGCGCCGGTCCTTGGCGTGAACGAAGAGCGCGAGCAACTCCTCGCCATCGGAGAGCCGGTGCCAACGGACGGTGCCGTCCTCGAACGCGGCGGCAACGAGTTGTCCGTCGCCACTGATGTTCACAGCCCGGGCCTCGCCAGGGATGGACTTTTGCCAAATTTCCCCACCATCGGCTGCAAACGTGCGCAGCCAGAATGCCGTGCCAAGCGTAAAGCGCGAGCCGTCCGGCGCGATGGCGAGTGATCGCGCTTCTTCGTAATTCTCAAGCGGAAGGAATTTGCCGTTCAGCTTCGGAAATTCTCCGTTCTCCCAATCGCTGATCGCGAGGCCCGAAATATTGGCGGCCGAAAGCCCCGGAACAGGGCCGGGCGCATCCTTAAGCCGAAAGACCGTCAAATCGAACAAGACGGGCTGCGCGGCGCCCTCGCCCAAGCCGAAGCGAACGAGCTTACCGTTCGCGGACAGGGTCAAGGCATCGCCCAGCTTGTTTCGCATATCCGCGGAGACGCCTTCCTGCCAGACGTGCTTGGTGCCGTCCGCCGCGATCAGCCCGAAGGCGGGATCCTGCGCCCCGGCCGCGATGCCATCCCCGCAGGGCAGGAGCTGCATGACGGTGTTTCGCGACAGCGGCACTTGAGCGCGGGAGCCGCGGCCTTCGTCTTCCCAGATCGCCAGGCGACGGCCATCGGGCGGAGAATACCGGCCTCCCGCATAAAGCCGCGCCCCATCGGGCCCCCAAGCGGCCTTGCTCAGATCGCCGTCCGCAATCCCGCTCGTATCGGCCGAATAAAGCCATTCCAGGCTGCGGGCATCGTAGACTTCGACCGCGGCCCTATCGCTGAACCCGATGGCAAGCTTAGTCCCTCGCGGATGCACGGCAACGCTGAAGGGGGCTGCACTGCCATGTGCGGGCACCTTCGCTTCGAGTTTCCCATCGGCCGCATAGCGGCGGATCTGGCCGTCGAGGGCGACTGTGTAAAGCCGGCCCGCCCCATCGAAGGCCGCATCGAACGCGCCCTTCCCTCCATAATCCTTGTCCCCGGCGAGCAGCTGCCAGTTCGACGTCTCCCACAGCCGCATGCCTTCGCCGCCAAAAAGCGTTGCCGCAAGGCGGCTGCCATCGGGTGAGAAGGTGAGATGGCCGATTACGTTGGCGAGCCCGCCCAGACGGGCAAAGAGGCGCCCCGTGGCCGCCTCGAAGATGTAGACGCCCAGTGTCTTATCCACGGTGTAGTGTGCGTCCCAGCCGCCGGCGGCCACCCATTTGCCATCCGGCGAAAGTGCCACGGCATAGACCTTGCCCGCATCGCCATCGCCAATGGGCACGCGCAGGGTGCGAAGAAATTCCGGACTTCCCCTGCCGCCCGGAGGCAACGCCCACAACCGTGCGGTCTTGTCGAGCGAGCCTGTCACCATCAGCCTGCAAGCCGCGTCGGTGCCGATGCGGGTAAGCTGCGCGATATGCATTCCGGGCTCGACGCGCAGTATGGCCTGCCGTTCGGGCATGTCCTCCGCCTGTGCCGCGGCCATCGGCAGCGCAACCATGGCCATGGCCGCCAATGCCCGCATGACAAATCCCTCTTGCCTAAGCGGGCATTCGTTTGTTTTCGCGGAGTTTTTTCGTAAAACCGGGAAGGCCACTGTTGCGAACTCTGCTTAGGCGGAACGGCTTGCCAGCCCTGCTTCGACAACGGCTTTGAGATTGGAGATGGTGTCGTCGAGATCCTGGGCCGCCGCTTCATTGTATGCGGGCGGCTGTGCTCGAGCTTCCGCGAGCGCCAGGGAAACCCGTTCGATTACGCTATCCATCGGGCCGAAAGTCAGTGCCTTCGACTGCCCGGCAAAGGTAAAGGCTCCCTCCCGGAAGACCCTGGATGCTTCGCTGGCGAGCTTGCCGATAATCGGGTCGAAGTCCCTGGCGATCAGTTCCTCCAGCTTCACGCCATCGCCCTGGCCGCCTGCCGGGCTTCCGGGAAGCCCGGTCAAATGCTCGGTGAATCCCAGCGCCGCAGGCTCGCTCAATGCCGCCAGGGACGGGGTGAGCGAAAGATGGTGGCCCAGCACGATCGCCGGACCTCTGAGGCCGCTAGCCGCCAACACCTTCGAGAGCTCCAGCCTGAGCAACTCCTGCTCGTTTTCGAGCAAGTTGCGGACATCTTCCATCGCCTCCTGGAAGGCAAGCTCAAGCCGTATCCGGAGCTTGACCTCGATTTGGCTCGCCTGAGCGGCAGCCTCGCCGCCGGAAGCCGAGGCCAGCGCCTCGGGAATGAAGCCCAACACTGTCGAAGAAAGCTTCTGCTTGATGAGATTGACTTTTTTCACCTCAAGCAAATCGAGGCTATCTAGGAAGATATTGAACTTCGCGGCCAATTGCATTCTCAGGCCGGTAATCGCGGCGAGTTCCATTTCGACCCGCCCGGCGCTGGATCGGACCTTGCTAAGCAGATCGGCTTCGATTTCCCGCCAGGCGATCAGGTTGCGGCCAACGGTATCGAACAAGCGGGAAGCCGTACCGACCGCACTGGCAATCGGGCCGGTGTTCATCATTTCGGATGCGGCAACCGCCAGGGACAACAGACCGGACTTCTCGAAATAGGCTTCGGCCGCGCCCCCGTCGCCGATCTCGTCCCGGCGCAGCCAATCGAGGCCGGCGCTGTCCTCCTCCTGCGCCCCCGCTCCGTTTCCGTCTTGAGCGTCCGTATCGAATCCACCTGCCGCGAAATAATCGCCGCCACCCCGGCCCAGCGCCTTGTGCGCAAAAGCGGCGCTGCCCAAAATGACCGGGATGTGGGTGGCTGGAAACTCTTGCTCCAGGGTCTGCGCTACCTGCTGTCCGATTTTCTGCACAACGTCTTCGCCGCCCTTCACCTCGTCGACTTTATTGACGAAGATGATGAGCCTGTCCTTCTTAAGCCCCCTTAGCATCCGCAAGAGGTTGAGGTCTGTGGCAGACAAGCGCTGCCAGGCGGTGACGACGACGACACAAATGTCTGCCGATTCCAGATTTTGCCGGGTTATTTCGTCGCGCACCAAGAACGGATCGTTGACGCCGGGCGTGTCGATCAGCACCGTCGGAAAGCTGAATGCGCCCAGGCCGAGGAAAATATCGGCAGACTTGGTGATGTCCGAGTATTCTCCCTCGGCAAGCTCCGCCTCGCTTTCCGCGTGCGAATATTCCGTGCCGACGTAGCGGACGAGCAGGTTGGGCTGAAGCTCGGGATATATATGCTCCTTGCCCAGGAGATCTTCGAAGGAGGCTCCTAGCCTTTTCCTGGCCCTCTCCTCCATCGCCTTCACCTGGCTTTTCAAGACCTCCCAATCGAAGTCCGGAAACAGCCGGTCCGTAAGCTCGCGCGTGCGTCCGCCCAACGAGAGGCGGTGCCACTCGTCGCGGTTGAAGAAAGTAAATGCGGCGCCGGCCCCCGGCTTGTCTGGCACACCGAAATTCAGCCTTGTGATTACCGCCGTACACGGATTGATGTCTGCCGGCAAAAGCCCAGGCTGCTCCACGAGAACGTTGATGAGCGAACTCTTGCCGGCCTTTACCTGCCCCACGAACGCGATGCGGCAAGCCTGTTTCCGAAGCTCTTCCGCCACTGCGGAAACGACCTGCGCGGTCTGCTTGTCCGCATGCGCGACAAGCCCTGCTGCCGCTTTCACCGCGCGGGCCTTCTCATAGTCCAGCCTGGCTCCGACGCTGAGCCTGCGCGACAAGGGGATCTGCCCGGCCTCGCTCTCAACAGGCTTTACCACGGGCGCAAAAGGGGCAGGCTCGTCCAAAACGCCTTTTAAAATCCTGCTGGCTTTTTCCGGCGCTGGAACCGGGGCTTCGTTATTGACGGCTTCGGGCTCAGGAGCGGATTTCCGCCAAAAAAACAACCTCATCAGGCGATCTCTACACGATACTAGGAGTGCTGATAACGCGGCCGCTGCGGCGAACCTCAGCGGCCATCTGCGACCTGATAGGTGAGGCCTTTCTATTTAAGCGGCGCGTCCGATCCGCCAGCATACGTATCGCCCGCTCCGCCTTCCAGGCTGCCCAGATGGTAATTTATGCCGATTTGAACGCTGTCGCCCTTGGTCTTGGCATCGACCGGGGACGTAACTCCGCCGAACTCCATCGGGATCGAGCCCAGGTCGAAGGATTGCTTTCCCAGCTCGTAGTGCATGTATTCGGCTTTCGCGGACCAACTGTCCGAGAGGGCGAATTCCATGCCGCCGCCGGCAGTCCACCCGTAGGCCCATTTGGTGGTGGGCTGGTAATCGCCGGAGTCCATTCCAGGAACCGGAACCGGGATCCCGCGCTGCACTTCCTTGACCTGCCCAAACGCCCAGCCTCCCTTGGCGTAGAACAGCGCCGGGCCGAACGCATATCCCAGCCGGCCTGTCACCGATCCCAGCGACTTCAACTCATCTTCAAAGATAGCATTGGCGTTCCGCCAGGTATTAATGTCGTTCACGTCAACGAATGCATGGCTAGCTCCGCGGGCGTTGGACCAGCCGTAGCTGCCTTCCGCACCGAGTACGAACCGCCCCATCTGGTAATTGTAGCCCGCCTGCCCGCCGGCAAGATATCCGCCAAAATCGGGACTGACCGAGAGATCCTTGCCGTCCCAGTCCTGGCCGGTCCAAGGCGTGTTGCCCCATGTGCCGCCCGCGGACACACCTAGATAGGGACCGGTCCAGGAGTGAACAGCAGGGGACACATCCTTCAAGCTGCCGGCGCCTTCTTTCAGACTGCCCGTTTCGGGATTGAGCTGGTAGCGCAATCCGGCTGTGCCCGAAAGGCTTTCGATATTGTCGCCTGTGCGGTAGTCCACGCGGGCAAAGCCGAGCCAGCCGGTATTGGCGAACATGAAGGAACTGCCGAGGCCGAATTGGGCGTATGTGCCAATCCGGCTGGCCGTAAGAGTGCCGCCGCCCTGCCAATAATTACCATCAGCGTCCTGGCCCATCGCTGAAACGGAGGCCTTAACGTCGCCGGCAAATTCGTGAATCACACTTGCTGTGGCGAACGGGTACGCGACAATTCGTCCCTCGTCCAAAGCCACGCTTGTGCCCAGCTTTACGCTTGCGCGGCCAAGTACGCTTTCAACGTCCTGCATCTGCATGGCGCCGAGGCCCGGCATAGTGACGATGTCGCCGCTGCTGTTGGCCTGCGCCGTCATGAAGCCGGCGGCCTGCATCTGATCGACCGAGGTTTTCGAATAGACGCCGCCAACCGAAGGCTCAAGGCTCCAGCCATCGCCAAGCGCAAGGTTATAGCCCATGTTGCCGGAAAGCGAATAGCCGCGCGCATCGAGCTTCAGCCCCGAAAAGTCGCCCTGGTAGAAATCCGCGCGGGCCTGAACGTCGGCAAAAAAGCTGCCTTTCGAGAATGTGGCGTAGACACCCCCATAGGGTGCTTCGAAAGTGCCGTTCATGGCACCACCGAGCGGAGCCTGGATGGAACCCTCGGGTGTCTCGTCCTTGAATTTCGCTCCGATATACCCGGCCATCACGCCGATGTGCCAGTTCTGGCCCGCGCCGGCCTGATTGAGATAGGCGATGTCGTGGCCGGCCTGGAAGCCAGCGAAGTCCTGCCCGATTTTCGTGCGGCAGGATATGTTGGGCTGGTGGTTGGGTGCGCTTGGGTCGTAAGGATTGCTGAATGACCCGGTGAAATTGGTGTTGGAATACGTGTCGGCGGTTCCGCCCACGGTTCTTACCCACACACCGCCGCCGATCTGGCTGGGAGCGCTCTCCAGAGACGAGACGAAAGCCGAGCCAGGTGTCATGAAGGCGGTATTGACCGTCCCGATCATGGAGGTAATTGCAGTCAGGCCGCTGCCGACAAGACCTCAGACCGGCATCGTCGCCGGTGCACTGCGCCTGAGCGCCGGTGGAGGCAAGCAACCCTGCCGTCAGCGCCAAGCCGCTAACCAGCGCCGGCATCGCCCTGCAAGTTATACCCGCGCCGGCAGCCTTGCCCCCCGCCTGCGAACGTATCCAAATACGCAGCATTTTTCCCCCCTCAACCCGAAACCTACATATCTACAAATGTATTTTGCAGATGGTTCCCACTACCCACGATCACGCCGGGCAAAACGCCAAGCGTCAGAAACAAACCAACTATTCCGGTCCCTAGCCGACGTTATAGGTTTAAGCAGTGCAGCGGCCGGAAGAAACTAACTGGCGGTTGCGAGCGATGATCGGTTTTCGCCTTTTTAGATCGATGCTCTGCTTTCGAGATAAACAGAGCCAATTCTGCAACATTTTGTAACACGCCGGATGGGGGCCCTAACAGGCTGCTGAAAAAGCCCGCATCCGTCATCGCGAGGAGGGCGAAGCCCGGCGCGGCGATCCAGGCTCTTGTTGATTCCATTGGCGTTCCGAATTGCTTCGCTTCGCTCGCAATGACGGCTTCGGCAAGCCGTTCGAGTTTTTCAGCAGCCTGCTAATCGCCCGGATCGCAGTGCCGCTGGTTCTGGAACCGTTGCCGTGGCGCGGCTGCAACGGTTGTACGCAAATTTCCAATAACCGGGCACTACCCGGTTTCGTCCGCCCGCCCGCCCGATGGCGTAACCGCCTGGATTGCAGCCGGCGATCCCGGTCATTGGCCTATGCCGTGCATGATGGGACTGCTGCCACTGGATCGGTGCGGAGCCTCTTCTGCCGCGGCGCGCCGGCGCCTCTCCGCTTCCTCTGCTTCAGCCTTCCTGCGCCTCTCCGCTTCCGCGGCTTCTGCTTCCGCCTTCTTTCGCCTCTTAGCTTCCGCGGCAGCCGCCTCGGCTTTTTTGCGCGCCTCCGCCGCCGCAGCCTCTGCCTGGGCTTTTCTCCGCTTCCTCGGCCGCCGCTCCCGCCTCAGCCTTTCTCTGCTCCTCGGCCGCAGCAGCTTCTGCCTCGGCCTTTCTGCGCTCCTCGGCCGCAGCGGCTTCTGCCTCGGCCTTTCTCCGCTCCTCGGCCGCAGCAGCCTCCGCCTCGGCCATTCTGCGTTCCTCGGCCGCAGCGGCCTCCGCCTCGGCCTTTCTGCGGACCTCGGCCGCAGCGGCTTCCGCCTCGGCCTTTCTGCGGACCTCAGCCATAGCGGCTTCCACCTCGGCCTTTCTGCGGACCTCGGCCGCAGCGGCTTCCGCCTCGGCCTTTCTGCGGACCTCGGCCGCAGCGGCTTCCGCCTGGGCCTTTCTGCGCGCCTCGGCCGCAGCGGCCTCCGCCTCGGCCTTTCTGCGGACCTCGGCCGCAGCGGCTTCCGCCTCGGCTTTCCTGCGCTTCTCCGCTACCTCTTTGGCGCTTTGCTCAACCGCTTCGGAAGCACTCGGCGAAGGATTTGAAACCGGGCCTTTTCCCGTGCCGATCAGCCCCGGAAGAATTGCGGCCAACGTGATTGCCACCGCTGCTGCCGCGCCGATCGTCATCCAACGAAGACGCTCCTTGGAACTCTCCCCCGCGGCCCAAGAAGGACTCGCGCGCATTGTTTTGTGCGCTGCGCCTTTTGCCGCCGCCCCGGATGCTGGTTCGCCGCGCAGAATTGAAGGCTTTTCGAATCCGCCCTCCAGAAGCGGCTGCTTCAGAGCAACCACCCAGTCCCCGTCAAATAGACCTCTGCTGGCTTCTGCCACCGCATGGCTGCCGAGGCCGTTGCGCTCGGGTTCGGTTCCGGGGCCGAGCTTCGCAATCGCATTCGTCATCAGACGGCGCGCAATGACCATGGCCTTGCCAACGCGCTCCGCGGTAAACTCCTGTGCCAAGTACTGAATTTGTACGGATAGGACTTTATTCCTGGATGCGGCGGCAGCCGGGTCCAGATCCCCGTTCGCTACGAAACAAATTCCCCGGAAATAGGGCTTGGCCGATGTTTCAAGCCTGGCCTGCAGCCGTTTCAGGTTATTTTCCCTGCCCGCCACAAGATCGCAAAACGTTACGGCAAGCAGGCTGCGGGATCTGAGGGCCTGCGGCAGTTTAGTCCACTGAGCCCGCTCCGTTTCACGCCACGCCTGCGTCGCAACTGTCGTCCAGATCGCGGCATCCATGCCGTAGCCCGGCAAACCCCGGTGCCCAACGGGGAGGTCCAAAATTTCGGCTGAACGAAGGATGCCGGTTGGAAGCCCCACTTCCAGGAGCTTCAGGCTGCCAGGCGGAACGCTCTTGCCTGGCGGAAGGCCGCTCTTTCCGGCGCTGTCTAAAATGCCGGCAACAACCTGTGCAACGTTTTGACGCACAGGAAAAGCGATCCTCTCGCCACTTTCGTAAATAGCGGCGACAGAGGGTTTGGGGGCATATTTGAGCAGCACCGGCAACCTGGTGTTCGCCACCGGGTCCGCCGGTAGTACGGAAACTCCCGCAAGGAGATTGGCTAACGAGGACTTGCCGGAATTCGATTTACCCAGGATGCCAATTCGCAAGGGCCTGTCTGCCGCCTTTGCCATGCGCCTGAATGCACGGCCCGGTCCGTCCAAAAAGGGATAGGCATCCGCTGCCTTGCGCAAAATGCCTTCGGCACTTGCGAGGCTTTGCGCGGCAAATCGCAGCTTTCCCTCTATGTCCATCAGGTGGACTTTCACACTGGAGCATCGCTCGGTTAACTGCTTATGATTGATAGCGAGTTCCGTCCCGCTCATCAACGTATTCGCTGAGCGCCAGCAGAAAGAAAAACCGAGGTACCACTTTAGGTATTGGCAGGAATAATCTGCAATTTGCTCCTAACCTGCGCCGCTTGTATAAACATCGACAATACAACCCGGTAGTTAGATTCACGAAGCAGCGATATCGTGCCCAACCTGCTGGCATCGCCGGCAAAACTACCCTTGCCGTCAATCTCGCTGCCGCAGCGCATTCGAACCCGGATGGATAGGAAAGCAAATGGAAGACAGCGAGCGCGGGTTTGGAAAGGAACCCTCAAACTCTTGGAACGTCAGCGCCCGGCGCCGCCGCTTGAATTTTGCCCGTTTTTCCACGCAAGGGCCAGAAGGCCGTGAATTCCGAAGGCGAGCTTGACCCGCCGGACGGACACCTCCTCCTGCCGGAAGCCTCCACGAAGCAGCAGGGCATAAAGCTCAGCCTCATCGTAAAGAGTGTGCGTATCCGGCCCCGAAAACTTCCAATGCTGCATAGTCTCTTTGTGGGTGGCGTAGATCGCCAAAAGCCCGCCTGGCTTGAGCACGCGATGCGCTTCGCGAACCTCATCCGCGCTTTGGCTGAAGAAATAGACGACGTTCACCGCCAGAACTCTGTCGATCGAGTTCGCGAGCCAGGGAAGCGCATCGAAGCGCCCGAGGCGAAGCTGCACGCGCCTTTCTTCAATCGCACGCTGGTTCCGGCGCGTTGCCTGAGCGATCATTTCAGGGGAGGAATCGATCCCGAGCACCAAGCCCTGGCTGGCCGCCGCGGCCATCGCCTTTATTGCACTGCCAGGACCGAAACCCAGTTCCAGCACAGTATCCTCTGGCCCGATGCGTAAGGCCTCGATGGCGAGCCGGTTCGGTTGCCGGTTGACCATCGTCATGGCTTGCCCGGTCAGCCACCCGGCGCGTCCGGACGGGCTCCTAAGCTGATGGCCCATCCCGCTCCAGAAATTTGCGGCAGTGCTCATGAGAGGTGTCCGTCCGCTGCCACTCACAAAATGTACTTAGTTTCGATGGTGATGGCGGTATTGCCTTTGATGCTGAATTGGCCCTGCTCGAAGCTTGGCTTGCCGAATACCCGCGGGTTGGTGGATACACCCACGCCTTCGGCTGGAATTCCGAGAAAGTTAGTGTCGAGTTTGCCGTTCCCGTTTTCGTCATGAACGATGGCGACGGCGTACACACCATCCTTCAGGCCGTTGAAGGTCATGACCGCCTTGCCGCCCGAGACCGGCGCCTGTGCGTAGCGCGCGCCATGGCCCTTCGTACAATCGGGAAATTCAGCCTTTTCCGGGCCATCCGCTGGGAACACACAGATCAAAACCTGTCCCAGATCGTTGCGCAGATTGCCGGCAGTCACCGTCAAGCCGGATGCGTTGCAGGCGGAAGAGAGGAGGACGGCCAAGCTAGCCGCAAGGAAGAGACGAAGACGCATGTGAGAAAATCCGATGGCAATGGTGGAGGGGGAAGCCGCGCGTTTGCGGGGGCAACGCAGAGCCTCCCCCCTCACTCCAGCCCGCTCCCGCCAGGAAGTCCTCATTGCGGGAGGGGACGGAGCCGGGATCGGATCACGCAGCACACGGCCTGTAGCAGAATGATCCGTTTACGATTTCATTTTACTTTGGACCTTGGCCAATAGCCCCTCCATCACCTTTGGAAAATACAAGTCCCAAACGGGGCGTTCCGGGTGATGCGGCAGGGCGAGCGCGGTCCTCAGGACTTGCTCCGCTTTCCCGTATTCGCCTTGCTCGAAGAGGAAGTCGGCGTAGAAATAGTGAGCGTCCCGGCCACTGGGGGCACTTTTTACGGCCTCTTCGAGATACTGGCGGGCCTTGCTCGTATCGCCCCAGCCAAGCGGGAAGCCGGGAACCCGGTAATACAAAACGCCGAGGCTTGTAGGTGCCCCCGCATCCAAGGATTTGGGGTCCATCTTGTAAGCTTCAAGCAAGAGATCGCGGGCGCGGGTGGCATGATTGAGCGCCGTCAGCCCCCAAGTCAGGGAAGCCCGTTCACTGGTCACGATCCCATCCCAAATCAGCGTCTCGGACCGGCCGGGATATTTCGTCACCAAGGCATCGGCCTTGGCCCCCAGGCCCTCCATTTTATCCTTTCTCTCCGCGTCATCCTTGCTCAGATACTTGATCTTGGCCCATTCTTCGGCCACGGCAAGAATATCCCCGTCCATTGCTTTATTATCCGAGGCGCGGGCGATGGGAGCAGCCGAAACCAGCATCGCGATACTGGCGGCGGCGATCATGATAAACCTCATGGCAGGTTCCTCCTTCTGCTAGTTTTCTTGGTTGTTCAGCGGGCTAGGACGCGCGCAAACTGCTTCCCAACGGCCTTGTCCACGACGCCCGGAAACAAGCGCTGCATGAGCACATACAGGCGCTCGGCTCCGGCCGGATAGACGGCGTTGGCCTCGCGGGCGACGGCGTTCCAAACGAAATTCGCAACGGCTTCCGGGACATCGAGCTTCATTTCAAAGGGTTCGATCAGCGATTGCATCGGCCGGGCGGCGGCCGTGTGCGTGGCGCGCGGCGCCGCATAGGTGACGCCGATGCCGAGCGGGGCCAGTTCCCGGCGGAGCGCGATGGAGAACCCGCGCAGGCCCGCCTTGGCCGCCGAGTAGGGCGCGAACAGCGGATAGGGGATGTCGCCCAGCACGGAGCCGATATTGACGATGCGCGCTCCCTTCGCCTTCCTCAGCAGCGGCAGCGCGTCCCGCACCATGGCCATCGGCGCGACGAGGTTTGTGTTAACGACTGCCTGCAAATCCTCGTCGGTCGCCGCGGCGAGCGGTCCAACCGGCACCACACCCGCATTGTTCACGAGAAGGTCCAGGGCACCCCAATGCGCCTCCAAACCCTCCATCAACGCAATGCGGTCCAACCGGTTTGTGACATCGGCCACGATGGCCAGATGCCCGGCTCCGGGCAATGCGGACAAAGTCTCGTCGAGTGGCTCCCGCCTGCGCCCTGCCAGCGCGAGCCGCACGCCCCGGCGGGCTGCTTCGATGGCCAGCGCGCGGCCAATCCCCGAGCCCCCGCCGGTTATGAGCGCTTTTCTGCCCTCAAGCTGCATGAGCAACCTTTCCCAAGAACCGTCCCCCCAAATCCTCGAAAATCGCGCCGTAGAGCCGGTACATCACGCGCGCCGCGCCGATGATAACGTCCTGCGTCTCGCGATCTTCGAAGCCGTCTAGCAATTTTCTGAAAAGAGCTGTGTGCTCCACATCGAGCGTGCCGTGCGACTGCAGATAGGAGAAACCGGCCGCCCCGCCAGCCCCGAGCGAGTTCTGCACCGCCCCGGCGACCGAATGCGCCAGCATCACCGACAGCCCTTCGAGCACATGAACCATGCCGAGCAAAGCGTAGGGGCTGATCCACTCGATGCAATAATAGGCGTGTCCCACCATGACCTGGCAAGGGACGCCGCCCGCGCCGCGCGCCACGGCATCGGCGTCGCCGCCCATCGCGCGGATATCGTCGAGTATCCACTTATCGTGGCCGCGCTCCTCGTTCATGTAGGTGAAAAGCGCAGTTTGGTAGCTTTCGTCGCGCGTCCGGGCGGCGGCGAGCGATAGAAGCGGGAAGGTATGTTTGACGTGGTGATAGGCTTCGGTCAGGAAGGCGAGATAGAGCTCGCGCGTGCCCCCGGATGCCGCGGCTTGCCTGACGAGCGGGATCGTCAAAAACTGCTCGCGCTGTTCCGCCGTTTCCTGAAAGAGCCTTTCGAAGGGAGTCATGCTTGCACCTCGAAGGTTGCTGCTTTTTCCTCTAGATATTTGCGGACCCCGGCGCGACGCGGCCGGCCGTTCGGCGTAAACAGCCCGAGCGCCGCCGCTTCCTCGCGCGAAAGGACTGCCGCCTTTTGGGGGCGCGCATAGTCCGGCGCCGCCGCGCATGCCTGGGAAATCGCCGCCGCGATCTCATTGTCTGGCACCACGCTAAACCAGCCTTCGCCCAAGCGGGATGGAACGAGCAGCACCGTCAGCCGCGCCGGCTCCCCGGCCTGGCACAGCACGCAGGCGCCGATCCTCGGATCGCCTGAAAGCATGGTCTCGATCCATTCCGGGCTGAGGTTCCGGCCGTAAGGCGTCACGATCAGATTATCGAGCCTGCCGTAAATCGTGAGGAACCCGTCCGCATCGATGCTGCCGGCATCGCCCGTCCGCCAGCGGCGCGGCGCGGGTTCGCCATGCAGGTAGCCATCCATGACGGTGGGGCCCTGGACGACGATTTCGCCGTCCTCGATAGCGGCTTCGAGGCCCGGCAGTGGCTGGCCCACGGTTCCTTCGCGAAGGGCGCCAGGCCGGTTCACGGCGACCACGGACGCGCATTCCGAAAGGCCGTAGCCTTCATAAGCGGGAATTCCGAGCTGCCTTGCGGCACGCGAAAGCGCTGGCGGAACCGCCGCACCGCCCACCGCGACAAAGCGCAGTTCCGCGGGCGGCCGTTTGCCGGCGGCTGCCAGTTGCCCAGCATAAAGGGCCAGAAGCTGCGGAACCAGAACGCTGGTCGTCGGCCGCGCGCGCTCGAAGGCTTCGGCGATGTCGCACGGCGCGCCAACGCCAACGCTTTGCGCAACTGCGCTGTCGTAATGGACGGAGCCGCCAACTAGAACCGGGATCACAATGCCGCAGATCAACTCCAGAAGTAGCGGCAGGGGCAGTACGGACAGATACCTGTCTTCGCGATTGGCGCCGATGGCGTTCGCCAAAGCCTCCGCGCTCCAAAGGGCTTGGCCACTGAAGAGGCGGACGCCTTTCGGATTTCCGGTGCTGCCCGAAGTGTAAATGATAAGCCCGCCGCTGCTGCCCGGCGCCGGAAACTCATCCGCACGCAGTTCACCGAGGCGGTATGCGCTTTCCCATTTCGCTTGGACGCTATCCGCATCCGTGACGATGATGCGGGAAATCCCGGCATCGCGGATCAGATGCTCGCGCTGGCCTTCGCTGAAGAAAACGGGCACGGGCACGACCGTCTTTCCGGCCACGCTTGCGGCGAGGAACGCGACAGCCCATTCAACGCTGTTGTTGCCAAAAATGCCGACGGTTTCTTGCGCCGGGCCGAGATCCTGTGCGATCCCCGCAACCCTGGCAGCGAGTTCGGACCGCGTCAGCGAACGGTGCCCGTCACTCATTGCGATTTGCGATCCGGCGACGGCAGCGTGATGCACGAGGCCTTGGGCAAGCTTAGACATGTGCGCAAGCTGCAAAGACTGGAGCAGACGCTTCTTGCTTCCGCAAGAAGGGCGTGAGCTGTTCGCGCCCGAACGCGAAAACACGGGGTTCCGTCTCGTAATAGGAGCCCCAGGTTTCGGGGTTCGGAACGCGGCTCGCGCTGGCGGTTCCTAATGTAATCAGGGGAAGCCGCATCCGGCGCAGGAGCTTTTCCAGCCGGCTGGTCGCGGTAAAAAGTGCCCAGTCGTAGCCAAGTTCCTCCCCGTAGAGCACAAGGCCGGTCATGAAACGCACGGAGATCGCCGGCGTCCGGCTTGCGAGGCTTGAGACTTCGGCAATCGTCTCACGGCCAACTCGCGCTTTTGTAATGCCGCCTATAACGGCCTCAACCGGGGAATCCAAATAATGTTCGGAAAAAAACGGCTCCGTGGCGTCCCTTAGCCCGGCCGCGGCGTGCACTTTTCCATTTTTGCCGGCCAGCCCAATAATAGTCTTGGGAAAATTCGTGACCTGCGCGCCGTAGCTTATCGCATAAATTGCACGAATCAGGCGCGTTGCAGCCGGGCGCAATGGATGCTCAGGTGTGATTGCCGTAATTTTCATGCGTTCACAGTTTGCCTTGCTTATCCAAGATATTTATTCTCAGCTCATTTTGTTTGTAACGCCATGTGTTGCTGCAAATATTGGTGGAACTATGGCTGACTTTCTCAGCTATCATTAAGTCAATACTTAATAATGACAACGCAACACCGGCGGCGAGCATGCGTCATACATAACGGCTTCGATTAAATTTATTACCGATGCGTGTAACAGCGTATGAATGCGCCGAACATAGGCTCCTTCAGCTTACGGAACGCTTACATGGCCCCATCAGGTGAAAAGATGCCCTGGTCCGGTATCGCGGGGCGCGATAGGCAGCGGACTTCGAGTGAAAACGCTTGGCGCGCAGCACTTCTCAATTTCTGGACTGGCTCTTATCCTGGGGAGCAGGAAGAGCGGCCGCAGACCGCCCACCCGGTACTTGCGCCGCTGGGCGGCCTGCCGGACGCCGCGCGCCGAATGGCGGGAATGTCACCCGGAACAATGCCCCGCCGCCCCGGCGGTCCCCGATATCGATTTTTCCGCCATGCGCGGCAATGGTGCGCGAAATGATTGCCATCCCAAGTCCCGCGCCGCTGCCGCGGTCCCGGTTGCCCTGCCAGAAGCGCTCGAAAATCGCCCGGCGCTGGTCCTTCGGAATGCCCGGCCCGCAATCGGCAACGGCAAGAATCGCCGGATTAAGCACGCCGATGTAGACGGCCGCGCCCGGCGGGGTGTGCTTGACCGCATTCTCGACGAGATTGCGAAGCGCACGGAATAAAAAGTCATAAGACCCGTTGACGATTGCCGGGCGTTCGGACCTGTAGACCTCGATGTTCTTTCCGCTGGCTATGACGCAGGGAGCCAGGTATGTGGCGACGTCGGCCGCGAGAGTGTTGAGTTCGACCTGGTCGGAAGGACCGATCCGCAACGCGTCGATGCGCGCGTTATCGAGCAACTGGGTAACGAGCCGCTTCAAGGAGCCAAGCTCTTCTTTCAGCGCGGATTTGCCGTTGAACTCCGGCAGCAAATCCATGTGCGTGTTCATGATGGTGACAGGCGTGCGCAATTCATGAGCCGCATCTGCAATAAAGGCCTGCTGCTCCTTATAACCGTGTTCAAGCCGGTCGAGCGCGCTATTGATCGCCCGCACCAAACTCAAGACCTCCTCGGGCAGCCCGGCTTCGGACAGACGCTTCGACACCGCGGATGGCCCAATCGCCGAAGCTTGCGCCGATGCGCGGGCCAGCGGCCGCAGGCTGATCTTAATTACGATGAGATTGATGACCAGGAGAACGCCGACAAACGGCAGCCATATCCAGGCAATGTCCTGCACGAATTCTTCGAGGACGGAGTCGAATACGACCTCGTTATCCTTGAAAACCACCTGAACCCAGACCGGAGGCGCCATTTTCGGGATCTTCAACGAAATCCCGTAGGATGTGGATGTTCCGTCTGGCTGGGGGTGCGAGAAGAATTCCCGCCCCGCCTCGGGATCGACTGGATGAAGGGCGTGGGTCAGCCCTTCGGAAGCCGCTACCGGGGCTCCGTTCGCCCCAACAATTGCGAACTCCCCTATCCCGTTGCGGTAATATTGAGCGTAGGAATCGGGAAGCTTGATGCCTTGTCCAGACGAGGACTGATAAAGTTTGGCTATGAGTTTGGCTTGTCCTTGAAGCGTTCGCTCATGGGATTCTGTGTTGACGTTCTTGAACCGGATGTAAAGAAACACACTCGCCGCGAGCACTGCCGCGATCGAGCCAAGGAGAAGTCCGAAGATCAGGCGAAACCAAAGCGATTGGAAATACCGCCTCATGCGCTCTTTCGGGCCTCGGCTGCGATCATGTATCCGACGCCCCGTATGGTATGGATCGCCGCATCCGCGCCGTGGTCCGACAGCCGTTTGCGCAACCGGTGAACGAGCACCTCGACCGCGTTCGAGGCTATTTCCTCGCCGAACGAATAGAGCAGATCCTCCATGGACTTTTTCGAGACGACGCTGCCGGTGCGCCGCATGAGGAGTTCCAGCGCGTAATACTCCCTCCTTGGCACCTCCACGACCTTTCCATCGATGCGGACTTCCCGTTCGGCGGTGTCGATTTGCATATTCGCTTCGGAGATGACTACACTTTTTCGTGAGCCAGGGCGGCGGAGCAGCGCCCGGATGCGGGCTACAAGCTCATCCATCTCGAACGGCTTGCACAAATAGTCGTCCGCGCCGCCATTAAGCCCGTTGACGAGCATCTCGGTGCTGTCGCGCGCGGTGAGGATTAGAACTGGCCGCATGTCGCGATTCTGGCGCATATTTTTCAAGACCGTCATGCCATCGGCGTCGGGCAGGCCAAGATCGAGGATAAGCGCATCGTAATCGATGCTGGAAAGTGCGGCTTCCGCGTCGCCTGCAGTTTCGACGTGGTCAGCGGTGAACCCCCGTTCACTGAGCGCAGTGCGGATATAGTTGCCCAGACGGACGTTGTCTTCGGCGATCAGAAGTCTCATGCGTTTTCCCACCGAATGCGGCAGGATGCCGCACCTCTGCGCTATCGTCACTAAAAGTGGCAAAAGTTGGAAGCTTGGCTGTGGTATCGGCTCGCTTCGCCATCTTCGTTAAGAAAACACGGTTAACGCGGATCCGGGGTGGCCAAAACTGGCGAAATCTCCTGAGATTCCGCTCAAAATTGGTCAGATTCGAGCATTGAAAATGCGGTTAAATATTGTGTCTTTACCATAACTGCAAGACAGCAAGGCTATAATCTCATGCAATATCAACATCTTACCGATCTTCCTGAGTTTAATCCTCCAGTAAGGCGCCTCTGTTATAATTAGTTCAAATTGGAAAGCTTAGCAAAATGAGTATTTTGAGGAATTCTTGTCATGCACCGGACAGGTTCCGGGATACGGCGCTGGAAACGATGGGGATTGGTAGCGATTGCTATTGCCGGATAGAGGCGCGTGACCCAGCATGATACCGAAGGCAGGGCTTGGGCGGCTGGATTTGCGGTTGGGGAGATCGACGTGAAAATTGGGACATTATTTGCGGCTGCGGCCGTGCTGCTGGTTTCCGCGACAGCCTCCCTGGCAGAGACGCCGGTCAAGATCGGCATACTCAACGACCGTTCCGGCCCTTACTCCGATCTCTCGGGCGAAGGTTCGGTTGTAGCGGCGCAAATGGCAGTAGAGGAATTCAAGGCCGCCGAAAAAGGCCTCAAGGCCGAAATCGTTTCCGCCGATCATCAGAACCGGGCCGATGCCGCGGTGAACCTGGCGCGCGATTGGTACGATCAAGACGGGGTGGATGCCATCTTCGACGTACCGAATTCCAGCGTTGCGCTGGCGATTTCCGCTCTTACGCAGGAGAAGAACAAGCTCTTCATCGACTCTGGCGCGGCCACATCGGATCTGACCGGGAGCAAGTGTTCGCCGAACACGCTTCATTGGACTTACGACACCTGGGAACTTGCGCACGGAACCGGGGCAGCGATCGTCAAAGCCGGCGGCGCATCCTGGTTCTTCATCAAATCCGATTACGCACTTGGAGAGGCCTTGGAACGCGATACCGCCGCTGTTGTCACGGCCGAAGGCGGAAAGGTTCTGGGCAGTGTCAAGCACCCTCTGGGCACGCAGGATTTCTCGCCATTCCTGCTACAAGCGCAATCGTCGGGCGCTAGCGTAATCGGCCTCGCCAATGGCGGCGGGGATACGGTCAACTCCATCAGGCAAGCCTCTGAGTTCGGCGTTGTGCAGGGCGGACAAAAGCTTGCCGGCCTGCTTGTGTTCATTTCGGACGTTCATTCGCTGGGGCTCAAGACTGCCCAAGGCCTTATCCTGACTTCCCCCTTTTATTGGGATCTCAATGACAACACCCGCAGCTTTTCGAACCGCTTTATGAAGCAGACGAACCGGCGGCCAACTATGGTTCAAGCCGGCGTCTATGCGTCCGTGCTCCATTACCTGAAAGCGGTTCAAGCGGTTGGCAGCGCGAAAGACGCGCTTGCGGTTGCCGCCAAAATGAAGGAGATGCCTGCCGAGGATCTGGCTTTCGGCAAGAGCACCGTACGCGCCGATGGGCGGGTCATTCACAATTCCTATTTGTTCGAGGTGAAGAAGCCGGAGGAATCGAACGGCCCCTGGGACTACTACAAGCTGATCTCCACGACGCCCGCTGACAAAGCCTTCCGCCCCATGAGCGAAGGAAACTGCCCGCTTGTGAGCGGCAATTAGCGCCACCTGGGTTCAACGGAGCCAGCGCCTGGAATATTGCCGCATAAGCTGCCCAATTGACGCTTTGTTAACCGTCGCAAGCAGCATGGCGAGCCTTCCGGCACGATCAAGCGGTCTCGCGCGGTTAAAAATGCGTTAAAAATATCTCCTCTTGTTAACCAATTGTTAATCATACGCGCACACCATCGGACCCGTGATACGCATGATTTGGGCGCTCGCGGCAAACGCCAGCTAAGCAGATGCTGCGAGCCGTCCGGGTCTGTATCGCTTGTGAGTAGCGTTTCCGGCGGCTTTTGCCACCGGATGTGCCGCAGTCCGCTGGGCGTTGCCCCGGGACAAGGCATCGAGGACGGCAAGCCTAATCTTCGTCGCCCGCAGTCCCTTCTGCAAAGCTTCCAGCGGCCAACGGAAAAGAGGCCGTGAGGAGGGTTTTCATCAAATCCGGGGCTTTCTCCTCAAAGTACAAAGCCGCGGCTCAGCAGAAGAGCGGAGGACCGATGCTAAAGTTAGCTCTCGAAGGTCTGGAGGGGCGCCGTTCGCGACAGCCGCGTCAGTGCGGAGTTCGCAACGCAGGCTGGACTTTTTCCGGGAGCCAACAACTCCATATGCCGCAGCATCTCTATCCCCCAAGCCGCAAGGGCTAGGGGTTGCGCGGACGGGCGGGGCCGGGGTAACGCGTTTCTCAAGGTAAGCGCCGTAGCTAGCGAATTGCCTTGGAACTGACGAAGGTTTCGCCCATGAAGGCAAGGAACCGGGCATCAGCCCGGTTTCTTTCGTTTAGCCCGCCCAAAACACAGGCACAAAATCGGATGCGAAGGCATTTGGAATGCGCTACTGCCACCGGATGTGCTTCGAGGGCAAGATTCTCCCGAAAATTGTGCCTTTAGCACATTGAATAGTCACGCTTGCCGCGCGGAGCCGCTATAAGGGCTTCAGCAACCCCCTTGTCCTGCGATGCCCTGGCTAGAAATTCTTATTCTTCTACTTCTGATCGCGATCAATGGCTTCCTCGTGATGGCCGAGCTTGCGATCGTTTCTTCACGCCCTGCGCGCCTGCAAATCATGGAGGCCGATGGCATCCGGGGCGCGACGGCGGCGCTATCGCTGAACGGCGACACGCCCCGCTTCCTTCCCTCGGTCCAGATCGGCATAACTGTCATCGCCATCCTATCAGGCGCTTACGGCGAGCACAGCCTTTCGCCGCAATTGACAGACCTGCTGACTGGCGCTTGGCTGACCGGCGCACACGCAAAAACCGCAGCATCGGCGATCATCGTGGCCGGCATCGCCTTTGTCTCGCTCGTGATCGGCGAGCTTGTGCCGAAGCACTTCGCGCTTTCCAACCGTGAGCGGATTGCCTGCAAGGTCGCACCGGCCATGGAAATTTTGGCCTGGTTCACAAGGCCAATTGCCGTACTCCTGCATCTGTCCTCCGCTGGCGTGCTCAGACTTGCGGCCCCGGCCATCTCCGAAGAGCCGGACGTGACCGAGGAGGAGGTCATGACCATGATCGCCGAGGGCACCGAGGCCGGCGTGTTCGAAAAGGCCGAGCAGGAGATTATCGAACGCCTGCTTAGTGTCGCCGACCGCACCGTCCGTTCCATCATGCGGCCGAGACCCGGGATCGTATGGCTCGACACGACGGAAACTCAGGAGCGGATCTACGAGGACATCCGGAAGAGCGGGCATTCGCGCTTTCCTGTAGGCCGCGGTGACGTCGATCAAACCATCGGCATTGTGCAAGCCAAAACGCTGCTTGAACAACTCCATACCACTGGCGAAATCGACCTCGAAGCGGCCATCATGGCACCGCTTTACGTCCATGAGGGCATGAACGTCCTGAAACTGCTCGATTTATTTAAGTCTTCGATGGTGCATATGGCCATCGTCATGGATGAACACGGCAGCGTCCAGGGCATCGTTACACCGATGGACATCCTCACCAGCATCGCCGGCGATTTGCCAGAGGCCGAGACCGAGGAACCCTGCGCTAATCGGCGCGAAGACGGCTCCTGGCTGATCGATGCTCAAATGCCGGTTTTCGAGGTTGAACGCGTGCTTGGCGTCGAAGGGCTTGCCGTTGACGACGCGGAGTACACCACTCTTGCGGGCTTTGTGCTCTTCCAACTTGGGCACATCCCGCAAGTTGGCGAGACTTTCCAATGGAAGAACTGGCGCTTCGAAGTGCTGGACCTAGACGGGCGCCGCATCGACAAGGTTCTCGCCGAGCAATCACTTCGCAACTGAATTGGCGCCGCAAACGAGAAAACCCCGGCACCAGTGGCCGGGGCAAACTTCGTATTACCGCGCTACCTTCTGGCTACGCTGCGGCAGCTTCGATCCGGGCACGGGCCTTCGCGATTTCGCGCTTCAGGCGGCGCGCCTTCAGAGAAAGCTCCTCATCGCGGGCCTTCATCAGGAAGGCATCGAGGCCGCCACGATGCTCCACGGTGCGCAGCGCGTTAGCGCTGATCCGGAAGCGAACGCCACGCCCAAGAGTATCGCTGAGCAGCGTCACATCGCAAAGGTTCGGCAGATAGCGCCGTTTCGTCTTGATATTCGAGTGGCTTACGAGATGACCAACGAGGCCACCCTTGCCTGTAAGTTCGCACTGGCGCGACATGATCGGACCTGAAGCTAATGAAAGTTCGGCGGTATTTGCCAATCTAGGTTGATGTAACGCTTGCGGCCGGACCGGTCAAGCGGACTATGAAGCGGAAGACGCAGCGCTTTACGCTGCTTCCTCATCTCTTGTATGAACAGGGCCCGAATCCAGGCCCTTCGCCTTTTCATCCCGGTCCACGAGTTCGATTACCGCCAGCGGCGCGTTATCCCCATAGCGGAAGCCCGCCTTGAGCACGCGCGTATACCCGCCGGATCGGCCCTGATAACGGGGTCCAAGAGTATCGAACAGCTTCTTGACCATCTTTTCGTCGCGAAGCCTGGAAGCCACCACACGCCGCGCATGCAGGTCGCCCCGCTTGCCGAGCGTGATAAGGGCTTCGACAACGCCGCGCAGATCCTTCGCCTTCGGAAGCGTTGTCACGATCTGCTCATGCTTGATAAGCGCGGCGGCCATGTTCGAGAACATGGCCTGACGGTGGCTCGCCGTACGGTTAAACTTACGGCCGGAATTATGGTGACGCATTGTCTCGCCCTCGAAATCCGCAGTGCCGAGACAGCGCCTGCGGGTCTATTGCCCAATCAATAATGATCCTCGAACCGCTTCGCCAGCTCTTCTATGTTCTCCGGCGGCCAGTTCGGGACTTCCATACCGAGATGCAGACCCATACCAGCCAACACCTCTTTGATTTCGTTGAGAGATTTGCGCCCGAAGTTCGGGGTGCGCAACATCTCCGCCTCAGTCTTCTGGATCAGATCGCCGATATAGACGATGTTATCGTTCTTGAGGCAGTTCGCCGAGCGTACAGACAGCTCAAGCTCGTCGACCTTCTTGAGCAGCGCAGCATTGAACTCAAGCTGCGGCACGCGTTCCTCTGAAACCTCTTTACGCGGCTCTTCGAAGTTCACGAAGATCGACAGCTGATCCTGGATGATACGGGCGGCAAGCGCGACCGCGTCCTCCGGCGACACCGCGCCGTTGGTCTCAACGTCAAGCGTCAGCTTGTCGTAGTCGAGGATCTGGCCTTCGCGTGTATTGGAGATCTTGTAGGAGACCTTCTTGACCGGGCTGTAGAGACTATCCACAGGAATAAGGCCGATAGGTGCATCGTCCGGACGGTTGCGCTCGGCCGGAACGTAGCCCTTGCCGATATTCGCAGTCAGTTCCACGCGCACGTTGGCGCCTTCATCAAGGGTGCAGATCACAAGGTCTGGGTTCAGAATCTCTACATCCGCTCCAGCCTCGATGTCGCGGGCACGGGCTACGCCAGGGCCTTCCTTGCGCAGCACCATCCGTTTCACGCCATCCGAATGGACGCGGAGCGCGATATCCTTGATGTTGAGCACGATGTCGGTCACATCCTCACGCACGCCGGGGATCGACGAGAACTCGTGAAGAACACCGTCGATATGCACCGTCGTCACCGCTCCGCCCTGGAGCGAAGAAAGCAGGACGCGGCGAAGCGCGTTGCCAAGCGTAAGGCCAAAGCCGCGCTCCAGCGGCTCCGCGACAATGGTGGCGACGTATCGCGGGTTCGTCCCCGGGATGACGTTGATCTTTCCGGGCTTGATGAGATCTTGCCAGTTCTTGTTGAGCACGTTTCTTTCCTTATGGGACGGCGCATGCCAGAGTGCGCGCCGCAATCACTTGTAGATAGGGAGAGGACTGCTCCTCTCGCAATTTAGACGCGGCGCCGCTTGCGTGGACGGCAGCCGTTGTGCGGGATCGGCGTCACGTCGCGGATGGAGGTCACCTGAAAGCCGCAAGCCTGCAACGCGCGCAGCGCGGACTCACGCCCGGAACCAGGCCCGCTGACCTCGATCTCCACGGTGCGCATGCCGTGCTCCTGCGCTTTGCGGCCCGCATCCTCGGCGGCGACCTGTGCCGCGTAAGGCGTGGATTTCCGCGAGCCCTTGAAGCCCATCGCACCGGACGACGACCACGAGATCGCGTTGCCCTGCGCGTCCGTGATCGTAATCATCGTATTGTTGAAGCTTGCATTCACGTGCGCGACGCCGGATGCAATATTCTTCTTCTCGCGGCGCTTAACGCGCGCCTTTTCCTTCGCCATAGTCTATATCCCAAATCTGGCCTGAGCCACGCCTACTTCTTCTTACCGGCAATCGGCTTGGCCGGACCTTTCCGCGTGCGCGCATTCGTGTGCGTGCGCTGGCCCCGCACGGGGAGCCCACGGCGATGCCTGAGACCACGGTAGCAGCCCAAATCCATCAACCGCTTGATGTTCATAGCAACTTCGCGGCGTAGATCACCTTCCACGACGTAATCGCGGTCGATGACCTCGCGAATTTGCAGCACCTCGGCGTCCGTCAGCTCGTTGACGCGACGCTGCACCGGGATGTTGACCTTCTCGCAGATTTCCTTCGCGAAGCGGGCCCCGATGCCATGGATATAGCGGAGGCCGATTTCTACGCGTTTATTCGATGGGATGTTTACACCCGCTATACGTGCCACGTTATCCTCGTCGTGTTTAGGCTAAACTTGAGCGGGTGTCCGCCCACACCAGAATGCAACACAGCGCCCAGAGAGAAGCACCCTCCAGACCGCCGCAGATCATGAGTTCGGGGCTGCAATATAATCACGGTTCTCAAATTAGTCTAGCGCCCTTCTGAACAATATGGATAAAGTTCCCCCGCTTTGACGCACCTACGCGGTCGCGCCCCCCAGGATCTTGTTGATACGCTCTTTCACATCCCCGATGGGCAGTTCGCCATCGATAACATGCAGCTTGCCCTTTGCCTTGTAGTAGTCAATCAAGGGCTTGGTTTGTTCATGGTAAACTACGAGACGTTCGCGAACCGTGCCGGGATTATCGTCCGACCGCCGTTTAAAGGACGTTCCGCTGCAGCGGTCGCAGACACCTTCGGTCTTCGGAAGACGGAAGAAGTCGTTAAAAACCTCGCCGCAGCTGCCACACGTGAAGCGGCCCGAGATGCGCTTGACAAGAATGCCGTCATTAACATCAACAACAACGACAGCATCAATGTTCTTGTTGATGCGGCCCAGAAGTTCGTCGAGGATCTGAGCCTGCGGTAAACTGCGCGGAAAACCGTCGAGGATGAATCCGGCGGTCCCTTCTGGCAAAGCATCAATGGCTTCCGAAATCACGCCAACGACCACATCATTGGGAACCAGCTTGCCACCTTCCATATAGGACTTGGCCACCACCCCAACTGGACTGCCCACTGCTACTGCATGCCGGAGCATATCGCCAGTTGAAAGCTGCTTCAGACCAAAGTGGTCTTCAAGGTACTTGGATTGTGTGCCCTTGCCAGCGCCAGGAGGGCCAAGCAAAATTATATTCATCGTCTCCTACCCTTGTTGAGTTTGGACTTCTTGATGAGTCCTTCATATTGATGTGCAAGCAGATGGCTCTGGATCTGCGCCACTGTATCCATTGTAACACTGACCACGATCAAAAGCGAGGTGCCGCCAAAATAGAACGGTGCCTGCATTTGGTAGGACAGAATTTCCGGCAGGATGCAAACCACGGAGACGTAGGCCGCACCGACCACCGTGATCCTGTTCAGCACATACTCGATATATTGAGCCGTCCTTGGACCTGGCCGGTAGCCCGGAATGAAGCCGCCATATTTCTTGAGGTTGTCGGCGGTTTCCTGCGGCGGAATAACGATCGGTGTGTAGAAGAAGGAGAAGAAGACGATCAGCGCAATATAGAGCAGAACGTGGATCGGCTGGCCTGGGCCAAGTAGCGCAAGAATGCGGCTCACTTCATCAGATGAAGAACCGATAAATTGCTGGGCGGTGGCAGGCAGATATAGCAGCGTGGACGCAAAGATCGGCGGGATAACGCCGGACGCATTCAGCTTGAGCGGCAGGTGCGAACTGTCCCCTTGGAACATGCGGTTGCCAATTTGCCGCTTGGGATACTGAATGGTTAGCCGCCGCTGTGCGCGCTCGAAAAACACCACCATGGTGATGACTCCGGACATCACCAGGAGCAGTACGATGATCACAGCTGGTGAAAGCATACCGCTGCGGCCCTGTTCCAAAATGCGCGAAAGCGCTGTGGGCATTTCGGCGACGATGCCCGCAAAGATGATCAGCGAGGATCCATTGCCAATGCCGCGAGCCGTAATTTGCTCGCCGAGCCAAACGAGGAACATCGTACCGCCTACCAGCGAAATCACCGTGGTGAGCTGGAAAAACCAGCCGGGGTCGAGCGCGGAACTATTGAGGCCGCGGGCAGTCAAGCTGGCCTGCACCGTTGCGATCACCACGGTCAAATAGCGGGTATATTGGTTCAGTTGCTTGCGCCCCAACTCGCCTTCTTTGCGGAGTGCTTCAAGCGATGGCAGAACCGAGGTCAATAGTTGGATGATAATCGACGCCGTGATGTACGGCATGATGTTCAAAAGGAAGATCGCCGAGCGGGAGAGGGCGCCCCCCGAAAACACGTTCAGCAAGCCAAAAACCGTGTTGCTGTTCTCGAACAGCTTCGACAGCATCGACGTGTCGATGCCCGGGATCGGAATAAAGGTGCCCAACCGGTATACAAGCAAAGCGCCAAGCGTGAACAGGAGCCGTTGTTGCAGCTCGCTCGCTTTCTTGAACGTGTCGAATTTTAGGTTCGCGGCAAGTTGCTCCGCTGCGGAAACCATGACTGCTACTCCGGTCTGCCGCACCGCCCCTGCGCGCTATTTGGGGCGGTGTCCTGGCATGTTGGGCTTCGATTAGTATCCTACGATAGAAGAGCGGCCATTTCAAAATGGGCAGTGGCCCCGGCTTTGCCCGCGGCGTCTTCCCACTTACTCGGGTTTCTTCTGGCGGCTCTCCCGCTTCGTCTGCGCCGCCCGCCTGCGAACCGCACGCTTGCCGTCGCCTGCGAGCCGGTCCTCACGCTAAATCGTAATCTCAACCGAACCGCCTGCGGCTTCGACGGCTTTCACCGCCGCCTCCGAGGCACCTGCGACCTTGAACTTAAGCGGCGCTTTGAGTGTGCCGCGTGAAAGCAGGCGTACACCGTCGCGTTCCCGCCTGAGCGCACCTGAGGCGATCAGCGCTTCGGCGTCGATCACGACCTTCGCCGAAAGCTTTCCTGCATCTATGGCATCTTGCACGCGATCAAGATTGATGTGCACAAAATTGAGCCGCAGCGGATTATTGAAGCCACGCTTAGGAAGGCGCATATGCAGCGGCATCTGGCCGCCCTCGAAGCCCTTGATCGCAACGCCCGATCGCGCTTTCTGACCCTTGACACCTCGCCCGCCGGTCTTGCCCTTGGTGCAACCGATGCCGCGGCCCACGCGGATGCGGTCCTTCGTTGCGCCTGGGTTGTCTCTCAACTCGTTCAGCTTCATGGTTCAGATTCCTGCGCGAAAAGCCGCGCCGTTTCTAGCGCTTTTTCGCATCCACCGGCACACCGTTCTCTTCAACGATGCGCACGAGATGCGAGATTTTGTTGATCATGCCGCGGATGGCCGGGTTGTCAGCCACGACCTTGCGGCGGTGCATTTTGTTCAAGCCGAGCCCGATCAGCGTCTCGCGCTGGATGTAGGGCCTGCGGATTGGACTTCCGATCTGCTCAATCGTCAGCGTCTTCTTCGCCGGTTCTGGTGCTTTGGACATCATGCGCTCCTACGCGTCTGCCGGTTGAGCTGCGCCAGCGCCCTCAGCGCCATCGCGCCTGCGGGTGACAATCTCGCTCACCTTCTTGCCGCGCCGGGCAGCCACGCCTCTCGGGCTGTCCTCGCGCTGTAGCGCATCGAACGTGGCGCGAACCATATTATAGGGGTTCGAAGTACCGAGCGACTTCGCTACCACATCCTGCACGCCCAGCGTTTCGAACACTGCGCGCATCGGGCCACCGGCGATAATGCCGGTACCGGGAGGAGCCGCACGAAGGAAAACCTTGCCCGCACCATGATGGCCATGCACGTCATGATGCAGCGTCCGGCCTTCGCGCAACGGTACGCGAATCAGATTGCGCTTGGCTGAATCCGTCGCCTTCTTGATCGCATCCGGCACCTCACGGGCCTTGCCATGTCCGAAGCCTACACGGCCCTTTTGATCGCCTACAACGACGAGCGCCGCAAAGCCGAAGCGGCGGCCGCCCTTCACCACTTTGGCGACGCGATTGATGTGAACGAGCTTGTCCACGAATTCGCTATCGCGCTCTTCGCGGTCTCGCTCTCTGCCTCTGCTATGTGGTTCTCGAGCCACGAGCGTACCCTTTCCTTCTTCTCAAGCCCGCGCCTGAGCAAAGTCTCTAGAAATTCAAACCTTCTTCGCGCGCCGCATCGGCAAGCGCCTTGATGCGCCCATGATAGATATACCCGCCACGGTCGAAGATGACATCCTTGACACCGGCCTTCAGCGCACGCTGGGCAACAAGCTTACCGACCTCTGCCGCTGCAGCAACGTCGGTGCCCTTTGCCAGGCTGGCTTTCAACTCGCCATCGATGCTGGAAGCAGCAGCAAGCGTGTGGCCTTTGGAGTCATCGATAATCTGGGCGTAGATATGCTTCGACGAGCGAAAAACCGATAGCCTGGGCCTATTGCCCTGGGCGCGGCGCAAAGTCCGCCGGACTCGCGCGGCGCGGCGATCGAAACTGGAAAGCGGAGCAGCCATTGTTCAGTCCTACTTCTTCGATTTGCCTTCTTTGCGTTGAATGAACTCGCCCTGATAGCGAATACCCTTGCCCTTGTAAGGCTCCGGTCCGCGGAAGGAGCGAATTTCGGCGGCAACCTGTCCGACCTTGTCCTTCTCTATGCCGGTGATGGTGATCTCGGTGGGCTTGGGGCACACAATCGAGATACCCTCCGGCACCGGATAGAGAACATCGTGGCTGTAGCCTAGCTGCAGCTTAAGCGCCTTGCCTTCTAACGCAGCGCGGTAGCCAACGCCAGTGATCTCAAGCGTCCGGGCGAATCCATTCGTAGTGCCAAGAACCAAGTTCTCGACCAGGGAGCGCGACATGCCCCACATCGAACGGGCACGCTTGCTGTCCGAGCGCGGCGACACGGTGATGTGGCCGTCTTCCAGCTTCACCTCGATGTCATCGACAAGGGTGAGCGAAAGCTGGCCCTTGGGCCCTTTCACCGTCACTTTTTGTCCGTCAACCGTTGCCGTCACATTCTTCGGCACAGCTATCGGCTTTTTGCCAATCCGGGACATGGTCCAAAACCTTCTTTATTTACCGGTGGCCGGTTCGAGCCCGCGTGCGGGAACCCATGCCGGCCTTCGAAACTAGTTCCTCGATGCACCCCGCCCTCGCGGGGGTCACCTTTGCACCAATTGCAGCGCCTAAAACACGCTGCACAAAACCTCGCCACCCACATTCTCGGCACGAGCGCGCGTATCCGACATCACCCCCTTAGGTGTGGAGAGGATTGCAACGCCCAGGCCGTTTGCAACAACAGGCAGCTCAGCCACGCTCGAATAGACGCGGCGGCCAGGAGTCGAGACCCGCTTAATTTCGCGGATGACCGGCGCACCATCGTAATATTTGAGCTCAATCTCGAACTCCGCCTTTCCGCCGCCGTACTGGATTTCAGCATAGCCGCGGATGTAGCCTTCTTCTCTCAAGACATCGAGAACACGAGCGCGCAACTTCGATGCCGGTGTGGAGACCTTCGGCCGGCTACGCATCTGCGCATTGCGGATGCGTGTCAGCATATCGCCCAGTGGATCGGAAACCGTCATATCCTTTTGATCCCTACCAGCTCGATTTCACCAAACCGGGGATAAGCCCCTTATTTCCCAAGTCGCGAAGAGCGATACGCGACATTCTCAGCTTGCGGTAAAAGGCGCGCGGACGGCCCGTTACCTCACAACGGTTTCGGATGCGCGTGGGCGAGCCGTTCCTCGGAAGCTGCGCAAGCTTGAGCCGCGCCGCAAACCGCTCTTCCATCGGCAACTCTTTGTCGTTCGCAATCTCTTTGAGGTCTGCTCGCTTTTGAGCGTCGCGGGCGACCAGCCGGCGCCGCTTGTCATTCCGCTCAATCATGCCTGTCTTGGCCATGCTGTCTCCTCCGCCTCGCCCTACTGCCGGAAGGGGAAGTTGAATTGTTTCAAAAGCGCCCGCGCCTCTTCGTCGGTCTCGGCGGTCGTGCACACAATAATGTCCATGCCCCAGATCTGCTCGACCTTGTCGTAGTCGATCTCAGGGAAAATGATGTGCTCCTTGATGCCCATCGCATAGTTGCCACGGCCGTCGAAGCTCTTCGAGTTTAGGCCCCTGAAGTCTTTCACACGCGGAAGCGCGATAGTTACAAGCCGGTCGAGGAACTCGTACATCCGCGCCTTGCGCAGCGTGACCTTACAGCCAATCGGCATATCGTCGCGCAGCTTGAAGTTGGCGATGGATTTGCGAGCCTTGGTCATCACAGGCTTCTGCCCAGCGATAAGCGTCATGTCACGTGCCGCCTGCTCGACCTTCTTGCGGTCGGCAGTGGCCTCGCCGATGCCCATGTTAAGCACAACCTTCGTGATCTCCGGCACCCGCATCGGGTTGGAGTATTTGAATTGCTTCTGTAGCTCGGGGCGCACAGTCCCTACGTAATGCAGCTTGAGCCGCGGTACGTATCCGCTTGCACTTGCGGGTGCGGTTGCTTCCGCTTTCGCCTTAGTCATCGATCTTCTCGCCCGAGCGCTTTGCAAACCGGACCTTGCGCCCATCGTCCAGGATTTTGTAGCCTACCCGCGTTGGCTCTCCGCTTGACGGATCTTCCACCGCGATATTCGAAATGTGAATTGGCGCCTCTTTCGACAGCTTGCCGCCTTCCTGCTGCGGCGACTGCTTTTGATGCCGCACCACGACATTCACACCCTGCACCAGCGCCCGGCTCTCGTCCGGGATCACCTGCAGCACCTCGCCGCGCTTGCCTTTATCGCGGCCGGCAATCACCACTACGTGATCGCCTTTCTTAACCTTGAGCTTCGGACGGCTCATTACAGCACCTCAGGCGCAAGTGAGATGATTTTCATATGCTGCTTCGCACGCAATTCGCGCGGTACCGGACCAAAAATGCGGGTTCCGATTGGCTCGCGCTGATTGTTGATCAGCACTGCAGCGTTGCTATCGAAGCGGATCGCGCTGCCATCCGGGCGGCGAACCGGGAACGAAGTGCGGACAATAACCGCTTTCATTACCTGGCCCTTTTTTACGCGGCCCTTTGGGATAGCCTCTTTTACGCTGACAACGATTATGTCGCCGATCGTAGCCGTGCGGCGCATCGAACCGCCCAGCACCTTGATGCACATAACCCGGCGCGCGCCGGAATTATCGGCGACATCCAGATGAGTTTGCATCTGTATCATGTTACTTCACCTTTCAAGCGGAGGAACGTTCTTTGCCCCTCGCATTCAATCCATCAGGCCGGTTCGCTTAGGACCCCTGGTCCAACACGACCCACCGCTTATTCTTCGAGACCGGAGGGCACTCCTGAATGCGCACAATGTCACCGGCGTGGAACCTATTGCCCTCGTCATGCGCATGATATTTCTTAGTCAGGCGCACGGTCTTTTTCAAAACCGGGTGCGTAAGACGGCGCTCGACCTGAACGACGACCGTTTTGTCGTTCTTGTCCGAGACAACCACACCCTGCAAAACGCGCTTCGGCATCTTTGTTGTCCTTAACTCTGCGCTTCCGCCACACGCTTCTCGCGAGTGGCTGTCTTGATGCGGGCGATAGTGCGGCGCACCTCGCGAACGCGCGCTGTATTGTTGAGCTGCGCGGTCGCCTTCTGGAACCGCAGATTGAATTGCTCGCGCTTGAGCTTGATAAGTTCGTCCTCAAGCTGATCGAGCGTGAAACGGCGGACTTCTTCGATATCCATGGCTACCCCGCTTATTCCTTCGCTCCGGCGATTTCTCCGAGCCGAGCCACAACGCGCGTACGGATCGGCAGCTTGGCGGCTCCAAGCCGCAGCGCTTCGCGGGCAGTCTCCTCACCGACACCGTCAATCTCGAACATGATCTTGCCCGGCTTCACGCGCGCCGCCCAAAATTCCGGCGACCCCTTACCCTTACCCATGCGAACTTCTGTCGGCTTCTTCGAAACCGGAAGATCGGGGAAAATCCGTATCCAAACGCGGCCAGCACGCTTCATCTGGCGCGTGATCGCCCGCCTGGCGGCCTCAATCTGGCGCGCCGTGACCCGCTCCGGCTCCATAGCCTTCAGGCCAAAGCTGCCAAAGTTAAGCGAAGTGCCGCCTTTGGCATTGCCATTCATCCGGCCCTTGAAGGCCTTTCTGAACTTCGTCTTCTTAGGTTGCAGCATCGCTCACACCATTGTCCCAATGCGCTACGCAAACGCGTTCGCGCTAAGCCTTTTCCCGCTCGCGTCCACCACGCTCGCGCTTCTCGCCATCCCCGCGCTCGCGCCTCGGACGGTCGGGCCGCGAAGGTCCGCCGCCCTCCTGGCTTTCGAGCGAAAGGCGCTCTTGCGCCATCGGATCGTGATCCAGGATTTCGCCCTTGAAAATCCAGACCTTCACGCCGATTACGCCATAGGCCGTCTCTGCCACAGCAGTACCGTAATCGATATTGGCGCGCAGAGTATGCAGCGGCACGCGCCCCTCTAGATACCACTCTGAACGGGCGATTTCCGCGCCGCCCAGGCGGCCGGAGACGTAAATGCGCACTCCAAGTGCACCAAGACGTTGTGCTGATTGAATAGCACGTTTTTGAGCACGGCGGAACGCAACCCGGCGCTCAAGCTGCTGAGCAACGCCCTCAGCGGCAAGTGTCGCGTCAAGCTCCGGTTTGCGAACCTCGACAATGTTCAAATAGACTTCCGACGAGGTGAACTTCGCCAGTTGGCCCCGCAATTTCTCGATGTCAGCGCCCTTTTTGCCGATCAGAATACCGGGACGCGCGGTGTGAACCGTAACGCGGCACTTCTTGTGCGGGCGCTCAATCACCACCTTCGAGATACCGGCCTGACGCCGCTGCTTCAGAATAAATTCACGGATGCGGAAGTCCTCGTGCAGCAGCTTGCCGTACTCGGCCTTGCCGGAGTACCAGCGGCTATCCCACGTCCGGTTAATTCCGAGCCGCAGCCCGATCGGGTTGACTTTCTGCCCCATTAGGCTTGCTCCTGAACTTCTCTCACAACAACGGTGAGCTGCGAGAAAGGCTTCTCGATCCTGCCCATGCGTCCCCGTGCTCGCGCGTGAAAGCGCTTCATCACCAAATTCTTGCCAACATAAGCTTCGGCGACCACAAGCTGGTCGACGTCAAGACCATGATTGTTCTCCGCATTCGCAATCGCCGACTGCAACGTCTTCTTCACATCCAGAGCAATGCGCTTGTTAGAAAAGGTAAGCTCAGCCAGCGCCTTCTCGACCTTTTTGCCGCGGATAAGCTGTGCGACAAGGTTGAGCTTCTGCGGGCTTACGCGCAGAGAACGCACTACCGCCTGAGCCTCATTGTCCTTGAGCCGCCGCTGAAATTCCGGTTTCGACATGGCTACTTCCTCTTCGCCTTCTTATCCGCGGCATGCCCGTAATAGGTGCGGGTCGGAGCGAACTCGCCGAACTTGTGACCAACCATATCCTCGGAGACAAGGACCGGAATGTGCTTCTGGCCGTTGTGGACTGCGAAGGTAAGCCCCACAAACTGCGGCAAAATAGTCGAGCGCCGGCTCCAAATCTTGATAGGCGCGTTCGATTTCTTCTCGCGCGCCGCGTCCGCCTTCGCGATCACATACCCGTCAACGAACGGGCCTTTCCAAACTGAGCGTGTCATCGCAGCCTCTATTTCTTCTTCACGTGCCGGGCGCGGACGATATACTTATCCGTCTTCGGGTTCTTGCGGGTACGGGTGCCCTTGGTGCCCTTGCCCCAGGGGGTAACTGGATGGCGGCCACCTGAGGTGCGGCCCTCACCGCCGCCATGCGGATGGTCGACTGGATTCATGGCTACGCCGCGTACGCTTGGCCGCTTGCCAAGCCAGCGATTGCGGCCTGCCTTACCCAGATTCTGGTTTGAATTATCCGGGTTCGAAACCGCGCCAACCGTGGCCATGCAACTGGCCTGCACCATGCGCATCTCCCCGGAATTGAGCCGGAGAATGGCCATGCCTTGATCGCGGCCGACAAGCTGAGCGTAGCAGCCTGCGGAACGCGCGATCTGCCCCCCCTTACCAAGCTTCATCTCCACATTGTGGATGATGGTGCCGATAGGCATGTTTGCCATTGGCATCGCATTGCCGGGCTTCACGTCTACTTTGTTGCCGGAGATCACCTTGTCCCCAGCATTTAAGCGCTGCGGAGCCAGGATATACGACAACTCACCGTCCTCGTACTTGAGGAGCGCAATAAAGGCGGTTCGGTTTGGGTCGTATTCCAGCCGCTCAACCGTAGCGGGCACATCGAACTTGCGCCGCTTGAAATCGACGATCCGGTAAGCCCGCTTGTGGCCGCCGCCTCGCCGCCGCGAAGTAATGTGACCGTGGACATTCCTGCCAGCACTCTCGCTGCGGCCCTCGGTCAACGCCTTCACCGGCTTGCCCTTCCACAGCTGCGAGCGGTCCACCAGCACAAGCTGCCGGAGTCCTGGCGTTATGGGATTAAACGTTCTCAGTGCCATGGCGAATGCGCCCTTACCGAATTTGCCTTACAGCCTTGCCGTGATATCGATCGCCTGACCCTCGGCCAGGGTTATGATCGCTTTCTTGAAATCGCTCTGCTGGCCGCGCACGCCCTTGAACCGCTTGGTCTTGCCCTTGCGGATCAGTGTGTTGACTGCGACGACCTTGACGTTGAACAGACGCTCAACGGCTTCCTTGATTTCGGGCTTCGTCGCGCTCATGGCGACCTTGAAGACGACTTGGCTATTCTCGGAAGCCATGGTCGATTTTTCGGTTACCAACGGTGAGCGGATTACGTCGTAGAGTTCATCCTGTCTCATTTGAACCGTTCCTCCAACGCCTCAACCGCAGCGCGCGTTAACACCAGCTTATCGCGGCGGAGAATATCGTAAACGTTGATGCCCTGGACCGGCAGTACATCCACGTTCGGGATGTTGCGCGCAGCCATTGCGAAGTTGTCCTGCAGCGAGGCGCCATCGATAATGAGCGCATTCGCTAGGCCGAGACCGCTAAACTTGCCACGAAGTTCACCCGTCTTGGCCTCTGCGATTTCGGCCTTGTCGAGCACGATCAGCGCGTTCGCCTTCGCCTTCGAAGACAGAGCATGCTTCAAAGCGAGCGCGCGAACCTTTTTCGTCAGATCGTGCGCATGGCTTCGCGGAACCGGACCGAAGGCGCGCCCACCACCGCGGAACTGCGGCGGCTTGTCATTGCCATGGCGGGCCTGACCGGTACCCTTCTGCTTATAGATCTTCTTGTTCGGGCCGCTCACTTCACTCCGGCCCTTCGCTTTGTGCGTACCTGCCTGGCGCTTAGAAAGCTGATAGCGAACCATCCGCTGCAAGATGTCCGCGCGCGGCTCCAGCGCGTAGACTTCATCACTCAGCTCGATGCTTCCTGCGGAGGAGGCATCGAGGGTTTTCACATCGGCCTTCATTTTGCCTCCGCTTCCGCGCCAGCGCTGGCGCCGTTATTCTCTGGCTTGCGGAATGCACCCGGCTTCGGCGCTTCTGCCGGCAGAGGCCGCTTCACGGCGTCGCGAACCATTACCCAGCCGCCCTTGGCCCCGGGGATCGCGCCACGGATAAGGATCAGGCCACGCTCCACGTCAGTCCGCACAACGCGCAGGTTCTGCGTGGTGATGCGCTCATTGCCGTAGTGGCCGGCCATTTTCTTGCCAGCAAAGGTCTTGCCTGGATCCTGGCGGTTACCAGTCGAACCATGGCTTCTGTGCGAGATCGACACGCCGTGGGTAGCGCGCAAGCCACCGAAATTCCAGCGCTTCATAGCGCCCGTGAACCCCTTGCCGATGCTCGTTCCGGTCACGTCAACGAACTGACCGGCAACAAAGTGGTCGGCAGTCAACTCCGCGCCGACTTCGATCAGATTATCCGCCGAAACCCGGAACTCGACCAGTTTTGCCTTCGGCTCAACTTGCGCCTTAGCGAAATGACCGCGCTGGGCGCGTGTGACGTTCTTGACCTTGCGCGAGCCGGAGCCCACCTGCAGCGCGGTGTAGCCGTTCCCATCTTGCGTCCGATGCGCAACCACTTGGCAATTTTCGAGTTTCAACACCGTAACGGGCACATGCTCGCCCGCATCGGTGAAGATCCGCGTCATGCCAACCTTCTGTGCCAACAATCCCGATCGCATCGGTCTGCCTCAGTTTTCCATTCCGCGCCAAACTCGCGCGGGATTTCCCAATTCCGAACTTAAAGCTTGATCTCGACGTCCACACCGGCAGCAAGGTCGAGCTTCATCAGCGCGTCCACCGTCTGCGGCGTTGGATCGACGATATCGATGAGCCGCTTGTGTGTCCGCATCTCGAACTGCTCACGGCTCTTCTTGTCGATGTGCGGCGAGCGGTTCACTGTGTACCGCTCGATCCGCGTTGGGAGCGGGATCGGCCCGCGAACATCGGCGCCCGTGCGCTTCGCCGTGTTGACGATCTCCTTCGTGGAGGTGTCGAGCACACGATGATCGAACGCTTTCAACCGGATGCGGATCGTTTGACCAGCCATATCTCACTCCCCAAAGAAGAGGCGCCCCGCTTAGGGGACGCCCGCTCCCATTTTCCTAACTACTTTATGATGCTCGCCACAACGCCGGCGCCGACGGTGCGGCCACCCTCGCGGATAGCGAAGCGAAGCTTCTCTTCCATGGCGATCGGAACGATCAGTTCGACTTCCATGGACACATTATCGCCCGGCATCACCATCTCAGTGCCTTCCGGCAGCTTCACCACGCCCGTCACGTCCGTCGTGCGGAAGTAGAACTGCGGACGATAGTTGGTGAAGAACGGCGTGTGGCGGCCACCTTCTTCCTTGGTCAGAATGTAAGCTTCTGCCTTGAAGTTGGTATGAGGCGTAACCGAGCCGGGCTTGCACAGAACCTGGCCGCGCTCCACTGCTTCGCGGTCGATGCCGCGCAGCAGGCAGCCCACGTTGTCGCCAGCTTGGCCCTGGTCGAGCAGCTTACGGAACATTTCCACGCCGGTGACAACGGACTTCTGCGTCGGCTTGATGCCGATGATCTCGATTTCCTCACCAACCTTGACCACGCCGCGCTCGATGCGGCCGGTCACCACGGTGCCGCGGCCCGAGATCGAGAAGACGTCTTCGATCGGCATCAGGAACGGCTTGTCAATCGGACGCTCGGGCTGCGGGATGTAGGCGTCAACCGCTTCCATCAGCTTCCCGATAGAGCCATACCCCATCTCACCCTTGTCGCCTTCGAGGGCCAGCTTTGCGGAACCGTGGATGATCGGAATATCATCGCCCGGAAATTCGTACTGCGTCAGCAGTTCGCGAAGCTCCATCTCAACAAGTTCGAGAAGTTCCGGGTCGGCGATATCCACCTTGTTCAGGTACACGACAAGCGCTGGCACGCCAACCTGACGAGCGAGCAGAATGTGCTCGCGGGTCTGCGGCATCGGGCCGTCGGTAGCGGCAACCACTAGGATCGCGCCGTCCATTTGAGCCGCGCCGGTGATCATGTTCTTCACATAGTCGGCGTGGCCGGGGCAGTCGACGTGGGCGTAGTGGCGGTTCGCCGTCTCGTACTCCACGTGCGCGGTCGAAATGGTGATACCGCGAGCCTTCTCTTCGGGGGCCTTATCGATCTGGTCGTAGGCCGTATATTTCGCGCCGCCAGTTTCAGCCAAAACCTTTGTGATCGCAGCCGTCAGCGACGTCTTGCCATGGTCCACGTGACCGATGGTTCCGATGTTCAAATGGGGCTTCGTGCGCGCGAATTTTTCCTTGGCCATCTGGCTCTCCGTCTTCCTCTTTGTACCGGTCTAGCGGCTAGATCCGGAAAAGCTCCTGCTTGCTCTAGTTCCGATATTATCAGGCGTACTTCGCCTGAACCTCGTCGGCCACGTTCTGCGGGACTTGCGAGTAGTGGTCGAATTGCATCGTGAACTGCGCGCGTCCCTGGCTCATGGACCGAAGCGTGTTCACATAACCGAACATGTTTGCCAGCGGCACCATCGAGTTAATGACGGTTGCGTTACCGCGCATCTCTTGCCCCAGGATCTGGCCGCGGCGGCTGGTGAGATCGCCGATCACGCCGCCAACGTAGTCTTCCGGCGACACCACCTCGACCTTCATGATGGGCTCAAGCAGCTTCGGTCCCGCCTTCTGCGCACCCTCGCGGAAAGCAGCACGCGAAGCGATCTCGAAGGCAAGCGCGCTCGAGTCCACCTCATGATAAGCGCCATCGATAAGCGAGACCTTAAGGTCGAGCATCGGGAAGCCGGCGAGCACGCCGTTGTCCAGCACGCTCTTCACGCCCTTTTCAACGCCTGGAACGTATTCCTTCGGAACCGAGCCACCGACAACCTTGCTTTCGAAGACGAAGCCGCCGCCCTGCTCCAGGGGTTCGAGCACCAGCTTGACGCGCGCGAACTGGCCCGTGCCGCCGGTTTGCTTCTTATGAGTGTAATCGATCTCCTGCCTGCGCGTGATCGTCTCGCGATAGGCCACCTGCGGTGCACCGACCGTTGCCTCGACTTTGAACTCGCGCTTCATGCGGTCGACGATGATTTCGAGGTGAAGCTCGCCCATGCCCTTAATGATGGTCTGGCCGCTTTCGAAGTCAGTCGTGACCCGGAAGGACGGGTCTTCGGCCGCAAGCCGACTTAGTGCAAGCCCCATCTTCTCCTGGTCGGCCTTCGTCTTGGGCTCCACGGCAACCTCGATCACAGGATCGGGGAATTCCATGCGCTCCAGGATCACAGCCTTGCCCGGATCGCTCAGCGTATCACCGGTAACGACGTCTTTCAGCGATGCGATCGCGACGATGTCGCCCGCATATGCCTCTTTGATGTCCTCGCGGCTGTTCGCATGCATCAACAGCATGCGGCCGATGCGCTCTTTCCTGTCCTTCACGGTATTGATAAGCTGCATGCCCGTCTCGACCTTGCCAGAGTAAATCCGGCAGAAGGTCAGCGAACCGACGAAGGGGTCGTTCATAATTTTGAAGGCAAGCATTGCCAGCGGCTCGCTGTCCGCCGCCTTGCGAACGGTCTCCTCGCCGGTCTTCACGTCGATCGCTTTGATCGGCGGAACATCCACAGGAGACGGCAAATAGTCGAGCACACCATCGAGCAGCGGCTGCACGCCCTTGTTCTTAAAAGCGGAGCCGCAGAACAGCGGGTAGAAGTTGCTATTGATCGTGCCCTTGCGCACAAGTTCCTTGAGCTTCGCCTCGTCGGGCTCATTGCCTTCGAGGTAAGCCTCCATGGCCACGTCGTCGACCTCAACGGCCATCTCGACGAGTTTGTCACGGTATTCCTTGGCCTTGTCCAGGAGATCGGCTGGGATATCGATGTCGCGGAAGCTCGCGCCAAGCGTATCCTCGTCCCAAACCACGGCCTTCATGCGGACGAGATCGACGATGCCCTTGAAATCGTGTTCAGCGCCAATTGGCAGTTGCATGACGAGCGGCTTCGCGCCAAGGCGGTCGATGACCGAGCGCACGCAATCGAAGAAGTCGGCGCCGATCTTGTCCATTTTGTTGACGAAGATCATGCGCGGCACATTGTACTTGTCGCCTTGGCGCCAGACGGTTTCCGTCTGAGGCTCAACGCCCTGGTTGGCGTCGAGCAGAGCCACGGCGCCATCGAGCACGCGGAGCGAACGTTCAACCTCAATCGTGAAGTCGACGTGGCCGGGCGTGTCGATAATATTGATGCGCTTGCCCTTCCAGAAGGCGGTCGTCGCGGCCGACGTAATGGTGATGCCGCGCTCCTGCTCCTGCTCCATCCAGTCCATCGTCGCGGCGCCATCATGCACCTCGCCGATCTTATGGCTCTTGCCGGTGTAGTATAAGACACGCTCAGTCGTCGTCGTCTTACCAGCATCGATGTGAGCCATGATGCCGATATTGCGATAGTCTTCAATAGGTGTCTGACGCGCCATGACTAAGCCCTCGTCCTAAACTCTACCATCGGTAATGCGAGAACGCCCGGTTGGCCTCGGCCATCTTGTGCGTGTCTTCGCGTTTCTTCACCGCGGTTCCGCGGTTGTTTGCGGCATCGAGCAACTCGCCCGACAGCCTTTCTTCCATGGTATTCTCATTGCGCGCCCGTGCCGCATTGATGATCCAGCGGATTGCGAGCGCCTGGCGACGTTCGTTGCGGACTTCGACAGGCACCTGATAGGTGGCGCCGCCGACACGCCGCGACCGCACCTCGATCGCAGGCTTCACGTTGTTCAGAGCCTCATGGAAAAGCTCTATCCCGTCGCGCTTAGCCTTCTGCTCGATGCGGCCCAGCGCGCCGTAGACAATGCTTTCGGCTGCCGACTTCTTGCCCTCGAACATCAGGCTGTTCATGAATTTCGTAATAACGATATCCCCGTACTTCGGGTCCGGGATGATCTCGCGCTTTTCTGCTCTATGCCGCCGTGACATGCTGCTCGTTCCTTATGCCTACTTCGGCCGCTTGGCGCCGTACTTCGAACGGCGCTGCTTACGCTTGGCAACGCCCTGCGTGTCGAGCACGCCGCGGATGATGTGGTAGCGCACACCCGGAAGGTCCTTTACGCGGCCGCCGCGGATAAGCACCACGGAGTGCTCCTGCAGGTTATGGCCTTCGCCCGGGATGTAGCTCGTGACCTCGAAGCCGTTCGTGAGGCGGACGCGCGCAACCTTCCGGAGAGCCGAGTTCGGCTTCTTCGGCGTGGTCGTGTAGACGCGCGTGCAAACGCCGCGCTTCTGCGGGCATTCTGTCATCGCCGGCACTTTGTTTCGCTTTACCGGCGCAACACGCGGCTTGCGGATCAACTGCTGTATCGTTGGCATCGACGCTTCCAAAATGTGAACGGCACGAACCGGACAATTTCCGGTCCAATGACGAAAAATGAGATGCACGGAAGCCCATGCTTCCATCACCCCATACAAGTTCTGTGTCCGGTTTCTTTGCGGCAGTGTTTAAGCGTGGGACGTGCTTGACGCGCGCAATTGTGCTTACGGCTTGCCGCTAGAGTGGTCGCAAAATAGGTGCAGGAACGGAGCCCGTCAAGTTCAAATTTGCCTTGTTTTCCCGCATCCCAGGAAATGATTGCGAAGTGTGGCCTAAGCTAAGTGCAAATTAGCACTTTATAAACGGAATTGCCCCGCCACGGCGGGCGCCTAGCCGCGCGGACTGAGGTTTTCCGCTCTTCCGGTTTCCACAAGTTAAGTGCACACTGGTAGTCACGTCCGGCACATCGCCCAAAAAAATTAGGAGGCCGCCCATTATGCGCAGTTCCATGTTCGCAATCGCCACAGCCGCCACTCTATGCTGGACAGCCTGCCCCAATGCCGCCTGGGCCGGAACCGGCAGCGCGCCGCAGCCGGTCGTGGTCGCAATCGCGGGCCTCAGCTATACCGACACATCCGGCGAAGTGCTGGACCAGCGCGCCCAGCATCGGGAGCGCCTGGAAGCCTTTGCCAGCGCCCTGCTGCGCGACCTCGAAGGAAGCGGAAAATACCGCATCGTTCCCATGAACTGCGGCGCGGCCCCATGCACAGCCGGAACCGAAGCTTCCGAGCTGCAAAAGGCGGCACGCACGGCAGGCGCAAAGCTCGTCGTGACCGGCGGCGTCCACAAAATGAGCACGCTCGTCCAATGGGCGAAGATCGAAATCGCCGATGAAGACGAAGGCCGCGTCGTCTTCGAGCGGACGCTGACCTTTCGCGGCGATACGGACCTGGCGTGGCAAAGGGCGGAAACATTCACCGCGCGCCAGATCCTGGAAGCCTTGCCGGAGCTTGGCACGCCTGCCGGCAGCTCGCCGCTCCAGAAAATTGCCGTCTTCGATTTCGAGCTCGAAGATTTCAGCCCCGCCGCCGGACTGATCCCGGCGAGCGCGGACGATATCGAGCAATTGAAGCGCGCCACGGAGGAGGTGCGGCGGCTGCTTGCGCAATCGCCGGGCTATACCGTCGTCGATGCGGACAGCGCGGACCAACCCGCCGGCAAACCCCGCGAACTGCGCAATTGCGACGGCTGCGAGGCCGCCCTTGCCGCGAAACTGGGCGCCGGCCGCTCGCTTCTGGGCATCGTAACGCGGATCAGCCGCACGGACTATGCCGTGACCTTCAAGCTGCGCGATGCGGGCACGGGCGAATTGATCGCGGTCGAGCAAACCGATCTTCGCATGGGTGCGAACCACTCCTGGAACCGCGGCGCCGCGTGGCTGGTTAAGAACCGCCTGCTGGCGAAAGAAAGCCGTCAGTAAGCGGCGTAAAAGCGAAGAGGAAACGCATGGACAAGGACGCGCTGAGAGCGCTGCAGGCTCCTATCAAGGAGCGCTACCGGGCCGAACCTGAGGCCGCCACGATCACGCTGACGGCCAAGGGAGCAATCGACGATCAAGCCATCGCCTGCAAGGTCGAGACGGGGCGCGCGCTGGCGGTCGCGGGCCTGCATCCGGCCACGGGCGGCACCGGGCTTGAACTCTGCTCGGGCGACATGCTGCTCGAAGCGCTGGTGGCCTGCGCGGGCGTGACGCTCAAGGCCGTCGCCACCGCGCTCGGCATCACGCTCGCCAAAGGCATCGTGCGCGCGGAAGGCGATCTCGATTTCCGCGGCACGCTGGGCGTGGACAAGGAAGCGCCCGTGGGCTTCAAAGCCATCCGCCTCGCCTTCGACCTCGAAACCGATGCAACGGACGAGGCGGTGGCCCAGCTCATCAAGCTGACCGAGCGTTATTGCGTGGTCTACCAGACGCTCGATAAGCGCTCCGATCTGCAAGTGACCGTGAACCGCGGCCCATAAGTCTGAGCGGCGTGCGCCATCGCGGGCCCGCGGCGCGTCCCCTCCCCTAAGCGGCCATTGTTGGGTCTACCGGCGAATGCCTCCGTGGTTTGTGGTCCATTCCCGCGAATACGGATGCGGCCTGTGGGTCGTGAGCGGAAGCGGCAGTTCTCTTCGCCAATCAAGGCACGAACGGCGGCTTTCGGATCGAAGACCTGCCCCGCTACAAAGACGCTACGCCTCATAGAATTTTGAATTGAATGCTACGTCCGCGCTTCTTTTCGTGGTTTCTTTGTCACCCAGCAATACGCGAAAATAGGTGCTCTCCTTGAGAGCTTTGACTAGGCTTTCTGCGTCGGACAGATCGCCAACGCCATTCAGATAGAAGTGTCCGTTCGGATCGACGTAGTGCTTGTGCAAGATCTCCAGGAAATCCTGCAAATCGAGCCAGAATTGATGCCACTCCTCCAGTTTCGCGTCTCCCAGTGGCTGGCCGAGCAGCACGGACTCGCGGTCGAGATGCCCAATAAACCTGTTCCGCGCGGGCACGATCTTCGCGCGGAAAGCGTGCATGCTGTCGCTAAGTCGGTTTAACTTGTCAAGCTTGCCCGGTGCCGTGGAAAAATCCGAATTCTTGACGAAGAATTTGACCGTGAGATTTTTGCGGCCCCGGCTCTCTTCCGGGTCGGTAATCTGACAAATCCGTAGGTTCAGCTGCTCAATGAACATGCCATTGATGTCACAAAAGAACGTGGGGGCGATGCTTTGCAGAAGCTCTCGTTTAAGGTCGGTCCCTTCGTATAGGATCTGATAATGCCGCCAGATGGAGCGCAAAGAGACGCAAAATTTGCAAAGCGTATTCACGTCATCCTTCGAGACATTCGGCATGACCGCAGACATGGCATCTTTCGGTGTCTCTGCCGCATTCTCTGGCACCACCCGCACAAGTTCGAACTCGAATTCGAACGAGGCGACGCGGGTGCGCGGAAACTGTACCTCGATTTGATAGGTCGGCCCCGTCCGTGGTGGATGCGGCTCTATTCCAACAACCGTGCCGACCTCGTCCGGCGCGATATCGTAACTCAAGCGCACGCGCGTTTCTGCTCTGAACCGAACGTGATCGCCGATCTGGAATCGCCGCCTCACATCTTGCACCTGCCCATTCTCCTCAATCTCGATAACTCCGACGGCTTCAATCTGTTCGGGGTGCATGTGGGACGACCTATTGATAATAAGTAAATCACTTTTAAAAAAAAGTATACAATTTCTTGCCGCTGTCAATCGCTCAGCACAGGAAGTGTGGCTGGCCCGCTGGGTTAGTCAGGGACGGTTTGCAAGGTTGCCTGCTTCAAGATCTGAAAGCGGCTGTCCTTTGGGTGGCAGTATTCGAGGTGCCACGTCCGCACTCGGCCTTTCACGCCGGGGAGAGGTAACGCCGGATGGCCGCATCCGCGCGGGCGCGCCTGCGTTTCGCCGGGCCGCGTATCGGAAACCGTAATCGCATCACTAAATTTCATAACTCTATACCTACTTCCACGCTGCAAAAAACTGGACGCCCCATCGCCTGGGACGCTTGCTTGTTTCTTGCATTATTTCAGCGGAGCTTGCGTAGACCTTGGCGCGCCGTATTTTACAATCCGGGCACGCATTGTTTTCAACAATTTCGTTAAAGTTGTGCGCAATTGCACGTTTTAGTTGTACGTCAGCCGATCTGGCGCAATCCTTCAGCCATCCGCCGCCAAACATAGGGCGGGATACCCGCGGAGCTCTTTGAAAAGTTGGTCATAGGACAGCGCCATGCACAGCGGGGCATATGCGCGCGCCATTCCAGGACATGAAAAGCCAGCTCGCGATGGCCGCCATGTCCCCGGTAAGAGACAGTGCCGTCAGGGGGGCGGGAAATCCGCTTTCGGCCTTGACCGGCTGGAAATGAAGCGGCGTAACCTCACCGTCCATTCGCGGGCTAAACCGCGAATGCCTGCTTGAAGTCCCGCCAACTTGTTGCGGGCGCAGCCGAGCAAATTCGTCAGAATTGCGGCAGGTAGCCTTACGGACCGCACGGCGCAGGCCAAGGCCGCCGCGCCGCGCGGGGATGAGCGCCTCTTCGAGCACATCGACCCCAATTGGGTGAGCGTGGTTCTCAGCATACCGGGCGACATTCTCGTCGCGATGGAGCTGAACAAGCGGCTCATGCTGGTGGAGCGGACCGGGGCCATGCTCGTGGAGGTGCGGCGCCGGCTGGGCGGGGCGGGCGGCGTCATCCGTGTGGGCGCGGCGAAGAGCTTCGACCTCGCGACGGCGAAGGCCAAGGATATCGCCTATGCGATCATGGATGCGGCCGGCGGCGAGGATGCTGGGGGCTGAGCCGCCCGCATTTTGCACCGCCGGAGCACAGGTTAAAAAACGGTGTAGCCCGTAGGCCGCGCCGGCGTGGTTAATGCGGACATGGTTAACGCGGAATCGGGATGCGCGAAACAGGCCGTATTCTGGCAAAAATTCGCCGTTTGAGGCCGTTTTTCAGCTTTGAAAACTACGGTTAAATATAATCGCAGGTTGTTTGTTAACGGCGGAACGGTGCATTTTCCGGCTTGGCGCCGCGAGCAAGCCACCAAGCAAAATCATATACTTGGCCACCCACTTAAGCCTTCCGTAAGGAGTCCATGCTATACTTTGCTCCATAAATGGAGAGGGCGGGACATACGAAAAACTTCCCGGAAGCGGGGAAAATTGGTTAGCACAGAGTAAACAGTATGTAACAGCAATCGATAAATCGCTTAGTTAAAAAACCTGGTTGCGTTATCGCGCTTCGGCCACCGGCTACTTCCAGAACGGCCCGTTGGCCTTGAGGCGGCGCCATGCCTTATGTGCCCGCAACCAGGCCGCGGCAGCCGCAGCCTCATGGTAGCCGAGAACGGCGCCAGCGGCGATCAGCGGCGCCGGCTTGCGGCTGTACCGCTTAGCGATGGCGGGGAGGGCGGCGGCCATGCGCACGTCGTTCACATAGCCGAAGATGTCCTGGAGCTTTTTCAGCCGCCTGATGAATGGCTCCACTTTGTTCTTTGGGTAGAGCGGCGCTAGGAACTCCGCCGTATACCGTAATTTCTTGAGTGATTTCCGCATGCTATGCTGTTCTTCGCCGTTCAGGCGCTCGATGTCCTGGCCGAGTTTTGCCGCCTTTTTCCAGCGACTTTGCAACAGCTTATCCACATACTCTTCCACAGGCGGCCGCAAGCCGGCGTCCCGTTCCAGCATGGCGGGCCAGAGCGTCAGGCTGAGGAACAGGCGTGTCCAATATTTGCCGCCAAGTGCTGCCCTTGCCTCCTTTTGCATGGTCTCGCGATGCGCCTGAAGGGCTTCCAGAAGCTCGTCGAAGCCCGGCTCGCGCGGCTCGGCGGCGGCCACGGGCGCGCAGATGTGCCCGATCAATACATCCGCGTCGCGCAGGTGCCCTATGGCGCGGGAAATGGCTTGTGCATCGGCCTCAAGCAAGCGCAGCTGGCGCGAATCCGAGAGCGTTTCGAGCGCCCTATGCGCGCTGCGCAGGCGTGTCAGGCCCACGCGGAGCTGGTGGACGGCTTCGGGATCGCCTGTTTCCAAGACAGCGGTGCGGTTCTGGACGATCTGCTCGCGGGCTTGGCGCAGGATTGCCGCAAACGCTTCGCCGCAGCTTTGGCCTTTCGCGAGTGCCGCCGGTTCGGCGTAAACCGGTTCGGCCTTCTTCCTCTTGCCGGGGCGCTGCTTGCTGAGCAGCCGGTAGCCGCGCTCGGCCTTTGTCAGCGCCGAGGGGCGGACTGCCGTTCCGGCAAAAAGCGCTTGCGCCATCTGCAGCAGGTCTTCTGGGCGGCCCTTGATAAGTTCAAGTTCTGCCTCGCAGATTTCGCTCTTGCGATTCTTGGCGCGGGTCTCGCCATGGTCCAGCGCCAGTTCCACGATGCTGCCCCGCGTGCGCAGCCGGTAGGTGGTCCGGGTGATGTTGGTTTCGAAGACCTGCATCAAAGCCTGGTCCCCGATCGCCTTGAGAATTTGGCTGCGGACGCCAGCGTCGCAAATGCGGGCAAGGTCCGGCTCGGCGTTGTTGAGGCTGTCTTCTACCTCGGTGCGGTCCGAAACGCCGTCTCCGTTGTAGCTGCCAAGCTTGATGGTCTGAACGAAGTCCAGTCCGCTCTGACGAACGCGCAAAACCAAGCCTTCGGCGTAAAGCCGGTGATCGGGGGTATCGTAATAAACGGACCTTAGCTTTTTGGACGCGCAGCCGTTCCGGGAGCCCAGTTTGGGGCTCGCGGCTAGACGCTCAAGCTCTTTTCCTGTCAGGCCGAGCTTCAGCTCGAATTCACGGTTTGGTTGCAGCATGAGCAGCATCCTACCCCAAGTCACGGAAAACGCTAGCTCTTCGCTATGGTTCCGTATGGTTCCCGTCTGATCGCAATATCTTGACGCCTACCAGTTGGAGATACCCAATTGCTCCAGGGCATCCTCCAGGTAATCCGGCAGAAGCGGCAGGTTGAACAGATAGGCCGCGGCATTCGTGCCGTGCGCGGCGTTGGCGGCGGAAATCGCCTCGTCCAACTCGCCCGGAGCATAGGTTCCGCGGCCGATCCAGGCCAGCGCAATCAGGCTCGTCTGCTCGTTCCGTGTCAGCGAATCAAGAAACTGCTGCAGTTCCTTCCTTGCCGGATCGCCGGGCGGGTTTTCTAAACCGGCCTCCGCATCCATGGTGGCATCGGGACCGGCGTCTTCGTCCCAATCCCCGGTGCTTATGGCGGTTTCCCGGGAACGGACTATAACGTACGCCACCTTATTGGCTGAGATTTGCAGTATTTCATTTGGGTCTGGCATCGTGTCCGGTGCGTCCTAAATGAGCCGCGATCTTGTCGAAGACACTGTGAAACATCGCAGGCGTCAACCGGCCCGTGTTCGTATTATATCGCGAGCAATGATAGCTGCCGAAAAGCCTGCGGCCCTCGCCGATATCGACGGCCTCTCCATGGCCGAACTTATGTTGCGACGGCTTCAGCTCTGCCGCGCGAATCACTGTATCGAAAGCGATTTTGCCAAGGGCAAGAACCGCGTTCAAGTTTTGCATCTCCGGCAATACACCGTTTAGAAAACGGCGGCAGGCCGTAATTTCTTCGGGTAGCGGCTTGTTCCCGGGCGGCAAGCACCGCACGGCGTTGGTTATGCGGCAACCGGTCAGAACAAGGCCGTCGTCTGCGCGCTCGGCATAGGTTCCGCTAGCAAAGCCGTAGCGCAGCAACGTCTCGTAGAGCAAAATCCCTGCGTAGTCGCCCGTAAACGGCGGCCCGTCCGGTTGGCGCCCTTAAGGCCGGGGGCCAGCCCGACGATCAGGAGGCGCGCGTCTGCTGAGCCGAAGGATGGCACCGGCCCGTTGAACCAATCCGGATATTTGGCCCGGTTTTCATCCCGGAAGTTCACTAGCCTTGAGCAAATAGGGCAATCGGGCTGCGGTTCCCCGGCCCCCAAAACGATACGGGCGCCGGAACGCAGATCCGATGGGGCCAGCTGGATTGTCATTGCCCGGCGCGGTCTATTCGCTATCCACCGGGGCTTCCCGCGCCTGAGCAGCTGCGGTCATCCGCTCGTGCATCCTTTGCTCGTGAACGTGCGCCTGATATTCGCGCCCGTTTTCCGGCCGCTGGGTGCGGCAGATATCCTTCTGCAGGTCGGCGAGATCGATAAACTGATCGGCCTGGCGGCGAAGCTCGTCGGCAACCATGGGCGGCTGCGTTGTGAGCGTCGAGACCACGCTGACGCGTTTGCCCTTATGCTGCAGTGCCTCAACAAGCGTGCGGAAATCGCCGTCTCCGGAGAACAGCACGATATGATCGAGATGCTCGGCAAGCTCCATGGCATCGACGGCAAGCTCGATATCCATGTTGCCCTTGATCTTGCGCCGTCCCGAAGCGTCGGTGAACTCTTTGGTCGGTTTCGTGACCATCGAGTATCCGTTGTAATCCAGCCAATCGATAAGAGGGCGGATCGACGAATACTCCTGCTCCTCTGCCAGCGCGGTGTAATACAACGCCCTTAGCAGAAGGCCCTTGACGCGAAAGAGGTTCAAAAGACGCTTGTAGTCAATGTCAAAGCCCAGGGCTTTGGCTGTGGCGTAAAGATTTGCCCCGTCTATAAAAAGCGCGACGCGCTCCGTTGGGTAGAAATTCATCCTGTTACCTTAGTGCAATCCCTAGGGGGTGGTTAAGCCGTTGTTAGCTTGTATCTTTATTTTGGCGCTTCTATACCCCACGTCGAGAATCATCCAAAATATAACGATACGCGTAGGATATCAAAACGTCGCGCGAGTTTTCAAGATCATGATCGTCATAGCGCTCGGTTCCAATTTAAGTGGTAGCTTTGGCTCGCCTCAATCCGCACTTGGCAAAGCGATTGCCGAATTGGAGGCGTCTGGAATTACAATATTACGCACTTCCAAAATCTACATTACGCAAGCTCATGCCTACCGGAGGCAGCCCAATTTCTATAATGCCATCGCCACCGTTACCACACCTCTACCAGCAGAGGCGATTTTGCAAGTTTTAGAAGGGATTGAGGCACGAGCTGGGCGGCGCAAACAAAAATTCGGGGGTCAGCCATTTTTCCACTGGCAGCCCCGGCCCTTAGACCTCGATCTCATCTGTTATAGGGGAATTGTCCGCAATTGGAAGGGCCGCAGACCGAAGAAGAGGTGGCGCGTCATATTGCCGCACCCTCGAGCACATGAGCGGGCCTTCGTATTGCAGCCTCTCGCGGAGGTTGCCCCGTCGTGGCATCACCCCGTCTCCGGTTTGACGCCGGCGCAGCTGTTGAAGCGGCCATCGGTTCGCCAAACCGGAAAGATCCTGAGGATGCCAAGAGTTTGGCAGTTAAGCCTCCTTTGCAACATTGCGCAGTGCGGCTTCGAACGGCCGCAAGTGCGCTGCTACGCCGCTGCTTCGCCATCGCCTCCGAAGGCGGTATCGCGGGAAGGGTAGTCCTCCTCGACGACGTACGGGCCGCCGCCCTGGTTCGGACGCGACGAGAACAGCACGAAACGGGTCACTTCGAAGGGGCCGTCAAGAAAACCGCCGTAGCGGGCCAGATATTCGGCCACAGGGAAGGGGCTCACATTGCGCAGCCGGGCCAGCGTGATATGCGGCATAAAATTCCGCGTCTCATGCGGGAGACCGGCAAGCCGGGCCGCACGCTCATGCGCCTTCTGCAACATTGCAAGTGCCGGCGTAGGCTTGACGCCCGCCCAGATCGCGCGCGGCTTGTTTCCGCCAAAGCTGCCCAAACCCGACAGCTCCATCTCGAAACTATCGAAGCTCACGCAAGCCAGCGCATCGGCGAAATGGCCCGCCTCCGCGTCGGAAATGTCACCTACAAAGCGCAAAGTGATGTGATAGTTGTCCGGATTGGCCCAGTGTGCGCCGGAAAGACCGGCCCGCAACATGGACAATCGCCCGACGACATCTTCCGGGAGTTCGATCCCGGTGAACAGTCTAGGCATGGGCACACCTCCTAGAACGTTAGGGGGCAATTGTGCGGCAAGCGCACCTACCTAGACCCATAGGGTTGCGGCGTTTTCCGCATTATTCAAGTTAAAAATTGCGTGCCCAGGGTTAAGCTTTGTTCACTTATTGGGTACGAATTAATAACATTTTGTTTCGAAACATATAAATTATATCCAGCATGCCGAACCGTTTTGTCCGGGTCCGCCTCAATTCATCCCCACAATTCCGTGCCGGGAAGATGGATTTCGCTCCCCTCGTAAACGAGTCCATGCTCGCGGTCACGGGCGAGAAGCAGCGGGCCGTCGAGGTCTGCGAATGCTGCGCGCGAGGCGATCAGCAGAGCCGGCGCCATGGCAAGGGAAGTGCCGACCATGCAGCCCATCATAACCCCAAGCCTATGCCGCTGGGCTTCCGCCAAAAGTGCGAGTGCGGCGGTCAGGCCGCCCGTCTTGTCGAGCTTGATGTTGATGGCTTGGTAGAGCTTGGCGATGGAGGGAAGATCGGCTGCCGTGTGAAAGCTCTCGTCCGCGCAGACGGGGATGCCGCGGCCGGCGGCGCCGAGACTGGCGAGAATGCCGTCCTCGCCGGCGGGTAGCGGCTGCTCGATAAGTTCTACCTTGGCAGCGTGGCAGGCGGCGAAATTGGCTGCGAGCGAGGCTTCGCTCCAGCCTTCGTTGGCGTCGGCGATCAGCCTGGACTTGGGAGCGCCGCGCCGCACGGCTGCAATGCGTTCCGGGTCTCCGGGCGCACCCAGCTTTACCTTGAGGAGCGGCCGGTGCGATGCGTCTTTTGCCGCCGCTTCCATGGCTTCCGGCGTGTCGAGGCTGAGCGTGTAGGCGGTGATTATGCCGCGCGGTTCAAGGAATCCGGCTAGGGCCCAGACGCGTTTGCCGGCAAGCTTTGCTTCCAGATCCCAGAGTGCGCAATCGAGTGCGTTGCGGGCGGCACCAGGCGGCAAAAGGGTCAACAGATCCTGGCGGGAGGCGCCAAGCGAAACAGCCTTTGCCAGGGCTTCAAGCTGCGCCACAACGCTGTCCACGCTCTCGCCGTAGCGGGCATAGGGTACGCACTCGCCGCGCCCGGCCCATTCGCCGTCTTCGACCGTGGCCACGACAACGCGCGCCTCGGTGCGGCTGCCGCGCGAGATCCTGAACGTGCCTGCGATCGGAAAGCTTTCGGCGCTGGCCTTGAGCCGTCTCATTTCCTACCCCGGAGCAGCGGCTGGGAAATCCGCCGCGATGCGATCCACTATGCTGGCTACCCCGAAACGTAATGGATCGGAGGCGGGAAGCATATGTTTGTCTTCATGGCGCTTCAAGCAATCCCGCGCGGCGTCCTCGTCCAAGGCGCTGGTATTTATCGAAATGCCAACCGGCCGGATGCCGGGATTGGTGACCGAGCCGCAGCGCACCGTCAGGTCTATGACCTCCTGAATGGACGGCACCGGATGGGAAACGCCGCGCATGGTGCGGCGGGTGGGCTCGTGGCAGACGACGAATGCGTCGGGCTGGGAGCCGTGCAGGAGGCCGAGCGTTACGCCGGCAAAGGCGGGATGGAAGAGGGTGCCTTGCCCTTCGATCAAGTCCCAATGGCGCGGGTCCGCGGCGGGGGAAATCCATTCAGCGGCGCCGGCGATGAAGTCGGCGACGACCGCGTCGATGGCGACGCCGCGGCCGGAGATGAAGATCCCGGTCTGGCCCGTTGCCCGGAAATCGGCGTCGAAGCCGCGGGCGCGCATCTCCCGCTCCAGCACCAGCGCGGTGTATTTCTTGCCGGCGGCGCAGTCTGTCCCAACGGTAAGCAGCCGCATTCCCGGCCGCTTTTTGCCTTTTCCGGTCTCGAAGTGCAGGTCCGAGTGGCGGACGTCCCAAAGATGGCGGTTGTGATGCTTTGCGGCGGCGGCGATTTCGGGCTTCGAGCCAAGCCGCGTGTGAAGGCCGCTGGCTATGTCCAGCCCGGCCTCGATGGCCTCTACAATTGTGGCGGTCCAGACATCGGGCAGGAAGCCGCCAGAGTTGACCACGCCAAGGACCAGCGTTTGGGCCCCCTTGGCGATGGCTTCCTTGACGGTTAGATCGGGAATATGGAGATCGGCCTTGCATCCCGGCAGCCGCAGCTGGCCCAGGCACCATTCGCGGCGCCAGTCCACGATGCCCTGGCCGGTTTTCGCAGCAAGCTGATCGGCTATATCGCCCAGGAAAATCAGGTAGGGGGTGCGTATTTGCATAGGACTGCTCCTGCGTTACCCGCGAGATATCGGGAGGGCAGAGCTTGTCTCCAAGGCTTCGCGCCGGGCGGCAACAGGCCGGGGCAAGGCTGATTGCGCACGTTTTGATAGGTATCAATGCCCAAAAGGCAAACTTTGATGTATTGTTATCAGGTTGATCGATTGAGGAGGGTGCCATGGCTCTGGAATCCCTGAAGGCAGAGGTCGGCCTGATCCTGGAAAGTTTCGCGAACCCGCCTCACGATAGGTACGAGCTTTATATTCAGCTCAAGGAAAAGTTGAATGAAATGCGGGTGTTCGGCATGACCCCGCCAAGCGATCTCGTGGACCTCGAAGAGGCGCTCGACGACGAGTTTGCGGCGAAAGAGCCAGAGGCGCCTAAGCCGGGGAAATAGGCGGTTTGCCCTATAGCCTTGAGACGGCGGCCAGCCAATCGCCGGTCCGGCCGTCGGGGTCAGGGTGCGCAACGATGTCGGTTACGACAGCGATGCTGTCCGCGCCTGCCGCGAATACGTCCGGGGCGCGTTCAAGCGTTATGCCGCCGATAGCAACGAGCGGGCGCTTGGCCAGCGCTTTCCATTCGGTAAGCCGTTCGAGGCCTTGCGGCGCCCAGGGCATGACCTTGAGCTTCGTTTCGTAGATGGGGCCAAGGGCCACGTAATCGGGGTTTTCGCCGAGCGCGCGGTCCAATTCCTCGTGGCTGTGGGTCGAGAGCCCGAGTTTGAGGCCCGCCCGGCGGATCGCAGCGGTGTCGGCGGTGTCGAGGTCGCCTTGGCCTAGGTGGACGAAGGTTGCGCCGCAATCGATGGCTTCGCGCCAATAGTCGTTGACGACCAGTTCGCAGCCGGTGGCGCGGCAGGCGGCGAGCGAGCGCGCGATTGCGGCGAAAACCGCTTCGGCGGGCGCGTCCTTCATGCGCAGTTGGATGAGCTTTACGCCAAGGCGGGCCAGGCGTTCGACCCATTCCGCATCGGGAACGACGGGATAAAATTTGGCGAGCATGGCGGCTAATCCCTGAAGGCGAGGCCGGCGAGGGGCGTCGAGGGGCTGGCCATGTCGCGCGGGGGCATGAGGCCGGCACGATAGGCAAGGCGGCCTGCCTCGATTGCCTGGGCGAAGGCTGTGGCCATTGCGATGGGGTCGGTTGCTTTCGCCACTGCTGTGTTAAGGAGCACGCCGTCGAAGCCCATTTCCAGCGCCTGGGCGGCGTGGGACGGAGCACCGACGCCGGCGTCTACGATCAGCGGCGTGTCCGGGAAATAGGCGCGGAGGCTGCGGAGCGCGTAGGGGTTCATGAGGCCGCGCGCGGTGCCGATGGGGGCGCCCCAGGGCATGAGCAGCTGGCAGCCTGCGCCAAGCAGGCGTTCGGCGACGCCTAAATCCTCGGTGCAGTAAGGGAAGACCTTGAAGCCGTCGCGGGTCAGCGCGTCTGCTGCTTCGACGAGGCCGAAGACATCGGGCTGGAGGGTGTCGTCGTTGGCGATGACCTCAAGCTTGATCCAGTCCGTTTCGAAGAGTTCGCGGGCCATTTGCGCGGTGGTGATGGCTTCGCGGGCGGTGTGGCAGCCGGCGGTGTTCGGCAGGATGCGGCGGCCGAGGCTCTTCACCACCTCCCAGAAGCCCTGACCAGCCCCGCCAGAGCCAATTTCGCGGCGCAGGGATACGGTTAGGACGGCCGGCTTTGCCGCCTCCACGGCGCGGCGCAGGATGTCAGGCGAGGGGTAGAGCGCGGTGCCGAGAAGGAGCCGCGAGTCAAGAGATTCGCCGTAGAGAGTTATGGGATCGCCGGTCATGTTCAGCCTCCCTGGCGGGGCGAGACGACCTCGATGGTGTCGCCCTCGGCAAGCGTTGCGGAAGCGCGCGCGCTTACCGGCACGAACTCGCCGTTCCGCGCCGTTGCAATTTTCAGGTCCGAAAGGCCCAGCTCCCGGCACAATTCATCGAGCGTGCGCGCTTCCGTAGTACGGGTTTCGCCGTTCACTGTGATGTTAAATTCCGCCATGCCCTTCATCTGAGGCAGGGAAGAGAAAAATGCAAGCAAGCGGCCAAAAAGGGGGCTTATCCGTTCCGTTGGGGGGCGCGGGAAACAGACTGCCGGTACGCGAAACCGATCCGGACTATTTTGGCCGCTTGCTCGTTGTCACACCGGCTGAGGCTTGCGGCGACCTTGCGCCGGTGTTCTGTGTTTGTTCTACATTACGGCACCCCTTGTGTCAAGCGCATTTCCGTCGTAAAGACATCCACTTTCTGGAGTCAGGGCTGTGACCATCACCACGAAACCTTCCTCGCTCGATTTTTCGGGCAGCAGTGTGCTGTTTCTCAAGGGTCAATCCGGCGGGTATCCCGCGACGCGGATGAGGCGGCCCAGGCAGGCGGCCTGGTCGCGCGGGATGGTGGCGGAGACTTCGCTTACGGCGGCCAACCTGATCTGGCCGATGTTCGTCGTGGATGGCAAAAAGACGCGGCAGCCCATCGCTTCCATGCCCGGCGTCGAGCGGCTTTCTATCGACCTTGCCGTGGATGCAGCGGAGGAAGCCGCGAGCCTTGGCATTTCGGCAATTGCGCTCTTCCCTTACACGCAGCCGAAGCTTCGCGACGAAACGGCGGCGGAAGCCTTCAATCCGGAGAACCTCGTTTGCCGTGCGGTGCGTGCGATCAAGAAGCGCGTGCCCAAAATCGGCGTGATCTGCGACGTAGCGCTCGATCCCTATACGAGCCACGGCCATGATGGCCTTCTGATCAACGGCGAAATTGCCAATGACGAGACGCTTGAGGCGCTGGTCCGGCAATCGCTGGTGCAGGCGGAAGCTGGGTGCGACGTGCTGGCGCCGTCCGACATGATGGACGGGCGCGTGGGCGCGATCCGGCAGGCGCTCGAAGGCCACGGGTTCAAGAACACGCTGATCATGGCCTATGCCGCCAAGTACGCTTCGGCATTCTATGGGCCGTTCCGCGATGCGGTGGGCTCGTCGGGCACGCTCAAGGGCGACAAGCACACCTACCAGATGGACCCGGCCAATTCGGACGAGGCGCTGCGCGAAGTGGCGCTCGACCTGGCCGAGGGCGCGGACTTCGTGATGGTGAAGCCCGGCATGCCGTATCTCGACATCGTGCAGCGCGTGCACGAGACGTTCCATGTGCCGACCTTCGTCTACCAGGTGTCGGGCGAGTACGCGATGCTGACGGCGGCGTTCCAGAATGGTTGGCTCACGCGCGAATGCTGCGTGCTGGAGAGCCTGCTCGCGTTCCGGCGGGCCGGTGCGTCGGGCATTCTCACCTACTTTGCCGTCGAGGCGGCCCGGCTTATTCATGCGGGCTACATAGCGGATCATGCACTTGATCCCGCTTCGTTGACGGCCCTGCGTAAGTCTTTGAGCAGCAAGAAGTAGTGCAGCAGGTCCGTAGGCGACGGCAGGAAATCGAACCTTCGGTAAAATGACGCGGCGGCGGCGTCCTTGACGTGCCTGACGGCTTGCTGGCGTACCGGCGCGCAGGGGCGAGGAGCCTTTGCTGCTTCGCGGTTGAGGCAGCCGAGGTTCTGAAGGCGGCCTGGCTGAACCGGCGGCCATAAACGCACTACGCAACTACTCAACTTGGCACTCCTGGCAGGCTTTGAGGCCGCTGCGAGGGACAAAATGGGTGTTTTTCAATCTTTATGTAGTTTAGCAGAAAAACCTTGAGTAAGCGTTAAGCGGCCGTTGCAAGTTAACTTATTGATATTAAACGATAAGCCCCAACGACATGTGCGAGGGATTTGGTTAATTCAAATCTGGAATCATATTTAACTGTAGTTTTAAAAGCTAAAAATCGACCCGAAACGGGGAATTTTTCGCAAAAATCGGCCTTTTCGGAACTCGCAATTCTGGATTAACCGTGTTTGCATTAACCATAATCAGCGCTTACGTAGAATACACTTTTCATTAAACTGTGTGCACCGTTGCGGCGGTACTTCGCCAACGCAGCACCGCGCGGCCGCCCACCTCCTTCATTGACGTGGCGGACATAATTGTTACTATTTATTGCCACCAGGGAAAGGAGCAGCTGTGACCGCTAGCCACACCTATAGCGTTATCCTGGAACCCCTCAGGGAAGGCGTCATTATTGCGCATGTCCCCGCGTTTCCGGAAGTCAGCGCCGAAGGCGAGACCGAAGAGGAGGCGCTGGCCTTGGCCAAGGAGGGGATCGAGCACGTGATCTCGTACCAGAAGAAGTGCGGTATGCCGTTGCTGCCGGAGTTCGCCGAGCCGCAGGTACGGAAGGTGACGGTTAAGGCCGGCTAGCGGGCACGATAGGAGAGAGCCTCTGC